>DILV01000030.1 GCA_002425225.1 Thiothrix sp. UBA5583
ACCACGGGAAATCCCAAAGAACCCAAACTGTTTCCACGGGTGGGGGATTGCCGTTTTGTTGAATTGCATACAACCTGCATTCTGGATGATTGCAAAACGGTTGTGCTCATTTTTCGGGATGTCACGGCTGACCGCAAGGTAATTAATCGCCTGTACCGACAGGCATCCCGTGATCCATTGACGGATTTAATGAATCGTACCAGCTTTGAACAATATGTGGAGCAATTGGCGCATGATACCTCTGCGCTTGCCCGTACCCATGTTTTAGCCAGTGTGGATCTGGATAATTTCAAGATTATCAATGATACCTGTGGGCATTCGGCTGGCGATGAGTTATTGAAACAGGTGGCACATATATTCCTGCGTGCAGTACGCCGTTCTGACAAGGTTGCACGAATTGGTGGTGATGAATTTGCCATTTTTCTGGAAGGCTGCAACGTTGAAAAAGGCCGGGGCATTATGGATGCTATCCTGACCGAAGTGCGCAATTTTCGTTTCAGTTGGGAAGGGAAAGTCTTTTCGATTGGTGCCAGTATTGGCCTGCTGGAGTTTATGCCTTCATCGCGCCTCCAGATAAAGCAACTGTTTTCTGATGCGGATAAAGCCTGTTATACCGCCAAGGCATTGGGACGGAATCAGGTGTTTGTGCATGAAAGTGAAACCGTAACAGAAATGTCCAGTCAACGAGTACACGACTGGAGCAAGTTGTTGAAAGATGCTATCCGGGATGACCGCTTTATCCTGTTTGCCCAGCCGGTTGCGCCGTTGCGCAATGAACATGAGCGGCGTTTCCGGCAATACGAGATCCTGCTGCGTTTGCCTTTTCGTCAGGCTTTGCTGAGTCCAGGTAGTTTTCTGCCGGTGGCTGACAGACTGGATCTGATGACCAGCATCGACCGCTGGATCATCCACAAGGCACTGGAGATGCTGGCAGATTGTCGCTGTAACAATGATGCAGGGCAGTGTGTGGATACCCGCTTGATGATTAACCTGTCGGCCCAGTCAGTGCAAGACCCGGAGTTGTTCCAGTATGTGGAGCGTCAGGTCAGGCAATTCAAGATTGATCCCGGCATGATCTGTTTCGAGATTTCCGAGTCGGTCGCTATCAGCAATTTTGTGCACACCAAGCGGGTTATGAACGCTTTGCATGGCTTGGGTTGCCATTTGGTGCTGGATGATTTCGGCAGCGGTTTTTCTTCCCTCAGCTATCTACGTGAACTGCCACTAAGTTACCTGAAAATTGATGGTAATTTTGTCCACAATCTGGTGACAAACCCGGTGGATGCAGCAATGGTCAAGGCTGTGCATGACGTGGGGCAAGTCATGAATTTGCTGACTATCGCCGAGTTGGTCGAAGATGCGGAAACCTTGCACCGATTACGGCAGATTGGGGTGGATTTCGCCCAAGGCTATTACTGTGGTCGCCCCATTCCTCTGGCGCAACTCTGTCAGCGGATCAAGGGAAACACTGAGTCAGCAGCCTGATTTGCATGGGGTTAACTTGAAAAAAGGCGTGTAGGACTGATATACAAGGGTATTGTCAGTTCCGGTAGAGTTTTCATGCGCCCATTGCCCATTTTTGCCCTGTTATTCCTTGTTATCCCCTTCATTGAAATCTGGTTGTTGATTCAGGTTGGTAGTGCAATCGGGGCTTTGTCTACCCTGTTGCTGTTGATTCTAGCCGGTGTACTGGGCATGTTCCTGTTACGTCAGCAAGGGTTTGCCACCCTGACACGAGTCCAGCGCAGCATGAATGAAGGTCAGCTTCCTGCTCATGCCATGCTGGAAGGGGTGGTTTTGCTGGTGGGTGGTTTGCTGTTTATGATTCCCGGTTTTTTTACCGATGTTCTTGGTTTGTTGTGCGTGTTGCCGCCAACCCGTCATCTGTTGCTGAAACTGTGGCTTAAACGGGCAGTGGTTTCCGTCCACGGCTTTCAGACCCATGCATCACCTCGCCAAAGTAGCCGCGATATTGATGGTGAAGTGGTTGAACGCCGTGACGATGGTTCCTTCCTGCCTTGAAGTAAAAATTTCATTTGCCCGCCCTTGACTTTGCCTGACCCGACCTTATTATTAGCACTCACTAGCCTAGAGTGCTAATAATCTAAACCTTAACATTCAACCCTAACTGGTTTGAGGAGCAATCCGATTATGAATATTCGTCCTTTGCATGACCGCGTTGTGGTACGCCGTATGGAAGAAGAACGCAAAACTGCTAGCGGCATCATCATTCCTGACAATGCAGCGGAAAAGCCGGATCGTGGTGAAGTACTGGCAGTAGGCCCTGGCAAGGTTGGTGACGACAACGAGCGCGTTGCCATGCAAGTCAAGGTTGGCGACAAAGTACTGTTCGGCAAATACGCTGGCACAACCGTGAAAGTAGACGGTCAAGAGCTGCTGATCATGCGTGAAGAAGACCTGCTGGCCATTGTTGAAGGCTAAGTTGCAGACTAAGAATTCCGACCCGGACAAAGATTTACATAGAGGTTTACAACAATGAGTGCTAAAGAAGTACGTTTTGGTGATGATGCCCGTTCACGCATGGTGAAAGGCATTAACGTGTTGGCAAATGCCGTTAAAGTTACTCTGGGGCCTAAAGGCCGTAACGTCGTGCTGGAAAAATCTTTCGGCGCACCAACCGTAACCAAGGACGGTGTATCGGTTGCCAAGGAAATCGAACTGGAAGACAAGTTCGAGAACATGGGCGCACAACTGGTCAAGGAAGTTTCCAGCAAGACTTCTGATGCTGCCGGTGACGGTACTACCACTGCAACCGTGCTGGCGCAAGCCATCGTGCGTGAAGGCATGAAAGCCGTTACCGCAGGCATGAACCCAATGGATCTGAAGCGCGGTATCGACAAGGCGGTTATTGCTGCGGTTGAGCAACTGCACGCTATGTCTAAGCCTTGCGAAGACACGAATGCCATTGCGCAGGTTGGTAGCATTTCTGCCAACTCTGATGAAGCCATCGGTAACATCATTGCTACGGCAATGGACAAAGTCGGTAAAGAAGGCGTTATCACCGTTGAAGAAGGCTCAGGTCTGGACAACGAACTCGACGTGGTTGAAGGGATGCAATTCGACCGTGGCTACCTGTCTCCTTACTTCGTCAACAACCAGCAAAGCATGGCGGCTGAACTGGAAAGCCCGTTTGTACTGCTGTACGACAAGAAAATATCCAACATCCGTGAACTGCTGCCTGCACTCGAAGGCGCTGCCAAAGCAGGCAAGCCGCTAATGATCATCGCGGAAGACATCGAAGGCGAAGCACTGGCGACACTGGTGGTGAACAACATCCGTGGTATCGTTAAAGTGGCAGCGGTCAAAGCACCGGGCTTCGGCGACCGTCGTAAAGCCATGCTGCAAGACATCGCCATCCTGACTGGCGGTACTGTGATTTCCGAAGAAGTCGGCCTGACACTGGATAAAGTCACGCTGGATGACCTCGGTCAAGCCAAGCGTATCAATGTCACTAAAGACAATACCACCATCATCGACGGTGCTGGTGCAGCGGATGACATCAAGGCGCGTGTTGATCAGGTACGTGCGCAAATCGAAACCACTTCTTCTGATTATGACCGTGAAAAACTGCAAGAGCGCGTTGCCAAACTGGCAGGCGGTGTTGCGGTAATCAAGGTCGGCGCGGCTACCGAAGTCGAAATGAAGGAAAAGAAAGCCCGTGTGGAAGACGCACTGCACGCTACCCGTGCTGCGGTTGAAGAAGGCGTTGTTCCTGGCGGTGGCGTTGCGCTGGTACGTGCCCTGCAAGCGATTGCTGGCCTGAAAGGCGACAACCATGAGCAGGATGTCGGTATCCAGATCGCCATGCGTGCGATGGAAGAGCCACTGCGTCAAATCTGTGCCAACGCCGGTGATGAGCCATCGGTTGTCCTGAATGCGGTCAAGGCTGGCGAAGGTAACTACGGCTACAACGCCCGTACTTCCGAGTACGGCGACATGATCGCAATGGGTATTCTTGACCCAACCAAAGTAACCCGTACAGCCCTGCAAAATGCAGCATCTGTTTCCGGCCTGATTATCACCACTGAAGCGATGGTTGCTGAGCTGCCGAAGAAAGATGCTCCAGCAATGGGCGGCGATATGGGCGGCATGGGTGGAATGGGCGGCATGATGTAATCAGCCGGTTATCTTCTATGAAAAAGCCCCGCATTGCGGGGCTTTTTCTTTTCAGGCATCCGGTAAGTTTAGCGGTACTGCCGCAAATACCACCACTCAAACCCACGTTTTGCCCAGTGGAACAGGCGGCAGTTGGGCAACATCAGGTTCTTTTGTTCAGTACGTGATACCAGCATTCCCTTGTTGTTGGAATCCACAATACACATCAGTTCAATTTTGAAGGTGGCATCCGCAGGTTTGCCGCCCAACTCAGCCAATACGTTTTTCGCGGCTGCTTCGGCTTGCAAGTCTGCCATGTGCGCCTGTTTCGGCATCCAGTCAGGGCCGGGGAAGCTACCGGAATCGCCCGCCACATAAACTTTGTCCCAGTGTTCGACCTTGCAGTGTTTGTCGGCTTTGAGCAGGCCACCGGCAGAGCGGGGCAGGGTGGTGTTGTCGAACCACAGGTTGCCTGTCATGCCGGGCATGAACAGGATCAGGTCTGCGTCGAATTCACCACCTTCGGTTTTTACTTTGTCGGCTTCAAAGCCTTTCATTTTGTGACCGAGATGGGTCTCAATGCCGCGATTTTGCATTTCATCCAGCAAGCCTTTCACAGCTTTTTCGCCTAAACGGTTGCCGGGCTTGTCGGCAGGGCTGAAAAACACCAGTTTGAACCGGTCACGGCGACCTTGCTGGCGCAGCAGGGTATCCGTACCAAACAGGAACTCGAACATGGGGCCACCACGCATGGCGCTTGGTTCGTTGGGGTTGCCTGCAAAGCCGATGGCAATCGTGCCACCTTGCAAGGCATTCAAGCGGTCACGGATTTGCTCGGCAGCAGCAATGCCTTCGCAGGGGGTAATTGCGTGCTCGATCCCCGGCAGTTTCTTGATGAAACGCCCACCGGAAGCAATGATCAGGGCATCATTGGTCACTTCGCCGTTGTCGGTTTCGACGATGCGCCCGCCATCCCGCAGACCAGTAACGTTACCCTGATGGAACCTGACATTCATGCGCTGGAAGAAATTGCCCAGTGGCACAATCAGATCTTCACGCTTGCGGATACCGCTGGGAATCCAGATGATACCCGGCAGGTAATGCAATTCGGCGCGGGGTGAAATCAGGGTGATTTCCGCATGGCGGTCATGCTTGCGCAATTCACGCACGGCAGTGAGGCCAGCAAAGCCAGCCCCGATAATAGTGATTTTGTTCATGCTTTATGCTCGTTTCCAGGTGGTGCGGCCTGCGCTGTCTTCCAGAATGATTCCCTGGGCTTTGAGTTCGTCACGGATACGGTCGGATTCAGCCCAGTTTTTGGCCTGACGGGCTGCCAGTCGCTGCTGGATGAGGGTTTCGATGCTGTCATTGTCCAGCCCGTCACTGCTGGTGGAACCCTTGAACCAGTCTTCCGGGTCATCCTGCAACAGGCCCAGTGTCTTGCCCAGCAGTTTGAGCAAGGCTCCCAACGGGGCGGCAGCCGGGTCACTTTGGGTTGTGCGGATGCGGTTGATGTCACGCGCCAGTTCAAACATGACGGCAATGGCTTCCGGGGTGTTGAAATCGTCGTCCATCGCAGCGTTGAAGCGCTGTTCGTAATCGGTGTGCATGGCGGCACCCGCTTCAGGCAGGCCACGCATGGCAGTGTACAGGCGGGTCAGGGAGGCGCGTGCCGCTTCCAGTTGGTCGGTGGAGTAATTCAACTGGCTGCGGTAGTGGCTGTTGAGCATGAAGAAGCGTACTTCCGCCGCCCGGTAGTGTTCCAGTACTTCACGGATGGTGAAAAAATTGCCGAGTGATTTGGACATTTTCTCATCGTTAATGCGGATAAAGCCGTTGTGCATCCAGTAATTGACGTGTTGATGACCAGTACAGCCTTCACTTTGGGCAATTTCGTTTTCATGATGCGGGAATTGCAGGTCGGAACCGCCGCCGTGGATGTCGAAATGGTCGCCCAGCAATTTCTGTGACATGGCGGAACATTCAATATGCCAGCCGGGACGGCCTGCTCCCCACGGGGCATCCCATGCCGGGTCGCCGGGTTTGCTGGCTTTCCAGAGGACGAAATCGAGCGGATCTTCCTTGACCTCATCCACGGCTACCCGCTCGCCAGCCCGCAATTCGTCCAGCTTGCGCCCGGAGAGCTTGCCGTAGCTGGCAAATCTTGAAACATCATAGTAGACATCACCATTACTGCCCCGGTAAGCCATGCCCTTGTCCAATAGGGTCTGGATCATGGCAAGCATTTCCGGGACGTTGCCGGTTGCACGAGGTTCCTCATCCGGGCGCAACACCTTGAGGGCATCTTCATCTTCATGCATGGCATCAATGAAACGCTGGGTCAGGGTATCCATCGGCTCGCCGTTTTCCGCTGCACGCTTGATGATCTTGTCGTCGATGTCGGTAATATTGCGCACGTATTGCACCGCATAGCCGCTGGCTTTCAGGTAGCGGTACACGGTATCGAACACCACCATGACACGGGCATGACCGAGGTGACAATAGTCATAAACCGTCATGCCACAGACATACATGCGTACCTGACGGGGAATGATGGGAACGAACAGTTCTTTCTGACGGGTCAGACTATTGTAAATGTGTAACATGGTAGCCTTTCAGGTTAGTCAACAAGTTTGCTCAACACGGTTGCACCGTGACTCAGGGTTTTGTGTACCGGGCAGCGGTCTGCGATGTCCAGCAGGCGTTCACGCTGTTCTTCGGTCAGTTCGCCAACAATTTTGATGTCGCGGGAAAAGACGCTCTGTTTGTTGGCGTCGCGGCTATGGGCAAGGGTAACAATCACGTCTTCCACTGGCCATTTTTTGCGTTCGGCATACATGCGCAGGGTCATGGCAGTGCAAGCACCCAAAGCAGCTTTCAGGTATTGGTAAGGCGCAGCTCCTAGGTCGTCCCCACCGAGAGGCACTGGCTCATCAGCCACCATCTGGTGTTTGCCAGCCTGGATGTTACAGGTGTAAGTGCCTTCACTATCACGCAGCTTGACGATGACGGTATGGGGGTCTTTGGGTTGTGCGTCCATTGGTTTCCTTTGTACTGCTTTGGATGGGATATGCTGGTAGCCGACTAGATAAGGTACAGGCGTTTCTGTAACCGTAGCAAATGTACGACGCCTGCCTCATCCAGCCGACTACCGGCATATTCGGACGTTTTCCCTGCACTTGAAAATAGTCTTGTCATGTATAAGGCAAATCAGGCCGGGTTCCGTTTATTCATGGCGGAATGTTAGCGGAAAGGCAGGCAGGCTACCAGTCTGAACCGTTATACTTGGCTGGTGATGATAACAATAGAGGATTTAACCATGAACGGAATAAAAGCAAACCTGTTGGGCTTGCTGGCATTGCTGGCAGTTTCACAGATGGTTTCAGCCAATGATGCTGTGGCTTCACTGGGGGCAGGTGGCATCGTGATTGGCAAAACTGATGCGATCGTGATGGAACAAGAGGATTTGTTTGTCAGCGAAGACAAAATTCGGGTGGCTTATGTATTCCGTAATACCAGCAAGGAGGCGATTGAAACACGAGTAGCGTTCCCGGTGCCGGAATTCCCGGAAAACCCGGAAATGGATTTGGGGTTGGATGTGAATTCCAGCAACCCAATGGGTTTTTCCGTCAAGGTGGATGGCAAGGCGAAGAAATTCGAGACAGAAACCAAAAAGAAAGATGGCATGGTGAAAATGACCCATCACTGGATGCAGACTTTTCCGGCGGGCAAACCACTGCGCGTTACGCATGATTATAAGCCCGCAGCAGGGGGTGAGGCCATGTTCTGGTTCGCTGATGAGGAACGTGATGCAAAGATCAAAAAGTATTGTATCGAGCCTGATTTCGCGGCGTGGATTGACAAAACCAACCGCCCGGACAAGGGGAGTGTGCTGTCACCGACGTATGTCGATTACATTTTGACGACGGGAGCTAACTGGAAAGGGCCAATTGGCAAATTCCGCCTGACCCTGCAAAAAAAGAAGGCTGATGACAAAATCAGTGTGTGCGCTACCGGTTTGAAAAAGGTAGATGCACGTACTTTTGTGCTGGAGAAAACCGGTTTTACGCCTGAAACGGATTTGCATGTGGTGTTCATGCATCAGTACAAAACGGGGCAATGAGTATTTACCTGCCTCCCGTGCATACAGGTTTGCAAATCCTGTATGCGGATGATGCCTTGTTGGTGGTTGATAAGCCTGCGGGTCTGTTGTCTGTGCCCGGTCGGGGTGCAGACAAGCAGGATTGCCTGATCAGCCGGGTACAGGCTGAATTCCCCGAGGCTTTGACTGTGCATCGTCTGGACATGGGTACATCAGGCATCATGGTGCTGGCACGCGGCAAGGCGATGGAACGCGCATTGAGCATTCTGTTCCAGACACGCAAGGTGTATAAGCGTTATGAGGCAGTGGTAGCAGGCCGGATGTTGCACGCTGTGGGTGAAATCAATCTGCCACTGATTACTGATTGGCCGAATCGTCCGCGCCAGATGGTGAGCTTTGAGCTAGGCAAGCCTTCCTGCACAGGCTATCAGGTGCTGGGATACGATGTGGCGATGGATACGAGTCGTGTAGGGCTTGAACCTGTGACCGGGCGTTCTCATCAGTTGCGGGTGCATTTGCAGGCATTGGGACACCCGATCCTAGGGGATGATTTATACGCCAGCCCGGAAATTTGCGCCAAAGCTGAGCGTCTGTTGCTGCACGCCACTGCCATCCGTTTTCCTCATCCGCTCATGGGGGAAGAGGTTGTGGTCAGTAGTACAGTGCCTTTTTAGGGGTGATGCTGAGGGTGGTATTTCCCTGTTTTTGTGGGTTTTGGGTATCAGGTTGTAACCAAATGCTGCCATAATAACCTATTGTTATGGTTTACGCTTTTGCTTGAGTGTCCGTCAATGAAGAGAGTTTATTCCTACCTGTTGTCAGTTGCTTTGTTGCTTGTGCTGGTTGTAATTATCTTGGGGGCTTATACCCGTTTGTCGGATGCTGGATTGGGCTGCCCCGACTGGCCAGGATGTTATGGGCATCTGATTGTGCCGGAGTCGGTGGATGCCAGCCAGTTCGAGCGACCTCTGGAGCCAGAGAAGGCATGGGCGGAAATGATTCATCGCTATGTGGCAGGCACGTTGGGCTTGCTGATTCTCGCATTGTTCCTGGTGGTGGTGTTCTATCGACGACAAATAAGGCAGGGTTTGTTGTTGCCATTTCTGCTGTTGTGTACGGTTACGTTTCAGGCTGCATTGGGCATGTGGACGGTTACATTGCTGCTTAGCCCGCTGATTGTGACAGCGCATTTGCTGGGTGGGTTTGCAACCTTGTCCCTGTTGTGGCTGCTGTGGCTGAATCAGCATTCCTCACGCCCCAATACGCTGTATTCCGATACCTTGGGTGGGGTACGTATTCTGGGGGTGTTGGCCTTACTGTTACTGTTGGTGCAGATATTTCTGGGTGGCTGGACTAGCACACATTACGCCGCCGTGGCGTGTGGAACCAGTTTTCCGACTTGCCACGGTGAATGGTGGCCCGCAGCAGACTTCGCCAAAGGGTTTGCGTTTGAGTGGCAAGAAGGGGTGAATTATGAGTTTGGTGTGTTGGAAAACCCAGCACGTACCGCCATCCATCTGGCGCATCGTTTGGGGGCATTGACCGTTTTCCTGTTTTTGGGCGGTTTTGCCGTGTGGTTGCTGGCAAAACGCTTGCAGATTCTGGGGTCAATGCCTGCCTTGCTGTTGCTGTTGTTGTTGGTTCAGGTCACACTTGGCATCCTGAATGTGGTGATGGCTTTGCCCTTGCCCGTTGCAACCGCGCATACGCTGGTGGCGGCTTTGCTGTTGCTGGTGGTAATTGCTTTGAACCACCGTTTGTACCCTGCCCGATAATCCATGCAAATTCGTGAAAATGTTAGCCTGCAAGGGCTGAATACCTTTGGTCTGGCGGCTTCCGCCCGTTATTTTTGCTCCCTGCACAAGCTGGGTGGGTTGCGCACCGTGATGCAATGGACGCAGGAACATCCCGAGTTACCTGTGCTGTTTCTAGGGGGCGGCAGCAACCTGCTGTTTGTGGAAGATTTTCCGGGGCTGGTGGTGCATGTACGCTTGCGGGATCGGGAGGTTTTGGGGCAAGACAATGATTATGTCTATGTCAGGGCGGCGGCGGGTGAAAACTGGCACGAATTTGTGCGCTGGACGATTGAGCAAGGTTTCGCCGGGCTGGAAAACCTGTCATTGATCCCAGGTACGGTCGGTGCTGCACCCGTGCAGAATATCGGTGCGTATGGGGTGGAACTGAAAGACTGTTTGCATGAGTTGCAGGCGGTCGATTGGCGCACGGGTGAATTGCGTGAGTTCAGCCAGGAAGAATGCCGTTTTGGCTACCGTGACAGCTATTTCAAGTCAGTGGAACCAGGGCGTTGGCTGATTGTTGCGGTCGTGTTCCGCTTGCCACGCAAGCCACAGTGGAAAACCGATTATGCCGGGGTGCGAGAACAGCTTGCAGGCAAGGAACTGGATGCATGTACCATCAGTGATGCCATTATCCGTATGCGTCAGGAAAAACTGCCGGATCCGGCACAGATTGGCAATGCAGGCAGTTTTTTCAAGAATCCGGTGATTGCGCAAGCGCAGTGGGATGCTCTGAAGGCGCAATTCCCGGCTATACCCGGCTGGCCGCAGGCGGGTGGGGTAAAAACATCGGCAGGCTGGCTAATTGATCAGTGTGGCTGGAAAGGTCGGCGAGAGGGTGACGCTGGTACTTATGCCAAACATGCGCTGGTGCTGGTCAATCACGGTAATGCAACTGGGCAGCAAATCTGGGCATTCGCCCAAGGCATCATTTTGTCAGTGCAGGACAAGTTTGGCATCAGGCTGGAAGCTGAACCGGGTATAATTTTCCACCCATGCTCTGGGTTCACGGGGCAATGACACATTTTACTTCCGCAAGCATCTGTCCACCACCCTTGCAAAGCGTTCTGCCGCCTCGGTATCCATATTGAAATACAGCGACGGTTCAATCAGTTCCAGTTCCATCAGGGCGAAACCTGCGCCTAACCGTACCCAGTCGATGCGGGCATACAAGACAGGAGTAGGAATGGCTGCCAGTACCTGACGGCTCAAGGCTAGCAGTAACGGTTCCGGTTCTACACTGCGTAACAGGCTGCCGTATTCTTCCTGCACCCGGAAATCACCTGCTTTGGGTGTTTTGAGGATGCTGTGACTGTATTCATTGCCGAAAAAGAACAGGGAATACTCGCCTTCGGTGATGATGTCAGGCAGAAAGGGCTGCACCATGCATTCGCGTTGTCGAAATGTGCGGATCAGCAAATCTGCCTGTTTGGTCGCTGCATCTGGTGTCAGGCGGAAGGTGTCGAAAGCCGCAGCACTGATCACGGGTTTTATGATGATTTCAGGGCTTGTCCACCGAGAAAACAGTTCTGGCAGTTGTGCGGTCGTCAGCTCTGGTAGCCATAGGGTGGGGACAATGGGAATGCCTTGGGCAGCCAAATCGCGCAAATAATGTTTTTGCAGATTCCAGCGTATGACAGATAACGGGTTTTCCAGGCGGGCTAAAGAACGGTCGATAGTTTCCAACACTTTGAGAAAGGCTGCTGGTGCATCCTGATAATCCCAACAGGAGCGAATGATGACCAGATCGAAAGAATTCCAGTCGATATGCGGGTCGCGCCATGCCACGGTCTGGACATGCCAGCCGTAACGCTGCATGGGCGCCAGCAGCAGCTCGTCATAGCAGACGAAACTGCCGAGGTCGTCCATGCTCAGCAAGGCACAGCGTTTCACTTGAAACGCTTGGGTTTGCCTTTATCCTTGTCAGGACCTTTTTTCTTCGCTGGCGGTTTGCTGCCGTGTGTTTTGTCATCAGCAAAACGGGGTTTGTCGCTACTAAATCTGGGCTTGTCCCCCCCAAAGCGGGGTTTGTCCGCACCTGCTGGTCGGTCGCTGCCGAATCTGGGTCTGTCACTACCACCGGGTTTGTCAGTGCGGGGGCGGCGATCATCACTGTCATGGCGGCGGTTTTCACGACGATGGGAGGCGGGGGCATCACCACGCGGACGACGTTCACCACGATCACTTTCCTGACGTTTGCTACCACCGCCACTGCGGTTGGGGGAATAATCTGCTGCGGATTCGTCAGTCAGTTCAATGTTGAGCATTTGTCCAGCAACCCGAGCGCGTTTCAGGTCGTGGAGGATTTCTTTCGGCATTCCAGCAGGCAAATCGACTAGGCTGAATTCCTGCTGGATGTCGATGTGACCGATATAGCGGCTATCCAGACCAGCTTCATTGGCTATTGCGCCAACAATGTTGCCCGGTTTGACGCCATGCGCACGCCCTACGGCAAGGCGGAAACGCTGCATTTCAATGGTGTCTTCGTCACTGCTGAAGGCAGAGTTGGCTTTGCGTTTGCCCTTGCGCTGTTCCTGGTCGCGTGGTTCACGTTCGCGTGCAGTACCAGGGTTAAACGCGGGGTGGGCTTTTCTTTCTTCCAGCAGCATCGGTTCGTCGCCTTGCAACAGGCGGGCGAGGGCGGCTGCGACTTCGACGGCGGGGACATTGTGTTCGCGCTCGTAGTCGCTGATCAGTTGTTGATAGAGGTCAAGGCTATCTTCGGCTTCCAGTGTGTCGGTGATGCGCTGTTTGAACTGGGCAATGCGCAGGTTGTTGATGACTTCGGTGGACGGCAATTCCATCAACTCAATCGGCTTGCGGGTGGCGCGTTCAATCGCCCGCAGCAAATGGCGTTCACGCGGAGAAACGAACAGGATGGCATCACCGCTGCGCCCGGCACGTCCGGTACGCCCGATACGGTGGACGTAGGATTCGGTGTCAGTAGGGATGTCGTAGTTGATGACGTGGCTGATGCGTTCCACGTCCAGTCCGCGAGCGGCGACATCGGTGGCGATCAGGATGTCGATCTTGCCTTTCTTTAACTGGTCAATGGTGCGTTCGCGCACGTTCTGCGGAATATCGCCGTTGAGAGCAACCGCGCCGTAGCCACGGGCTTGCAGTTTATCAGCCAGTTCCACGGTTTCATTTTTGGTGCGCACGAAAATGATCACGGCATCAAATGGCTCTGCTTCGAGGATGCGGGTAAGCGCGTCCAGTTTGTGCAGGCCACTGACCAGCCAATAACGTTGGCGGATAGTTTCCGCCGTGGTGGTGCTGACCTTGATTTTGACTTCCGCCGGATTGTTCAGGTAGCTCTGCGCAATGCGGTGGATGGCAGGTGGCATGGTGGCGGAAAACAGCGCGATTTGGCGAGTGACCGGGGTCTGTTCCATGATCCATTCGATGTCTTCGATGAAACCCATGCGCAGCATTTCGTCAGCTTCATCCAGCACCAGTGCTTGCAGGTTGTCGAGCTTGAGGGTTTCACGGCGCAGGTGATCCATTACCCGACCCGGTGTACCGACCACAACGTGGACGCCGCGTTCCAGTTGGCGGAATTGGGTGCGGTAATCCTGCCCGCCGTAGATCGGCATGACGTGGAAACCGGGCAGCTTGCCAGCGTATTTCTGGAAGGCTTCCGCTACCTGTATCGCCAGTTCGCGAGTGGGGGCGAGGACGAGGATTTGCGGGCCGGTTTTGCTCAAATCCAGCCGGGAGAGTAAGGGCAGGGCGAAAGCGGCGGTTTTGCCTGTGCCGGTTTGTGCTTGCCCCAGGACATCACGTCCTTCCAGCAAATACGGAATGGTTTCGGCCTGAATGGCAGAAGGTGTTTCATAGCCCAACTCCTGTACAGCTTGCAGGATGGAGGCGGCGAGGCCGAGTTCGGTGAACGCAGGTAAAGAATTTGTTTCTGGGGACATGGGTGTACAGGGTCGGAGAAAACCGGGCATTATGCGCCAGTTGGCGTTGTAGTGGAAGGTGAATTTTTCCTATTCAGGCGCGAAACTGAACCAAATCTGACTCTCCGATAAGCGGCACTAATGGAAATTGTTTTTTAATAGACTTGATCTATTGATAGTCGTACACTGCGTATTAGAACAAATATTGTGCAGACTCATTGGTATTGCGAGGGATTATGAAAGTGTGCAACGAACGTGTACGCGGGCTGCGCTCGTCTCGCCTATTGCAACGTATCATTCTGAATGGTCTCTTGCCGGTTTTCCTGTTTTTGGGGAGTGCAACAGCCAGTCCTCTCGATCCTTCCGGCAGCCATGCCTACTCGTTGTATCCGGTGGATGGCAGTCTGGAAAAAATCAGTTCGTTACACCGTATTGCGCTCCAGCAACTGAATGACCCCGCCAGTATTGCCCAGGCTGCCAGCAATGCGCTGGCTGTGACAAAAACCATGCCGGTAGGGCATCGGGCTTTCCTCAACCTGGATCTGGATTTCCTGCAAATTGCCCGTGCCAGTAATGTGTTGACCGATGCTAATGGCAAGCCGTTGGTGGTGGTGACTGGCACTGGGGGAGGTCTGCCTGATCACGGTATTTGGTTGGATAACGGCATTGCGGCAGTTGCGGCAAGAGTGGGCGAGTTTTTCAAACAGTACAAGGCGCTGGGTGGCACGGTCGATTTCGTGAGTCTGGATTACCGAGCACTGGCGCTGACTGCGGCTGACATCAAGGCGGCGGGGGAGGCTTCTGGTGATCTGGCAGCTTACTTGCTGGCGATCCAGAATGACAGCCGTTTTACCAGCGTGCAAACACAACTGGGGTTCACCGATCTGGCTTCCATGTATGCAGGTGATGCGCAAGCCAGCTCGTGCCAGCAAACGTGGGATGCCGTGATGAAAGCACGTATGGCGGCTTACCTGAACCAGGCGTTTTATACCCCGTTGCGCACTTACTTCGGGGCAGCCCAAGTGGTGGCGCGGGATCAGGCTTATTACTCTAGTTCAATCCCCATTCCGGGTGAAAACCCCAAGGCCGGAGCCTACGTTGGTACAGGGCAAAGCAAAACCCTGAGCGGGCAAATGCCTGCCACAGGTTTCACCATTAACCAGACTGCTTATGCTGCCACCCCCTTCAATGCTTTCCGCTACGAAACCAACCGGCTGCGTGGTATGGCAATGGCTTTCTCCCAGCCTCGTCCGCTCTACCCCTATCTGACGGGCAAGGGGCAAACTGCCTTGGCTGACGGTTACGCGCCTTTGCTGGCTGAATCTGACCTGTATCAGGAAATGTTGCTACATGCCGGGCTGAGCGGGGCGCGGAAGTTTGTTTACATGAACAACAACCAGTCCGGTACAGATGATGCTTTGGTGAACAAGGTATTCCGTGAATTTGACCAACAGGTGGGAACCGCCGCGACTACCCGGCTGGCGGACAATGGGGTGGACTGGGCACAGCCGTTTGTGCTGACACCAGCCAGTACTGCCAGCGGCAGGGTTTGGCGTTTCACCCCGGAACTGGTAGCGGGAGCCGACATCAATGCGATGGTGGAAAGTGTGTACCCCGCCAGATTTGCTCTGAATACAGGTTTGAAAGTGACCGTGCCGGATGCGCGGGTACAAAATCTTGCCGAGCCGGTTTCTGCGCAGGGTATCTGGCTGAAAGAGGAAACATCAGCGGAGGTGCTCTCTTGCCCGCAACTAGGCGCGGGTCAAAGCTGTGTGGCGTATTATAAGGGGGGCGATGTTGCCGTGCAGCCTGCCCTGATGCTGGAACAGCCAGCGACGTTGGATGATAGTGGCAGTTCCACCCCGCTGTTTGTGAAAAACTGGCTGGCTGGTGGGCCGGATGCAGGAATTGGTGGTGATGGTTTTACTGCACAATACAATGCTGCGTTCAATGTGCTGGGTGGCACTTACCGTTTCACCCTGAAAGCAGATGATAGCGTGCGTTTGTGGGTGGATGATGCGCTGGTGTTGGATGGCAGTGCGGCTGCGGCGGTTTCTGCGCGTACCCTGACCACTGATGTATCGCTGACTCCGGGAACCCACCGTGTCCGCTTGCAGTACACTGACCTTGCTTACAACGCGCAGGTGGATTTATCGGTCAAGCGACTGGCTTGCAGTCTGGCGGATGACAAGCTGTGTCTGACGTTCATTGACAAAACTGGCAAAACCCTGATCACTGATACGACGCCAACCCAGACTAGCAATGGTATCCAGTTTGATTTCAGCAAGTTCCGCTTCCCGGATGGCATTGATTTGTCCAGTGGTTTGTTGCTGCGTTGGGACGGGATGTTCCAGGTGGCAGCAACAGGTGATTACGCTTTTGAAATCCGCCACGGCTTGGGGGCGTTGAAAATCTGGGTTGATGGTGCACTGCTGTATGAGAGTTCCGGCTACAGTGCCAACAATATCAGTCAAGCATTGAAAAACCTATCCGCTGGTAGCCACCGCATTCAGGTTGAGTTGAAAGCTGTTCCGGGCAGTTACCTGAACATGAGCTGGAATGCTGCTTTGGTAGATTGCGCAACTGTGCCGCAGGGCAGTTTCTGTGGTGAGTTTTTCGATAACATGACGCTGGCAGGCTCAGCCAAGCGCTTTCAGGCCACCAACAATATCAACTTTGACTGGGGTAGCCTGCCACCGGTAGCGGGTGGCACGATTCCGGCTGACAAGTTCTCGGCTCGCTGGGTGGGGGATTTTGTCTTTGAGAATGCCAATTACACCTTCACGACCACCAGTGATGACGGGGTGCGGGTCTGGCTGGATGATCGCCTGATCATTGATTCGTGGCGTGACCAGTGGAACGGGTTGAACAAACAGGGTGTGTTGGTCAGCGCTGGTCAGCATCGAGTGACCATGGAATATTACGAAAATGGTGGCGGTGCGCTTGCCAAGCTGGATTGGCAGAAAGCAACCAGTGGTTGCACCAGTATCCCTGAAAACAAATTCTGCGGGGAATATTACGCCAATAACGGGGTGGCAGATGCTGCGGTTAAGGTCGATGAGGTGGCACAAATCGACTTTGCCTGGAAAGACGGTTCACCTTACCCGGAAGTGCCAGTTGACAAGTTTTCTGCCCGTTGGCAGGGCATGTTTGAGTTTGCCGCTGACAAATACCGTTTCATTGCCAAAGCCGATGATGGTGTGCGCGTCTGGGTAGATGACAAACTGATCATTGACCAATGGTCAGCCGATGCTAATCGTGAATACGTGTATGACCTGCCATTGAGCGCAGGCAAGCACCTGATCAAGTATGAGTACCGTGATAATGGTGGATGGGCCAGTGCACGCCTGAGTTGGGAAAAAATGGCGGGGTGCAGTGGTGCACCACTCAACAGTTTCTGTGGTACTTTCTTTGCGGGCGATGCGTTAGCTGGGGATGTGTTGCGCACCCAGCAGGTTGCTGCGCTGAATTTCAACTGGGCTGACCGCCCGATGCAGGGTGTGCCTGCGGATATGTTCTCGGCACGCTGGGAAGGTACTTTTGATTTTCCGGCAAGTGGTTATTACCGCTTCAACGCTGAGATGGATGATGGCGTGCAAGTCTGGGTTGACGGACAACCGGTGATAAGCCAGTGGAGTTCGGATTGGCGCTGGCCGGGCAAGGCACAGGCAACGCCGTTCATTGAAGCCGGTCAGCATGTGGTGAAAGTGGAATACCGCGAGCGTTACGGTACGGCTGCCCTGAAACTCGGTTGGCAACTGGTGGAAGGTTGTGGGGCAGTGCCTGACAATGCTTTCTGCATGATGTTGTTTAATAACCAGGCATTGGAAGGGTTGCCGGTACAAGTGCTTAAAACCCCTGCCACCATTGACTATGCCTGGGCTAATGCTCAACCGGAACCGATGGTGTCGAGTGATGGTTTTTCCGTGCGCTGGGTTGGCAAGGTCAATTTTGAAGAATCCCTGTACCGTTTCGTGACGGATTTTGATGACGGTGCAAAAGTCTGGGTAGATGGCGAATTGTTGCTGGATGGCTGGAACAGTACCAGCCCCTATAACGGCAAATACCGCAAACTGAAACAGATGACGGCCGGTTTGCACGACATCAGGGTTGAATACCGTGATGTCAGCAGTACCGCAACCGCAAAACTGTTCTGGGAAAAAGCACCCGATTGCAGCGTGGTTCCTGAAGGAAAATTCTGCGCAACCATTTACGATGGCAAGGATTTGACGGTCAGCCCGGTCGATACACGCCTGGATGATGCGATTGATTTCAACTGGGTGAATGCCCCCATGTTGCCCAATTACCTGAGTGATAATTTTGCAGTCCGCTGGGTGGGGGATTTCAATTTTGAAGCAGGGCAATATACCTTCGCTAGTACCACCGATGACGGTGTGAGGGTCTGGCTGGACGACCAGTTGCTGATTGATGCCTGGCGTGATCAGGGGGCAACAACCTACAAGAAGGCCGTTGCAGTCAGTGCAGGCAAGCACCGTGTGCGAATGGAGTATTACGATCGTTCTTCCACCGCATCTGCCAAACTGGTTTGGGTGAAAAATACAGGGTGCAGCAGTGTTCCTGAAGGGCAGTTTTGTGCCGAGTATTACAACAATACCGATTTGTTTGACGATCCGGCCAAAGTACAGAATGAGACTGCCATCAATTACGAATGGAAAGATGCTAGCCCGTTGGCAGGTGTTAACCCTGATCAGTTTTCCGTGCGCTGGGTTGGTGACTTTGAACTGGCTGGTGACTACCGGTTTGTGGCACAGGCAGATGATCGGATGCGTGTTTGGGTGGATGGCAACCTGCTGATTGATGCTTGGGATAGCAATGATGGCAAGGAGCAGTTCAAGGATGTATCGCTGTCTGCCGGTAAGCACCGTATCAAGATGGAAATGCGTGAATATGGCGGCTGGGCGCGTGCCAAACTGTTCTGGGAAGAGCGCAAGGAATGCAGCGGTATTCCAGACAACAGTTTTTGCGGCAGCTTCTTTGCCGGGGACGCACTGGTAGGTACTGCGGTACGCACGCAGGCAACGCCTTCCCTTAATTTTGACTGGGGTGCAAACCGCCCCATGCACGGGGTAGGTTCTGAGCTATTTTCTGCCCGTTGGGAAGGCAGGTTCAATTTCAATGAAGGCTATTACCGTTTTAGCGGTGATGTGGATGACGGCATCAGGGTTTGGCTGGACGACGTATTGCTGATTGATCAGTGGTCAAAAGATTGGCAGTGGCAGGGTAAGGTTCAGGTTGTACCTTATGTGAGTAAGGGAGCGCATGTCGTCAAGGTTGAATACCGTGAAACCTATGGTGACGCTAGGATCAGGTTTGGCTGGGAAGAGGTCAACGGCTGTGCCAGTACGCCTGATAACCTGTTTTGTATGGAGCTGTTCAACAACAAGGATTTGAGCGGTTTTGCCCGGCAAGTCATGAAAGCGGATGCCATCAATTTTGACTGGCAGGCTGGTTCGCCAGACCCACTGGTGTTGAAGGATGGTTTCTCGGTACGCTGGACGGGCAATATCCAGTTTGAACAGGGCTTATACCGTTTCCTCACGGACGTGGACGATGGAGTCCGTTTGTGGGTGGATGATGTGGAAGTCATGAATGTCTGGACACCCCAAAGCCCCTGGTATGGCAAACAGCGCAAACTGCAAACCATGACGGCAGGTTTGCACAAGGTAAGGGTTGAATACCGTGAGGAATGGGGTAGTGCCAAAGCCAAAGTCTGGTGGGAAAAAGCACCGGATTGCAGTGCCGAGGTTCCACAAGGCAAGTTTTGCACCAGTTTCTACAATACCCGTGACCTGACGGGTACAGTGGTTGATAACCGTTATGATGATGCGGTCAATTTTGACTGGAAGGGTAATTCGCCACAAAACGGGGTAAATGCAGACAATTTCTCTGCCCGCTGGCAAGGGCAATTCGATTTTGCCGAAGGTGAATATACCTTCACGGTCAGAAGCGATGATGGCTTCCGTTTGTGGGTAGATAATGAAAAGCTGATTGATGCATGGAAAAACCAGTCTGCTACGACCTATACCAAGCGTATTTTCCTGACAGGTGGCAATCATGTGGTTAAAGCGGAATATTACGATGCCACCGGTACTGCCGTTGCCCAGCTAAGCTGGAAAGCGGAACAGCTTAGTGAGCCACAGATCCCCGCCAGCCTGAGGACAACCGTTCTGGCTCAGGACAAGGTAACGCTGGTATGGGATGCCCAGCCCTTGGTGACACAATACCGCATTTACCGGGATGGAAACTTGCTGGCTACCAGTAATACCACTTCAGTAACAGATAGTGGTGTGCGGGCAACCAGCAGCTATGTGTACACTGTTACGGCGGTCTGGTCGAATGGGCGGGAATCACGTCCTGCCAGTCTGGCGGTGACTGTCCCGGATACGCAGATGCCTGCGGCTCCCACCAAACTGGCAGTCAAGGCCATGACACCATTATCAGTCACACTGGAATGGTTGCCATCGACCGATAATATTGCCATCAGGAATTACCGTGTCCTGCGCAACAATGTGCAGATTGGTGAATCCAGTGATAGCGGGTTTGTGGATAGCAGCATCAGCAGTGCGGGCAAGTATTCTTACAAGATCGTGGCGGTTGATACGTCAGGGAACCTGTCGCCAGCTTCCGCAGCCTTGGTTGTGACTACCAGGGATACAACAGGACCAACCATTCCGACCGGTTTGACGGCTGAGGTCGTTGCCCCGACCCGGATTGCTCTGAGCTGGGAGGCCGCAACAGACAACGTAGGGGTAACTGGCTACCGTATCCTGCGGGATGGCGTAGCGCTGGGGACAACGACCCAGCTTGCCTTCACGGATGACAAAGCGCAGCAGGGTACTCTCTATCGTTACCAGATTGCAGCACTGGATGCGGTAGGCAATGCTTCCGCACCTTCGACAACAGTGGAAGTTACCAGCGGGGATGCCACTGCACCGGGAATGCCCCCTAACCTGACTGCGCAGGTCAATACCGCACAGCATGTGCGTTTGCAGTGGGATGCTGCCATTGACAACAAGGGTGTGAGCAAATACCGCATCATGCGCAATGGGCGTTTGCTGGGCATGACGGATCATCTGGGGTATACCGATGAAACGGTCAAGACTGGTCAATCCTATACCTATACGGTCAAGGCTGAGGATGTTGCCGGGAATGTTTCCCTCGACAGCATTCCAGTCACCATCAGCGTGGACGGCATTTGTGAATCTACCCAGTTGTATTACAAGCAGCAGGTAGAAAGCCTGATGGGGAACTGTACGACCTGCCACGTCTCGGGCGGCATGGGGCAGAATACCCGTTTCATCCTGTCGACTGCACCGGATGCTTCCAGCCGTAATCTGGGGGCAATCAATGCCATTACCCAGCTTTTGGGCAAGCAAACCGTGCTGGACAAGGTAAGTGGCGGCTTGGCACACGGTGGTGGTGCAGTGTTTGCCAAGACTTCCAGTGAATACAGGGCGCTTGCCAATTTGTTGGGACAATTGGCGACACCGGGGCAATGTACTTCGGTGGTTGATCCGAATGAACCTGTCCTGACGGCATCTATCGCTGCCAATTGCGCCAGTTGCCACGGCACGGATGGCATCAGTGCAGGCCCGGCAACGCCCGGCATCGGCGGGATGAGCAAGCAGTATCTGGCGAAAGTGATGGGCGATTATCAGACAGGTGCTCGCTCCTCAACCGTCATGGGGCGGATTGCCAAGGGCTTCTCGGTTGATGAGGTTAGTCGCTTATCCGAGTTTTTCTCCCAGCAGCCGTATGTGGCAGCCGGGCAGACTACTGATGCTACTCTGGTGGCGCGTGGCAAGTCGTTGCATGAGCAATATTGCGCATCCTGTCATATCGCCAGCGGGCGTGATGCTAGCTTTACGGGAACCCGGCTGGCAGGGCAGTGGAAACCTTACCTGCACGCTACCTTGAAGGACTATGCACAGGAGCGTAACCAGTCAAGCAGCGGAATGCTGGAAAAAATGCGTTCCCTGTATGCCGCCGAAGGTGATGATGGCATTGCAGCACTGGCAGAGTTTTATGCCAGCAATTCACAAGATGCGACTCCGCCAAGCAAGCCGCAGGATGTGGATGCGGTTTCTTACAGCCCGACCAGCGTGACTCTGACATGGACGGATTCTTCCGATGATTGGGGCATCCTGTATTACGACGTTTATCGGGATGGTGTGCGGATAGGCCGCACCCGTTTCAATACTTTCACAGACATGGGGCTGAAAGCAGGCAACTACCATTACACGGTGGTTGCGGTGGATATTTTTGGCAACAAGTCAGTGGTCAGTGATACGGCTAGTGCGGTACTGACCAGTGATGAAGTGGCTCCAGACGGTGTGCAGTTGCTGAATTACCCGGATACCTTGCGCAAGGCCACCCTGCTGCTGCTGAACCGCTTGCCAACCCAGGTTGAGCTGGATGGGGCAAAAACCGAAGAAGCCTTCCGTTTGACCTTGCGGCAAATGATGAATGGCAAGGGTGTGCTGGATCAGTTTGTAAATCGTGCCGGGCATGAAGTGTTCCTCAGTGGCGGAGCAGCTTGGATTGGCAGTGGTACTGGCCTGAGTGATACAGACTTCCCGGTACTGAAAACACTGACAGATGCAGAACGGAATGCTGCCAATGATGCGGTACGCAAGGAACCTGTCCTGCTGTTACAGCATATCATTGCTAACAATAGACCGTGGACGGAAATCCTGACGGCCGACTACACCGTCATGAACCCGCAACTGGCGAAAGCGGTAGGGGCGAAACCTGTCAGTGGCGGCTTTGCCAATCCGGCAGATCCCAAGGAAGTACGTCCGGTCAGGATTCCGCAACTGTCAGCACGTTTCCCCGGTAAGGCGTTTGCCCATGCAGGGGTACTGAGCAGCAATGCGTGGCTGTCACGTTTCCCCACCACGGATACCAACCGCAACCGGCATCGGGCATCGAAGTTGTACAAGCAGTTTTTGGCGCTGGATATTGAAGCCTTGGCGCAACGCCCGCTGGATGACAGCAAGAATGGCGACTATCGGGTTCCCACCATGCAGAATCCGAATTGTATGGTTTGCCATACCATCATGGAGCCGGTGGCGGGTGCATTCCGCGACTGGGGTGCGAACAGCCGTTTCTGGCAGAATTTTGATGGTGTAAATGGTGGCAAGGATTCCCTCGCCAGTGTCTACAAGTCAGGCAGTTATCCGCTCGACCATAACGGGCAGCCTTGGTATCACAGCGGTGATACCTGGTATCGGGACATGTTCCCGACCGGGTTCAACAACCGTACTGCTCCCGGTGATTATGGCGTGTTTGGAGGGAAAACTTGGGTAAGCTCCGCTAATCTGCTGACTAGCCCTTCTGCCGAAAACGGTATCGCAGGCTGGACAGTCAGCCGGGGTATGCTGGAAGCCAGTAACACGGCAGGTTGTGCGAAGATTCCGCGTACTCCCAAAACAGGTAGTTACCTGTATCAGCTTGGTTCCTGCAATACCCCGCTGAATGAAACACTGGCATGGCAGGATGTGGACATAACAGCGTCAGCAATAGCCGTGGATCAGGGCAAAGCCGAAGTTGATTTCGGTGCTTATTTCAGCTCCTTGAACAGTCGGGATACGCCATCCCTGTGGGTGGAATATTTGGATAAAAGTGGCAAAGCGCTGGGTAGGTCCAGCGTGCTGACGGATAAAACCTCTTGGACGTGGGTCAACAAAACGGCAACACAGGTTGTCCCCAAGCTGACTCGTAAGTTGCGTTTTACCGTACAGGGTTTGCGTTCCACCGTATCTTGGGCAGACAAATATACGGATGCTTATCTGGATGACCTGTTCCTGATCTTGCGAACCCCTGATCCCAATGCACTGACAGTCACTACGGCCAAGGATAGCCTGCAATGGTTGGCTAGCCAGATGGTGCGGGATCCACGTTTTGCCAAGGGTGGGGTGTATTTCTGGTACAAGCCACTGTTCAAACGTGAGCCGCTGAAAGCGCCAGTCGATCCGGCAGCACCCGGTTACGCTACCCAGATGGCAGCTTATAATGCACAGGATGAAATCCTGGAGCAAATGGCCAAACGTTTTGCTTACGATCAGGGTAATGGTGCGTGGAACGTCAAGGATTTGCTGGTTGATATGGTTGCCAGCCCGTTGTTCCGTGCCAGGGCAGGCAATCTGTCGGCAGAGCAGGAAACCGCATTGCCGGACACAGGTTTGGCACGCTTGCTGACACCGGAAGAACTCAATGCCAAGGTCAAATCCCTGACCGGTACAGACTGGTATCCATTCCGCCCCGAAAATGCCTGGGGTAGCAGCATGGGTGTGTTCTACGGCGGTTTTGACGGCGGCAGGCTGCAAAGTAAGCCTAATACCGACATGAACAGCCTGATGGGTAATATCCCTGAGCGTATGGCGGTGGAACTCAGTTGCAATGCCGTGGCAGATGATTTCCGTCTGGCTGCTGCCAGCCGCAAACTGTTCCCTTATGTGGAACCGACCGATACGCCGGTTTATGAGGAAATTGATACATCGGTACTCAATCTGCTGGCGAATCCGGGTGCGGAAAGTGGCATGGAAGGCTGGACAGTGGAACAGGGTACTGTCCGGATCTTGTCTGGCAAGCCCAATACCTGCGATGGCGGCCCTTCCATCAAGAGTGGTACGGCAATTTTCAACCCCGGTAGCATTTGCAGCAATCCAACCCCGTTGGGCTTGCTGTACCAGAAAGTGGATGTGAATGCCTGGGCTGATGAAATTGATGGCGGGCAGTCCAGAGCCATGTTTGGCGCAGCCTTGCGGGGCTGGGGAACCAATAACGATGAAGCCAGCGTTTACCTTAGCTTCCGCGATGCTGCTGACAACGAGTTGGGAACCAGCCAGACCTTGGTCAGCAGAGAAGGCTACTGGAAGACCGAATTGTCTTACGTCGGTATCCCAGCGCAGACCCGCAGCATTCGTTTCTACATGCAGGGCAAGCGTATTGATACCAGCAGCAACCCGAACAATGATTCGTTTGTGGATGATGCCTACCTGCGGGTAGTGACACCGGATGACAATTACATGCCAGCCGGAGAAAAACGGGTACGCGCCAACCTGCAATACCTGTACCGCCAGTTCCTGAACGAAAAATTGGCGGTGGATGACCCGGAAATTACCCGCAGCTTCAATCTGTTCAGTGATGTCTGGACTAACCGGAATGACAGCGGTAATGCAGCCTGCCGTCTGTATTCATCGTGGGAAGACCCGAACTACACCAAACGGGCCTGGGGTGTGGTGATGCTGTACCTGATGAACGATGCCCGTTTCCTGCATGAATAGGCACAAGGGAAGGAGTGAACACATGAATAGACGTAACTTCCTGAAACTGCTGATGGCAAGCGGGTTGGCAGGCACGTTTGCTACCAGTGGGCGTAGCGCACAGGCTGCCAGCCTGCATACCGGTAAGGTGCTGCTGACTCTGCATCTAGGCGGTGGCTGGGATCACAGCTCATTTTCTGATCCACGCGAGAATACTGCCATCAACCGTTGGGCCAGCAGCCAGAAAGCCGGTGGCGCTGGCAATCTGCGTTATGCACCAATGGCGGAGAATGCCGCATTTTTCAACAAGTATTACAACCACATGCTGGTATTGAATGGTATCGACATTCAAACCAATGGGCATGAAGCGGCGAGCCGTACCCGTAATACCGGCAACCTGATGGATGGTTTCCCTTCGACCAATGAGCTGTTTGCAGCCATTGTCGGCAGTGGTTTACCGATGCCGTTTGTGCGTCAGGGAGGTTTTGATGGTACGGTTGGCATTACACCGTTTACGGCACTGCCTGACGAAAGTCTGCTGCGCACACTGGCAAACCCCAATTTCTATTACGATGCCAAAACCTATTACGCCCCTTCGCATCTGGATTTGCTGCACCGTTATCAACAGGAGCGGCTGGTGACACAGCAAGGGCAAGCGGACAACCTGCCACGCTGGCAGCGCAAGCTGGATGAACTGCAACGGGCACGTGGGGGCAGCGCGGAAATCAAATCCCTGAGTGCAGCATTGCCCGGTGCGCTGGATACCAATGATTTGCAAGGGATACGGCGTAATGGCATCCGGGAACTGCACATGTTTCTGGTGCTGGCGGCGGCAGGTCTGACTGCGACCGGCAGCTTTGGCACGGGGGGCTGGGATTCGCACGGGAATCATGATGCAGCCCACACCAATACCATGACCGAGATGGCTCGTCTGCTGGATTATCTATGGACAAAAGCTGAAAGCATGGGCATGGCTGATCGCCTGATTGTGCATGTCACCTCGGATGTGGGGCGAACCCCCAGTTACAATTCCACCAATGGCAAGGATCACTGGTCATTGGGCAGTGATTTCATCATGGCGAAAAACGCACCGTGGGCAAACCGCATTGCCGGTATCAGTGGCCCGGTACATGAACGGGTCAAAATCAACCCAAATACCTTGCTGCCGGACACTAACGGCATCTATTTGCAGACCAAACATGTTCACACCGAACTGCGCAAGCTGCTGGGCATAGACACCCATCCGCTGGCACAACGCTATGACCTGAAAGCCGAAAGCATGGCTCTGTTCAACCCCGCCGTTTCCAGCGGAATCACGGTTTAGGAGACGCAACATGACAACAACAAGCCGTCGTCATTTTCTCAAGACGCTGGGCGCTGGCGGGCTGGTGCTGCTGTCCGGCATTCCGGCACGTAGCTGGGGTGCGAATGCCAATGTGGTCATCATTGGTGGTGGCACGGGTGGTGCAACCGCTGCCAAATACCTGAAACTGGCTGACCCCAGCATCAACGTTACCCTGATTGAAAAAAATGCCTACTACTACACCTGTTACATGAGCAACGAAGTGCTCAGCGGCGGGCGTAGCCTCGATTCCCTGAAATTCGGCTACGAAGGCTTGCAAAAGCGTGGTATCAATGTAGTGCAGGCCGAAGTGACTGCCATTGATGCTGCGGGGAAACTGGTGAAAACCAGCGCAGGTGATTTCCCCTATGACCGCTGTATCGTTGCACCGGGGATCGACTACCGCTATGAAACGGTGGAAGGCTACAGGGCCGACATTGCCGAACAGATTCCTCATGCTTGGAAGGCGGGGGAGCAGACTTCCCTGTTGCGTTCCCAACTCGAAGCCATGCCGGACGGGGGAACCTTTGTCATGGTTGCCCCGCCCAACCCGTACCGTTGCCCGCCCGCCCCGTATGAACGTGCCAGCCAGGTTGCCAGCTATTTCAAAAAGCACAAGCCGCGTAGCAAGGTGTTGATCCTCGACCCCAAAACCAGTTTTACCAAGCAGGCGCTGTTTGAAGAGGGCTGGATGAAACTGTACGGTTATGGCAGCAGCAACGCCATGATTGAGTGGGTATCAGGCAGCAACCATACGGTGGTGCGGCTGGATGCTGCCAACCGGGCGGTGACAACCGTGGGTGGGCAAACCATAAGCGCAGGTGTACTGAACCTGATTCCGGCGCAGAAAGCGGGGGCGCTGGCATTTGCTGCCGGTTTGACCGATGCCAGTGGCTGGTGTCCGGTGGCACTGAGTAGTTTTGAATCTACCCTGCGGGAAAACATCCATGTGATTGGGGATGCCTGTATTGCCAGTCCCTTGCCGAAATCCGGGTTTGCTGCCAATTCGGAAGCAAAAGCCTGTGCCTTGGCTGTGGCAGCATTATTGAACGGACGTGAACCGGGCAGGACTTCGTTTGCCAACGGTTGCTACAGTCTGGTGGGGGACGATTACGCCATTTCCATTGTGGGCATCTATCGGCTGTCAGCCGATGGTTTGACGATTGAAACTGTGCCCAATTCCGGCGGGATGTCGCCACTGGCTGCTGCCGAAGAGGAACGCCTGATTGACGTGCAATACGCTTATAGCTGGTACAACAATTTCACGCGGGATGTGTTTTTTTAAGCCAACCACTTACAGGGCTGGCAGCGCTTCTTGTTGCTCCAGCCAGTGCCTGACCAGTTTCAGCAATTCATCCTGTTTGACGGGTTTGGGTAGATAATCGTCCATACCGACGCTCATGCATTTTTCCTTGTCACCTTTTAACGCATTCGCGGTCATGGCAATTACTGGAGTGCGGCCTTTGAGAATATTTTCCCGCTCCCATTTGCGAATGTATCGGGTGGCGGTGTAGCCATCCATTTCCGGCATGTTGATGTCCATCAGCACCAGTTTGTAAGGGCGGGTACGCATGGCTTTGAGCGCCAGTTTGCCAGTGGTGACGTGATCGACCTGAATCTTGATCTTTTCCAGCATGGTAATGGCGATCAGCGCATTGACCGGGTTGTCCTCTGCCAACAATAGCGCCGGGAGTAGCGGTTTGACAGGTTTGGGGGTGGGTGTATGGTGTACTGGTGTATGCGTCTGGTTGTGTCTGGGGGAGCCGTGGCGGCGCATGGTGTCAGTCAGTACATCACGCAGGGTGATGGAACGCACCGGTTTGGTGACGGCAGCTTGCACGCCTGCCTGCTTTTGCTTTTCCTGCGAAATACCGTAGGAAGTCAGCATGACGATGGGGGTTTGGTCATGGCGTGAATCAGTGCGGATGGTCTTTGCCAGCGCAATACCATCCATTTGCGGCATGAACCAGTCCAGCAACAGAATATCGAATGGTTTGTTGATCAGCAGGGATTCTTCCATTTTGTGGAGTGCGTCATGCCCGTTACTGACAATGATGGCTTCGGCTTTCCAGGCGTGCAGGTAGCTTTCCAGAATACGGCGGTTGGTTTCGTTGTCGTCGACCACCAGTACCCGGCAGCCTTCCAGATGCTTGGTCTGGCTGCTGAGATGGGAGCTTTCAACTACAGGGAACTCGATTTCAAACCAGAAGGTACTGCCTTGCCCGGTGGTGCTGTTCAGACCAATCTTGCCTCCCATCATTTCGGCAAATTCCTTGACGATGGTCAGGCCAAGACCTGTGCCGCCGTAACGCCGGTTGATGGAGGCATCCACCTGCACGAAGGATTCAAACACGCTTTTTTGCATGGCAGGTGGAATGCCGATGCCGGTATCACGTACTTCAAATCGCAGTACGGCTGAATCGTCGCGGATTTCCTTCAGTTCTAGCCCAGTATAGACTTCACCGCGTTCGGTAAACTTGATGGCATTGCCGATCAGGTTCATCAGCATTTGTCGCAATCGTGCCGGGTCGCCCTTGATCCGTGCCGGGATTTCTTCGGGGATGTAGCACTGGACTTCGAGGTTTTTTTCCTGCGCCATAGTGGACATGATGCCACTGATGCTTTCCACCAGTTCACGTGGCGAAAATTCGATGATTTCCAGCTCAATGCCGCCCGCTTTCAGTTTGGAAAAGTCGAGAATGTTGTTGATGATGTCGAGCATCACTTCGCAGGAGGCGTAGGCGGTATCAACGAACAGTTTTTGCCTGTCATCCAGCGTGGTACCTTTGACGATTTCCAGCGAGCCGAGAATGCCGTGAATGGGGGTGCGTAGCTCATGGCTCATGTTGGCCATGAAGCGGGTTTTCTGTTCCGATCTGTGCAGGGCATCAATACGCTGTTCTGTCTCGGTTTTCAGGTCATCATACAGTTTGCGCATTTCCTGTGAAGAAACTTCCAGTGAGCGTTCCAGCAGGTATTGGGCATCACTGGTTCCGGTGTAGGACAGGTCAATCAGGTGTAGGAATTCCTGCCATTTTTCCATGTCATTAGGTAGGGTGTCCGCTTTGAAGCCGTTGCGTTTGAGCTGTTTCTGCAAGCGGCGATGCAGGGGTTTAGTCTCCTTCATACAGCACCGTCAGGGTCATGGTTTCATTGTGCAGGCTGCACCAGCCTGTGCCTTGTGCGGTTGGCGCAATTTCGCCATAGGAATAAAAACCGAATTGCTGGCTGCCTTGCGGCAGATTTTCCAAGGTTGCTTCCAGTTCCTGGTAGGTATCTTCCTGCATCACCATTTTGCGCCCCGAGCAACTGATGGTGAGGGCAAGGGCTGGTGTGGAAGGTGGCAAGCGGTGAATCAGGCTGCGGGCAGCGTTTTCTGCACCTTCGACCAGGTTATCGAAACTGCCATACATCAGTTGGATCTGGTAGCCATCCGGGACATCAGCAACAAAGGTCAGGCTGTTGTTTTCTTCATCCACGGCAACTGGCGTGCGCACCACATAATGGCGGCGGTCGTGCTGCCAGACCGCCAAGGGGAAACGTAAACAGGCGGCTGGCAAGTCATTGGCGTGTTCACCCAGGTATTCCTTGTAGAGTTGCAGGGCAGGGCGACCGTCAATTTCATGCAGAATTCTGCCTGTAGCACGGGTAATCATGCGTTCCGGGCCAAACGGCTTGAAACCATCCTTGGCCTGGCTAGCAATGACGAAATGTTCTCCATAAAAGCCGATGCCGCAAACCATGTGCGAGGCAGGTAGCCCGTCACACAACACCCATGTTGTCCTGAATTGCAAGTGATCGCTGGAGAGGCCGCCGACAACCGTTACCTGTTGCTGGTTGATGAGGGAAGCCATACCGCTGATCAGGTCACATCCTTGTGTATTAAGGCCATCGGTCAAGACCAGAATACCTTTCAAATCATCGTTGTTGAGACTGCTGGCGATGCTAATACCAGCTTGTTTTGATTCCTGTGGGCTGTTCAATTCGGCAAATGCGATTGCCAAACGGGTCTTGTGAAAACGGATGATGCCTACAACCAAGGCATTTTCCATAATGGTGTCGTTATAAATGCTGGAAAGGGTAGAGCAGCCAGCAATCACTGAGCGCGGGTACTTTGCCTGTAATTCATCCAGTGCTTGCTGATACGGCTTAATGTCTGGTTCACTGAATATCAGCACCAGGGTTCCGGGAGAATCGAAAGCGGGAAGCGGCTTTTGCCAGCCAGTTGCCTGGGTGAAGTATGTCAATACAACCTGCATGAAAGGGATACCCTCTTAGCGCCTGTTTCCCGTTTGCCGGGATCAGGATGTCTGTTATTTTTTATCTACATTGTCGAAAAAATATTACCATAAGCAGCGCTGCTTTTCTCTACCACTTGTCGGGAGTTGCCTTGGCAAGTGAGTTATTTCCTTATTACCATGCAATGCATGATTTTTGACCTATTGAGAATTGTCACCTCTTTTTTTTTGCGCAGGGCGTATTCTGAAGGTGTCCATAAGCGAGAAAAGGAGAATGCAAAATGAGAGTTGTTCGTTCTTTGTTGATTGGCCTGCTCGTTGCGTCACCGCTATGTATGGCGGATTCTGCCCAGCCATTACCAGGAGAAGGTGTGGGCGCAGACATTAGTCAGCCTGCTGACAAGGTTTTGCGAGCGGAAGGTTGGGAACTGCAAATCTGGTATCGCGCCAAAGGTTCCCGTAGCGAAGGGCAGCATGGTGTTCTGCTTCAGGGGGGCAAAGCCATCAAGGGAAAAAGTACAGGTGAGGAACTGGAGACAGCTTTGGGCAAGATGAAATTTTACGGTGATGTCCCAACTGTCATGTGGGAACCCAGCGGCTGGCACTTTGCTGACAAAACCTTAATCAAGCCATCAACCTTCTGCCCGTAGCATGAAGCATTTTCTTTAGTGCAAAAACAAAAAAGCCAGTCATTTCTGACTGGCTTTTGAGATTGGTGCCGAGAAGAGGACTCGAACCTCCACGGGTCGCCCCACTAATACCTGAAACTAGCGCGTCTACCAATTCCGCCATCTCGGCATTCACTAAAACATCGCTGCGTTGTGAGAGGCGAATCTTATAGACCTTGCTGACGCTTGTCAAACACGAAAGTGCGTTTTTGTTGCATTTTTTTGGTATGCTTGCGTTCCATGACAATACATACACCACAAGGACACTTTTCATTGAAGGTTAACGACCCCCACAGCCAGCGCGAAGCCGAGAAATACGATAATCCCATCCCCAGCCGCGAACTGATCCTGCAAGTGCTGGATCAAAGCGGCCAGCCGCTGGACTTTGCCGACCTTTCCGCCAAATTGCATCTCAGCGACGAACGCGACCTCGATGCCCTGAAAAAACGCCTGCGGGCGATGGAACGCGACGGGCAACTGCTGTACAACCGCCGCCGCCAATACGTACCGATTGCCCACACCGACCTGATTGCCGGGCGTGTGATCGGTCACCCCGACGGCTTCGGTTTCCTCAAACCAGATGACGGCACACCCGACCTGTTCCTGCACGCCAAGCAAATGCGCAGCCTGCTGCACGGCGACCGTGCGCTGGTCAGCGTGCGTGGGCTTGACCCCAAAGGCCGCCGTGAAGGCGCGGTCGTGGAAATTCTGGAACGCGGTACGACACAAGTGGTTGGGCGCTATTTTCAGGAAGGTGGCGTCGGCTTCGTCGCCCCGGACAATTCCCGCATTAGCCAGGACATTCTGATTCCATCGGAAAACAAGGGCGAAGCCAAACACGGTCAAATTGTGGTGGCCGCCATTGTCGAGCAGCCCTCCAAATACGCCCAACCCAAGGGCAAGATTGTGGAAGTGCTGGGCGACCACATGGCTCCCGGCATGGAAATCGACGTAGCCATCCGCAGCCACCAGTTGCCGTTTGAATGGTCAGCGGAAATCAGCGAAGAATCCGACCAGTTCGGCTACGAAGTGCCGGAAGATGCCAAGCAAGGCCGCGTAGACTTGCGCAACACCCCGCTCGTCACCATCGACGGCGAAGACGCCAAAGACTTTGACGATGCCGTGTACTGCGAGCGCGAAGGCAACAACTGGCGCTTGCTGGTGGCAATTGCCGACGTGTCGCATTACGTGCGCCTCGGCATGGCGATTGACAAGGAAGCCACCGAGCGCGGCACATCGGTCTATTTCCCCGGCAAAGTCATCCCGATGCTGCCGGAAATCCTCTCCAACGGCCTGTGCTCCCTCAACCCACACGTTGACCGCCTGTGCATGGTGTGCGAAGTGCGCGTCGGCCCGCGTGGCAAGCTGCTCAGCTACCAGTTCATGGAAGGCGTGATGCACTCCGCTGCCCGCCTCACCTACACCAAAATGGCGAAAATCGTGGTGGATCGGGATGCAGAAACCCGCAACGAATACTCACCCGAACTGTGCGCACACCTTGACGACCTGTACGCACTCTACAAGGTGCTGCGCAAGGCGCGTGACCGGCGCGGCGCGATTGATTTCGAGACCGAAGAAACCCGCATTATTTTCGATGCCGAACGCAAGATCGAAGCCATCGTCCCCACCCAGCGCAACGATGCCCACAAGCTGATTGAAGAGTGCATGATCCTCGCCAATGTGTGCGCGGCAAAATTCCTCAGCAAGCACCGCATCCCGGCTTTGCATCGTGTCCACGACGGCCCTACCCCGGAAAAGCTGGCGGATTTGCGCCAGTTCCTTAGCGGGCTGGGCTTGTCGATGGGCGGCGGCGATGAACCCACCCCTGCCGATTATACCGCCCTGCTCGATAGCCTCGGTGAACGCCCTGACCGGCACATGATCCAGACCGTGTTGCTGCGTTCCATGTCGCAAGCGGTCTACAGCCCCGAAGCCAACGGGCATTTCGGGCTGGCACAGGAACATTACGCCCATTTCACCTCACCGATCCGCCGCTACCCGGATTTGCTGGTACACCGCGCCATCCGCCATATCCTGCGCGGCGGCAAGGTCGGCAACTTCGACTACAAGCACAAGGCCATGATGGCGCTGGGCGAACACTGTTCCATGACCGAACGCCGTGCCGACGACGCCACTCGCGACGTGACGGCCTGGCTGAAATGCGAATACATGCAGGAACACGTCGGTGACAGCTTCAGCGGCGTCATTTCCGGCGTCACGGGCTTCGGCCTGTTCGTGGAACTGAGCGACATCTACGTGGAAGGCTTGGTACATATCACCGCGCTGACCAGCGATTACTACCATTTCGACCCTGCTCGCCACCAGTTGACCGGGGAAAACTCCGGGCGCATTTACCGCCTCGGCGACACTCTGCAAGTCACGGTAGCGCGGGTAGACCTCGACGAGCGCAAGATCGACTTCGTGCTGGCAAAAACGGCAGGTGAACAGGAACGGAAACCCGCTGGCAAAAGCCGCAAATCCGGCGGCAAGAGCAAAGGCAAACAAGCTTCCCAGCCCGCGCAGAAACCTGCTGCCAAAACCAGTGCCAAACCCACTGGCAAAAAGCCATCCAACCGCAAACCCCGCAAGAAGAAACCGAAAACCTGATGTCCAAATCGACCATTTACGGCATCCACGCCGTTGAAACCGCGTTGCGCAACGACCCCGAAAACCTGGGGCAAATCTGGCTGGACAAACGCAGCCGCAACGACCGCCTGAAAAAGCTGGAGAAACAGGCCGCAGACAGTGGCTTGCATCTGCAACTGACTGACCCCGACCGGTTGGACAAGATGGCAGGCCACAACCGTCATCAGGGAGTGGTTGCCGAGTATTACAAGCTCAAGAACTGGACAGAAAACGACCTCTACGACCTGATGGACGGGCTGGAAGCAACCCCGTTCCTGCTGGTGCTGGATGGCGTGACCGACCCGCACAACCTCGGCGCGTGTTTGCGCACGGCGGAAGGCGCGGGCGTCCATGCGGTGATTGCCCCCAAGGACAATGCCGCCAGCATTACCCCGACGGTGCGCAAGGTAGCCTCCGGTGCGGCAGAGATCATGCCGTTCATCCCCGTCACCAACCTTGCCCGCACGCTGGATACCCTCAAGCAGCGCGGCATCTGGCTGACCGGCACCAGCGACAAGGCCAAGCAGACCTTGTATCAGGCCGATTTGAAAGGGCCGCTGGCACTGGTGATGGGCGCAGAAGGCGCAGGCATCCGCCGGTTGACGGAGGAACGTTGCGATTACCTGATTTCCATCCCCATGCAGGGGCAGGTGTCGAGTTTGAATGTGTCGGTGGCAACGGGGGTGTGTTTGTATGAAGCCCTGCGCCAACGTGGCGTTGCACCGTTTTGAAGGGATGGGCTATGATGCGCGTCTTCCATGTATAAGCACACAATAACGGGGTAATGCAATGAAACGTTTCTTCACTTTTATTTTTGCAATGATGCTTGGTCTTGCCAGCAGTAGCGGCTGTTATGCCGAAGAAAAATCTGCTGAAAAGGCTGATGGACAATCAAAATCTGGAGGTAAAATGTCCACTATTCTCATCGAAACCAGCAAGGGCAACATCAAGGTTGAGTTGGATGCTGCCGCTGCTCCCAAAACGGTGGAAAACATTCTGGCTTATGTCAATGATGGTTTCTATAACGGTACAATCTTCCACCGTGTCATTCCGGGTTTCATGATCCAGGGTGGTGGCATGACGGAAACCATGCAGGAAAAAGCCGACAAGCGTCCTCCTGTGCAGAATGAAGCCGATAATGGCCTGAAAAATGACCGTGGTACGATTGCAATGGCACGCACCATGGATCCGCATTCAGGCTCCTCCCAGTTTTTTATCAATGTGAAGAACAATGACTTCCTCAACTTCCGCTCTAAAACGCCACAAGGCTGGGGCTATGCGGTCTTTGGTAAGGTCGTTGAGGGTATGGATGTGGTTGATGCGATTGTGGGGGTGAAAACCGGCAATTTCGGGCCACACGGCGATGTGCCAGTCCAGCCAGTCATCATGAGCAAGGTTTCGGTAGTCGACTGATTGTACTGCTGAGGCACGCCCTCACTGCAACGGTGGGGGCGTAAGTGCCTTGTCAATCAATACATGTGTTTCTGCACATACCCTTCCAGACGCGGCATGGCATGGAATGCTCTGTTCAACTGGTTTGCCCATTCGTGGCGGATGGAAGTCAGATAAGGGTCATCAGCTTCAAAGCGATACTGTCTGGGGCTCAGGAACTGGTCACGTGGATAAATGGTGACTTCGATCGGTGGGCCTACACTGGCATTGCTTTTCATGGTGGAATCCATGGAAATCAGCGAGCAGATGGCGGCATCTTCCAGTGAGGTTTCACGGTGGAGAAAACGATCCAGCACCGGCTTGCCATATTTGCTTTCACCGATTTGCAGGTAAGGCGTGTCATCGGACGAGGTAATGTAATTGCCTTGCGGATAAATCATGTAAATATTGGGATTACGCCCCAGGATCTGCCCACCCAGAATCAGGGTGGCATCCGGGATGAAGCCGGTCTGTTCCGTATGTTTGCGGATTTTGGCAACCAATACATCACCTAGGTATTCGGCAACATCAGCCAGATAGTGCAGGGTATTGATATTACGCGGCATTCCCTCCTGCACATCCCGGCGTACCTGTTGGATCACGCTTTGGGTAGTGGCAAGATTGCCTGCACTCATAATAACCAGCATCCGATCAGGATTGGTTTCACAACGGTGCATTTTGCTGTAAGTACTAACATTGTCGATCCCGGCGTTGGTTCGGGAATCAGAGGTTAAAACAAGCCCTGCATCAAGGGATACGCCTATACAGTATGTCATATGGGTACTGAGTGGTTGAGGTTAAGATAACTTATTCGACTCTGTGTTACAGGTCAATGTTCTATTGCTTTTGTTTTTGGTTTGTAAGCTACTCCCTCATGCCAATAAGCGTTAAACTCTGCATTTTTCAGCTATCCGCAAGCGGAGACAGGAATGCAGGAAGATTTATTGGCCTATGTGCCTGCCGAAGGAGCCTTGCAAGGGCGCGTCATCCTGGTGACAGGTGCGGCTGCCGGGTTGGGCAAGGCTATCGCCAAAGCCTGTGCACAATTTGGTGCGACCGTGGTCATGCTCGACAAGGATGTACGCCGTGCCGAAGCTAGTTACGATGAAATCGTGGCGGCGGGCTACCCGGAACCGGCGATTTACCCATTGGACATGCAAGGCGCGACTGCGCAGGATTACGTTGACCTTGCTAACAACATCCGCGAACAACTGGGACGGATGGACGGGGTGGTGCTGAACGCAGCTTGGCTGCCTGCTTTTACCCCGCTTAAACTTTATGATACCGAAACCTGGTCAAAAATGATCATGGTCAATCTGCACGCCAATTTCCTGCTGATCCGTGCTTGTCTGCCATTGCTGGAACAGGCGGCTGACGCAGCTATCGTGTTTGCGGGACATGATTCCAACAAGGCTTACTACGGTGGTTTCGGGGTCGCCAAGGCAGGTATGGAGGCGCTCTGTGACATTCTGGCGGCGGAATATGACAATCCCCAGCAGTTTATCCGTGTCAATTCGGTGGATACCGGGCCGATCCGCACCAGTATGCGTACCCTGAATTTTCCCGGTGAAAATCCCGATACGGTTGCCCGCCCGGAAGCTCTGGTGGGGCCATTCCTGTTTTATCTGGGAACGGATGCAGGTCAGCGTACCGGCGAGCATCTGAAGCTGGGAAAACAGCCCGCTGATAGCTGTTGGGTCGGGGAGGCGACGGAGACCTGATGCAGCGTGATGCCATCTACGCCCTGCCACAAGGGCAGGTCGTGGATTTTGCTTTCAACGAAGCGGTGGCAGATGTATTCCCTGACATGATCCGCCGTTCCGTGCCGGGTTATGAAGCCATCATCAGCTTGCTGGGCGTGATTGCGCGGCGCTATGCGCAACCCCATAGCCGGATTTACGATCTGGGTTGTTCCTTGGGGGCTGCAACCTTGTCGATGGTTTCACAAGTGCGGGAAGCAGGCGTGCATTTCATGTGCGTGGACAATTCCAACGCCATGACCAGCCGTTGTGGGCAGATTTTACAGCGGCATCTGGCGGCAGGGCATTTTGAGGTGTTGTGCGCCGACATCCAGGATGTGGCGGTGAAAAATGCTTCGGTAGTGGTGCTCAATTTTACCCTGCAATTCCTCAAACCAGCCGAGCGGGAAGCGATGCTAGCAAACATTTATCAGGGTTTGCGTCCTGGTGGGGTGTTGATCCTGTCTGAAAAACTGCGTTTTGCTGATGTCGGCGAGCAGGGTTTGCTGACAGATTTACATCTGGAATTCAAACGCGCCAATGGTTACAGCGAGCTGGAAATCAGTCAGAAGCGTTCCGCACTGGAAAACGTGCTGATCCCGGATACGTTTGAAGAACATCTGACCCGTCTGCAAGCGGCGGGTTTTGGACATGTTGTCCGCTGGTTCCAGGGGTTCAATTTTGCATCCTTACTGGCGGTGAAAGCGTAATGGATATAACCTCCCTGGTTGCGTTCCTGCAATCCTCCCGGCTTGCTCCCTGGTTGGATACCTTGCCGATGCAATTGGAGGCCGCTTTCGCCGCTTCCCACGGCAGGTGGCAGGAATGGCAAGGTGCACTGGCTACGACTCCAGCCTTGCAACCATCCCACCATAATTTCAACAGCAGTGCAGTGTGTATCGGGAGCGCAGATGATGCAGATGAACCAGCCCGCACGCAACTGCGGCAAGCGTTGCAAACCCTGATTCCGTGGCGCAAGGGGCCGTATGAGCTGTTCGGCATCAACATCGACACCGAATGGCGTTCTGACTGGAAGTGGCAGCGGGTTTTCCCGCACCTTGGTTCACTGGATGGACGGCTGGTGTTGGATGTAGGCTGTGGCAGTGGCTATCACCTGTGGCGTATGTATGGCGCGGGTGCAGAAGCGGTGATTGGCGTTGACCCCACCTTGCTGTTTCTCACCCAGTTCCAGTTGGTTAAGCACTACGCGGGTGAACAGCACCCGGTATGGATGTTGCCGCTGAAAAGTGAAGATTTGCCCGATTTGCGCCAGAAAGGTTTCGATACCGTGTTTTCAATGGGGGTGCTGTATCATCGGCGCGACCCGCTGGGGCATTTGCAGGAGTTGCGCCGTGCCTTGCGTGCCGGTGGTGAACTGGTGCTGGAAACCCTGGTGGTGGCAGGCGATGAACAGACTGTGTTGATGCCGCATGACCGTTACGCCAAAATGCGCAATGTGTGGTTCATCCCTTCTGTCGCCATGCTGGAACTGTGGTTGCAAAGGCTGGGTTTTACACATATCCGGGTGGTTGACGTGACCCCAACCAGTACAGAGGAACAGCGTTGTACTGACTGGAGCAAGGGTGAGTCACTGGCCGATTTTCTGGATCCGGCGGATAGCAAGCGTACTATTGAAGGCTACCCCGCGCCGGTACGTGCCACGCTCATGGCCAATACACCAGCGTAAATCAACTATTTGTTGTATTAATGGATTTTGTTTCGTACAGTTTGTCTTGTGTTTCCATCGGGAATGTCCATGCACAAGCTGAAAAGACGCATCAAACTGTTGCTACGGCAGGTGAATGATGCCATGAGTGGCACGGCATTCCGCTGGGCACAAGGTAAAACGGCTGATTTTCAGGCATTTCCGCATTACATCGAAGTAGTGCAGCCCTTCATGCCTTCGCCACTGCTTGATAACAAAATCCACAACCTTAATCTTGCCATCCGTCAGTTGCACTTGTTGCAGTGGGAGCCGCAGCGCACCCTGTCATTTTGGCATCTGGTCGGTGAAGCATCGGCTGAACGTGGCTACCGGGAAGGGCGCAACCTGATTGCGGGCAAGTTGCAGCAGGATTTCGGCGGTGGTTTGTGCCAGCTTTCCGGTATCCTTTATCACCTGGCCTTGCTAGCAAATCTGCACATTGTGGAGCGGCATCATCACTCCAGGGATATTTACCGGGAAGAGGAGCGGTTTACCCCGTTGGGTTCGGATGCGACCGTGGTGTATGGCTACAAGGATTTGCGTCTGGAAAACAACCTGTCCGTACCGTTGGTACTGTGGTTGCAAGTGACAGAGACAACACTGACCGCGCGGCTTCATGCGGCACAACCGCTCAATCCGCAAAGGCTGGTCTTTGAGCGGCAATATGCCGACACAAGCGTTACCGTCAGGGCATTGGCAGGGGATGGCAGGCTGGTCGGTATTTCACATTATGCTTTGCCACCATTTGCTACACCCGGTCAAACGCTTCACGAGGCAAGCCATGCATAACCGCCCCATCCAGCAATATTACGATGAACTGGCTGCTGCCTACGATGAGGACAGGTTTGGCAATTCCTACGGGCAATACCTGCACGCCCAAGAGCAGGGAATCATGCAGACGTGGTTAGAAGGTACTGCCCCACAAGCGACACTGGATCTGGGCTGCGGGACAGGGCGGTTTTTACGGTATGCACATTACGGGGTGGATTTGAGCGGACAGATGCTGGTGCAGGCGCAACACAAATTTCCCGACCACCAGTTGGTGCAGGCGTCCATAACCAATACGCCGTTTGCTGACCAGCAGTTTCGGGCAGCTTTCAGTTTGCATGTGTTTTTTCATCTGGACAAAGCCATTATCCAGCAAGCTATCAGGGAAGCTCACCGTATCCTGCAACCGGGTGGGGTATTGATTGTCGATTTCCCCACCGCAGCCCGGCGGCGGCTGGTGAAGTACCAGAAGGATGGCTGGCATGGCAATACTGCTCTCAGTGTGGATGAGGTGCGGCAATACGCCAATGGTTTGTTTTTTATAGAAAAACAGCAGGGTGCGATGCTGTTTCCAGTGCATCGCATCCCGAAAAAGCTGCGTCAGCCGGTGCGTTGGCTCGACACCTTGTTATGCAGGACATTCTTGCGCCAGTGGGCATCATATTGTTTTGTCTGCCTGCGGCGGCTTTAAATGCAGCAGGCTGGATAAGCGCTATCTTGTTAAATTACAATGTGCTTAAGTACTGAATTTAAAGTGAGTCAAGTGAACACGCAACTACAAAAACCGGGATTTATGATGGCAATGGGTGAAGCCAGCCGCTTGCACCAGCAGCTTGCCAGCCATATGGGTCAGGCTTACCGGCGTTTCCGGCAAAGCTGGAATGGCTTGCTGCTTGACCCTTATTTGCGTGATGGCGGCAGTTACCGCTACCGGCGTTATTCGGTTTTCCATTGGCAGAACAATATGCTGAAAGTGCTTCCGCATGAGCCGCATTACCAGAGTTCCCATTACAACCATGTGCATGGTGGTTTTAACCGGCATTTCCGGGCATGGTTGCCGACAACCTTGCAAAATCCGGTGTTGAAGAAAATTATCCGCTGGACGACCAGCCAGTTTTTGACTAATCCCGCCGATTTGTGGCGGATTCAGGCACACCAGTTCCGCATTGTGGCGCGTGAAGACCAGTTGGGTAAACCTACGCCAGAAGGTGTGCATAAGGATGGTGCGGAATATATCCTGATCATGATGATGGATCGGCAAAACATTGCGGGTGGGGTAAGTCGCGTCTACAGCAATGACATGCAACTGCTGGCAGAGGGGACTTTGCAGCAGTCAGGGGATCTGATGCTGGTGAATGATCACCAGACTTATCATGGTGTGACGGAAGTTAGCCCGGCTGACCCGGCACAACCCGCCTGGCGGGATGTGCTGGTGCTGACTTTCCACAAGCAGGGTTAGGCTGGTTTCAACCTGGCCCTTCAAAGTATTTCCACTGGTATTTTTCATCTTCCTTGACCCGGCTCCAGAATAGTCTGCCTGAGTCCCTCCACGGATCCAGCAATATGCCGCTGGCAAATGGTTTGCCTTTGGCGGTCACAATCAGCGTGCTGTGTTCGCGCCAAGGATTGCCTTTGTTGGCAACGCCCCAGTACAAGTCAAAGGTTTGCAGGTTTTTGGCACGCATTCGCGCCCGCATGGCACGCGCCCAGTCGACACACAGCCCTGCTTTGCGCTGGTCGGCGTTACGCAAGGTATTGTGTAGTAGTGGCGGCCAAGTCAGATCCCAGTCATTGGCCAGATACAAGGGGTAAACATAAGCATCATGGGCAACAGCACGTGCTTCGCGCGGGTCGATGATGGCAGGATCCAGCGCAATCAGAGCAGCTTCCAGTTGTTGGATGTTGTTCTGCATGTCTGGGGTCATGTGGGTCAGGCGTACTTGCCCGTTGGGGACGAGCTGTACGTTGTCGTACTGGACAGTGCAAGCGCCCAGCAGCAGCGATAACAGCAGCAGGGGGACTGCATGTTTCACAGATAGCATCAGGTTGTTTCCTTTTTGAAGTGCATCAGGTAATTCACGTCAACATCTTTGCCAAGACGATAACTCTGGAACAACGGATTGTACGTCATGCCCGCGATGTTCCGCAGTTCCAGTCCGACGGAACGCGCCCAGCGTTCCAGTTCAGAGGGTTTGATGAATTTGCCGTATTCGTGCGTGCCTTTGGGGAGCATGTTCAGCACGTATTCGGCACCAACAATGGCGAGCATGAAAGCCTTGGGATTACGGTTGATGGTGGAAAAGAATACATCGCCACCAGGTTTGACCAGGGTGGCACAAGCCGCAATCACGGAAGCAGGGTCGGGAACGTGTTCCAGCATTTCCATGCAGGTAACAGCATCAAACTGCCCGGCGTGGGTTTGTGCCAGCTCTTCCACACTGATCTGACGGTAATTGACCTCAACCTGTGATTCCAATGCGTGCAGACGGGCAACTGACAGCGGTGTTTCGCCCATGTCAATGCCGGTGACGGTCGCTCCCCGCCGTGCCATGCTTTCTGCCAGAATGCCGCCACCACAACCGACATCAATAACCTGTTTGCCTTGCAGGTGAGTGCGGTCGTCGATGTAGTTCAGACGCAAGGGGTTGATGTCATGCAGGGGTTTGAATTCGCTTTCGGTATCCCACCAGCGGTAGGCGAGGGCTTCAAACTTGCGGATTTCGTTGGGGTCAACGTTGCGGGCGGTGCTTGTCATGGGGTTTCTCCAATTTTTGCCTGCCAGCTACGGGCTTTGGCAAGCAGGGCTGATTCGTTCAGGGTGGTCAGTTTGCGGTCCTCCAGCAAAGGTTTGCCTGCCACCCATACATGTTTGATCTGGTTGCGGTTGGCGCAGTAAACCAGATGTGAAACCGGGTCATACAATGGTTGGGTTTCAATGGCACCGAAGTCGACGGCAATCATATCAGCCGCCTTGCCGATTTCCAGCGAGCCGGTCACATTTTCCAGTCCCAGGGCTTTAGCGCCGTTAATGGTCGCCATGCGCAGGACTTCAGTGGCACTGAGGGCGCTGGCATCCTGGGCAACGGCTTTGCCCAGCAGGGCAGCGGTACGCATTTCACCCAGCATATCGAGGTCGTTGTTGCTGGCATTGCCATCCGTGCCCAGGGCGACGTTGACCCCGGCAGCCGCCAGCCGGGCAACAGGACAGAAGCCGCTGGCAAGTTTCAGGTTGGATTCCGGGCAATGGATGACGTTTGTACCTTTCTGTGCCAGCATCCCGATGTCTGCATCTGTCAACTGGGTCATGTGTACGGCAAGGAAATGCTTGTCGAGCAGGCCGAGGGCTTGCAGGCGATCCAGCGGACGAGTGCCTTGCTGGCTCTGGGCTTGCTGCACTTCAAACGCGGTTTCATGGACGTGCATATGAATGGGGATAGCCAGTTCGCAGGCCAGATGCAGCAATTTGCCGAGTGGTTCATCAGAAACGGTGTAAGGGGCATGGGGAGCGAAGGCCGTTGTAAGTAATGGCTTGTCTGCCAGTTGGTCGTGCAGTGCCAGCCCTTTTTGCAGGTAATCATCTGGGCCATTGCCCCAGGCAGTTGGAAAGTCAATTACAATCAGGCCGATGGATGCGCGGATTCCGGCTTCATCGGCTGCCTGCGCGATGGCTTCCGGGAAAAAGTACATGTCGTTGAAACAGGTCGTACCGGAACGGAGCATTTCTGCAATTGCCAGTTGGGTTCCGTCATATACAAAATCGGCATTGGCCCAACGGGCTTCAGCAGGCCAGATGTGGTTTTGCAGCCAGTCCATCAGGGGCAGGTCGTCTGCCAGACCTTTCAGCAAGGACATGGCAGCATGGGTATGGGTATTGATAAAACCCGGCATTAATGCATGTTGCGGTAAAACAACAGTTTTTTTTGCCCTGTAACGTTTTTCTGCGTCAGCGCTGGGCAGTATGTCAATAATCCTGCTATTATCCACCGCTACAGCGTAGTGTTGCAGAACCCGGTTGCCGGAATTGACCGTAATAACCCATTCAGGGACAACAAGTAATTCAATTTCCATCTGGTGTTGTAATCATGCAACGTTAAAAACAACCTATTTATGCCGAAAATCACCATGAGTCAACACGATTCGATCCGTGCAGTAGAGTGGAAAGACAATCACCTGGTTTTGCTGGATCAGCGCAAGCTGCCGCACAACGAGCAATATGTACAGTTGTATAATGCCGAGGATACTGCTGAAGCCATCCGCAACATGGTGGTACGCGGTGCACCTGCCATTGGCATTGCGGCGGCTTATGCCTTGGTGATGGCTGCCCGCAAGAGTTACAAACAGTATCCGAATGACTGGCGGGTAAGGTTGGCAGCGGAAAAAGACATCCTGATGAATGCCCGCCCGACAGCCGTCAACCTGATGTGGGCCTTGCAGCGCATGTGTGCAGCACTGGACACGATTAATGGCGACCCGGAAGAGCCATTGTTGGAATTGGCTCGCAAAATCCATCAGGATGATATAGAAGCCAATTACCGCATGGGCGAACTGGGTAGCGCACTGATCCCGTCATCCCATGCAGTCCTGACCCATTGCAATACCGGCTCGCTGGCAACCGGTGGTTATGGTACGGCTTTGGGGGTCATCCGCAGTGCTTACAGTGCTGGCAAGATTGAGCATGTGTATGCTGATGAAACCCGCCCGTGGTGGCAGGGTTCCCGCCTGACAGCGTGGGAACTGGTCAAGGACAAAATCCCCGCACACCTGATCTGCGAAGGTGCAGCCGCGAGCCTGATGAGGCAGGGCAAGGTTTCCTGGGTGATTGTGGGTTCTGACCGCATCGCCGCCAACGGTGATGTTGCCAACAAGATTGGTACGTACAGTCTGGCCGTCAATGCCCGTTATCACGGGGTGAAATTCATGGTCGTTGCCCCAACCAGCACGGTTGATATGGCAACCCCTACTGGCAACCACATCCCGATCGAAGAACGTGCGCAGGAAGAAGTGCTTAACGTTGGCAACCAACGGATTGCAGCAGTACATGCCAAGGCATGGAACCCGGCCTTCGATGTGACGCCTGCATCCCTGATTGATGCCATCGTGACCGAAAAGGGCGTGGTAGAGCGCCCTACCGCTGAAAAAATGGCGGCACTCATGGCTTCCTGAGTACCACACTGCTTGCTGCTATTACGCTAGCAGATGCTCGTGTAACTGGCGGGCAAAGCGGGTCATGTCCGTATCCAGCCCATACAAGTCCAGCCATGTTGCCGGGCGTAGTGGGCGTTCATTGGCAGGCAGCAAGGCACATTCATAGGTTTTCCCCTCCGTGGTTCCCACGGACAGGATACCCAATGACTGACGGAAATAGCGCCGGTACAGGTGTTCTGGCAGACGTTCTTTCAGGGTGGGCTGTTCCGGTAATGCCTGTTCCGTCATACGGATGTGTTTCAGTTGGGCATACGGGTAAAACTCGTGTTCCTCGTACAGGAAGTGATCCATTACCCGGTCATACAGGGCGCGTCCCATCAGCAAGCCCTGTTTGGTCATGACCCACAGGTGCAGGTATTGCAGGCGGTAAATGTTGTTGCCTTTGCGGCCTGCCAGATCAGTTTGCAAGGCGCTAAGAGGAATGTTTTCCGGGTTTAGCAGCATTTGCTGGATTTCACTGCCGTCATTGGCAGCTAGCGGCACTTGCAGGTGTCCCCAACTTTCTGTGATGAAACCACTCCAGTTGTACTTGGCAAGTGTCTGGTCGAGTTCGCCAATTTCATGCGGACGCAGCAGATGCAACAGGGTATTGCGCAACAGGCGCCCCGTTGCCAACTGGTAGCATTCCTGCATGTCTGCCTGACTGGCGGGTTCGGGGATTTCGCTGAGCTGAGCTTCCAGGGTGGTCTGGTGTTCGGCAATTTCCACGGTTTTGTGGATGTGTGCCAGCAATTGCGTCTTGGCTTTGGCAATGTTCTGGTGGGACTGTAGCCAATACCAGAAACCTGCACCGAGCGGAATGACTGCCAAAGCGGGGTGTTCCAGCAGGAGCAGGGCGCTGAGCAGCCCCCCCGTAAACAGGAAGAAATTGACGGGAGATGTGGCAGAACGGTAGCGGCTTTTCAGGGTCGCCAGTTGGCCTTGCATCGTGGCTCGCAAGTTGACATGTGGCAAGGTTCCCGGTTCTGGTGCAAAGAAAAAACGCCAGCGGCAGCACTCTTCCGGGGACTCGGCTTCCAGCAATTCGCGGGCTGCCTGATGACCACAGGCATGGTTGTTGAAGATCGGGTAGCTCCACACCTGATCCGGCAAGACAGGGTAGTCGGTTTTCAGATGGGCATCCGCCGCCGCCTGCTCACGCAGGTTGCAACGGTCACGGAATTCACGCAGCATGTACTGCGACATCCCCAGCGTTTGGTACTCGTTGTTGGTCATTATTCTAGCCCTTTTTATGCGCAAGGATTAATCAAATTATAGCTGTTAGTAGTCAGACCATGAAGCCTGCGAAAAAATCCTCAGCCCCTATGATTCGTTTAAAGTGCCTTAATCAGGCATTAATTGATCGTTTTTTAGACGTTTTTTGGTCGGAACGCGGTGTTAGCCGCAATACACTGACCAGTTACGAGCGGGATTTACGCCTGCTATGCTGCTGGCTGGATGAACGCAAGATTCCGCTGGGCGAAGCCAGCCGGGGTGATTTGCTGGAATACCTTGCCATCCGGGTGCGGGAAGGGGCAAAACCCGCCACGACTGCCCGGCTGCTTTCCAGTCTGCGGCGCTTTTACCGGTGGCAAGTGCGGGAAAACCTGCGCAAGGATGACCCCTCTGCCCAAATCGAAGCCCCCAAGCAGGGGCGCAAACTGCCAGGAACCCTGGCGGAAGAAGAAGTCGATGCCTTGCTGCAAGTCCCGGATACTGATTCACCCTTGGGTTTGCGTGACCGTGCCATGCTGGAACTGCTGTATGCCACGGGTTTGCGGGTTTCGGAACTGGTAGGAATCCGACTTGGAGAATTGTCCATGTCCAACGGTGTTATCCGTATCACGGGCAAGGGCAACAAGGAACGGCTGGTGCCGATGGGGGAAATGGCGCTCGACTGGCTGCAAATTTATCTGCGTGATGCCCGCCCGTTGCTGGTTTCCGGCAAGCCGTTGGATGAAAGTGTATTTGTGACTGCGCGAGGTACGGGTATGACTCGGCAGATGTTCTGGGTACTGATCCAGCGTTATGCGCTGGATGCCGGGATTGTGCGGCATATTTCACCGCATACCTTGCGCCATGCGTTTGCGACCCATTTGCTCAATCACGGTGCTGATTTGCGGGTGGTGCAAATGCTATTGGGGCATAGTGACCTTTCCACCACGCAGATTTATACGCATGTGGCACAGGCGCGCTTGCAGGATTTGCATCGTCAACACCATCCGCGCGGCTGAAATCAGGAACTTGTTGGTGCTGCATCCATTCCAAGTGGGGTAACGTATACACATTGCAGCAAGCCATGCTAAGGTACGCTACCTATTGGGTTAAAGAATCAACAATATTTTTATATCGTTTTATTTCAGGAATTTAGCAAACATGTTCAAAAAAATGATTCTGGGTGCAGCCATTGGCCTGACACTCGCTAGCAGTTGGGCTATCGCCGAAGTACCGGCTGATCTGGGTGAAAAAATGAAACCACTGTTTGGTGGTGCGCCTGATTCCCTCAAGGAAACGCCGGTTGCGGGTGTGTTTGAAGCCAAATTCGGTGGTGAAATCGTCTACGTCAGTGCTGATGCCCGCTATGTGTTCGCAGGTGAGCTGATTGATGCGCAGACCAAGACCAACCTGACTGAATTGGCAATGTCGGCTGAACGCAAGGAAATTGTGAAGAAAATTGATGTCAGCAAGACCATCGAATTCAAGGCCAAAGGCGATGAAAAGCACGTTATCTACGCTTTCACTGACGTTGATTGCCCATTCTGCGTCAAGCTGCACAAGGAAGTTCCTGCCCTGAATGAAAAAGGTGTGACAGTCCGTTATCTGGCTTATCCGCGTGCAGGTGTGGGTTCCCCGGCTTACAAGAAAATGGCCAATATCTGGTGTGCCGACGACAAGCAGGCTGCCATGAACCAAGTCAAAAACGAAGGCAAGGAAATCACTTCCAAGGAATGTGCCAACCCGGTTGCCGAACAGTTTGAACTGGGGCAAAAACTGGGTGTAAACGGCACGCCTGCGTTGGTAACGGCTGACGGCATGATGATTCCTGGTTTCCGTCCGGCTGACCAGTTGGTGCAAATGCTGGAAAAAGCACCGAAAGCCAACTAAGGCGGTGAGATAAATCTTATTTCAGTAACTTTTTCAGTCGATACAGCTCATCCAGCGCCTGACGCGGGGTGAGTTCATCTGGCTCAAGAGCCAGGAATGCGCTCTTGAGCTTGTCTGCCAGTTCATCTTTCGGTTCCGACGGCGTACCAAACAGCAGTGGCAAGGTTTGCCCTGGTTGTGGTGCTTGCTGGCTGTGTTTTTCCAGTGAAACCAGTTTCTTTTTCGCTTGGGCAATCACTCCTTTGGGGACACCAGCCAGTTGTGCAACCTGCAAGCCGTAACTCTGGTTGGCAGGGCCATCTTTGACCGCGTGCAGGAACACGATCTTGTCACCGTGTTCCACGGCATCAATATGCACGTTGGCGATAGTACTGATTTGCTCGGCAAGTGAGGTCAGCTCGAAATAGTGGGTGGCGAACAGGGTAAAGGCTTTGCGTTCCCGCGCCAGGAATTCGGCGAATGCCCATGCCAGTGACAAGCCATCGAAGGTGCTGGTTCCGCGCCCGATTTCATCCATCAGCACCAGACTGTGAGCCGTGGCATTGTTGAGAATGTTGGCAGCTTCGGTCATTTCCACCATGAACGTCGAACGCCCGGTACTCAAGTCGTCGTGTGCGCCAATACGGGTGAAAATGCGGTCGATATTGCCGATACGCGCCGCTTGCGCCGGGACGTAGCTGCCAATGTGTGCCAGCAACACGATCAGCGCGACCTGCCGCATGTAGGTGGATTTACCACCCATATTGGGGCCGGTGATCATCAACATGCGGCGGCGGGAATCCATGTACAGATCATTCGGCACGAACGGTGTATCCAGCGTGCGCTCGACCACCGGATGCCGCCCGCTTTCAATGTGGATGCCTGCGCCTTCCACCAATGCAGGGCAGTTGTAGTTCAGGGTATTGGCTCGTTCCGCGAAAGTGTTCAGCACATCCAGTTCGGCAATGGTTTGCGCACTTTGCCGCAGCGGGATCAGGTGTTCCGCCAGGGTATGCAGCAGGTCGTCGTAAATCGCTTTTTCGCGGGCAAGCGCCCGTTCACGCGCTGACAACACCTTGTCTTCAAACTTTTTCAGCTCCGGCAGGATGAAACGCTCCACCCCCTTGAGGGTCTGGCGACGGATGTAGTCCTTGGGAATGCGGTGCAACTGGCTTTGCGGGATTTCCACGTAATAGCCGTGTACGCGGTTGTAAGCCACCTTGAGTTTGTCGATGCCAGTGCGGACTTTTTCGCGGGCTTCCAGATCCAGCAGGTATTGGTCGGCGTTTTCGCTCAGGTTGCGCAACTCGTCCAGTTCTGCATCGAAACCGGTAGCAATCACCCCACCGTCACGGATGACCACGGGCGGGTTGTCGATAATGGCGGAATCCAGCAAGTGGCGCAGCTCGTCGTGCAAGCCGATATGGATGTGCAAGTGCTGGATATGCGGGTTATCCACGTCTGCAAGCAAGCGGTGCACCTTGGGAAACACGTGCAGCGAACTGCGCAGGGTCGACAAGTCACGGGGGCGTGCCGATGCTAGGGCAATGCGGCTGGCAATGCGCTCAATGTCGCCAATACCGCGCAAGGTATCGTGCAGGGGTTCAAAACGGTATTGATCCAGCAATGCACCGACTGCCTGATGACGGTTACGCAAAATGAAACGGTCACGCAGCGGTTTGTTCAGCCAGCGGCGCAACAGGCGGCTGCCCATGCTGGTGGCGGTTTTGTCGATCACTGAAATCAGGGTGTTTTTGTGTTCCCCGCTCAGGCTGCTTTCCAGTTCCAGATTGCGGCGGCTGGCGGCGTCGAGAATGATGCCTTCGTCGCTCAGTTCCACCGTCAGGCTGTTGAGGTGGGGCAGGGCAGTGCGCTGGGTTTCCTGCACGTAATTGAGCAATGCCCCGGCAGCCGCAATCGCCTGTGGCAAATGCTCACAGCCGAAACCGCTTAAATCATGCACCCCGAACTGGCGCAGCAACAGGCGTTTGGCGGTGTCGAAATCGAAATGCCAGGCTGGGCGCGGGGTGGAAATACGGTTGCGGGTGAAAGTGGGTTTCCAGTCTTCCTCATGCAGGATTTCGGCGGGTTGCAGACGCTCGATTTCATTGTAAAGCGTGGTATCGGAATCGGCTTCCTGCACGGTGAAACGCCCGGTACTGAGGTCGATGGCGGCGATACCGTAACTTCCCCCCTTCCCCGACCCTTCCCCCGCAGGGGGGGCAGGGAGTGAGGAGGTGCGGGCGATGGCAATGAGCAGGTTGTCGCGGCGGTCATCCAGCAGATAGTCGTCAGTGACAGTGCCGGGGGTGAGCAGACGGGTGATTTTGCGTTCGACCGGGCCTTTGGATTTGGCAGGGTCGCCGATTTGTTCGCAAATGGCGACCGATTCGCCTGCTTTCAGCAATCTGGCAAGGTATTGTTCGACGGCGTGGTAAGGCACTCCCGCCATTGGAATCGGTTCGCCAGCCGAGGAACCGCGTGCGGTCAGGGTAATGTCGAGCAAGGCAGCGGCTTTTTTGGCATCCTCCATGAACAGCTCGTAGAAATCCCCCATGCGGTAAAACAGAAGAATGTCGGGATACTCGGCCTTGATGCGAAAGTATTGTTGCATCATCGGGGTATGTTGTTGTTCTTTGCTCATGGCTGACCGGGGCTGCTGCTGAAGAGGGGGAGTTTAGCAGCAATCGGCTGGGGGCGGGAACGCTTGATCTATTCCTGAGTGTCACACTAGGTAATAACCATCCCTGAATGGGTGCTTATTTCGGGTCTGTGCCGGGATGGTGTAGAATCGCGCCCAGTTTTTCCAGACTTTGTTTTGAGGAGCAGACATGACACGCGAACAGGTTGAAGCCGTACTGAAAGGCATCAAGGATCGTTATCTGGATCAGGACATCATAAGCCTGCATCAGGTCAAGGACATCACCGCTGATAATGGCAAGGTAGCCGTGCGTGTGGTGCTGGGTTATCCGGCAGGCAGCTACCGTGATGAACTGGCGGCGACCATCCGTACCGCTTTGGCTGAGGCAGGCATCGCGGATGCTGACGTAACGGTAGAAACCCAAGTGGCTGCCCATGCCGTGCAGAAAAGCGTCAAACGCAAGGATGGCATCAAGAACATTATTGCGGTTGCTTCCGGCAAGGGCGGGGTTGGCAAATCCACGACTGCCGTCAATCTGGCGCTGGCATTGCAAGCGGATGGCGCAAAAGTTGGGATGCTGGATGCTGACATTTACGGCCCCAGCCAGCCGCGTATGCTCGGTATTAGTGGGCAGCCGGAATCCAGCGATGGCAAGAGCCTGGAGCCGATGCAGAACCACGGTATCAAGGCCATGTCGATCGGTTTCCTGATTGAGGAAGATACCCCGATGATCTGGCGTGGCCCGATGGTCACACAAGCGCTGGAACAGTTGCTGGGCGATACCAATTGGGGCGACCTGGACTATCTGGTGATTGACCTGCCGCCGGGCACAGGCGACATCCAGTTGACTCTTTCACAAAAGATTCCGGTCTCTGGTGCGATCATCGTTACCACTCCGCAGGACATTGCCCTGCTCGATGCCCGCAAGGGTCTGAAAATGTTCGAGAAAGTCGAAGTGCCAATCCTCGGTATTGTCGAGAACATGAGTATGCACATTTGCAGCAACTGCGGCACAGTTGAACACATATTCGGCGAAGGTGGCGGTCAGCGCATGGCGGAACAATACGGTGTGAACTACCTCGGCGGCTTGCCGCTGGACATCAAAATCCGCGAACAGGTCGATAATGGCAACCCGTCTGTCGTGGCTGACCCCAACGGTACGGTTGCGCAAATCTACAAGGACATTGCCCGTAAGGCTGCTGCCCGTCTGGCACAAAAAGCCAAGGATTACAGCACCAAGTTCCCGACTATCAAGATCATGAACGTGTAATTCACGGCTTGAACGGCTCTGCTCATGCGGGCAGAGTCGTTGCCGCTTTCCAGCGAAACCGCTTTAAATCTACCCGCCCGTTGGCATCAAATTCCACCCCTTCGGTTTCCAGCAAATGGCGCTGGTGCAATTCGCCGCCCGGATAAGCCCGCCCTAGGCTGATGGTTCCTTTGGCATTGATTACCCGTTGCCAGGGAACGTCGGTAAATTCCGGCAGGGCGTGGAGGGCATAGCCAACCAGCCGCGCATGACCCGGCAAGTCAGCAAGCCGGGCAATATCACCGTAAGTGGCAACACAGCCCGCCGGAATACGGCGGACGGTGCGGTAAATGCGCTGGTGTTTGCTCAGGGTATCCATGCAGGCACTGTAGCATGAACCCTGAGCGTGACACTATCAGGCTGCGAGTGCTTCCGGCTGGTGCTGTTCTAGGGCATGTACCAGTTGCGGGATTTGCGACAGGGCAGGAGCGCCATCCATCAGCAGGGCAATCGGCATGACTTCAAAGATTTCTTCCGGGGTTGCGCCAAATTCGCGGGCGGCCTTGACGTGCATGTTGATCAGGTGGGAATCCTGTTGTACCAAAGCAATGCCCAGCCCGACCAGTTCGCGGCAGCGGCGATCCATGCAGCCTTTGCTGAGGGAAAATTCACGCCAGGAATCTGACCATGCTTGCCACAAATCGCCCTGATGCTGTTCCGGGCTGGCTTGCAGGTAAAGGGCAACACGGCGCACTTGCAGCATTTCAGTTTCGGTTGCACCCAATTGCAGGGCTGCTTCAGTGTGGATGTCGATGCAGCGGTGGCAGTCTTTGGCAAGGGCGATGCCGAGCGTGATCAGCTCTTTCTGTTTGCGGTCGAGTACGCCTTTTTTGGTGCTTTCCTGGGAAAGCTCGCCGATGATTTCGAGAAATTCGCCCAGACCGTAAGTTCTGGCCCGTTTGAGGGATTGGATAAAATCGTGGTCAACCATGATGTCTTGTCCTTTTTGTTGCAGTGCCGCAATTCTATCACAAGTCTGGTGATTTACAGCAAATCACCCGCTCAGCGTTATGCAATTGTCATGTTGGCTGGCATTGCATGATTTCCACGGCATTGTCATCCGGGTCACGGCAAAACAGTGCCTGCCGCCCGGACTTGCTGCGACTGATGGCAATGCCAGCGGTTTGCAGGCGTGCGGCAAGGGCATCAATGTCATTACACCACAGGGCAAGGTGGCGGTCGCGCCCGCCGTGTGCAGGGCGTAGCAAGCCAGCTTCAGGATTGGGCAATTCCAGCAGGTGGATTTGTTGCTGGTTGTTGATGGTGAGCCAGGCTCCCGGAAAGCCGAGGTCAGGGCGGGCATCATCGACTGACAGCCCCAGCAGGTCACGGTAAAAGTTCAGGGAACGGCTGGTGTCGCTGACAATCAGGCTGACGTGGTGCAGTGCGTGGATGGTCATGAATGCATTCCTCAGTGTCGGACTGCTTTTGAAAACAAATGGATCACCAGCACCCCGGCAACAATCAGCCCCATGCCGATGGTAGCTGCCAAATCCAGCCGTTCGCCATAGAACATGACACCAATGATGCTGATCAAAACAATGCCCAGCCCGGACCAGACCGCATAGGTAATGCCCAAAGGAATGGTGCGCAGCGCCAGTGTCATGAAATAAAACGCCAGGGCATAACCAATCACCATGATAAATGTGGGTACGGGTTTGCTGAATTCTTCGGTCGCTCGCAGGGAACTGGTGGCAATCACTTCAGCAATAATGGCAAGTGCAAGGTAAAAGTAAGACATGGTTCCGAGTTTAACTGGTTTGTGAAAAAGAGCTGCTAGCATAAACGCGCAGGCGGTTTGCAGCATAGCAGTCTTTGGGGGGATTCCCTGCCGGACATGGCTTCCGGCAGGGTTAAGCACTTACTGTTGGTTGACAGTATAGATGGAGGTGGTATTGCTTACCTCATTGGCAACCAGCAACAGGTCTTTGCCATTGGGGCTGTCAGCGGCAGGGATGAATTTCAAGCCTTCAGGGGATACATCAGCATTGCTGGCAACATGATAGCTGTTGAAAACAGGGCTGGCAGGTGAGGTGACATCATAGATGGCGATGCTGCTTTTGGAGCCGCGTTCCAGACCGACAAAGGCAAAGGTTTGACCTGAAATGCTGCCGGTAACGACGGATTCCGGTTCCATGCCTTTGTCATCGCTGCGAGCATCATCATAATTGCTGGCTTCAACAGCTTTTTTGTCCAGTTCGTTGCCACTGTCATACACAAGGTTTGCGCTGGTACTCCAGATGGAAAAAGAACGTGCACCGTAAGAATGTGCGGTGGTCAGTGTACCTGCGGTTTTGCCATCGACATCGGATACATTCAATCGCCCCAGTTTGTCGCTCGCTTTTTCTGCATCCAGTGCGGTACTCAATGGAGTGACGCTTGCTAGGCGTTTCTTTTCGGCAAAGCCGCTGTATTCACGGTCGTCACCTTCATTGGCTGTCAGCAGGTAAGTAATGCCATTCACGTTATAGCTGGCAATACCGTCAGGCAAATACATACCAACCACGTTCGGCCAGGTTTTGAAATTGCCAACACTGCTGTCCCTGTCGCTCAAGTCCATTACGTTGGCAGTCTGACTGTAATCCTTGGTGCGCAGACTGCTAATGTGGTTAATGCTGAGGCTGGTCAGGTCGATTTCAGCGATGGCATTGTTTTCTTGCAGTGTTACCCATGCCTTGGTGGAATCGGGGGAAACGGTGATGTATTCGGGTTCTAGATCCTGCGCCACACTGGCTCCTGGCCCGAAGATGCGGATATTGCTGGTGATTTCAGCCGCTCTGGCTCCGCCTGTGTTGAAGTCGCTGAAACCGATGTCGGTGACGGTGTTGCCAGCCAAGCCGATAACACTGACAGAACCCACTGGATCATAAGAATAAGCCTGATTCGGTTCACCTTCGTTTGCCACCAGAATACGCTTGCCGTCTGGGGTAAAGGTCAGCATGTCGGGTAGGAAGCCAACCTCATACTGGCGGATTTCTGCCAGGGTTGCGGCATTGAATACCACCACTTTGCCACGCTGGTGTTCATCAGCAGTGGTGTCAGCATCAAATGCAGTATCAATCTTGTTCTCCACGGCAACAGCCACGTTGCCATCCTTGATGTCAACACTGTTTATGCCGGTTCCGTAAGCTGCCAGATTAATGGCTGATACCAACACTGGTGCTGCTGGGTCGGCAATGTTCACGACGTGCAGCGTGTTGCTGCCTGCATCAGTAATGAACATGCGTTTGCTGGCTTTGTCGTAGGCAACAATTTCAGCACCAGCAGTGGCAAATGTTGAAACGTATTGCAGTGCAACCTTGAAAGCAGGCAGTGATGCGGTGGTAACAGCAGTATCATCGTTACAGGCACTTAATCCCAGTGAAACCGCCAAGGCCAGGCTGACAGGTTTTAGATAAAACGGCATCCCCATGATAGTCTCCAGAAATATTTGGATAAATACGGTCAATGATCTAGCGGCTGGATGACGCTTTTCTGAAATTTTTATTAATTCTGGATGAAATTCATTATTGGTTGATTGAGTCTTTTTCTATTGAATTAGTTAAATTAATTCTTAATATTTCTGAAACACGTTGTTCAACAACATCAGGTAGGCTGCGCTCCATCGGTTTTTTGTCGTGTTAATGCTGAGGAATCCAGGTATGAGCGAGCACAAAGATTTTCCTGTCCAGTCCATCGACCCAGATGATATTGGGCACAACAGTTCTAATAACCCTTCCTTTGAGCAAATACTGGAAGCACGGATGAGCCGTCGCGGCCTGCTGAAAGGTGGCTTTGCACTGATGGCAACTTCCATGTTTGGCATGGGGCTGACGGCTTGTTCGGACAGTAATAGTCCGGCAGCCACTACCGCCACTACTTCCGGTTTGACCTTGAGCTTCAATGCCGTTGCCAAAAGCGTTGCCGATGCCCTGACAGTTCCAGCGGGTTATACGGCTACGGTGTTGCTGGCAACGGGCGACCCGATCAATACCTCTGTACCACGTTACAGGAATGACGGGACAGACACCGACTTTGACAACCGTTCCGGTGATCACCACGACGGGATGCATTATTTCGGTATGAATGTTGCCGGTACTGCACCTGATTACAGTAATTCCAACCGTGGCTTGCTGTGTCTCAACCACGAGGTGGCGGAAGATTTGGGCTTTATGCACGCTAATGGCCCGACCGATTACGGTACTGCCAACACCAATGCCCGTCCAACGGCGGAAATTGACAAGGAAGTGGCAGCTCACGGCGTATCCGTAGTAGAAGTCGTCAAGTCAGGCTCCACATATCAGGTCAACCGTTATTCCAATTACAACCGCCGTATTACCGGCGCAACGGTGATGGATATTTCCGGGCCTGCGGCTTATGACGACCTGATGGTAACAGCCTATTCCACCAGCGGTTCACAAACCCGTGGCACGGTCAATAACTGCGGGAATGGTTATACCCCGTGGGGAACCTACCTGACTTGCGAAGAAAACTGGGCAGGTTATTTCTACCGTCGTAATGACGCCGCCCGTACTGCCAAAGAAAATACCTCGTTAAACCGTTACGGTGTCAGTGGTTCCAGTTCCGGTCGTTACAACTGGTCACGCCCTGGTGTTGCCGACACGGCTGAAGGGGTGTATGCCCGCTGGAATGCAGGCATTACCGGGGCAACGGCTGCAAACGACTATCGCAATGTCCCCAACACCTTCGGCTGGATAGTGGAAATTGATCCGTTTGACATTGGTTCAACCCCGCGCAAGCGTACCGCACTAGGTCGCTTTGGGCATGAAGGCGCATGGCCTGCCAAAGCCGTTGCTGGCAAGCCGGTGGTGTTCTACATGGGTGATGACTCCCGTAATGAATACATCTACAAATTTGTATCGGATGCCCTGTGGGATGCTGCTGATGCCAATGGTGGCCTGTTTGCCGGTGACAAATACATGGATGCAGGCAAGCTGTACGTTGCCAAATTCAATGCTGATGGTACAGGTACGTGGGAGTTGCTGAGCATGAGCAACCCAACGGTGGCAGCTTATGCAACCTACACTTTTGCAGATGAAGCCGATGTGGTCATCAACGCCCGTCTGGCAGCCGATGCTGTGGGCGCGACCAAAATGGATCGCCCTGAGTGGGGGGCAGTCAACCCGCTGAATGGCGAAGTCTACATGACGCTGACCAACAACAGCCAGCGTGGTGGTTCTGTGGCTCGACCGCTGGATGCCGCCAACCCGCGTTACTATGCCGATGCCAAGGGGGTAACAACCAATCGGGGTAACGTCAACGGGCATATCATCCGCTGGAAAGAAGCAGGCAATGATCATGCGGCAACCGCCTTTACCTGGGACATTTACCTGTTCGGGTCTGAAGCTGCTGCGGCTGCCAGTGTCAACCTTTCCAGTCTGACGGCTGACAACGACTTTTCCAGCCCGGATGGTTTGTGGTTCAGCCATGCCGCTCCCGGCTTGCTATGGGTGCAAACCGATGATGGCGCTTATACCGACCAGACCAACTGCATGATGCTGGCTGCCATTCCGGGGAGCGTGGGTGATGGTGGTTCTGTCTCTGTCGCCAACACGGAAAATGTTCCCAGCAATAACAATGCACCCCAGACTGTTGTTACCCGCATGGGTAAAACTGCTACTACGACAACCCTGCGCCGCTTCCTGGTAGGGCCAAAAGACTGTGAAATTACCGGTATTGCCGAATCTCCTGATGGCAAAGCCATTTTCGTCAACATCCAGCACCCTGGTGAAAACAGTACTTCCGTTACTGACCCGAACCAGTTTACCAGTCACTGGCCGGACGGTGGCAATGCCCGCCCACGTTCAGCGACGGTTGTCATTACCCGTAATGACGGCGGCAAAATCGCCGTTTAAATCCATCCAATCATAAAACACGGATTGTTTATCTAGCTCCTGACTCCAAAGCCCGGCTTCACGCCGGGTATTTTTTCAATTTTCATACCCCAACACTGGAGCCAACCACCGCTCAGCCTCTTCCACCGTCATCCCCTTGCGCTTGGCATAATCCTCCACCTGATCCCGCGCAATCCGCCCAATCCCGAAATACCGCGAATCCGGGTGGCTGAAATACCAACCTGACACCGACGCCGCCGGATACATCGCAAACGATTCGGTAATCACCATCCCGGTATTCGCCTCCACATCCAGTAGTGTCCACAACGTGCCTTTTTCGGTATGGTCAGGGCAGGCGGGGTAGCCGGGGGCAGGGCGGATGCCCTGGTACTTTTCGGCAATCATCGCGTCATTATCCAGCGTTTCATCCGCCGCATAGCCCCAGAATTCCTTGCGCACCCGCTCGTGCATCCGCTCTGCCAAGGCTTCGGCGAAACGGTCACACAAGGCTTCCAGCATGATCGCGCTGAAATCATCATGATTGGCACGGAAGGCTTGCAGGTGTTGCTCAATGCCAAAACCGGCACTCACGGCAAACACGCCCATCCAGTCAGGTTTACCGGAATCCACCGGGGCAACAAAATCCGCCAGACAGTAATTCGGCTGCTGCCCGTTACGCTCCATCTGCATCCGCAAATTGTGCAGGGTGGTCAGGGTCTGGCTACGGCTGTCATCGGTATACAGCACAATGTCATCGCCTTGCGCATTCGCCGGGAAGAAACCAACCACGGCCTTGGCTTGTACCCACTTCTCATCCACCACCTTTTTCAGCATGGCCTGGGCATCGGCATACAGCTTGGTGGCTTCTGTGCCCACCACTTCGTCAGTGAGGATGTCAGGGAAACGCCCGGCCAATTCCCAGCTACGGAAAAACGGTGTCCAGTCAATGCGCTCCACCAATTCATCCAACGGATAATCAGTAAATACAATCTGATTCTTGTTCCCCTCGCCCCTTGAGGGAGAGGGGTTAGGGGTGAGGGGTTCTTCCAAAATCTTCGGTTTCGGTGGCGTATAACTCACCCAATCGGTCTTGAACGCATTCGCCCGCGCATCCGTAATACTCACCAGCTTGCGCTCAGTCTGGTTCGCCGCCCGCTTGACCCGCACCTGCTCATATTCCGCCCGAATGCTCGCCACATAATCCGGCTTCTGCTCCTTCGACAGCAACGCACTCGCCACGCCCACCGCCCGCGACGCATCCGGCACATACACCACGATGTCGTTCTGGTACTGCGGCTCAATCTTCACCGCCGTATGGATTTTGGAGGTGGTAGCCCCGCCAATCAGCAACGGCACATGGAAATCCTGCCGCTGCATTTCCTTGGCAACGTGTACCATTTCATCCAGCGATGGCGTAATCAAACCGGACAAGCCGATAATGTCCACCTGCTCATCCCGCGCCACTTGCAGGATTTTCTCGGCGGAAACCATCACGCCCAGATCCACGACTTCGTAGCTGTTGCATTGCAGCACCACGCCGACGATGTTCTTGCCGATGTCATGCACGTCGCCTTTGACGGTTGCCATCAGGATTTTGCCGTTGGATTGCGCTTCGCAGCCTTCCTTTTCCGCTGCCATGAACGGGTCGAGCCAAGCCACGGCTTTTTTCATCACGCGGGCAGATTTGACCACTTGCGGCAGGAACATTTTGCCCGCACCGAACAGGTCGCCGACCACGTTCATGCCGTCCATCAACGGGCCTTCGATCACCAGCAAAGGGCGACCAAGTTTCACCCGTGCTTCTTCGGTGTCTTGGTCAACGAAGGCATCAATGCCTTTGACCAGTGCGTGTTCCAGCCGTTTTTCCACCGCCCATGAACGCCATTCAAGGTCTTCCTTCTTCACTTCAGCGGAGCCATCGCCTTTGTATTTTGGCGCAATATCCAGCAAGCGTTCAGTTGCCCCTGCATCCTTGTTCTGGATCACGTCCTCAACCGCATCGCGCAATTCCGTCGGAATATCGTCGTACACCGCCATTTGCGAGGCATTCACAATCCCCATGTCCATGCCCGCCTTGATGGCGTGGTAGAGGAACACGCTGTGGATGGCTTCACGCACCGGATTATTTCCCCGGAACGAGAATGACACGTTGGAAACCCCGCCGGAAATGTGCGCGTGCGGTAGGTTCTGGCGAATCCAGCGCGTAGCTTCGATGAAATCCACCGCGTAATTATTGTGTTCGTCGATCCCCGTCGCCACCGCGAAAATGTTCGGGTCGAAAATGATGTCTTCAGGCGGGAAGCCGACCTGTTCGGTCAAAATCTTGTAAGCGCGTGAACAGATTTCGATTTTCCGCGCTTCGGTATCCGCTTGTCCCTGCTCGTCAAACGCCATCACGATCACCGCTGCCCCGTAACGGCGCACCAGTTTGGCTTGCTGGATGAATTTTTCCTCGCCTTCCTTCATCGAAATCGAGTTGACGATGCCCTTGCCCTGGATGCACTTCAAACCCGCTTCGATGACTTCCCATTTGGAGGAATCGACCATCACCGGCACACGCGCAATGTCGGGTTCGGAGGCAATCAAGTTGAGGAAGCGGGTCATTTCCTTTTCCGCATCCAGCAATCCTTCGTCCATGTTTACGTCGATGACCTGTGCGCCGCCTTCCACCTGTTCCAAAGCAACTTCAAGGGCTTCGCTGTAATTGCCTTCTTTAATCAGACGTTTGAATTTGAGCGAGCCGGTGACGTTGGTACGTTCGCCCACATTCACAAACAGGCTGTTCTTGCCGATATTGAACGGCTCCAGCCCGGAAAGGCGGCATTCTTTGGCGAGGGTCGGCAGTTGGCGTGGGGCAATGCCTGTCACTGCATCGGCAATCGCCTTGATGTGCGCAGGCGATGTGCCACAGCAACCACCGACGATGTTCAGGAAACCGCTTTGCGCCCATTCGCGGATATGCACTGCCATTGCCGCGCCATCCATGTCGTATTCGCCCATTTCGTTGGGCAAACCGGCATTCGGGTGGGCAGAAACGCCGCTGGCGCACACGCGGGACATTTCTTCCACATACTGGCGCAGCAAATCCGGCCCCAGTGCGCAGTTCAGCCCGAAGGAAATCGCATCGGCGTGTGCCAGTGAGTTGTAGAACGCCTCGGTGGTCTGCCCGGATAGGGTACGCCCGGAGGCGTCGGTGATCGTGCCGGAAATCATGATCGGCAGTTCGATATTGTCTTCGTCGAACACCTGCTTGACCGCGAACACCGCAGCCTTGGCATTGAGCGTGTCGAAAATGGTTTCGATCAGGATGATGTCCGCCCCGCCTTCGATCAGGCCACGAGTGGAATCCATGTACGCCGTTACCAGTTCGTCGAAGGTAACATTGCGGAAACCGGGGTCGTTGACATCGGGGGAAATGCTACAGGTGCGGCTGGTCGGCCCCAATACCCCCGCCACGAAACGCGGTTTGTCGGGGGTGCTGTATTCGTCGGCTACAGAACGCGCCAATTTCGCCGCTGCCACGTTGATTTCATACGCCAGTTCCGCCATGTCGTAGTCGTGCATGGAAATGGTGGTGGCATTGAAGGTGCAGGTTTCGAGGATGTCCGCCCCCACTGCCATGTATTGCGCGTGGATTTCGCGGATCACGTCCGGTTTGGTCAGCACCAGCAGGTCGTTGTTGCCCTTGATGTCCTTGTGCCAGTCGGCAAAGCGCGTGCCGCGATAATCGGCTTCTTGCAGCTTGTAACGCTGGATCATCGTCCCCATCGCACCGTCGAGGATCAGGATACGGTCGGCAAGGGCTTGGCTGAGTTGGGCTGTGCGGTTCATGGTTATGTCATCGGCAGTTCAAATAAGGTGCGTATCGTACCAGAATCTGCTTGGGAGAACATTCCTCCCCCTACTTCCGCTATACTTGGCTTGTATTCTTGGAAAACACAGCAACCCATGAAAAAACTCCCCATCGGCATCAGCACCCTGCAAAAAATTATTGAAGATGACAGTGTTTATGTAGATAAAACGCCATATATACAAGAGCTTATGAAAAATGGCGACTATTACTTCCTCTCGCGCCCGCGCCGTTTTGGTAAATCTTTGTTGGTGGATACGCTGTACCAGTTGTTTGCCGGAAATGAGCGGCTGTTTCGTGGCTTGCACATTCACCCGCATTGGGATTGGGCGGTGCAATACCCGGTAATTTCCCTCAGTTTTGGCTCAGGGCAGCTTGCCAACCGTGCAGAACTGGAGCGGCGCATCCGCCATATTCTCCGCGTCAATCAGGAACGATTGGGTGTCCAGTGCGAAGATCATGAAGATGTCACCAGTTGTTTTAGCGACCTGATCCGCCATACCCAAGCCAAGTACGGGCGCAATGTGGTGGTGCTGGTAGATGAATACGACAAACCGATCCTCGATAACATCACCAAACCGGACGTTGCCGCTGAAATGCGTGACGGCTTGCGTAACCTGTATTCGGTGATCAAGGATAACGATGCCCATATCCGCTTTGCCTTCCTCACGGGGGTGAGCAAGTTTTCCAAGGTATCACTGTTCAGCGGCTTGAATAATCTGGAGGATATTACCCTCGACCCGCGCTACAGCGCCTTGTGCGGCTACACCCAAGCCGAGTTGGAACAGCACTTTGCTGAACACCTGCAAGGGGCAGATATGCCACTGGTACAGGCGTGGTACAACGGTTACAGCTGGGGAGGGGAAAGCGTCTACAACCCGTTTGATGTGCTGCTGTTTATTTCCAAAGGCAAGCGATTCCTGCCATATTGGTTTGAAACGGCTACCCCGTCATTTCTGGTAGATATTTTGCGTAAACGCCAGTTCTACCTGCCCGATCTCGAAGCGCTGCGTATGGATTACAAAGCCTTGGGGGATTTTGATGTGGACAGGATTCATCTGGAAACGCTGTTGTTCCAGACTGGCTATTTGACCATTAAGGAAGAACGGCTGCCGTTTGCGGGTGGTTTGCCAGAATATATTTTGAGCTATCCCAACAACGAAGTGCGCTACAGCCTGATGAGTTACTTGCTCGAAAACTACCTGACAGACGACCGGCAAGAACGTGGCTCGGTTTATGATGCGTTCCTTGCTAACGATTTTGCGGCACTGGAACGGCGTTTCCGTACCTTGTTTGACGGCATTGCCCACCAAAATTACACCAAGAACAGTATGGCGGAGCATGAAGGCTATTACGCCTCGGTGGTGTACGCTTTCCTGTGTTCACTCAGCCTTGATACACGGGCGGAAGAAAGCAGCAATAAGGGGCGGGTGGATATTGCCTTGCGCTTTACCTTACCCGATGGGCAAAAGCAAGTGTATATCTTTGAGTTCAAGATGGTGGATGGTATAGCAGGTGATGGCAGCGCAATGGCGCAGATCAAAGCGAAAGATTACGCTGCCCCGTACCGGGATGGGCAGCACCGCATTTTCCTGATTGGCATGGAGTTTAGTGCGCAGGTGAGGAATCTCGTCGGGTTTGAATGGGAACTCGTCCCCCAATAAGGCGAGCTAGCCCCATGGTGGGCGATACAGTTGCAGTGCATTTTCATACAGGACTTTGCGGGCATTTTCACTGCCCAGCACCTCCGTCACCAGCTCAAAATCACTGTCCTGATAAGGTCGTGGCGCACGGGTAGAGGGCAAATCCGTGCCGAACATCAGCGCTGCCGGGTTAGCCGCAAACAGGGTCGGTAAGACCTTGCGCACATCGAAATCCACCCGCCCAAAGCCGGTCGCTTTCACCCACACACCCTGTTCCAGCAGTTTCAGCAGGGTCGGCAAACCTGCCTGTGACAGCCCCAAATGGTCGATGCTGACCGCAGGCAGTTTGATCAGGGTAGGGTAGAGTTCAGGCAGTTCGCGCGAATCCACATACAGTTCCACGTGCCAGCCTGCCAGTTCATGCACGCGGCAGGCAAAATCTTGCAGGTGGCGGATGTCTTCCGAACCACCACGCTTGAGGTTGAAACGCACTGCGCGGATACCCGCTGCATCCAGTTTCACCAATTCTGCGTCGCTGACATTGGCGGGCAACTGGGTTACACCGACAAAGCCTGCACCAAGCTGTTGCAGTGCTGCCAGCAGGTAGCTTTGGTCAAACGCTTGGAAGGAGCCAGAAACCACCGCACCGCCTGCCAATGTGTAGCCCTGCATCCGCTGCACATAGTCGCTACAGGTAAATTCGGGTGGTAAATAACCGTTATTGGTGGTCAGGGGAAAGCGAGCGTCGATAATATGAAAGTGGGCGTCAAACAGCTTCATGTTTTGTATCCGCAGGTATTTGGGCTAAGATTCAACCTATTTTACACAACAAGCGGACGGAGTGCCGTGATTTACAGAAAGGAAATTGATGGGCTACGCGCCCTTGCTGTATTGCCAGTGATTCTGTTTCATGCCGGGTTTGGCTGGGTTCCGGGCGGTTTCGTGGGGGTGGATGTCTTTTTTGTCATCAGCGGCTACCTGATCACATCCATTATTCTGGATGAACTGGAAGCGGGGCGTTTCACGCTGGTGGGTTTCTACGAACGTCGCGCCCGCCGCATCCTGCCCGCGCTGTTTTTCGTGTTGTTGGTGTGCTTGCCGATGGCTTGGTGGTTGCTGTTGCCTGCGGAACTGATGGATTTTGGTAAAAGTCTGATAGCCGTGGCAGGTTTTGTTTCCAATATCCTGTTTTGGTTGCAAACCGATTATTTTGCCGCCACTGCCGAACAAATCCCGTTGCTGCATACCTGGAGTCTGGCGGTCGAAGAACAGTATTACCTGCTGTTTCCGTTGTTGCTGTTGCTGACTTGGGATTTGGGGAAACGCTGGTTGCTGTGGTTGTTGGTTCTGATTGCCTTGCTCAGTTTTGTCTGGGCGGAATGGCTGTGGCGGCAATCGGTGGAAGCCAATTTCTACCTGTTGCCGAGCCGTGCATGGGAATTGATGTTGGGGGCATTGGCGGCATTTTACCTCCAGAAAAATCGGGTGGAGCAGGGAACGCTGGCGCAAATTGCCAGTCTGTTGGGGTTAGGCTTGCTGTTGGTGGCAATCTTTGGTTTGCATGAGGGTATTCCGTTCCCGAGTCTGTATGCTTTGTTGCCGACCCTAGGGGCTGTGTTGCTGATTATGTTTGCCACACCTGCCACCTGGGTGGGGCAGTGGTTGGGTAAACGTGTATTGGTGGGCATTGGCTTGATTTCTTACAGTGCCTATTTATGGCATCAGCCACTGTTCGTGTTTGCACGGATGCAGGTAACAGAGGAACCTAGCGCGGTTTTCATGGCTGGCTTGATTGTGTTGACGCTGCTATTGGCTTATGCCAGTTGGCGGTGGGTGGAACAACCCTTCCGTGAACGTAGTCGCTTTACCCGCCAGCAGATTTTTGCGATGGCTGCCTTGGGCAGTGTGTTGTTGGTTGTCACAGGTGTGTGGCTGGTGGCAGCAGAAGGTTTGCCGGAGCGGTTTTGACGAAACAGGAGAATTTTTCATGATAAAAGGGTTTGCAATAGTGCTGGGGGGACTGTGGTTGGCAGGTGCTGCCTTGACTGTCTCCGCTGACAATGCGCGTGATGCCTTGTTGAAAGCAGCCGATACTGAAGCTAACGGTGCCTACACCCGCCAGCGTTTTGTGGAAGTGCAGCGCAAGCCGTTTGATACTGCTGATAGTCGCCGCAAGCTGCTGCTGGTCGGGGATAGCCATGCGCAGGATTTTCTCAATAGTGTGGTAGAAAACGGTTATCTGGCAGGCTACCAAATTCGCACCCGACATATCCCCACCCCTTGCCAGATTGTGCTGCCAGCGCAGGCAGAAACCTTTATCGAGCCGAAAGATGCGGCGGTGTGTGCAGAAGCGGATAGCCTTGTCCAGGCCAAAGACCAGCTTGCTATCGCTGATGTGGTGATACTGGCAGCACGCTGGAAGGAATGGTCAGCGAAGTTGTTGCCTGACACTATTAAAGCATTGGAATTGCGCCCGGAGCAGCGTGTGCTGGTGTTGGGGGCAAAGGATTTCGGCAGGCTGTCATTGCGGCATTATCTGAAACTGACGGATGAGGCATTACTGGCACTGCGTAACCAGCCGGATGCTGGTGTTACCCAGGTTAACCAGTTATTGCGTGAGCGCTTGGGAGATGCCGTTTTCATCGACCCGCAGTCATTGTTGTGTGGTACTGAGGGTTGCCGCCTGTTTACCGACGACGTGCAACTCATCACGTATGATGGTGGGCATTTGACACCAGCCGGGGCAAAGTATGTCGGGCAGGTGTTGTTTGCCAACAGCATTCTGGGCAAGTTGTAAGAGGCACATACAAAACGTTAGCCAGATAGCGCAAAAGAGGTATTGCCCTCGTTCCTGCCCACTTGATGGTTTATGCTAACGGCTTCAGAGATTGACAGGAGAGAGGGTGCAGAATGTCGGCAGAACATCCTATTGTGGCTATCATAGGTGCTTCCGGGGCGGGTTCAAATGCAGCCATCCAGGCACTGGAGCGTATTTTCTACCGTGAACGGATTAAGGCTGCCTATATTGACGGTAGTGCATTTCATCTTTATGACCGCAAAACCATGCGGGAAAAGGTGCGTCAGGCGCAGGAAAACGGGCGGGTTCTGAGCCATTTCAGCCCGGAAGGCAACTGCTTGGACAAGCTGGAATCGCTGTTTGCCCATTATGCAGCTACAGGCACGGGTGAGTACCGCCATTACCTGCATACCAGCGAGCAAGCGGAATGTTATCAGCAGGAACCTGGCACTTTTACTCCGTGGGCGCAGATGGATCCTGATACTGACTTGCTGTTGTACCGGGGCTTGCATGGTGCAGCGGTCATTGATGACATCAATATTGCCCAGTATCCCGACCTAAGCATCGGCATGGCTCCCAATGCCAATCTGGAGTGGATGCGCAAAATCCAACGTGATTCCAGTATACGGGGCTATAGCCGTGAGGAAGTGCGGGAATCCATCCTGGAGCGTTTGCACGATTATGTGCATTACATCACCCCGCAGTTCTCGCGTACCCATATCAACTTCCAGATGATTCCGGTGGTGGATACTGCTGACCCGTTTGGTGGCGAAGAAGTGCCAACCGTGCAGGAATGTTATCTGGTAATGCGTTTTGCCAAGCAATTCATTCCTGATTTCAAGCCATTACTGGCTGATATTCCTGGTGCTTTCATGTCGCGCCGCAATACCTTGGTTGCCCCAGGCAGCAAGATGGGGATGGCGATTGAAATGATCCTGATGCCGATCATTCATGACCTGATTGCCAACAGTCGTGCAATCCGTGGCATTACCGATGTATCGGCAGACCGGGGTGCTGGCTTGTCAGGGTTGGTAGGGCAAGACTGATGCTGGGCGGGTTCGCCATTGCTCGCCTGCCTCGGATCGAATTCGGCGCAGGCAGTATTCGGCAGTTGCCTGTCATTGCCGCCCGCTATGGCAAGCGCCTGCTGATTGTGACGGGCGCTGCTTCTTTTACGCAGTCTGACGCTGGAAAAAACCTGTTGCACGCATTACAGGTCGCAGGTTTTCACTGGGAAATCCGTCGGGTTACGACAGAGCCTTCCCCGCAATGGGTGGATGCTACTGTGGCAGAGTTGCAGGGCGTTCCGTTTGATCTGGTAATTGGTATTGGCGGCGGTAGCCCGCTGGATGCTGCCAAGGCTGTTGCCGGTTTGCTCAAACCCGGCAACTCGGTGCTGGATCATCTGGAAAGCGTAGGGCCGGAACTGCCATATCAAGGGCCAACGACCCCTTTCATTGCCGTGCCGACTACCGCAGGAACCGGCTCGGAAGCCACCAAAAATGCGGTGCTGTCAGTTTCCGGGCAATTCAAAAAATCCTTTCGTGATGAACAACTGATGGCGGAATACGCCATCGTTGACCCCGAGTTGCTGTCTACCTGCCCAGCAGCACAGATTGCTGCCAATGGCATGGATACTTTCACCCAGTTGATGGAATCTTACGTGTCGACCCGCGCCAATCCGCTGACTGATGCACTGGCCTTGTCAGGGATGGAAGCGGTGCGTGATGGCCTGCTGGCATTGTATGAAAATCCGCAGGATGCGGCGGCACAAGCACATATGGCATACGCTTCCTTGCTTTCCGGCATGTGTCTGGCGCAAACCGGCTTGGGGTCGGTGCATGGCATTGTGGCTCCGCTGGGGGCGTTTCACCCGATTGGGCACGGGGTTGGCTGCGGGATGCTGGTTACGGAAGCTACCCGTATGAATATCGACTTACTGGAAGCCCAGCAGCCTGATAATCCAGTGCTGGAAAAATACGCCACTATCGGCAAACTGTTCCGGGGGCGCAAGCATGTTGACCCAATAGAAGCACGGGTATTCGTGGTGTATACCCTGCAAAGCTGGAGCCGCAAGCTCAACTTGCCGCGCTTGCTGGATTTCGGCGTAACCGAGGCGGACATCCCCCGGCTGGTCGCCCATTCACGGGGTTCCAGCATGAAGACCAATCCGGTGGTGCTGACGGATGAGCAGATAGCCGCAATTATTCGGGCAAGTTTGTAGGGCAAGTCTGCTGTTGCACAATTTTCGCCAGTGCTGACGAATCGAGGTTGCCATGACCCTGATCGACCAGTGCCTGCATGTAGTCGGCAGCACGTTCGGTAGCAGGTAGGCTGATGCCGAGGGCTGCCAGCGTATCCGTGACGATGTGCATGTCCTTGTTGTGCAGTTTTGCCATGAAACCAGGCTGATAGTTTTCACCCAGAATACGTTGCCCGTGCAACTCCAGCACGCGGGAATAAGCGAAACCACCCAGTAGTGCTGCGCGGACTTTTGTCGGGTCGACTCCGGCGGCTTTGGCTAGCTCAAATGCTTCGGTGACGGCAATCACCGTTTGGGCTGCGATCAACTGGTTGCAGGCTTTAGCCAGTTGTCCGGCTCCGTGAGCGCCAATGTGGGTGATGGTTGTACCTACTGCTGCGAGGACTGATCGGGCGTCTTCCAGATCGTCCGCATTGCCACCCACCATGATGGTGAGGGTTCCGGCAATGGCGCCTACATCACCACCAGAGACGGGTGCATCCAGGAAACGGATACCTTTTTCCGCCAGTTGTGCTGCGATTACGCGGGTTGTGACCGGGGAAATCGTGCTCATGTCGATAACCAGCGTGCCGGGTTTTGCACCCTCGCTGACGCCATCCTTGCCCAGCAACACAGCTTCCACATCCGGTGTGTCAGATACCATCGAAATTACGATGTCGGCGTTGGCTGCGAGTGCTGCTGGAGTGGGGTAGAAGACTGCGCCCAACTCGGTGAGTTCCTGCGTGGATTCGGGGCGACGGGCGTAAACGACGAGAGGGAAACCGGCTTTCAACAGGTTTTTGCACATGGGTTTGCCCATGATGCCGGGGCCAATCCAGCCGATGACGGGTTGGGTGGTTTGCATGGTTGTTCCTTAATCCTGATTTGAGTTGCTGTATTGTTGTTCCAGTGCTGCTAGCCGGTTTTCCAGTTCGGTTATGCGTGCTGCCAGTTCTTCGCAGCAATAGCTTCTGGGCGTGGTGCTGCTGTTGCCGGTGGGTGTTGCGGCATCTTCCTGTAAATCCTCCGCTGTTTCTGTGCCTAGGGTATGGTAGTAACGGTCTTCCCGGCGTCCACCACCCGCAGGCAGGCGCATGACCAGCGGCTGTGCATCGGTCAGCCAGCTTTCCAGAATATCGCGGATTTCATCAACGCTGGCAAAGTCTGCCATGCGTTCGGTGCGGGTTTTGATTTCGTTGAGGGTTTGTGGGTGGCGCAGCATCAGAACACACAGGATGGCTTGCTGTTTCTGGTTGAGTTTGAGGCGACGGCTGACTTTGTGTTCTACCCGCTGAGCGCGTTCGGTGTTTTGGATGATGGCCCAGCCGGATTCCACCAGATTTTTGGCGATGTGGCCGACTTTGCCCTCGGTCAGGTTCATCACGGGCTCGCGGCTGCTTTTCTGGTTGCAGGCCAGCATCAGCGAGTTGAAGGTCAACGGGTAGTTGTTGGGGGTAGTCAGGTGCTTTTCCATCAGGCTACCGAGAATGCGGATTTCTTCGGCGCTGAAGGGTGGTTTGTCGGTTTCTTCGGTTTGCATGTGGATAGCCTTGTTTGGATTATGTGTCTGGATCGGGATTCCAATGTGACAGGTCGATATGACTGTCTGCTTGCCACGCGCGGGGTGGTGCGACGTGCTGGTTGGCTTTCAGTATGTTCAGGTATTGCTGGCGGGGAATATTTTCCGCCCCCATGCTCAGCAGGTGCGGATTTTCAATCTGGCAGTCGATCAGGGCAAAGCCCCACTTCTGCATGTGGTAAGCCAGTGCCACCAGCGCAATCTTGGAGGTATCGGCTTCCCGGCTGAACATGGATTCGCCGCTGAAAACGCCACCTGTTGCAACGCCATACAAACCGCCGACCAGCTCACCTTGTGGGTTCCAGACTTCCACGGAATGTGCCAGATCAGCCGCGTGCAGACGGCAGTAGGCTGTGTGCATTTCATGGGTAATCCACGTACCGCTGGTGTAGCTGCGTGGGGCGGCACAAGCATCCACCACATCAGCAAAACAGGTGTCAAAGGTGATACGGTAGCCCTTGTTGCGCAGGGATTTGCGCAGGCTACGGGTCATCCTGATCTTGTGGGGAAACAGTACCGCACGCGGGTCTGGCGACCACCAGTAAATGGGTTCGCGTGGCCCAAACCAGGGGAATATTCCCAAGCGGTAAGCATTCAGCAGACGCGGAATACTCAAATCTCCGCCGACTGCCAGCAAACCGTTGGGTTCTTCCCAGGCAAGCTCAACTGGCGGGAAGGGTTCTTCCTGCCAGTTGGCATTGAGCAAGGTGAGACTGAAGGGGTGCGCCAAAAATTACGCGCCCTGTTTTGCCAGTTGGTCGAGATATTTTTCGGCATCCAGTGCTGCCATGCAGCCGGTTCCGGCAGAGGTAATGGCCTGACGGTAAACGTGATCCATGACATCACCTGCCGCAAAGACGCCCTCCACGCTGGTTTGGGTCGCGTTGCCGCGAGTACCGCTTTGCACTTTGAGGTAGCCACCTTCCATATCCAGTTGGCCTGCGAAGATGTCAGTATTCGGTTTATGACCAATGGCGATGAAAATGCCCATCAGGTCGAGGTCTTGGGTTTCGCCAGTTTGGGTGTGTTTGACGCGCATTCCGGTAACGCCGGATTTGTCGCCCAGCACTTCGTCCAGGTTATGGTTCCACAGGATTTTTACTTTGCCTTCTTTTTCCTTCTCGAACAGGTGGTTTTGCAAGATCTTTTCGGCACGCAGGCTGTCACGGCGGTGTACCAGCACCACTTCGGAGGCGATATTGGCGAGATACAGGGCTTCTTCGACGGCGGTATTGCCACCGCCAATCACGGCAACTTTCTGGTTTCGGTAGAAGAAACCGTCACAGGTCGCACAGGCGGAAACCCCCTTGCCTTGGAATTTTTCTTCGGATTCCAGCCCCAGATACATGGCTGATGCGCCGGTGGCTATAATCAGGGCGTCACAGGTGTACACACCGCTGTCACCGGTCAGGGTAAATGGGCGGTTTTGCACATCGACAGTATGAATATGGTCGAAAATGATTTCAGTATCGAAACGTTCCGCGTGCTTTTGCATCCGCTCCATCAGGTTTGGCCCCATCACTCCGTCGGTATCTCCTGGCCAGTTGTCGACTTCTGTGGTGGTCATGAGTTGCCCGCCCTGTTGCAGGCCAGTGACGAGTACAGGCTGGAGGTTGGCGCGAGCTGCGTAAACAGCCGCTGTGTAGCCAGCAGGGCCGGAACCGAGAATAAGTAAACGGCAATGTTTCGTTGTGATCATGTATAATTCTCCTGATTATCGGGCGTTGTTAGGACTGCCGCCCATTCTGAATCGGCTAATATTACGGTATAAACGCTACAAACAAAACGAACAGGGATATTGGTTTGGCTAAAGTTATTCTTAATCCGCAGAAGCGCATGGCTTTGCAGCAGGCGTCAGTTATCATTTTTCTGGGTATTGCCGCAGTTATCATGTTGGCCTTGCTGAGTTACGACCCACGGGATCCGGGCGTATTCAGCCAGAACAACAACGCAACCGTCATTCACAACTTGGCACGCAGGCCCGGGGCGATGCTGGCGGATTTCCTGATTGGCTTGTTGGGCTACTTTGCTTATGGTTTGCCTGTGGTGCTGGTGGTGCTGGGGCTGGTGTCGTTCAGGATCGGCCCTTACATGAAAAACCCCAATAATCCGATTGGTGGAGTCAATGATGTGATCAGTGCGGTGGGAGCAGTCATCCTGCTGGTTGCTGGCAGTGGTCTGGCGCATCTGCTGTTCGATGGCAGTGGCCCCTATGGCGGCGGCGGGTTGCTGGGAAGGGCGATTGGCAACACCGTGGCACATTCGTTTCTGGGTTCGTATGGAGCTGTTTTGCTGCTGACTTCCCTGTTTCTTGGCGGGGTTACGCTGGTGACAGATGTTTCTTGGCCTGCACTGGCAGAAAAAGTGGGGGACTGGGTGTTACTCCTGTTTGATAAGGCACAGGACATCAAGGAGCAGAAGGCTGCTGAAGGCACGCCGGATTTGCTGGGTAAGGTTTCTACCGTATTGGGATCCGGCAAGGAATACCTGAAAGCTGGCAAAGGTTCGCTGGACAAGGCATCCCAATGGTTAAACCGTACCCCGTTTGCCAATGATGGGGACAAAACCAAAGGTGATCCATTGCAAGATGGTATCGACCTGTCAGATTTGAATGCACCCGGTGGGCGGCGCGATCCTGAGCTGGGCGTACCCGATTTTGTCGCGGGCAACAACCCGGTTGCTGATCCAGGCAGCAAGCCGAAAAAAACCAGAAGCAAGGATGAAAAAGTCCCGGAAACGGCTGCTATCGAGGATGATTTCTTGCGCAATGTGGTGGACGACTTGCCTCCAGCAGGTAAAGGCGGAATGCTGGTATTGCCACGCCTAACCTTGCTGAATCCACCACCCAGCGAACGTGTTACCCAGCCTAAAGAGCGTCTGAACGAGTTGTCGGTCAAGCTGATTGAAGCCCTGGGGCATTATGGCGTCAAGGATGAATCCAAAGGCTTGCCGAAAGTTGTCAGGACAGAACCAGGACCGGTTATTACCCGCTTTGAACTGGAATTGCCGGAAGGAACCAAGGCATCGAAAATTTCCGGTCTGGCTTCAGATTTGGCACGTAATATGTGTGTGCAAAGTGTACGGGTGGTTGAGGTTATTCCGGGGCGTCCTACCATTGGTATTGAAGTACCGAATGATCGCCGTGATGTGGTCACGATCAGTGAAATGCTGTCTGCCGGTGTCTACAAGAAAAATGCTTCGCCCTTGACGCTGGTGCTGGGCAAGGACATTGCCGGTCAGCCCATCATCGCTGACCTTGCACGGATGCCGCACTTGCTGGTGGCGGGTACAACCGGTTCCGGCAAATCCGTCTTTGTCAACTCGATACTGATGAGCCTGTTGTTCAAGGCCACGCCTGACGAAGTGCGCATGATCATGATCGACCCGAAAATGTTGGAACTGAGCAGTTACGAAGATATTCCACATCTGCTGGCACCTGTCGTGACCGACATGAAGCACGCTGCCAATGCGCTGCGCTGGTGTGTGGCGGAAATGGAGCGCCGTTACCTGTTGATGTCCAAGCTCAAGGTGCGCAATATTTCCGGTTTCAACGAAAAAATCCGTGAAGCGCAGGACAAGGGCGAGGAAATCATGGATCCGCTGTTTGACCCGCTGACCGCAGTCGACGGGCATCCCTTGCCGCTCAAGCCACTGCCTTACATCGTGGTGATTGTGGACGAATTTGCCGACATGATGATGGTAGTTGGCAAGAAGGTTGAGGAGCTGATTGCGCGGCTGGCGCAAAAGGCGCGGGCTTCCGGGATTCACCTGATCCTTGCGACCCAGCGTCCATCCGTGGATGTCATTACCGGCCTGATCAAGGCCAATATTCCTACACGAATTGCCTTCCAGGTTTCCACCAAGATAGACTCGCGCACCATTCTGGATCAGGGAGGGGCTGAGCAGTTGCTCGGTTATGGGGACATGCTATACATGCCACCGGGTACTTCCTTGCCATTGCGGGTACATGGTGCGCTGGTCACAGACCGTGAAGTGGAAGATGTTGCCAACTACCTCAAACTGCAAGGGGAACCGGATTACATTGCTGAGGTCTTAGCGGATACAACGTCTCCATCCGATGCAATACCGGGGCTGGAGCCGCTGGCGGAACGGGAAGGAGAAGCCGACCCACTGTACGATGAGGCAGTGGCTGTCGTGACCGAATCCCGCCGCGCTTCGATCTCTTATCTGCAACGCCGCCTGAAAGTGGGATACAACCGGGCGGCTCGCATGATAGAAGACATGGAAAGTGCAGGTGTGGTCAGCGCAGTATTGAGTAACGGATCCCGTGACGTACTCGCTCCAGGGCCTGTAAGGGACTGACATACAATTTGAGGTTACTATGAAAACAATGTTTGCCAAGGTTCTGTTGACGCTGTGTGCGACTGCACTGATTAGCCCGGTTTGGGCGGAAGGGGGGCGTCAGAAGCTGGATGAGTTTTTTGCGGGTGTGGATACCATGCAATCTGCTTTTACCCAGCAAGTGATTGACGACAAGGGCAAGGTACGCCAGTCATCCAGTGGCAATGTCTATCTGTCCCGCCCCGGCAAGTTCCGTTGGGAATACGCAGCACCTGACAAGCACCAGATTGTGGCGGATGGTAAAAACGTATGGGTCTATGACGTGGAGCTGGATCAGGTGACGGTCAAACCGATGAAGCAGGCACTGTCTGCGGCGCCGGTTGGTTTGCTGACCCAGAAACAAAAGGTTGAACAGCAGTTCAACGTGGAAGACATGGATGCGGATGGCAGCAATCTGGAATGGTTTCGCCTGACCCCGCACAAGAAGGATTCCGACTTTACCAGCATGGATTTGGGCGTGAGTGCCTCTGGGGTGGAAGAAATGATCCTGAACGACAAGTTTGGGCAAATGACTTACATCAAGTTCCAGGGTTTGCGTACCAACGTTGACATTGATACCGGCAACTTCACGTTTACACCACCCAAAGGTGTGGATGTGATTGGCAAGGCGTCTTGATTCCACTTGCGGAACAGATGCGCCCGGCGACTCTGGATGAGTACGCCGGGCAGTTGCACCTGCTTGCACCCGGCAAACCGTTGCGCCGGGCGATTGAAGAATCCCACCCGCACTCCATGCTGTTCTGGGGGCCTCCCGGAACCGGCAAAACCACCTTGGCTCGCCTGATTACGCATTACTGGAATGCTGAATTCATTACCTTGTCAGCCGTATTGGCGGGGGTGAAGGAAATCCGTGCTGCCGTGGATGTTGCCCGGCAGAATCGTGAACAGTTTGGGCGTAATACTGTGCTGTTTGTGGATGAAGTCCACCGTTTCAACAAGGCGCAGCAGGATGCATTTCTGCCACATATTGAAGATGGCACGCTGCTGTTTATCGGTGCAACCACCGAAAACCCTTCGTTTGAATTGAACAATGCGCTGTTGTCACGGGTGCGCACCTATGTGCTGCGCTCGCTGACACAGGCTGACATCCGCCATGTTTTACAACGTGCCTTGCAAGACAGGGTGAAAGGTCTGGGCAATCGGCAGGTGCAGGTCAGTGATGGGGTGCTGGATGCGCTGGCAACAGCCGCAGACGGTGATGCCCGCCGCGCTCTTAACTGGCTGGAAATTGCGGCTGATCTTGCCGAAGAAACCGATGCTGGCTTACAGATTACCGAAGCAACCATCAGGGAAGTGGTGGCGGAATCGTTACGCCGTTTTGACAAGGGTGGCGACCTGTTTTACGAGCAGATTTCAGCCTTGCACAAATCGGTACGGGGCACTGACCCGGACGCAGCCCTGTATTGGCTATGCCGGATGCTGGATGGTGGTTGTGACCCGCTCTATATAGCCCGTCGGGTGGTGCGGATGGCGAGCGAAGACATCGGCAATGCTGACCCGCGTGGTTTGCAGCTTGCCTTGAATGCCTGGGATGCCTACGAACGGCTGGGTAGCCCGGAAGGCGAGCTGATGATCGCTCAGGCGGTGGTGTATCTGGCTTGTGCCCCTAAAAGTAATGCTGTTTACACTGCATACAAGGCTGCACGTGCCGATGCGCAACAGTCCGGTTCGCTGGAAGTCCCCATGCACTTGCGCAATGCTCCCACCAAGCTGATGAAAGCGCTGGATTACGGTAAAGGCTACCGTTACGCACACGATGAGAAGGATGCGTATGCGGTGGGTGAAAATTATTTCCCGGAAGAACTCTTGGGGCGACGTTATTATGAGCCGGTGGATCGGGGGTTGGAGCTAAAAATCCGCGAGAAACTGACCGCACTGCGTAAGCAGCAAACCAGCCAGAGCCAATAATGGAACTGTTGTTAGCCCTGTTTGTGGTGGCGGTGATTGCCGGTTGGGTGGATTCCATCGGTGGCGGCGGTGGTTTGATTTGTATTCCTGCCTTGTTGTGGGCAGGTTTTTCTCCCCTGGAAACGCTGGCAACCAACAAGTTGCAGGCCAGTTTCGGTTCCTCCACCGCCGCAGTGAACTATACCCGGCATGGACTGGTGGATGTGAAAGGGCAAAAGCTGGCTATCGCGTTGACGTTCCTGGGGGCTGTCTGTGGTACTTTGCTGGTGCAGCAGGTGGATTCCAGCCTGTTGGCAACCGCCATTCCAGTATTGTTGATCCTGTTTGCCCTGTATTTCCTGTTTTCATCGACAATCAGTGATACAGACCGACATCAGCTTGTTTCTCCCAAGGTGTTTGCGAGCAGCATTGGTTTTGGGGTTGGCTTTTACGATGGCTTTTTCGGGCCGGGTGCGGGCGCATTCTACACGATGGGTTATGTTGCCTTGCTGGGTTATGGTTTGCCCAAGGCAACCGGCAATACCAAGTTGCTGAATTTCACCAGCAATATTGCGTCTTTACTATTTTTTGCACTCTCCGGGCACATTGTCTGGCTGGCAGGGCTGGTCATGGGGGCAGGGCAGATGATCGGCAGCTACATTGGCTCACATATGGCGGTCAGACACGGCACACGCCTGATCCGCCCGGTATTGGTGACGGTTTCACTGCTGATGTCGCTGAAATTGCTGCTGGCTTAAGCCGCCGGGCAAACCAGTAACACGCTGTGGCTGGCAACCTTGTTACCATTGGCGAACCCTTCGAGGTAGGCGGTTTTGCCGATGGCAGCCTTGAGGATGGTAATAGCGTTATCTCCATCCCGTACATTTTTTGACCCAGCCGGTCGTCCTGCAATATACCAGTCCAGCCGGTCGATATTGTGGGTGGTGACGCGCAGCTTGCAGTGTTTGTCATCCTTGTACAGGGTTGTACTGATGTGGTAAGCCGTTTGTGCAGCCAGCAAGCGGCCTGCATGGTTGATCAGGTCGGTGTTGCCTTCCAGCAGGTCAGTCCGCGTCAGGTAATGGCGTTCATCCGGGCGTACCCCGAAATCTTCCAGCGGCATCCCGGCATTGTCCAGCGCCCGTAACATGCGGCGCACCGACACGCGGAAATCGGCATGGCGCGGCAGTTCTTCCATGCGGATTGTGCCGGAATTGGCAGAGACTTCCGCCGGGGCGGTGAGAATGCGCAACAGCAAGTGTGTCCAGACATTCGCTCCACCTGCACCGGTATTGTCATCCACCCCGAGGATTTTGCCGACAGCGTGATCCTTGAATCCGGCGGCAAACATGTCGGTGGCACTATAACACTGGGCATCCGTAATCAGCACGACCGGCCCGGTATAGACCTGACCTGTGTCGTTGGCTTCTGCATGGCTGGTCAGACTGTGGGCGGTCGAATACTGTGCGCCATTGGCATGTGCCTGATCCAGCGACGGAATCCACGGTGATAGGTCGATGCTGGGCGCAATCGGTGAAGGCGCATTGTGTTTGCACAATTCACGGCTGAAAGCATTGGCACGAAACTGGGCTTTTTCCGGTTCAATCTGCCGGGGTGTCAGCAATTGCAACAGCCGTTCTGCCATACTGATCAGCCCGCCGGAGTTGCCGCGCACGTCCAGGATCAGGCCATTTTGTGGCAGTTCGCGCAGCAGGCGGATGATTTCCTGCATGAAAACTTCGGCATCCGGTGCAACAAAGCTGAAAATGCGGATATAGGCAAATTCGCCATCCGGTGTTTGTACGGATTTGGCGCGAATGATGGACGCTGGCTGGTTGGCATTCGCCGCATACAATAGTTTGCGGTAATGGTTAACCTGTTCGGTTTGCAGGTGGCAACCCATTTGCGCCAGACGTGGCAACAGATGGGCAAGGTCAGCATCTGCGCAGGATTCTGCCAGCAAACCCATTTCACCACTACTGCCAGCCGGGGGCAGGGCAAATGTCATCCACTCGAATTCAATGGTACTGTGGTCGGCATGATCGCTGAGGTAGGTCAGGCGTACCAGTACTTCATTGGGTGGCAGGCTGGTCGCCAGCGGGCGGATGGTCAGGGAACCCAGCCCCACGGAATAGCGGGCGGCATGGTTGCTGCCAGCTTCACGTTCACCATTGATGCGGATGGCTTCCTGAATCGGCAAGCCATTCCACAGGGTGACTTCTACCCCCGGTTTGAAACTGGTATGACTGAAATCACCCAGCAGCTTGCTGACAATGTAATGAGGTTGCCGCTGTTCGTCGAAATACTCTTCCAGCAGGAAGGGTAGGAATGCGGTTATGCCCCGGTAAGGCAGGGGCAGAATGTAGTTGGTATGCAGGTCATGCACGCTGTTGAAAATACCAAGTAGTTCCCGGTGGAAGGCCAGTTCACTGGTAACAATTTCATCTTGCGGGTTTTCCAGACGGTATTGCAGTAACGTCAGGTGCTGGATCGGGTCGGTGCCATACAGGGAGCGTTTCAGGTGCAAATGCACATAAACCTGTTCCAGCAATAGACGGGCTTGCCCCAGCAACAAACGTTTTTCCGCCAAGGTCAGCCCGGTATCCACCGGCAGGTTGCCGCGCAGGGGAATCATGCGTGGTTGGGCAGCTTCCGTATCCAGCGACGTGTCGTCTGGCAACGGGATGTCGAGTTCGGCTGCATTCGGCATGAAGTTTCCCCTTTGCTATGTGGTTGTGGGGAATATGTTAACCGAATTATTTCTTTTTGGCTTTGTGTTTCAGTTTCTTGACATGTTCCATCATACGCTGGCGTTTGTACTCCTGACGTGGGGTCAGGGTATTGCGTTTGCCTTCAAAGGGGTTTTCGCCGGTCTTGTATTCGATACGTACCTGCGTGCCTGTCAGTTTGAGGGTCTGGCGGAAATAGTTGGTCAGGTAGCGGGTGTAACTATCCGGCACATATTCGGTACGGTTGCCGTGAATGATGAGGCGGAACGGGTTGCTGCCCCCCTGATGGGCGTAGCGCAACTTGATGCGGTGGCCACGGGTCAGGGGCGGCTGGTGCTGTTGCACGGCCATTTCCAGAATCCGGGTCAGACGTGAGGTTGGCACTTTCAGCATGGCGGATGCGTAGGCACGTTGCACAGCAGCATACAGCAGACCGACGTTGGAGCCATGCAAGGCGGAAATGAAGAAAACTTCAGCGAAATCCAGCACAAACGGCAATTTGACTTCAAGTTGCTGTTTGATCCAGTCGCGTTGGTCGGATTCCAGCCCATCCCATTTGTTGACGGCAACGATCAGGGCGCGGCCTGCTTCCAGTGCCAGACCCAGCAAGTGGGCATCCTGATCGGTAATGGCATCATGCGCATCCACCAGCATGACCACCACATGGGCGCGTTCGATGGCTTCCAGGGTTTTGATGATGCTGAATTTTTCAATGGTTTCATCGACCCGGCTGCGGCGGCGTACCCCGGCTGTGTCAATCAGGGTGTAGCGTTTGCCGTCCCGTTCAAACGGAATGAAAATACTGTCGCGGGTTGTGCCGGGTTGGTCGAAGGCGATAACCCGTTCTTCACCCAAGATACGGTTGATCAGGGTTGACTTGCCGACATTGGGACGACCGATGAACGCAATGCGGATGCTGTCGTCATCGGGCTGCTCGTCTTCATCCTGAAATTCTGCCCCCACATGATCGAGAATCTCGTCAATCATTGAGGTCACACCGCGCCCTTGTGAGGCAGCAATGGTGTAGACTTGGGTAAAGCCGAGGGCGAAAAATTCTGCGGATGCCTGATCTGCATCCACCCCGTCAATCTTGTTGACCAGCAGGAATACGGGCTTGCCGGTCTGACGGATGTCGCCAGCAATTTGCTCATCCGCAGCGGTCATGCCTTGCCGACCATCCACCAGAAACAGGATGGCATTGGCCTCAGAGATGGCAGCACGGGTCTGTTTCGCCATGTATTCGTCAATACCGGACTCCTCACCGCTCAGGCCGCCCGTATCAATCAGCATGTAGCCACGCCCGTTATGATCGCCGGAACCGTATTTGCGGTCACGGGTCAAACCGGGGAAATCGGCTACCAGCGCATCACGCGAGCGGGTCAGACGGTTGAAAAGGGTGGATTTGCCCACATTCGGGCGACCAATCAAGGCAAGAACAGGTTTCATCGGGTCATACTATGGACATACAGGCGCGATAGGATAGCATGAGGCAATGCTGATAAACAGGCTGAAATCGGTTACAGTTTTACCCATTCCCATTTTGAATTCATTTCAGAAAGTACAGAGGATCTCAATCAATGCATCATAACCATAAAGTACGCAAGGCAGTCATTCCGGTTGCAGGTCTGGGCACACGCATGTTGCCTGCCACCAAGGCCATCCCCAAGGAAATGCTGCCTATCGTTGACAAGCCGCTGATCCAGTACGTGGTCAACGAGTGCGTAGCGGCAGGTATCAAGGAAATCGTCCTGGTGACTCATTCCAGTAAAAATTCCATCGAAAACCATTTTGATACCAGTTTCGAGCTGGAAACCATGCTGGAAAAGCGCGTTAAACGCCAGTTGCTGGGGGAAGTGCGTTCCATTTGCCCGAGTGACGTGACCATCATGCACGTGCGTCAGGGGCAGGCCAAAGGTTTGGGGCACGCCATCATGTGCGCCCATCCGATCGTGGGCAACGAGCCGTTTGCGGTGGTATTGCCGGATGTAATCATTGACGACGCTGCCAGTGACCCGAAAAAAGACAATCTTGCCACCATGCTGGATTTGTATGACGAAACCGGCTTCAGCCAGATCATGGTGGAGCCTGTGCCGAGGGAAAAAGTTTCTTCCTACGGTGTGGTAGATATTAATGGCAACACGCTGGAGCCTGGGGAATCCATCCCGATGACGGCCATTGTGGAAAAACCACCGGTTGAAGAAGCACCTTCCAACCTTGCGGTGGTTGGACGCTATGTGCTGTCACCTCATACCTGGGGCTGGCTGAAGCGCACCCCGCTGGGAGCGGGTGATGAAATCCAGTTGACTGATACCATTGGTTTGCTGATGCGTGAATATCAGGTCAACGCATTCCACCTGACGGGCAAAAGCCATGACTGTGGTTCCAAAATGGGTTATATGCGAGCCAATATCGAATATGCTTCCCGTCACCCGGAAATTGGCTCCCGTTTCAATGCCTTCCTGAAAGACTACGTGAAAACCCTTTGAGCCAACCCACTTACCACCCACTGGATGAACAGCTTGCCAGCCTGATGTACCGGCTGGCAGGTACGGCTGCGGATACAGCGGGTTTGGGCAAGCTGGTTCGGCATGTCAGTGCCAGTACCCGTGAAGGGATTATTGCTGCACCGCTGGTCGATGTGCCGGTGGATGTGGCAAGTCTGCTGGCTAGCGGGGTGGTGGGGGAACCGGGTGAATATAAGCCGCTGATTGTGGAAGGTTCCCATGCCTGGCTTTACCGTTACTGGCTATATGAGCAGCGGCTGGCACAGTGCATCCGGGCAAGGAGGGTGGCAGGAGAGACATCGGCAGAGGTAGCCGACCTGCAACAGATCGCGGTCGAGATGGCTTTGCGCCAGCGTTTCCTGATCATTTCCGGTGGCCCCGGAACCGGCAAAACCACCACTGTGACTCGTATCCTTGCGCATTTGCTAGAGCAGGGAATCCGTCCTGAACGTATCTTGCTGGCAGCTCCGACCGGCAAGGCAGCGATGCGGATGCAGGAGTCCATCAGAGATACCAAGCAGCGCTTGGCATTACCTGCTGAAATAGCTGCAAGTATTCCCGAGCAGGCCAGCACCTTGCACCGTCTGCTGGGTTATATCCCCAACCGGGTGGGTTTCCGGCATACACCAGAAAATCCTTTGCCCGCCGATGTGGTGATTGTGGATGAAGCCTCCATGATCGACATTTCGTTGATGACCCACCTGTTTGAGGCGGTAGCACCACAGGCGAAGCTCATTTTGCTGGGAGACAAGGATCAGCTTGCTTCGGTGGAAACCGGCTCGATTTTCCGGGATCTGTGTGCTGGTGAGGCATTGGCGGGCAACAAGGTGGTCTTGCAAAAAAGCCATCGCTTTGCTGCCGAAGATGGTATCGGGCAACTGGCGCAGGCTATCCGTATTGCTGACGAGGAGCGGATGTTGGAAGTGCTGACTTCCCCTGCTTACCCCGAAGTGGTGCTGGATGATGGTGCTGACGGACTGGATGCTGCACAGCTACGAGCTGGCTGGCAAGCCTACCTACAGGCGGTGCAGGTTGGGGATCACGCGGCTATCTTTGCTGCGTTCAATACCTTGCGTATCCTGACCCCCTTGCGCAAAGGGCGTTTGGGAGTAGAAACGCTCAATGTATGGGTTGATGGCGTAATGCAAAAACACTTGCCTGCGCATGGAGCTGCCAGCAAGCCGTGGTATGTAGGTAGGCCGGTGATGGTGACGCAGAATGATTACCGCCAGAACCTGTTCAATGGCGACATCGGCATTGCCTTGCCTGCCAGTAACGGTGAATTGCGCGTCTGGTTTCCGACCGGGGAAGCCGGAAAATTCCGTGCCATCGCCCCCATTCGCTTGCCTGCGCATGAGACGGCTTGGGCAATGACCATTCATAAAAGCCAGGGTTCGGAATTTAATCATGTATTACTGGTTTTGCCGGAACTGGATGATCTACCGCTGCTGGGCAGGGAATTGCTGTATACCGCTGTCACCCGTGCCAAAACGGGCATTCATGTACTAGCCAGCCGGGCTACCTTGCGCCGAGCCTTACAGCAGGTCACGCCACCTTCTTCACGTTTGCAGGAACGCTTGCAGGCATCAGCCTGATACCCTTCCCCATACAGCAAATACAGGATCAGACAGGTTTTTTTCACGGATATGTGGGTCATCTTTGGGGCGCGGCAAGCCTTGGATGGATTCCGTATGCAAATGACTGAAACAGCCGGTACGCAAGAAGTAATCCAGTACCAGCCCTTGGCGTTCAAACGGGTGCATTTCCGTCCAGATGTCGACGACTTTGGTGGGAAACCAGCGGTCAGAAAATGTCATGACCACGATGCCACCCAGACGGGTAACGCGGGCAATTTCGCGCATCACTGCCAAGGGCTGGGTCAGGTATTCCACCGACACGGTACAGATGACCGCATCAAATTGCCGGTCGGCAAAAGGCAGTTGCGGCTGCTGGTTCAGATTCTGTACCAGTCTGGTTTGCAGGCGCGGGTTGGCCTCCAGTTCTGCCTGATTCATGCCCAGTCCGGTGACGTGCAAGTCTGTCAGAGAGGCTGGCAGGTGTGATGTCCAACTACTCATCAGGTCGAGAATTTTCATGCCGGAATACAGTAGGCGAGCGTAGAGGCGGCTGACTTCCGCCAGGGCGGTTTTGTCCAGATGGTTGACCATGCGTGGATTGCTGTAAAACTGGTTGTCAGCGCGGTTATCCATGCGGATGAAGGGGTAACTGCTGTAAAAATCGCTGCGCGTACCGGGGTAAGGAACCTGCAAGCCGGAGCCTTTAGCTAACAGCATGTCGGTAATGGTGCTGTGGCTGCCTGTTTGGATGGGTTTTGCTTCCAGATAATGGGCTGTCAGGGTCAGTGGGTAGCGTGCCAGCGGGTGGTTGAGGTCGCCGGTCAGTTGCCCGGCTGCTTTGCCAATGAGGCGGAAGGGTGTGAAATTGTTTTTGTGACAGCAGAGGGCTTCGCTGGCAAAGCCTTGCGGGTAAAACCTGCCAATACGGGGTTCAATACTCATTAAACGTTGCCTGCCCTCAAACAGCCGGTCAGGAAATGTCCTGATGCGGTTTGTATCATGAGGTGAGACCAGTTCTCCGGCAGCAAATGAGGTCGTACAGCTTTTGCCCACATCCAGTTGGCAGAGGTCAGGCATTATGCGGTCGGGGAGGGTATTCCGCCCGATGTCTACTGAATTGATAAAATAACGGTCATGGTGATGGGCAACTTCACTTTGCCAACTGAGGGCAAATTCAAAAGAGGCGCATTGGGTTTTTTCCATGCGGCGCGACCCTGTTGATGATGGTGGTATCACCAAACTTACCGGTTCCGCAGGATGTCGGCGAATAACCCGACATCCATCATAGAAATCAGGCGGATGGCAGGATCAGCAACCGTTCCACCAGCATTTGCCCTGCGCTTCCTGGAATTTCAGGGATGCGTCGTATTTGGGGGCGCTGGTGCGGGGTTGCAACAGACGTTCCTTGATGCCGAACATGCCGTATTTGTGGAATGACTGTGGTTGAGTGTACAGCATGAACTGTGCTCCACCTGCTGTTTTCCAGTTGTTCAGCATGGTTGTATAGCGTTCAGCCATGCGTGGGTCACGGTTGGCAGCTTCAAACAGGTTGCGCAGGTTGGTTTTGCGGGTGTCGTCAATGGTCGAGTCTGCCCACTGGATAATCAGGTGCTGTCCACCCTCATACACAAACAACTGCTTTCCGTAAGTGTTGGCAACGGTTTTTTGTTGTGTCATTTGGGTTTGCAGAGCAGCTATGCCATACGGTGATTTGGTATTGTCAATAATGTTGAAAACATCATCAATGGATGTTGCCTCCGTCAGTACCAGCGGGACACTGGTTGTGTCCTGACAGGTGGAATGGCTGCTACGGTTCCAGCAACCATAAAAATAGGCACCCATCGCCAGTCCATCAATATAGCCAAGTGAACCATCATTTTTGTCTTTCAGGTATTTCAGCATACCGTTTGATAAGTCCTTGTTGGCCTGATAAGTGCCAAGGATATTAACCAGTCGGGTACGCCCGCCAAAGGCTGTTTCCCATAGCCGGAAAATTTCCACGGAACGTTTGGCAGTGTAGTACGCCCCATCCCAGAAGGGATTGGCAGAAGGTGTATACAAGCCTTTGCCTTTTTCACGGGCATACAAAGCCCCCCAAAACGAATCATTCCAGGTTTCATTGCTGTATTCGACATGGGCTTTCAAACCTGATTTGAGGTTATCACGCACATAGTTGGCATAATTGGTTACATAATCATCGGTGGCATTGTGAGGGATGGTGAACCAGGGATGGGCATTTAACTGGTTGGCAAGTGCAACGGCAACTTCCAGTGGTGCGCCACGTGCATAACGGTCTAGCAATGGGATACGGGCTGAGCCTCCCCATGTTGCTGTATCCAGTTTCGCCCGCTGATCCCATGTGAAATCCTGCAACAGGCAGTTGGTGTAGTCAGCGCCTGTTTTGCCATTGCAGGCAGACTTGCTGGGGCTTGCTTCCATCAGGTTCATCATGCGAATTACCCGGAAATCCTTCATGAAATTCAGGTAATCAGGGTTGAAGACGATGGCGTTGTTGTTGCGGCTGGAACCCATCAGGGATGCCTCAAAACTTTTGTAGGTTCCGGGGCAGTCAGCAGAGCCTGATACGCGCACAAACGGGTTTCCCTCACAAATGCCTCCGGGCATGATGACGCGGATGTTGCGGATGGGATTGGCTGGGTTGTTGGCAGAGATTGACAAATCCATGCGACTGACTTTGACGGCGGAGCCGCTGAACTGGATATTGATGGTGTCCTTTTTGTTGGCTGTATCTCTTGAAACCAGTTGGGCATAGTTGCCATACGTGATTGTACCTTCCCCCTCGTACAACACGGTGTATATACCTGCGGGAACAGTCTCTGCTGTGGCATTGTTCAACAGGATGGTTCTGATGGTGCAAGTAGTGCCGGGTGCAGAGGTTGGCCAGCCATTGCTGTCAAAACTGATTTGTGAATTGTCCGTGCATGACGACAGTTCGCGGAAGGGGCGAGCAACTCTGAAAATATCCGCAAAAGGTACTGCTTGTACAACCTCATCCTGCTCCGCCTGCGGTGCTTCGGTATTGATACCTAGCGAAGAGCTAAACAGCGGTTTGAGCGTAATACCGGAAGCAGAAAGCTGCTGTGCCAGACTGCTTTGGAACTGGTCGGTCGAGCTTGTGAATGAGAGGGTTAGGGTGTCAGTCAGTGGTAACAACTGGATACCATCGCTGCTGTTGCGACCATCGTCCAGGGTTAACAACAAGGCTTCCAGATTTTTTTTCACGTTGTATTGGCAGGCGGCAGGGTCAGCCGACGAGGTGCAAAAACCGGCAGCAATATCCGCCTGTGTAATGGTGGTTTTGGCAGGAATGCTGACTTGGGTGTTGCCGATGAACAAGGTGATGTTTTCACCGGATGTATAAGAAATGTCACCGTTGGCTGCTGTCTCTCTCATGCTAATGGTTGGTGTGGAGTAATCCAGCCCGGCAAGTGAAACCTGGACATTGTTGTTGGTAGGGTCAAGAAACACCACGCGGCCTGCGGTGATAGAGCCACCATTACCACCACCGCCGGTATCGCCGCCGCCACCTCCACCACCGCCGCCTCCACAAGCAGTCAGGGCAATCAAACCGGCAGCCACGACCCCATATTTCAGGTAAGCTGTTTTCAGGATAAGACCGTTATTGGTGGAAAGCCATGTCAAAAGTCTGAGCACGACTGAAATTCCTGATGGACAAAATGATGTCTGCATGATGCGCTCCATGACTGAGAGAAGGATGGCTTGTTAATGACTAATAATTTGGACAAGGAGTATCCATGAAAATTCCGTTTATGACTATTGCGATTGCCATTTTATTATCCGCCTGTAATTCAGTTAAGAGTAGTGCGACAAACGAATTAACCAGCACATTTGCCAGTAGCGAACCCAAGCCGGTAGTCATAAGTAACCAGCGCAATCTTCGCGCTGCTGTTTATGTCGCAGGGGAAAGCGCAATGGTTCGAGTCGGTGAACAGTCTGAGCAGATTCTGACCGGGATCAACCCGATGTTATATCAAGACTACAGCAGTGTTTTTTTCAGGACGCATGACCTTGACCGTGACGGGTTGAGTGAAGTTGCGGTATTGGCAAGCACCAGTTTCGGTGGGGTGAATCTGTGCTACGACGTGTTTCACTACCATCTGACCAGCGGCAAATTTACTCGCAGGCTGGAAAACTTTTACTGCACGGGGCGCTGAACGGTTGTGGCTTGCTTAAAATATGATCGAATTTTTCATCAAATTCGTAAGGTTGCAATGTTACGATTTTGTTAAATCATGAAGATCATTTAACAAAAACAGAAGGAGTCCTTTTGATGGAACACAATCTTGCTGATGTGAAATATGTTGGCCCTACCACCCTCACCAAACTGGCTGATGCAGGTATTACCACTGTCGAGCAACTTGCAGCACTGTCAGCAGAAGAGCTGGCGGCTGTACCGGGTATCGGGGCGAAAAATGCCCCAGCTATGCTTGCTAGTGCGCAGGAACTGCTGAATCCGCAGCCAGAACAGGCTGAAGCTGTTGCCAGCGTTGCTTCCGAACAGGAAATGGACGTTGTGGTGGAAGCTGCTGCCGAAGCTGCCGTTGAGAATGAAGCGGTGCAAGACGCAGCAGATGACCAGCTTGCTGTTGACGCTGCGGTTGTGGTTGCTGAGGAAGTCGCTGATACGGAAGCAGATGACGAGGGCAAGTCTGACAAGAAGCAGAAAAAAGCGAAAAAGCAAGCCAAAAAGGCTGAGAAAAAAGCGCTCAAGAAAGCCCGCAAGCAGGAAAAAGAAGCCAAGAAAGCTGCCCGCAAAATTGAGAAAAAGGCTAAAAAAGCTGCCAAGAAAGCCGCAAAAAAGGCTAAAAAGAAAAAAGACAAGCAGGATTGATATTAGCCTGCGGAGGTGGTCGGGTTGTTTGCTGCTGGGTGGGGAGGCGTGCATTCCTCATCCCTGACACAATTTCTTAACGTATCTGCCACAGAATATTCAAATTTGCGCGTTAGGCTGGTACACCATGAGTTTTCCCGGCATCAGCAAAGGATCCCCTGATGAGCAAGCAGCGCAGCAGCACTTCCACTACCGACCCCGGTGATTTCGGGCACAACGATTCCTGCAACCCGACATTTGCCGAAGTGCTGGCCAGCCGCATGGATCGGCGTACCCTGTTCAAGGGTGGTTTCTACCTGATGGTGGCTTCCGTTTTCGGCAGTGCTTTGGCAGGGTGTGGGGAAAACAAACAGCCCAGCAAAGCAGCGCTTGCCCCGGCAGCCAAAACCCCGCCCCCCGTGCCTGCCAGCGGTCTTGCCCTCAGTTTCAAGCCGGTTGCCAAAAGCGTGGCTGATGTACTGAGCGTCCCGGAAGGCTATACCGCTACCGTATTGCTGGCGACGGGCGACCCGCTCAAGGCGGGGGTTTCTGCTTATAAAAATGACGGTACGGATAACGATTTCGAGGTGCGGGCAGGCGACCACCACGATGGCATGTTCTATTTCGGCCTGAATGCAGCAGGCACTGGTTGGGATGCCAGCAATGCCCAGCGCGGCCTGTTGTGTCTGAATCATGAAGTGGCGGAAGACCTCGGTTTCATGCACCCGGCAGGTGCGACCGATCTGGGAACTGGCAACGTCAATGCGCGTCCTGTTCTCGAAATCGACAAGGAAGTGGCGGCACACGGCGTTTCCATCGTGGAAATTGCCCGCTCTGGCAACGGTTATCAAACCAGCCTGACCAACCCGCTCAACCGCCGCATTACGGCTGCGACCGTGATGGAACTCAGTGGCGTTGCGGCAGGCAGCGAGTTGATGAAAACCGCCTTTTCCAAAGACGGCTTGCAAACCCGTGGCACGCTCAACAACTGCTCCAATGGCTATACCCCGTGGGGCACTTACCTGACTTGCGAGGAAAACTGGGCGGAATACTTCCATCGGCGTGAAGCAGACAGTGCCCGCACCCCGCAAGAGTTGGTGGCATTCAAACGTTATGGCATGAAGGGCGACACCTCCGGGCGTTACAACTGGTCACGTCCCGGTGCAAGCGATAGCACCGACTTGTACCGCCGCTGGAATGCCGGGATAACAGGCGCAACCGCTACCGACGATTTTCGCAACGTTGCCAATACGTTTGGTTGGGTGGTGGAAATCGACCCGTTCAACCCGCAAGCCACCCCGAAAAAGCGTACCGCATTAGGGCGTTTTGCCCACGAAGGTTGTGTTCCGGCCAAAGCCGAGGCAGGCAAGCCGCTGGTGTTCTACATGGGCGATGATTCGCGCAACGAATACATTTACAAATTCGTCACGGATGCCAAGTGGGATGCCGCCGATGCCAATGGTGGGCTGGCAGCCGGTGACAAATACCTGAATGCAGGCAAGTTGTATGCTGCCCGTTTCAATGCGGATGGTTCGGGTGAATGGTTGCCGTTGACGCTGGACAATACCGCCGTTGCTCAATACGACAAATACGCTTTCGCCGATACCGCTGATGTTGCCATCCATACCCGGTTGGCGGCTGATGCAGTGGGAGCCACTAAAATGGATCGCCCGGAATGGGCAGCGGTCAACCCGTTAAATGGCGAGGTTTACATCACCCTGACCAATAACGTTTCCGAAAAAAACGGGCGCGGGGTAGCCATGCCGCTGGATGCTGCCAACCAGCGTTATTACGTGGATGAAAAAGACGGCAAGCGCGTGGCAGGTAATGTCAACGGGCATATCATCCGCTGGCGCGAAGCGGGTGATGACCACGCTGCTACCCGCTTTCAGTGGGATGTGTACCTGTTCGGTGCGCCTGCTGAGGCAGGGGCTGACATCAACCTGTCGGGCTTGACCGCTGACAACGACTTTTCCGGGCCAGATGGCTTGTGGTTCAGCCAGTCCACCCCCGGCTTGCTGTGGGTACAAACCGACGATGCCTATTACACCGACGTGACCAATTGCATGATGCTGGCGGCAATTCCCGGTGTCGTCGGCGATGGTAACACGGTGCAGGTGGTTAACAAGGCCGTTCCAACCCATGACAACGCGGATCAGGCGATTGGTTGCCCCGTCGGCTCAAAGCCGCAAGCAACCGCCTTGCGCCGCTTCCTTGTTGGCCCCAAGGATTGCGAAATTACCGGCATCACCGAAACCCCGGATGGCAAGGCCCTGCTTGTCAACATCCAGCACCCCGGCGAACGCAGCAGCGAAAGCTGGGCAAGTGACGGCAACATCACCAGCCACTGGCCGGATGGCGGCAATGCCCGCCCGCGCTCGGCAACAGTGGTGATTACCCGTAATGATGGCGGCAAGGTAGGGGTGTAAACGCATCCATGCATATCCTGATGGTTTCCGACGTGTATTTCCCGCGCGTCAACGGTGTTTCCACGTCGATCCAGGCATTCCGGCAAGCATTGCAGGCAGCAGGGCACAGCGTCACGCTGATTGCTCCCGACTACGGGCAAGCTGCGACGGATGAAGACGGTATCATCCGCATCAGTTCGCGCGGTGTCATCGTTGACCCGGAAGACCGGATGATGCGCATCCGCCATATCCACCGCCTTGCCGACGAGTTGCAGGCGGAGCATTACGACATCATCCACATCCATACCCCGTTTGTGGCGCACTATGCGGGCTTGAAACTGGCTCGCAAGCTCAAGCTGCCGGTGGTGGCTACTTACCATACCTTTTTCGAGGAATACCTCTACAACTACATTCCGTGGTTGCCAAAGGAATGGCTGCGTTACGTGGCACGGCGCTTTTCGCGTACCCAGTGTGCTGAGTTGGATGGCTTGATCGTGCCTTCCACCGCCATGCAGCAAGTACTGCTCGATTACGGGGTGCAAACGCCGATGACGATCCTGCCAACAGGTCTGGACATGCGGACGTTTGAGCCGGGTAACGGTGCTGCTTTTCGGGCGCAACACGCTATTGCCCCGGAACGCCCGGTCTTGTTGTTCGTAGGGCGGGTGGCGTTCGAGAAAAACATCGGTTTCCTGCTGGACATGATGCTGCATCTGCGCGAGCAACTGCCGGATGTATTACTGGTCATTGCGGGTGAAGGCCCGGCGGAAAAGACGTTACACCAACAGGTACAGCGGGCAGGGCTGGCGGAACAGGTGCTGTTTGTCGGTTATTTGCGGCGGGATGGTGAATTACAGGCATGTTACAAGGCTGCGGATGTCTTTGTATTTGCCTCCCGCACGGAAACGCAGGGGCTGGTGTTGCTGGAAGCGATGGCTTGCGGCACGCCTGTGGTTTCCACGGCGGTGCTGGGTACGAAAGACATTATCGGTACAGGTGTCGGTGGGCTGGTTGCCCCGGAAAGCCCGGAGCTGTTTGCCGCCCAGGTCAAGCGTTTGCTGACGGGGAAAACCTTGCACGCACAGAAAACCAGGGAGGCACTGGCCTATGCTGCTACTTGGTCGCATACCGCACAAGCTGAAAAACTGGTGGAGTTTTACCGCTCTGTCATGGAGTTGAAACAGGTTTCTGCTTGAATGTCTGCATACCTTGGCATTACGGGCTTTCATGCATGTTCAAGCGTTATCTGTATACGGTGGTTTTCAATCTGTTGGTTCCCCTATTGGTATTGAACCTGTGGTGGCGCAGCCGTAAAAATCCGGCTTATCGCCAGCGCATTGATGAGCGTTTCGGCTATGTTCCGGCGCGTCAGGGTGGTGAGCGTTGCGTGTGGGTTCATGCCGTGTCGGTGGGGGAGGTGATTGCTGCCCGCCCACTGGTTAAGCGCCTGTTGCAGGATTTTCCCGCTACCCGTGTGTGGGTGACAACCACAACCCCGACCGGCTCGGCTATGGTGCAACAGTTGTTTGGTGACAGGGTAGGGCACAGTTATTGCCCCTACGACCTGCCGGATGGTTTGCGCCGTTTCCTGCGGCGGCTGCGCCCTGATCTGTTGCTGGTGGTGGAAACCGAAATCTGGCCTAACCTGTACAAGGCGTGTGCCAACCGGCAGATTCCACTGTTAATGGTAAATGCCCGCTTGTCGCCGCGTTCTGCCCAAGGCTATGCCCGTTTGGGCGGTCTGGTGCGTGAGACCTTGCGCTGTGCAAGCTGGATCGGGACTCGCAGTCAGACGGATGCGGATCACTTCCTTCAATTGGGGGCATGGCCTGGTCAACTGGGGGTAAGTGGCAACCTCAAGTTCGAGTTGCAGGTTCCTGCTGACTTACCAGCCAGAGCCAAAGTCTTGCGTAGCCAATGGAGCAAGCGTCCGGTATGGGTGGCAGGCAGTACCCATGCGGGGGAAGAAGCCAGCCTGTTACGGGTGTTTGAGCAGTTGCGCCATCAAGTGCCTGATTTGTTGCTGATTCTTGTGCCGCGCCACCCGGAGCGTTTCGCCAGTGTCAAAGCCTTGTGTGAAACCGCAGGTTGGGTAACTGCCCGTCGCAGTCTTGCCCAGCCGGTAATGCCTGAAACGGACATCCTGCTGGGGGATACGCTGGGGGAATTGCTGCTGTGGTATGCCTGTGCCGATCTGGCTTTTGTGGGTGGTAGCCTGCTTGCCCACGGCGGACATAACCCGCTGGAAGCTGCCGTGTTTGCCGTGCCCGTGATCAGCGGGGTACATACCCACAATTTCAATGACATGTTCCCGCCGTTGTGTGCTGCTGGTGGAGCCGTGCAGGTGCAGGATGAAAATGCCCTGTGTGCGCAAGCCCTGCACTGGTTACAGGATGTTGCCGCCCGCCAGCAGGCCGGGCAACAGGCGCAAGCCTTTTTTACCAGCCAGCAGGGCGCACTGGAACTGATCCTGCGGCAAGCCCGCTTCCACCTCGACCAACGTATTGCCAGCCATGAGCCAGACGCCCAGACTGCTGGTTGTTAAGACTTCCTCGTTGGGGGATGTCGTCCACATGCTGCCTGCGGTCAGTGATGCCTGCGCGATGCTACCCGGTATCCAGATTGACTGGGTGGTGGAAGAAAGTTTTGCCGAAGTACCGCGCTGGCACCCTGGTGTCAGGCGGGTTGTGCCGGTAGCCCTGCGGCGTTGGCGCAAACAGCTTTTGCAGCCACAAACACGCCATGAAATCCGCCGGTTTGTGCAAACCTTGCGGCAGGAACAGTACGACTGGGTGCTGGATTCGCAGGGCTTGCTGAAAAGTGCCTTGCTCAGTCGCATGGCTCGCGGGCAACGTTGTGGTTATGACTGGCACAGCATCCGTGAACCGCTTGCCAGTCTCGCCTACCAGCAACGTGCTGCCGTATCCCGTCAGCAACATGCCGTGACCCGCAATCGTTTGCTGACTGCCAACATGTTGGGCTACCGCATTGACAGTTTGCCAGTGGATTTCGGGATTGCGGCTAGTGCTTTCCCGTTACCGCCTGTTGTCTTGCCATCCCCCTATGTGGTTGCCTTGCATGGAACCAGTCGGGTGGACAAGGAATGGGCGGAAGAACACTGGCGGCAACTCATCGCTACTCTGGCACAACAGGGCATCCACACCCTGTTGCCGTGGGGTAATCAGCGTGAACAGGAACGTGCCAGCCGTCTGGCGCAAACCAGCCCGTTTGCGCAGGTATTGCCGAGCTGCCGACTGGCAGAACTGGCCGGTGTCCTGCAAGCTGCAAGCGGGGTAATCGGCATGGATACTGGCCTGATGCACATCGCAGCGGCGCTGGATAAACCCGGCATTGCCCTGTATCCCGTAACAGCCCCAGCCTTGACCGGAGTGATGGGCAATGCACAGCAGCCAGTGCAATTAGTTTCATTAAGTGGGGAAGCCAGCGGTGATGCTGTCAGTGTTATTCGTCAGTTGCTGGCCTGCGTGGCAACTCGACCATCCCCGGATGTTCTGGTCTAATGCTTCCAAACGACATTGACCACTCCGAGGCACTGCTTGCTCAATCGTGTTTCTCCCTATCTGCTACTGGTGCTGGCGACCCTGTTCTGGGCGGGTAATTTCAATCTGGCGCGTGCTTTTCATGCCGACATTCCGCCTTTGGCGTTGTCGTTCTGGCGCTGGTGTGTGGCGGCGCTGATTCTGTTGCCGTTTGCGTATCAATCCATGCGGGTGGCTTTGCCGCTGGCGCGTGAGCACTGGCGGCTGGTACTGGCGTTGTCCGTGCTGGGGGTGGCGGCTTTCAATAGCTTGGCTTATCTCGGCCTGCAAACCACGACCGTGACCAATGGGGTGCTGTTGCAGGCGGTGACGCCGGTTTTCACCATCCTGCTGGCGGGGTTGTTGTTGCGTGAGCCTGCCAGTTTGCGTCAGTGGTTGGGGTTGCTGGTGTCGATCTTCGGGGTATTGGTGATTATTACGCGGGCGGATGTGGCTGTTTTGCAGCATCTGGCGTTTACCCGTGGCGATGTGTGGATGCTGGTTGCGGCACTCGACTGGGCGGTTTACACCATTCTGTTGCGCAAGTTGCCGCCGGGGTTGCAGGGTTTGCCGATCCTTGGGTTTAGCGTGACACTCGGGGCGCTGGTGATCTTGCCGTTTTACCTGCATGAAACCCTGACCGCACAGGCGATGCCGCTGACGCCGGTCAGTGTGGGCAGTGTGCTGTATGTGGCGGTGTTTCCGTCGTTGCTGTCCTACCTGTTCTGGAATGATGCTACCCGGCGGCTGGGGGCGGGGCGTACCGGGCAGTTCAGTTACCTGATGCCGGTCTTCGGGATTCTGCTGGCGGTGCTGTTGCTGGGGGAACAGTTGCATACCTACCATGCGCTGGGGGCGCTACTGGTGGTGGGTGGGCTGGTTATCAGCAACTGGCGGGGCAAGTAGGGGCGCGATTCCTGCGCTGTTTTGCTATGCTCGCCCCAACGACACTGGAGTAACCATGAATACGCAAAGCATCATCAACATTTTGGCTCCTTTGGGGGAGCCGCAGGACAACCGACCGTGGCTTGATTATTCAGCCTATGGTTTTACCGCCGGGGATGCGATCAGTTTGGTGGGGCTGGTGGCTGATAGCCGTTTTCTGGAAAGTGAGGATACGGATTACTGGGTTCCCCTGCATTCATGGCGGGCGTTGCAGCATCTGATGCCAGCGGGTTTGCATGAGCTGATAGATATTTTTGACCTGTTGGCGGAAGACGATTGGGCACATGATGAAATTCCGGCGGTGATTGCGGCTGCCGGGCAGGTTGCGATTGAGCCATTGGTGGCGTATGTGCTGGATGCGCGTAATGATGAATTTGCCATTCCGCTGGCGTTGCAATCACTGGTGGAAATTGGCACGCGGCATGGCAAGTTGCGTAAACCTGTCATTGAACGCCTGGTGTATTGCTTGCAAAACACCTTTGCACAGGATCATGGCTTGAAAGGGCTGATCGTGGCGGATCTGATTGTATTGCGGGCGGTGGAGGCAATGCCTGCCATCCGGGCTGCTTTTGCCAGCGAACAGGTGGACTGGAGCGTGTGCGGCGATCTGGAAGATGTGGAACTGGGGATGGGGCTGCGCACGGAGCGGGATACGCCGCGCCCCAATTATCAGCAGATGCTGGTTGGGGCAGAGGATGACGGGTTTGAGGAGGATGATGACTCTGAGCCGTTGGTAGAGCAAGTGATCCGTACCGAACCCAAAATCGGGCGCAATGACCCCTGCCCGTGTGGCAGCGGCAAGAAGTACAAGAAATGTTGTATGCCATAAAGGAAACCCATGCCCCTGCTTGACTGGCTGAACAAGCCTGCCTCCCTCCAGATTGCTAACCGCGTGCCGTACCGCTTGCTCGAAAGCGTGCCGGAACTCGGGCATGGCGTAACGCCCAACCACAACCTGCTGATCCAGGGCGATAATCTGGATGCGCTCAAAGCCTTGCTGCCCTTGTATGCGGGGCGGGTGAAATGCATCTACATCGACCCGCCGTACAACACGCGCTCCGCCTTTGAGCATTACGACGACAATCTGGAGCACAGCCAATGGCTGTCGATGATGTATCCGCGCCTTGAACTCCTGCGCGAACTGCTCGCCGAAGACGGCAGCTTGTGGGTGTCCATCGACGACAACGAAGGCCACTACCTCAAAGTCATGCTCGACGAAATCTTCGGGCGCAAAAACTTCATCGCCAACGTTGTTTGGGAGAAAAAATCGTCCCCGCAGGCAAATGCGATTTGGTTATCTGATAGTCATGACCACGTAATGGTGTATGCAAACAACAAACAAGTTTGGCGACCTAATTTGCTTCCAAGAAGTGAAAATACAGATGCTCGTTACAGTAATCCTGACAATGATTCTCGTGGTGTTTGGGCATCAAGCGATTTCACCATTAGCCTGACAGGTGGGCAGCGTGGGGAGCAATACGCTAAAACTGGGGTGAGTGACAACATCTATGAGCTTACTACGCCCAATGGGAGGAAATTATTGCCTCCAAAGGGTAGATGTTGGGGGGCACGACAAGAAAGATTTTTAGAGTTGGTAGCTGATAATCGTATTTGGTTTGGTGAAAGCGGTAATAATGTTCCAAGAATCAAGAAGTTTTTGTCAGAAGTTCAAGATGGGCTTGTGGCGAAAACTGTCTGGTTGCGTAGTGAGGTGGGAGACAACCAAGAATCCAAACGTGAAGTTGTCAAATTTAATGACGAGGAGATTTTTGGTACGCCGAAGCCGGAGCGGTTGATTGAGCGGATATTGCATATTGCGACGAATCCGGGAGATTGGGTGCTGGATTCGTTCCTGGGGTCGGGTACGACTGCGGCAGTGGCGCACAAGATGGGGCGGCAGTACATCGGCGTGGAAATGGGCGACCATGCCGTGACCCATTGCCAGCCACGCCTGCGCAAGGTGGTGGACGGCGAACAGGGCGGCATTTCCAAAGCCGTCAACTGGCAGGGCGGCGGCGGATTCACCTTCTACCGCCTCGGCGCAACCGTGTTCGATGAATTCGGCATGATTGACAAGGTCATCCGTTTCCCCACGCTCGCCGCCTACATTTGGTATCTGGAAACGCGCACCCCGTGGCAGCAGCCTGACACGCTTTCCCCGCTGCTTGGCATCCACGACGGCACAGCCTATTACCTGCTGTACAACGGCATCCTCGGCGACCGCCGCCTGCAAGGTGGCAATGTCCTCACCCAAAACGTGCTGGACGGATTACCCGCACACGCAGGCAAGCGCGTCATCTACGGCGAAACCAGCCGCTTCGGAGTCGGGCGGCTGGCAGCAGAGGGGATCGTGTTCAAGCAGATACCGTATGATGTGCGGGTGGGGTGATGGAGTTTGGTATACTTGAGTTACTGATTAAGGAATATGCCAATGCCAGCTTATGATTTATTTCACAATGCGGTGAAACATGCTTTGCAGAAAGAGGGGTGGATGATCACTCACGACCCGTTTTTCATTCCGTTCGGCGGTGTAGAATTGTATGTCGATCTGGGTGCAGAGCGGATGCTGGCGGCTGAGCGTGGCAACGAGCAAATCGCTGTTGAGATCAAATCTTTTCTCAGCCAGTCGCCAGTTTCGGACTTTCATAATGCGCTGGGGCAGTTTCTGAATTACCGTCTGGTGTTAGAGGAAAACGAGCCAAGCCGCTTGCTTTATCTGGCGATTCCCTTCGATATTCACAAAACCTTTTTCAGCTTGCCCTTCACTCAGTTGGCGGTGCAACGCAACCAGTTGAAGCTGATCGTTTTCAAGCCTGATCAGGAGGAGATTGCCACATGGATAAACTGAACACTTATCGCCAGTATGTGCGGCAAATTCTGGAAAAATATGCACAATTCAAGCCTGCCATCGACAATGTGGACATGGAATTGCTGTTTGATAATGAGCGCGACCACTACCAGTTGATGACAGTTGGCTGGAATGGCTATCAGCGTTTTCATGGTTCTGTGTTACATGTTGACATCAAGAATGGGCAGATCTGGATTCAGCACGATGGCACAGAGGGTGGTATTGCCGGTGAGTTTGTAGAACTGGGTGTGCCGAAGGAAGATATTGTTTTGGCCTTCCACGCGCCTTACAAACGGCCTTATACCGGCTTTGCCACGGGTGAATCTGTGGAACGACAAGCCGCCTGATGTTCGAGCTGAAAAACTACCAGAAAGAAACGCTGCAAAGCCTGCGTGAGTTCCTCGAAGAAGCCCGCCTGATGCCGGTCGAGGAGGCTTTCACCCGCGCCCAGCAACGCCAGAACCGCCAGCCGCTGCCCTACCTGCACCACGCTTTCGGGCAGGTTCCGTATGTGTGCCTGCGCCTGCCGACCGGGGGCGGCAAAACTGTGCTGGCTTCCTACACCGTCGGCGTGGCGAAACGCGCCTATCTGGAGCAGGATTTCCCCATCGTGTTGTGGCTGGTTCCCACCAACACCATCCGCGAACAGACGCTGGAAGCCTTGCAAAAGCCCAGCCACCCCTACCGCGCTGCGCTGGAGGATGAATTTGGTGTCGACCGCCTGCTGGTGCTGGACATCGGCGATGTGACCCGCATCCGCAAGCAGGACATCGGTGCGAAAGCCATCGTGGTGGTCGGCACACTCGCCACCCTGCGCGTCGAAGACACCAGCGGGCGCAAGGTCTACGCCTACCATGAAGATTTCGAGCCACATTTCGCCGGGGTCAACCCGCACGACGAACGGCTGGAAAAAGTCACCGAGGCCGACCTCAAGCCCAACGGCCTGACCGCCGCGACACTGGGCAAGATCAAGTATTCCTTCGCCAACCTGCTGGCGCTCAAGCAGCCGCTGGTGATTATGGACGAAGCGCACAACGCCCGTACCAAACTGACTTTCGACACCCTCAAACGCATTCACCCCGCCTGCGTGGTCGAATTCACAGCGACCCCGGATACCAGCCGCGAATCCGCCTCCAACGTCCTACACCACGTTTCCGCCTCGCAACTGAAAGCCGCCAACATGATCAAGTTGCCGATCATGCTCAGCGAACACAACGAATGGGAGGGTGCGGTGCGTGACGCGGTGCTGACCCGCAAGCAACTGGCGCAGGAAGCCATCAAATCCGGCGATGCCATCCGCCCGCTGGTGCTGTTGCAGGCCGACAACAAAAGCGGCGAAGTCACTCATGAGGTGCTGAAAACCTTCCTGACCGAACAGCTTGGGGTGGAGCCGCAACAAATCGCGGTTGTCACCGGCAACCAGCGTGAACTGGACGGCATCAACCTGTTCGACCCGGCTTGCCCAATCGAATACATCATTACCGTGGAAGCGCTGAAAGAGGGCTGGGATTGCTCGTTCGCCTACGTATTCTGCTCAGTCAAGGATGTGAAATCCGCCAAGGATGCCGAACAGTTGTTGGGGCGCGTGCTGCGGATGCCGTATGCGCAACGCCGCAGCAACGAAGCGCTCAACCGTGCCTATGCGCATCTGGTTTCACCCAATTTTGCCAAGGCTGCTGCCATGCTGACCGACAAGATGGTGCAGGGCATGGGTTTCGACCCGCTGGAAATTCCGCAGCATTTGCAGCATGGCAATCAGTACAGCCTGTTTGATGGCAATCCCGACCAGCCCAAACCGACGGTAGCGGAAGAACGCAGCGAATTCACCCTCGGCAACGGCGAAACTTTCACCGCAACCGGCCTGATTGATGCGCCGACTGAAAAGCTGATCCTGCAAGGCTTCACTGGCAAGCAAAAGGTGGAAGTGCAGCAACAGGTGGAGCAGCACAACCTGCGCGTTAGGGCGCGGCTGGCTCCGGCTGAACGCGGCGAAACCTTTGTCCCATTGCCCTTGCTGTGTGTGCGCGAAGCCAACCAGCTTCACCTGCTGGAGCCAGAATCTTTCCTCTATACCCAAGGCGGTTGGTCGCTGCTGGATCTCCCGTTGGAACTGCCACAATTCGCCATCCGTGAGTCCGGGCGTACCTTTGAGGTATTCCTGCAAGGCGGGCATGTTAGTTACAAACTGGCGGAGCAGGGCGATACACCCAACCTCAACCTGATCGAACTCGACATTGACCAGACCGTGTTGGTGCGCTGGCTGGATCGGGAAGTACGGCAAGCCGATGTTAGCCCCGCCGAAATGATCCGCTGGCTGGTGCAACTGGTCGGGCATTTGACGGCGGAACGTGGTTTTTCCCTCACCGCACTGGTGCGCAGCAAGTTTCTGCTGGCGCGTGCTATCAAGGAACGTATTGTCTTCTGCCGCCACAAAGCCGCACAGCAGGGTTTCCAACACTGGCTTTTCGACGATGACCGTTTGCTGGGCGTATCAGACACTTGCCGCTACCAGTTCCAGCCTGGTTTGTACCCGGCACGGCTGCCGTATTACCGGGGCAAATACACCTTCAGCAAACACTATTACCCGGTGGTTGAAGACCTGAGTGCCAGTGGTGAAGAGTTCACCTGCGCCCAGGCGCTCGACCAGCATCCCAAAGTCAAGTACTGGGTACGCAATCTGGTTAACCGTGAAGCGGCTTCTTTCCGTTTACCGCTGGCACATGGCTATTTTTACCCCGACTTTGTGGCGGAATTGCAGGATGGGCGCAGCCTGGTGGTGGAGTACAAGGGCGCATATCTGGAAACGGCTGATGATGCCCGTGAAAAGGCAGTCGTCGGCAAGGTGTGGGCGGCGAAAAGTGGCAACCTGTTTCTGATGGCGCTGGCACAAGACCGGCAGGGCAGGGATGTTTACCAACAACTGGATAATCTTTTGGCGTAACAATCCCCTTGCCCCTCCCCTGACAAGGGGAGGTTGGGAGGGGTCTTTATAAGGGAACGTTTATGGCATACAGCGGTAATACCGGGCTGACTCGCATCATCAAGGCCGGGCAATATTCTTGGCAGGGTTTTCGGGCGGCTTACAAACACGAAGAGGCTTTCCGGCAGGAGGTCTGGGTGTTGGTGATTGCAGTGCCGCTGGCGCTGTGGCTGGGAGAAAATGCGCTGGAGAAGACCCTGATGATCGGTAGTGTGTTACTATTGCTGATTGTGGAGTTGCTGAATTCAGCAGTGGAAGCGGTAGTTGACCGTACCGGGCTGGAGCCGCACAAGTTGTCTGGGCGAGCCAAGGATATGGGTTCCGCTGCGGTATTGCTTGCCATCATCAATGTGGTATTAGTATGGTTTTTTATGCTTTCTTGACCTAAGTCAAATTGCTGAAGTGGTGTGTGAAAAAACACAGTCCAATGTGTTTTTTCCTCAGTATTAACGTTTTCTTAAATATCCTTTTGCGCTATGCTTGCGCGGTTTAAAGACTAACGACCCGATTTTTTAACTTGTTTTAACCAGAGGGCATACGATGGCTCATAGTGCTGCACTCTCTTCGGAGCAATACAACTATGAAATCGTGAAGAAATTCGCGATTGCTTCAATCTTCTGGGGTATCCTCGGCATGAGTGCCGGGGTGTATATCGCGTCAGAGCTGGCTTGGCCATTCCTGAACTTCGATATTGCCCAGATTACGTTCGGACGTTTGCGTCCGCTCCACACCAGTGGTGTTATCTTCGGCTTCGGCGGTAACGCACTGTTTGCCACTTCTTACTATGTTGTGCAGCGTACTTGTCAAGCTCGTTTGGCAGGTGGCACTTTCTGGCCTAACTTTACTTTCTGGGGTTGGAACCTGTCAGTCCTGATCGCGGGTGTCCTGTATCTGTTCGGCTATACCCAAGGTCGTGAGTACGCTGAGCCGGTATGGTTCATCGACATCGCTATTACTGTTGTGTGGGTTGTTTACTTCCTGATCTTTACCATTACCCTGATCAAGCGTAACCAGCCACATATCTATGTTGCCAACTGGTTCTACATGTCGTTCATTCTGGCGACTGCGCTGCTGCACATTTTCAACAATCTGGCAGTGCCGGTCAGCTTTACCTCGCTTGAGTCCTACAGCTTGTTCTCTGGTGCACAGGATGCGATGACCCAGTGGTGGTATGGTCACAACGCGGTCGGTTTCTTCCTGACAGCGGCGTTCCTGGGGATGATGTACTACTTCGTTCCGAAGCAGGCTGGTCGTCCGGTTTACTCCTATCGCCTGTCCATCATCCACTTCTGGGCGCTGAGCTTCATGTACATGTGGGTAGGTACTCACCACCTGCACTGGACAGCGATTCCTGACTGGACTTCCACACTGGCAGCGACTTTCTCCATCCTGCTGCTGATGCCATCCTGGGGTGGTATGATCAACGGTATCATGACGCTTTCCGGCGCATGGGACAAACTGCGTACTGACCCGATCATGATGTTCATGATCACGGCGCTGTCATTCTACGGTATGTCTACCTTTGAAGGCCCGATGATGTCCCTGAAGAGCGTCAACGCCCTGTCACACTACACTGACTGGACGGTTGGTCACGTTCACTCCGGCGCACTGGGCTGGGTGGCAATGATCTCGATTGCTTCCTTCTACCACATGATTCCGCGTCTGTGGAACACCACGCTGTACAGCACACAACTGGTTTACACCCACTTCTTCCTGGCAACCATCGGGACTATCCTGTACATCACCGCACTGTGGGTATCCGGTATCGGTCAAGGCTTGATGCTGCGTGCATTTGACGAGTACGGCAACCTGGCGTACACCTTCGTTGAAACCGTTGCATTCATGCATGGTCCATTGGTAGCTCGTGCGGTAGGTGGTCTGTTCTTCCTGTCCGGCATGTTCGTCATGGCATACAACATTTACATGACTATCACGCGGGCTAAGCAGGAAGAGCCTGTTTCTGCTACTGCCGCTGCTCAAGCGTAATCAGGGAGAACCGAGATATGTTTAAACACGAAAGTATCGAAACCAACTCTGGTTTGCTGATTGTCTTGACGCTGGTCGCTATCAGTATCGGTGGTCTGGTTGAAATCGTACCGTTGCATTACATCAATGAAACGGTTGAAGACGTTAAAGACCCTGTAACAGGGGTGGAACTGGTACGTCCTTATACACCACTGGAACAGCGTGGTCGCGACATTTACATCCGTGAAGGTTGCTACACTTGCCACTCCCAGATGATTCGCCCGTTCCGTGATGAAGACCTGCGTTATGGTCACTATTCACTGGCGGCAGAATCCAAGTTTGACCACCCGTTCCAATGGGGTTCCAAGCGGACTGGTCCTGATCTGGCACGTGTTGGTGGCAAGTACTCCAACGAATGGCAGGTAGCGCATCTGGTTGCACCACGTTCAGTTGTTCCTGAGTCAATCATGCCCAACTATCCGTGGTTGCTGGAAAACAACTTGCAGTATGCTGACATTAAAGACCGCATGATCGCTTTGAAGCGGGTAGGTGTTCCTTACTCGTTGACCAAGGTGGAATATGAGTCCAATGTAAAGCGATTTGGTGAAGATGTTGCCAAAAAGCTGGACATCAATACGGCTGAAAACAATCTGATGGCACAAGCACAGAAAGGCAACTATGACGGCAACCCTAACAAGTTGACCGAAATGGATGCCCTGGTTGCCTACCTGCAAGTGCTGGGCACGATGGTTGATTTCAAGAAGTTTGATGAAGACCACTTCATCCAGTTCCGTTAATTCGCTGGATGTAGCTTTGAGCCAAGTGAGGAAAACAAAATGCTAGCTGATTTCTGGACATGGATTCTGGATCTGGGTAACAGCAAAACGGTTGCATTGCTGATTTTCTTTACGACTTTTGTCGGGATCGTTATTTACGTCTATTCCAGCCGCAAGCGTAGTGAGCGGCTGGAATCCTACCGCTACATGCCGTTGATGGACGAAGATGACGCTGACCGCCGGGTCAAGGCTGCTGAAGCTGCCCAAGCTAAAGGTGAGAAATAAAGTATGGCTACTCCTGTAAAAGACCCGCTGACCGGAGCGGAAACCACCGGCCACGTTTGGGATGACACGCTGCAAGAGTTCAACAACCCGTTGCCACGCTGGTGGTTGTGGACTTTCTACGGCACGATCATTTTCGCGATTGTTTACTGGATCATGTATCCGGCATGGCCGATGTTTGATTCCTATACCAAAGGTATCGGTAACAACATTACCTACAAGACGGATGCGGGTGAAGAGAAAAGTACACATTGGAACATGCGTGCATTGCTGGCTAATGAGATGCAGACCGGTGAGCCTGCATTGAAGCAGAAAGCGTATCTGGACAAGGTAGGTGCTGCCTCCTATGAGCAGATCGCCGCTGACCCGGATATGTCTGCATTCGTGCGTTCTTATGGCGTAGGGATGTTCGGTGATAACTGCGCTGCCTGCCATCAGGCTGGTGGTCAGGGTGTGGTTGGTCAGTTTCCTAACCTGGTCGATGACGACTGGTTGTGGGGTGGTGATACCACTGCGATTGAAACCACTATTCGTGGCGGTCGTATGGGTTATATGCCAGCTTACAGCAAAACCTTTAGTCCTGATCAGTTGAATCAGGTTGCCAACTACGTACTGACACTCTCTGGTCAACCAGCGGATGCAGCGGCAGCAGCGGAAGGTCAGAAAATCTTCCAGGGCGAAACTGGCGGTTGCTACATGTGCCACACCAAGGAAGGCAAGGGTATGCACGCACAAGGTGCAGCCAACCTGACTGACAAGGTATGGACAATTGCCAACGTTGATGCGGCAACAACCCCTGAAGCTAAGCTGGAAGCAGTTAAAGCGGTGATCCACAACGGTGTGAATCGTAAAATGCCGGTTTTCGGTAAAGAGGGTCGTAACCTGTCTGATACCGAAATCAAGGTATTGACCGCTTACCTGCAACAGATGTCGGCTGGTGTTGCTGCAAAATAAGCAGATCTTTGCCTGACATGCTGAAAAGGCCGGGGAGATCCCCCGGCCTTTTTGCATTATGGGCATATTTAGCTGTGTGGGCTTTATTAGAAGGTGTTAAAGTTCGCTCCTGAAATTTGATGAAGCGCAAGGCATGTCAGACCGTTATACGTATGATGTGGCGTTCATCAGGTATTACGTGCAGATACCTGCCTACTGGAATGATTGGATAATCCATACATGAGTACTGAACACGTCATTCAACCGAAGTCTTCCCTTCACCCCCGTTCGGTGGAAGGGCGTTTCCGCAATCTTAAAACCGGCATTCTGGTGTTGGCTTACGCGGTATTTTTCCTGTTGCCCTGGCTACGCTGGGAGCGTGCGGTAGGGCCTGACCAGTCGGTGTTGTTCGATATTCCGGGGCGACGCTATTACATTTTTGATCTGGTGATGCACGCGCAGGATATTTTCTGGCTGACAGCCTTGCTGTTCCTGGCAGCGGTGTTGCTGTTCTTTGTTACTACCTTGCTTGGGCGGGTGTTCTGCGGGTATTTCTGTTTCCAGACTTTGTGGACAGATGCGTTTCGCTTTATTGAACGTGCGATTCAGGGTGATCGGGTGGCGCGTTTACGTCTGGAAAAACAGCCGTGGAATCCCGAAAAAATCCGCAAAATCGGTTTAACTCATCTGGCATGGTTGGGGTTGGCGATGTGGACAGGGATCAGCTTCGCCATTTACTGGGGGGATGCTTACGAGCTGACATGGAGTTTCTTCACAGGGACTGCTCCGGCTGCGATGTATGGCACGGTCATCATCCTGACCTTGACCACTTACCTGACCGCTGGTTGGGCGAAAGAATACGTGTGTTTGCACATGTGCCCGTATTCACGTTTCCAAAGCGTCATGTTTGATCAGGATACAATGATCGTATCTTACGACATGAACCGGGGCGAAGGCACTGCCGGGCGGGTCAAGCCGGTCAAGGAGATGCGAGACCAGACCAACCGTCAGGCTGCCGGTCATGGGGATTGTGTGGATTGTGGTTTGTGTGTGCAGGTATGCCCGACCGGGATCGACATCCGTGACGGTTTGCAAATCGGTTGTATCCACTGTGCGCTGTGCATTGATGCTTGTGATGGCATTATGGACAAGCAGGGCTGGAAGCGTGGGCTGATCCGTTACACCTCCGAACACGGGTTGGAAGGCAAAAAGACCAAAATCCTCAAGCTGCGTACAGTCGGTTATGGCTTGGCTACCTTGCTGGCAACCATTTATCTGGTGTGGAGCATCGCTAGCAGCAAATTGTTGGAAGCCAATGCAGTGCAGATCCGCAGCCCTTTGTATGTCACCCTGTCTGATGGGCGCATCCAGAATAGCTATGAGTTCAAAATCAATAATAAAAGCATGGAGGCTGCGCGTTATACGTTAACCCTAGAAAACTTGCCTAATGCCGAGTTGGATCTTGGGCAAATCAATGAGTTAAGCCTGAAGCCGGATTCCAGTATGCGCGTTTTGGCAAAAATCCGTTATACTGTGCAACCCGGTGATACCCTGAAAAACCGTGAATTCCAGTTCAAGCTCACGCCGCTGGAAGGCAAGGTGACAGAGCCGGTCATCATTCCATCCCATTTTATTATGCCGTAAGGTAATGCCACGAAGGTGACATGGAAAACCAGAATATTGCGTTGACGCTGACCGTGGGTGTGCTGGTTTCAGCCGCCCTGTTCTTTTTGTTCTATAAAGGTTTGAAACGCCCCGGCAAGTTGTCTGCCTTGCTGACCATTCTGGTGGTTCAAGCGATTTACATCCCCTTGGCAGCGATGAACTGGGCAGGTCTGGATGTATTTGCCATCCATTTCGGTTTTTACACCATGACCGCCGTCATCCTCGGGATACTGATCACCCACCGCGACGAACGTGGTGGACGCTTTCACTGGGGGTTGGGAATTATCATCGGCTTTTTCCTGATTCTGGCGATGGTGGATGCGACAATTATTACCCTTGCGAATAGCGGGGCTAGTGCTGATTTCGTGCGGCGTTTTTTGCCTGAACCACAACGTGAAAGTGCGACCAATATCACCTCCGCGTTTCCTGGCACGGTGGCTTACGACTACCAGAAGAAATACGACCTTTACAACAATTACATGACGCAACTGCAAACCCAGCGTGAGCGCGGCTGGAAGCTGGCAGACGGCTGGCTGGAGAAACCACAGTTGGGCAAGCCCAGCCAGTTTCGCATCCATGTGACGGATAAAGCCGGGCAGGTGGTGGCAGGTGCTCAGGCAGAGGTTGAGTTTATGCGCCCCTCCAACAAGCAGTTGGATCAGCGGGTAGTGTTGCCGGAAGTCGCCCCCGGTTTCTACGGTATGCCACTGCAATTGCCAGCTCCCGGTCAGTGGGATATGGTGATTACCGTTGCCCGTGGTGATGAAGTGCATGAGGTGAAAGGCGAAACCTGGGTGGAAGGTAAGCAGTAACCAGCATGAGTACAGCAGCGCCCGTACAGCCAGCCCCAACAGATTGTTTCCATTGTGGTCAGCCGATTCCGGCGGGTGCTCATTATCCGCTGGTGGTGGACGGTCAGCCTCGTGAGATGTGTTGCACCGGCTGTCATGCTGTTGCCACTGCGATTGTTGACAACAACCTTACCGATTATTACCGCTTCCGTACCACCATTGGTGACAAGCCGGAAGATTTGGTACCGGAAGCCTTGCGCAAGTTGCAGGTCTACGACGCGCCGGAATTGCAGAAATCCTTTGTGCGCGATGCTGATGGCAATAGCCGCGAAGCCTCGCTGATTCTTGAAGGCATTGTCTGCGCCGCCTGTGTGTGGCTGAACGAGCATCACGTCAAGCAACTTGATGGGGTGCTGGATTTTCGCATCAACTATTCCACTCATCGCGCTACCCTGAAATGGGATAACAGCCGTATCCGCCTCAGCGATGTGCTGAAATCCATTTCCGAGATTGGTTATCACGCCCATCCGTTTGACCCCGGTCGTCTTGAATCCCTGCAAAAAAAGGAAAAATCCGCTGCCCTCCGCCGTATTGCTGTTGCCGGTTTGGGGATGATGCAGGTGATGATGATTGCGGTTGCCATGTATATCGGCGCTGTTTCCGATATGGAGACCGGGATGCGCGACTTCCTGCGTTGGATCAGTCTGGTGATGACCACCCCAGTGGTGTTCTATTCGGCACGGGTATTTTTTACCTCTGCGTGGCGTGATGTGCGGCGCGGGCGTTTCGGCATGGATGTGCCAGTGTCAATTGGGATTGCGATTGCTTTCTGTGCAAGCGTTTGGGCAACCCTGATGGGTGGTGGTGAAGTCTACTTCGATTCCGTCACCATGTTCACTTTCTTTCTGTTGACCGGACGCTATCTGGAAATGACCGCGCGGCACAAAGCCGGGCAGGTTGCCGAAGAACTGGTACGGCTAATGCCTGCTACCGCTACCCGCTTACGCAATGGTGAACAGGAAGTTATCCCTGTTAGCCAGCTTGAACCCGGTGATGTCGTGTTGATCAAACCCGGTGAAGTTGTACCGGCAGATGGTGTGGTGATCGAAGGGGCGAGTAGCACCAACGAATCCTTACTGACGGGCGAAAGCCTGCCCTGCCACAAACACTTAGGTGACAATCTGGTAGGCGGCACGGTCAATATCGAAAGCCCGCTGACCATGCAAGTGGCAAAAGTGGGTGATAACACGGTGCTGGCGGCGATTATCCGTTTGCTGGAACGTGCCCAGGCTGAAAAACCCGAACTGGCTCGTCTGGCTGAAAAAGTTGCCTCACGTTTTGTGCCGCTGATCCTGTTGACTGCCGCTGCCGTGTTTCTCTGGTGGCATCAGCATCAACCCTCCGAAGCCTTCTGGATTGCACTCTCCGTATTGGTCATTACTTGCCCGTGTGCCTTCTCGCTGGCAACACCTACTGCATTGACAGCAGCCACCGGCTTGCTCACCTCCAAAGGGGTGCTGACCACACGTGGTCATGCGCTGGAAACCCTGGCGCGGGTCAATCATGTGGTGCTGGACAAAACCGGCACACTTTCCCACGGTCATCTGGAAGTAGTTGAGTTCCAGGTATTGGGGGCGGCTGACAAGGCTTTCTGCCAGCAACTGGCAGCAGGGTTGGAAATGGCATCGGAACACCCGGTTGCCCATGCCATCCTGCGTCTGAGCGATGCCCCGCTCAGTCTGTCGGCACTGACGGCAGAATCCGGGCGTGGGGTGAAAGGCGCCTATCAGGACAAGCAATACCGTATTGGCACGGCTGCATTCGTGCAGGAACTGGTCGGTGCAGAACTGCCGACGACGCTGATGCAGGCAGATGGACGCTCCCAAGTCTTTTTGGGCAGCAGCGATGGCTGGCTGGCGGTCATGGCACTGGCTGACCAGCTACGTGCGGAAGCAGGGCAAGCTATTGCGGAACTGCAAGCCCTCGGTGTAGATGTCACCTTGCTGAGCGGCGATACCCCGACTGTTGCCAATGCCGTGGCTGCGCAACTGAAGATTCCCCATGCCTTGGGGGGGCAGTTGCCTGACGACAAACTGGCTTATCTGCGCGGGTTACAGCAACGCGGCATGACAGCGGCGATGGTCGGTGATGGGGTCAATGATGCGCCGGTTCTGGCTGGTGCGCCGGTTTCGATTGCGATGGGTAGCGGTTCGCAACTGGCGCAGGCCAGTGCCGATATGGTGTTGCTATCAGAAAACCTGCACCAGTTACCGTTCGCTATCCATACTGCACGGCGAATGCAGGCGATCATCAAGCAAAACTTTGTCTGGACTATCGCTTATAACCTGCTAGCTGTTCCGCTGGCAGCAACCGGCATGATTGCACCGTGGATGGCGGCTATTGGCATGTCAGCCAGCTCACTGGTGGTGGTCTTGAATTCATTACGCCTTAAACACTGAGTTTTTCCTCCTATAATCAGGGTGTTCCTTTCATTGGGGATTTTAATTTATGGATGCTCTTTATCTGCTGATTCCGATTGCGGTTGTGGTCATGATCGTCGTCGTCGTCGCGTTTATCTATACGGTCAAAAGTGGGCAGTACGATGACCTGGAAGGCCCTGCACACCGCATTCTGATGGACGATGACGACCCCCGTATTCCAGGCCATAAGGAAAAGCAGGATAAGAAAATATCAGGTAGTGATTGATTGTGATTGATTAAGTAATGATTAAATAACGCTTGCAAGCCTATTTATACCGTTCATCCAGAGTGCAACAAAATTATGAATATTTTTGCTGCACAATGCTGAAAGTGTTCTATTCTAAATTGCAAACGCAATGCTTAAATAGATAAATAGCCAACTGATTTGTCTTTTTTATCGGTAAATCAGGCGGGAGTATCCGGTAACGGATGACCGGTGGGGAAGCTGGACGTATATTAAAATTATGTTTCTATGCGGGATCCTTCGGCTGTATGACGATTGATCAAGGAGAATAGGTAGTTATATGTCAGACAGAAGATTACAGGTCTTTCACGCAGTCGCCAGATTGTTAAGTTTTACTAAAGCTGCGGAAGTGTTGCACATGACGCAACCTGCCGTAACCTTTCAGATTCGTCAGTTGGAGGATCAGTTTGATACCCGTCTGTTTGACCGTACCCACAACCGTGTTTCCCTGACGGAAGCAGGCAGGGTTGTGTTTGAATATGCAGAAAAGATATTTGAGCTGTACGGTGAAATGGAAAATGCCATCCGCGAGATGACCAATGACATCAGCGGTTCTCTGACCATTGGTGCCAGTACCACCATCTCCGAATACATGCTGCCTGCCTTGCTGGGCGAGTTCAATTCCAGAAACCCCGATGTACGTTTGCGTTTGCGTGTTTCCAACACCGAAGGCATCGTGTCGATGGTGGAAAACAACGTCATTGACCTTGGCGTGGTAGAGGGACTCGTCAACAATAAAAACCTGTTGGTCGAGGTATGTCGCAAGGATGAGCTGGTATTGATTGTTCCTCCCCATCATGCGCTAGTTGGCAATACCAATGTCAAACTCAAGGATGTGATGAGCTACCCCTTCATCTGCCGTGAAGAGGGTTCAGGAACCCGTGAAGTCATTCTCGACTACATGTATGCCCTGGGTATGGACAAGCACGCCATGAATGCCTGTCTGGAGCTGGGTAGCCCTGAAGCGGTCAAGGGTGCAGTAGAAGCAGGCATGGGGGTCACTATTGTCTCACGAGCCAGTATCACCAAGGAACTCAAGCTGGGGTCGCTGGTTGCGATTCCGCTAGACCCGCCACTGTCGCGTGACTTCTCGTTTGTCCGCCAGCGTCAGAAATTCAAGGTGCGGGCGATGGAAGAACTGCTGGAGTTTGCCCGCAGTTATTGCGAAAGACACGCCAACGACTGATTTTGTTTGCCAAGCTGGTTCCCTGACTGCATCATTCCCCTTTTACACGTTATCAGGGAGCCAGTATGTTACCCGGTCTGCCACCACAATCAGGCTCTGCCGAAGAAAAACGTCTGCGAAAACTCTACCGGGAACTAAACCCGCAGGATCAGGCAAGCCTGCTACGGTTTGCCGAGTTCCTTGCAGCTTCGTCCAGCAACCCTGTTGAACCCATGACGGTATTTCCTGAGCCGGAAGCGATTGAGCGTCCGCAACAGGAAAGTGTGGTCAAGGCTATCAAGCGCCTGACAGCCACTTATCCCATGATTGAGCGTGACCGCCTGCTCAACGAAACTTCCAGCCTGATGACCGCGCATGTTATCCACGGCAAGACCGCATCTGCTGTCATCGACGAGCTGGAAGCCATGTTCGAGCGTCACTACCTGGAGTTGAAAGCCAATTTCGAGGAAAGAAACCCCTTCTAGCTTCCCCATTGTCAGGGAGGAACAAGAAGCTACTCCAGCCCAAACACCCGCGCCCGGATGTGGGCAATCTGATCCCGTGTTGCTGCTGCCTGCTCAAACTCCAGATTTCTGGCGTGCTGGAACATTTTTTCTTCCAGCTTCTTGATCTGTTTGAGCGCCTGATCCGGTGTCAGTGTGCGGTATTCAGCGGCCTCTTCCGCCACTTTCTTTTCGCCACGGGTTTTGCCCTTGCCTTTGGCAACATTGGCATACGCGCCTTCCATTACGTCGGCAATACGCTTGCGGATGGTTTGTGGCGTAATTCCATGGGTCTCGTTATAGGTTGTCTGCTTTTCGCGGCGACGGTGTGTTTCATCCATTGCCTTGCGCATGGAATCGGTGATCTTGTCGGCGTAGAGGATCGCTTTGCCCTCGGCGTTACGTGCTGCCCGCCCAATGGTTTGAATCAGCGAACGTTCGGAACGCAGAAATCCTTCTTTGTCAGCATCCAGGATTGCTACCAATGACACTTCCGGTATATCCAGACCTTCACGCAACAGATTGATGCCAACCAGCACATCGAATTCGCCCTTGCGCAGGTCGCGGATAATTTCCACCCGTTCTACCGTGTCGATGTCGGAATGCAGGTAACGTACCTTGATGTCGTGTTCCATCAGGTAATCGGTCAGGTCTTCCGCCATGCGTTTGGTTAGGGTTGTGACCAGCACACGCTCGTTGCGTTTGGCACGCTCGGTGATTTCCGACATGACATTATCGACTTGGGAAAGCACCGGGCGCACTTCGACTTCTGGGTCAACCAGCCCGGTGGGGCGTACCACCTGTTCGGCGATATTGTCGGAATGTTCCAGTTCGTAAGTGCCGGGTGTGGCAGAAACGTGAATGGCTTGCGGAATCAGGCGCTCGAATTCGTCAAAGCGCAGCGGGCGGTTGTCGAGGGCAGAGGGCAGGCGGAAGCCATAATCGACCAGCGTGGTCTTGCGCGAACGGTCGCCTTTGTACATGCCGCCGAATTGTGGGATGGTGACGTGGGCTTCATCCACAAACACAATGGCATTGCGCGGCAGATAATCGAACAGGCATGGTGGTGGCGCTCCTGCCGGGCGTTTCGACAGGTAGCGCGAGTAGTTTTCAATGCCGGAGCAGTAGCCGGTTTCGACAATCATTTCGATGTCGTACTGGGTACGCTGTTCAAGACGTTGGGCTTCTACCAGTCGGTCGTTGTCACGCAAGGTCTGGAGGCGTTCCTTGAGTTCAGCCTTGATATGCTCGACCGCTTCCAGCAGCACTTCGCGCGGGGTAACGTAGTGGGTTTTGGGGTAAACCGTCAAGCGTGGCACGCGCCGCAGTACTTCGCCAGTTAGTGGGTCGAAATAGCTGAGATTTTCGATTTCGTCGTCAAACAATTCAATGCGGATGGCTTCCTTGTCGGATTCCGCCGGGTGGATGTCGATGATTTCACCACGTACCCGGAATGTGCCGCGCTTGAGATCAAGGTCGTTGCGTTCGTACTGCATTTCCGCCAGCCGCCGCAGCACGGTACGCTGGTCAATGCGGTCGCCGCGCCCTAGGATCAGCAACATTTTCAAATAGGATTCAGGGTCGCCCAAGCCGTAGATGGACGACACCGTGGCGATGATGATGACATCCTTGCGCTCGAACAGGTTGCGGGTGGCTGACAGGCGCATTTGCTCGATGTGGTCGTTGATGGAAGCATCCTTTTCGATGTACACATCCTTGGATGGTACATAGGCTTCCGGCTGGTAATAGTCGTAATAGGAAACGAAGTATTCCACCGCGTTCTGCGGGAAGAACTCTTTCATTTCGCCATACAGTTGCGCTGCTAACGTCTTGTTGTGGGCAAGGATAATCGCCGGGCGTTGGGTCTGCTGGATGATGTTTGCCATCGTGAAGGTCTTGCCCGAACCGGTTACGCCGAGCAAAGTCTGATGTAACAGCCCGTCATGCAAGCCGCCCACCAGTGAGTGGATGGCTTCTGGTTGATCACCGGCAGGCTGATAGCTGGCATGAAGCTGGAAGTGGTTTTCTGTCGTCATGCCGCAGATTGTAGACCTATACTCAGCAGGTCGGAAATGGCTATTCAAGAAGGAATGTTATGCACAAAGCGCTGATCCTGCTATGCCTTGGCGGGGCAATGTTCACTACCACGGTACAGGCTGGTTGCGCCTCGCCTGCTTTTGCAGGCTGGCTGGCAGATTTCAAGGCGGAAGCCGTGGCTGGCGGCATCAAGCCTGCGGTGCTGGACAAGGCACTGGCAGGTCTAACCCCCGATTCTACTGTGGTCAATCGTGATCGTTCCCAACAGACCTTCGCGCTGGATTTCCTCACGTTCGCCGCTAAAAAGGTCAATGCCGGGCGCTTGGGGCAGGGCAAGGCGCAAATCAAAAAACAAGCCGCCTTGCTGGGCAAGATTGAGCGCGAATACGGTGTGCCTGCCGAAGCGTTGACCGCTTTGTGGGGGCTGGAAAGTGATTTCGGTGTGGTAACGGGTGATTTTTCCACGATCCGCTCACTGCTGACATTGGCACACGATTGCCGCCGCCCCGACATGTTCCGCAAGGAACTGTTGGCAGCCTTGAGTCTGGTGCAGAAAGGTGATTTGACCCCGGCAAAAATGCGGGGTGCATGGGCTGGGGAAATCGGGCAATTGCAGTTTCTGGTGTCGCGCTACGATCAATTCGCCGTGGATTTTGACGGTGACGGACACCGCGACCTGATCCATTCCAGTGCGGATGCGCTGGCTTCCGGTGCACGGATGTTGCGTGATGCAGGCTGGCAAGCCGGTGAACCCTGGCTAAAAGAGGTCAAGGTTCCGGCAAAAATGGACTGGATGCAGGCACGGCTGGACAACAAGCTTCCATTGGAAGACTGGGCTGCACAAGGTGTGACTGATGCTGATGGTAGCCCGCTCAGCGGCAGTGGTTCGGCGGCTCTGTTATTGCCAATGGGCAGAAATGGCCCGGCATTTCTGGCATATCCCAATTTCGATGCGTTTTTGGCGTGGAATGAGTCGACGGTTTATTCCCTGACAGCCGCGTATTTTGCCAGCCGTTTGGCAGGTGCGCCCGCCTTGCGTTCCGGTAATGCACCCGTGCGCGGGCTTAGCATGAGTGAAACCAGACAGTTGCAAGCCAAATTGCAGGCGCAAGGCTACCCGATTACCAAGGTCGACGGTTTTATTGGTGAGGAAACCCGTCACGCGGTACGCCAGGTACAGCAAAAACTTGGTTTGCCAGCCGATGGCTACCCCGATAGTGAATTGCTGGCACGTTTGTAATGCAGTAACATGACAGCCCTTGAAAAATTGGACACGGTTGGTTCTTCAGTGGATATACAACTTGCGCAGCGCATCGGGCGCGTCAAACCCTCTCCGACACTGGCTATTACGGCTTTGGCAGCCCAACTCAAGGCGTCGGGTCGTGACATTATTGGCCTAGGCGCGGGTGAACCCGATTTCGATACACCAGAACACATCAAGCAGGCAGGTATCGAAGCCATTCAGAAAGGCGAAACCCGTTATACCGCCGTTGATGGTACGCCTAAACTGAAGCAAGCCATTATCAACAAGTTCAAGCGCGAAAACGGTTTTGAGTTTGGTGCAAAACAGATTCTGGTATCGTGCGGTGGCAAGCAAAGTTTTTACAATTTGTGCCAGGCTTTGCTGAGTGCGGGCGATGAAGTCATTATTCCTGCGCCTTATTGGGTGTCTTACCCTGACATGGTGCTGCTGGCAGATGGTGTGCCGGTAATTGTAGCAGCGGGTCAAGCGGAACATTTCAAACTGTCACCAGAAAAGCTGGAAGCAGCGATTACCCCGAAGACCAGACTGTTTGTGATCAACAGCCCATCCAACCCTACTGGCGTGGCGTACACGCTGGAGGAACTGGCAGCTTTGGGCGAAGTGTTGCGCCGCCATCCGCAGGTACTGATTGCGACCGACGACATGTATGAACATGTGCTGTTTGAAGGACGCAAATTCGTCAATATTTTGAACGCCTGCCCGGATTTGTATGAGCGTACCATCGTGCTGAACGGGGTTTCCAAGGCCTATTCCATGACCGGCTGGCGTATCGGTTATGCAGGTGGCCCGGAAAAACTGATCCAGGCCATGAGCATGGTGCAGTCACAAAGTACCTCCAACCCGACCTCGATTTCGCAGTATGCCGCCGCCGTGGCATTGGATGGCGACCAGAGTTTCATTCAGACAATGGTGGATGCCTTTGAACAGCGTCATGCCTTTGTGCTGAAGGCGTTTAATGCGATGGATGGGGTGGAATGCCTGCCTGCTGACGGTACGTTCTACAGCTTCCCGAATGTGGAAGGCATGATCAAACGGTTGGGGTTGGCGAATGATACGGAGCTGGCAAGCTACTTGCTGGACAAGGTAGGGGTGGCGGTTGTGCCGGGTTCAGCATTCGGGCTGGATGGGCATTTCCGTATTTCATTTGCCACCAGCATGGCAAATCTGGAGAACGCGCTGGGGCGGATTGCTTCGGTCTGATTCTGTTTGCTGACGGTGGGGCGCAGTGCCCGTGTCCCCACCACCAGTTCATTTGCCGGTTGTTACACTGGCAGCATTTTCATTCGTTCATCATCACTTTCCACTGCCACCACTGTGCCACGTAGTGAGTTAGGCAAGGCTTCGCTGATCCGAATATCTACAAACTTGCCGATCAGGCGCGGATGCCCGTCAAAATTCACCACCCGGTTGTTTTCTGTGCGACCCGCCAGTTGTTTTGGGTCTTTTTTGGAGAGGCGTTCCACCAGTACCCGTTGTACCGTGCCGATCATGGCGCGGCTGATGGCATTAGCTTGGGCGAGAATACGGGCTTGCAGGTGTTGCAGGCGGGCTTTTTTTACGTCCAGTGATACATCATCTGGCAGGCTGGCAGCCGGAGTGCCGGGGCGGGCGCTGTAAACAAAGCTGAAACTGTGATCGAAACCTATATCATCAATCAGTTTCATGGTGTCGGCGAAATCCTGTTCGGTTTCACCTGGGAAGCCAATAATGAAGTCGGATGACAGGCTGATGCCGGGGCGGATGGCACGCAGTCTGCGGATTTTTGCTTTGTATTCCAGTGCCATGTGATTGCGCTTCATGGCAGCAAGGATGCGGTCGGAACCGCTTTGTACCGGCAGATGCAGGTGGTTGACCAGTTCCGGCACGTCGGCGTAAGCCTGAATCAGACTATCGCTGAATTCGTTGGGGTGCGAGGTGGTGTAGCGGATGCGGTCGATGCCATCAATGGCGGCAATGTAAGTGATTAGCAGGGCAAGGTCGGCAATCGAGCCGTCATGCATTTTGCCCCGGTAAGCATTCACGTTTTGCCCCAACAAGTTGACTTCACGCACACCTTGGACTGCCAGTTGTACCACTTCGGTAATCACATCATCAAAGGGGCGGGATATTTCTTCGCCACGGGTGTAAGGAACCACACAGAAGGTACAATATTTGCTGCATCCTTCCATCACCGACACGAACGCGGTTGGACCTTCGGCACGCGGTTCCGGCAGGTTGTCGAACTTTTCGATTTCAGGGAAGGAAACATCCACGACAGGCGTGTGTTCGCTGCTGACTTTGCGGATCATGTCAGGCAGGCGGTGCAGGGTTTGTGGGCCGAACACCACATCCACTACCGGAGCGCGTTCACGCAGGGCTTCACCTTCTTGACTGGCTACGCAGCCGCCAACCCCAATCACGATATGGGGGCGGCGTTCCTTGATCTGTTTCCAGCGTCCCAGTTGCGAGAAAACCTTTTCCTGGGCTTTTTCGCGGATTGAGCAGGTGTTCATCAGCAGTACATCCGCTTGTTCCGGGTCGTCAGTCAGTTCCAGACCTTGTGCGTGGTGGAGTACGTCCAGCATTTTGGCGGAATCGTACTCGTTCATCTGGCATCCGTGGGTTTCGATAAAGATTTTGCCTGGCATCGTGTCCGTCGTGATCAGCGTTGAAACGCGCTATTATCCTTGCTCTGTAGCAGGCACACAACTGACAAATGTTAAGGTTATTCGCAGTTCGTGTGCTGCTGGGTAGTCAGTTTTGGGAAAATAGGTCTACACTAGGAAAAACGTTATATCTATTGTGTAAAAATCAGGTTTAGATTGCGGAGGTAGTATGAAAAAACCTGTATTGATGGCTGTTTCTGCGTTGTTTCTGGCATTGACAGTATCTCCTGTCGGTATCCAGTCAGCCCAGGCTGCTGAGCTTAAAGTGTATTCTGTAACCGGAACTGATGGAATTAACCTGAACATGCGTTCCGGCCCCGGAACCAACAACAGTATTGTTACCAAAATCCCCCCCAACAGTACTGGGGTGGTGGCAACAGGTGAAGAGCGCAAGGTGGGTACTTCAACCTGGGCAAAAGTCTATTGGGCAGGCAAGGGCGGCTGGGTCAACAAGTCCTACCTGACGCTAGCCAATCTGAAACCGCCTGCTGGCGGTACTCCCCCAGCCTCCGGTGGTGGCATCACCATGAAATGCAGCGGCACGGAGCCTTTCTGGGGCGTCACCATTACCGAAACACAAATGAGCGTTGACATGATGGATGGCCCCAAATACAACGTGCCTGTCACGTTCCGCCAGACTTCAGCCAACAATGCCACCATCGCGGTGATTGCCGGGACAGATGGCCCGAATGAAACCCAAACCTTCCTGCAAAAAGTGTCGGCTTGTAGCGACGGCATGTCGGATACCCGTTATCCCTATGCGGTGACAGCGGTGCTGAACAAACGGAAGGTTGTGTCAGGATGCTGTAGCGTCCGTTAATCTCACGACCGCAGGTATTCATTTGCTTTAAGCAGCCACCCGTCTGTGGTAGGATGCGCCCGCATATTGGTGACACACGGGTGCGTATTTTCCATTATGGCACGATACATTTTTATCACAGGCGGTGTGGTTTCTTCCTTGGGGAAGGGCATTGCTTCCGCTTCACTGGGTGCAATTTTAGAAGCACGTGGCCTCAAGGTCACGATGATGAAACTTGACCCCTATATCAACGTTGATCCAGGCACGATGAGCCCTTTCCAGCATGGCGAAGTATTTGTCACGGAAGATGGTGCTGAAACCGACCTTGACCTGGGTCATTACGAACGCTTTGTTGGCTTCAAGGCTACCAGACTCAACAACTTTACCACTGGGCGCATTTACGAAAACGTCATCCGCAAGGAACGGCGTGGCGAGTATCTGGGGGCAACCGTACAGGTGATTCCGCACATTACCGACGAAATCAAGCGTTGCGTGCGGGCTGGTGCGGCAGATGCCGATGTTGCCATGGTCGAAATCGGCGGTACGGTCGGCGACATTGAAGCCATGCCATTTCTGGAAGCCATCCGTCAGATGGGGGTGGAAGAGGGCAGGCAGAATGCCCTGTTCATTCACCTCACCCTGTTGCCGTATGTGGCAGTTGCGGGCGAGCTGAAAACCAAACCAACCCAGCATTCCGTCAAGGAACTGCGTTCCATCGGTATCCAACCGGATGTGCTGTTGTGCCGCAGCGAGCGCCCGCTACCGGAAAATGAGCGCAAGAAAATTTCCCTGTTCACCAACGTGGAAGAACGCGCTGTCATTTCCGTGATTGACGTGGACAACATCTACAAAGTGCCGTTGTGGCTGCACGCGCAGAAACTTGACCGCATCGTAGCAGAAAAGCTTGGCCTGAATGATGCGCCGGAAGCTGACCTCAGCGATTGGAAAAACGTGGTCAGCTCGATGGAATTCCCCGAAGCGGAAATTACCGTGGTAATGGTTGGCAAATACGTTGATCTGACTGAATCCTACAAGTCGTTGAATGAAGCCCTGACCCACGCTGGCATCCAGACTCACACCAAGGTCAAAATCCATTACATTGACTCGGAAAAACTGGAATCTGATGATGAGCAGGTGCTGGAAGTATTGAAGAAAGCTGACGCTATTCTCGTACCGGGTGGTTTCGGCAAGCGTGGGGTGGAAGGCAAAATCCGCGCAGTACAGTATGCCCGTGAAAACAAGGTTCCTTACCTCGGCATTTGTTTGGGGATGCAGGTCGCGGTCATCGAGTTTGCCCGCCATTGCGCGAGCCTGGAAGGGGCGCACAGCACCGAATTCGTCCCCGATTCCCCGCACCCGGTCATTGGTCTGATCACAGAATGGCAAACCGAACACGGCACGATTGAAAAACGTTCCCAAGATTCTGATCTGGGCGGAACCATGCGCCTGGGTGGGCAACCGTGTGTCTTGCAGACCGGTTCACTGGCGCGGGAAACCTATGGTACGGAACAAATCATCGAGCGTCACCGCCACCGCTACGAATTCAACAACCAGTACCGTGAAACGCTGGAAAAGAGTGGTTTGGTGCTGTCCGGCAAATCCATTGACGGCAATCTGGTCGAAATGGTCGAACTGAAGGATCACCCGTGGTTCCTGGCTTGCCAGTTCCACCCGGAATTCACCTCACGTCCACGTCAGGGGCATCCGCTGTTCAGTGGCTTCATCCGTGCCGCGCGTCGCCACCATGAAGCCAAAGCAGGAGGTCGCGCATGAAACTGTGTGGATTTGAGGTTGGGCTGGAGCAGCCATTTTTCCTGATTTCTGGGCCGTGCGCGATTGAAACGGAAAAACTGGCGCTGGAAACGGCGGCAAAACTGCAAGACATGACCGCCCGTCTGGGTATTCCGTTCATCTACAAATCCTCGTTCGACAAGGCCAACCGCTCTTCGCACACCAGCGCCCGTGGTGTGGGGCTGGAAACCGGTTTGCGTATTCTGGAAAAGGTCAAGACCGAGCTGGGTGTGCCAATACTGACTGATGTACACGAAGATACCCCGCTGGATGAAGTTGCCAGCGTGGTGGATGTATTGCAAACACCAGCGTTCCTGTGCCGCCAGACCAATTTCATCCAGAACGTGGCGCGTACCGGCAAGCCGGTCAATATCAAGAAAGGCCAATTCCTCGCTCCGTGGGATATGGGGAACGTGGTGGAAAAAGCCCGTGCTACCGGCAACGACCAGATCATGGTGTGCGAGCGCGGTTATACCTTTGGTTACAACAATCTGGTTTCCGATATGCGTGGCCTTGCCATTATGCGGGAAACCGGCTGTCCGGTGGTGTTTGACGCTACCCATTCCGTGCAGTTGCCGGGTGGACAGGGTAGCTGTTCCGGCGGACAGCGTGAACATGTGCCAGTACTGGCACGCGCTGCCGTTGCTGTTGGCATTGCTGGTCTGTTTATGGAGTCACACCCCGATCCTGCCAACGCCTTGAGCGATGGGCCAAATTCCTGGCCGCTGGATCGCATGGAAGAATTACTCAAAACCCTGCTGGCTCTGGATCAGGTCGTCAAGTCACAACCGTTGTTAGAGAATAGTTTATAGAATCCCCTCACCCCAACCCCTCTCCCTCAAGGGGCGAGGGGCTAAGAGGCAGTCTTTCTTGCTCCCCCTCGCCCCTTGAGGGAGAGGGGGCTGGGGGGTGAGGGGTAAAAGTTTTTGAATTATTGGGAAGTAATCACATGTCTGAAATCAAAGCTGTCAAAGCCCGTGAAATCGTTGATTCACGCGGCAACCCAACCGTCGAAGCCGATGTCATCCTCGCCAGTGGTGTGATGGGTCGTGCTGCCGTACCTTCCGGTGCTTCCACTGGTTCCCGCGAAGCCATCGAACTGCGTGATGGTGGTGCACGTTATCTGGGCAAAGGCGTACTGAATGCAGTTGCCAACGTCAATGGCGAAATCGCCAAAGCCATCATCGGCAAGGATGTCACCGACCAGGCGGGCATCGACCGCACCATGATTGAACTGGATAGCACGGACAATAAAGCCCGCCTGGGTGCAAATGCACTGCTGGCGGTATCCATGGCAACTGCCCACGCCGCTGCCAAGGAACAGGGTCTGCCGTTGTACCAATACCTAGGCAAGGCTGATTCTTACAAGCTGCCCGTGCCGATGATGAACATCATCAACGGTGGCGCACACGCCGACAACAGCGTAGACATGCAGGAATTCATGATCCTGCCGGTCACTGCCCCGAATATGGCGGATGCGATCCGTTACGGCGCAGAAGTGTTCCACAGCCTCAAATCCGTGCTGAAAAAGCGTGGTCTGAACACGGCAGTTGGTGACGAAGGTGGTTTTGCTCCTGACCTGTCTTCCAACGAACAAGCGATCGAAGTGATTCTGGAGGCCATCGACAAGGCCGGTTTCAAGGTCGGTCAGGACATCTGGCTGGGTCTGGACGTAGCCAGCTCCGAATTCTACCATGACGGCAAATACGTGCTGGAATCCGAAGGCAAGAGCTTCAGCGCGGAAGGTTTCACGTCCTACCTCGAAAACTGGGTCAACCAGTACCCGATCCTGACCATCGAAGACGCAATGGCTGAAGGCGACTGGGCGGGTTGGGCGCATCTGACCAATGTGCTGGGCAAGCGTGTGCAACTGGTGGGTGACGACCTGTTCGTGACCAATACCAAAATCCTCAAAGAGGGCATCGACAAGAACATTGCCAACTCTATCCTGATCAAGGTCAACCAGATTGGTACGCTGACCGAGACGCTGGAAGCCATCAGCATGGCGCACGCCGCCGGTTACACCGCAGTGGTTTCCCACCGTTCCGGCGAAACCGAAGATTCCACCATTGCGGATCTGGCGGTTGCCACCAGTGCGGGTCAGATCAAGACTGGCTCACTGTCACGTTCTGACCGGATTGCCAAATACAACCAGTTGCTGCGCATTGCCGAAATCCTGGGTGACAAGGGCATTTACGCAGGCAAGTCAGCATTCAAGCAGTTTGCCTGACTACAAGCCATCGGCTGAAAATGAAAATGGCGAGCAAGGCTCGCCATTTTTTTATCCACGGAATGGATCAACAATCAGGAACAGCCGCAGCCGTTATTCTGTTTGTTGTCACGGTTGTCGCCTTTTTGGCTGCCCTCCGTGTTGCCATGTCGACCAGTACGGTTGCTTTCCTGGCTACCGTTGCTACCGTTGCTACCGTGGCTTCTGCCGGAGTCACCAGTTTCTTCCTGACCACCGGTTTCACCACCCTTGCCACGACCACATTTGCTGCCACCAGCACCTTCTGCGTTACCACAACTCCCTTGATCCTGATCGGCTTGATTACCACTTGCACCGCTGTTTTTGAGGTTTTCAAAAGCGGACAGTAAGCGTTGAACCAGTTGTTCGATAAGGTTCTGCTTGTCTGAGCTGATATTATTGCCAAACTGCGAATTGCTGCCACAGGAACGGCAAGCGTTGGTTTTGTCTGCGCCGCTGGAACCCAGACTGCCAAGCAGGCTGGAATTGTTAAGACCGAATCCACTACTGATAAATGTCATGACTAAATCTCCTTGTCATTGAATGACAGGTGGCAAGAACAACCTTTCCACCTGTGTCCCTGATAGTAATGGTGTGGGGCTGCCTACTGGGTAGATGTAGTCCCAGCGTTGGCAAATGCCTGATGAGCGGTGGTGATGATGGCTTAATGCCCAGCATGAATTCAGGTAAGGTTGCCTGTCAGGGGATCGTCATTATTTGCTATCCTTGCAGCACGGGTGTTTTTCACCGCCATTAATGAATTGAAACAGACATGAACATGACACGCATATTATTTGTATTGCTGGGTTTGCTGGCAGTTGGTTTGTTTGTCCGACTGTGGGTTGGCTCCGGCAGTTACCCTGACATTTGGCAGTTGCAGGAACGGATTGCCGCCCAGCAAGTGCGTAACGATGAGCAGGCTGAGCAAAAGCGCAGGTTGGATGTCGATGTTGGCAATCTGTCAAAAGATGTAAATGCCGTTGAAGCCAATGCCCGCAGTGAACTGGGGATGGTAAAAAAAGATGAAACCTTTTATCAGGTGATCCTGCAATCTGATCCCAAAGCGCCGCCAACCGTACAGGATGTGCCTGCCAAAGCACCTGCTCATGTCGAATAAGGTCTGGATTGTCATCCCCGCCGCCGGGGTGGGGGCGCGTATGCAGGCAGACCGTCCTAAACAGTATCTGTCCCTGGCTGGTAAAACCGTTATTGAACACACCCTGACCTGTTTTACCGGACATCCGGCAGTGGCGGGTATTGTCGTTGCTATTAGCACGGGCGACCCGTTCTGGCCTGCCATTGTCCGGGATGAGTCATGGGTATTTACCGCGCCGGGTGGCAAAGAAAGGGCAGATTCCGTGCTCAATGCGCTGGATTATCTTGCAGATACCCTACATGTCCCCCCGGAAAGTTGGGTGCTGGTTCATGACGCTGCCCGCCCGTGCCTGAGCCGTACTGATCTGGAGCGTTTGCTGGCAGTGCGTGCAGATAGGGCTGCCAACGGTGCTTTGCTGGCAATACCAGTACGTGACACCATGAAACGCACTCTGCCGGGTTCATGCCGTGTTGCCCATACCGAAGACCGCAATGGTCTTTGGCACGCCCTGACCCCACAAATGGCGCCACTGGGTATCTTGCGGGATGCGTTGTCGCGTGCCTTGCTGACGGGAGCCAGCGTTACCGACGAAGCGTCCGCACTGGAACTGGCAGGGCTGCATCCCCTGCTGGTGGAAGGGGATGCTCGCAACATCAAGATTACCCGCCCGGCTGATCTGGCGCTGGCGGCGTTTTTCCTGCAATCCGCCTGAAGTGGAGTGCCCCTCAGGGGGACAAACCACCTTTGACAATATAGTTGGATGCATACCCGGTATTCAGGGGATGTAGCAGGATATTGCCAACCAGCAGGCTTGCATCGTTGTTTGGGCCACTAAACAGGGTCTTGCCATCCATGTTGATGTCAGTAGGTAGATAACCGTGCAGCACATAGTTGGTATGGGCTTGCGGATTTTCTGCTGCCGAGAGGATGGTACTCAACAATGTATTGGCATCATTGCCAGGGCCGCTGGCTGTCAGGGTCTGGCTACCATTGATGTCGCCTGCCCACATCAGTGCCAGCTTGCCTGCCGTCACCCGTGCATGTTCCGCCTTGACTGCTGTTGCAGACAGGGTGAAGTCCACCATTCTGGCAGTGTTTACCAGACTGACCGGGCTGGCGGTGATCACATCCAGATGGTTGCGGTGACGGATAACCACATAATAATTACCTGCGGCGACCTTGGCAAAATGCAGGTCTGGCGAGCCAGTTTGAGCATCCACCAGATCACCGTCACGCTGGACAATGACGGCGCGGCTGGCAACAACCTGGCTCAGGCTGCTACGTAACTCGACCAGCATCCAGTCAACCGGGGCATTGTTACCCGTGGTTTCCTTGAGCATGTCACTGAACGTTTCCGTACCTGTATATTTGAACGGCGCAAGACCATAGGGCTGTTTGGCAGGTAATAAGCCTAGGGCATTCAGGTCAGCCGCCATCATCTGGCTGCCGCCATCATACGCACCTTGCAGGAAGGCACGGGTTTGCAGCAGGATGCCGTCATCTGCTGTGTTATTGGTGACAGTAACTGTAAACAGTTTGCTGTTGCTGAGGCCGCCCGTGTCTGTCACGGTGACTTCTACTTCATAGATATTGTCACGATTACTGTCCATCGGTGCATCGTAGTCAGGGATAGCACGGAAAGTCAGGATGCCCGCTGTGGATGTCACCGCAAAGAAAGAGGCATCTGTACCGCCACTGATACGGTAACTCAAGCCATTGCCTTCACTTGTCCCGGCATCCTGATCCTGTGATGTAATATCCAGCACATTGGCAACACTATCTTCCACGAAGGAAACCGCCGGGGCAGAAATAATGACGGGCGCTTCATTTTCATTCAGTACCCGGACTGTCAGGTCACGGGTTACTTGCGTGCCGTCTGCATAGGTTGCCACCACCTGTACTTCGTAGACATTATCTTTATTCGCATCTGCGGGTGATTCAAAGTTGCCCGGCGGCGGCAAGTAGCCCGGCGGTACAGCCCGCACTCCTGCTTCCCCATCGGCACTGGCAGACTTGGTGATAATGACATTCGGATCAATCATCTTGACGGTTTTGCATTCCGGTGTGGTTGGGCTGCTGGCAGTAATGGCGAAGTATTTGCCATCAGCTCCCTTGAGGGCATAGTTGATGGTATTGCCACTGGCATCCTTGGCGGTAATGAACGCCACAATACTGCTGTTTTCAGCAATGTTGAAATCAGCCGGAGCCAGACTCGGATTGGTGATCCAGTCCTTACATACTGTGGTGGTTGTGCCGGTTGCCGTACCTGCAAATTCGGAGGTATCGGTGAAGTCAGCGCCCACTTTGCGGGTCAGGGTTGCTGAAACCTTGTCATTGCCCGCCAGTAACTGGTTGGCATTGAAAGAACCCTTGTAGTTCTGTTTGCCGGTAGCACTGACTTCAATATCGCGCCCACCCAGATAAATCTGGCCCTCGCCGTGACCACTGGCATCTGCACTGTCATTCTTGAAGAATTCCAGCCGGTAAGTGCCTACAGGTACATCCAGATCAAAGTCATACGTAATGATTTTGGTGCCGTCAGTGATACCCATGGTCTTGAACTCAGGGTAGTTCAGCAGGTTGTTGGGGCCTGTGTCATTACTGGCGTTGGCAGTGACACCGTGGACATTTTCTGTGCCACCCACCAGATCAATCCCCAGACCACCGTTGGTATGGATGCTATTGCCAAGGATGGCATTGCCAGTGGTATTGCCTTGCAGGTTGATGCCATCGCCGCCAAAACGGGTAATGGCAAGGCTGCGGATGCTGCTGCCCGTGCTGCCAGCTACCAGGCTCAGGCCATTACCGGCAAGGTTGTTGCCATCCAGCTTGACCACGGGCACACCGGTTGCGGGGTTGAAGCCGGATTGGGTGCTGCCGTCCAGAATCATTGGTTTGTCGATGTTGGGCAAGGAAGTATTCAGCAGGATTGTCCACACACCACTGGCATAACGCGGGTCACTGGTTGGCAGTATCAGGATAGCGTGTTCCTTGCCTAGGCTGCGGCCTTCCTGTGTCAGGGCATTATCATCCCCCAGCAGGTTGGCATTGAGCAGGAACTGGCGCAAGGAGCCTTGCCCGTTGTCGTTGGTGTTGACCACACTACTGAAATTGAAGCCAAAGTCGACATTGTTGATGCTGCTGCCGCTCAGGGTAATTTCCTGTACGGACTGTGCTTGTTGACCAGTCAGCGTGCCGCCAGTGAACACAAACGTCTTGCTGGGTGAAACGGTCAGGCTGGATGCACCACCAGCATTGATGCCCGCATCCGCGACCGATGGTTTGACGCCACCCACGGTTGGGTAGGTCTGTACCGGCAGTTCACTGCCATTACCACCTGCACGGCTGGAGCTGACGGAATCACTCACGACCCGCACATAATATTTGCCATCGGTGAGGCTAGGCAGTTTGTAGATGCCGTTGGTATCCGTACTGGTACTGTCGACGAAGCTGCCATTGCTGGCGTAAATCTCGACGGTGGCATTGGCAATACCTTTGGTTCCGGCACTGCTGGCAGGGCGCGGTATCAATACGCCACCCGCATCACGCAAGCCGCCATAGTTCGGGTCTTCAAACACCAGCCCGGAAATGCTGCTGGTACAAATGGCAGTTCCTTCCACCAGTTCATTGACCTGGGCGGCTGTCAACTGGAAGCCGGAAGTGACCGAGATGAAACGGCGTGGTGTGGTTTGAGAACCCTGCGGATCTTGCGGGTTGGCATCAATACTGCCGTTGTACGTGCCTCCGGTGGAGGCAATCGCAGCCGATGCCGCAATATCTGCCGGGGTTGGGTTGAAGCTGACTACGGAGAAAGAGATGCCCGCAGACTTCAACTGGTTGTAAATGGTGAAATCCGAGCCATCATCCGGTTCTGCACCTGATCCAGCCGGGTCAATCAGCATGGAAATGTCGCTGGGAACCCAGTCGCCGTAGCGAACAGCGTCAGTCATCAACACGATTTGCAACGGTGTGGAAGCATTGCGGCTCATTTCCCTGACAGGGCTGACGATATAGGTGGAACTGGTGCTGGCATTGCTATCAAGCGCATAACGGATTTGCTGCACTGCGCCAGCCAGATGATCCGCCCACCAGTCGACATTGTAAGCGCCACCTGTACCAAACTGGCGTACCGGTGCGGTCATGGCGACACTGGAGAAATCGCGCTCAAAGTAAACGTACTGCCCGCCACTCACCAGTGAGTCGGTTGGTCCACCGAAATGGGCAATACCAATCCGGTTCTGCGGGTTGTCAGTCAGCAATTGTGTCCCAACTGTCTGGATGGTGCTGGCAAAGTCGGCGTATTCCGCAGGTGTGATTGAGCCGGAGTTGTCGACGATGAACAGGATGTCAGTACCACCCGAGGCAGTACAGCTACCACCGCCAATATTGGGCGGAGGGCCTTCGCTGGTCATCACCGGGCCAAATTCCGATGTACCACTGGCTGCCACGGTGGCAGTGGCAGTCAGCTTGTCACCCACCACAATGCCGGAAGGCAGTGGTAGGGTGAACTGGAAGGCTTTCATGCCAGTGTTGTTCATGCCGTCGAATGCTGGCAGGGCACAGTTGCCTGCATCAATGTCGGCGGCACTGTTTTCCGCCACACTGGTCAGATAGCGCTGGCCCTCACCGTAATCACGACTGAGGGCAAAGGTGTTGTCACCGGCTGTTGCTGCACCACCGGGGCTGACATCGGCTTCAAACAGTTCCACCACCGCTGCGGCTGGGGCACAGCCACGCACAGTCAGGTTGCTTGCACCGACAATCACCTGGTTGATGACTGGCATGTTGAGCAAGCCATTTGGCCCGCTGTCCGCGTCATTGGCATCGTTCAGGGTCACACCGCCTGGATCGACCTGATTGCCTCCTGCCAGATTGATACCCACTTCACCGTTATGGTAGATGCTGTTCTGGCTAATGACGTTGCCTTTCGCAGGGTCTTTGTTGATCAGCACGCCGCTCTTGCCGTTATCGTGCAGGTAGTTCTGCGTTACGCTGGCATTCTGGACATTACCGAGGAATACGGCGAATTCGGTATTGCTGTAAATACGGTTTTTGCTAACCACCAGTCCGGTCAGGCTGGCATCGGTGAAGTAGCCAACCCCATCATGGAAGCCACTGATGGTATTGTTTTCCACCCGACAGGTGACGCAGGTGGTGTTGCCGCCACCATAATCATTGAATTCCACCGCAAGGTCAGTAGCAGTCGCACTACCGCGCCCGACAAACCGGTTGCCGGAAATGGTCACACTGGGGTTCTGGGTGCGCAGGATTTCAATCGCAGCATTTTCGGTGTTGCCGGTCATGCCCACGCCGATGAAGTGGTTGCCGCTGATGGTGGCACTGACATCGGATACATTGTTGTACTGACCCGTGACAATACCCCGCTTGTTGTCATTGAAACCAAGCAGACTGTTGGTCAGCACAAAACCGACCCCGGAAGCATTTACCGCAATGTGCTGGTTGGAGCGCTGGCCTGCACCAGGATCGCCACCGTTGACGGGGTTGACCCCAAGTGCCAGCTCGTTCAGCAGGATGCCGGTGGTATTGGCCTGATCCATGCGGATGTCGGTATCAAACAGGCGCATTCCCAGCCCATAGATACTGACGTTGCTGGCCTTGATGTCGAAACCAGCCCCGAACCATTGCCCGACAATTTCAATTTCGGGAGCTGTCACCACCGCCAGGGCAATATTGTCTGTCCCAACTGTAGCCGCCGCCGCAACGTTGCCGCTGTTGGTGTTGCCCTTGTTGCTGGTCTGGGTACGTCCGTCGATGCTCACACCTTCGGTGATACTGGGCAACTGGCTGTTGAGGCTAATGCGCCAGTATTCGTTACCATTGTTTGCCACGCCGTCAGGGTTGATGAAACCGGTTTCGGTATTGGGCATGTTGAAGGTGATGCTATCCACTCCCGGTGTGCTGTTGGCACATTCGATGGCGTCACGCAGCGAGCCGGAATTATTGGCGGCACTGTCTGTGTCAGCCGTGGTGGTGACAATCAGTTTGCAGGTCGCATCGTAGAGGAATACGGGTGAGAATTCCGATGTACCAGTGCCTGCCAACGTTGCGGTTGCGGTCATGGTATCACCGGCAACGAAGGCAACAGGGGCAGGGATGGTTACACTGAAGGCTTTCATGCCGGTCTGGTTGTTGCCGTCAGCATCGGTTGCCAGTGTGCAGTTGGCGGTATCAGTGTCGGATGCCCCGCCTTCCACGAAGCTGGCAAGGTAAGTTTGACCTTCGCCGTAATCCTTGCTCTTGCCAACCTTGTTGTCACCCGGTGCGGCTTTGCCACCTGCGCTGACATCCGCCTCGAACAGTTCCACCGTCGCACCGCTGGGGGCGCAACCTTTCACGGTCAGGTTGCCGCTGGCAATACTGAGGTCGGCAATCAGCGGGAAGTTGAGCAGGTTGTTTGCACCCGCATCAGCATCATTGGCATCGTTGACGGTAACGCCATTGTTGCCGAGGTCAATCCCCAGATTGCCGTTGGCGTAGAAACTGTTGCCACTGATGACGTTGTTTACGCCAGCACTGTTGGCCGCCAGTTTGATGCCTCCGCCGATGTTGTTGGCAATGATGTTGGCCTGACCGGCGGCAGTGCCACCCATCTGGTGGTTGCTGGAGCCGCCATAGTTCATGATGCCGGGGCCGGTATTGCCAATAGCTTCGCCGTTGATGCCGACCCCAATACGGTTGCCCCGGATGGTGTAGCCGCTGGTAAGTATTGTGCCATTGGTGTAGCCAATCTGGAGGCCATCGCCTGCGTTGCCTGCAATGACGTTATCCAGTACGAGGGTGTCGTTGGCTCCCTCCAGGTCGATACCGCCAAACTGGTTGCCTAGTGCCGCCGTACCGGCAACATTCGTACCGATGAAGTTGTTCTGGATTGTGCCCGCCGTTGCCCCTGTGTCGTAGGCAATACCCCAGCGCAGATTGCCGGAAATGATGTTGCGTTTTGCGGCGGTGCTGCCACCGATAACGGTAGTGGCGGTATCAGCATACTCCAGCATGATGCCCTGACTGTTGGCATCGGCAGTACCATCCGGTTTCACCCCAAGGTAGTTGGATTCCACTACGGTGCGGGCAGCCGCCACGTTGATGGCACGGTTCATGTTGCTGGTACGGAAACCGGTGATGGACAAGCCGCGTACCGTGCTGTCAGTGGCGGTGTAGGCGATGGAAATGCCGATGGCATCCAGACCCGTTGTCGGGGCAATGCGGATACGGGGCATACCCGGCGTGCCTGCGGTGTAGCCGGGCTGGGTTGCACCGTCGATGATCAGCGGGGCAGTAATGTCCGGCAGTTTACTGTTGACGGTAATGTTACAGGTTGTACCGCTGCAAATATCCGCTCGCCCTTGTGGGTCGCCGCTGGCAGGGATATTGAAGACCAGCACTTCCTTGTTCAGTGCTGTATTCACGCCGTAATTGCTGCCTGGCTGCGTCATGCTGTTAGCCAGCAGGTTGGCGTTGAGGATGGCCTGACGCAAGGAGCCTTGCCCACTGTCATTGATGTTGATGACGGTGCTGAAGTTGAAGCCGAAATCAGCGCCCGTGATATTGCTGCCGGACACCGTAACCGGCTGTACCGACTGTGCCTGACCACCGCCAGACAGAACGAAAGTGCTGGTGTTGAGGGTCTGGTTAGTGGTATTGGCGGCTGCATCGACCAATGCAGGTTTGCGTCCACCGACTTCATTGGTGACAGCGCTTGTGCCGTCACTGCGGAAGGTCTGGATGCTGCGCTCGCTTGCATCGGAACCGGCACGGGTCGAACGGATGGTGTCGTTGACCACCCGCACGTAGTAAGTGCCATTGGCAAGGTTGGCAAAGCTGTAAGGGCCGCCATCAGCCGTTGTGGTGCTGCTGACAAAACTGCCGGTCGAGTTGTAGAGTTCGACCCGCACGCCCAGAACACCGGCAGCACCCGCAGTGCTGAGTGGTCGACCTGCACCGCCGCCGTAGTTAACGTCTTCAAATACCTTGCCTGACAGGCCATAAGCCATCGAAGAAGCAATGGTCAATGCGTAATCTTCCACCTCTCCATCATTGGCAGCAGCCGTACTGTTCAACCCGCTAGTGCTTGACCAGCGGAAGCGGGCATAGGTTTGGGTCGTTACTGCACCTGCTGGAACTGCCACATTGAAGGCGATTGTTCCAGCCGTATTGTTGGTGTCACCCACCAGATTGTCTTGGATATTGGTCGCAACCTGTTCCCCTGCATCGGCAAAGTCGCCATCTCCATTCCAGTCGATCCAGCCTTGCAGGTAGCCGCCTGCACCCGCTACGGTAGCCGTGATGCTAGCGGTTTGCCCCTGAGTCAGAGTAGGCAATGTCACACCGTCCTCATCGTCCACGCCGGTGGTGTCATCACCTGTTGCGCTAACATTCGGCATGGCTGCCGTATCGGCATCGACTGCGGCCCCCAGACGAAAGCCCGTTAAAATCTGGTGGGATGGTGTGCCATAGGTTGCCGGGGCGTCCGACTGATCATACGAAGCCGAAGATATGCTTGGATCACTCAGGTTACAGATGGCATGGCGGTTGTTCAGGCCACCGGTTGAAGCTGTATAACCCCAGTAAGGTGTTGATGTACCTAATTCACTGACCAGATTCACGACTTTGGTAGCTCGCAGTATTCCGTCAACGTAAACCTGAAGGGTTGTGGTAGCCGGATTCCAAACGACACGGAACAGATGATAAGCATTGTCTTCCAGCTCACCCAGAACAACAGGGCTGATCAAGCTGGTAGCTGCGCCGTTGTGCCGCCCATTCCCATGCAGGTAAATCGCCATGTGATCATCGAGGGGATCATTCCAGCCGTCGTCATAGTTGTAGTGGGTATCCAGTTCAACCACCAGTGAAGGAGATATGCCACCGCCACCCGAGCCATCTCCAGATGCCAAACCACGGCCTGATGAACCTAGGGCAGTGGCACTGGTATTTTGCAGGGTGAATGTCATGCCATCTGCACCGTCTTTTGATCCTAAAAAGGCTCTCGCAGTGTAATCAAAAGGCTGGGCAAGATTGACCCGTTTTGTTCCCCAGATGGCACCGATTTGTGAATTGACAGCAGGGGTTAGCTGGAATTCATTGTTTGCCAACACAGTGGCATGGCCGACCGTCGTCACGGGCAATGCCAGACAGGTTGCTGCTGCAATGCTTAGCGCATAGTCTTCTACCTCACCATCACTGGCAGCAGCAGTACTGTTCAACCCGCTAGTGCTTGACCAGCGGAAGCGGGCATAGGTTTGGGTCGTTACTGCACCTGCTGGAACTGCCACATTGAAGGCGATTGTTCCAGCCGTGGTGTTGGTGTCGCTACCCGCATTGTCTTGGATGTTGGTAGCAACCTGTTCCCCGGTATCGGCAAAGTCGCCGTCACCGTTCCAGTCCATCCAGCCTTGCAGGTAGCCGCCTGCACCCGCTACGGTAGCGGTGATGGTAGCTGTTTGCCCTGCGGTCAGTGTGGGTAGGGTAATGCCGTCTTCGTCATCCGTGCCGGTGGTGTCGTCGAGATTTGCACCAGTACTGGGTTGTGCCGCCGCTTCGCCATCAGGCGCAGTTGCTCCCAGGCGGATGCCGGAGACTATGGTATGGGAAGGTGTGCCATAGGTTGCTGGCGCATCACCGTAATCAGGAAGGATAGCTCCCGCTTTAAACCCAAAATCCACTGCATGGTAATGGTTGCCGTAGCCCAGCATGGAAACATTGGCAACCGCATGATCACCCACAACACCTGCATCCGAGTCGAGTTCTGGGTCGGTTCCTTGTGCTGCGGTAGTCAGGGTCATGCTGCCAAGTGCCGCCTGCTTGCTTGCACCGCCTACATTGCGGATCACAACCTGATACTGGGTATTCGGTGTCAGTGACAGCAAGCCATATTTGTGGCTGGCAGTGCTAGCTCGACCGCCCTGAATATCAGCAGCATTAAATCCACCGTTTGCCCCAGCCGTATCGTTAGGCGCATTGTTGCCCGTGGCTGGATAACCGCGCATGTCGCTGGAGAAGGCATAATAACCGTTGGCATCGGTAAGGGCAGTTGCCAGTGGGGTGGCAGAAGCCAGATTTGCCCCGTTCGCAAACAGTTCCACCTTGACACCTGCTACAGGAGGCTCACCTGCATCCTGTACTCCATCACTATCGCTGTCCTGCCAAACGCGGTTGCCGATTTCGAGGGACGGTGTGTCACACAGGATTTCAAGATCACCAATTGCGGCATTCTTGCCATTGACCGGGCGGTTGTCCGGGTATTCAAACGCGCCAGTTCCCTTGTAGAAACTGTAGGCACGGTTACGCTGCCCAGCCGTTGCCGGGTTGCCAAGACCGGTATCTACCCAGGAAATCCCTACGCTGTAGAACTCGAATGGCTCGGCAATGGTATAAGCCGCTTCCATGAAACCCGGAATTTGTGCCGCACCACCGTAGCTGGCAGAACGCAGGGATGGCCCGTGGTCTGCCGGGTATTCCTGATGGAAGAATGTGCCGTAGCTGGGTCCAGTACCATAGCCGTTGTCTTTGCCTGCCGTGGTGACACCGCCGCAGGAACCATTGTTTTCCCGTTCCCAGGTAAATGTTGCCTTATTCAGCACACAAGCACGACGAATGACGCTATAGCCAGTTCCCTTGCCACCATCAACCGACGGCCCATAAGGTGACGGCAGGGTTTCACGGAAAGTCAGTGTCATGTTTCCGGCCGGATCAAATACAAGGTCAGTAATCGTTGAAAAGTTGATGCTGTAAGTGTCTTCACTGGGGCGTGAATACACCAGGCTAGGCGTTGTTGAGAACGTCTTGCTGCCCAGATCAAAGCGGAAAACAGAATGTTCCGGCACTTCCCACGGCAAGCCATATTCAGCACCACACTGGGTGGCAACATACAAACCGCCCTGGTATTCACCCAAACCAAAGGTACGTTTGGTTCCGCCTGTTTTGCAATTGCTGGCAAACGGAATGTTGTAGCTGCTGATCAGACCGGCATCCGCAGCGCTTAGCGGGGCAGTCCTGATGGGCAGGATATACAGTTTGTTGTTCGCCATGTTGACCGCGAACAGGGATTTGCCGTCAGCCGATACATCCAGGTCGCCGAACGCTGTCTTGCCAACGGCATCGTTTATTTGCCCATCCTGATTGTCGCGGGTGGCGTTGCCGGAAGCGACATAGGAACCGTCCGGGTCACTGCCGCTACCATCAGCAATCTGTACATAACCGGGGTTGCCAGCCGAGAATACGCCTGTCAGGTAAGGGTCAGAGCCTGCTGTAGGTGGTGTAGCCGGGAAGATCTGGTTCAGGTTGGCGTACAGACTGGTGGTCGGGCTGGCTGGATTGCTCATGTCGACCCGGTAAATGCCACCCGTTCCGCCGGAGCCGAAGCCTGTCCATGCCTTCATGTAAGCGGATGCAAACAGACTGTCGGAAGCCGGATGCCAGCCAAGGCCGAACACGCTGCCTACCTGATTGGCGAGTGCTAAATCCCTGAAAGCAGCATCAGTTTCCAGTGGCTGGTTGTATCCCGGTGGGTTAGTGTTGGGCAAGCCCGTTGTACCGCTGTTATAGGGGAATGCAAAAATGTTGGGTACATCATTGTTGCCCGCAAACGGCGGATTGGGTGTCTGTTGCCCGTAGGCAAAGCGGTTGGTTGCCATGTCCGGGTTGTTTTGGCAATAGCTGGTTTCTTCCTGCAAGGCGAAATAAGTATTGACGGCGGTTGGGCTGACAACCTGTGTCAGTACCTGATTGCCGGAGCCGGACTGGGTAGCCACGCTATAGCCTGCCGGAATACTGCTCATTTGCAGCACGCAGTTGTAATTGCCAGCCACTGCTCCCGGTGTTGCCAGATAATATTGCCCGTTTACGTCGCTGGTGACAGGGCCGAAGCTGAGCTTGCCACTGGCTCCCACGCATTCCGCCTTGATCTGTGCTCCGGCAATGCCTTTGTCAAACGCCAGTTTGATGCTGGTATTGTTGGCAAAGTTGCTCATGGCACTATTGCTGTCTAGTTGCCCGTTGAGGTTGTAGTCAAGGAACACCTTGCCGGTAATACCGTTACTGGCCTGGTCAAAACCAAAGTTTTTGGTGACGGTGGTATTGGCAGGCACGGCAACCCCGGTAACTGGGTTGGTTGTGCCAATGGTTGCGCCCGCTGGAATATCCGTATCGGTGGTGTCGACGGCAACCCGGTAAGTGAGGGTGTGGTCGAGGCTGTCAAAACGGTATGCACCGTTGATGGCAGTACTGGTATTGCCCAACAAGGTGTCATCGGCGGTATTTCCGGCAGTACCGTTATCGTTGTAGAGGGATACCTTGATACTGCCGAGGCCGTAGTCAACTCCGGTGTCGAATACATCGTTGGTGTTGTTGTCGAGGTAAACCGTACCAGCGATATTGCTGGGGGTGAGCAGGTCGAAACCGAAATCCTGATTGTACAGTATGGTGTTGGCAGTGACGGTAACACCGGTCAGTGGGTTGGCAGTACCCAATAGCATGTGGGCAGGCAGGTCAGGGTCTGCCGTATTCACTTCAATCCGGTAGGTGTTGGAGGTATCCACATCTGTAAAGTAATAACCGCCCTGTACATAGGTGCTGGCAGTATAAACCAGACGGTCGTCGGCAGTATTGCCGGTCGTACCGTTTTCGTCATACAGCTTAACGCTGATGGCAGTGATGCCCGTTTCAATACCTGCATCATGGCTGTTATTCAGGTTGGCATCGTGATACACCGTGCCGTGGATAGTGCCAGTGGCACAGGCAGCTTGAGTCAGCACCACATCATCAATGATCAGCTCGTTACCTACCTTGACGTCATCACGCCCACCGACGGTACACCAGGGGTTGGCATTGAAAACGCTATTCGGGTCGCAGTAGCCATTGTTGCTACCTTCGGTATGCCCATAGTTCACAAAAGTGATGGTCGAGTTGTAATCAAATGCAGTGAATTCGACCGCGTAGGTTTGCGTGCCTTCTGCACTGCCAGGCGCCTTGAAGTGAATGGAGCCACCCGGCATGTCCAGCCGCATGATGCCTGAAGCATAAGTACCTGCTGGATTTTCCGGGATAGCCTTGAAATACAGCCGGTAAGTTTTGCCCGGTGTGGTGGCAAATGTTCTGGCCAGCCTGACGGGTTCCGGCCCCCAGTCAGCCTTGCTGCCGTATTCGTTGGCAGTGGTTCCGGGGGTAATGAAATCATCCATGTCATCACGCAGGGCAATGGCATCAATGGTAGTCAGCAGTTTGCCATTGGCATCAAAGGTGTAACCGCTAGGGGTGGCAGGGCTGATCTGGCGGATTCCGCCGTTACCAAAGTACACGCTGCTGCCTTGCCCGACCGGGGTGGTGATATGGGCATAGGTATCATTGCCGCCACCGGAGCGCGTCCAGTCGCGGATGGCCTGACTGCCGGGGCGGTTGGTTCCCCAGAATACGGTTGGGGTCAGGTCATCGAAATTGTCCTGGAACACCACGGTTTCACAGGCAGCCGGAGTCGCACCGCTGATAATGGCAAGGCTGGGGCTGTTGGGCGGAATATCCATCGCAATGGCAATCGGATAGTCTTCCACCTCACCATTGCTGGCAGCACCTGTCGGGGTACTGGTGGTAATGCTGCTATCGGTGGTCAGACGCAGACGGATGGCAGTTGTGCCCAGTTGCACATCAAACGGGATGCTCGCCCAGTTGAGGGTGACGCTGGCATTGCTGGAGCCAGTGGGCACATCCACCGAAGCCGCTTCGTCTTCTTCAAACGTGCCGCTCTTGTCAAAGTCGATCCAGCCGTACAGCTTGCCTGCTGTGCCGGTGTTGTTGGTCACTTTGAAACTGCTGCTGTAGCTGGTATCAGTCAGTTGCAGTACCGGGAACAGTGGGATGTAAGCCCCCGGTGCATTCTGGCTGGGTGCGCCGTCATCATGATTGTCAGTGCGGGCATTGAAACTGTATTTGCTGGCGGTTTCACCGTCGGGGGCATTGTCACCCAGATGGATACCAGCAACGATGGTGTGGCTGGCATCACCATAGGTAGCCGGTGCGTCGCCAAAATCGTTACTGGTGCTGGTAGCACATTCGTGGGTTTTCAGTTTCAGGTTATCGAAAACCACCCGGTTGGCAGAACCACCGAAGAAACCTGATACAGTGTCATCATACAGATAAAAGCGCACGTAATAGGTGGTGTTGCTTGCCAGTTCCAGCGGGCTGTCAAAGTCGTAGTGGTTGTAGTAATAGGCTACCCCGTAATCGTAGGGCCCTTCGCTGATGGAGGCTCCGGTAGTCGGGTTGGCTTCATCAATCTGGATCAGGGTTTTGACTACTTGTGGCGAGCTGAAGGCGGCATTGTCATCAACCTGCACCTGGATCTTGTATTTGCCCGAATGGTTGCTGCCAATGGTTGTGCCTTGCGTGACCAGACCAAGGCCGTACAGGATGTGGGTATTGCTCAGGCTGGACTGGGTGGTGAAGCTGTATTGCAGGTATTTGTTGTTGCTGATGGCATCGGCAAGAGTAGCTGGTACGGAGGCGGTAGTGGCATACAGACCCCAGTCGATTCGACCCGTGGTCAGCCCGGTAGCCGTCTGGTTGCTGGCGGCAGCAATTTCGTCCGGCTTGTTGATGGCGGGCAAGGCATGGTTGGCGGCCTGACCTGCTGGGTCGTTTTCATCATGAGTCCAGCCGACAGCGGTATTGATGTAGGCATTTGTGCCGGATGGGGCAGGCGCAGCGCAACTGCCAGCGGAGAGCAGGTCAAAACCGAAGTTCTGGTTGCCGGTGGTCGCACCCGCTGCGACCGAAACGCCCGTCAGCGGGTTGGCAGTGCCGATGCTGGCTCCGGCTGGCAAATCGCTGTCGGTGGAATCGGTCTGAATCCTGTAGGAACGTGCCGGATTCAGGTTGCTGAAGCTGTAAGAGCCATCCGCTCCGCTACTGACCGTGCTCAGCAGGGTGTCATCAGCCGTGTTGCTGGCGGTAAAGTTTTCGTCATAGAGGCTGACACTAATGCTGGCAATACCGCTTTCGCTGCCGGAATCAAAACTGTTGTTCTGGTTGCTGTCACGGTAGACCGTGCCACTAATGCTGCCCATGCTGATATTGGTCTGATAGCCAAAGTCGAGCGAGTGGTTGTTTTGCCCTGCGCTGCCGACCGTGAAACTGATCACGGCATTTGCGCCACTGACGGCGGCATCCGAATCGCGGATGTCAGTCTGGTAGTTGTTGTCGGTCTTGCTGTCGGCATTCTGGGTGGTCAGGGTATGCCCGCTCAGGCTGGCTTGGGAACTGCTGATGCTCAGGCTGCAACTTTCCCCGCTGCCCATGAAGGTAGCATTTCCGCCGGAAACATTGCTGAAATAGTATTCGCCACTGGTATTGGTGGTAGTGCTGGCGGAATCCGTGCCGCAGGTCAGGGTGACATTGACATTGTTGATACCGGCTTCGCCTGCATCCTGAATACCATCTTTGTCAGTATCCAGCCATACCCTGTTGCCGATTTCATTGGGTGCTTGGTCACACAGGATTTCCAGTTCACCCATGCCGGTTGCCTTGCCCATGGTTGTGGCAGAGACGTAATAGCGGTTGTCTGCGCTCCCCGTCCGGTTATTGAGCCAGGCAACCCCGTTGGTTCCCCATGTGTTGACGTCATAAGATGACATCAGTACCGTGGCGCTACCGGGAGCCATTGCAAGGCCGCCGGAGGCGATTTCATTCATGCCTTGCCAGGAGTTGTCGGTAGGCCCCATGTCTCCCCAATAATATTCATTGATTGTCTTGCTGTTGCTGGGGATGTCGGTGGTACAGCCAGGTTCTGAGTCAGTCGCATAGCCGCTGTTAGTCTTGCACAGGCGCAGCACATCGCCGGTGGAGCTGGTGTAATCAACACCCAAATCCGCACAGGAAGGCTCATCATAGGAGTTGTTGCCGTTTTGCATCCCGGCACGGTCAGCGATACCGATGATGATGGAACCATCCGTATCAAATTCGAGGTTGCTGACAATCGGGGAGTGGAAGTAAGGCCAGCCAACTGCATCTGCTTGCGGAATCCAGCCGTTCCACTGCGCCGGATAATCATGGCTGTACAAGTTCCGTTGCTGGTCAATCGGGAAATCTTTCACGTAGCTGAAACCAGCCGCTGTATTGGCAGGATCAAAGCGCAGGACATATCCCCTGACATTGCTCAGGGTGTAAGGGGCACTGCTGGCATCACACACACCACCGACATATACATAACCACGATGGTATTTGACAGCCCAGGGGCGGAATGTGCCGGAGGTGCAACTATGCGGTGAAGGCAGGTTGATGCTGTAACCGCCCAGCACATTGGCGGCGGTTGGCGTAGTGGTCGGGCTGATATTGTTGATGCCATACAGCTTACGGTCATTGAGGTTGACCAGCCACAAACGGTTGTTGGCATCATCATGGTCGATGTCACCAATCCCTACCTTGCCAACCGCATCCCAGGCTGCCACGTCATGGGCGGCAACCCATGGGTTGGTGGACAGTTTGGGGGAACATGAGTCAGTCAGGCGTACATCCGCCCCGGTGTCGATCCCGATGGTTTTGACATCCAGATAGGCTGATGCGCCGGTATTGGTGGTTGGGTCATTCATGTTGATTTTGTAAATGCCGCCAGTGCCCAGAGAGCCAAGCCCGGAGAAACGGCGCATCACCGCCGAGGCATACAGGGTTTTACTGCTTTTCTGGTAAGCCATACCCCAGATTGCCCCGGTCTGGGCGATGCTGGCCTTGCTGGAAGCGGGTGGTGTTTCCGCATAGGCCGGGCCAGTGGCGTTATACGGGAAGGTGTGGACGCTGGTATAAACACCCACATCCGCAGCGGTCGGGTCGCCGCCTACAAACACGTTGGCAGACACATAAGGGGTTGCCTGACAGTATTCCACCGGGTCGCTGACTCCGTAATGAGTGGAACAACTGCTGCTGGCTGTCACAAAGCGCACATTGGTGGCACTGTCAGTACCTTGCGCACCGGAAGACAAACTGGCTGGCAAGCCCGTGAATTCCAGCCGGTATTGCGCACCGTTGGTTTGACCGCTGAACCTGTACCAGCCGCGTGCATCGGTCGTGGTGGTGGCAACAGCAGTATTGGCAGTGTCATAGGCGGTGACAGTCACGCCTGCAATACCTTCTTCCTGACTTTCACGGATACCGTTTTGGTTGTAATCGCGGAAAACAATCCCGCCAAACTCCCCAGCACTGGCATCACAGCCCAGATCAAATCCAAAGTTTTGGTTGGCAAGGGTATTTCCTGCTGTCACCGCAACGTCTGCCAGCGGGTTGGTCGTGCCAATAACTGCACTGGTAGGCAGGTCGGTATCGCGGGTATCCACCTCGATGCGGTAACGGGGTACAGCGCTGATATTGGCGAAACTGTAGGAACCATTGGCAGCCGTGGCGACCGTGGCTACCTTGAGGTCATCGGTAGTGGTCGTGGTTGTGCCGTTGTTGTCATACAGGCTGACGCTGATATTGCCGAGGCCGTTTTCCGTGGCACTGTCAAAGGTATTGTTGCCGTTTTTGTCCGTATAAACCGTACCGGCAATGGCACTGGTCGGGCAGGCGGAAGCCAGCGCCACCGTTACATCATCAATAATCAGTTCATTGCCCTTCTTGTCGATCGGAATGCCACCGACACTGCACCAAGGGCCAGAAATGACGGAGTTAGGGTCGCAATAGCCGCCATCCGTACCCAGATGCCCATAGTTGATGAAACTGATGGTCGAACTGGTACCTGTTGCCGTAAATTCGATCCGGTATTTCTGGATACCCTCCATGCCGCCCGGCGCCTTGAAGTGTACCGAGCCACTCGGCGTATCGACCCGCATTAGCCCGGAAGCATAATAATCGTTACCGGCATCTTCCGGGATGGCAGAGAAATACAGCCGGTATCTTTGCCCAGCAGTTGTGGCAAAGGTGCGCGACAGCTTGACCGGTTCTGGCCCCCAGTCAGCTTGATTAGTATTAATGCCGGGAGTGGTGTCATCAACATTGTCACGCAATTCAATTGCATCGGGGGGGGACAGCATTCTGCCATTGCCGTCAAATTGCGGGGCGATACCAACATCCGGGTAAAAACGCCGGATGAAACCATTGCCAAAATAGATGGATGTGCCTTGGGTGGGAAACAGAGCCGTGGTCAGGGTACGAGCATAGCTGTCACTGCCGCCGCCAGTTGCCGTCCAGTCACGAATGACATACGGGGTGGCGGAGGTGTTGGCTCCGAAATACTGGTCTGCCGGTACATCATTGAAGTTATCGGTAAACACGGTGCTGCTGCACGCAGGTGTTTCGCCCTTGACAAGGGTGACATCTGCACTGTCAGGGGGAACGTCGATGGCAACCGCAATCGGGTAGTCTTCCACTTCACCGTTGCTGGCATTGTTGCTGGGGGTGCTGGCAGTGACAGTTGCATCGGTCGTCAGGCGCAGACGGATGAAGGTTGTACCCAGCTTGATGTCGGTGGGAATGCTGTTCCAGGTCAGGGTGGCAGTGCCGTTGCTGGTACTGGTGGGAACACTGACGGTGGCTGCTTCATCGGTATCGAACAGACCATTCTGGTCGAAGTCGATCCAACCACGCAGGTTGGCTGGCGAAGCTGTGGTATTGGTCACATTGAGGTCGACACTGTAGCTGCTGGCGGTCATTTTCAGGATCGGGAACAGCGGAATGGAGGTGTTTCCACTCTGACTGGGCACACCGTCCTCGTCTGCGCCATCACCGAATCTGGCGTTGTAGCTATACTGGCTGGCTGCTTCGGCATCCGGGCGGTTGATACCCAAATGGATACTGTTGTTGATGGTATGGCGGGCGTTGCCATACGAGGCAGGTGCATCACCAAAGTCATACAGGGTTCCGCTGGAAACTGTCAGTGTGTGGTCTTCCACTTCACCACTGGTGGCTGCACCCGTAGGAACATCAGCTTCGCTAAGGGTTTGGCTCAGACGCAAACGTGTATAAAGTGTCCCTGCCGTCAGGCCGGATGGCAGGGTAAAGGTCGGGTAAAAATAGCCATTCCAGTAAACGTACTGGGTATCAGCTTTCTCCCCCGCATCCACAAAGTCGCCATCACGGTTAAAGTCGATATAGGCTGTTAGGTAAGACTTTATATTGGTTTCATTTTTGACGTAAACCGGCAGGGAATAAGTCTGGCCTGCGGTTGTTGGCATGATGGGTGGATTGACTAAGCCATCTTCATCATCCGGGCTATTGGTCGTGTCATCACTCGTGGCAGTACTGTTTTGCAACGTACCATTGTCGGCATCCACCTGAGAGCCGATCATCAGATTGGGGATGATGGCGTGGCGGGGGCCGTTGTCAGTGGCAAGAGTCTGATAGTTGCCGCTGGCAGTGCCCGTTGCGGTATCAGGGGCATCACCATAGTCCAGGTTATTGTTGATGGCAAACAGCAGGCCAGCATTGTTACGCCCGGTTGTCCAGCTCCAGGTTTTATTACCGGTCGCGCCCGGTGTGGCAATGGTTTGATAAGCTACACCTGCTGCTGTGCGGGTGATGCTGGAGAAAGCCTGGGTCATGCCGGTAGGCACGTTGAGTGTGGAAATGTCACCCGACGCCATCGACATGGCTGAAACCAGCAAAGCGTTATGCGAAGTGGTATTGATGCCGGTTATGGCTCTGGATGTGCCTGTCGTTGCCGTCCCGGCGTTATTGCCACTTTGGTTGCCAATGGGCTGGATCGGGTTGTGCCCTGTAACACGGTTAGCCATGATCCGCCAGTTGGCTGGGGAGGTGGCGTTGCCTGATGATGTAAAGGTGTACGTGGCTGGTTCGGATGCCGTGGCAATTTTGTAGAAAGCGGCAACAGTGGCGCGGCTGGCGGTTCCGTCAGTGGTGGCTAAAGCCTCGCGTCTGATCAGGGTAAAACCATTGCTGCTGTTGATGGTAAGGTTGGTTCGTTCGTAATGGAGCGTGACAATGATCAGGTCGCCTGCCTGTATGTTGGCGGGTTTGCTGACCGTTTGGGTATTACCGCTGGTTCCTGAGTTGCTGGTCTGGTTGCCTGTACCGGTTTGCCAGACAGGATCGGCTTGTGCGGCAAAGCTCATACTCAGGCCAAACACGAGCGCAAGTAGAATGAATACGGAATTTGTCCATTTTTTTAGACGAGCAGAAATGACGATTAAAATAAATGACAGGATGTAAAGAATGGGCAGAATCCCTGTTTTAAGCGTATTCATCACTATTGTTCCGTTATCATTATGATTATTCGGCATTTCTTTTTTAGCCCAGTATGATTTTTATAATTATTACTCCTTATAGTATATCACCACTATAAATTGGTTCAATTGATTGTTTGATTCGGGGTGTGACCGGAAGTGATGCTC
>DILV01000024.1:0-5260 GCA_002425225.1 Thiothrix sp. UBA5583
TGCATCACTTCCGGTCACACCCGTCATAAATCTTGCCCTTGTACGGCTCGATCATTTCCGCCATCAGGTTAACCACGCACTTGGGGGTGTAGAACTCGCCGCCCAGCTTGCCCTCCGCCGCCGCAAACTTGCCGAGGAAATATTCATATACCCGCCCCACTACATCGTTTTCCTTGTCGTGGGTGGTGTCGATATTGCTGATGGTGTCAATCAGTGCCGCCAGCTTGCTGGGGTCAAGGCCGAGGCGGGAAAAGTAATTGTCCGGCAATGCGCCGCGCAATGCCTTGTTGTGCTTTTCCAGCGTTGCCAGCGCGGTGTCGACCTTGAGGGCAATGTCGGGTTGTTTGGCGTAAGTCTGGATGTAAATCCAGCGGGCTTGTTCCGGCAGGTAGAACACGTTTTTCATGGTGTAGAACTCCACCATGTCGAGGTAGGCTTCCTTGCCTTCGTCGATCAGCTCCTGCTCGCGGTCGGCGAATTTGTCGCTGGCGAATTTCAGGAAAATCAGGCTGAGGATGACGTGTTTGTATTCGGAAGATTCCACCGTGCCACGCAGTTTGTTGGCAGTATCCCACAGGGATTCTTCAAAGCCTTTGCCGGATTGTTTGCTGGTCGGAGTTATTGCCATGTTTCGCCTTTTTGCGCGGAAATTTTGAAGAGGAAATATACCCCAAAAACCTGCGAAACAGCGAATTGGTCAGCAAATGCGCGGCAACTGCTCGCCGGGCAGCATATCAACAATCCGTTCGCCACCGAAAGCTGTTTGCAGGATGACATGACCGTTGCCTGCCAGGACTTTGCCGATGATGCAGGCATCGCGACCTTCGGGGATGCGTTGCATCGCAGCCAGTACGGCTTGCGCCGATTCAGCCGGAACCACCGCGACCAGTTTGCCCTCGTTGGCGAGGTAGAGCGGGTCTAATCCCAGGATTTCGCACATACCACGCACCGGGGTGCGGATTGGCAGGTGTTCTTCCTTGAGCATGAAATCGACGCCGGAACGTTCGGCAAATTCGTTCAGCACCGTTGCCAGCCCGCCACGGGTGGCATCACGCAGGCAGTGGATGTCGGGGCAGACGGCAAACATCGCTTCCACCAGCTTATTCAGTGGGGCGCAATCGGTTTCGATGTCGGCATCCAGCGCCAGATCGCCGCGTGCATTGAGGATGGCAGCACCGTGGTCGCCCAGCCAGCCGTTGACGATCACCACATCGCCGGGTTGGGCGCGTCCTGCGGAAGGGTTGAAACCTGCCGGAATCACGCCAACACCGGCGGTATTGATAAACAGCTTGTCTGCGCCGCCGCGTTGCACCACCTTGGTATCGCCAGTGACAATTTGCACCCCGGCTTCATCCGCTGCCAGTTTCATGGCTTGCAGGATGCGGGCGAAGGTTGCCAGTGCCAGCCCTTCCTCGATGATGAAACCACAGCTCAGGTACAGCGGTTTCGCACCACCGACTGCCAGATCGTTGACCGTGCCGTTGATGGCGAGTGTACCGATATTGCCGCCGAGGAATTCCAGCGGGGTGACGACGTAGGAGTCAGTGGTGAATGCCAGCCGGTCGCCGTTGGCGGTGAGTTCCGCCAGCGGGATGCGGGCTTGATCTTCGCCTTCTGCCAGCAAGGGATTGGTGAAAGTTTGGCGGATCAGGTCGTCGACCAGTTGGTGCATGGCGCGTCCGCCGCTGCCGTGGGCGAGGGTGATGGAGCCGATGAGGTTCATGCAGTGTCCCCCTTAAGTTTGAACGGATTCTGGATCACAAGCTGCCCAATGCGTCGACCATCTTGCATGTCTTCGCTGAACAGGGTTTGGCAACCCGCTTGTAGTGCTGCTTCCACAATCAGGCTATCCCAGAAAGAAAACGCATCATCACGGGTACGGCTGATAGCCCGCAGGATTAGCTCCGGGGTGATGTGTACCATCGGATATACCCCGAATTGCTGGATACAGGCGTAGGCATCCTCAATGGACAGCGGTTTAGCCAGCTTGCGGGTAACGGTGACGAAAAACTCCTGTAACACTTGGGTACTCAGAGTCAGTTGCCCATTGCCGCCCTGCTCTTCCAGGATGCGCAAGACAATTTGCTGCTTCGCTGGCTCGCTGCTGTCAAAGGCATACACCAGTAGGTTGGTGTCGGCGAAACAGTTAGCGCTCATACAGTTCGTCCCGCGCCCAGCGGCGTCCCTGACTAGCGGCGGTGGAGCGTTTGGCTATTGCCAGCAGGGTTTGGGTGGCTTGTTGGTAAGGTTGACCACTGTTGACGTAGCGTTCCAGATAGTCACGTAACAGGGCATTGACGGAAGTGCCGTCTTCCAGCGCCCGCATCCGCGCTTTTTTGAGGATGGTTTCATCAATGGAAATAGTCAGGTTGCTCATGGTGGAATACCTGCAATATCGTGTTACACGGGATCAGTGTAACACGGGCAAATGGGGCGTGCCTACGTTGTTCTCTGCTATTTCACCACTGTTTCAACACCGTTGCCAGCTTCACCTCCGGCTCATCCGCCAGCAGGTAGTCGGTGAACAGCGGCACGCAATATTGCCAGCGGTTGCTGACGCGGGTGAGGATGAACGCCAGTTCCAGCCGTGACAGGGTGCGTTCCAGTTCCGCTGCGTCAAAGGTGAGGTGTTGTGCTTCCAACTGCTGGATCAGTTCGCCGGTGCTGAAACTGCCTTTGCCGATGGTGGCGTAGACCACCAGCCGGTCGTAGCGCTGTTCCTGTTCGCTGATGCCGACGACCCAGCCTTCCAAACGCTTGCTCATGTCGCGGCTGTCGAGTACGCGGTGGATGTCACCGGCTTCGATGCTGCGTTGCTGGGCTGGCAGGTTCTGGATCAACTGATGGCATACCCAGGCAATCAGGTTGGCGCGTTGCCCGCATTTTTCGATCATGTCTTGCACGATGGTGTCGCTGGCGTAGCCGAGATTCATGGTTTGCATCGGCTGGGTGGCAAGTTGCTGGCAGGCATCGCGTTCGAGTGCGCCGATTTCCAGCACTTCGCCGAAATTGCGCAGCGGTGACTGGTAGTCGAGTACCGCGTGCTGGTAGAGCTGCCAGAATCCGGCGAGGATGAAACTGCAATTGCCCTGTTCGCTGAGGCGGCGGAATACGTTGAGGATGGGGTAGCCTTGCGCTTGTTCGTGTTCGATGAAGCGGTCGGCTTCGTCAATCAGGAAGATGAAACGTTGCCCGGTGTCGCGGATGCGTTGCTCCAGCGCGGCGGCGAAGGTTTCCGCATTGTCGGTGTCGGCGAGCTGCAAGGCACGGGCTAGGCGCGGAACCATTACTTCGTTGGACAGGGTATGGTAGAGGCATTGTACTTGCGGGTTGGTGGCATAGCGGCGTTCCAACGCTTTGAGCAGGGTGGATTTGCCCATCTGCCGCCCGCCGACCAACAGGTAATTGGCAGGGGCGCGGTTGACGATCTGGGCGATGAGTTCGCGCCGCCCGAAGAACAGGGCTTCCTTGTTCACACCGCCGCCGATCTGGTAGGGCGAAATCTGTTTGAGGGAAAGTTGTTCTGACATAATTTTAGCCAAAGCGCTGTCGGCATGGGGGCTGAGCAGCAGTTCGGTCAGTTGGCGGCTTTGCGGGGCAACGTATTTGTTGCTCAAGTCCATTGTTGTGGTCAGCAGTTTGCGCTGGTAGGCGCTGTCCGCGCCGATGATCAGGGTGATGCGGCCTTCGGCTTGGGGGATAGCTTGCAGGTGGGTGAAGGCGTCCTGTGCGTCGGCGGTCGGGAAGTAGAGCAGGAGGCGGTCGGCATTGAGGGGGAAGGTTTCGGGAAGTTTGAGGGAGAAAATCCCCCCCAGCCCCCTTTTTGCAAAGGGGGGAGGAAGAACATCTTCGTAGGAGCCAGCCGTGCTGGCGATTTCGGTTCCCCCCTTTGCAAAAGGGGGGGTAGAGGGGATTTCTCCCCATTGCCCGCCCAATCGCATTGCCAGCCATTGGGCTTTTTGTTCCGCGCTGGCTTGCTGGAAATCCAGCGCATGTTGGAAGGTGTCCTGGCTGACTTCGGCGCTGTCGAGGGTGATATTAAGCCTCCCGGTCTGTTGCAGGCGCCGTTGGGCTTCGGTGAGTTGTTCCAGCGGCAAGCGCTGCAGGGCTTGCGGTTGTACGCCGAGTTCCAGCACCAGCGGGTGGCGGTAGCGGCGGAAGTAAAAAATGGTGAAACCCAACAGACCCAGCGTCAGAACCGCCAGCAGGATTTGCAGGTGGGCGGGCATAACATTGATTTCCAGCGGCACGTACCAGTGGGTGTAGAGTGGCGGCTGCATCGGGCGGATTTTCAGTTGCAGGCGGTCGCGCTGCTCACGGCTCATGTCATTGGGCAGGGTGAAAGCCAGCGGCGGTGCGGCAGTTTGGGCGCGGATGGTTTCCAATGACTGGCGCGGCAGGTCAAGTTCACCTTGCGGGTCGGTCAGGTAGAAATCGGTTTTGGGCAGATCAGCCGTGCCCTGATTGTTTAGCTGGATACTCAGGGTGTTGGTGTCGCTGCTGAAATCAGTGCCGGTGACGGCAATATCCGGGGTTTGGAGGTTGACGCGCAAATCCACCTGTTTGCTGGTGCCGCCGGAGACTCCGACTTTGATGGGCAAAGTATATTCGCCGGATGGGGCAGGTTTGTCAGTGGTGGGGATGACCCTTGCCGCCAATCGGATGGTTTGCCCTGGTGGGATCAGCGAGGTGCTGGCGTAGAGGGCAGCAGGTTGAGGGTAAGCCGGTTCAGGGTTGGCGGGAATCACCTGTAGTATGCCCTCAGCATCCGTGGTCGGCAGGATATGCGGGCGGTGCACCGGTTGGCTGCCGGTGTTGGTCAGGCTGAGAGTGAAGGTGGCTGCCTTGCCGTCTTTGCCTGCTTGTAGATCGACAGTGGCGGTATCCGCTTGCAGGCTCCAGGTGGCAGAGCTGCTGTCAGGCGCAGCCAGGTACTGCCAACGGTAGCTGCTGTAATCATCCTCCTTCTTCAGTATTTTTCCGGTGGGTTTGCCATCCTTGTCCGTTTCCTGTTCTTCATACGGATATTTGCCTTCGTCCAGCAATGTGCCGGTGCGCAACAGGCTGCCATCATCCGCCCGCAGCACAGCGCCATCTCTGGCAATGCTGGCCCAGACACCGCGAACGCCTGCAAGCAAAACCCTGGCAAGCACGCCTTGTTCGGCATCCCACAGCTTCACCGTGCCGTCATACGAACCGGAGGCCAGTTGCCCCCCCCCGTCAAACGCCACTGACCAGACGCTGCTTTGCGCTTGCAGGG
>DILV01000024.1:5639-18064 GCA_002425225.1 Thiothrix sp. UBA5583
GAAGACCCTCACCCCCCAGCCCCCTCTCCCAGAGGTAGAGGGGGAGGCAGAATTTTGCGCTATTCTCTTAGCCCCCCTACCTCTGGGAGAGGGGTTGGGGTGAGGGTTCTTCAACATCCCAGCAACTCCTTGCCAATCCGTGTAATCAGCTCACAACGCCACACCAGCCGCCCTTTGGTATTCCCCACCAACAAATTCTGCCAGTACAACCGCCGTATCAGTGTATCCTGCGGCCAAGTCGAATAACGCCCCAATTCTACTTGTTGCAGATAACTGCACAGGCTGGTCTGATCCTTGCCATCCTGAAACCGCGCAAACAATTGTCCGGGCAAGTTGCTGGCTTCAACACTTGCCTGCCAGTCATCCTGCCCACGTTCGATCGCCCGCAAACAGGCTTCCACCAGACGCGGATGCTGACCGCTAAACGCCAGCACTTCCTGCAACACCGTATCACTGACCGTCAATTCACCCTGCCGCGCCAGATACAGCGCCCGCACATCTTCCATACACACCGAGGGCAACGGCACTTCCTCCAACTTGTTGAGGAACGACATCGCGCCATGCTCGTATTTCATCGCCGCCAGCCGCTCGCCGCCGATCATCACCAGCCGGAATTCCAGCGGGTGCGCCTCAATCAGGCCGCGCAATTCCCCCGCCAGATCGCGCCGCGCGTCTTCCGCGCCATTCTCAAAACCTGTCACCAGCAGGAACAGTTCATCGCCATCCAGCAAACGCTGTTCCATCGCCTCCGACCATTCCCAACTGCTGGCGATGTCGGCTGCAAACCCGCACTGCTTACCCAGCCGCGCAAAATACTGGTCGCTGCTGGCTTTGAGGCTGGCGGGCGGAAAAATGTGCAACACATTGTTTTCGCCATACCGCGATTCGGCTTTTTCCTTGAGCGCCTGTGCGTAATGCTGGGTATTGAAACCTTCCTGCGCCAGCACCATCACCGGCATCCCGCCATCGACGTAGGTGAAAATGTCTTCCACAAACGAGCGCTGTTTCTGCGCCAGTTTGATGGGCGCGGCGGAAGCAGTGGGCGGCAATTTCAGCAAGCCGTTAAAGCGTGGCGCAGCACCGGGCGGTTTTTGCTGCAAGGCGCACAGCAACCGCTGGAATGCTTCGCGGTAGCGGGTTTCGTTGCTGTCGCCAAAATCCACCGCATGGACAATATCCAGAAACGGAAAATCGGGAAACTTGCCCCACACCACCGGCACAAAGAAAAAGCCCGTGCCTTTTTGCTTGAGGTTGAACATCAGCTCGTATTCATGCTGCACCCAGCCGGAATCTGCCGCTTCGGGGGTAGCAATCAGGATGGCGCAGCGTGACGAGCGTAACGCCTGTTCGATGGCTTGCGTGAAATTTTGCCCGCCGTACAATTCCCAAGCGTCAATGAACACCTTGTAGCCTTGTGCCACCAGATTGTGCGCCAACGCCTCCGCCCAGTCGTGCTGGGTGAAGCGGTAGCTGATAAAGATGTCGTATTGGTAAGCGGTCATCACAATTGCAGGCAGCCCAAGTTGGTGATGGCTAATGGGTTTACAGTTTATAGGATTTTTTATGCCGCTTGTCGAATGGAATTTGCAGGCTGCTGCCGATGAGTAAGGTCATTCTTGATGCCTCAGCAATTCTTGCCTGCTTGCTGGACGAGCCGGATGCAAACAAGGCTGTGTACCGGGCAATCTAGATTTGCAGGTTATCCGTTAACGGTCAGGCGGAACGCTTCGCCAGCTTGCCGTAAGCATAATACGCCGCACATGACCCTTCCGGTGACACCATCAGCGCCCCCAGCGGCGTCTGCGGATTGCATTCCTTGCCAAACGCTGGGCATTCCCACGGTTTCATCACCCCGCGCAATACATCCGCACACTTGAGGTGTTCCGGGTCGTGGGCACTGGCAGCGGCTTGCAAGTGGAATTTCTTCTCGGCATCGTAAGCCGCATACGCTGCCCGAATTTGTATTCCCGCATCGCCAATATTTCCCAGCCCGCGAAATTCGCTGTGTTCCCGCGTTTCGTATACCTCGGCAATCGCTTTCAAACCGGCGGCATTGCCCGCCTGCGGCACAATCCGCGCATACTGGTTTTCGACTTCGCAGCGCCCTTCCGCAATTTGTTTCACCAGCATCCACAAGGCTTGCAGGATGTCGAGCGGCTCAAAGCCGGTAATCACCAGCGGTTTGTGGTAGTCGCGGGTGACGAAATCATACGGTTGCGCACCAATCACCATGCTGACATGACCGGGGGCAAGGAAACCATCCAGCCGCAAATCCGGGTCGGTGAGGATTGCCCGCATGGTCGCTGGCGTGGTGATGTGGTTGCAGAACAGGGAAAAGTTTTTCAGCCCTTCGCGGTGTGCTTGCAACAGGGTCAGCGCGGTGCTGGGCATGGTGGTTTCAAAGCCAAGGGCGAAAAACACCACTTCGCGGTCGGGGTGTTTGCGGGCAAGCGCGAGCGCATCCATCGGCGAATACACCATGCGTACATCGCAGCCGTCAGCCTTGGCTTGCAGCAGGCTTTTGCGGGTTCCGGGTACGCGCATGGCATCGCCAAAGGTGGTGAAAATCACGCCGGGTTGTTCGGCAATCGCTACGCAATCATCCACCCGTGCCATTGGCAGCACGCACACCGGGCAGCCGGGGCCATGCACCATTTCGATGTTAGCGGGCAGCATCGCTTCAATGCCGTATTTGAACAGGGTGTGCGTATGCCCGCCGCAGAATTCCATCAGTTGCAACGGTGTATCGCGCTGGATGGTGGCTGCCAGTTTATGGATTTCGTCGACCAGCTTGCGAGCTTTAGCGGGGTCGCGGAATTCGTCGATGTATTTCATGCCTGCCCCTCCATCTGCCGCATCATGTCGAGTTCGGCTTGCATGTCGCCGAGTTCTGCCAGCAAAGCCAGGGTACGGGCGGCTTCTTCCTCGTCAAGACGGCTCATGGCAAAACCGACATGCACCAACACCCAGTCACCGACACATTGTTCGACGGAATGGACATCATCGACAATGCAGGCAATGTTGACTTCACGTTTCACCCCGCCGACATCGACAGTGGCAATAAGGTTGGCTGCGTCCACAATGGCAGTGATTTGACCGGGAATGCCGAGGCACATGGGTTGCTCCTTATGAAAACTTGCCGCGCAAAAAATCCCGCCGCGATACCTGCGTTTGACTGGGCGGTATCACCGGATTATGCGCTTGTTCATCCAGCACTGTCAGCATCACGTGCCGGGCGGTCAACACCGCAGCCGCCTGATCTTCAAACTGCAACACCGGTGAAAACAGCGAGCAAGTATAAAATGCACCGACTCCTGCCGATTGATTCGGCTGACACTCGTATGCGCCGGAGGGTAATTCAAGTGTAAGCGAATCCGGTGCAGCTACGACTCCCGTTTCAACTGACGGCAACCACACCAGATTCATGAACCATGGGCTGACCAACACGCCCAGCCAGCCATCTGCAAACGGCTGGAAACTGACTGCCTCGACCTGCAAACGCGGGTTAAGGATTGGCACATCACGCATCCGGGTTTGTTCCACCTCGCGGAAATACGCCTCCAACGCTGCAATGCGCGGGTCAGCCTGCATCAGGCAACACCATGAACTGGTGTTTGTCACCGTCACATTCCGGGCAACGCCAGTGGTCGGGCAGGTCGCGGAATGCTGTTCCAGCGGGAATCTGCCAATAGGCGTCACCCTGTGCCGGGTCATAGACATGCCAACAGATTTTGCATTCCATTCGCGCCTGGGCAGGAATACGCTCGGCATGACCGAGGTACGAACCTTCAAACGTGTTGAGTAATGCGCTCATTGCAATGCCTCACGGATTTCTTGCAAGCGTTCGCGGCTATCCGCCAAATCTTCGGGTGAGGCACACGCCACCAACGGCACTGCCACCACTTCCAGCGTGTTCAGGATCAAGGTGTCGGTGGAATTGTAATACTGCACCCACCAGACATGGCGGATACCGGTAGCGGTAATGCGGCAGTTGCCATAACCGCGTGACAGGATGGCACTCTTGCCCACACCCAGGGTTTGCGTAATGCATTCCAGATCTTCCGGGGAGAGCGGCAACAGGGTCAAGTTAATCACATGCCCCAGATGTTGCTGTTGCACCTGTTCCTGCAATTCCATCAACAAACCCGGTGCATTGATCACGCCTTCCGGCAAGTGTTGGCTATCCGGCAATGTCAGCACCGACGCGGCATCCGCAAAGGTCGCATCAAGAATCAAACCGGGAATCCCTGCCACTTCCAGGCTTTCATCCACACAGGTGTGAAGTGCGTCCACCGTGCGCTGCCACCACACACCGGGCAGGCTGGTTTCCTGAATTTCGATATGCCCACCATTGCCTGTATCAAACAGAATGCTGACTTCACCCTCACCCAGTATCTGGTTAAGCAGGCGTTTTTCAGCAGACGGTGTGGCGGACAAGTCGAGATATCCTGCCCCGACATCCAGCAACGTCTGAACCTGTTGCAACAGGGTGAAGATGTGCGGGTAATCCAGCAGATCGTCTTGTTCCGGCAATATCGTGGGGCGATACGTCGCCATACCCTGCGGCATTTGCATGTAGTTCAAGGTATCCTCTTCTTCAGGCTGTGAGCCAACACCCACAACAGGGATACCCAAAAGATTCATGTTCATCATGGTTGTGTAACTCCCTAATGACCACAACGAGCCATTGGCGCACCGACAACGGGAATACCGATGCCGGGCGCTTTGGCTAACGTGGAGGAGGCAATGAAATGATTGACCTTGCTCAGGTAGACATCCCAGTCGCGTATCCGGGTAATCACCCCCAGATACTCGCCATGACGTAAAAACAGCAAGGCGGGCCATTCGGTAATGCCATATTGTGCTGCCAAGGTTTTGGCGAACACCATCTCTGCCACCGCTGCGCCCAAACGCTTGTCAAAAACACGCAGCAATTCGGGCAAGACAACTGCCACATCCAGTGTTTCCGGGTAATGCTGGGGGTTGGCAGGCAGGAAGATAACCGTGTTTTCCTGCGGGTTGGCAAAAGCATCCAGGCTAGCCTGATCCGTGAGCAAGGCGTAGCCAAAATCAGCGGTCAAACGGTCAAGCAGGTTCATACTGGATTCTCCCGAGAAAACGTTCATCACCGATGCGGCAGGCTTGTGCCGCACTGGGGCGCTGGGTTTCGTAGTCGTGCAGATGCAAGGCGGCATGACCGGGTGTCTGGTCGGCTTGTAGCTGTGGGCGCGGGATAGCGTGGATGCCATGTTCCGCCAGATACGTCAGGGCAAGCTGTGCGGCTGGTTCGATTTGCGCTTTCACTTCAGGGCGTAGGCTACCGCCGAAATCCTCCAGTTCCACCGGCTGTACGCCAATCAGCAGCAAGTGTTCGGGGTAACGGTCGAGCAGTTGCGCCATTGCCAGCACTTCCTGAAAGCCGGTCTGGTGCAAGCTCATTTTTTTCGCCCCCATGAACCTGGGGACTTCACCATCCTCGATCCGTTTGAGTGTGCCGGGGGCAAGACCGTAGTCAATCGCATCGAATACCACCAGAATGTCGGCTTCTTCCACGTACTGCACCAGATAAATGCCTTGTGTGCCGCCATCCAGCAATTGCACATGGTCAGGGAACTGGTAATGGGTGTGCAGGTATTCCATTGCCCGCACCCCAAAACCTTCATCCGCCCATAACAGATTGCCGATTCCCAGAATCAATACTTTTTTCTGACTCATGGGCGATTATCCTTGAACATGCGCCAGCCGCTGATCATGGTGCTGATCAGGCTTTGGCGCGACATAATGTCTTCGCGGATGGCAACATACACATGGATCATCACAAAAATCAGGATGTACCACATGCCCAGATGATGCCAGGTATGCACATCCTGACTTTGCCCAAACAGCGGAATCACCCAGCCGAAGAAGCTATCAAACCAACTGCCTTCGCCCTGCCCTTCGCTATACAGTGCAAAGCCAGTGAGGATCATGAATACACTGCCCAGCGTCAGGAATAGGAACATGGCCACCTGTGCCAGCGGGTTATGCCCCGCGTACTTGCGCGGCTCCTTTTCCAGAAAGAAATACCAACGCAATTCAAACAAGGCTTCGCGCCAAAACTTGGCATTGAAAATCGGCAAACGGAACAACTGGCGTGCATGGTGATTACCTACAAACGACCAGTAAAACCTTGCCAGAAAACCGATGACGAACACATACGCCGCCGCAAAATGTGCAAAGCGGATGTAACCCATCAGGAAATGCTCACTCGCCTCCCCCGGCATGGTGGGCAGGGGGCTACCAATAAAATAGCCCGTTACCGCCAGCACGAGGATCGAGAAAGCGTTGAGCCAGTGCCACAGACGCACCGGTGTTTCATAGACGTAAACCGCCTGTTGCGTAGCCATAACTTACCTCCCGCGAGCAGTACTCCAAACCAGCGCCGCTGCCACCAGCAGGGCTACCCCGACCAAAATGCCGACATGATCGGGATTGCTGACAAAATGCACGAAGGCCTCCCATGCGTGGAAATCTGCGTGTTCTCCCGGATGCGCCATGACCGTTGTGCTGGCAAACATCGAACCCAATACCATCCAGTTACGTTTCATCGTGTCTTTTCCTCTGCTTGCTTAACGGACTTTGACAGTTGCCATTTCCTGACCGTCAGGACTCATCACATGGGTGGAACACGCCAAACATGGGTCGAAACTGTGCAAGGTACGCAGGATTTCCACAGGCTGGTCAGCGACTTCCACTTTGGTATTCATCAGCGCTGCTTCAAACGCACCGATATTGCCCGACGGGTCACGCGGCGAACCGTTCCAGGTAGTCGGCACGACACACTGGTAGTTTTTGATCTTGGTATCTTCGATCACAATCCAGTGTCCCAATGCCCCACGTGGTGCTTCGGTAAAGCCCACCCCTTTGGCAGATTTCGGCCAACTTGCCGGATTCCACTTGTCGATATTAGCGGTGGAAGAATCACCCGCTTTGATATTCGCCATGAGTTTGTCCTGGAAGTAACGCATTTTGTGCGCAGCCCATGAGGCTTCCAAACCGCGTGCAGCGGTGCGCCCCAAGGTCGAGAACAGCGCCTCCAGCGGCAAACCGAGAGTGGCAAGCAGCTTATCGACCGGCTCTTTGAATTCGGGGTTGCCTTGTGCGTAACCGATGATGTAACGCGACAAGGGGCCGACTTCCATCGCATGACCTTTCCAACGGGGTGCTTTGATCCACGAGTATTTGGCGGCTTCGTCAAGGGATTCAATCGCGGTACGTGTGCCTTTGGTGTTTGCCCCCAATGCGAAATTCGGTTCGGTAATGCCATCCCACGGGTGCAAACCTTTGCTTTCATCCGGGTATTTGTACCAAGAGTGGGTCACGAATTCCTGAATCTCATCGGGCGCACGCAAGTCAATCTCGTGGATTTCCTTGAGGTTGCCATTGATGATGGCACCGCGTGGCATCAGCAGGTTGCTGGCGGAATAATCATTGGCACGATCAGGAATATCCCCATACGACATCACCGATTTGGAGGACAAACCACCGCCATACAACCAGTCCTTGTAAAACGAGGCAATCGCAATCAGGTCAGGGATATAGACCTGATCAACGAACTCGATGGTCTGGTCGATAATGCTGGAAATCAGGTTGAGGCGCTCGATATTGATTGCACCAACCGCGCCGGTGTCATGGACATTGATTGCGCACGGCATCCCACCCACCAGCCAGTTCGGATGCGGGTTCTTGCCGCCGTAGATAGTGTGGATCTTGACGATTTCCTTCTGGAAATCCAGCGCCTCCAGATAATGCGTGACCGCCATCAGGTTGGCTTCCGGCGGTAGTTTGTACGCCGGGTTGCCCCAGTAACCGTTCATGAACGGCCCTAATTGCCCCGACTCCACAAACTTCTTGATGCGGTTCTGAATATCGCGGAAATAGCCAGGTGAAGAACGCGACCAACTGGAAATGCTTTGCGCTAAATCCGAGGTTGCCTTGGGGTCAGCATTCAGTGCCGAGACCACATCCACCCAGTCGAGCGCGTGCAAATGGTAGAAATGCACCAGATGGTCATGCACCTGCAAGCACAACTGCATGATATTGCGGATGGAGTTGGCGTTTTCAGGAATCTGGATACCCAAGGCATCTTCCACTGCCCGACAGGACGTCAGCGCATGAGTGCCGGTACAAACCCCGCATATCCGCTCAGTAAACGCCCAAGCATCACGTGGGTCACGCCCTCGCAAAATCACTTCCAGACCGCGCCACATCGTGCCGGTGGAAACCGCATTGCGGATCACATTGTTGTCGTCAAGGTTGACTTCGCAACGCATGTGACCTTCGATGCGCGTTACCGGGTCGACCACCACGCGCCGCCCGCTGTTATCCAGATTGAAACCGTTGGGTGTATTGATTGCGCCCATTATTGTTCACCTCCCTTGTCTTTGCGCTGTGCGTGTTTGACGGCACTGACAGCCGCGTGTGCAGCAACCGCAGCACCAACTACCCCAGCCACACCCATACCAATCTGATCAGCGTTGGATTCCACCCCAAACTGTTGGATGTCGGTCAAACGGTCGTAGAAACTGCCCTTGTCCCAGAAACCGTCTTCGGAACAACCGATACAGCCATGCCCAGACTGGATCGGGAACGATACCCCGCCATTCCAACGCACCGTCGAACAGGCGTTGTAGGTGGTCGGGCCTTTGCAACCGACTTTGTAGAGGCAATACCCTTTGCGAGCGGCTTCGTCATCCCACTGCTCCACGAATTGCCCTGCATCAAAGTGCGGACGACGGTAACATTTGTCGTGGATACGTTGCCCGTAGAACATTTTCGGGCGACCTTGGCGATCAAGCTCCGGCAAACGCTCAAAGGTGAGCATGTAGGCAATCACCCCGGTCATGACTTCAGCAATCGGCGGGCAACCGGGTACTTTGATAATTGGCTTGTCGAAAATGACCTTGTGTACCGGCGTAGCGCGGGTTGGATTCGGCGCAGCAGCTTGCACACAGCCCCACGATGCACACGAACCCCACGAAATGATCGCCTTGCAATCTTTGGCGACGTGGCGCAGCTTTTCCACAAACGGTTTGCCGGACTGAATACAGAACATGCCATCTTCGTTCAACGGCGGGTTGCCTTCTACCGCAAGGATGTAATTGCCTTTGTATTTGGTCATGATCTCGTCAAGAATAGCTTCGGCTTGATGCCCAGCGGCAGCCATCAGCGTGTCGTCGTAATCCAGCGAAATCATCGACAGCACCACGTCTTTAGCAAGCGGGTGCGCGGAACGGATGAAAGATTCCGAGCAACAGGTACATTCCAGACCGTGCAACCACAGGACGGGTGTGCGCGGTTTGGTTTCCATCGCTTCGGCAATTTTGGGTGCAAAGGCTGGCCCCAGCCCCAGAGCGGCTGCGGTCAAGCTACAGAATTTCAGGAAGCTACGACGGGTGATGCCTTGGCGGCGCATCACGTCGTAAAAGGTTTCTAGTTCAGGCATGTGGCTCCTCCTACCTGCAATGTGTGATTACCAGCGGGTAATACATAGATGCATAGCAAGAGACGTGCCAACACTACATACAATTGTTTAACAAGGATTTTTTTGTTTTTGCGGTTTATCAATGGAAAGCCGCTTATCAACTTTCCATTCTTTTCCGTAAACCTGGTTTTCAGCTAAAGCTAAGGTCGACCGTGAGTGGGTCTGGCATGTTTTCAAATACCCCTTGCACATCTTCCGCCGTCACCCCATCCGGCAAACCCAGTTTCAGATGAGCGTAGAACAACAGTTCGCTGGACATCGGTGCGGCGCGTTGCTCGCTTTCCAGTTCCTCAATGTTGACATTGAGGGCTGCCAGTTGTTGGGTAATATCGTGGATGATACCGGGACGATCCTGCCCCAACAGTTCCAGCGTCAGGGGTGTGATATTACGCGGGGCGGCTGCATCGCTGTGCGTGAGCAGGACTTGCAAGCCATCCTGCTGCAAGGCTCGCAGCGCCTGTTGCAAGGCAGCAACCTGCGCTGTCGGCAGGGTCACGTGGGCAAGACCAGCGAATTGCCCGGCAAGATGTACCATGCGGCTTTCCTGCCAGTTGCCCTGATGCGCCTTGACAGCTTCGGCAATGGATTTGACCAGACCAGAGCGGTCAGGACCAAGCACGGTAAGTACCAGTGAGGATTGCATGGAAACTCCTTGTTGCAGTTGTCATGGCTGGATTGTAGCAGTTTTGTAGAGGGCAAAAACGCGGTATAGGTCATGGATATAGCAGCAGAGCTAGCAGAATTGCACACACGGACAAGCCTGTAATCCATTTTGCCTTTGGCACAGTGCTGGGCTAAGCTGTGAGTATCTTGCCAACCACACCGAGGTGCAACGTGGGTGCAGTGCCAAAATCCAGCTATATGTCGCCAGACGAGTATTTGCAGTGGGAACATAGCCGTGGGGATGATGAAAAGTACGAGTACGTAGACGGGCAAGTGTACGCAATGGCGGGCGCGAGCCGCTCCCATAACCGTGTTGCCATGAAATTTACCAACCTGCTGTACAACCATCTGCAAGGTAGCTCGTGTGAGGTGTTCCAGTCTGACATGAAAGTGGGCATCCGTTCGCTGGAAACCGATCGCTATTATTACCCCGATGTACAAGTCAGTTGTGAGGAAGAAACCGAAACCTACGCCAACACCTCGCCATGCTTGATTGTCGAGGTGTTATCAGACAGCACCGCCCGCAAGGATCGCACCGAGAAACTGGCAGCCTACCGGCTGTTTGCAAGTTTGCAGGAATACGTGTTGTGTTCGCAGGATACGCCGCACATAGAGGTTTACCGGCGGGTACGTGACTGGGAACGGGAGATTTACACGGCGGGGCAAGTGTTAATGCTGGAATCGGTTGGACTGGAAGTGGCGGTGGACGATATTTACCGTTTCCTGATGTAACCCCGAATTCATGCTGACTCAGTGCGCCGTACAAACCATGCACGGGTCAAAGGAACGCACGATATGTTGCACGCTGACCGGCTCGGTTTCACCGGGTCGGATCGGCGCATTGACCAGTGCCTGTTCCAGTGCGCCGGGTGCTCCGTCACGGTCACGCGGGGAAAAATTCCAACTGGTGGGGGCAACTATCTGGTAGTTGAGGATGTGCTTGTTGCGCACCGTGACCCAATGCCCCAGGCTGCCACGCGCCGCTTCTACCAGACCAACCCCTGTGGCATTGGCGGGCAATCTGGCTGGCTGGAAAAATGGCTCACCGGGCTGGATGTTTCTAATCCATTGCTCCATCTGTGGCACAACCAGTGCCAACTCCAACAGGCGGGCGATCACACGGTTTTGTACATTGCCGCCGGAATGGGCAACCAGAGCACGGATCAGTGGGTGCGCGTTGACCATTTGCCGTGCCAATGCGCCAGTTTCCACCACTTGCCCAGCCAAACGCGGCGCTTTGTTCCAGCTATAGGCATCCGGCTTGCTGTAGTCGGGCAAAGTCACACCATGGCTGGGGTGCAAAGGTTCGGCGTTGCCGCTCATCCAGCTTGCGTGCAGGTCTTCGTGGATTTGCTCGCAAACGATGGCTTGCACACTGCCTGCATCCGGCTGCCACACGCCTTGCGCAAACAGATGGTCTGCCGCCCCTGCTTGCCGGTATGCGCCGTAGCTCATGAAACGGTCAGTTGCCCGCCCCAGTTTATCCAGTTCCAGCGCGTTTGCGATGTGCAGGAAATGGCGGCAATCGCTGCTAGCACGGTTAGCGCTTGCCAGCCAGTTTTCCAGCACTGGGAGCGAATCAAGTGCTGCCACCGCCTCTAGCGTGTCGCCAAACAGGGTGGTTTCCAGAAAGCGGCGGAATTGCTGCACCGTTGCCAACAGGCGGACTTTTTCGCGGCTGTCGATGCCTTTGCTTACGCCACCGGGTTGCAACGTGAGGGTATGTGGCCAATGTCCGCCGAGCGTGCCCATCAGGTGCATGAAGGCTGCGCGGGCAGGCAGTGCATCGCGGATTGCCGTGCCTTTGACGGCGGTGAAACGTTCTGCCGCAGCACTGTACCAGCTTTCCCCTGCGTAGATATTGCGGGCGAAATCCGGCATGAAAAACAGGTAGAAATGTGTCAGGTGGTCGGCAAGGTTTTCACATGCCAACAGCAGGTTGAGGCAATGTTGCCCGTTGGGTGGGGCGATAACGTTTGCCATGTCTGCCAAAGCGTAAGCGGCGGCAACGGATTGCGAGACGGAACAGATGCCGCAGATGCGCGGGGTGATCACCAGTGCATCATCGGGGTTTTTGCCTTGCAGGATTTGTTCGAAACCCCGGTACATTGGCACACGCACCCAGGCTTCGCGCACATGGTCGGTATCCATGTCGAGCTGGAGTTCGAGGTCGCCTTCGACGCGGTTGAAAGGGCCGAGGAAGGTGCGGGTCATGATGGTTCTTTGGGATTTCCCGTGG
>DILV01000032.1 GCA_002425225.1 Thiothrix sp. UBA5583
GGGAAGGGCTGGGGATGGGGGGTATGCCCGCATGGGCACGCATCGCCACCCATTTCGACACCTTGTTCACCACCGAACACAGCATCGACCAGCTCAAGCAAACCATCCTGCAACTCGCAGTCATGGGCAAACTCGTCCCGCAAGACCCCAACGACGAACCCGCCAGCCAATTGCTGCAAAAGATTGCTGCGGAAAAAACCCGCCTCATCAAAGAAGGCAAAATCAAAAAAGAAAAACCGCTGCCAGCGATTACTGACAATGAAAAACCATTTGAATTACCGAATGGGTGGGAGTGGTGTCGCATTGGTGCTTTTACTAGTATTGGAACAGGAGCTACACCTGCAAGATCCAACATTGATTATTATCACCCGGCGGAAGTTAATTGGGTAACAAGTGGTGAAACTTCAGAAAACTTTATTTTCAATGTGAATGAGAAGATTTCACTGAAAGCAGTGGAAGAGACAAATATTTCAATTTATCCTATCGGAACACTTATTATCGCCATGTATGGGCAGGGAAAAACAAGAGGGCAAATAACAGAATTAGCAATTGAAGCTGGAACTAATCAAGCATGTGCAGCGATTCAACTTATTGAACAGGCATTGGAACACAGACGATTTATAAAATTATTTTTTCAGAAGTCATATGAAGAATTGAGATCATTTTCTGCTGGTGGAGCACAACCAAATTTAAATTTAAGTAAAATATCAAACACTGTTGTGTCATTACCACCCCTCGCCGAACAACACCGCATTGTCGCCAAAGTCGACGAGCTAATGGCATTATGCGACGCAATGAAAGCGCAAATCAGCGCAGCCCAGGCAACACAGTTGCAGTTGGCGGATGCGCTCGCAGCGCAGCAAGTCATGTAAAGATTACGGCGCTATCAATCCCCAACAATCTTACAAATTACTCAACATACTGAGTAATTTTACTCGCCACACCAGAAACAACAAGGCTGATCCCAGACCCAACACAAAAAATCCTTGCCGGTAAAACGCTCTCATCTACCCGGCAAGGAAATCTGGCCACAAACAGCCAATCACACAACCCTCAGGAATGGGCCGACGTTCACTTCACCATATCGCGGTAAGCGTGCCAGCTAGCATGGGCAATCAATGGCATGGCGATAATCAGGCCAATGTTAAAGGTCAGGATGCCCGCACCAATCACCACGCTAATGGTCAGCGCCCACAACAACATGGTCAGCGGGCTTTTCAGCACGACACGGACACTGGTGGTGGCTGCTGTCACAATATCCACCTTGCGTTCCAGCAACATCGGGGCGGTGACAACACCGGTGATGAAAGCGAACAAAGCAAACAACAGGCCAACGCCAAAGAAGGCCAGCACAAACATCCAGCCATCATTCATCGTGATCAGCGCATTCCACAACCCTGCATAACCTTCGGCAGACACCGCGACCTGATTAAAGAAAATGCCGGTAATCACCGCTGACAGGCGTACCCAGAACACCATCAGCATTCCCAGCATAATGGCGTACAAACCCAGACTGATGCTATTTTCGCGGATGCCGCCGAGGGAAGTCATGAAACGTGCGGGCTGACCCTGCTCAATCTGGTGGCTGAGCGCATACAAACCCAGCGCCAGGAAAGGGCCGACCAGAAAGAAACCAGTGGTAGCCGCCACGAAAAAAGCCGGGTTGCTGGCAGACACCATCCCCATCAATACCCCGATCAGGGCAAAGATAATGCCGTAGGCCAGACTGGCGGAAGGGTTCACCTTGATGTCATCCCAACCTTGCCGTAACCAGCGCTGGATGGCTGCCGGTTCAACGTGTTGCACAGGGTAACTTTTAAACAGTTGCTCGGCATGGGGAGCCACGGAAGCCGTAGCCGGTTTGCTGACATACTGTTCCATTTTTAACCTCCTTTTGAAACGAATGGCTGAATCAAGTTATTTCCTAGCTTTTTACTCAGGATTGGCCAGACTATAACCCTTAGCATCAGTAGCAGCAACAAACCCCGTAAAAACAGAGGTCAAGCCAGCACAGCCTCACTGCGGCGTAGCCAGTTTGCCCCGCAACCAATGCATCAGCCACCCCAATACCGGCAACTTGCTGTAAACATGCTCTGCCGGATCCCAGTAATCTACATGCTCCAGCGCCAGCCCCGCCGCATTGAAGCGCACCACACTCGTACCAGGAATCTGCCAAGGTTCACCCTTCAGGGTTTGAAAGTGGTAATCCCAACGGATGAACAAGGTTTCCCCATTCACTGCCCATGCCTGCACCACAAAGCGCGAATCACGGGTAGTGGCGTACATGTGCGCAAACACCCGCGTAATCGCCTCCACCCCGCGCACATCATTAAACGGGTCTTTGAACCGCGCATCCGCCGCAAAAATATCCGCCAAGACTGCCAGCCCGTCAGGTTGCAGCGTGGTAAAGGTTTGCAAATAACGCTCGATATGCCGCATCACAGCGCTCCCTTGGTCAGTTTGAAATACAGCCAGTACGGCAAGATACGCAGCAGTTTCATCACATACGCAAAGCGCTTGGGGAACACAATCTCGAAGTTGTGGCGCGGCAACTCACGCAGGATGGCTTGCGCAGCATCCTCCGCTTCCAGCAGAAACGGCATCTTGAAAGTATTTTTGTCGGTCAGTGGCGAGCGCACAAAACCAGGGTTGATCACCCGCAACAACACGCCTTTGGCTTTCAATTCCAGATGCAGCGATTCCGCCAGACTGATCACGGCTGCTTTGCTGGCACTGTAGGGGGCTGATTTGGGCAAGCCTCGATACCCGGCAATACTGGCAGTGACCAGCACCTGCCCACGCCCCTTGGCCAGCAGCAACGGCAACACCGCCGCCAACCCGTTGACCACACCCAGGTAATTGACTTCGCACAACTGGCGGAACAAACCGACATCAAACGCCGCTAGCGGCATTGGCGTGTAATCCCCCGCATTCAACACGCACAGTTCAATCTCACCGCACTCCCGGCTAATCGCGGCGGCGGCAGCGTGCAGAGCCGACACGTCGGTGACATCCAGCGGATAGGGCCGCAACAAGGGGTTACGTGCCTGCATCGCCTGCAATGGCTCAAGGCGTCGCGCACTAATGGCAACACTCCAGCCGTCAGCGGCGAGTGCAAAGGCAAGCGCTTGCCCAATGCCGGAACTCGCCCCCACCAGCCATGCCACCCGTTGCTGTGACATAAGGCTATTGCGCGGCGGGCAAATTGGCTTCGATCAGTTTCACCAGCTTGTCACTTTGCGGGGTCACAAAGCTGCTGAAACTGCCGATCAGTTCGCCCTTGGTGTTCAGGACGTATTTGTGGAAATTCCACGCCGGGTATTCGCCCGCCATCTCACCCAAGGTTTTATACAAGGGTGAAGCGTTGGCTTTCGCCGCGTGGGTTTTCTCAAACATCGGGAATTTCACCCCGTAGGTTTGCTGGCAGAAATCCTTGATTTCCTGTTCCGAGCCGGGGTCTTGCCCCGCGAAATCATTGGAGGGGAAACCCAGCACCACCAAACCCTTGTCCTTGTAATCGCTGTACAGCTTTTCCAGCCCCTCGAACTGCCCGGTAAAGCCGCACTTGCTGGCGGTGTTTACGATCACCACCACTTTACCAAGGTATGCTTTACACAGGTTTACCTCCTGCTCATTACCCAGTTCCCGCAGGGTGAAATTGAGCGCGGCGGGGCAACCGCTATCGGTGGGCGTGCCTTGTACTGGTTCAGCCATCACGTTGGCAGCGGCGAAAAAGCTCATTGCCAGCCCCAGAAATTGTTTCAACATGAATTCACCTCAGTCGTATCAGCGTGCAGCCAGTATGACACGGGCAATTGTGCCCGCCCGAATAGCGTTACAATAAGTGAGGCAGATAGTCGGGAATGTATGGAAAACCCCCATACACTGGCGGTATTCTGCCTGTTACCGTAACCTCACAAACCATAATAACGATAAAAACGGATAGCAGCGCACATGATGAGCAACCGCCTTTCCAAGCAAGCACCCGACAGTGATGCCCCCGCCCAGCGGAACACCCTGCTGCAAGCCGTTGCCGGTGCAGTCAGCCTCCTGTTATCCAGCCAGGATATTGACCTTGCTGTACAACAGGCTCTGGCAATCATTGGCAAGGCCACCCAACAGGATCGGGTGTACCTGTTCGAGTATCATGTTGACCCGGTTAGCGGTGAAAACCTGATGAGCCAGCGCTATGAATGGGCACAGACCAACGTCAGTATCCAGATCAATAATGCCGACTTGCAGAACCTGTCATTCGACGCCCTGTTTCCGCGCTGGTTGCAGTGGCTGTCACGCGGGCAGGCGGTCGCAGGGCTGGTGGCACATTTTCCGCAAAGTGAACGTTCCATTCTGGAACCGCAGGACATTGTGTCACTGATGGTGGTTCCGGTCATGGTCGGTGGGCAATTCTGGGGGTTCGTCGGCTTCGACAACTGCCACATGGATTACCACTGGAGGCAAGAGGAACAGGCCATCCTGACATCAATGGCAGCCTCGCTGGGCGCAGCCATCATGCGCCACCGCGCCGAAGCCGCCTTGCTGGAATCCAACCGCAAGCTGGAACAGGCCACCGCCCATTCACTGGCGCTGGCAAACCAGGCAGCAGAAGCCAATAAGGCCAAAAGCCTGTTTCTTGCCAACATGAGTCACGAAATCCGCACGCCGATGAATGCCATCATCGGCATGAGCCACCTTGCCCTTGCCACCCGGCTGGACAAACGCCAACAGGATTACGTGCTACAAATCCAGAACGCTGCCAACTCCCTGCTGCGCATCATCAACGATATTCTGGATTTTTCCAAAATCGAAGCAGGCAAGCTGGCACTGGAAACCACCGCGTTCCGGCTGGAAGATGTTGCCACCCACACCATTACCCTGTTGCGCCAACAAGCACTGGCAAAAGGTCTGGAACTGTTGCTGGATGTGCGTGCCAACGAGTTGCTGGGGGATGCAGGCACGTTTCTGGGCGACCCGTTGCGGCTGGAACAAATCCTTACCAATCTGCTGACCAATGGTGTCAAGTTTACCGACAGCGGCTACGTGCTGCTGAGCATCGACGTACTGGAAAAAACTCCGGCAGCTTACTGTCTCCAGTTCCGGGTGGAAGACAGCGGCATCGGCATGACCCCTGCGGTGATGGACAACCTGTTTCAGGAGTTTTCCCAGGCAGACGGCTCTACCACCCGCAGGCATGGCGGCACAGGGCTGGGGTTGAGTATCGTCAAGCGCCTGCTGGATCTGATGGAAGGCAGTATCAGCGTCACCAGCACACCGGGGCAAGGCTCCTGTTTCACCTGTACCCTACCCCTGGCAAAGCCCTCCAGCCAGAACGCCGGAATCCCGAACAACACACCCCGCCAGCGTAAGGCACTGGTAGTGGATGACCATCTGCCCGCCCGTGCCGTGTTGCGGCGAATGCTGGGGCATTTTGGTCTTGATTGCCAGGAAGCAGAATCAGGCGAAGTTGCCCTAGCAAAGCTCACACAAGCAGATAGCGCTTACGATTTCGTTTTCACTGACTGGGTAATGCCCGGTATGGGCGGCGAAGAACTCATCAATAGCATCAAGACCCTGCCTGATATTCACCAGCCCGTCATCGTGGTAGTGTCCGCCCACGATCTGGAACAAATTCACACCTACTGCGAACGCCAGCATATCGTGCATTTCCTGCCCAAACCGGTATTGCCAAGGGATTTGTACCCGATCATCCAGCAAGCTGTCGCTGACACAACCCCGGCTAGGCACACCGAGGGCAACGATGATGCCAACCTGATCCGCGACATGCGTATTCTGGTGGTGGAAGACAACCCGATCAACCAGTTGATTGCTGCCGAAATCCTCACCCAGTACGGAGCCAACGTCGATTGCGCCAACAACGGGCAAGAAGGTGTGGCGATGGCCACGGCTGCCAATGGGCAGTATGACGCAGTATTGATGGACATCCAGATGCCGGTCATGGATGGTTACGAAGCCACCCGCGTACTGCGTTCCCAGCCGCGTTACACCGACCTGCCCATCATTGCCCTGACCGCCAATGTCATGCAGGAGGAACGTGAGCGCTGCCTGAGTGTGGGCATGAATGCCCATGTTGCCAAACCGTTCCAGCCGGTAGAGCTGTTGCACACCCTTGCTGCCATTGCCGCCACCCGCAGGACAAGCGCTTGAAAACCTGAGAGGCAATTACGCATAAAGGGAATTTGTCAGTGAGGCGGTTGTGTTAACAATAACGTAACAAGCGCCTCCACACATCCCCACCGGAGGTTTCCTGACCTGTCAACAGATAATGCAGGACATTTTCGTTCTGGGTTGCCCATTGCATATCATGGCTGGTCGGGTAGGAAGCGCACATCAGCAGCCGGTCACTGACTGCCAGACCCGTATCAGCATCCGGTAAAACCATCACCTGTTCCTGACGTTTCAATAATAACGGGATCACAGGTAATTGTGCTTCACGCTTGCGCGGGTCACGCAGCAAATCCCGCAGGGTCACACCATGCGCCAAACAACCTTTGTACAGGGCGGGTGTGCGGGTCTTGTTGATCTTGATTTCCCACAGGTAAGGTACTTCATCGGTGGTTACGCCCAGAATCCGGCTCACCAGCAGGTTGGCCCAGTCGTCATCACGGGCTTTCACTGCCTCGAGGAAATGGCTGATCAGCGGGGTACGCAACAGGGCAAAAATCTTGTGGGCGACAACATCACCACGTTTCATGATCAGGTTGAAATTGGCTTTGTCAAAAATGATGCCGTTATCACGCTGGTTCTGGCGTGCCACCATGAAAATGTCTGGTTTCAGCTCCCGCGCCGTCATCAGGATGGAAAGGTTGTTGGCGTCGTTATCAGTTCCGGCAATGATACCCACGGCACGCTTCAGACCCGCATCCAGCAGGGTGGAAGCCTCCACCCCCGAACCTGCAATCGTGCCAGGTGGTGCATTGGTACGCACGGGGTCAGTTTCGATGACCTGCATCTGGATGCCTGCCTGCTGCAAATGGCGACACAACGCCTTACCAAAACGCCCGTAGCCAGACAAAATCCACACACCGGGTTCCGGGAACAGTGGTTCACGCAAGACCTCATGTGGCACGCCCGTCATCCAGGTGAACAGGGTATACATGCCGGGGGAATGGATCGCCATCGCCAGCCGTCCGGCAAAGGTTTCAAACGGGTCGATGACTTCGTTTTTACCGAAGGAACGGATATTCGCCCCTGCTTCCGCCGATTCTACCCGCGCCAGCACGCGCAGGTCTGGGTTGAGCAGATAGGCACTCAGGGCCACCATCTGGTTGGTCTGGTCGGAATCGGTCAGGGCAATGATACCTACACAGTAGTTATGGGTAATGCCTGCCATTTCCAGTACTGCCGGTTTGGCTGCATCTGCCAACAAACCCAGTGGGCGGCGGATATAATCATTGAGTTCCAGTTCATTGATGCGGTTTTCATCCCGGTCAATAACCACCGACTTGATGCCTTCGTCTGCCAATGCCTTGACCAGAATCCCGCCGGTATCACCGTAGCCACACACCAGATAAAACGGAGTACGCAAGCGTTTCACACTACGCTGAAAGGCATACTCGGTACGCAGCCTGCGGAATGCCGGGTCTTGCAGCACAGTCAGTAGTGAACCAATGCTGTACAGCCAGCCGATCACAGTCAGATGGATAACAAACACCATCCACAGGCGTTGTGCTTCCGTAAAGGCATAGGGGATTTCCCCGAAACCGATGGTGGAAGCCGTGTAGCTGACGACATACAGTGCGTGGAAAAACGACATGTGCCACGGCTGGCCTTCTGCATCTTGCCCCGGAATCAGGGTAAACCCCAAGACCGACACTGCATACATCAGGATCAGCACAATCAGCGGCGCACGCATCCGCCGCAACAGCACATAAAAAATGTCAGGCATGGCTGCCTCCTGCGCTTAGCGACGTACTGTCATGGTTTCAGCAACCAGCAGGATGACGGAGACAATGTTTGCCAACAACGCCCCACCGGAGAAGGACACCACCGCCACCGTTGCTTCGGTATCCATCCCTGCTGGACTGATGTGGGCAGCATAGCCCCAGATCAGGGCTGCCATCAGCAACTGCAAATCTGCTACCAGGCTGGTTGCCAGAAAAATTGCGCCCAGATGGGTACGGTCGCCAAATTTCAACACGGTGGCAATCAGGCTGACGACCAGAGCGGCAAACAGTTCGTACACGTTATGGTGGGCAATATTGTCAATGTCGCCAATGAAAAAACCGAAGTTGAGCGTCAACGCCAACAGGATGAAAAAACCGAAAATTACCTTTTCCGAATTCATGAATGCCTCTCAACAAAATGGATCGCAGCGATGCCCCAAAGCATAGCATCATTACTTTGCCAAACTGGCTGAAATTGCCAGGTGCGACTGAACTTGCTCTCTCCACCACAGCCAACGGCGCACCCGCAGGATGCTGTCGCCCTTGCGCCGGTTTAACGTATAATCCTGCGCTAACCTGATAACTGGACTTTGATTCAATGACAACTTCTGTTGATACCGTCAGCATCATCGTGCCGTTCTACAACGAGGAGGGCAATGTCCTGCCGCTGGTGGAACGGGTTGGTGAGGCACTGGCGAACTTTTCCTGCCCGTGGGAACTGGTGCTGGTCGATGACGGCAGTACTGACCGGACGCTGGATCGCCTGCACGAAGCCGTCAGCAAACACGGCAAGCACATCCATATCGTTGAGCTGCAACGCAATTTCGGGCAAACCGCTGCCATGCAGGCGGGTATCGACGAAGCACGCGGCAGCCTGCTGGTCACGCTGGATGGCGACTTGCAAAACGACCCAGCAGATATTCCCGGCATGATCCAGGAGTTGCACGAGCGTGACCTTGACCTGCTGGTCGGCTGGCGCAAGAACCGCAAGGACACGTTGGTAATGCGCAAGATTCCATCACGCATTGCCAACCGCCTGATCCGCGAAGTAACCGGGGTACACCTGCACGACTACGGGTGCAGCCTCAAGGTTTACCGCGCTGCTGCCATGAAAGGCGTGCGCTTGTATGGGGAAATGCACCGCTTCATCCCGACCTGGATTGCCACGGCTGTGCGCCCTTCCCGCATTGGTGAGCGAGTGGTCAACCACAATGCGCGTTTGAGCGGGGAATCCAAATACGGTATTTCGCGCACCTTCCGCGTGATCATCGACCTGTTGTTCATGTGGTTCTTCATGCGTTTCCGCGCCCGCCCGGGGCATTTCTTCGGCACTATCGGGCTAGCATTCGGCCTGATTGGCTCGTTGATCCTGTTCTGGCTGGGTATCGACAAATTCCTGCTGGGCAATGACATTGGTACACGCCCGATGTTGCTGGCAGGGGTCATGATGGTGATAACTTCCATCCAGTTCATCACCACCGGCATCATTGCCGAGTTGCTGACGCGGGTGTATTTCGAGTCATCCAACCGCACCCCGTATATCATCCGCCCACCGCGTGACGCAGACCAGCGCGGCTGGCACGAGCCGCCTGCCGCATGAGACTCGCATCCGGCTTGCGTCACTGGTTGCTGCAAAGTGGTGACGGTTTCCTGTTGCCACTGGTAGTGCTGGCATTTTTCTGGCAACTGGGTGCTCCTGCACTGTTTGATCTGGATGAAGGAGCGTTCACGGCGGCTACCTGGGAAATGTTGCAGCGGGGCGATTTCATCACCACTTACCTGAATGGTGAGCCGCGTTTCGACAAGCCTATCCTGATCTACTGGCTGCAAGCCATCAGTGTGTCGCTATTCGGGCTGCATGAGTGGAGTGTGCGCCTACCGTCAGCACTGGCGGCAAGTGCCTGGGTGATGGCGACCTATTACTTCGCCAAACCACGGATGCCGCAACAGAATGCGATGCTGGCTGCGGTGATGGTAGCCACTTCCGCCATGATCATCATCATCGGGCGGGCAGCCACCGCCGACGCAGTACTCAACCTGCTGATTGCCCTGAGCCTGTTCGACATCTGGCGTTACTGGGAAAACCCGACCCGCATGATTCTGTTCCGGGTGTTTTTCTGGCTGGGGCTGGGCTTTTTGTGCAAGGGGCCGGTGGCGGTTGCCATTCCGTTTGTTACCAGTGCTTTTCTGTATATCAGCCACGGACAGTGGAAAAACTGGCTGAAAACCGTGTTCAATCCTTACGGGCTGGTGGTGTTTCTGGCAGTGGCAGCGCCGTGGTACATCCTTGAATACCGGGATCAGGGGCAGGCTTTCATCGACGGTTTTTTCCTCAAACATAATGTCAGCCGTTTCTCGGACACGATGGAAGGGCATGGTGGGGTAGTCTGGTACTATCTGCTTGCCTTGCCGTTCATCATCATGCCGTTTGGCGGGTTGCTGATGCAGTTGAGGAAGCCAACGACCGTAACCTTTGAACACTTCCTATGGTTCTGGTTTGCCTTGGTGTTCTTGCTGTTCTCGCTTTCCAGCACCCAGTTGCCGCATTACCTGCTGTATGGCATTACGCCCTTATTGCTGTTGCTGGCGAAACACTGCGGGGAAACCCCCAACCGCTGGTTGGCGCTGGTTCCGCCAATCCTGCTTGCCGGGGTATTGCTGTTCCTGCCGGAACTGCTAGCAACAGCAGCAGCGCAAAATCCGGGTGAGTATTTCCAGGGATTGCTGGAACAATCCCTCAAGGTAACGGGCACACACTACCGTGCAGCCACGCTCATTTACCTGCTGGCACTGCTGTTGCTGCTGCTGTGGCCCAGGGTGCAAAATTTCTGGCGACTGGTAGGAGCTGCCGTATTGCAAACCCTGTTCCTGACCAGCATCCTGATTCCGGTGGTGGCGTGGATTCAGCAAGCCCCAGTGAAGGAAGCCGCCCGTTTCGCCCGCCATTACCTGAACGATTCGGTAGTGGTGATGGATGGGCTGAACATGCCCAGTTTCACCACCTACCGTGAACGGGTGACACCGCAACGCCTGCCGCAAGTGGGTGAATACGTATTTACCGAAAGGGGTTCACTGCAACCGGCAGAAGATTATCAGACAGTGTTCCGTCAGGGCGGCGTGATGCTGGCAAAGCGGGTGAAAGACAGTGCGCGATAGGCTTGAAACAGTGGGTGTACCCGTCATGTTACTGGCATTACTGACGCTCATGCTGGCTATGCTAGACCTCAATATGCCACTGTTTCTCGACCTGCAACCCTGGTTGCGGTTGTTGCCGGATGCTGCGTGGGCAAACCTTACCCTGCTGGGCGATGCGCTGGTATCGCTGGCCTTGCTGAGCCTGCTGGCCTTCCGCTACCCGCAACTGCTTCCGGCTGGCTTGCTGGCGGGTCTGATTGCCACGCTGTTCACCCGCAGCCTGAAACCATTGCTGGCGATGGAACGTCCGCTGGCAGTGCTGGGCGAACAGGTACACGTGATTGGCATCGACCTGCAAAACTTCAGTTTCCCTTCCGGGCATACCACCGCCGCTTTTGTGCTGGCAGGCGTGTATGCGCTGGTGTTGCAGCGCGAGCGCGTAACTGCGGTGCTGTTCCTGCTGGCCTTGCTGGCGGGCATCAGCCGTATTGCGGTGGGGGCACACTGGCCGCTGGATGTGCTGGCAGGTGGCGCTTTCGGCTGGTTTTCCGCTTGGGCTGGCTGGCAACTGGCAAGCCGCTGGCAGTGGGCAAATACCCTAGGCGGGCGTCGACTGCTGGCAGGGCTGTTCCTGCTGTTTGCCCTGCTCCTGTTTGGATTGGAGAGTGGCTATCCACAGGCATTCTGGTTACAGATGACGATTGCAACATTGGCAACCTTAGCCTGTCTGACTACACTCTGGCAAACATGGCGCAAACCCGCCTGACGGATTCCACATGATCATCAACCGCTACCTGTTCAAGGAAATTGCCCTCAGCTTCAGTGCCACCCTGCTGGTGCTGACCCTGATCATTGTCGGCAATACCTTCGTGCGCTTGCTGGCGGATGCCAGTACCGGCGACCTGCCCGCCGATCTGGTCGGTAGCCTGTTGTGGTTTGGCTCGCTGAAACAGTTGATCCGGTTGGTTCCGGTTGCCTTACTGATCGGCATGATGCTGGCTTTCAGCCGCCTGTACCGTGACTCGGAAATGGCGGCATTACGCGCCGCCGGAGTTGCACCACGCCATTTTTACCGGGCAATTTTCAGCTTTGTCTTGCCCCTCAGCCTGTTGTTGGCAGCGCTGGTGTTGTTCGTCTCGCCCTGGCTGGAACAGCGTAGCCTCGACTTGCGCCGCGAAATCAACGAACGCCCGGAAGCCGCCGGAATTCCTGCGGGTGAATTCGTCACCTCCGGTTCTGCCAGTAACAATTACACCGCACTGGCGGAAAGTATCGACCCCAGCCACACCATCATGGAACGCTTTTTCATCCGTGTGCAGGATGATGCCAAGGAAGTATTGATTTGGGCGCGTTCTGCGGTGCTGTTCATCGACTCGGGCAGCGGTGAACGGGTGCTGCAAATCCGTGACGGCTACCGCTATGAAACCGACCCGCTACAAGGCGGCATGACCGTGGTGAAATTTGCCGAACACGGCTTGCGCATTCCGTTGCGCAATTACACCGGCAACAGCAATCTTGGCTCGATCCCCTCGCAAACGCTCTTTCAGGCTCCCGACCTGCCTTCCCAAGCAGAACTGCAATGGCGGGTTGCGGTGATCCTCTCCGCGCCCTTGTTGGCAATGGTCGCCTTCCCACTCAGTTACACGGCTCCCCGCCAGGGGCGTTACAGCAAAATTGCGGTCGCTATCCTGTTGTATGCGCTGTATGCCAACCTGCTGGCTACCGTCAAGGGCATGATTGAACGCGGTGATTTTCCTGCCTTCCCCGGTTTGTGGCCCATCCATCTGGCGATGCTGGGGCTATCTTTCTGGCTGTTGCGCAAGTATTACGGGAAACCGGCATGAACATCCTCGAACGTTACCTGTGGAAAAGCGTACTGACCAGCATCCTGCTCACTTGGCTGTCGCTGACCATGCTGGACAGTTTCTTCGCTTTCCTCAGCGAACTGGGCGATGTCAGCGCAGAAACCCGTTATGGCAATCTGCAAGCCTTCATCTATATCCTGTGGGGTGTACCGAAACGCCTGTATGACTATTTCCCCACCGCCACCCTGATCGGCAGCCTGCTGGGGCTGGGCAATCTGGCAGCCAACAGTGAACTGACTGCGATGCGGGCAGCGGGCATTTCCATCCGCCAGATTGTGCTGATGACCATGAAACTGGGGCTGGCGCTGGTGATCGTGGTATTTGTGCTGGGTGAATGGGTTGCGCCGCGTGCCGAATCCGTCGCCAACAGTTTCAAACTGCAAATGCAGCAAAAGCAGATGGCTGTTGGCAATCAGGGCTTGTGGCTGAAGGATGGCAACCGCATTCTCAATATCAGCAAGCTGTGGTCGGAAAAGAAACTGGAAGGCATCGCCATTTACCAGATTGACCCGCAAGCCGGGCGCATCGACAGCATTACCCGTGCCGCCAGTGCCGAGCGTGATGCCCAGGGCTGGTTGCTGCGCGACATCCAGCAACAGATCATCCGTGCTGATGGCATCACCCAGACAAGCCACCAGGAATTGCGGCAGGAAAAACTACTGCCCGAACAGGTACTCACCATCGCAGCGGTCAAACCCAACCAGTTGGCAGCCAAGGAACTGGCAGATTTCATTCAGCACCAGCGCGACAACGAGTTGAACAGCAGCCGTTTTGAGCAGGCTTTCTGGCAGCATTTCACCATACCGCTTTCCACGCTGGTGATGCTGATCATTGCCGCTCCATTCGTGTTCAGTTTCCAGCGTAACGCTGGGGCTGGGCAGCGGATTTTCATCGGTATCCTGATCGGGATCAGCTTCTTCCTGCTTAACCGTATTCTGGGCAATATCGGCATTGTGTATGGCATCCCACCGCTGCTGTCCGCCACGCTGCCGCTGCTGGTGTTCCTTGCTGGTGGGCTGTGGATGCTGCGGCGGGTGCGCTAGCCAGCATGGTGCTCTGCTTGATAAACGCGAGTTCAAGAATTACTGGTTTGAAACCGGCACACCCACTTTTTTGATCGAACAGATCAGAGCACGCAAAGCTGCCACGCCCAATCTGGGTCAGTTGAGTAGTCAAACAGCGTATCGCGTTGCACGAGTTGCTAAGCAAAACAATTTTAACGGGCTGAAAAATCTGTTCCACAGTTTTTTTGCCAGCATTTCTCACCACTGGTATGCCAATAACGACATCCAGCGATACGAAGGTTTTTACGCCAATGCAGCCAGAAGGCAATGCCTTGCAACAGATCAAAGAACGTGGCTATGCCGACGAGTATCGCGGGATGGGGCAACCAATCCATTTGGTGGGGATGGAGTTCAGCCGGGATTCGCGCAATGTTGTCAGTTTTGGCGTTGGGCAGGGGCTTCTTGCTGGGGGGGTAAGCATACCGTAGTAAAACTGGTGTTCAGTTACGAATTTTGTCGGGTTTGAGTGGAAAGAGGATGGCCTGCTGGGGGTGAGTCGCAGGCCGTGGCACACAGAACATAAATTTATGTTTCATGATAGCATGTCAAGATGCTCAGATAGAATTAGCTATCTTTACACCGCCAATAAACCCAAACAATGCAAGAATCATTGTCAGGATTCCCGCAATAAGTTCCTCCATCCCAATTATATGTTTAGTAACAAAATAACTAAAAAAACCTACCAAAGCTGCCGCCAAAAGACCAAACGCCACCTGTTTGGCAAACACATAAACGACACCTATCACAAGTATGGCGAGTGCCAGAAAAATAATAGTATCCATATTACACCTCTCCCAACAAAAAAACCGTGGTTTTTTATTTGCAGTCCACCAAAATAAACACTCCCCCTGATACAGCACGCAAATCAATGGATAAACGTCTTTCGGGATAAGTTTCATTAGCTATCATATAAAAATCTAATCTAGAGACTTATCACCCACATGCTGCATATTTTTATCTTCTATTTTATCCAAGAAACTAGGCACAAACCTCTCACTAAATCCAGCCAAGGTTGACATAAAAGCAAGAACCCAGAAATTTTTATCATCAAACATCCATAAATATTTAGTTGGAGGGATATGATTATTTTCAAAAACCGTGTCAATAAACGGAAACACAATTCCACTCCTCAACGCCACATATAATATTATCGCAGCAAACATACCCGTCATAACCCTGATCACTGACTCACTCCAATGCACTATCCGACCAGCCGATGGATCTACTTTCATCTGATGTAACCTGACGAGAATAGAAAACTGTGCCCCAATAATTCCAAATCCCATAGAAGCAAGCGCCAACATAATATGACTATTTATTGAAATCACCCATAAAAGCAAACACGCAAAAAGTGACACAGCAGAAGTTGTTATACTCGCCTGCACCATCCAGATACGTGCTTTTTCTTTAGCTCTTGAAACGATAAATTGCCTAGTTATCTCCACGATTCTGCGTGCACTTTCAGCCTTATTGGAACTGACGAGAGATACAGCATGACCTAACATTGATGCCCAAGCTGCCCGCTGACGGTTACTAAGATAATCTACTGGTAAGGCAGAAACATTTTCAACGTCCACTAAAATCTTACTTGTTTCCATATCCAAATCTTGTTCACACTTATCTCCCAATCGCCAACGCAAGTTATCTTTTCTATCCCAGTAAACAATATAATTTTGATCATGTTCACGAAGAATATTTTCTTCACTTTCATCTTTAAGGTTTTTCCAAATTTCGCGGCGTAAATCTTCATTTAAGGGCACAGCAACAGAAAATCCATATCCATTAGCCACTGATTCTTGACCAATAGATCGGACTCCCGGCAAACTATTATCTGTTTCTGCAAAAGAATTTTCAGGCAATTCTTTCACTACGTCATTAAACATGACAAACCTCACTTAAAGACCCATAGTCAATACAACAATAAGTAATCGAGCCAAAGTTTTCGCGCACCACGAGATTACACGCTATTTTAACTTATAGAATAAATCTGAGAAAACGCTTTCATGGCCACTTACTCACCACGGCTTATAAATATTTTCTGAATAAATATTCCATTCGCATTCCCTTCTATTTTTTAACCCTTCATTCTCTTTTTTTTGCGATTTATTATAAGCATACCAAGCAGATTGCAACGTCGAATAAGCTGTCTTGACACCAGGGTTATTTATCATCTTAACTACTGATGAGTTTTTAAATGCACCCGACCCAATATTAAAAGCCAGCATCACCAGAGCATCAAACTGATATTGCATTAGCTGAACAGTCACAAAGTCAGTCACATTTTTATAGAAACTTGACAAATCACTTTCAAACAAAGTCTCCGCATACTCTTTGGTAATTCCGTCCTTGAAAAAACTCCACTCACTCTGGGGAATCAAATGCCCATATCCTATCGTTGCTCCCTGCGTCCATTTTGATATAATCAACCCTGTTTGATCATCATAGGGTTTCAAGTTAAGTCGCTCAATAGATTTAAGCAAATCCAGCCCTTTGTCACTCATTACAGATGGATAAAAAACTGCACCACTGCTTGTTATTGACTGCTTAGGAAGCACCATATACCCCCCCAAACTTTCAACCACGCTAAAAGTCCAGCCTTGATGATGACCTTTCATTTGCCTGAGCCTTTTTTCCGCATCATCCTTTGTTTTACACATAATCTTTTCCGGCATCCAACTCACATTATTAGAAACGCTTGGCATAAAAACCTCCCATTATTATCCAGCCAATATATCGCCCCAAGAAAATCAAATTAAAAGTCGGCTATCATCAAGATAATTCGTCGGATCAATCAAATCAGATCGTCGCTCAAATACCGTTCCGGGCTGGGTCAATTTTCCATTTGCTGTTCCTTTATACATTTCAAGATGCAGCATTGACCTACCTGAATTAAGTTGACCTACACGAGCAATAAACTGACCACGAATGACTTGCTTGCCCTGTTCAACTCCCGCTGGAAGGTCACAAGATATTTCACAATAACGGATAATTACTCCATCCTTGCTTTCGACTTCCAGAGCATATGTACCATCATAAAAACAATATGGCCCTCTGATTACAACGCCATCTGCCATTGCAAAAATCTTTGTTCCTGGCGGAGCAATCAAGTCACAACCAGCATGTTTTCTTCCCTCGTTACGATCGGCACCAAACTTTCTGCATCCAACATGATAATCTATGCTATCATCCGGTCTTTTCAAAAACGGGAAACAAAGATACGTCGAATTCAACTTATCATTCTGATCTTCGGGTGGTGTTGCAACAACGGAGAATGGGGGAGAATCACCCACAATTTCAACCTCCCAGTTTTCGTGAAGCCGCTTCAGTTGTCGGTATCTATTTTTTGCCAACTCGAGCGTTTCACATGGAATAACCTGTTGAGTTAACATATCAATTCTCCTTTTCCCCCAAACCCAATTCGTCAATTATAACTTTTTGCAGCGATGCATATTTAGCATTTGCATTTCCTTCGTTAATAAGAGCAACCGCAGATACAGAGTTATCAGTCGATCTAGAATCAATAATACTTTGAATTTTTCCAAGCCTAGCAAACTCTTCATTTTCATCCTTTGCATCAACCACATAAGTGTCCAGTATTCGTGCATAAATTCTACTTTGCTCAGCACTCGGTGCAACAACAACATCATCACCAACCTTATGGAAAGGTTTATCCTTATCAATAACCGACGACTTTTCCACATGTACTAAGTGATGGGACAATGCTTCCCCCTCAGATATAAAGCCAACAGAATCAGGAGTCAAACCGGAACTCTCCAAACTCTTATCTACCGAAAAAGCAACATTATTATTAAGCCTCATTAAAGCTCCCATAATAGTTCCAGCCTGATAATATTCATCAAGATGACGCAACGCTAATGGAAGCGGATATGTTTCATCAGAATAACGTTTCAAATTACTCCATATTTTTTCTGCTATGTGACTTCTGTCACGCTGCATTTGAATTATTAAAACTGGCAACGTCCTATCAATTAAAAGATCCTTAGTGAATGCCTGTCGCCCACCTTTCAATGCAGTATCCAACCCCGCCAATACTTTTGTTGTCTGACTTGGCTCCGCAACAGAAGCCCAACCGCTCAACAACAGGCTAACAAGATCAGTTCCAAATGCACCACCTCTAAGCTCCTGTACAAGATCATTTGTATAACTTGCAAAGTTTATATCTGATACATATAGCCGCGCAGAAACAATCTGGTCTCGAATTACCCTACGCTGATCATAATCTTTCTCATTAAAATAAGCCAAAACCTGTTCAGAACCAGCCATAGGTAACAATGTATTAATTTCAATTTTTGGATCAACAACTGCTTCAGGCCCACCTGAAATACTAACGCAGCCTGAAAAAACCAGAGCACACATCAACACAACTACCGAAGAATGCATAAGAATGCCCTATTTAAAAACCAGTAAAAACCCAAGGACACCACATTGCAAGCTATCCTTCAGGAAACTCTTTATGCATATAATATTTTTTTCATAAACTTAAAAAATAGGCAAAAAGACCAGTGAATGGCATATGAGCATTAACAACAATGTGGATATTTATTGACAATTTAATTACACCAGCATTAAACGAGCGGCCGCCTGCACCGCTTCAGTCCGATTCCTTGCACCCAATGCCCGGAAAATCGCGCTGACATGCAATTTGACCGTGCCATCCGAACACTGTAACCGCTCGGCAATCGCTTTGTTTGGCAACCCCTCTGCCATCAAGGACATAACTTCACGTTGGCGGGGAGTCAGCAAATGGGTTGCTGCTGGAGCAGGAAGCCTGACAGCAGGGCTGGCAAACTCCCCCAAGTTGTCAATCAACAAGGAAGGAGAGAGATATACCTCTCCCGCAAGCACAAGATGGATGGCATTGCGCACATCCCCGGCTCCCGCTGTTTTGGCAATATAGCCGCTCGCCCCCTGCTGAAGCAGCTCTTTGGCAACCGTAGGGTCAGCCAAGCAGGAAATAATCACGATTTTGCTGTCCGGTGATGTCTTGCGCAGTATTGCCAACCATTCAAGACCCTTCAGCCCCGGTACAGACGCATCAAGGATAATCAATGCAAAACGTGCATACATACTCAACACGCCTTGCGCTTCCGCAACGCTATTCGCTTCAAATACCGTTGCTTCCGGGTACATCACCTCAAGATGAATGCCTAACGCTTCGCGGAACAGTGGTTGCTCATCCACAATCAAAATACGCATAGCCAGCCCCTCCAAACAGATTGGCGACCCTGACTCCCTAACTAATAGTATAGGCAACCAATATTACGGATAGACAAAAGTAATAATAATTTTCTCGAATAAATTTTATATATCTCACAATATGACAAATAAAAAGATCGCCTAAAATGAGACCTCTTCAGCACATGGTTGGGATCACGCTGCCAATAGTTGCCCCCTTACCCACATGGACATCGGGCATGGTGGCAATCCATTTGTGGATAAAATGCATCCGTTGAAGAGACAACAGAATTATCTTTTGGAATAGACTCGTAACGAGGTAGATATTTCACCCTCATGTGTAATCCGGCAGGTGTGCTACACTCCTGCCATTACCTCCAACGAGACATAACGATGAAAACCAGACTGTTACCACTGCTGTTGTGCATTCCCGGCGCTGCACTGGCTGATTCCCTGTTGCCCGCCGATCTGGGGTTGGGCGTTACCGTTAGACAATCTCCGTTTGTCGGTGGCGACACCAGTACAGGCGTCGCCCCCGCCACCCCTGACCGTGATGGTTTCGACATTTCCGGCCTGAGCGTAGATTTCGGGCAAAGCGAAACACAACGCTTTTATGCCGGAGTCGGGCTGGATGAATGGGATCACAAACGCGGCGACAGCCCGCAACTCAGCGACATGCGTAAACTCGACCGCGCCATCAATCTACGACTGGGTTCTGCCTGGAAACTGCCTTCCGGGGTGCTGAATGCCGAAATCGGCAAGGATGTCACCGCCCACAAGGGCACGCAAGCCAAAGTGCGTTACACCTTCAACTCACTGTCAGACAAACTGGTGGTGCGCCCCTATGTGGAAGGCCAGTGGCTCTCATCCGACCTGACCGATTACTACGTGGGTGTGGATGCCACGGAAGCCAAGGTAGGCCGCCCCGCTTATCAGGCCAATGACAGCCTTGCCATGAAAGCTGGAGTCAAACTGGAAAAGCCCCTGACAGGCAAATGGACACTGGTCGGCAGCGTGGATGCCACCCATTACGATACCGCCATTTCCGACAGCCCGATTGTGGCAAAAGATACCGTGTGGGGAGGCAAAATCGGTCTGGCTTACCAATGGCGTTAAACGCAAATGCCTGCGCGTAACGTCGTCATCGGCATTCTGGGGTCGCGCCTCGACCATCAGGGTTTGGGTAAGCGCCGCCATTCACGCTGGCGGCCTACTGTCGGCATCGTCATGCAGCCGGATTTCCCGGTGGATGAATTCGTCCTGCTGCACCATGCAGACGAGGCAGAACTGGCGGGCAGTACCCTGCGTGACATGCGGGCACTCGCCCCCGCAACCCGCTTTGCCGCGCATGTGCTCAATTACAGCGACCCGTGGGATTTCGGCGAAGTCTACAGCCAGTTGCACGATTTCACTCACCAATACCGTTTCGACCCGGAACAGAACAACTACTACGTGCACATCACCACCGGCACGCATGTGGCGCAAATTTGCCTGTTCCTGCTGACCGAAGCCAATTACATCCCTGGCAAGCTGCTGCAAACTTCCCCCAGCAACGAAGGCGTGCAGGGAGCCATCCAGATCATCGACCTCGACCTGTCGCGTTACGACCAGATTGCCTCACGCTTTGCCCGCGAAACCCAGGAAGGCATCGCCTACCTGAAAGGCGGCATCGACACGCGCAATGCCGCTTTCAACGCCCTGATCGTGCAACTGGAACAGGTGTCGATCCGTTCCACCGCCCCCATCCTGCTGACCGGCCCAACCGGGGCGGGCAAGTCGCAGCTTGCCAAACGCATTTTCGCCCTGAAAAAACAGCGCGGACAGGTCAGCGGCAAACTGGTGGAAACCAACTGTGCCACCCTGCGCGGCGACAACGCCATGTCGGCATTGTTCGGGCATGTGAAAGGCGCTTTTACCGGCGCACTTACTGCCCGCACCGGCCTGCTGCGCGAAGCCGACAAAGGCTTGCTGTTTCTGGATGAAATCGGCGAACTGGGGTTGGATGAACAAGCGATGCTGCTACGTGCCATCGAAGACAAGGTATTCACCCCGTTCGGTAGCGACCGTGAAACCGGCAGCGATTTCCAGTTGATTGCCGGAACCAACCGCGACCTGTTCCAGCGGGTGCGCGAAGGCAAATTCCGCGAAGACCTGCTGGCACGCATCAACCTGTGGACATATGAACTCCCCGGCCTGCGTGAACGGCTGGAAGATATGGAACCGAACATCGAATACGAGCTTCAGCAATTCACTCACAAAGTTGGGCACAAGGTCAGTTTCAACAAGGCTGCGCGGGAACAATACCTCGCTTTCGCCCATTCTGCGGCAGCAAGCTGGCGAGCCAATTTCCGCGACCTCAATTCCAGTATTACCCGTATGGCAACACTGGCAAATGGTGGACGCATTACCGAAGAAATTGTCAGCGTGGAAATCGGGCGCTTGCGCTACGACTGGGGTGGTTTCCATGAGAAAACCCCCGCCAGCAGTGCTGACAGCCTGTTACGTGAAGTGCTGGAGGCGGAAGTACTAGCAGGCATCGACCATTTCGATCAGGTGCAACTGGTGGAAGTGATCCGGGTATGCCGTGAGTCCAAAACGCTGGCAGAAGCAGGCCGCACCCTGTTCAACATCAGCCGCACCCAGCGTGCCAGCAGCAATGACTCACACCGATTGCGGGTGTATTTGCAGAAATACGGGCTGGCATTCGCTGAACTGACCGATTGAAAGCCAGTTCAGCCGGATGCCAGCCGCTGCCTTATTGCTTGCGGCTAGCCGCCTCCACCGCCGCAAACGCCGCCATGTTCACAATCCCGCGCACCGTGGTGCTTTCGGTCAGGATATGCGCCGGGTAATTCGTCCCCACCAGCATTGGCCCGACCGGCAGACCATCTGCCAGCATCTTGGTCATGTTGTAGGCAATGTTCGCCGAGTTCAGATCCGGGCACACCAGCAGGTTCGCCGAGCCTTCAAAGGCGGAACATTTGAACAAACGGTCACGGACTTCCTGTGACAGCGCGGCATCGGCGTGCATTTCGCCTTCCACCACGATATGCGGGTATTTCTCGTGCAGGATTGCCAGCGCCTTGCGCATCTTGTCGGAATGCTCGTTCATGCGGCTGCCGAAGTTGGAATGTGACAGCAGCGCGGCTTTCGGTTCCATCCCAAACCCTGCCACCAGTTCCGCTGCCAGCGCGGTATTGTCGGCAAGCTGTTCGGCAGTCGGGTCAACCCCCGCGTGGGTATCGGTGAGGAAATACGTGCCCTGCTTGAGGATCAGCATGGTGACAGCCGCCACATCCGTCAGGCCGGGGCGAGCGCCGATCAGGTCACGCACGTAATGCAGGTGGGAAATGAAGTTGCCTTCCACCCCGCAGATCATGGCATCCGCATCACCACAACGCACCATCACCGCTGCAATCTGGGTAGTCCGCGCTGCCATCACCCGGCGGCTGTAAGCTGGAGTCACGCCCTTGCGGCACATGGCGGCATAATGTTCAGCGACGTGCCGCTCGAAATCGGGGTTGTTACGTGGGTCGACCACCTCGATATTTTCACCGATGGTCAGACGCAAGTCGTAGGCATTGATGTTTTGCTGGATCAGTTCCGGGTTGCCAAGCAGGATCGGCTTGCAGATGCCGTCATCCACCAGGATTTGCACCGCATTGATCACCCGCTGTGATTCACCTTCGGCAAACACGATGCGCTGCGGGTTGCGTTTGGCTTTCTCGAATACCGGTTTCATGGTCATGCCGGAACGGAACACGAAACTTTCCAGTTGGCGCTGATAAGCGTCGAAATCGGCAATCGGGCGGGTCGCCACCCCGCTATCCATCGCCGCTTTCGCCACCCGTGGCGGAATGATGGTCATCAGGCGCGGGTCAAACGGCTTGGGAATCAGGTAATCGCGCCCGAAGTGGAATTCTGCCCCACCGTAGGCGGATACCACGGCGTCGGAGGCTTCGCGCATCGCCAGATCGCCAATCGCTTCCACCACCGCAATTTTCATCGCTTCATTGATTTCGGTTGCGCCGACATCGAGTGCGCCACGGAACAGGAACGGGAAGCACAGCACGTTGTTGACCTGATTGGGGTAATCGCTGCGCCCGGTGGCGATGATGGCATCGGAACGCACTTCGTACACCAGTTCGGGGCGGATTTCCGGTTCAGGGTTGGCAAGGGCGAGGATCAGCGGGTTTGCCGCCATCACCTTGACGTGATGCTGCTTGAGCACGCGCGGGGCAGACAGGCCGAGGAACACGTCCACGCCGTCCATCACGTCATCCAAGGTGCGGGCGTCGGTGTCGATGGCGTAGGCAGAATTGTACGGGTTCATTTCATCCACACGCCCGGTGTAGATAATGCCGAAGCGGTCGTTGACGGTGATGTTTTCCTTCTTCAACCCCATTTCCACCAGCAGGTTGAGGCAGGCAATCGCGGCTGCACCTGCGCCGGAACACACCAGTTTTACGTCCTGGATATTCTTGCCCGCCACGCGCAAACCGTTGCGGATGGCGGCTGCCACGCAAATCGCCGTGCCGTGCTGATCGTCGTGGAATACCGGGATTTTCATGCGTGCTTTCAGGCGCTTTTCCACCTCAAAGCATTCCGGGGCCTTGATGTCTTCGAGGTTGATACCGCCGAAGGTTGGCTCCATCAGGGCGACGGCTTCCACCAGCTTGTCCACGTCCAGCGTATCCAGCTCGATGTCGAAAGCGTTCACCCCGGCGAATTTCTTGAACAGTACCGCCTTGCCTTCCATCACCGGTTTGGAAGCGAGTGCGCCGATCGAACCCAGCCCCAGTACCGCCGTGCCGTTGGAAACGACCGCCACCAGATTGCCACGGGTGGTGTAATTGGCAGCACAGGCCGGGTTGTCGGCAATCGCCAGACTCGCCGCCGCCACACCGGGGGAATAGGCCAGTGCCAGATCGCGCTGGTTGACCATGTTCTTGGTGGGGGTCACTTCGAGTTTGCCGGGGTTGGGGTAACGGTGATAATCCAGCGCGGCCTGGTTCAATTCATCGACCATAGTTGTTGTGCTCCTCTATCTCATGCATCTTTGATGGTTAATTAACAGACATGATGCCGTATGAAAGAATCGTACCCATCATGGACTGCCAACAATCTATTATTCTAACTGGATGATATATGTGAATTTTTATCTAGTTATCAGCAGCAATATGTATTGCCCGCCATGCTACCCACCGGCGGCATTCCGCCCCCGAAAAGCACGGCACACAGGCAAAATAGCGCCGCTGGTCTGATATTACCTGAGTTTTTTACGCTGCGGAAAAATGTTTGTCAGGAAGGAGTGGATACAGGAGAGGGATATTCGTTTCTATCCATTTCTGGCTATACCCCTATCTCTTTTCGTTGTGCAATGCAATATAAAATCTTGATATAGATCACTATTGCAGCGCACCAAGTTGGGTAATTTGAATGTCATGTTTCCCCAAAACAGGACATTGTATCGTGATTAACGTCAGCATTCTTTCCGCAGACACCGTAGTTGCCCTAGGTTACATGCTGGCCTTGGGGGTTTCTCTCGCCGTTATTCTGGCAATCGCTAACCGTTTCCTGTTTGTGTACGAAGACCCGCGTATCGACGAAGTGGATTCTGCCCTGCCCCATGCCAATTGTGGCGCATGTGGGGAAGCCGGTTGCCGCATTTTCGCCGAAAAGCTGATTGCGGGTGAGGTCAAACCCGGTCAATGCACCGTAAACGCACCTGCCAATAACGCTGCTATTGCCCAATTTTTAGGGGTAGAACTGGGCGTTCAGGAAAAACGTGTCGCACGGCTGGCTTGTGCCGGTGGCAATCACGTTGCCCATTCCCGCGCCTTGTATTCCGGGTTGCATTCCTGCCGGGGCGCGGCAATGGTCGGTGGCGGCGGTAAAACCTGTACGTGGGGCTGTTTGGGAATGGGCGATTGTGCAGATGTCTGTGAGTTCGGTGCTATCACGCTCGACAAAAACGGCTTGCCAGTGGTCGATGCCGACAAATGCACCGCCTGTGGCGATTGCGTCGATGTCTGCCCGAAAAAGCTGTTTGAACTGCACCCGGTCAGCCACCAGTTGTGGGTGGCTTGCAAAAACTTACACCACGGCGCAGAGGCTGAAGCCGAATGCGAAGTGGCTTGCAATGCCTGTGAGCGTTGCGTGAACGATTCCCCAGAGGGATTAATAACGATCAGGGATAACCTGGCAATCATTGATTACAGCAAGAATTCCCTGGCTTCCAAAGTCAGCATCCAGCGGTGTCCTACCGGTGCCATCGTCTGGTTGAGCAAACAAGGGAACATCGTCAAAGGCCATAAGGCAAAACCTGTCATCAGAAAACAGGCATTGCCGGTTAGCCGTGCATAAACCCTTTCACTTCTCACCCGTAGAGGCAGTCAATATGTTCGGATTCAAAAAAACTACCCCACCTACCGTCAAGTATCCCGGCACACGCATGGCAATGGACGGCAACGCCGCCGTCATTATGTGCGAACGCGAGGCATCGGATGCTGCGGGCGCATACCCGATTACCCCTTCCACCCAGATGGGCGAATACTGGGCAGAGGAAGTGGCGAAAGGTCACGTCAATACCTCCGGGCAACCGCTGATTTTCGTTGAACCGGAATCCGAACACGCGGCGGCTGCCGTGACTGCCGGGATGTCGATGACGGGCTTGCGTGCCACCAATTTCTCCTCCGCACAGGGTGTGGCGTTCATGCACGAATCCTTGTACGCCGCTGTGGGTAAACGTCTGCCTTACGTGCTGAACATTGGTTGCCGCGCCATTACCAAAGCCAGCCTCAACGTGCATTGCGGTCACGATGACTACCACTGCATTGACGACACCGGTTTCTTCCAGATTTTTGCCAAGAATGCACAGGAAGCGGCTGACCTCAACCTGATCGGGCGCAAGATTGCCGAACTCTCGCTGACCCCGGCGGCGGTCGCGCAAGATGGCTTCCTCACTACTCACCTGATTGAACCGCTACAAGTGCCGGAACGTGAGCTGATCGACGAATTCCTCGGTAGCCCCGCAGACATGATCGACTGCCCCACCCCGGCGCAGGAAATGATTTACGGCCCGAAACGCCGCCGCGTGCCTGAAGTGTGGAGCGTGGATAACCCAATGGTGGCAGGCACGGTGCAAAACCAGGATGCCTATATGCAGGCAACCGCAGCGCAACGCCCGTATTTCTTCGACCACATCCGCACCCTGTCCGAAACCGTGATGGCGGAATACGCCAGCCTCACCGGGCGTTACTACGGGCGCATTGCCGAATACCGCTGTGACGATGCCGAGTATGTCATCCTTGGGCAAGGCAGCATGATCGTGCAAGCGGAAGCGGTTGCCGATTACCTGCGCGATACCCGCAAGCTCAAAGTGGGCGTGATTAACCTCACCATGTACCGCCCCTTCCCCGGCGATCTGGTCAGCAAGGCACTCAAGGGCAAGAAAGGCTGCGTGGTGCTGGAACGTACCGACCAGCCGCTGGCAGAAGATTTACCGATCATGCGTGAAATCCGTGCCTCCCTCACCAAGAGCATGGAAAACGGTTTTGCCAGCCGTGGCGAACTGCCCTACCCGCTGTATGCCAGCTACAAAAGCGGCGAAGCCCCCACCTTGTATTCCGGCTGCTACGGCTTGGGTAGCCGCGACCTGCAACCGGAAGGCATTATTGGTGCTATCGAAAATATGCTGCCGAATGGCAAAAACCAGCGTTTCTTCTATCTCGGCATCGACTTCTACCGCAACGCCGCCTCGCCGCGTCAGGAAGTGTATTTCAACGAACTGCTGACCCGTTACCCGCAAATCAAGGATTTGTCGGTGTATGGCAGCGAAAATCCCAACCTGATGCCGAAAGGTTCGATCACGGTGCGGATGCACTCGGTCGGCGGCTGGGGTGCGATCACCACGGGTAAGAATCTGGCGATGACCCTGTACGACCTGCTCGGTTTCGACATCAAAGCCAACCCCAAATACGGCTCGGAAAAGAAAGGGCAACCGACCACTTACTACCTGTCCGCCGCGCCTGAACCGATTCGCTTATCGTGCGAATACCATTTCGTGGATGTGGTACTGTCACCTGACCCCAACGTATTCCTGCACTCCAACCCACTGCACGGGCTGGACAAGGATGGCGTGTTCATTATCCAGAGCAGCCTTGGTTCACCCGCCGAAGTGTGGGCGCAAATCCCGCGTCAGGCACAGAAATACATCGTTGACCACGGCATCCGCATTTACTACATCGACGGTTTCAAGATTGCCCGCGAAGAAGCTTCCAACGCCGAACTGCAATTCCGTATGCAGGGCAACGCCTTCCAGGGCGCGTTCTTTGCCGCTTCCCCCTTGATGGCGCGTAACAACATGACCCGCGACACCCTGTTTGCGGCGATTGAAAAGCAGTTGCGCGACAAGTTCGGCAGCAAAGGCGCACGGGTGGTCGAAGACAACCTCAAAGTCGTGCGCCGTGGTTTCGATGAAATCATTGAAATCACCGAAAAAACCGTCGGTTTGACCCCCGAAGCGGTACGCAAACAAGCCAGTTCCTTGCCGATCATGCTCAAGCAATTGCCGGAAGGTGACGGGCGTTTGTCCGACATCCACCGTTTCTGGGAACAGACTGGCAGTTTCTACCTCGACGGCAAAGGCAGCGGCAACCTTGCCGACCCGTACATGGCAACGGGCTTGATGCCGGTCGCCACCGGCTTCTACCGCGACATGACCCAAATCCGCTTTGAATACCCCGAATTCAAGCCGGAAAACTGCACCGCTTGCGGCAACTGCTACAGCGTCTGCCCGGATAGCGCGATTCCCGGTCTGGTCAACTCCATCAGCGACGTATTCAACTCCGCGATTATGACCATTGAGCGCGGCGGCAACCCGACCCGTTTCCTGCGCCGTGAAGTGCGTACCGTTGAGAAAAAGCTGCGCGGACTGATTGAGCAAAACGGCGAAGCTGCCAACGTCAACCAGCTCATCGACCACGCGGTGCTGGAAACACTGGCAGAATCCCCGTTGGAAGGGGCTGAAAAGCAGAGTCTGGAACGCGAATTCAGCCGCCTGCTCGCCACCATCGGCGACTTCCGTTTTGCCATTACCAAGCCTTACTACAGCACCCGCGAGAAAAAGCAGGCAGGCAGCGGCGGCTTGTTCTCCATCACCATCAACCCTTACACCTGTAAAGGCTGCATGGAATGTATCAAGGTCTGTGACGACCAAGCCTTGGTGGCTGCCCCGCAAACCGAATCAGCAGTGGAGCGGATGCGCAAGGAATGGAAATTCTGGCTGGAACTGCCCACTACCGCCCCCGAATTCAACCGCATCGACGATCTGGATGAAAAGGTCGGCGCACTCGAAACCCTGTTGCTCGACAAGCACAACTACCATGCCATGCTCTCCGGTGACGGCGCGTGTCTGGGTTGCGGCGAAAAGACCAGTATCCACCTGTTCACCGCCACCGTGACCGCCTTGCTGCAACCGCGCGTCAAAGCCCATCTGGAAAAGATCGACACCCTGATTAACCAGCTCGAAACCAAGGTGCGCATGACCTTGGCGAACAATATCAACCTCGGCGACACCGCTGCCTTCCGTGCAGCCATTGACGGCAACAAGGAACACGACCTGACGCTGGGCATCCTCTCGCATTCACTGGAAGCCGACGGCCCGACCCAGCCACTCAACCAGCAATGGCTGAAAGACATTACCAAGCTGCTGGATGCCTTGCGTAACCTCAAATGGCGTTACACCGAAGGGCAAACCAAGCAAGGGCGTGCCGAAATGGGCATTATCAACGCCACGGGCTGTACCTCGGTGTGGGCTTCCACCTTCCCGTTCAACCCGTACCCGTTCCCGTGGGCAAACCATTTGTTCCAGGACGCGCCGTCCATGGCGATGGGTATTTTTGAAGGGCATATGGCGAAAATGGCAGACGGTTTCAAAGCCATCCGCAAAGCCGAGCTGATTATTGCCGACAAATACGACCCGGCGGAACACGATGCCTTCTTGACCTACTTCAACTGGAAAGGCTTCAGCGATGAAGAATGGCGGTTATGCCCGCCCGTGGTTGCGGTCGGTGGTGACGGCGCGATGTACGACATCGGTTTCCAAAACCTGTCGCGTGCGCTGATGTCGGGGATGCCGATCAAGGTGCTGGTGCTGGATACGCAGGTGTATTCCAACACCGGCGGGCAGGCGTGTACCTCCGGCTTTATCGGACAGGTATCCGACATGGCTCCTTACGGCAAGGCATGGAAAGGCAAGACCGAAATCCGCAAGGAAATGAGCCTGATCGGGATGGCGCACCGCACCTCGTTCGTGCTGCAAAGCTCCATTTCCAACATGACCCACATGATTGAGGGCTTCATCGACGGTTTGAACAGCCGCCGTCCGGCACTGTTTAACCTCTACGCGGTGTGCCAGCCCGAACACGGCGTACCGGATGATGCCGCCGAACAGCAAAGCAAGCTGGCGGTGGAATCGCGTGCTTACCCGCTGTTCCGCTTCGACCCGGATGCAGGTGAAACCCTGCAAGACTGTTCCAGCATCGAAGGCAACCCGTCCATTGACACCGACTGGCCGACTTACACGCTGGAATACACCGACGAAAAAGGCAAAACCGCCAGCATGAAAGTGCCGATGACCTTTGCCGACTTCGCCCTCACCGAAGGCCGTTTCCGCAAGAGCTTCCGCAAAGCCCCACCGGAAACCTGGAACGACAATATGGTGCAGTTGCACGACTTCATCAAACTGGACGAAGACGAGCGCGACGGCAAGTTCCCCTACATCTGGGCAGTGGACGGCAAAAACCGCCTGATGCGGGTACTGGTGGCGCAAGAAATTGTCCTTTCCACCGAAGAACGCCGGGGTTTCTGGCATCAACTCAAGTCACTGACCGGGGTCGATCAGGTGGTGGATCTGGATGCGATCAAACTGCAAGCCAAAGCCGAAGTCGCGCAACAACTCACCGCCACCCTGATGGGCATGGCGGCGGGCAGCGTACCTGCGGGCTTACTGGCAAGCGGTGGTAATGGCGCATTGTCCCCGGCGGGTACTGGCACGGCAGCGGCTAACGCGGGCAGTTTCGAGCCAGTGTGGGTTGATACCCCGGAATGTACCGCCTGTGACGAGTGCATCAATATCAACCCAGCTATCTTTGCTTACAACGACCAGAAAAAGGCGATTGTGATTAACCCACAAGGCGGCCCCTTCAAAGACATCGTGAAAGCGGCAGAGAAATGCACGGCAGGTTGCCTGCACCCTGGGACTCCGCACAACCCGAATGAAGCTGGCTTGGACAAGCTGGTGGCGCGGGCGGTGAAATACCAATAAAGAGGGGAATCCCCCCCTCCCTAACCCTCCCCCCGCAAGGGGTGGAGGGGACAGGAGGCGCGACCTTCTTGCTCCCTGCCCCCCTTGCGGGGGAAGGGCTGGGGATGGGGGGGAATTACGGGGAGTAAGTAATCAGTGCGAAACCCACAGCAACAACGTAACAGGTAACTCAAATGCTTGCTCTGTTTGAAAAATTTCGCAAAGGCCGCTTCTCGCACGGCATTCACCCGCGTTACCACAAGGACGCAACGCGGGGGAAGGCGATCCAGCGGCTGGCGTTCCCGCCGCGCCTGATAGTGCCGGTGGCACAACACATCGGCGCACCTGCCAAGCCCGTGGTCAACGTGGGGCAGGAAGTGCTGCGTGGGCAAATCATCGCCGAGGCGGATGGTTTCCTATCCGTCCCGGTACACGCGCCTGCCACGGGTGTGGTCAGCAGCATTGGGCTGATGCCGAGTGCGGCTGGCCCCAAAGTGCTGTCAATTGTGATTGAGGTGTACAAAGCCTCATCCCAGTACGTGCTGTACGGCAACCCGGTCGAGCCGGAAACGCTAGACCACGACGAACTGATCCAGCGGGTGCAAGCCACTGGCATGGCAGGTCTGGGTGGGGCGGCGTTCCCGTCACACGTCAAATTGCGCATTCCGCACGGCAAGACTGCGCACACACTGGTGGTGAATGGCTGCGAATGCGAACCCTACCTCACCTGCGACCATCGGGTGATGCTGGAACAGCCCGCCGATTTGCTGCAAGGCATCCGTTACGCCCTGCATATCACCGGGGCAAAACGCGCCATCGTCGGCATTGAGGACAACAAAGCCGATGCAGCAGAAGCGATAAAAGCCGCCCTCAAACCCGACGACCCGATTACGGTGGAACTGGTGGAAACCAAATACCCACAGGGCGCGGAAAAGATGCTGCTGAAATCGCTGCTGGGCGTGGAAGTGCCTGAAGGTGGCTTGCCCATTGACATCGGCATTGTGGTCAACAATGTCGGCACGCTGGCGCAACTCGGCAAACTGTTACCCAAGGGCGAAGGGCTGATTGAGCGCGTCGTTACCGTGACGGGTACGAATGTCGCCAAAGCGGGCAATTACCTGATGCCGATTGGCACACCCGTGCGCTTTATCCTTGAGCAACTGGGCATTACTGCCGACCACGAAAAGGTGATCCTCGGTGGGCCGATGATGGGGATGTCGCTGCCCTCGCTGGATGTGCCGATTACCAAAGGCACGTCCGGTTTGCTGGTGTTTCAGGAACGCACTTTCATCGGCGAACAGGGCGAAACGGTCTTCCCCTGCATCAAGTGTTCGCGCTGCGTGGATGCCTGCCCGATGCACCTCAACCCGGCGCAAATGGGCTGGCTGGCGGGCAAACGCCACTACGCCGAGATGGAAAGCGATTTCCACCTCAACAGTTGTTTTGAATGCGGCTGTTGCAGCTTCGTGTGCCCCTCCAATATCCCGCTGGTGCAATATTTCCGCATTGCCAAAGCCGTCAACCGTGAACAAAAGGGGAAAGCATGAGCAAGAAACACATCGTCCTGCACACCGCGCCACACGTGAAAAAGCCGCAGGATGTGCCGACCATCATGCGCCATGTGGTGTACGCGCTGCTGCCGATTGTGGCGTTCGCGGTGTACCAGTTCGGCATTAGCGTGCTGGTACTGGTGATTGTCACCACGCTGGCTTGCCTTGGCACGGAACGCTTTTTCAACTGGATGGGCAACAAACCCAGCAGCCTGAGCGACTGGTCGTCCACCATCAGCGGGATTTTGCTGGCGTTGACCTTGCCACCCGGCTTCCCGTTGTGGATGGCGGCAGTGGCGGGGATTGCCGGGATTGCCATCGGCAAGGCGGTGTTTGGCGGGATCGGTTATAACGTGTTTAACCCGGCACTGGTGGGGCGGGCGTTTGTGCAAGCGGCATTTCCGGTGGCGATTACCACCTGGACTCCGGCATTTTTTACGGGGCGTTTCAGCGAGTTTGTGCCTTCCAGCCTGACCCTGCCATTTATGATGCCGCCGGAAACCGCCGAGTGGGTGAAACAGGTGGCAGTGGATGGGTTCACCGGGGCTACACCGCTGAGTTTGCACAAGTTCCAGCACATCAGCACTGCGCCGTTTGACCTGTATACCGGGATGGTAGCGGGTTCGGCGGGGGAAACGTCCGCGCTGCTGATTCTGGTGTGCGGGATGTATCTGGTGATCCGCAAGATGATGAACTGGCAGATTCCGGCATGGATTTTCGTCGGGGTGGCGGTCACGTCGGGCGTGTTGTACCTGATTAACCCGGAGAAATTTGCTGATCCGGTGTTCATGCTGTTTTCCGGCGGGCTGATGCTGGGGGCAATGTTCATGGCTTCCGACATGGTGGGTTCACCGCTGACACCCAAGGGCGTGATGATTTACGGCTTGCTGATCGGTTTCCTGACCGTGCTGATCCGCCAGTTCGGGAGTTTGTCGGAAGGGATTATGTACGCCATTTTGCTGGGCAATGCGGCAACACCACTGATTGATACTTGGACACAGCCACGGCTGTTTGGCGCACGGAGGAAATCCGCATGAGTGGCAGAAATAGCACGGCGATGATCGCCACGCTGGGGTTTGTGACCGCGCTGTCGGGCTTCCTGATTGTGACGGTGTTCCAAGCCACCAAACCAGCGATTGAGGAAAACAAACGCTTGGCTATCCAGAAAACGGTGCTGGAAGTGATCAAGGGCGCAACCGCTGACAAGCATTTCATCATCAATGAAAAAGGTGAATTGCGCGAAGCTGTTCCCGGCATGAAAGGCATCAATGTGTACGCGGGCTACGATGCCCAAGGCAAACTGGTGGGCGTGGCGGCGGAAGGCAGTGCGCAAGGTTATTCCGGTGCGGTGGACACCATTTACGCCTACACCCCAGCTTGCGAGTGCATCACCGGCATCAAGGTCATCAAACAAACCGAAACGCCGGGGCTGGGTGACAAGGTGATTACCGACAAAAACTTCGTTGCCAATTTCGACAAGCTGGAAGCCAAGGTGAATGCGGCGGGCGATGCGCTGGCAAACGCGATTGTGGCGGTCAAGCACGGCGCGAAACAGCACCCGTGGGAAATTGATGCCATCAGCGGGGCGACCATTTCCTCCAAAGCCATCGCCAAGGGGCTGAATGGCAGTGCGCAAGAGGTGCTGCCCAAGGTCGTACCGCTATTGCCGCAAATCGAAGGAGCCAAACCATGAGCCTGATCAAACAGGATGACCGCATCACGGTCGATACCTTTCTCGAAGGCATCTGGCGCGAAAACCCGGTATTCGTGATGATGCTGGGGATGTGTCCGGTGCTGGCTGTCACCAACTCGGCGGTCAATGCACTGGCAATGGGCTTGGCAACGGCATTCGTGCTGGTGGCATCAAGTTTGCTGGTGTCGCTGTTCCGCAACCTGATTCCGTCGGAAGTGCGCATTGCCACCTACATTGTGATCATTTCCACCTTTGTAACCATCGTGGATTACACCATGCAGGCACTGAGTCAGGAGGTTTACAACGCGCTGGGGGCGTTCATCCAGTTGATTGTGGTGAACTGCATCATCCTTGGGCGGGCGGAAGCCTGCGCCTCACGCAACAAGCCTTTGAAATCAATGGTAAACGCGGCGGGTATGGGGCTGGGTTTCACGCTGGCCTTGCTGTGCTTGGGCGTGGTGCGTGAAATTCTCGGCAGTGGTTCGCTGTTCGGCTTGCCGCTGTTTGGTGAGCAGTTCCAGCCCTGGGTGGTGATGGTATTGCCACCGGGCGGTTTCTTGGTACTGGGCGGCTGGTTGCTGTTCTTTGAATGGCTGAAAACACGCAAACAATCTTTGGCGGAGGGTGTCACACATGGGTAGTACCGACAGCATTACCTTTATCTTTTTCAACGCTTTTTTGGCGAACAACTTTGTGCTGGCGATGTTTTTGGGGTTGTGCCCGTTCCTTGGCGTATCCGGCAAGCTGAATACCGCCGTGCCGATGGGTTTGGCAACGTCGTTCGTGATGCTGGTGAGTTCGGTGTGTGCGTATTTCCTCAATGAATTGCTGGTGGCGTTCAATATCGAATATTTGCGCCTGATCAGCTACATCGTGGTGATTGCATCCGCCGTGCAATTGGTGGAAATGACCTTGAAGAAACTCAGCCCTGCGCTGTTCCGTGCGCTGGGGATTTATTTGCCGCTGATTACCACCAACTGCGCGATTCTGGGGCTGGCGTTGTTCCAGACCTTCAAGGAATACAACTTCATGCAGTCACTGGCGTATGCGCTGGGCGCGGGGGCGGGGTTCATCCTCGCCTTGCTGCTGATGGCGGGGCTGCGCGAGCGGCTGGATTTGGCGAAGTTGCCGAGCGTGACCCAAGGGGCGGCGTTGAGCCTGATTCTGGGTGGTCTGCTGTCGCTGGCGTTTATGGGATTTGCAGGACTGGGAGCGGAATGATGCGGGATTATCTGATTGCAATGCTGGTGATTCCGGTGTTGTTCGGCGCGTGGATTGTGGTGCAACGCATCGTGAAGGAATTTGCCTTGCGTCACCCGGAATTTGGCCCACCACGCGAGGAGGGCGGCGGCTGCGGGTCGTCGTGCGGGTGCAGCGGCAAGAAGGCGTGCAAGAACCGCGACAAACACGAACATTGAAGAGAGAGGATTTTATGACGGATACCAACGAACAAACTTACGGCAACACCTGCGAAGCCATCATCCGCTCCAGCAAGCGCATCACCGATACCAAAACGGATGAGGTGCGCGAGCTGGTGCTGACCGTCCATGACCCGGCGTTCCGGGCGATGGCAGGGCAAAATATTGGCGTGCTGATTGAGGGCAAACACCCGTTTGGCAACCGTTTCCATCACCGCTATTACAGCGTGTTATCGGTACAGCCGCATGGCGAAGGCTCAGACATCGAGATTCTGGTGCGGCGTTGTTCCTACATCGACGAGGTGTCGGGCGAAGAATACCCCGGTATTGCGTCCCACTATTTGTGCGATGCAGCACCGGGCAAACAGATTACCTTGACCGGGCCTTACAAGGCGGCATTCAAAGTACCTGCGGATAAAGCCAGCAATTTGCTGATGATCGGCACGGGGACAGGGATTGCGCCGTTTCGTACTTTGATAAAGTCGGTATACGCGCAGCATCAGGGCTGGCAGGGCAAGGTACGCTTGTTCTACGGCGCGAAAAGCGGGCTGGATGCGCTGTACATGAACGACCAGAACAACGACCTGACCAACTATTACGATCAGGCGACCTTTGAGGCGTATCAGGCGATTGACCCGCAAGCGTGGCGCGATGCGTCCGGCAATCTGGGCAAGAGTCTGGCGGAAAACGGCGCGAAAACCTGGGTGCTGATGCAGATGCCGAACACTTACGTTTACCTCGCCGGGTTGAAGAAGCAGGTGGCGGTGCTGGACAAGGTGATGGGCGAACTGGCAGGTTCGGCGGCGAACTGGCAGGCGTTGAAGAACCGGCTGGTGGCGGAGGGGCGTTGGGCGGAGTTGGTGTATTAAACACTAACCCACGAATCTTTGCTCCCTTCACCCCTTGCGGGGGAAGGGCTGGGGATGGGGGGTTAGATTCGGAGTGATAACCCCTGCAATTCCTCCAGCTCTTTATCGCGGCGGTGGTAGCCGGTTTCGTTGATGAGTTTGGCAGCGGCGGCAATGTGGTACGCAGGGTCAGCCGCTTCGCGGCTATTCCCCCCTTCCCCAACCCTTCCCCCGCAAGGGGGGAAGGGAGCAAGAGACTCCGCCACCAACAGCCGCGCCATCTCCAAATGATAATCCGTCAAAAACAGCCGCATCCCGCTGGGTTCGGCGATGTCGAACACTTCCTGCAAGTCCTGCCGGGCGCGGGCGAAGTCGCGGGTGTGGCGGTGCAGTGCAGCGCGGGCGAGCAGACCGTGGGGTAGCATCTGCTGGTATCCTGCTGCACGCAAACCGGCTACGGCCTGATCCAGCCACCCTTCGGCTGCCTCTTGCCCCTCCCCTGATAAGGGGAGGTTGGGAGGGGTTTCTTCCACCGCTTGCTGCAAATGCGCACGTCCGAGGGTGAGTTGGTCCAGGGCAATATCCAGCAACCAGTTTTGTGTTGTTACCCATCCCAACGTCTGTTCCGCCCGCTCCAGCACCTCCGCCGTGCTGCCCTGCGTCAGCAGCAGGTCGCAGTAGCGGAAACCCCGCAGCGAATACAGGCGCGGATACTCTGGCTGGTCTTCCTGCTGGAGTTGCTCCGCTTCCCGGAACAGGGCAAGGGCGGCGGCGGTCGCGCCAGCCTGATGCAGGGCATCGGCGTGGGCGGTGCGGTCGCTCATGCGCTCGAACATATCCCCGGCCTGGTCGGCGTAGCCCACGCTGCGTTGGCTGCTGGCTTGCGCTTGCGCCACCTCGCCGAGGGTGAGTTGCAGTTCGCTGAGGTTGCTGACCTGTGCTGCGGCTTGTTTCCAGTCCCCCTGTTTCGCCAGCATATCAAGGCTTGCCTGCATCGGCTCCAGTGCCTCACGCAGCCGCCCCAAGGCGCGTAAACAGAAGCCTGCCTGATTTAGCAACCAAGCTTTGTCCGCTTCTGTCAAACCCGCTGCGGGGGTGTGCCACGGGGTCGTGAAGAAATGCGCCACGGTGGCGAGGTCATCGCTGAAAGCACCGAGTTTTTTGACGATGTAAGCTTCTTGCTTGCGCCGAATACGAGGCCAGTAAACCTCCTCCAACGCCTGCTGGTGCAACCCCGCCGCACACCCATGCGCCCCCGCACTGAACAACGGCTGCATTTCTTCCAGCGTATCGGGCAATGGGTTCTCCGGCAGGGCTTTGTAGTAGCCGTACAGCCGTTCATGCGCTTGCTGCCACGCTTGCGGCTGCTGGGTTTGCAGTTGCCCGCCGAAGTATTCGCGGATCAGCGGGTGGCAGTCGAGGTCGCCGCCGCCGGACTGCTGCGACAACAAGTGGTGTTCTTCGCGCAAACTGGCGATGGCTTCCAGCCATTCGTCTTCATCAATGTCGGCGGTCAGGTGTGGAATCTGCGCATCCCACAGCATTTGCAGCACGTCTTGCCCGATGGGGTGGTCGAACAGCCCCAATAAGTGCAGCAATGCCAGTTCCGGCTCACCAGCAAACCATTCCGCGTAAGCCTGCATCACCTTGAAGGCGTGGCGGCTGTCGCGGTTGCCCGTGGCTTTGACCAGTGCCTTGAGCGTGTCGCGCTTGCGCACATCGCCCTGATGCCGCAGCCGCAACACATTCCCCAGCAAACTCAACGCCAGCGCATGACCACCGTATTCACGCACCGCCTTGCCCAGTTCCGCCGCGCTGCCTTTCACGCCCAGCGATTGCAGCAACTGGATGCCATCCGCCGCTGTCAGGTTTTGCAAATCGTGGCGGATGACGCTGGGCGCGTCACGGTCACTGAGTTCATGCAACGCAATCCGCGTGGTGATAATGCACAAACCGCACGGATGGCGGGCAAGCTGGCGCAGCAACTGGCGGATGGCTTTGTCCTTGAGTGCGCCGCGCATCGCCGCGCCGCCGTGTTGCAGCGGCTCCAGACCATCCAGCACCAGCACGTAGCGTTTGCCGTGCAGCAATTCGGCGAGGTGGTCGCCCTTGTCCTCCTCCGACGCAAACCGCTCGCGGGTCGAACCCAGCTTCGCAAACGCATGGCTGAAAAACGGCGTGGCGGAAGTCTGCTTGTCTTCGCTTGCACCTTGCGAATAGAACGACCATGCGATCAGCACCGGGATGTCGGCGGTGTGGTCAAGCCAATGGCGCAGGAGTTTGGTTTTGCCCGTACCACCGGGGGCAATAAACTGAATAATGCGCGTTCTTCCTCCCCCTCGCCCGCTTCGCGGGAGAGGGGGCTGGGGGGTGAGGGTTTCTTCCTGCCATGCGTCGTTGAGGAGTTGCAGTTCGGCGGTGCGTCCGAAGAAGCCGCCTTTGACGATGGGGAGGCGGTCGGAGTGGATGGAGGGCGTCGTCGGGGAGATTGTCGGGCTGAAGCCCAACCGACAAGTGCCCACTAGATCGTGTATCTTTTCTGCCAGCTTACACAGGATGTCATCCTGCTGATGCTCAACCAAGGTGGATAACGGTACGTTGTCGCGTGATGCCCCCTGCATGGCATTGAGCCAGCCAACCTTTTTCCAGGGACAGGGCTTTAAAATCAGCGGGATGACGCAAATCCCTTGCTGCTCTCGCCGCTCCAGCAAACGCGGGATTTCTTCCCCCCGGATGAATTTGGACGTGAGGAAATCGGCGCTGATCAGCAGGATGGCGACATCAGCGGTGTTAAGCGCTGTTTCGATTTCAGGATACCAGCTATCACCCAGAGCAATCTGGCGGTCTTCCCACACCGATAACAAGCCCTCCATTTCCAGTACGGCAAGCTGGGTTTGCAGGCGGTCTTTCCACGCCTCGTCTTTGTGACTGTAACTGATGAAAACCCTGGTCATGTGAGCAAGCCTGTTCACTTTACAATAGGCTTGATAATACCGTTTATCGGCGATTTTGTCCGGCTTTATGAACATTTGATCACCGCTTCCATGTGGCGATATTGACAATAATGAGTCAACATTCAAGACTCTAGGTATCGGCAAATAGGAGAGTCAAATCATGACCACGCTAAACATTTCTTTACCCGACAATATGAAAATGTGGATCAACCAACGGGTAACGGGGGGTGATTACAGCAATATCAGCGATTACATCCGCAGCCTCATCCGCCGTGACCAAGAGCAGCTACAAGCCCAGCGTGAGCAAGATGCCCGCAAGTGGCAACTGATACAGGACATCGCCCGCAAAAATCTGCAACAGCGTTTGGCGGAACCACCACCCGAAGAATTTGCCGACATGAGCGAAGCAGAGGTGATGCAAATGGTGCGTGAAGAAATCCACGCTTCCCGCAAAAGCAAAGCATGAGGATTGTCATTGATTGTAACGTCCTGATTTCAGCAGGGCTGACAGCGGGAACATGCCGCGCCGTGGTCCAAACGGCACTGGCACATTACGAGATAGTGATGTCACCCGATATTTTGGCTGAATATCAGGACGTGGTATCCCGCCCCAAATTTGCCCGTGTTCGTGACAAACTGGAAGGTTTCATGCTGGACATGGCACGGGTAGCTGAATTTGTTTACCCAGAGCCGCTTGCTTATCCACTCCCAGACCCAAAGGATGTGCCTTATTTGTTAGCAGCACTGGCAAGTGGTGCGAAATATTTGGTAACGGGCAATGGCAACGACTTTCCAGCGGATGTCTGCGTGGGTGTTGATGTGGTGACACCAGCGGCATTTCTCAGGCTTGATTTGCCGGATGAACCAATTTTACGTTGAGCAATTTATCGGCTTAGTCGTGTAAGTAACGCCCACCCTCTTCCTGCACCTGATTCAACAGCGGATTATGAATACGCACCCCACCAATCACCTGCCCATGATTGAGGTCTTCACTCAGCAGCGTTTCCGCCCCCGCTGCATGTGCCGCCGCAACTATCAGTGAATCCCAAAATGATAGCTGCGCCGTTTCCTGAATGTTGGAGGCTATCTGAATCAGCGCCGGGTCAACCTGCACGACTTCCCACGCTTCGTACAATTTCAGCTCGGCTCTGGCGGTCCCATAAGTCATCGGCTTGCGTAATTTACGGGTGGCATTGTTGTAGAACTCTTGCATGACCTGCGTGCTAATCACCCCGCAACGTTGTCGCCACAAATCCTGCACGACTTGTTTGCAGATTTCCTGCTTCCAGCCAGCCGCATGATCGTAGACATACAACAAGATATTGCTATCAACGAAAGTTTTTGCGGTCATACATTTCCTCGCGTGTTAAGTAATTGCCACCGCCGAAGTCATAACCTTTTTCCATCGAAGCTAGTGCTTGCTCCATCGCTTGCAGGTAGGCATCGTCTTTCTTTGCCAAACGCTCCAGCTCTGCTGTCAGCAAGGCACTGATTGACGTAGAACGTTGTGCTGCCAGTACCTTAATTTTCTGGAGCAGTTCTTTTTCCAACGAAAGCGTAATATTCTGTTTCATGTCATCACCTCCACGCTTTCATGTGTAGCACGCTTTTACGTGAAAAACAACGTGTGATAATTTTCGGATTATGCTCTAAACTAAACTTTAGACTAAAGCTGTTTTTTATTGAAATGGGTTTAACAGACGATGATTTCCCCCATCCTCCGTCAGACATCTGCCTTGATCCTCGCCCGACGGCAACCCGAATACCGCCGTTTCCTGCACACTTGCATCGACTTCGGCGAACAACTGATCGGCATCAAGGGCGCACGCGGTTGTGGCAAAACCACCGTGCTGCTACAACACGCGCAAAGCTGCGGCTTGGAAGCCTCGCGCATCCTGTACATTGCCTGCGACCACCCGGCGATGGTGGATGTGGACCTGTATGCCTTGGCGCAAACCTTTTACCAAGAAGGCGGGCAACTGCTGCTGATCGACGAAATCCACAAGAGCAAGGGCTTTGCCGTTCACCTCAAAGCGATCCGCGACACCTTTGATTTGCAGGTGATTTTTTCCGGCTCGTCGGCGTTGCGGCTGGAACACGAACTGGCGGATTTGTCGCGGCGGGCGGTGGTACATGAGTTGCCGGTGCTGTCATTGCGTGAATTCATGGAAATCGAAACCGGGCAACAGTTCGCGGCTTATGCCCTGCCTGACATTCTCGCCAATCACGGCAACTTGGCGGCAAACGTCATGCAAACGCTGCGCCCGATTGAGCAGTTCAAGAAATACCTGCGTTACGGTGCTTACCCGTTCTACCGCGAATCGCTCGATAATTACACCAGCAAGCTGCTGGAAGTGATCAACCTGACGATTGATTCCGACCTTGCCAGCCTCTACAGCATCGCCCCCGACAAACTGGATAAGCTGAAAAAGCTGCTGTATATGCTGTGCAGCACTGATCCGGTGGAATTGAACATTTCCAAACTGAGCGCGGGGGTGGGTACGTCCTGGCCGACACTTTCGCGCTATCTCGACAGCATGAGCGCGGGCAGTCTGGTGCATATCGTGCGCGGTGGCAGCGGAATGCGCACCGTCAATAAGCCGGACAAGCTGCTGCTGGACAACACCAACCTATTTTACGCGCTGTGTGCCAGCCCCAATGTCGGCTCGCTACGCGAAAGTTTTTTTGTCTCGCAACTGGGTTATCAGCATCAGGTGCATTACCACGACAAGGGCGATTTTCTCGTGGATGACCGCTGGGTATTTGAAATCGGGGGTGCGGGTAAGACGCTCAAACAACTGGCACAGCACCCGGATGGCTATGCGGTGGTCGATGATGTGGTCATTGGCGATGGCAGGCGGATTCCGTTGTGGTTGTTTGGGATGTTGTATTGAGTTACGTGAAATGCTCTTAACCGACTGGTTTTCCCTGCTCGCTATCTGTTTGATGGGTGCAATGTTCCCCGGTGCAAGCCTTGCCGTGGTGCTGCGCAACACGCTCAATCATTCACGCTTGCACGGCATGGTGACTGGCATTTCCCACGCGCTGGGCATCGGTTTGTACGCGCTGCTTTCGGTACTCGGTCTGGTTTTGCTGCTGCAACAATCACCGCTGCTGGTCAAAGCCATTAGCTACGCGGGGGCTGTTTACCTGTTGTGGCTGGGCTATCAGGGCTTGATCGCGAAAGCGCACACCGGGCGGCACGCCGCTATTCAAACGCATCAAACCACGCTGCTGGACGCTGCCCGTGACGGCTTGCTGATGGCGTTGCTCAACCCCAAGGTAGGGCTGTTTTTCCTCGCGCTGTTCAGCCAGTTTGTGCAGGAAAACATGAGTTTTGCCGCCAAAGCCGTGTTCGTCAGCACCATTACGCTGGTGGATGGCGGCTGGTATGTGCTGGTGGCAAGCGTCCTGTCCCGCAGCCGCCTGCTCGACACCTTACGCCAGCAACAGGTATGGGTGGAACGCATCCTCGGTGGCATCCTGATCTTGCTGGCACTGAAAATCCTGCTGGGTAACGGTTATTGAGCCGTCTGTTATTTGTTGCCATGGCTGACAACATAAAACTTGTGTAGACACCTGCCAGACACTGGCGGAATTCCGCCGCCATACCTTTGCCATTATGGCGGAATTCCGCCGTTCGTCGGCTTCTTCCCGACTTACCAGCCCAACCAGCGCAACACCTAAATAATTGTTTTTTAATATTATTAATTTTATTTTCAGCAGTATTGTCCAGATTGGCACGTTTCTTCCAATACCAATGGCGTGTTTAACCGCAATTCATTGGAGAGAGAGATGAAAAAGACCCTGTTGACCCTGACTACTGCCGTTGTCCTCGGCTTGTCCAGCATGTACAGCTACGCTGCTGACCCGATCGTGATCAAGTTCAGCCACGTGGTTGCACCCGATACCCCGAAAGGCAAAGCGGCTGACAAGTTCAAGGCGTTGGCTGAAGAAAAGACCAAAGGCGCAGTCAAGGTTGAAGTTTACCCCAACAGCACCCTTTACAAAGACAAGGAAGAAATGGAAGCCCTGCAAATGGGTGCGGTGCAAATGCTTGCGCCTTCATTGGCAAAATTCGGCCCATTAGGTGTAAAAGAGTTTGAAGTATTCGACCTGCCGTACATTTTCCGCAACTACGACGACCTGCACAAAGTTACCCAAGGCGAAGTCGGTGCTGGCTTGTTAGCGAAACTCGAACCCAAAGGCGTGAAAGGTTTGGCGTATTGGGATAACGGTTTCAAAGTCATGAGCGCGAACAAAGCGCTGCAAACGCCGGAAGATTACAAAGGTCTGAAAATGCGCATCCAGTCTTCCAAGGTGTTGGAAGCGCAAATGCGGGCATTGGGCGCAAACCCACAAGTCATGCCGTTCTCCGAAACCTACCAAGCCCTGCAAACCGGGGTTGTCGACGGTACTGAAAACCCGCCATCCAACCTGTTCACCCAAAAAATGCACGAAGTGCAAAAGAATGCGACTGTCACCAACCACGGCTACTTGGGTTATGCAGTAATCGCGAACAAAGATTTCTGGGAAAAACTGCCAGAAGACGTGCGTAAAGGTCTGGATGAAGCAATGAAAGAATCCACCGATTTCGCCAACCAAATCGCCAAGGAAGAAAATGACAAGGCACTGGAAGCGGTAAAAGCCTCCGGCAAAACCGAAGTCTACGTCCCGACCGAAGACGAAACCAAAGCCATGCAAAAAGCCTTGGCACCTGTCCATGCCGAAATGGCTGAGCGGATTGGTAAAGACGTAATCGACTCCGTTTACAAAGCGACCGGGTTTGATCCTTCCAAGTAAGAGGGGGGAACCCCTCACCCCCACCCCTCTCCCTCAAGGGGAGAGGGGCTCAGAGGAGAGCGGTTGTATTGACCTTATTTCTTGTTCCCCCTCGCCCCTTGAGGGACGACCCTGTAAGGGGGCTGGGTGCGGGGGCTAGGGGGTGAGGGGTTTCTTAGGAGGAGAAATGTATGAAGTGGCTCGATCATCTCGAAGAAGTGTTGATTAGTGTCTTGCTGGCGGCTGCCACCATCGTGATTTTTGTGGCAGTGGTACACCGTTACGCGTCCGGCTTGCCGCTGGGAGCGCTCCAGGATTTTTTATTAAGTATTCACCTGAGCTGGGCGCAAGAATTGTGCATTATTTTGTTCGTGTGGATGGCGAAATTTGGCGCGGCTTACGGGGTGCGTCAGGGCATCCACGTTGGTGTAGATGTGGTGGTAAACAGCTTATCACCTGACAATCGCCGCATCACCACCATCATCGCCTTGTGTGCGGGCGCATTCTTTACCGCATTAGTCGCCGTGCTGGGGTTCAATCTGGTCTGGCATAACGGCATGGCTTACGCGGTGTTAAGTACGTTGGGGATGGAAACCGCCCCGTATTACGAGGGCCCTACCACGCCGGATCTGGAATGGCGTACTTGGGTGGTATACCTCGCTGTACCCATTGGCTCGGCGTTGATGTGTTTCCGTTTTCTGCAAGTGCTGGCGAATTACTGGCGCACCGGCGAATTGCCGCATCATGACCACGGGCATGTGGATGGCTTGCACGATACCGATCCATTCCCCGTAGTGGAGCAAAAGCCATGACTGCATTAATCATTTTCACCTTATTGATGTTATTGATGCTCACCGGAATGCCCGTGTCGATTGCACTGGGTTTAACGGTCATGACTTTCCTGTTTACCATGACTTCTGTGCCGGTGGAATCGGTGGCGTTGAAGCTGTTCACGGGGATTGAAAAATTCGAGATCATGGCGATTCCGTTTTTTATCCTAGCCGGTAACTTCCTCACCCATGGTGGGGTGGCAAAACGCATGGTCAATTTTGCCACGTCGATGGTCGGGCATTGGTTCGGTGGTTTGGGCTTGGCGGGGGTGGTGGCTTGCGCTTTGTTTGCCGCCGTTTCTGGTTCCAGCCCGGCAACCGTGGTGGCGATTGGTTCAATTTTGTTACCAGCCATGGTACGGGCAGGTTTCCCCAAGGAATTCGGCGCGGGGGTGATTGCCTCTTCCGGTGGTTTGGGAATTTTGATTCCGCCCTCTATCGTGATGGTGATGTACGCAGTGGCAACCAACTCGTCGATTGGTGCGTTGTTTATCGCCGGGGTGGTTCCGGGGATTTTGCTGACGCTGTTTTTGGGTGGCATTACCTGGTATCGCGCCCGCAAAGGCAATTTCCCGCGCCAACCCAAAGCCAGTTGGATGCAACGCCTGAAAGCTTTTAAAGATTCGGTGTGGGGTTTGCTGCTGATCGTGGTGGTGATGGGCGGGATTTACACCGGCATATTCACCCCGACGGAAGCAGCGGCGATGAGTGCGGTATACGCCTTTGTGATTGCGGTATTTGTCTACAAGGACTTGAGCCTGAAAGACATACCGCGCGTGCTGCTAAATTCCGCCAGCATGTCTGCCATGTTGTTGTACATCATCACCAACGCGGTGCTGTTCTCCTTCCTGTTGACCAATGAAAACATTCCGCAATCATTGGCTTCGTGGATGACGGAACAAGGCATGGGCATTATCACCTTCCTGATTGCGGTGAACATCCTGCTGCTGTTGGCGGGTAACTTTATGGAACCGTCCAGCATTATGCTGATTTTCGCACCGATTTTATTCCCGATGGCAATGGCACTGGGGATTCATCCGGTACATTTCGGCATTATTATGGTGGTGAATATGGAAATCGGGATGATCACCCCGCCGGTGGGTTTGAATTTGTACGTCGCCTCAGGGATTACCAAAATGGGCTTGTCAGCACTCACCGTGGCGGTATTGCCCTGGCTGTACACCATGTTGGCGTTCCTGATGCTGATCACGTATGTGCCGGAAATCAGCCTGTGGTTGCCACGGGTCTTGGGGATGCTGTAAGGAGCTAGGAGCATGAGTGAAATAAAACCGTTCCAAACCATTTTGTACGCCACCAATCTGGGCACACACATGCGCCCAGTATTCCGGCAGGCGATCAATCTGGCACGGATTCACAAGGCAAAGATCATTATGTTGCACGCGGTTGCACCCATTGGCACGACCGGCTCAGCGATCTTGTCGATGTACATGCCGGGCAAGGAAATCCACGACATCGAACAGGAAAGTATGCAGCAGGTGATTGAAACCATGCGCGAACGCCTGAAAAACTACTGTGCGGAAGAAGACGACATCTGCAAGGACAAGGACGAGTTGATCGACAAGATAGCGGTCAGCGCGGGCAATCCGGCGGATGTGATCAACTATTACGCAGAAACCCACGGGGTGGATTTGATCGTGATCGGCAGCCATACGCGGCAAGCAGGCGGGCATACCATGCTGGGGTCAACGGCGCGGACGGTGACGCAACACAGTAAAGTACCAGTGCTGATCATCCCCAACGGGTAAAAAACCTGTTGCAAACCGTTTTGTGTGGAAGTTACGCCTGCCCGAATTCAGCATCGGCAGGCGTTTTTTTTGTGCCGCACATGACCCGTTTCCCGTCACTTTACACTAGAACCAGCGATCAATAAGGAATGCGGGCAAGATAAAAAAACGAGTTGGCTGATCCCTTGATCGGGGCGACAAATTTTGGCATCACTGCTCCATGTCAGACTGCTGCTGACGCTCACGCCAATACGCCAGCGCTTCAGCAAAATCCTCCAGACTGATGCTGACAGGCTCCGCATAATCATCACCATACAGTTCCTCAACCACAACCTCCTGTGGCTGCAACTGCACAAAATAACTGTTACCGCTGAGGGAGTAAGGCTTGGCTGCGGGGGTTTTCCTGATCTTGTCCAAAGCTGCCTGCAAGGTAGCCAGCATGGTCAGGTTGCTTTGCACATCCAGCAGCAAAAAGGCAGCGGTAGCAGCATGGCCTGCGCCTTGTTGTTGCCATTGCTGCCATTCGTGTTCATGTATCATCGGGATTGTTCCTCAAGCAGCGGGTTAGCGTAGGGGAAACGCGGTGTTGACACCACCACGGGACGACGATGCACCTGCAATCAGATAAGGCGTGCCGTCAGCACTGCGGCAATAAGCATCTGACTGATCCTGTTTGGGGGCATTAGCCCCGCACCATGCCCACTTGGGTGCGCTTTGTGGGCAATCTTGCTGATTGCGGGCGGCATACCCGATGGTGTTGATCACTTGGGTAGGGGTGCAATGATCAGGATAAAAGGTGGAAAACTTGTTTTCGCTCTTGTTGCCGCCCCATTCCCATTGCCCGGCATAAATGCCCTGCTTGTTGGGTTTTTGGGTGATGCGTACATTGGCTACTGTTTGCGGATCATGGCCTTGCGGGCGTGAATGGAAACCTGCCACCCGCCCCTTGTTGTTCAACTCGCCGCAAAAGATATGCGCGTAATTGATCTCGACACCATTACTTGCCTTGACCCACTGATGTGAGGGACAGGTAACGCTTGCTGTGTTGGTGCTGGTAACGCCAGCGGTTGGCTGGTTGCTTTCCTGCGCGGGTTTGCAAGCCACCAGACCAATAGCGACCACACCCAGCGTTGCCCAAAACATTGGTTGATGGTGATGCCCCATGCCATCTACTCCCAGGATGCGAAAAAGGTGCATCCTAACCCATTCGGCGCAAAAGTGCCTGTCAGAGTGGCGGGCGGCTCGTGGCTAAATTGCAATATACCGCCACCCGTTCCGCATGTGCTGTACCACGAATTCTACCGCTGATGGCGCCACTTCCGTACCTTCCACCAGCTCCACCATCTCGTCACGTTGCTTGTAGGCATACAGGGTATTGCTGCACGCCACAAAACGCAGATGCGGGTATTGCTGGCTCATCTGAAAAATGCGCCCTTCGTGCCGGGTTGTCCCCAACCGCAGCAAATCAAGACCTTCCGCACTGGTGACTACGTATACGCTACCATCGGTTTTTGCCACTTGTGTCGCCAGCGTTTCTGCCTTGTTCAGGGTTTTTTCCAGCTTGGCAGGCTCGTGCGAATCGAGAAACACGATGAAACGATTGTCATGCGCGGCAGCATTGTCGAGCGTCAACCCTTCCACAGCATTCCAGCGTGAAAGGTAATGGTTACCTGCCGCCCCCGCCAGCAGGGTCAAGGCAAAAGCCAGCACATAACCAGCAGCCAGTCGCCAGTAGGTTGTGCTGCGCCGATGCGCGACAGGTGCTGTTGCTGAGGGCAACGGGTAAGCCGACTGTACCATGTGCCTGATGCGCTGGATTTCGCACAGTTCCTTTTGCAAGCCAAGGTCGGTTTCCAGCAGCGCCAGCACCTGACGGCTTTGCTCCGCATCCAGTTGTCCGTCAGCGAGGGCGTGCAGCCGGTCGCGGATGGAAGACTGTTCCCAATTCATTTCACTCTCCTTAGATAGCGAACATTGTCCGCCGTGCGTATGCCTTGCAGACGTTTTTTCATGTTGTCACGGGCACGGCTCAAACGGCTCATGACCGTGCCCAGCGGAATCTCGAGGATGAGCGCTACCTGTTCGTAACTGCACCCTTCCAGATCGACCAGGGTCATGACCTGACGCTGCCCCAGTGGCAGCGAAGCCACTGCTGCCTGTACCTGTTCCGACAACTGGTCGGAAGCAAAACGCTGCTCCGGGCAGTCGGTGCAGGTCAGTTCTATCCCGTCGATGTCAAATTCCGGGCGGCGGGTACGCAGGTACTCCATCCAGCAGTTATGCAGGATTTTGTACAGCCATGCCCCAAGACGCTCGTCATCCTTGAGTTGCTCCTGCTTTTCCAGTGCTTTGGTCAACGTATCCTGAACCAGATCGTCTGCCAGTACCGGGTCGCCGCACCAGGCTAGTGCCATGCGATGCAAACGCGGACGTTGTTCCGACAACTGACGGTCAAGCCGGTTAAAACGAAAATAATGGCTCAACATTCTTGTAATGCTCTCTAGCGGTTTCCACGGATGATGCCGAAAACCCGTGAAATATTCCAAAAAAGATGGAATATTTTGTACTTCACCCCGTCACTCTCCCATCGTGAAATCATTTCCTATCGCAAAACAACGTCAAACGTTTGAGGAGAGCAACAACGTGAGTATGAATCGCCGCGAATTTCTGCAAATGCTGGCAGCCGCCAGTGCCGCCGGTTTCAGCCTGAACAGTGCCTTTGCCGCCGACGCCAGCAAGGAAGGCAGCAAAACTGATGCAAAAGCCCCTTCCAACCCGTATGAGTTGCCCAAATTCGGCAATGTTTCGGTCATGCACTACACCGACTGCCACGCCCAGCTCCTGCCCATTTATTACCGTGAACCCAATGTCAACATCGGTATTGGCAAGATGAAAGGCGCAGTGCCGCATTTGGTCGGCGAGCATTTCCTGAAAAAGTACGGCATTGAACCCGGCACGATGGATGCTCATGCCTTCACCTATCTGGACTACGACGCAGCCGCGAAGAAATACGGCAAGGTCGGTGGTTTTGCCCACCTGAAAACCCTGGTGGATCAGGTACGGGCGCAACGCCCCGGCAGCCTGTTGCTGGATGGAGGTGATACCTGGCAAGGCTCCTGGACTTCCCTGAAAACCAATGCACAGGACATGGTGGATGCCCAGCTCGCCCTGGGTGTGAACGTGATGACTCCGCACTGGGAAATGACCTTCGGTGCTGATCGCGTGAAAGAAGTCATCGAAAAGGATTTTGCAGGCAAGATTGATTTCGTGGCGCAAAACGTGATCAGCAACGACTTTGAAGAGCCGGTGTTTGCCCCGTATGTGATCAAGGAAATCAACGGTACGCCAGTTGCCATCATTGGTCAGGCATTCCCGTATGTGCCGGTTGCCAACCCGCGCCATATGGTTCCTGACTGGAGCTTTGGCATCCGTGATGACCGGATGCAGGAAATGGTCGATGAGGCCCGAGGCAAAGGGGCAAAAGTGGTGATAGTCCTGTCCCACAACGGCATGGACGTTGACCTGAAAATGGCGAGTAAAGTTACCGGCATTGACGCGATTATGGGCGGTCATACCCATGACGGCGTATTCCAGCCAGTGGTAGTCGAAAACGCAGGCGGCAAGACCCTTGTCACCAACGCCGGTTCCAACGGCAAATTCCTTGGCGTGCTCGATCTGGAAGTGAAAGACGGCAAGGTGGCAGATTATCGTTACAAACTGCTGCCGGTCTTCTCCAACCTGTTGGAACCCAACAAGGACATGCAGGCACTGATCGACAAAATCCGCGAACCTTACAAGAAGGAACTGGCGGAAGAACTCGCGGTGTGTGACGAAACCCTCTACCGTCGCGGCAACTTCAACGGCACATTCGACCAGTTGATCTGTAACGCACTGATGGAAGGGCTGGATGCACCGATCGCGTTCTCACCCGGTTTCCGCTGGGGTACATCGGTACTGCCGGGTCAGCCGATCACATTCGAGCACGTGGCTGACCAGACCGCCATTACCTATGGCACTGTCACCCGCAACGAAATGGCAGGCGAAATGATCAAGACCATTCTGGAAGACGTGGCAGACAACCTGTTCAACGCCGATCCTTACTACCAGCAAGGCGGCGACATGGTGCGCGTGGGTGGCCTGAAATTCAGTTTCGACCCGACTGCCAAAATGGGTGAACGTGTCAGCGACATGGAACTGAACGGCAAACCACTGGATGCGAAGAAAACCTACCCGGTAGCAGGCTGGGCAAGCGTGCAGGAAGAAGTGCCCAAGAACAAGCAAATCTGGGAAGTGGTTGCTGATTACCTGCGCAGCAAGAAAACCATCGGTAAGATCGAACTCAACACGCCAAAGCTGAAAAATGTCGACGGCAACGAAGGTCTGGCTTAAGCATTCCTAACTCCTGCCGGGCTTATGCCTGTGCAGTTTGGGCGAACCTGCGGGTTCGCCTTTTTGTTGGCGTAATCGTTACGGGCACTGCCCTGCCACATACCCGCGCACTTTTGGGTCAGCGCAAGCGGTACAATCATTGGAAAACATCACCTGTTCCTCGGATGGGCAGGGTGTGGTCACACAGCGGATTCCCGTATCCTTGCTGGCGCAGACCGGCGCATAAATTTCGTAACAGATTTCAGGGCGTGGATTCTGGCAGGTGACGAAACCATTATCACCACTGCCTTGCCCCTTGATGGCGGAAATATCCGGTTCCTGGGCGTCTGAACGGCTACAACCGGACAGGGAGAACGCCAGTAACATGCTCCCTATCAGCAGCATTCCTGACTTTTGCATACATGACCTCGCGAATGGATTTGTTTTGTAACACTCAACAACTTGCAGCAACCCGCCGTAATCCGTACCCTTACCACATTCTTTTGCCTGGAGCCTGCACGTGAATCTGGAACAAGCCCGCTTTAACATGATCGAACAGCAGATACGTCCGTGGGATGTACTGAATGAGACCGTTCTCAGCACCATTGGTTTTATTCCCCGTGAGAATTTTGTCCCACCCGTACACCGGAAGCTGGCATTTGCCGACATCGAAATCCCGCTGGGGCACGACGAGTACATGATGCACCCGCGTATCGAAGCCAAAATGCTGCAAGCACTTGCCATCACCAAGAATGACACCTGCCTGGAAATCGGGACAGGCAGCGGGTTTGTTACTGCCTGCATGGCTCATCTTAGCAAACATGTGGATAGCGTCGACATCCATGAAGCGTTTACCCGACAGGCGGAAGAACGCCTGCTGGAAATGGAAATGAAGAACTACAGCCTGCACACCGGCAATGCCATGCGTGGCTGGACTTCAGGTCAACTATACAACGTGATTGCGATCACAGGTTCGGTTCCCGCCTATGTTGCACGCTTTGAAGAGCAGCTTGCACCTGGCGGTCGCCTGTTCATCGTGGTCGGTACGGGTGCAAACATGCAGGCCATGCTGGTAACACGTCAGGAAAACGGCGAATACACACGCACCAACCTGTTTGAAACCAGCCTCAAGGCACTTGACGGTGCCAGTAGCGGCAGCACTTTCGTTTTCTGACCCCATGCGCCAGTGGACACCCCAGGAACTTGCCGGACATCTGGAAAATCCCCAGCAAAAGGTACAAATGCTGGATGTACGCGAGCCTTGGGAATACGCTATTGTCCATTTCGAGGGCTCCACCCTTATCCCGCTGGGCAGACTGTTGCAGGAAATGGCTACACTGGACAAAAGCAAAGAATGGCTGGTGGTGTGCCACCACGGTATCCGTAGCGCACACGCCTGTTATTTCATGGAACGCAGCGGCTTTCACGTGATCAATCTGACAGGTGGCATTGATCGGTGGGCAAGGGAAATTGACCCCGACATGCCGGTTTACTGACCTATGAGACATATATCATCATGAAAACACGGACACTGGCACTACTGGTTGCAAGCACGTTCACTGTTGCCACACCGGCAGCCTTCGCCGAAAACCTGTTGCAGGTTTATCAGCGAGCCAAAGAATACGATGCCCAATTCAAGGCGCAGGAAAGCAACCATTTGGCTATCGTCGAAAAGAAACAGCAAGCATTGGCAAGTCTCAAGCCACAGGTCAACCTGAGTGGCAACGCTGCGTACAGCAGTGAGCGCAACAGCCTCACTGGCAATACAGTAGATGGCACAGCAGGCAGCTACACCCTGGGTGTCAGCAAATCGCTGTACAACAAAAACCTGAATGCGACCGTGGGCAAAACCGACGCCCTGATTGCCCAATCCACTGCCGCACTGGAATCTTACCGGCAAGACCTGATTACCCGCGTGGCAGATGCCTATTTCAGGGCACTGACCGCACAAGACAACCTTGAATTTGCTCGCGCGGAAAAGGCTGCCATCGGTCGCCAGCTTGAACAGACCAAGGCTTATTTCGATGCAGGCCGTTCCGCCATTACCGATGTCAAGGAAGCCGAAGCCAGCCACGCCGCAGCCAGCGCCCAAGAAATTGCCGCCACCCAGCAACTGGATGTTGCCCGCGAGCAATTGCGCGTGCTGACTGGCGGTTTCTACCAATCGCTGAATGCACCACGCACCAACATGCCGCTGACCATGCCGGAACCCAACGGCATTGAGGCATGGGTCAACACCGCCAAGCAGAAAAACCACTTGCTACGTGCCAGCAAACAGGCGATTGCCGCCCAGCAAAAGGAAGTGGAAGCCCAACGTGCTGCCAAATCCCCCACGGTCAATCTATTTGCCAACCACACAGGGGCGTATGCAGACAATGACACTTTCAACAACCGGCGCTCCAACGATTCATCAGTCGGTGTAAATCTGAGCGTACCACTGTATACCGGTGGCGCAATCTCATCCAAAGTGCGCGAAGCCCAGCACAACCTGCGTCAGTCACAACAGCAACACGATTTTCAGGAGCGCCAGACCGAGCAACTGGCACGTTCCGCTTTCCTGACCGTGCAATCCAGCATCAGTCAGACCAAAGCCGCCCAGCAGGCACTTAGCGCAGCCGAAACTGCCGCAGAAGCGACCCAGGCCGGTTTTGAAGTGGGAACCCGCACTGCGGTGGACGTGCTGAATTCCTTACGTGGCGTGTTCCGCGCCCGCCGCGATTATGCCAGCGCCCGTTACAGCTACCTGCAAAACCAGTTGGCACTGCGGCAGGCTGCCGGAACCCTGAGTGAGAAAGATGTGGCGTCCATGAGCGCTTTCATGACCGCCGCTCCCAAGCAAGTAGCCGCTGACAGCAGCCAAGACCAACCGGAAGCTACCGACCAGATCAGTGAACAGGTGAAGCCCGCAGCACCAGCAGCAGTGGAAAAATCCTCAGCAGCAGATGGTGGCTATCAATACTACGTCATGCCGGAGCAACCCGGCAAAGCAGCCAAGTAAGCCAGCTCAGGGTTTGAGGTAAGCAAACTTCCAGCGGCAACCGGATGCCGCCGCCAACACATCCAGCAAGGCGGCATCCGGCACAGCTTCCGCTTCATGCACATTGCCGATCAGCACCCATTGACGCACCCGCAACAGCGGCTTGCGGATGGGCTGGAATACCGTTTCGGCATCATCCACCGGCACACCTACGTAACAGAACGGCTTGACAGGGTGGGGTTCCAGCTCAATATCCGGCGAACATCCTAGAAAACAGACGTGTTGGAGAAACTGTTCGCCCGTTGCAAATACGCCCTCTTCCAGCGCTTTCCCCAACAGCCCCACCGCCTGCAAGACAGGCAAGACCGACGCAGTGGTTGCACCCTGCGGATAAAGCAGCAAACAGTAAGCGGATAATGGCATCAGGCAGCCCCCTAAAAAGCCGCCAGTGTATCACTTGACCGACTTGAGGCGCTGCACAAGCTGGTTGGCGGCTTCTTCCATCTGGAAACGTAACCATTGGTGGGTAGGGTCGCGTTCATGGCGCTTGTGCCACAGCGCCGTCGTCACTGAACCTTGCTCCAGCACAGTGAGGAATATTTGCAGGGAACGCCCATCCAGCGTCAGGTAATCTTCATCTTTCATAAAAATAATAGTAGCACCCGAATTTTGTTTTAGAAATTCAGGATTATTCCGTTCGATCAGGATTTTTTAGGGGATGGTCGGAAATAACCGGAACACCGTTTGGCAAACAGATGCTTTTTTCCCATCACCGGACAGGTTATGCTCAGATCATGAAATACAGCAATGCCACTTACATCGCCCAGACCCGCTATTGGCTGGAAAACGTTGTCCTCAAACACAACCTGTGCCCATTTGCGCACAAACCGTTCAAAGGAGGGCAAATCCGTTACGTTGTTACTGATTCCGCCCGCCCTGAATTCCTGCTGGAAGACCTGCAACAGGAACTGGAGCATCTGCGGACTACCCTGGTAGACGAAGTTGAAACCACCTTGCTGATCCATCCCAACACTCTGGTGGATTTTCTGGATTACAACGACTTTCTGGACATTGTGGATGCACTGCTGGCGGAAGAAGGCTACGAAGGCGAGTTTCAGGTTGCCAGTTTCCACCCCGATTACCAGTTTGCCGATACCCAACTGGATGATGCCGAAAACTACACCAACCGTTCACCCTGGCCGATGTTGCACCTGATCCGCGAAGACAGCCTGGAAAAGGCCGTTGCCAGCTATCCTGATGTGGATGCCATTCCTGAGCGCAATATCCAGACCATGAACACATTGGGCAAGCGCCACCACCAGCAGGTGCTGGAGGCCAGCCTGCAACAAGAAGAGGAACCCTCGTGACCAGTCATGTCCACCGCATCCGCGAAGAGTTGCCCGCAGTCCTGTTGTTCATTGCTGCCATTTGGGGAGTCTTCCTGCTGGATCGCATCTTGCCGCTGGAACGTTTCGGGCTGGTTCCGCGTGACTGGGGCGGCCTGATTGGGGTGGCGACCATACCGTTTCTGCACGCCAATTTCAACCACCTGCTCAACAACACTATTCCCCTGGTGGTGTTGCTGGCCTTGCTGGCAGGTTCACGGGCTGATTCGCGGGCGGTCGTCGTAATAACTGCTGTGTTGGGGGGATTATTATTGTGGCTGTTCGGGCGCAGCTATTCGATGCACATTGGTGCAAGCGGCCTGGTGTTTGGCCTTGCCGTGTTCCTGATTGTGTCCGGCATTCTGGAAAAACGCACGATTCCCTCTTTCATCAGCGTGCTTGTAACCCTGTTTTACGGCTCCAGCCTGCTGACCGGCATCTTGCCAGGGCAGGCAGGCGTGTCGTGGGATGGGCATCTGTTTGGTGGCATCGCTGGCGGGGTGGTCGCTTGGCTGTTGATGCGCAAGCCGGGTTAGCCTTTACGCATCCCCATACAGCTTCCGGTATAGCCCATCCTGCTTCAACAGTTGTTGATGACTTCCCTGCTCGCTGATCCCGCCGTCTTCAAACACGAAAATATGATCGGCCTGACGCACTGCACTCAAACGGTGTGCCACGATCAGAGTGGTACGCCCGCGCAGGAATTCTGCCATTGCCGCGTGCAATTGCTGTTCGGTAGCCGTATCCAGGGCGGAAGTGGCTTCATCAAGAATCACCACGCAGGGGTTGGATAAAATCATCCGCGCAATCGCCAGCCGTTGGCGTTGTCCACCGGACAAACGCATTCCCTGCCGCCCGACGATGGTATCCAGCCCTTGTGTCTGCGCACGGATGGTATCATCCAGTTGGGCAATGCGTAGTGCATCCCACAACTGCTCATCAGGCAAGTCACGCCCCAGGGTCAGGTTGGCTCGGATACTATCGTTGAACAGTGCCGGTTGTTGCAAGACAGTGGCAACGTGTTCACGCACGACATCCAAACCGATTGCCGTGACGGGTACACCGTCAAAATACAACTGCCCTTGCTGCGGCTGGTAAAGCCCCAACAACACTTGTACGAAAGTGGATTTGCCGCCACCACTTGCCCCCACCAGCGCAATTTTCTGCCCGGACTGGATAGTCAGATTGACGTTTTTCAGCACAGGTGGTTTGTCACCATAGGCAAAGGTGATGTTTTCTGCCCGCACGCTGACCGTGTTTTTACCCAGGAACGGGTTGTAGGTATGGGGATAATCAGGCTCAGGCGGCATTGCCAGCAAGGTATTGATACGTTGCAAGGCCGCTTTCGCCCCATACCAGCCGTACTGGATGGCCAGCACTTCCTGCACCGGCCCCATCATGAACCACAAGTAGCTGAACACTGCCAGCATTTCACCAATGCTTAGATCGGAAAACACCACCATCAACATGCTGACCGCACGGAACAGATCAAAGCCGGAAATGAACACGGTAAATGACAAGCGGCTGGCAGCATCACTGCGCCAAGCGAATTGTCCGGCATGGTTTCTTACCTCGTGCGCGTGGTCTGCCACCCTCCCAAAAAAGTTGCTGGCACGGTTGCTGGCACGGATTTGCTGGATGGTGTCGAGCGTTTCGGTCAGGGCTTGCTGGAACAGCTCAAACGCACTGTTTTCCTGACGTTTCAGGTCTTTGATGTATTTACCGAGCTTGAGAGTGATTAAAACCACCAGCGGGTTGAGTAACAGGATAAACAACGCCAGTTGCCAGTGCAGCCACAGTAACACCGCTGTGACTCCCACCAGTGACAAAACCGCCACGATGAATTTGCTGATGGTTGCACCGAGGAAAGTGTCAATGGTTTCCACATCCACCACCAGCCGTGAGCTGACCGTGCCGCTGCCGAGGGTTTCATATTCGCTCATGCGGATGGTTTCGATGTGTTGTAACAGCCGCTGGCGGATACGGTAGGTTAGATCCTTGCTGATCAGGGTGAATTCGCGGGTTTGCCAAACGGAAGTGAATAGCCATGCCAGTCGCATGATCACGGTCAGCACCGTCAGCGCGGTAATATACAGCACTGGGCCCTGCCAATTGGCAGGAAACAAGCTATTCATACCGGCGACCATCCAGCCCGGTTTGTGCAGCAGGACTTCATCAACCAACAGGGGAATCAGCAGCGGGATAGGCACGCTGATGAGTGCAGCAAGCAGTGCCACCACGTTGGCAATCAGCAGTTCCTTGCGGTGGTTTAATGCCTGTCGGAACAGGTCTTGCCAGGTGTATTCAGCAGTGGAGGTTGTCATGCAGCAATACTACCTGTTTTGGGTGCAGCACAAAAAAGAAAGGCGCTGGTTAGCGCCTTTCCTGATCATGGCTGGTAAACCCGTTTTATTTGGATTGGGCAACCATGTAATCAACGGCTGCCTTGATTTCAGCATCAGACAGCGCTGCGTTGCCACCTTTGGCAGGCATAGCGCCTTTGCCATTGAGTGCGTTGCTGTACATCGCATCGTTACCAGCAGCGATACGCGCACTCCAGGCAGCTTTGTCACCCAGTTTGGGAGAGTTGGCAACACCCACATCATGGCAGGAGAAGCAGGTAGCCTTGTAGATTTTTGCACCATCAACAGCAGCAGCCGGAGCAGCCGCTTGCGCAGGAGCCGCAGCCATGCCGGACATACCAGCCATGCCTTCCTGTGCTGGAGCCGCAGCCATACCGGACATGCCAGCCATGCCTTCCTGTGCTGGAGCCGCAGCCATACCGGACATACCAGCCATGCTTTCCTGTGCTGGAGCCGCAGCCATACCGGACATGCCAGCCATACTTTCTTGCGCAGCAGGAGCAGCCGCTTTCTTAACCTGACTAGACAAGTCATGACCAGCTTTGCCCGTCATATAAACGACGGCATTGGTCAGCTCTTCATCAGTGATGGTGGGATCACCACCACGCGCAGGCATGGAATTCAGGCCATTGATGGCATTTTTCATCAAACCATCCAACCCGTTGCCAACACGTGGAGCCCACGCCGCCTTGTCATCAATTTTGGGAGCACCCAGAACACCAGCGCTGTGGCATGATGTACAAACGGCATTGTAGACAGCTTCACCGGAACGGGCAGCCTTGGCAACAGACTTGTCTACCGCGTTTACCTTGCCGATTGGCGCGAGGTTGATCTCAGCCGCTGCCGCTTGCATGGAGGTATCTTCAGCACCTTTGGTTGAGTTTTTCTCAATGGTGCTGAACAGGTTGGATACCAGTACGGCAACTGCCGCACCGATCAGAACAAGACCACCGATCAGCACGGGTTTTGCCATTGGGTCTTTAGGTGTTGAGTGAGCCACTTTTGCCTCCTGTAAACCGGGCGCAAACTCGCCCGACAATCAGTGAATCTAGGATGTTAGAAAATCATGAACCGGCGGATTATATTCAATATTGCTAATACTCGCTATCCATCAGGGAAGAAAACTTGATATGAATCACACGAAAAAATGGGGTTTTCGCCTCACACACGGCAATGGACGTGAAGGTCAGGGTTGGGTATGATGCACTTCCCACGTCGCACCCGTAGCTCAGGGGATAGAGTATTGGCCTCCGAAGCCAAGGGTCGCTGGTTCGATTCCAGCCGGGTGCGCCAACCATATCAATCACTTGCATAGAAATAAAAATAAGCCCGCCTTCCTTTCCATCCTTGACCTACAGCTTATCAGAAAAATTCATCCACCTATCCCCGGCAGACAGACTAACGGACTTGATATTCTTATTGTTTTAACTGGGAGTATCACACACGCTCACCTTCTTGGGGATTCATCATGAGCAAGGCCGTTACATCATTGTCGGTATCTGCCGTTCAGTCACAGTTCAAACAGCAGCGCAATGCTTTGCCAGAGCGCGTTCAAGCCGTTTTTCGACCGGAAGCTCCCATCACTGCAATACCCTCACAGATTCGTTCCAGCGTAGAAAAAATAGCAACCAGCCAGATTAGCCAGCTAACCCTGCGACCTGGAGCCGAGATTATCATCGTGGTTTCATCACGCGGCACCATCCAGATTTACCGCAAAAACCCGGATGACACCATCGGACGCCTGATTCTAGAAACAGGCATGACCAGTGATACCGAGGACTAGGCAGAGGGAAAACCAGCCTGAAAACTCAAAGGTTAGGGTCAACCAGAATACGCCCCTGCACTTTCCCCGCAACAATATCACGCGCCGCCTGCGGCACATCTGCCAGTGCTATCACTTTGCCAAGATCGGCATAAGCACTTTCCGGCAATTCGGCAGCAAGGTGTTCCCATGCCTGTGTGCGGCGTGATAACGGGCAACTGACCGAATCCACCCCTCGCAAACTGACATTGCGCAGAATGAAAGGCATCACCGTGGTATGCAGCTCGTGGCTGTTGGCAAGACCACAGGCGGCGACCGCGCCACCATAATCCATTTCCGCCAGCACCCGTGCCAGGATACTACCCCCGGCTACATCCACCGCCCCTGCCCAGCACTGGGATTCGAGCGGACGGGCCGGTTGTAGCATGGTTTCACGCGCAATAAATTCTTTTGCGCCCAGTTTACCGAGGAATTCATGGGTTTCCGGGCGACCGGTCACTGCCACCACATGATAGCCGCGCTGTGCAAGCAATTGCACTGCCACACTGCCAACCCCGCCTGCCGCCCCTGTCACCAGCACTTTGCCAGAGCTAGGCTGTACACCAGCCTCTTCCAGTGTCATGACACACAGCATGGCGGTCAAACCTGCCGTGCCAATGGTCATAGCCTTGTGTGCATCCAGCCCTGCTGGCATTGCCACCAGCCAATCGGCCTTGACCCGTGCTTTCTGCGCATAGCCACCCCAGAAACGTTCGCCCACACCCCAACCAGTGAGAATCACAGCATCACCTGGTTGGAAACGATCCGAAGCGGATTCCACCACCGTACCGGCAAAGTCGATACCGGGAACCATCGGGAAGGAACGGATGATCTTGCCCGTACCGGTTACAGCCAAACCATCCTTGTAATTGAGAGAGGAATAAGCAATATCGACTAGCACTTCACCGACAGGCAAATCAGCTACTTCAAGCTGGCGGATGGCTGCCGTGGTTTTACCATCAGTTTGGTCGAGCAGCAGGGCATTGAACATGGGGAAACTCCTTGGGTGGTAGCGGTTGTATGTTCAAGCCATGATAAGGGAATGATGCAGCGCAAACCAGAGCACGCACTACCAGCGAACCTGTTAGCCCTGCCGCCAGTAAAACCGGTCAGGAATCCACTGCCCACGCCCCAGCCTGCGCCCTGCCTGCAAACTACCCCAGGTGTATGCCTGTGCGGCAGCCACTGCCTTGCTGACATCCATGCCTTTGGCCAGATTGGCAGCACAGGCGGAAGCTAGGGTGCAGCCGGAACCGTGGTAAGTTTGCGGCAAACGTTCCCACAGCCAGGTACGCTGGCGCTTGCCATCCGCATAAAGGGCATTTTCCACTCGCTCAGTGGCTGCATGGGTTCCGGTCAGCAACACATATTCACAGCCCTGATCCAGCAGGGAAAATGCGTAATCATCCTGTGTTTCACCTGCCAGTGCCAAACTGGCAGCTTCTGGCACATTGGGAGTCAGCAAGGTGGTCAGTGGCAACAGGTATTCACGGATGGCTTCCAGCAACAGGTCGCTGGAAAGGCTTTGACCACCACCGGCTGCCAGTACCGGGTCAAGAATGACCGGCACATCGGGCGCTTGCAACAGGATGCGATGCACCGCCTCCACCACCGCCACACTACCTAGCAGACCGATCTTGAAAGCGGCGACCGGCATGTCTGCCAGTATCGCTTCCGCCTGTTGTTCGATCAGGTAATCGGCAACCGGATCAATGCGTTGCACATTGCGGGTATCCTGCACCGTCAGGCAGGTAATCACCGATACCGGGTGACATCCCTGGCTAATAATGGCTTCCATGTCTGCCTGCACCCCTGCCCCGCCAACCGGGTCATGCCCTGCCAGCGTCATCACCACCGGCACTACCAGACGGTTTGTTTCTTCCGTTAGCAACAGATGTCTCCCAATCGCTTGACCACAATAACGATATTGTCATCCATTTCACTGCGGTGCTTGTCGAAGCCGAGACGCTGCATCAGTTTGAGCATCCCGGTATTGTGTGACAGCACCTCACCTTCCACAGTACGCAACCCACGGTTGCGAGCAGCATCAATCAGGGTATTCATCATCAACCCGCCAAGACCACGGTTCTGCCAGTCATCCGCAATGACCAGTGCGAACTCGCAACTGGCTTTGTCAGGATTGATGGCGTAACGTGCCACGCCGATTTCCACTTCCTGCCCATCCTGTTTGCTCAGTGCCACAAACGCCATTTCACGGTCATAATCAATTTGCGTAAGACGCACCAGCATGTCCGGGGTCAGCTCACGCAATGCCTGCATGAAACGCATGTAACGCGACTCTTTCGACAGGTTGCGCACGAATGCCTGTTCCATTTCTGCATCTTCCGGGCGGATCGGGCGGATTACAATGTCAGTGCCATCCGCCAGTTGCTGACGCTTGACCAGATCGTTCGGGTAGGGGTGAATCGCCATGTGGTCATAACGCCGCGCCGTGGTTGGCGGGTAGTTGATGATGAAACGCGCATCCACTGCCACCACACCCTGCTCGTCTGCCACCAGTGGGTTGATGTCCATTTCCACCACTTCCGGCAGCTCACATACCATCTCGGAAACACGCTGCATCACTTTCCACAATGCCTCAAAATTGATCGACGGCATGTTGCGGAACTGCCCCAGTTGCCGTGCCACACGGGTACGACAAATGGTTTTCTTGATCATGTAATCGTTAAGCGGTGGCAGTGCCACGGCGCGGTCACGGTGCACTTCCACCGATGTACCACCCGTACCGAAACTGATCACCGGGCCGAACACCGGGTCGCGTACCACACCGATCATCAGTTCGCGCGAAGCCTTGCCGTGATACATGCTTTCGATCGTCACGCCTTCGATGCGGGCTTCCGGCATACTGCGGCGGGCAGATTCAGTCAGCTCCTGATAGATGCTGCGTACCGCATGAGCACTGGCAACATTCAGGCGTACCCCATCCACATCCGATTTGTGCTGGATGTCGGGGGAACTGATCTTCATCACCACCGGATAACCGAGTGATTCTGCCGCCACCAACGCTTCCGACGGGCTGCGGGTAAGGATGGTCGGCATGGAGGGAATGCGGAATGCCGCCAGAATGGCGCGTGATTCCGTGGTGGAAAGCGAGCGTCGCCCTTCTGCCAGTACGCTTTCAATGATCAAGCGAGCACCGCCCACATCCGGCTCGCGTGCCTGCTCTTTTACTGAGGGAGGCACCTGCATCAGCAGTTTCTGGTTACTGCGGTACTGGGTGAGGTAGGCAAAGGCTTCCACTGCCGATTCAGGCGTGCGGAAACGCGGCACGCCCGCATCAGCGAGAATCTTGCGCCCTTCCGCCACCTGTTGTTCACCCATCCAGCAGGTCAGGATCGGTTTACAGTTCTTGCGGTTTTTGGTGTCCTTGCAGATGTCGACCACTGCCCGTGCCACCCCTGCCGGGTCGGTCATGGCCTGCGGCGACAGGAGCACCAGAATACCATCCAGGTTCTCTTCCTGCATACAGACCTTGAGAGCTGCCGCATAACGTTCCGGGGTGGCATCACCGAGAATGTCCACCGGGTTGCCATGCGACCAAGTAAACGGCAACACCTTGTTCAATTCTGCCAGCGTAGTGGGGCTGAGTTCCGCCATGCGCACACCGACTTCCACCACCCGGTCGGTCGCCATCACGCCCGGCCCACCACCATTGGTGACGATCAGTAGGCGATCCTGCTGGGCACGCAGACCGGAAGACAGGATTTGGGCTGCGGCAAACAGTTGGCTCACGTTGTTGACCCGCACCACTCCGGCACGCTCCAGCGCGGCTTCAAAGGCATCATCACAACCAACAATCGCACCGGTGTGGGATGCAACCGCCCGCGACACCTCAGCATAACGCCCGGCTTTCAGCACAATCACCGGCTTCATACGCGAAGCAGTACGCAAACCACTCATGAAACCACGGGCGTCATGAATGCCTTCCACATACAGCAGAATGCTGTCTGTTTTGGGGTCAAGCGCCAGAAAATCGAGCACATCACCGAAATCGACATCTGCGGTATCCCCCAGGGTCACGACGGTGGAGAAACCGATTTGCTGGCTGGCTGCCCAGTCAAGGATGGCGGTACACATCGCCCCAGACTGCGATACCAGTGCCAGATTGCCTGGTTGTGCCTGATTGCGGCTGAAAGTGGCATTAAGACCGACGGAAGGGCGCATGATGCCCAAACAGTTGGGGCCGATGATGTGAACGCCAGACTCGCGGGCAATATCCACAATGTCTTTTTGCAGACGCTTGCCTTGTGGCCCGGTTTCGGCAAAGCCGGAGGAAATGACAACCACACCTTTGACACCATACTCCCCACACTGGCGAATAATGGCTGGGACTGTTTTGGCAGGCGTTGCAATCACCGCCAGATCAACCTGCTTGTTCAGATCAGTCAGGTTCGCCCAGGCTTTATGTCCTTGAATTTCGGCATGTTTGGGGTTAATCGGATAAATAGCCCCCTTGAACCCCGCAGACAGCAGGTTCTGGAAAACCAGGGTTCCAACCGCATTTTCCCTGTGGCTGGCTCCAAAGACTGCAACATTCTGTGGAGAGAATAGTTGATTTAAGTAATGGTGACTCATGACCAAAACCTCTATGATGTACGAACACACTGCACAAAAGCCTATCTTTTTGTGCAATGCAGCATATTCTACTCCCATTTTATTTAAAAGAACATGACAGTTGCCGTAATTACTCACTCACACTGCCATTTGCACGATAACGGTACTCCCCATCACCCGGAGTGTTCTGATCGTCTGGATGCCATCAACAACCGCATGATCATGTCGGGGGTGGACTGGATTTCGCGCCACTACGACTCCCACTGTGCGGAACGCGAACACCTGTTGCGGGTACACGATGCCGCCTACGTGGATCGGGTATTTGCCACGGCTCCCAAGGAGGGCTTTGCCGACCTTGACGGCGATACCGGCATGAATCCGCATACGCTGGATGCAGCCCTGCACGGGGCTGGCGCGGTCATCATGGCAGTGGATCTGGTCATGGCGGGAACCCACAAGCACGCTTTCTGTGCCATCCGCCCACCCGGTCATCATGCCGGGCGCAACCGCGCCGCCGGTTTCTGCATTTTCAACAATGTCGCAGTCGGTGCTGCCCATGCAATGGAAGTGTACGGGGTGGAACGCATCATCATCATCGACTTCGACGTACACCACGGCGATGGCACGGAAGAAATCTTTGCCAACGAACCACGGGTGATGTTCTTCTCCTCCTTCCAGCACCCCTTCTACCCATTCACGGGCGCGGATACCGATTTACCCAACATCCGCAACCTGCCATTACCGGCAGGCACAGGCGGGGCGGCCTGGCGTGAAGCCATCGAAGCGCAGTGGCTACCTGCGATGCGTGAGTTCAACCCGGAACTAGTGATGATTTCCGCTGGTTTTGATTCCCATCTGGAAGATGACATGGGCGGTTTCAATCTGGTGGAACGCGATTACGTGTGGATCACCAAACAACTGTGCCAGATTGCCAAGGAACATTGCGGCGGGCGGGTAGTTTCCTGCCTGGAAGGCGGCTACGAGCTGTCACCACTGGGGCGCAGCGTCACTGCACACATCAAGGAACTGGCGGAATTCCACTGATTCCGGCGCTTATTTGGCGAAATAGACAATGGCTGCCACCATGGCAGTCAGCACGCCCCACCAGAAAAACTGTTTCAGGGTAGCCATCCATGCCGCCATTGGCGATGGCGGTGGCTTGGGCGGAGCGGGCTTGGATGTCAGTTTGGTGTACATTTCCTCGCGTATCTGCTTTTCGGTATCTTCCAGCAAACCGCCCTTGGAACCGGCAATGCTGTTAAGCACCCGCTCGGTCACACCTTTCTTGATACCCAGCTTTTCGCCTTCTTCCTTGCCTTTTTTCAAGCCATCCTGCCAGCCCTCCTGATAGCCCATAGCCCCACCCCGGCGCAAACCAGCGGCGTAGCCTATCCATACAAGTGCTGCGATAAAAATTCCGAACCAAATAAAGTCCATATGTTGCGCAATTTGATGATGGGGTTATTATCGCAAAATTCTGACCCAACGGAGAGCAAGAAACAATGAAAACCTGGATATGCGTAGTCTGTGGCTGGATTTACGACGAGAAACAAGGCGCACCGGAAGAAGGCATTCCCCCCGAAACACGCTGGGAAGATGTCCCGGATGACTGGCGTTGCCCGGAATGCGGTGTGACCAAAGATAATTTTGAAATGATGGAAGTCTGAAACTCGGCATGGCTATGCTAAACTACGCCGCATTTTTCGGGAACAACGACGGGAATTGGAGACATGGCCGGTCATAGCAAATGGGCAAACATCAAACATCAGAAAGCCGCTGTTGACAAAAAACGCGGCAAAATCTGGACAAAAATCATCCGTGAAATCACGGTAGCGGCACGGGAAGGCAAAACTTCCGACCCCAATGCCCACCCGCGTCTGCGTTTGGCAGTGGACAAGGCTTTGGGTGCAAACATGCCCAAAGACACCATCGAAAAAGCCTGCAAACGCGGTGCAGGTGAAACCAGCATGGAAAACTATTCCGAAGTACGTTACGAAGGCTACGGCCCCGGCGGCATTGCCGTCATCATCGAAACCATGACCGATAACGTCAACCGCACTGTCGGCGAAGTGCGCCACGCCCTCACCAAGCACGGCGGCAACCTCGGCACATCCGGCTCGGTGGCCTTCCAGTTCAAGAAAATCGGCGTGATGAACTTTGCCCCCGGTATTGACGAGGAAAAGCTGATGGAAGCAGCCCTCGAAGCTGGTGCTGACGACATCCAGATGGATGAGGACGGTTCCGCCGAAATCATCACCGCACCGGAAGATTTTGCTGCGGTGAAAACCGCCCTGATTGCTGCCGGTTTCACCCCCGACCACGATGAAGTTACCATGCGTGCCGACAACCTGACAGCGGTAGAAGGCGACACTGCCGAAAAACTGCTGAAAATGATCGATATGCTGGAAGACCTCGACGATGTGCAGGAAGTTTACACCAACGCCGATTTCAGCGATGAATCGCTGGAATCTCACGGCTAAGTGGCAACACGCCGCATCCTCGGTATTGATCCCGGCTCCCGTCAGACAGGAGTCGGGATAATCGACACCGATGGGCAACGCACCAGCCATGTATTCAGCACCTGCCTACGCTTGGGTGACGCCCCCCTCCCGGAACGACTCGGTGTCATTTTCGCCGAACTCACCCATATTATCCGCCAGTACCAGCCGCAGGAAATGGCAATTGAAAACGTATTCGTCTCCAACAATGCAGCCTCTGCACTAAAATTGGGACAAGCACGTGGCGCTGCCATCTGTGCAGGCGTCACCAGTGGCTTGCCAGTCTCGGAATATAGCCCCAAGGAAATCAAACAGGCGACTGTCGGCAAAGGCGGAGCAGACAAGTCACAGGTGCAGCACATGATCAAATACCTGCTCAACCTGCACGGACACCTGCAAGCCGACACTGCTGACGCATTGGCTGTTGCCTTGTGTCATGCCCATGCCAGCCATTTGCAAAACCGTATTTCCCAAGCGGCAGGCTTACCCCCCACCCCAACCCTCCCCCATAAGAGGGGAGGGAGCAAGAGGCAACCATCATGATTGGATTACTGCGTGGCAAACTGCTCATCAAACAACCACCCGACCTGATGCTGGACGTAAACGGTGTGGGTTATGAACTTCAGGCATCCATGACCACCTTTTATGACCTGCCGGAACTGCACACGGAAGTCACGCTGTACACTCACTTCGTAGTACGGGAAGATGCCCAGTTGTTGTACGGTTTCAGCTCGCAAACCGAACGTGAACTGTTCCGCCAGTTGCTCAAGGTCAATGGTGTAGGGCCGAAAATGGCGCTTGCCATCGTTTCCGGGATGAATCCGCTGGAATTCCGCCAGGTCATCCACGCTGGCGACATTACCCGCCTCAGCCGCATCCCCGGTGTCGGCAAGAAAACTGCCGAACGTTTGGTGGTAGAGCTGCGTGACCGCCTGCCCCAAACCGATGACAGTAGCAACGCAAACCTGCCTGCCATGTCCCAACCCCTTGCTGTCCCTGCCAGCGAGGAAGCCATCAACGCCCTGTTGGCACTGGGTTACAAGCCAGCCCAAGCTAGCCAGATGATCGCTGCTTACGAAAATCAGGGATTAAGTGTGGAAGACATGATTCGTCGTGCCTTGCGAGCCAGCCTTAACTGATACAGGCTGTCACATTGTCACTTGTCAAACCCGCCCACTGAAAACTGTCAATCCTGTCACTTTCTGACATAACACACTGATCAAGCTATCCATAACATCTTTCAAATAAAACAAACTAATTATTAATAAACATATACTTATTACAATATAAGCCAGTTGGCACGGGGTTTGCATTATCTTTGGCACAGACCGGGAAGCAACAGCCAAACGGCCTGTAAAGGGACGACAAAAACAACAAGAAAGGGTTAAAGGAAGATTTACCAGCAAGCCCCAAGAAGTAGAGAGCAGGCATAAACATCAATAACAACAAGACGCCTGACCATGCTTCGACTCCTCTAACCCCCTGCGGATGACGCGGGGGGAATTTACCCCGGAGTCATGGCGCTCAAACAGCAAGCGACAAAAAGTTTCAGCAAGCCCCAAGAGGCAGAAAGCAGCCCAACATCATCAATAACAACAAATTGCTGCTTGCCTTACGACGCCCCCTGTTTTCAGGGGGAAGATCGGCCTCGGTGCAGGAGCCAAACACTCACTGCTATGGGCGATGCAAACCGGCTAACAACAACAATAAACATAATAATAACTTTTGCCCGTGTTGACTGCCCCCGCTCGTCGGGGGCTTCGTTTTTCAGGGCACATTTAGCTACCGCCTGTCGTTTTCTCTTCCTGCTTGACGATTAACCAGGCATTTTCCATCTGCTCCAGACTAGCATCTTCCAGTGTTATGCCTTGCGCTTGCAACAATGCCTCCACCCGCAGGAATCGTTGCTCAAACTTGCGGTTGGAAACACGCAAGGCATTTTCTGCATTCACCCCCAACAAACGAGCCAGATTGGTTGCGCCCATCAAGACATCGCCGACTTCCTCCTCAATACGCGCCTGTGACTCACCCAAACGCACAGCATCCTGGACTTCACCTAGCTCCTCATGAATTTTGGGTATGACCTGCTGCCACTGATCCCAGTCAAAACCTACCCTAGCAGCACGCTGTTGCAGTTTCTGACTGCGACGCAAGGCTGGCATGGCGTGAGGAATACCCGCAAAAAAACCATCATTGACACCCTTGTCAGTGCGCTCCGCCTGTTTAATGGTTTCCCACGCCTGCTTCTGTTCACGTTCATCGGCATACACCGTTGCACCGAATACATGTGGATGCCGTCGCAGCATTTTCTGGCTGATCCCCTCAACCACATCATTAAAATCAAACAGACCCTGTTCCTGTGCAATCTGCGCCAGAAACACAACCTGGAACAGCAAATCGCCTAACTCATCACGCAAAGCAGCCGTATCCTGCCGGTCAACAGCATCGGCGACTTCGTACACTTCTTCCAGTGTATGGGGAATAATACTTTGCCATGTTTGTTTTACATCCCACGGACAACCGGAGTGTGGGTCGCGTAAACGTGCCATGATGTCCAGTAGTTGTTGAATTACCATACTATTGACCTTTAATAATGTGCGGATGAGGCATTGTACCCCCCACCATCTGTAAGAAAATTTGCCCTCAGCTATAGTCACTTAATAGAGATTTAGCCTATAATCGGAACGTTTGTTGTATATTTAAGACACTATAGACAATTTGGTTCCTATAATGCCACACTAGGCGGCGGAACCAGATAATCCGACAACGTTAAACTCGAAACCAGGCTTAAGGAGATCACAATGACTCTGAAGAAAATTGCAGGCGCCAGCATCGCTGCACTGATGGCAACCATGATGGCAACTACTGCTTATGCAGAAGATGGCAAATACGTTCAAAACAGCGACAAGCAAGCTGTCAAAAACAGTGCAGGCGAGTGCGTCAATGCACAGTTCGGCAGCACACCTGAAGGCTGCGAAGCTGCACCGGCTCCCGCTCCAGCACCCGCTCCAGCACCCGCTCCAAAACCAGCTCCAAAACCAGCTCCAATCCAGAAAATGACTCTGGGTGCTGATGCCAACTTTGACTTTGACAAGGCTGACCTGAAAGCTGAAGGCAAAGCCAACCTGGATAAATTCATGGCTGGCCTGGCTGGCGCGAAAGTATCCGGCATCAGCGTTGTTGGTCACACTGACAGCGTAGGTTCTGACGCTTACAACCAGAAGCTGTCTGAAAAGCGTGCTGCTTCTGTTGCCAACTACCTGTCCAGCAAAGGCGTTCCTGCTGCTGCCATCCAGGCTGCTGGCAAAGGCGAATCCCAGCCTGTTGCTGACAACAAGACCAAAGCTGGTCGCTCTGCGAACCGTCGCGTAGAAGTTGAAGCTGCTGGTACCAAGTAATCCGGTAGCGTAGCTTCCTGAAAAGCCGGGGCAATCCTCGGCTTTTCTTTTGCCTGCCCACAATGGCTATTCCCCTTCCTCATCAGATTCAGCTAATATAGCCCGCTTTTATTTTGGCTGGATTATACTTTCCTGCCTAACATTATTACATCATCACCACAATCCGTCTGGAGACAGAACCTATGTCCATCAAAGTGGCTGTACCCAAGGAAACTGCCGAGGGTGAACGCCGGGTTGCCATGGAAGCCAGCGTTATTGCCAAGCTCGGCAAACTGGGCGCGGAAATCCTGATCGAAGCTGGGGCTGGCAGTGCCGCCCACATCCCGGATGCTGCCTTCAAAGGGGCAAGCATCGTCACCACCACTGCCGAACTTTACCAACAGGCTGACATCGTGCTGAAAGTGCAGCCCCCTTCCGAGGCGGAAATCGCCCAGATGAAGGATGGTTGCGTGCTAATCGGCACACTCAACCCATACAAACACCCTGAACGTATCGCTGCCCTTAAGGCCAAAAACATCACCACTTACGCGATGGAACTGATCCCGCGCATTTCGCGGGCGCAAGCGATGGATGTACTGTCCTCGCAAGCTGCCGTGGCAGGCTACAAAGCGGCAATCATGGGCGCAGACCTTGCGCCACGCTTTTTCCCGATGCTGACCACAGCGGCTGGAACCATCCGCCCTTCCAAAGTCATTGTCATCGGCGCAGGCGTGGCAGGTTTGCAAGCCATTGCTACCGCTCGCCGTCTGGGTGCGGTGGTGGAGGGTTACGACGTGCGCTCCGCTACCAAAGAGCAGGTGCAATCGCTGGGGGCGAAATTCATCGAGCTGGGCATCAAGGCCGAAGGTGCTGGCGGTTATGCCCGCGAACTGACTGCTGAAGAAAAGCAGCAACAACAGGATGAACTGGCGAAACACATTGCCACTGCTGACGTGCTGATTACCACGGCTGCCGTCCCCGGTCGCCCTTCACCCAAAATCATCCCTGAGTCCACCGTGGCGGGCATGAAATCCGGTGCGGTCATCATTGACCTGGCAGCGGAAGGCGGCGGTAACTGCACCCTGACGCAACCGGGGCAAACCATCGTCCACAACGGTGTTACCATTCACGCGCCGTTGAACGTGCCAAGCCAGGTGCCAGTCCATGCCTCGGAAATGTACGCCAAAAACCTGCTGAATTTCCTATCCCCGATGCTGAAAGACGGGCAATACGCCCCCGATTTCAACGACGAGGTGATTGCAGGCGCGTTACTGACGCATGAAGGCAAGATTACCAACGCAGCCATCCGCCAACTGGTCGAAGGAGCATAATCATGGACGGTTTTCTCGCAATTTACATCGTCATGCTGGCGGCTTTCACCGGCTATGAAGTGATTTCCAAAGTGCCGGTCATCCTGCACACCCCGCTGATGTCCGGTTCCAACTTCGTCCACGGCATCGTGCTGGTGGGTGCAATGGTGGTATTGGGTCAGGCGGAAGGTTTCATGGAGCAACTGGTCGGTTTCATCGCGGTGGTGCTGGCAGCGGGTAACGCAGTCGGCGGCTATGTCGTCACCGAGCGGATGCTGGACATGTTCAAAAGCAGCAGCAAAGGGGAGAAGTAAACCATGAATCTGTTTGTGGAAATTGCCTACTTTGCGGCAGCCATCCTGTTCATCCTCGGCCTCAAGCAGATGTCCTCGCCCGTCACGGCTCGGCGCGGCATTATCTGGGCGGGCGTGGGCATGGTGCTGGCAACCCTGTTTACCTTTGCCCACCCGCACATCAACAGCAACTACCTGCTGATCATCGTCGGTATCGCCGTCGGTGGCGGGCTGGCGTGGAAAACCGGCAAGGAAGTCGCCATGACCGACATGCCGCAGATGATTGCGCTCTACAACGGTATGGGCGGCGGCGCGGCGGCAGCGATTGCGGCGGTGGAACTGATCAAGCAACACCCAATGAGCTTTACCGTGCAACTGATGGCGGTGTTCGGGGCGCTGATTGGCGCGGTGGCTTTCTCCGGCTCGCTGATTGCGTTCGGCAAGTTGCAGGGTATCAAGCAATTGCGCGGCGCAATCCGCTTCAAGCACCAGCAGCGCTATAACGCAGCCGTGTTCGTCACCTTGGTATGGATGGCGTTCGGCATTACCACCAGCAGCACGGATTACGGCATGTTCACGCTGTTCCTGTTCTTCGCGCTGGCACTGGCGTTTGGCGTGATGATGACGCTGCCAATCGGTGGCGCTGACATGCCGGTGGTGATTTCGCTGTACAACGCCTTCACTGGCCTCGCGGTCGGTTTTGAAGGTTTCGTGCTGGATAACCCGGCGATGATGATTGCCGGTATCGTGGTCGGTTCCGCCGGTACGCTGCTGACGCAACTGATGGCGAAAGCGATGAACCGCCCGATTTCCAACGTGCTGTTCAGCAATTTCGGTGAAACCAGCGGCGAAGCGCAGGAAGTGACCGGCAGCATGAAGGCCATCGAAGCCCCGGATGCTGCCATCATGATGGCATTCGCTGAAAAGGTGATCATCATCCCCGGTTATGGCATGGCAGTAGCGCAAGCGCAGCACAAGATCTGGGAAATGGTCAAACAGTTGCAGGAACGTGGCGTGACGGTCAAATTCGCCATCCATCCGGTGGCAGGGCGGATGCCGGGGCACATGAACGTGTTGCTGGCGGAAGCGGGTGTGCCGTATGACATCATCTACGACCTTGACGAGATCAACGAGGAATTTGCCACCGCCGATGTCGCGCTGGTGATCGGTGCGAATGACGTGGTAAACCCGGTAGCACGTACCGACCCCAATAGCCCGATTTACGGGATGCCAATTCTGAACGCGGATTACGCCAAGAACGTGATTGTGGTCAAGCGTGGGCAAGGCGCTGGTTTCTCCGGGATTGAGAACCACCTGTTCTTTGCCGACAACTGCCGGATGCTGTATGGCGACGGTCAGGCGGTGGCGAATGCGTTGATTGCGAACATGAAGGAACTGTAAGGGGCTTCGCCTTGTTTCCACAATATGGTCAAAAAACTGCACCCAGTCTGAACATCAAGTCTTGACAATCAGTAAAAAAGCCCGGTTCATCCGGGCTTTTTCGCAAGTTGTCCACATATTCATCATCCGTTCATAAACGGCTCAACATCATCAATAAATTTTTTTCAAAAACACTTATCCATTTGAAAATAAAGATATATTTTAGCATGTATATTTTTTAGTCAATATGAAAACAGGCTTATCCCACAAGGCTTTCAGGATGATTTCCGCAGTTCTTCCACAGAGTTATCCACAGCTTTTGTGCATAACCCCATAACCTCTACCAGAAACAAGCAGTTGTCTCCATTTCGCACGTTTTGTCTCAATAAAGGGACTTAAACTCGATCACCGCCGGGCTTGCAATTCCGTTAAACTTCCCCTATGAGCCAGCAATCACACATCATACACGTCGCCGTCCCCCGCCCTTTGCGCACCACATTGACCTACGCCCTGAACGAGGGACAAATGCCTATGGTAGGCGCACGGGTAAGCGTACCACTGGGCAAACAAACATGTGTAGGGCTGGTGCTGGCGGTTGAAGCCCTGGCTACGGATACCGAACACACCTTCGCGCTGAAACCAGTCGGTGAAATTCTCGACACCACACCTTTGCCGGATGCCCACTGGCTGGAACTGCTGGAGTGGGCAGCACGCTATTATCAACACCCCATTGGTGAAGTGCTGTTTTCCGCCCTGCCCGTTGCCCTGCGTAGCAGCAAACCGCTGTCCAAACGGATGCAAAAACGGCTGGCTGCCACACCTGTCGTGGCACAGACACCGCCACCATCGTCGCTCGCCTTGACCATGGAACAGCAACACTGCCTGCAAACCATCCAGCAATGGCAACGAGTAGACACCCCGCGCCCGGTGTTGCTGCACGGCATTACCGGCAGCGGCAAGACAGAAATCTACCTGCGCCTGATTGCCCCCTTGCTGGCAGATGGTAAACAGGTGCTAGTAATCGTGCCGGAAATCGGCCTCACCCCACAGTTGCTGGCACGTTTCCAGCAGTTTTTCGCTGATACCTACATCGTGTGCCTGCATTCCGCCCTGAGTGACGGGGAGCGCTTGCAAGCCTGGCTGGAAGCCCGCAATGGCAAAGCCCGCATCATCATCGGCACACGCTCTGCCGTGTTTACCCCAGCACCGCAGCTTGGCCTGATCATTGTTGATGAGGAACACGATAGCTCACTCAAACAACAGGAAGGCTTCCGCTACCACGGGCGTGATCTGGCTGTAAAACGGGCGCAGATGCTGAATATTCCGATCTTGTTGGGGACAGCAACACCCTCGCTGGAATCGCTGTATAACGTGCAAACAGGTCGTTACCACCATACCCTACTAAAACAACGCCCTGGTGCTGCACGCCCACCCGGCCTGCAAATCCAGGACAGCCGACCGTTCACACTGGATGCAGGGCTATCCCCACCCAGCCTGCAAGCCATCCGCACCACCCTGGCACGTAGTGAACAGGTCATGGTATTTCTCAACCGGCGTGGTTTCGCCCCAGCCCTGTTCTGCCCATCCTGCGGCTGGCAAGCCAGTTGCCAGCATTGCAGCGTCAACATGACCTGGCACGCCCGCCGCAACCGGCTGGTTTGTCACCACTGTGGGGCGGAACAAGCCACCCCAAGCCAGTGCCCTTCCTGCCACAATCCCAAGCTGACTACCCAGGGACAAGGGACGGAACGGGTGGAGCTGGCACTGCAAACGCTGTTCCCCCATTTCCCGGTGGTACGTATCGACCGTGACAGCACCAGCCGCAAGGGGGAACTGGCAGACAAGCTCGCCACCGTGCGCAGCAATGAACCTTTGGTGCTGGTTGGCACACAAATGCTGGCAAAGGGACATGATTTTCCCAACCTGACCCTAGTGATCATTCTGGATATTGACCACTCCCTACTCAGTAACGATTACCGCGCCTTGGAAAAGCTGGGGCAACTACTGGTACAGGTTGCCGGAAGAGCCGGGCGGGCAGACAAACCGGGACAGGTTATCCTGCAAACCAGCCAGCCGGAGCACCCCCTGTTGCACCAACTGGTTGGGCATGGCTACACTCCGTTCGCCCGCCAGTTGCTGGAAGAACGCAAACGCTGGCATTTTCCGCCGTATGGTTATCATGCCCTGATCCGTGCCAGTGCTGGCACTATGGAAAAAGCGCTAAAATTGCTGGATCATATCAGTCATCTGCTAGCCAATAGCGACAATAACCTGCAACGGCTCGGCCCCATTCCAGCCCCACTGGAAAAAAAAGCCAACCGTTACCGGGCGCAATTGCTAGTCGGCGGCAAGCAGCGTGCCACCCTGCATAATGCCTTGCGGCAGTTGCTGGCTCATGAAAACAAACTACCGGGACGATCGAGTGTCCGCTGGTCGATTGATATAGATCCGGTTGACTTGACTTAACCGGACGCAATCGTAGACTTTACTGAAAATTTGCACTATAAGTCATTAATAGTTCAAATCTTTAGTGATTTTTACTATAATTTTGCTGAATTACCGATTCGGAATCATAACCATGACCAAAGATTTCAAACAGCAAGCTGTTGCCGACAGCGGTATGGGGCAGTATGGTGCAAGCTGGATGTTGGGCGGTATCGCCATGGGTCTGGTAGCGGGTTTGCTCATGTATGTACTCGCCAGCAAAGATGACGGCGGCAATACAGCACAAGCGCAGACTATCGCCAACACCACCCAGTATGCATCTGTCAACCCGACACAAACCGGCGGCACAACCACCGACACGACACCTGCCATGCGTGATGTACCCGCTGACACCACCTCCCGCAATACTTCCCCCGGCTTCAGCTACCATGCTGTGTTGCCACAACTGGAAGTGGGCATCCCGATAGCCGTGCAGGAAGAACAGGCAGCCCAAGCCAAAGCAGAAGCAAAGCCAACGACCAAAAAAGAGGAAAAACCGGCACAAACACCTGCGGAGCAAGCGAAAACCACAGCCGATGCCCAGAAAAAACCCGAACAACCTGTCAGCAAACTGGGCAATGCCAACGGCTTTCAGTTAGGGGCTTACAAAACCCAGGAACAGGCAGCCGCACTGCAAAATCGCCTGAAAAAGAACGGCCTCAACACCCGGATAGAACCCGGTCTGGTCAACGGTGAAACCTGGTTCCGGGTACGTATTGGCCCTGCCACCAGCCCGGAAATGCTCCAGAAATGGCAACAAACCCTTTCTGGCATGGGAATTAGCGCCCTGCCCATCCGTATGTAACAATGCACAAAAATCTGCTGCAACCGCGCAACAAGGAGTAACATCACATGGCACAACTAGACATCGCTTCCGGCAACGTCGTTGCCAACGCCAGCGAAAGTGAACGCGCTGGCTTTATCCGTCGTACCTACCTACATCTGGGTGGGGCAATTCTCGCTTTTGTCGGAGTCGAAGCTGCCCTGATCCAGTCCGGCATCGCCGAATCCTTTGTTCACCTTTTACAAGGCAGCAAATGGATGTGGCTGGTCGTGATGGGAATGTTCATGGGCGTATCCTATATCGCCGACAAGTGGGCGCACTCCGCCATTTCCAAGGAAATGCAATATGCTGGGTTGGGGCTGTTCGTGCTGGCGGAAGCCATCGTCTTCATGCCGCTGATTTACATTGCCCTGAACCATGCGCCTGACGTGCTGAGCCATGCTGCCCTGCTGACCCTGATGCTGGTAGCTGGCATCACGTTTACGGCTTTCACCACCCGCAAAAACTTTTCATTCCTCGGGCCAGTCCTGAACATTGGTGGCTTGATTGCCCTAGGCGTGATTGTTGCCAGCATCATCTTCGGCTTCACACTGGGGTTGGTTTTCTCCGGCATTATGATCGTGTTCGCGGCTGCGGCAGTGTTGTACAGCACTTCCAACATCATTCACGAATACCACACTGAACAACACGTGGCAGCTTCCCTGTCACTGTTCTCCAGCGTTGGCCTGCTGTTCTGGTATATTCTGCAATTCCTGATGAGTCTGACGGGCCAGGACTAATTCTGACGCAAACACCCTTTCGACAGGCGCCCAATCGGGCGCCTTTTTATTTGGCAGGAAACAACATGGCAACTTACGCAATCGGCGACCTGCAAGGCTGTTACGAGCCACTGCTGCGCCTGCTGGAAAAACTCCGTTTCGACCCCGCTGAGGATACCCTCTGGTTTGCAGGCGATCTGGTCAATCGGGGCAAGCATTCGCTGGAAACCTTGCGCTTCATGCGTTCGCTGGGCAAAGCTGCCATTTGCGTACTGGGCAATCATGACATCAGCCTGATAGCCGCTTTCCACGACTTGCGCAAACCGCACAAAAGCCTCAAGGCACTGGTAGAAGCCCCCGATTACGCCGAACTGATTGAATGGGTGGCACAACGCCCCATCCTGCATACCGACCAGCAACTAGGCTACGCCATCAGCCATGCCGGAATTCCCCCACAATGGGATATGCACACCGCCGAAACCTGCGCCCGTGAGGTAGAACAAATGCTTGCCAGCCCTGCCCGCGCCGTCTGGCTAGCGCAAGTGTATGGCGATTTGCCGGATGTATGGAATAGCCACCTCCCCCTCTTTGAGCGCCACCGTTATATCCTCAATGCCTTTACCCGGATGCGCTACTGTCGCCCGGATGGCAGTCTGGAGTTTGAAGCCAAACAACACCCCGATACTTACGCCGGAAAAAATGACAAAAACCGGAAACTTATTCCCTGGTTCAATTATCCAACAAAACATGCACTTGGCATGACCATCCTGTTTGGACATTGGTCAACACTGGGGTATTATGCTGGCAACAAGGTCATTGCGCTGGATACGGGCTGTGTTTGGGGCGGTCAGCTCAGCGCAATCAGAATAGATACCAATAATCCAACTCTCATCACCGTAGAATGTACAGAATATGGCTGATAACAATCAAAATCCCATGCCGGGTAATTATGCCGGTACGATAAAAGTCACCGTCAGGGGACGTGACTATTACGTGCATAGCTCAGCACCGATGCCGATGATGCCATTGGCTGATCTGGAAGAAGCCCTGATCTGCAACCGCCAGATCCTCAAGGACAGTCAGGACAAGCTCCGCGAAAGTTTCATCCAGGAAGCCTTCGAATACGCTCCACCGTGGATTGTCAATTACGATGCCCCCATGCAGGACGCCATCCAGGCACACCTCAACATCAACATGCTGGTTCCACTGATCAACCTCAAGGGCGGTCATGCCACCTTTGAGAAGCCTGAAACCCTCAATGTCCAGACGCGCATGGAAATGATGCGCAACGTGGCAGAAAGAGCCGTGTTTCTGGACAAATTCGGGCAGCGCAACAGCGTCAACACCGCCCTGTTGGTCAGTCTGGCCTTGATGCTGTTGCTCGCGCTAATCCTCGTCTGAAGTAACCGTCTGCTCACCGCTCAGTTGCAGGATTTCGGCCAGCACCGCCTCAATCGCAGGCAGGTCAGGAATGAAACATAGCAGATGGGAAGCCCGTACCTGCCTTGCCACATAAGGGCAACGCTGCACATTGCCACTGTGGTCATCACGCAGGGTATCCGGCAGGATGTCGAGTGTGTTCAGGTTGCCCTGCACCCGCAAGGCCAGAAACGGCAAACCCGGCACGGCAGACACGGTATGCAGGATGAGACAACGCCCTTCTTCGGCTTCGCCCGGCTCTTCCTGCATACACAGGGATTCCAGCGACACCACTGGAATCTGCCGGTTACGCCATTGCAACCAGCCCTCGATACCGGGGTGGGCGGACGGGCTTAACGCATCACCTTTCACCAGTTCTGCCATCAGGTTCAGCGGTAGGATCAAGCTGCCCTTGTGCAAACGCACAATCAGGCTTTTGACGGCAGGCAACGGTTGGGTACTCATGCTGGCACTAACTCCTCGGGGTTGATGTGTCCGCTTGCCAACACGCCTTGCAGCGTATCCAGCAGGATTTCATTCTGGTAAGGCTTGCCAAGGAAGCGGGTAGCCCCCAGCGACAAGGCATGTTCACGGTGTTTCGGTGCGGTGCGGGAACTGATCATCACCACCGGCAAATTGCGCCATTGCGGATCACGCCGTAGATGCCCCAACAACTCGAAGCCATCCATGCGCGGCATTTCGATGTCCAGCAATACGGCATCCGGCAGGAACTCGCCGACCCGCTCCAGGGCTTCCATCCCGTCCTTGGCGGTTGCCACCACGTATTCCCGTGCATTGAGGAATTTCTCTGTCACCCGCCGCACCGTGACCGAATCATCCACCACCAGAATACGGGGCGGGCCGGAAAACTCTTCCACCATTGCAACATCCGCCTCTTCAGCAAACGCTATGGTTTCCGCTGCATCAGTCTGCATAACACGCCGCGCCAGCTCCGTCATGTCCGGCACGAGGAACACGCTGCCATCCGGCGCCACCGTTGCTGCCGAATACAGACGGCATTCCTTGAACAACACACCCAGAGGTTGTAACACCACTTCGCGCCGCCCCTGCACATGCTCAATCACCCAGGCAATCGCCTGCTCTTGCAGGTTGATGAAGACCACCGGATACATTTCATCCGGCACATACGTAATCACCCCGCCTGCACCGAGCTGTTCTGCCAACTGGCAGAGCCGGTAAGGCTGCCCGGCAAATTCCAGTTGCGTGCTACCTGCGTCCAGTGCCCGTTGGATGTCCGCCCCTGACAAGCGTGCCAAACCCTGAATGCCGCCGATGGGCAAGGCAAACACCTGACCTTGCACCTCTGCCAGCAACACCGGGTTGACCATCAGGGTAAACGGCAAGCGCATGATGAATTCCAGCCCTTTCCCTGTTTCAGACTCGATTTGCAGGCTACCGCCCAATGCTTTGAGTTCGGAATACACCACATCCATGCCCACTCCACGCCCGGCAATCTGGCTGACACTGGCGGCAGTGGTGAAACCGGTACGCAGGATCAAGCGGTCAATTTCACTATCCGGCAACATTTGCCCCGGCTGTACAAAGCCCAGTTCCAGCCCGCGTCGGCGAAGTTGCTGGCGATCCAACCCCTTGCCATCATCGCGGAAACGGATGACGATTTCGGCATCATCACGGCTAACACTGAGCATGATACGTCCGGCAGGTGGCTTGCCTAACCGTTCGCGCTCGGCAGGCATTTCAATACCGTGGGCAAGTGCATTGCGGATCAGGTGTTCCAGCGGAGCCGTCATATTCTGCAACAGGTTGCGGTCAAGTTCGCATTCCTCACCCTGTACTTCCAGCGTGACCTGCTTGCCCAGTTCGGTAGCCGTCTGACGGGTCAGGCGGCGCAAGCGCGGAACCAGCACGGTCAGTGCCACCAGACGGGTTTCCAACAAATCCTGCTGGATCTGGCGAGTAGTACGCATGTCTTCCTGCAAAAGCTGTTCGCCCTTGTGCAACTGCCCGTTGAGGTCGGCTTCCAGATTGACCAGATCGTTGAGGCTCTCTGCCAGTGACCGGGAAATACGCTGGATTTCGGCGTACTGATCCATTTCCAGCGGGTCGAAACCGTCTGCCGTCGCACGAGAAGCTGTGCGGGAATGACGCCCGTCATGAATCTGTGCTTCGGATTCCAGTTCCAGCGCCCGAATTTGCTGGCGCAAGCGGGCGACGGTACGCCCCAGTTCTGCCACATCACCCCCCATGCCGTTGAAATATTCCGACATGCGGATTTGCTGGACATTCAGCCCCACTGCCCGGTCAATCAGGCGATCCACAAAGGCCGCAGGCAAGCGGATGGTTTCGTGACTGGCAGCCTTGCTATCATCCACTACCACACTCGCCACTTCTGCCTTGACCGGCATACCCAGCACGCTGATGTCGGGCAGGCTGTTAGCCTGTTCTGCCAGCATTCGCTCCAGCAGGCTGCTGAATTCGCCCTGTTCACCACGCAGTTTTTCCCTAGAATCCGTCTCGGCAACGGATTCTGCTATTGCGGGTTCTGTGGCTTCAGCAACTGGGGTGGCTGATTTCTCCGGTACTTGCCCCCCTGCTATCGGCACGTCAGTCAGGCAAACCAAAGAATCGGTCATGACTGGTGGTTGGGCAGGCAAGGAATCAAGCTGTTTGACGATACCCTGTTTCTGACAGGTCTCTGCCAGTGAGTGCAGGTTGTCAATGGCGGTTTGCAGGGTTTCCAGCACGGATGGATCAATGCCACTACCCGCTGCCAGACGGTTTAACAGGTTTTCGGCTTCATGGCTGACATCCGCCAATGGCGTAACCTGTGCCATACGTGCGCCGCCTTTGAGGGTATGGAATTCACGTTCCAGTGCGCGGATGGATTCGTGATCGCTCGGGTCTTCCCGCAAACGTTGCAAGTTCTGGTCAAGGGAAGCGAGCTGGTCGGGGACTTCTTCCCAAAACAGTTGCCAGACCAGCAGGGTATCGGCATCGGCTTCCTCAGCCTCGTCCATGTCCACTGCGTCCGGCATTTCGACTTCCAGTTCCACGCTGTCAGTAACCTGTAAAAAGAATGGTTCTGGTTCGGGTTCTGGCTCAATAACGGCCGATGGAACTGGACTGGAAAAGTCCAGCACCTCCTCTTCGCTGTCAGCAGCATCATCCACCAACCAACCATCAGGGGCGATGATCTTACTGGTAATGGCGACTGTTGGCTTGGGCGGTAAGGCAGCCTGGAATACCGGCGTTTGCTCGTCTTCGCCTGCCATGATAGCTTCGGCGACTGCCACCATCGTTTCCACACCCGCATCTTTTTCCTCTGCGGTCTGAAAAAACACCTGTCTGGCTGCCAGTTCCTGAATGGCGTTGTGTACCTGGGAGGCTACCCGATCATTGGCTGGCAACTGCCCGGACAACACCTGATTCAGCAGGCTTTCATGCGCCCAAGCGAAATCACCCAGCGCAAATGCCCCCGCCATGCGTCCGCTGCCCTTGAGGGTGTGGAAGCCACGGCGGATTTCGACCAGCAGGCCGTGGTCGTGACGATCCTTGTTCCATTGCGGGAAGAGATCACCCAGCGTCTGGATAATCTCGGCAACTTCTTCGGTAAAGATTTCAAAGATTTCATCCCCCAGCGTCTCACGCAGTCTGGTAGCTGGCAGTACTGCCGGGGAATCGGCTGGTTCGCTCAGGCAGGCTGCGGTTGCAGGCTCTGGTTGCGCATCCGCCGGAATAGCGTCGTCGCTGTAAGCTGTTGTGCTTTTTTTTTTGCTTCAACATCCTGCATCCGGCTGTTCAGATCCACACCTTCCAGCAGGTTCAGCTCGCTTTGCTGATCCAGCTCCCGTAGCTTGTCATAACCGGTCGGCAGCAGTGACAAATAGTCCTCATCATGTTGGCGGGCAGAAATGGCAGCTTCCAGCAGGGTCAGGATGTCAGCGAATATCGCCAGTTCCTGATCTGAGGGTCGACGCTGCTTGACCAGCAAGTCTTCCCGCAGGTAACGCAAGGCAGTATCCACCATCGGCTGCAATTCCTCTGCGCCAAGGATGTTGAGCGCCCCACTGATGTTGTCCAGCGCTGCCACGACTTCATCGAGATAATAGAAGGCTCCCTCATCCTTGCAGAATGCCACCATGCGTGCCTGAGCCTTGTTCAGTTCCGCCTGGGTTGTTCGCATCAGGCTGCGGGCAGTAGAAGGATCCTGATTCTCGCCTTCCCCGCTGAACACGGCATCCGTCGTGTCATAGCCGGTCTGGGCATACTCGCGCAAAACCTTTTCCAGTCTGACGTAGTGGGTACTGATGCGCAGCAGCTCATCCAGACCCTGCGGCTGATGGAGGGCAGACTTGTCCAGCAACTCCTCACCCAACTGGCGGGTCAGTTCACTGGCGTGCCCCAGACCGATCATGCTCAGGGTGCTGGCAAGACGGGAGGTCTTGTCTGCCAGTTTGCCCAGCAACTCCGGCTGCTGCTCCTCATCCTGCATCCCTTCCAGCGTACCCTGCAAACCCTGCAATTCGTCGATCACGGAGTTGGCTACAGCGTGCCACAAGTCCCGCCCTGGCATGGTGTAATGCTGACGCAGTTCCACCAGGGTTTCGCCACGTGGCAGGTACAAATCCAGGTTGTAAGCAGCCTTGACCCGATCCGTCACTGCCGCGCCGGATTCTGCCAGACCGATGTAATACAACAAATTTTTGAACAGTTCGTCAGGCACGGTTTCGTTATAGTGCGTTTCACCCATTTCACCAAAACGGCGGATTTCACGCTCCATGCGCCCCATCAGCATCTTGACGGCGACACTGTGTTCCAGCCGCCCCTGTTCCAGTGCTTCCGACAGCGCTGAAGTAATCCACCACAAGGCACGCAAACGACTGGAAACATTCAGTACCACCATGTTGCCTGCCACCTTGCTGGCAGCTTGCAACATGCGTTGCGGTTGTTCGTTGCGGAACCAGCCCAGCAGGGCTTTCTGGAAATAGAAACGCAGCTTGGTGCTGACTTGCTGCAAACGCTCGGTTGCCAGATCGACGAATTCTTCCGTGCCGATCTGCTCGTTGCCCACATGCCCGTCTTCCGGCAGGAATACCAGGTGTTCAGACAGCAATTCGGCATCACGCGCCGCCCGCAGGTTGTTCAGGGTAGGCAATACCACCACCGGCAGGTCGGCATAACCATCTTGCAAATGTTTGAGGTACTCGGACAATTGCAACAAACCTTCAGCAACCGCCTCTTGCGCGGCCTTGAGGTTTTCGACTTTGTGCTGGATCAGGGCGTCCAGCAGCAGCACGATTTCACGCCCGAGCATACTGGCCCCGTCAGCCCCGAGTACATCCAGCACACCCCAGATCAGACGACAGGCTTCCCGGCATCCACTGAGCGCACTGCCATCATTCGACTGGCTGTACTCAGCAAACAACTGTCGAGCCTTCTCGATGGATTGTTCCGCATCGTTCATGATCCAGCCGAGACGGCTTGCCAAACTTGATTTATCCGAAATCATATTTCACCTGTCGTTATTTTTTTTCTTCTGCCAGATTGAAACCGGCAATCGACTGACGCAAATCTGTCGCCGTAGCATTCAGGTTTGTCACCAGCGTGCGGGTTTCCTGACTGTATTGGGCGGCCTGGCGGGTCGTTTCCTGTATTTTTCCCATTGTCCCACTCACCCGTTCCGCCATGTCAGCCTGTTTGCCAGCCGCATCTGAAATGTTGCCAATCAGTCGGGCAAGCCCCACCGTGACGTTTTCCACTTCATCCAGCGCCTCACCGGCAGCACCGGCATTGCGTGCCCCATCCACCACCTTGGCAGTGGTTTCCTCCATGGAAGCCATTACCTCATGGGTGTCTGCCTGCATGGTTCGGATCAGCACATCAATCTTGCGTGAAGCACCGGCTGCCTGTTGCGCCAGTTGCTGCATTTCGTCCGCCAGCCGCCGGAAACCGCTGTTGCCCCCCGCAGCATTGCTGGCGGTGGTCTGGATGGATGCATTCAGCGCCAGAATATTGGTCTGCTCGGCAATGTCATTCATCAGGCGCACGATGTCTCCCACTTCCTGCGAACTTTCCCCCAAACGCTTGAGGCGCTTGGAAGTTGCCTGTATCTGCTCACGGATCGCCCCCATGTCATCAATAGTGGCACGTACCGTGCGTGCCCCTGCTTGGGCAATTTCCAACGATTTGCGGGCAACTTCGGCTGAACTGGAAGCATTGCGCGACACCTTCTGGATAGATTGGGTCATGGTCGCAATCGCCGAGCTGGCAACACCGATTTCCTGTGTTTGCCGTGCACTGGAATCTGCCAACTGGTTGACCCGCTCATCCGCATCCTGGGCAAAACGGGTCAGACGGTTGGAGGTCGAGTCCATACGGATGACCAACGCCCGCAAGGCATCCACCGCGTAATTGACCGCATCGGCAATCGCTCCGGTCACATCTTCCGTCACAGTGGCTCGCATAGTCAGATCGCCATCCGCCAACGAACTCATTTCATCCAGCAGACGCAGGATAGCCTGTTGCTGCTGGCGGGCATCACCGGCACTTTGCCGTCTGACCTGTTGTTGCAAACGTACCAGCAACCCACCCAGTATCAGTGCTGCCACCAGCAACAACCCTGCCAGCAATTGCCATACAAACAGACTCATGCCAGCACCTCCCGGCTTTCCAGAGCCGCCACCAGTTTGCCTGCATCCAGCACTGCCACGGTTTCCCCTTCCAGTGCCAGCCACTGGCGCACGTAACACAACCAGAGGCTGGAACTGTTTTCAGGCGCTGCCACTTCGGGCGTATCCGACCAAATGTGATGTACACCTTCAAACACATTGACCTGTAGACCAAACCACTCCTGTTTGCCCTTCATGACAAACGCACGGGAAGATGCAGTTGGTGTCTTGAACTCTCCCAGCAACAGACCCGCCAGATCCACCAGCGTCACCAGTTGCGCCCGGAAATACGCCACACCCCGCACCCACGGAACAACACCACGCACCCCTGCCACAGCAGTCGGCGTAATCACTTCATCAACCTGCTCGCAAGGAATCAGACAAACCAGACCACCAATCTGTACCCGGAAACCAGACCACTCCTGCAATTCCAGCTCATCACGTTGGCGAAAGCGGCGCTTTTTCTCACGCAGCAAAGCCAGCCCTGCCAGTAACTCATACGGGCTTGTCATGAAAACCTGCCTTGCGGACAAACTGAGCCAAGGTATCCAGCAACACTTTCGGTGCTACCGGCTTGACCAGATAGGCTTTGGCTCCCTGCCGCATGGCCCACAGACGATCCGTTTCTGCGGATTTGGAAGTACAGACAATGATCGGAATATGTGCCGTTTCAGGTGTACGGGTCAGCTCACGGGTTGCCTGAAAACCATTGACCAGCGGCATCACTACATCCATCAGGATGACATCCGGCTGGCGAGCCTTGGCGACCTGAATACCTTCTTGACCATTGCAGGCCACACTGACCTGATAACCGCTTTTTTCCAGCAGGGCGCTGAAAATACGGGTTTCTGCCAAGGAGTCATCAATAATCAGCACATGTGGTAGCGCCATGGCACATTACCTCTCTGGCTGTACCACGGTTTCCACTTTCGGCTGAGACTGGGGCAAAGGTTCTGCACCCGTACCACCCAGTTCCACATGGGTATAAATGGCTCCCAGCAAATCCTGTTTGGTAAATGGTTTGGTTAGATATTTGTCAGAACCAGCCAGCCGCCCGCGTGCCATGTCAAAGATACTATCCTTGCTGGACAGCATGATGACCGGAATGTCACGGTACTGACGATTGGCTTTGATGAGGGCACAGGTTTGATAGCCATCCAGGCGGGGCATCATGATGTCGACAAAGATGACATCGGGCTTGAAGGAAGCGATTTTCGCCAGAGACTCAAAACCATCGCTGGCGGTCACTACCCAGCAACCCTGCTCGCTCAGCAAGGTTTCAGCAGTGCGCAGGATGGTCTTGCTGTCATCCACGACAACGACTTTCAGGCCAGTCAGGTCGCGCTCAGGCGCTTTAGTTTGGGTATCAGGCGTATTCACACGTAATAGCTCGTTGTTTTTTTAATTATTTCAGACTAACCGGCAACCCCCGGCAAGCCTGTGCCTACAAAAGGTGTGGAAGCAGTGACAAAGCCCCCTATAACACTTTTTTATTCATTATTGGCAGTTTACTGAAATGGCAAACATATCCAAAAACCTTTCTGACAAACGTCACGCCACCAACGGATAGAGATCCCCTGCCACTAGGGTCACATGAGTGATTTCCGGGGCGCAGTTGCGGCGGATAGGCAATCCGGTCGAACCAATCCCCCGGCTGGTATACACCCAGGATTCATTCACACGGTACAAACCCTGCACATATTTTCGCCCCAAAAATGGGCGGATAAACGGCTTGCCCGGTTTGATCTGCACTTGCCCGCCGTGGGTATGCCCGGAGAGTTGCAGGGAAATACGGCTGTCAGCCGCATACCAGTCGATCATATCCGGCTCGTGTGCCAGCAGCACCACCGGTTTGTTGCCACGCAAACGATCCAGCGTAGTCTTGATGTCCGGCTGCCCCAGCCAGCCATCATCAATACCCGCCAGATGGAATACGCCATTGCCGTGCTGGATGTCCAGCCCCTCGTTGCGCAACACCGGAATGCCGTGCCGCACAAACGTTTCCTCAATCAACACCGGGTCAGTCTTGATGTCGTGGTTGCCCATTACCGCAAACACACCGTAACGGGCATCCAAACCCGCCAGTACCGGCACAAGATCGAGGATGTCCTGCTCATCATGCCAGACATAATCCCCGGTCAACACCACCAGATCAGGCTTGAGGGCATTAGTTTTTTCCACTGCCCGCTGAATGTGCTCCACCTGGGTATAAGGCCGCAAATGCATGTCGGTAAGCTGCACGATGGTAAACCCCTCCAGTGCTGGGGGCAGGTTTTTCACCGGAATATCGACGAATTCCTCCACCAGCCAGCGGATTTCATTAGTCCGGTCAGCATGACGGTCGTCGTGGAAATAGTTCAAGCGCCCAATCCGGTTAAGCACCCGTTGCGGGGTCTTCGTCGCTGTCTTCAACATGGTTGCAGCCTCAGGTTACATGCCAAAACGGAAAACCTCCGTCCGGGTAATACCGGATTCACGCACCCCCTTGAGTGCCGCAGCATACGCACACAGGATTCCCCCTGCATAGATGATACGGTCACGGAAGTAAGCATCCGCTTCCGGCTTGTTCTTGTTTGCGTCCTCATTCAGGACAGATTCGACATTGCGCACAATGATATGTTCAGGGATATAACAGATACGATTGTTTTTGTAACTGCTCATTCGCAATTCTGCCACCGGATAGGCGCCACCATCCGAGGAAGACACCGTGACAATCAGGGCAGGCTTGTGCGCCAGCTCATCGGCTCCCCACAGCAGGAAAAAATTTTTCAGCCCTGCCGGAACCTGCCCGTGCCATTCGGGGGAAATAATCACGAAACCGTCACTTTCCGCCAGTTTTTCCGACAAGGGGTTGAGCAATGTCTGCCATTTGGCCTCACCCTGCCAGATCCCCTCATCCCACAAGGGTAGCGGGTTGCCTGCCAGCGAGAATACCTCAGTTGCGGTTGCCTGATTATTATCAAGCAATGAACGGGCAATGACCTGTGCCACCTTGTCGCTTTGTGAATGGGCGCGGTGGCTGCCACTGATCAGCATGATTTTCATAATTGACATTTCCTTCAGCAAAAAGCCGGGATATACCCGGCTTTTTGCTGCTTGTCCAATAAGCCTGTTGGGCTTAGATAAACAGGCAGATGTCGGATTCGCCAGCGAACTCGAAGAACATCGCAGCACCTGCGTATTCAACGCCGTCGATGAATTCCTTTGGCTCCATTTCAAACAGGTCAACTGTCATCTGGCAAGCGATGAATTTGACATCAGCCTCCTGGCATAGCTCACGCAATTCCTTCAGGTCAGCAACGCCTTTGTCCGCCATTTTCTTTTTCATCATGGCAGTCATCATACCCTGCATACCAGGCAGCGCCTGCAACAGAACCGGCATGGGCATCGGCATCGGCATACCAGGGTTGCCAAGGGACGTAACTTGCAGATTCAGGTCTTTTTTCAGCAATTGCAGACCGTAGAAAGTGAAAAAAACCTGTACGTCATAACCGAGTGCAGCAGCCGTGGATGCCAGAATGAATGGGGGATAACCCCAGTCCAGAGTACCTTTGGTTGCGATGATAGCCAGCTTTTTCATGCCTTGTGTCTCATGGTAAATTTACAATTTACGGGTCTGTGAAAACCCACCTCTCTCAAATGCAGTATCACTATAACAGAATTCTCTAATTTAGGCAGCGTTTGGCAAGACCACCTTCATGCCTGACTGATACCAACTAATAATGCCGCCGCGCAGGTTGATGGCGTCAATGCCGGTATTCTGGGAGAGATACATACAGGCTTGCGCGGAACGAGCCCCACTGCGACAATAAAACACGATGGTTTCATCTTTGGGCAGGTCATTCATGCGTAGGGGCAAGGTGTGCAGCGGCATGAATTCGGAACCTTCAATAATGCCCTGGGCAACTTCAGATGCCGAACGCACATCAATCAGGCGAACTTTCTCCCCTGAATCCAGCATTTTTTTCAAACCAGTAGCATCAACTTCACGAATTCCGAACATAAGCACTCCCACACCCAATAAATATCAAGATATACTAATATTCTAATAATGACCATACTGCTGTCAAGTACAGCGATTTCCGCTATAGTCACACCATGAACGCAAACATCGCCAACGCCTGCCTTGTTGCTGCATTGCTCAGTAGCAGCCCCCTGTTGCACGCTGCCACACTGGATTTACAAGCCGCCGATCTGAATGTTCCGGATCTGGGTAGTTCTGCCAGCAAATCCTTGACCAGTACCGAAGAAAGCCTGCTAGGGGTCGAAACCGTGCGTAAACTGCGCGGCAGCGAGCCGGTAGTGGAAGACCCCGAACTCAGTAGCTGGCTGCAAAACCTTGGCAACCGTCTGGCACGTCACGCGCCCAATAACGGCAAATTCCATTTTCTGATCGTCAAGAACCCGGACATCAATGCCTACGCCATGCCGGGTGGCATCATTGCCATCCATTCCGGGCTGATTCTCAATACCCAGTCGGAAAGCGAGCTGGCAGCGGTCATTGCCCATGAAATCGCCCACGTCTCGCAGCGGCATATCGCCCGCATGATGTCCGATCAGGAACTAAACCCGCTGGTGACAGGACTAGGGGTAGTTGCTGGCGCTGCCGCAGCCCGCAACAGCCCGGAAGCTGCCAAAGCCATCATTACCGGCACAATGGCAGCGCAAGCCCACCAGCAATTGTCTTTCAGCCGCCAGATGGAAACGGAAGCCGACCGGGTGGGGCTGCGTATCCTCACCGGAGCCGGTTTCGATCCGCAAGCCATGCCTGCCTTCATGGAAAAACTGGATCGGCGCACCCATGACCTGTACGGCGACATTAGCCGTTACCTGCGCACCCACCCCCTCAGCATCGACCGTCTGAGCGATACCCGCAATCTTGCCAGCCAGATGGGCAAACGGGCTGCCCGCGAAAATGAAACCTATGTCTATGCCAGGGAAAAGCTGCGGGCAATGACAGCACCCGCCTCGCCCGTCAACGCTCAAGGCGACCCGCAACTGACCCGCTATGCCCAGGCGCTCCGCCAGTTGCAAGGCAACCCGCAAGCAGCCCTGCAAACCCTCGGCAACCCTGCGGGCAACCTGCCCGTCACGCTAGCAATCGCTCAAGCCTACAACCAGAGCCACCGGTATGCTGACACGGAAAAGCTGCTAACGCCGCTGGCTAACGGTTCCCAGCGCGAAGCTGTCCTGCCTGTGCTGGCGGAAGCCCTGCTAGCTAATGGCAAAGCTGCGCAAGCATGGTCACTACTGGATCGGGTGCAACTTGTCGAACAGACCAGTCTGGAGTTTCTGGAAATCCGCCAGCGGGTTGCCGAACAGGCAGGACAGTCAGCGGAAGCCTACCGTTCTGCTGCCGAGCGCAGCACCCGTATGGGTGAATACAAACACGCTCGCGCTCTGCTGGAACAAGCAACCCGCATTCCCGGCGTTCCCGCCCAGACAGCAGCCCGGATGCACGCCATGATGCTGGACATAGACCGGGCAGAAAACCGCAGCAAATTGTTGGACAAGCGCTGATTTACTCCTTACACCGGCGAAGCAACTCTCCAAAAATCTCCTTGAATATCAATGCATTCTTTTGCAACGCACAATTTAGAAAGTAATTATATTATTAAATAATAATAAATGATTGATTCTATTAAAACTTTTTGCGTCCCTTCAAACAATCGGTTAAGCTGCGAATCCGGCTATTGATAAATCTCAAGGTTTGGACGGGGGGTAGCTTACATCACCATCCTTTTGCCAGTAGCGGTTCAAGATAGTCCTGACGTTTTTGTTTAGAGAGAGAGGAGGTAAACATGCGGAAACTTTTTCGCATTCTGGCAATGTCGGTGGCAGTCTCTGCCTTGACGTTGAGCGCTGCTATCCCGTCGGCCTTTGCCGCAGACGAGAAAAAAGATGCAGCCAAAGCCGATGCAGCACCTAAAGCTGCTGATGCGGCTCCCAAAGCTGACGCAGCCCCCAAGGCTGATGCAGCCAAACCTGCAGAAAAAAAGGAACTCACCGGTAAAGAACTGGCGTTTGATCGCAGCTTGGGCAATTGCCTCGCTTGCCACATGATCGCAGGTGGTGAATTGCCAGGGAACATCGGCCCGCCACTGATTGGCATGGCTGCCCGCTTCCCGGACAAAGCCAAACTTCGTGCTCAAATCTATGATGCCCGTGTTGCCAATCCCGACACCATCATGATTCCATTTGGGCCAATGGGCGTGTTGACCGATGCAGAAATCGACAAAGTTGTCGACTTCATTTCAACACTGTAAATCCATACAGCATTACCTGGAGAGAGGAACCTATGAAACGCAGAACATTTTTGCAAGGCACCTTG
>DILV01000038.1 GCA_002425225.1 Thiothrix sp. UBA5583
CTTCCGGTCACACCCGGTGATGATACCTTTGTTGCTGCGCACATAAATATTCCTGTAATATTTTGACCTCTTTTCTTGGCTTTGTTGGATCACAGGGTATGGCAGAACAGGCTTTGCAGATCAATCCGCTTGCACGTGGCATTGCCACCACCATCCTGCAAGGTTTCAATCGGCACTTTGAAATTTTTCAGCGGATTACCGCAGGGGCTCGCCAGCGTTTCGAGGATGCTGACTGGTTTGCCGTGCAACTGGCTTCCCGCGAACGCATCGTGCTGTACGATCAGCGTATTGCAGAAACCATGACCCTGATCCGCGACCTCTACCAGATCAAAACTATCGACCCGGATTTGTGGCGGGAAGTCAAATACTGCTACATGCGCATGTTGCTGGATCACCCACAGCCGGAACTGGCAGAAACCTTCTATACCTCGGTTTTCTGTCGCCAGTTCCCGATCCAGTATTACAACAACCAATACATTTTCATGCGCAGTTCGATTTCCACCGAACATATTGATTCTGAAGAAACCAGCTACGTTGCCTATTACCCCGGCACTACCGGCCTGCGTGAAGCCATTATCAGCATCCTGCACAATGCCGGTTTCACCCTGCCCTTTGAAAATCTGGAACGTGACTTGCGCAACATTTACCGCGCCATCGTCAAATACTATCCGGGGCGCACCAAGCGCAAAGCCCAACTGAATTTCCAGCTTTCGGTCATTCGCCATGCGTTTTTCCGCAACAAGGCTGCGTACCTTGTCGGGCGCATGATCAACGGGCGCGAGGAAGTCGCCTTTGCCCTACCTATCCTCAACAATGAACAGGGCGGGTTATACATTGATGCGCTGATCTGGGGAGAAAAGCAGCTTTCGGTGGTCTTCAGCTATTCACAAGCGTATTTCATGATGGAACATCAGGTTCCGTCTGCCGTGACCACTTTCCTGCAAAAGCTGATGCCACGCCGCAACATGTCGGAACTGTATTCCGCCATCGGTCTGCACAAACAGGGCAAATCGGCGTTTTACCGCGACTTTCTGCACCATTTGAAACATTCCAGCGACCAGTTTGTGATTGCACCGGGGATTCGCGGGATGGTGATGATGGTGTTTACTCTGCCGTCCTACCCTTACGTGTTCAAGATCATCAAGGACAAGTTCGCCCCACAGAAAGAGTTCAGCCGTCAGGTCGTCGAGGAAAAATACCAGTTGGTCAAGCGCCATGACCGTGTAGGGCGCATGGCAGACATGCTGGAATACTCCAATGTGTCCCTGCCTGTTGAACGTTTCAACCCGACGTTGTTACAGGAATTGCAGGATACCTGTGCCAGCAGCATCAAGCATGAAAACGGCAACATTATCTTCCACCACATCTATCTGGAACGGCGCATGATCCCGCTGAACATTTTCATCGAAACAGCCGACGATGAAACCCTAGAGCGCGTCATCGAGGATTATGGTACTGCCATCAAACAACTGGCGGGCGCGAATATCTTCCCAGGCGATTTCCTTTACAAGAACTTCGGGGTTACACAACTGGGACGGGTGGTGTTCTACGACTATGACGAAATTACCTACATGACGGAATGCAACTTCCGCAAGATCCCCCCCCCACGCTTCCCGGAAGACGAATTCAGTTCTGAACCGTGGTACTCGGTGGAGCCGAACGATGTGTTCCCGGAAGAATTCGGCACATTCCTGCTGGCGACACCGAAAATTCGCAAGATTTTCCTCAAGTATCACCGCGATTTGCTGGATTACCGCTACTGGAAAGGCAAACAGGACAAGATCAAGGCTGGCGAGTACGAAGACGTTTTCCCCTACCCGCAAGAGCTACGCTTCAAACGCTGAAATGTTACACCAGCCACTGCCGGGCGCATGTCCCGGCAGCTAGGCGTCATCAGCGGTATTCAACCAGTTCCGCTAGCGGCTGGCGCAGGCGTGAGGTCTGCTCCCCTGCACGGTAGCCGAATGCCACCACCACCGCCACACCGTATTGCGCTGTATCCACCCCCAGCACTTCCTCTACCCCGGCTTTGGAGAAACCTTCAATCGGGCAGGAATCAATCCCCAGACTGGCAGCACCGGTCATCATGTTGGCAAGCGCGATGTAGCACTGTTTGGAAGCCCATGCAAACGTGTTCATATACGGGGCAATTTCGCTGGCATTGTGAGCCGCATAACGCTCCAGATACGCCTGTTCCGCCTCGACTGGCAAGCCACGCCGACCGAACAGTTGCTTCACGTAAGTACTGCCCGGTTCTACCGCTGCGCTTTTCGCCAGAATCACCATCACATGGCTGCTGTCGGTAATCTGTGGCTGGTTCCAGCATTGCTCACGCAGTTTCTCGCGCAGTTCCGGGGTTTGCACTACCACGAAACGCCAGTGCTCCATACCAAAGGAAGACGGCGACAAACGTCCGAATTCCAGAATCTGCTGGAAATCAGCCTCGGCAATCTTCTGCTGCGGGTCGAATTTCTTGCAGGCATGGCGAAAATTCATCGCTTGCAGGAATGGCTGCATGGTTAAAACTCCTTAACTTAAACCAGTCTGGTAAATGCGCTACAGTATAGCCAAGCGTCACACATGGAAACAGGTAGAATGATAACGGGATTGTTCAAAGGTTTTGGTTACATCTTCACCGGGCTATCGCTCATTACGCAAAAAGGTATCCGCCCGTTTGTGCTGGTTCCGCTGCTGATCAACACGGTGCTGTTTGCTGGCGGCATCTGGCTGGCAAAGTCGCAACTGGAATACTGGATGGCGCACCTGCTGCCAAGCTGGTTGAGCTGGCTGGAATGGCTGCTGTGGCCAATCTTTGCGGTACTGATTTTCTTTGTGGTGTTTTATGTGTTCACCCTCGTTGCCAACATTCTTGCCGCCCCTTTCAATGCGGTACTGGCGGAAAAGGTCGAAGCCCGTCTGAATGGGCAACCCATCCCCGAGTTTGCCGGGTACAAAAGCCTGCCCGCGCTGATCACCCGCACCTTCCGCAGCGAACTCAGCAAACTGTGGTACATGGGGAAATGGTTCGTGCTGCTGCTGATCCTGACCGTGATTCCGGGCGTGAACATCGTCGCACCGGTAGCGTGGACACTATTCGGCGCGTGGATGTTGGCGATTGAATACGCCGACTACCCGATGGGCAACCACAACCTGTTTTTCAAGGATGAGCTGGCAGCATTGAAGAAAAACCGTGCGGAAGCCTTGGGATTTGGCTGGCTGCTGTCGTTGATGACGGTAGTGCCCGTGCTGAATTTCCTGTCAATGCCGGTGGGAGTAGCAGGTGGCACAGCACTGTGGGTGAAAAAACTCTCAAAAACCGTCTAGTGCATCATCACATCAATGAAATGGGGTTTGGCTGCAATAATGACATCTAGAACTACGAAGGTTATTACACATCGGTGTTTTACTCCTACTTTGCCGCATTGGGTCTGGCTATGACGCTGGAAGACATCACCAATCTGGGGCGCATTGACATGACCCTGAAGTTCAACCGCCAGATCTATATCTTCGAGTTCAAAGTGGTGGAAATCGCACCAAAGGGCAAGGCATCGCGCAATATCGTTGGCTTTGAGGTAGAACAGGGATGAATTCCAGCACGGCTGACTTCTGGCAGAGCGTCATCGGCGCAGAGTTCACCAAACCCTACATGCTCACCCTGAACCAGTTCCTGCAAGCCGAAGCCGCTGCTGGGAAACTGATCCTGCCGCCTGCGGAACAGCGCTTCAACGCACTGCAAAGCACGCCGCTGGAACAGGTCAAGGTGGTCATTCTCGGTCAAGACCCCTACCCCACGCCGGGTCATGCCCACGGTCTGGCGTTTTCGGTGCAAGCTCACGTTAGCCCTTTGCCGCGTTCGCTGCTCAATATCAACCGCGAATTGCAAGACGACCTCGGCATCGACAACAGCCATACCGGCTGCTTGCAAGCATGGGCAGGGCAGGGTGTTTTATTGCTCAATACCGTACTGACGGTGGAAGCAGGCAATGCGGGCAGTCATCAGAAACGCGGTTGGGAAACCTTCACCGATAGCATCATCCAGGCCGTTAGTGCCCAAGCCCAACCCGTGGTATTTATCCTGTGGGGCAATCATGCGCAGAAGAAGGCGGATCTGATTGACGGCAGCCGTCATTGCATCATTACCAGTGCGCACCCGTCACCCTTGTCGGCACGACGTGGCTTTTTTGGCAGCCGTCCGTTTTCCCGCACCAATGCGTTTTTGCAAGCCAATGGCAGGACGCCGGTCAATTGGGCGCTGCCTGCACCAGAACAAACCCCAAAGCTGGTATGAAACCTGTGTAGTGTTGGCATGTTAATGTTTAGAAGTGCCGCATCCATGCAGCAATATCTGGCTTTCATGCCGTTCAAGCTCATTTCTCAATTAGACAATCCTGCTATGCGTTCCTGCGTCGTCAGGGCAATCTTGTTGCGCAGGTAAACCGGCTGGGCATTTTCCGGCAGCACCGCCCTGCCCGCTCGCCATGCCTCAACCGCCAGCGGCAACATGAATTCGGCAGCAGGCAGGGAGTCTGTGTCTGTTCCAACAATTTTGTCGGCAAAGCGTACCTGCAAAGCCTCGGCATAAGCTGACCAACCATGCCCGATGGCAAACCAACCCTCAGTTTCCGGTACTGGCGTATCGGCTGGTGCACAAACCTGCTCCGCCCCTTGCAATACCATCAACCCGGACTGCATGGCGTATTGCCCCCAGTAAACTTCACCCATGCGGGCATCCAGCGCTGCCAGCACCTGGGTTGTACCGTGCTGCACGTATACCTGCTGCGCCAACGCCGCTAGCGTGGAAACCGGGATCACCGGCTTGTCCGCCGCCATTGCCAAGCCTTGCGCCACCCCAATGCCAATGCGGATGCCGGTGAACGCCCCCGGCCCACGCCCGACGGCAATCGCATCCACATCCTGCAAGCGCAGGCCAGCCGCTGACAGCACCTTGTCCACCATCGGCAGGATCAGTTGGGTATGCGCCCGTGGCGTCAGTTCAAATTCGCTGAAGGTTGCACCATCCGCATAAACGGCGGCAGAACAGGCTTCGGTTGATGTATCAAGCGCTAGCAGTTTCATTCAGGGTTCCAGCAAAAAACCGTTCTACAATCTCCAGCTTCTGAGTACGCGGCATACGCGGCAAGCTGTCGAGGAAAATTTTTCCGTAACTGCGGGTACGCAGACGGACATCACAAATCATCAGCACCCCCCGGTCACTTTGGTCACGGATCAAGCGCCCGACACCCTGCTTGAGGGTAATCACTGCCTGCGGAATCTGGTATTCGGCAAACGGATTACCGCCGCGCTGGCGGATTGCATCCAGCCGCGCTTCCATCACCGGGTCATTGGGGGCAGCAAACGGTAGCTTGTCGATGATCACACAACTCAAGGCTTCACCGCGCACATCCACGCCTTCCCAGAAACTTGCCGTCCCCAGCAGCACCGCATTGCCGAGATCGCGGAAACGCTCAATCATGTCACGCTGCGGTGATTCACCCTGGATCAGTAGCGGATATTCGATCCGCTCCTGCAACAATTCCGCCGCTTCATTCAGGGCTCGGTAGCTGGTGAACAGCATGAAGGTACGCCCGCCACAGGCATTGATCACCGGAATCGCCGCCTCCACCAGCGCCGCCACAAACCCGCCATCTTGCGGCTCCGGCAACCCGGCAGGCAGGTACAGCAACGAATTGCGCCAGTAATCAAACGGGCTGTCGAGTTGCAGGGTAGTGGCCTGATCCAGCCCCATACGCTGGCTGAAATGCTCAAACGACTGCCCTACCGCCAGCGTAGCCGAGGTCATCACCCAGCTACACGGCAATTCATCCATGCACTTCTTGAACGGCACGGCGACATCCAGCGGCGTGGTGGTAATCGCAAACCCACGGGTGAAGGTTTCAAACCATTGCACCGTGTCGGGGGGAGGATTGTGCAAGCGTTGCAGCCGCGCCTGCTGTTCCTGCAAACGCTCATAGCAGGACTGCAAGCCCTTGCTGCGCTCGGCGGCGTGTGCCAGCAAGGCTGCCAGTTCTTCCATGCTGTCTTGCAGGGTCTGCAAATGCTCGATAATGGCGGGTTTGTTGCGCAGGCGTATCCACGGTGCACGTTGCCCCGGTATATCCATTGCCAGCCGCAAATCCAGCACCGACTTTTCCAGCTTGTCGAGGAATTCGCGCAATTGCGGCATGTCGGAGGCACTTTCCAGCACCTCCACCAATGTGTCGCGTTTCCAGTCGTGTAACTGGCGGCTACTGAGGGTGTCGCTGAAAAAGCTGGAAGCGATTTCCGGCAACTGGTGGGCTTCGTCCAGCACCACCACATTCGCCAGTGGCAGCAGTTCGCCGAAGCCTTCTTCCTTGAGCGCCATGTCAGCAAAAAACAGGTGATGGTTGACCACTACCAGATCAGCCTCCTGCGCAGCACGGCGGGCTTTGACCACGTAGCAGTCCTGATAGTCGCCACACTCCGCACCCAGGCAATTTTCAGTAGTGGATGTGACCCGCGCCCAGATTTCAGCGTCATGCGGCACGGCAGACAGCTCGGCAATATCACCCTTACTGGTCAGTTCCGACCAATCGCGGATACGTTTCAGCCAGGTGACACTCTTGCGGTCGGGCAAACGACCTTCCGCCAGCGTGGTGTTGAGACGGTGGATACACAGGTAATTGGCACGACCCTTGAGCAGGGCGGTTTTGCTGGCACTTTTCAGCGCCTTGCGCACCAGCGGCAAATCCTTGTGGTAAAGCTGGTCTTGCAGGGTTTTGCTGCCGGTGGAAATGATCACGCGCTCGTCGCATAGCAAGGCCGGGGCGAGGTAAGCAAAGGTTTTGCCCACCCCCGTACCGGCTTCAATCACGGCAGTGCCCTGCGTTTGCAGGGTTGCCTGCACTGCCGTCAGCATGGATTGCTGCTGCGGGCGTGCCTGGAAACCATCAATCAGGCGAGCGAAAGGGCCTGCCTCGCCCAGCAAATCGACCATTTCCAGTTCAGGCTGCATATCGGCAACAGTACTAACGGAGTTGCGATTGATAGTACTCAGCCTTGCTCGCCATGCTGGCAGCCTGCTGGTCGTTACCCTGTCGCTTGTGCAACTCGCTTAGCTTCAGCCACAAATCAGGGTTGTCAGACTCGATACGCAAGGCACGCTCAACCGTAGCGGTGGCAGTTGCCAATTTCCCTTGGTCAATTTCGGTATCTGCCTGTTTGATCAGGGCACGCACCGCTGGAGAGGCGTCATATCTAGCGGAAGGTTTGACTTCAAGAACTTCCGGCTCACCTTGCTGTTGTAGCGGGCTATCCCCCTGACGGTGTTGCAGCACTTCAACTACCGGAGCAGACTCCTTGGGCAACGGCAAAGTACGGCTAACCGGTGCTGGCTTCTGCACAGGCACTACCGGTACGGCAGGGCGAGTTTGTACATAAGTTGTAGCGGGTGCTACCGGTCGCCCGGCCTGCACGCGCTCGGGCAAGACATTCGGATTAGGGGTACAAGCAGACAACAGGCTGCTGCCAGCCAGGACAAACAGCCAGGTGGAATAATTGTTCAGTTTCATTTTCATAGGCTTTATTGCATCAAGTTATCAATCCAACTGGATGGATTTCGGGGCGCAGGAGCACCACTAGGGGCGGGTACTCCGGTTGGTGCTCCTTCCACAGGCACGCCGCCTGCTGGCACAGCTTCAGGCGGCGGCGCACAGTAATGGGTTTTCTGCGGCTGGGTTCCCTTGATAAATGGCGTGGATACTGCCGTTCCACACGCAGGGTTGGCACGCAAACCACTGGTTGGGTCAATGTCTACCCATACCAACCGGGAGGAATTATTCTGCAATGGCTTGGTTGGCAACACCCGGAACAGGTCTGCCCACACTTTCAATGCACCAGTACCACCCGTCATGTTGGTCGGCTTGTTGTCATCCCGCCCTACCCAAACGGTAACAACGTGTTGCCCAGAGAAACCGGCAAACCAGCTATCTTTCTTATCGTTGGTTGTACCGGTTTTACCGGCGACCTTTTTCCAGCCAGGCAGCACACTAGACAACTCTTTCGCTGTCCCTTCCACCGTTACCCGATGCAAGGCATAGGTAAGCAAATCAACTGCTTCGGGGTTAGCGACCTGCTGTACCGTCAGGGGATAACGGGTCAGCACCTTGCCTTGCAGATTCATGACACTGCGAATGGCTTTCAGCGGCGAATAAGAACCACCCGAGGCTATGGTCTGGTACATTTGCTGCACGTCAATGGGAGCCATTTCCAATGCCCCCAGCAGGATGGAAGGGTACTCGGGAATTTTGGTGCTGACACCCAGCCCATGCAAGGTGTTGATCACCTTGTCCAGGCCTACATCCACCCCGATCCGTACTGCCGGGGTATTGCGTGACAGAGTCAGGGCTTTCAGCACAGTGACATACCCCATATGACTCTGATCATAGTTGCCGGGTTGCCAGTACTTGTTCCTGTCAATCTTGACCGTGACTGGGCCATCACTGATGCGGGTTCCCAGATTGTATTTCTGCTTGTTTTCCAGTGCTGCCAGATAAATAGCAGGCTTGACCAGCGAGCCAATCTGCCGCTGGGCTGTCAGCGCCCGGTTGTAACCGGCGTAACGCACATCGCGGCTACCCACCAGCGCCATAACCTCCCCGCCCTGGGTACTGCTGACGATGAGTGCACCATTCAATTTGCCTTTTTTGATCCCTTGGGAGCGTTCCAGTTGCGCCACCCGTTTTTGCAAAATGGCTTCTGCGGTCAACTGCACAATGGGATCCATTGCGGTGAAAATCATCAGACCGGCACTGCGAACATCTTCTTCCTTGTAGTCACGCTGCAACTGCTGACGTACCAGATCGAGATAGGCCGGGAACGGTGAAGCCCCGGAAGGTTTGGCTTCGCTCACTCCCAGCGGGCGCTGAATGGCATTAGCATATTCAGCCTGATCAATCACCTGTTCCTGATACATGACCTGCAACACCAGATTGCGACGCTCCAGTGCCCGCTCAGGGAAACGGCGCGGGTCGTAGTAACCAGCACCTTTGGCAAGGCCAATCAGCAAGGCAATCTGGTCAGATTTCAACTCAATGACCTGCCGGTTGAAATAGAACTGTGCTGCCAGCCCAAAGCCATGGATGGCACGGTCGCCGTCCTGCCCCAGATGGATTTCGTTCAGATAGGCTTCGAGGATGTCTTTCTTGTCGTAATGCAGTTCCAGCAGGAAAGCCATCATGGCTTCCTTGAGCTTGCGCTGCCAGCTACGTTCATTGGTCAGGTAGAAGTTTTTCACCAATTGCTGGGTCAGGGTACTACCACCCTGCACCGTGTGCCCTGCCTTGAGGTTGGCAATCACCGCCCGCCCGATTGCCAACGGGTTGACCCCTTGGTGTTCGTAGAATTTCTTGTCTTCAACCGCCAGCAGACCCCGGATCAGCAAAGGAGAAACATCCGACTGCTTGACCAGTACCCGATCTTCGTTGTGGCGTGGGTAGAAATTGCCGATCAGTACCGGTTCCAACCGCATCAGGTTCAGAGGACTTTTGCCATCCGAGTAGCCGAGTGAAGCAATCTTGCCACTCTGAATGTTAATTTTGACACTGCGGGCAGGTTCCATGTCATCAGCAAAGCGGAACCCTCGGGTATTGATCATGAAATCATCGCCCTTGCGGCGATATTGCCCTGTTTCGATGGGTTCATCGACCTTGCGATACCCCAACAGCTTCATTTCCTGTTCCAGATGGTCAGCAAACACCTGCTGGCCTTCGTACATGTCCAGCGGGCGGGCAAACACCCGCGCAGGCAACTCCCAGCGCCGCCCTTCAAACTGGGCACGCACCTTTTCATCCAGTTGCATGGTGTAGACCAACCCTACCAGCAACCCCAATACCAGTACTACAAGGAACAGAATACGGAACACGCGACCAAACAAGGCCAAAACAAACCATAATCCCTTGAAAAATCGCGTAAAAAACGATTCCTGTTGTGTTTCCTGACCAGCTTCCTGACTCAAGTTAGTTTCCTGCTATGATTGTATTTTCAGGCCACGACGAGGTACTTCATGTCCCTTGAAATCTCTGACACCCTGCTGGAGTCGATGCGCAACCCCGCATTTTATCCTCATCCTGTGCATACTATACAAGTAATCCACACGCACATATCGACCGTTTTCCTGACTGGCGAGTTCGCTTACAAGATAAAAAAGCCTGTCAACTTCGGCTTTTTGGATTTTACACAATTGGCTGAGCGGAAACATTTCTGTGAGGAAGAATTACGCCTCAATCGCCGCCTTGCCCCCGAATTGTACCTGGAAGTCCTGCCTATTTTACGCATGGGCAATATTTGTCATTTAGGCACAACCGACACGCCCGAGGATGATCCTCACATAGCCGAATATACAGTCAAAATGTGTCAGTTCAACCCGGAGCAACAACTGGATCAGCTTCTAACCAAACACGCTTTACCAGCCACCTGTATCGACGCGCTTGCCAGCCAGATTGCCAGCTTCCATCAGGGCATCGAAACCGCCCCAACTGACAGTCGCTTCGGCTTGCCGGAACAGGTATTACGCCCCATGCAACAAAATTTCGACCTCTTGCGTCAGCACCTGCAAGAGCCTGATTTGCTGAAGCAACTGGACACACTGGAAAACTGGACACAACAGACATATTCCCGCCTATACACCACCCTGCTGCAACGCAAACAGGACAAGCACATCCGCGCTTGCCACGGTGACATGCACCTGGGGAATATAGCCCTGGTTGCAGGCAAAATCACCATTTTCGATGGTATCGAATTCAATGACGACCTGCGCTGGATTGATACTGCCAGCGAAATAGCCTTTTTGGTCATGGACTTGCAGGATCGTAACGCTTCTGAACACGCCCGGCGTTTGCTGAATATTTATCTGGAAATCAGTGGTGATTACAGCTTGCTACAGGTGCTGGATTTTTACCGGGTTTACCGGGCGCTGGTTCGTGCCAAAGTCAACGCCCTACGCCTTGCCCAACAAACCGATCCGACTGAACGCCACACCACCATCCATCACTGCCAGGCCTATTTGCAACTTGCGGAAAGTTACACCCATGCCAGACAGCCTGCCCTACTAATTACCCACGGGCTGAGCGGCTCCGGTAAATCGAGAGGCTGTCGCCAACTGGTGGAAACGCTCGGTTTCATCCAGATACGTTCCGACGTGGAACGCAAACGCCTTGCCAGCATGGCAGCGACTGAACGCGATACTGGCAAGCCAGATACGGGCATTTACAGCAGTGACATGAGTCAGCGTACCTATGCACGGCTGGCAACACTGGCAGCCGACATTCTTCGCAGCGGCTATCCGGTGGTGGTAGATGCGACGTTCCTGCACCGGGAACAACGCCAGTCATTCCAGGCACTGGCACAACAGCAGCGGGTGGCTTTCCTGATCCTGCATTTCAGCGGTTCGCAGGCACAACTGGAAAGCAATATCCTGCGCCGCCAGCAGGCCAATACTGACGCTTCCGACGCCGATATTGCTGTACTGCACAAACAATTAGCCACTTACAAACCATTGCAGGCAGACGAACCTTGTGTAACAGTTCCCACCAGCGGGTGTTTACCAACCGACACAATATTGGCACGCTTACAGCGCCTGCGAAGCAATCAGGAGTAAAAAATGCATTTCAATCCAACATCATTACGCTGGCTGGCAACACTCTCGGTCGGCCTTTCCACAGTGACTTTTGCTGATACCAAACTGACCTACACCGATACGGGTGTTGGCCCACAGGAACGCAAGACCGTCATCCAGATTCATGGCGACAAGGTACGTATGGAAGAAGCCGACAGCGGCATCTATACCCTGTATGACAATGGCAAGAAAGCCCTCTTCACGGTCAACACCAAGACCAAGCAGTTCATCGAAACCACACCGGACAAAATCCGTGAACGCATGAGCAAAGTGGTTGAAATGCAAAACCAGTTCAAGGAAGAGATGAAAAAGCAAATGGCCTCCATGCCAGAAGATCAACGCAAAGTGATCGAAGAGCGCATGAAACAGGCCGAAGAAGCCATGAAAGCTGCACCGCCAGCCATGAAAATGGAAAAGACCGAGCGCAAGGAAACCGTCCAGAACATAAGTTGCACCATTTCCACCGTCAAAATGGCTGACCAGGCTGTACGTGACGTGTGTATCGCAGGCAGCGATGCCATGGACAGCAGCGACCACCAGATGCTTGTCACTATGTTTGAATACATGGATGGCATTGCCGCCGAATCTGCCAAGGTGCAAGGCATTACCCCACCTGCGGAAGGCTCTGCCGCTGTCCACAAGGAAGGGCTGGCACTGCGCATTCAAGGGCTACCGCAAGGCCCGCGCAGCGAGCTGACCGGCATCAGCAAGGATGCGCTGAAAGACGATGATTTCAAGGTTCCAGCCGACTATGCGGTATTTGAACCGAGCATTGCTCCACCACCGCCAGCGCAATCAGCCCCACCTGCACCGACAGGAGCAGCTCCGGCAGGCGCACCACCTGCTGGCAATCCAGCACCAGCACCGGCTCAGGCTCCGGCTGCTTCACCAGCACCAGAAGCTGCACCGCCAGCCGCTAAGTAACCTCCTTTGTGCCCCCCTTCCCTGAAGGGGGGTATTTGCACTGCTGCACCCTGCCTTTATCATCTTGCCCCATTACTATCAAGATGAAGGATTCACCATGCGGCCTGCGCACCTCAGTTCCATCCTCGACAAAGAATTTCTCGGCACCTTGCAGGGCTTCCACACACCTGTGATGCTGTGGGGGCCTCCGGGTGTTGGCAAATCCCAGATCGTGGCACAAATCGGGCAACGTCATCATGTCCCGGTGCTCGACATCCGTCTGTCGCAAATGGAACCCAGCGACCTGCGCGGCATCCCTTTCCGTGAGCAGGGCATGGTGGAATGGGCCATCCCGTCCATGCTGCCGGATGCCCAGCGCCACGGCACACAAGGCATCCTGTTTCTGGATGAAATTACTTCTGCCGTTCCCAGCGTATCGGCTGCCGCCTACCAGTTGATCCTGGATCGGCGACTGGGTGATTACCGCGTACCGGAAGGTTGGGCCATTTTCGCCGCAGGCAACCGCCAAGGCGACCGGGGTGTGACGTACACCATGCCTGCCCCGCTGGCTAACCGCTTTTCCCACTTTGAAGTCGACCTGAACCTGGATGACTGGGTGGCATGGGCTTATAAAAACAACATCGACGAACGCATCATCGGTTTCCTGCGTTTCCGCCCGGAACAATTGTTCAAGTTTGACCCGGCACACAATCCGGTAGCTTTCCCAACCCCGCGTTCATGGGAATTTGCCCACCGTGCCCTGCAAAAGTTTGCCGATTCCCCTGCGCTCTTGCTGGGCACGTTGCAAGCCTGTGTTGGCCCGGCTGCGGGGATTGAGCTGAAAGCCTTCGTCGACAGCCTCGACCAAATGCCTGATCTGGACGCCATCCTGCGCGGTGAAGACATCAAGGCTCCCAAGGAAGTGGACTTGCAATACGCCGTTGCTTCCGCCCTGGTAGGCCGTGCCATCCGCGCCCGTGGTACAGCCGATGCTGCCAGCAGTTACGGGCACATCCTCAATTACGCCAAAGCCTTTCCACTCAAGGAAATGGGGGTCATGCTGGTATCTGACATGCTGCGGGCAGTTGGGGACGAGATTTTTGCCCTCCCGGAATTTGCCCAGTGGGCGCAGTCGATCGGGGACATTATGCTGTATGACTGATGCTAACTTTGACCTCAAAGCCATCGAAGACAAGCTGGTTGCCGCCCGCACCAGACTGATCCTCGACAAGCCGTTTCTGGGCGCACTGGTGTTGCGCTTACCCTTGCAGGCTGCCAACCCGGCCTGGTGTCCCACTACCGGCACGGATGCCCGCAAGTTCTATTACAACCCCGAATATGTGCAGGAATTGCTCACTGACGAAGCCCAGTTTGTACTTGCCCACGAAGCCCTGCATTGCGCCCTGTCGCATTTCGCCCGCCGCCAGCACCGCGTCAAGCACCGCTGGGATCTGGCCTGCGATTACGCCATCAACCCGATCCTGCTGGCAGACGGCCTCAAACCGCCTCCCGGCATGATCATGATGAAGGAATACGTCGGCATGTCCGCCGAGGAGATTTACCCGCTCCTCAGCGACAATGACATGACCGAAACCCTCGACCAGCACCTGTACGACAAGGAAAACAACCCCAGCGAAGGCAGCCAGAACAGCAGCGAAAACCCGCTGGATAACCGTGACCGGCAGGAGGAACCACCACCGCCAAAAGATGCCGATAGCAACACCACCCCACAGCAGCGCGATGGTTCCAAAGGCACGAGTCAGCAGCAGGAATTCGATGAACAGGCCAACGGTAGCGGAGAACCTCCCCCGCCCCCCCTGAACCAGCAGGAAGCAGACGACCTCAGCGTGCAATGGCAACAACGGCTGGCGGGCGCTGCCCAGCAAGCGCAACAGGCAGGCAAGCTCAGCGGCATCATGAAACGGCTGGTGGAGGAACTGCTGCAACCGCGTCTGCCCTGGCGCACCCTGCTGGCACATTACATGACCGCCGTCGCCCGTGATGATTACAGTTACACCCGCCCGTCTTCCCGGCGTGGCGACCCGGCCATTTTCCCCACGCTGAAAAGCCACCAGATCAATGCGGTGGTGGCGCTGGATGTGAGTGGTTCAGTCACAGACAAGGAATTGCAGGATTGCCTGTCGGAAATCAACGCCATCAAGGGGCAAGTGCGGGCTGCCGTTACGCTGCTGGCCTGTGATGCCGAGATTGTGCAAGGCTTTCCGCAACGTTTTGAGCCGTGGGAAGAAGCCACCCTACCGCAAGACATGCCGGGGGGTGGCTCGACCGATTTCCGCCCGGTATTTGACTGGATACAACAACAGGATCAACCACCGGACATCCTAGTGTATTTCACCGACGCACAAGGGATATTCCCCACGCTACCAGCCAGTTTCCCAGTGATTTGGCTCGTCAAGGGCAAAACCAGAGTACCGTGGGGAACCCGTGTACAGCTCAACTGAAGCAGACGCTTATGGCACAGCCACAACTTGTGGAATCAGGTTCATGCCACCCTCTATCCCCTTGCTGGGCTGGGTGATGCGTATCTGGTGTTGCATGGCGGTTTCAATGTTCCCCGGCAAACACAGACCACGATAACCCTGGATTGCTGTCATTGCCGCCACCCTGTTGTCATACTGGTTAGCCATCAGCCTGTCTGCATATTGCTGTTGCAGGCTGTGAATCACCGGGCGGGTTTGGGCGTTGCCCGTGTTTTTATCAACCAGTTGCTGTTCGCATTCATCATTCGCATGTTGGACACCTGCCAAAATGAACTGCTGCCATTCTGCACTATTCACCGGCTCTGCCTGCAAACCGGAAAGCTTCAACAACTCCTGATAGACCCCCTCCTGATTGGCTGTATAATCAGCCAGTTGTTGCGGATCAGCCGTCAGTGACCCGTTGCTGCCCAACAGGCCATTGACCGAGGAACAACCCGAGAGTAGCACTCCCGCAGCAACACCCCACAGAACACGAGATCCAACAGTCAAAAAATTTACTTTATTCATGATAAAACCGAACTCCCTGTCGCTTTTTTTCCAAATGAAGAAACGTTTTATAGTATTGTTTTTTATCGAAGATAACGTGAAACAAGCACAATATTTTTCTATACAGGATTAAAGAAACAACCAGCATGATCTCCAGAAAAGCAACCGACCTGTTGGCACTGGCCAAAGCTGTTATTGACACGGAAATTGCTGCACTCAGCGCATTGCCAGAGCGGCTGGACACTGATTTCCTGCACGCCTGCGAAGCCATTCTGGCCTGCAAAGGGCGCGTCATCGTCACTGGCATGGGCAAATCCGGGCATATTGGCAACAAGATTGCAGCAACACTTGCCAGTACTGGCACTCCGGCCTTTTTCCTGCACCCCGGTGAAGCCAGTCACGGTGATCTGGGCATGATCGTCAATGGTGATGTCATCATTGCCTTGTCAAACTCCGGTACTAGTGAAGAAATTCTCGCCATCCTCCCCGTTATCCGCCGTCTGGATGTCCGCATCATTGCCATGACAGGCAATCCGACCTCGCCACTGGCACAGGCCGCCGATTTCCATATCGACACTGGCGTGGACAAGGAAGCCTGCCCACTGGGGCTTGCACCCACCTCTAGCACCACGGCAGCCCTGGTCATGGGTGATGCGCTGGCTGTTGCCCTGTTGGAAGTACGAGGCTTTACTGCCGAAGATTTCGCCCGCTCCCACCCGGGTGGACGGCTGGGCAAACGTCTGTTGGTGCACGTGCGAGACATCATGCATACTGGCGACCAGATTCCGCGTGTCACCCCAGAGGTCAGCCTGCAACAAGCCATTCTGGAAATGACCCGCAAAAAGATGGGGATGACCGCCGTTACCCGCGATGACGGTACACTCCTAGGCATTTTCACCGATGGTGATTTGCGCCGCTCGTTTGAAAAAGGGCAAAGCCTACAAGAACAACCGATTAGTGCCATGATGACGCACCATTGCCAACAAATTGCACCGGATAGCCTTGCAGTGGAAGCCCTCAACCAGATGCAGGCACACGCCATCACCGTTTTGCCGGTCGTGCAGACTGGGCGCATTACCGGTATCATCCACATGCATGATCTTTTACGAGCTGGAATTGCCTGATGTACCCTTTTGACACTATTCCTGATGCTGTACTGCAACGCGCCCGTTCAACCCAACTGGTCATTTTCGACATCGACGGGGTACTCACTGATGGCAGCCTGTTTTTCGACAATCAGGGGGAAGAATACAAAGCCTTCAATTCCAAAGACGGGCACGGTATCCGCATGTTGCTGGAAAGTGGCCTGGAAATGGCGCTGATTACCGGGCGGCAATCCGAACTGGTATTACACCGCGCCGACAACCTCAAAGTACCGCGCAACCGCATTTGGCAAGGCTACCGGGACAAACGCCCCGCCTTTGCAGATTTGCTTGCCCAGACGGGTCTCAAACCGGAAAACATTGCCTACGTCGGCGATGATGTAGTGGATCTGCCGGTCATGACGCAAGTCGGGTTCGCCATTGCCGTCAATGATGCCCATTACTACGTCAAGCAACACGCCCACTGGGTCACGCAAACCGCTGGCGGGTGTGGGGCAGCCCGTGAAGTCTGCGAATTGCTGCTGCACGCCCACGGCAAATTACAAGCCAAGCTGGCAAGCTATCTGGCATGAAACACCTGCTGACACTGATAGCGGCTCTGCTCATCATCCTGCTGATTACCCAACTGGAAGATTACCTTGGGCAAACCGACATCAGCCGTTTGACAATGGAAAAAGACCAGATTGACTACTATCTGGCAGATTTCTCGGTCATGGCTGTTGCCAGCGATGGTACGGTCAGCTACGAACTGGCAGGACGCCACCTGTCCCACTGGCAAGCACAAAAACAGAGCCTGATCATTGCTCCGCAAATCCGGGGAGAAGGCAAAACTGCCGACGAACGTCTCCAGTTACGCGCCGATGAAGCCCGTATCGACCAAAACACCCGCATCGCGGAACTGGATGGTAACGTACAGGTTCTAAAACCGGCATCAGGCCAGCAAGAGGAATTCAGACTGCAAACAGCCCGCCTGAGTTACAACATGCAAAGCCGTGAAATCTTCACCGCTGAGCCTGTTTCCATCACCAGCCCGTCCGGTACTATGCAATCAACCGGGCTGGCAGGTAAACTGGACGAAAATTTACTGAGATTCAATGCCAATGTCCGTTCAACTTATCAAGTCAACCAATGAATGGCTACTGTGCTTGCTGCTGGCAAGCGTTTCTCTTCCGGCTTACGCACTCAAGTCTGACGTGGAAGAGGTTGTGCAGATTGAAGCCAACTCTGCCGTGTTCGACAAAGCAGCAGGCACTGCCACCTATGACGGTAACGTCATCATCCGTCAGGGCACACTGGAAATTCTGGCTGCGCACATCGAGATCAACGCCCCCGGCAACGAAATCCACAGCATTGTTGCCACCGGCACGCCCGTCAGCCTCAAACAGAAAATGGACAACGGCAAACTGGTGCAAGGCAAAGCCAGCAGCATCCAGTATCTGGTCAAGGACAAACGCTTGATCATGACCGGCAATGCCGAGCTCATGCAGGATCAGGATCGTTTCGCCAGCAACCATATCGAATACCTACCTGACAGCGGGCAACTGAAAGCAGGTGGCACAGGCAAATCAGGCCGCGTGTCAGCGGTTTTCTACCCCACCAACAAAGCTGAATGATGAATACCCTCGCAGCTCGCAACCTGCAAAAAAGCTACAAGAAACGCCAAATCCTCAAAGGTGTGGATTTGCACGTCAACAATGCCGAAGTTGTTGGTTTGCTGGGGCCAAATGGCGCAGGCAAAACCACCTGTTTCTACATGATTGTTGGGCTGGTCGGGCCTGACGGCGGACAAGTCCTACTCAACGACAAGGACATTACCAGTGCAGCCATGCACGAACGCGCCCGCGAAGGTATCGGCTATCTGGCACAGGAAGCCAGTATTTTCCGCAAACTGACGGTTGCCCAAAACATCATGGCAGTGCTGGAGATGCGCAAGGATCTCAGCCAAGCACAACGGCAAGACAAGGTTGACAGCCTGCTGGAAGAATTCCAGCTTACCCACTTGCGCGACAGCCAGGGCATCAGCCTGTCCGGTGGAGAACGGCGTCGCGCCGAAATCGCCCGTGCACTGGCAGCCGAACCAGCCTTCATCCTGCTGGATGAGCCATTTGCCGGGGTTGACCCCATTTCCGTCTTGGAAATCCAGAAAATCATCCGTCATCTGGTAGCCCGCAACATCGGTGTCCTTATCACCGACCACAATGTGCGTGAAACCCTCGGCATTTGCCATCGCGCCTACATCCTCAGCGAAGGCAAAATACTGGTGGCTGGTACACCTGACGAAATCCTCCATAACGAACAAGCCCGTCGCGTCTATCTGGGTGAAAACTTCAAACTTTAAGCCCGCCCAACATTTCCGCAGACCAACGCATCTTTGCACCGCGAAATGAATGGAGTAGTATGAAACCATGAATAGAGGTTTCATACACACGGCAGACAGCCAAAGGAATAACAAGAATAATGCTTAAACAGGGATTTGATCTTCGGCTGGGTCAAACACTTTCTATGACCCCTCAATTGCAACAGGCTATCCGCTTGCTGCAACTGTCATCGCTGGAACTACAAAACGAAATACAACAGGCACTGGAAGAAAACCCCCTGCTGGAAATTGCCGAAGAATATCCAGAAAACGCTGCTACCAGCATTGCTGAATCTCCCAACCATGATGAAACAGGCAAAATAGAAGCCACCGAGGACTTTGAAACTGGCAACGACACTGCCCCAAGCATGGATCAGGACATCCCCGATGACCTCAATCTGGATGCTGATTGGGAAGACATCTACGATACCCGCAGCAGTAGCCATAACGAGGGTGGTGGTGACAACAGCGGTTTCCTTGAAAACCAGGGAGCTGCCGATATAGCCTTGCAGGAACATCTGTTATGGCAAATCCGCATGAGCAACCTCACCGCCATCGACAAGCAAATTGCCGATGCCATCATCCGTTCGTTGGATGAAGCTGGTTATCTATGCGACTCGCTGGAAGACATTTTTACCTTACTCAGCCAGGAACTCCCGATTGAACTAGAAGATGTCGAGGTCGTCCTCAAGTTTATCCAGCACCTTGATCCTATCGGGGTTGGTTCCCGTGACCTGCGGGAATGCCTGCTGGTGCAACTGGCAGCGCTGCCCGAAAGTCGGCTCTTGTACAAAACTCGCCAACTGGTTGAAAAAAATCTGGACTTGCTGGAACGGCGCGACTATAAAGAAATACAGAAGAGACTAAAAATAGAACAAAATGAACTGGAGGAGATGATCCTGCTACTACGCAGCCTGCAACCAAGACCAGGGAGTGCGTATTCGGCATCTTCTCCTGATTATGTTGTTCCTGACGTGTTTGTGCGCAAGATCAAAGGACAATGGGTGGTTACGTTAAATGCTCAAGTGACCCCGAACCTGCAAGTCAACCAGTTTTATGCTGACCTGTTGGGGCAGGCAAAAAGTGACGCTGACACCAGCTATTTCAAGAATAACCTGCAACAGGCACGTTGGCTGATTCGTAGCGTGGAAAGCCGCAACACCACCCTGCTGAACGTTGCTAAAGCAATAGTTGATCGTCAGGCTGCTTTCATGCAATATGGAGATCAGGCCATGAAGCCGCTTGTACTCAGGGATATTGCAGAAGAGTTAGAAATGCACGAGTCCACCATCTCCCGCGTTACCACCAACAAATACATGCACACCCCGCAAGGTGTATTTGAACTCAAATTCTTTTTCTCCAGCCAGATCGACACCGATACCGGCTCCAGTTGTTCATCAACCGCAATCCGCGCCATGCTGAAAAAGCTGATTGCAGAGGAGAGTTCCGCATCCCCGTTAAGTGATAGCCAGTTGACCAACATGCTTAAACAGCAAGGCATCAACGTGGCACGGCGCACTGTCGCCAAATATCGTGAAGCAATGTCCATCCCTTCATCCCATGAACGGAAAACATTGGTTCCGTGCTGAACCATCTCCCCTGCCAAGGCGCCTGAGCGTCAGGCAGGAGAGTGGTTTCTACCATGACCTGAAAAAAGGAGCTTGCATATGCAATTAGAAATCACTGGTCATCATCTCGAAGTGACAGACTCCATGAGTACTTATATTCGTGAAAAGTCTGACCGCCTCAAGCGCCATTTCGACAAGGTAATGAACATCCATTTTATTTTGGAAGTCGAAAAGCAGCGCCACAAGGCGGAGGCTACCCTGCATGTCAGTGGTAATCACATCTTCGCCGATGCCCACGCCGAGGACATGTATGCCGCCATTGATTCCCTAGTCGACAAGCTGGACCGCCAAATTGTCAAACACAAGGAAAAACTGAAAAACCATCATCGTCAGGAGTCAGGTCATATGGCTTCAGCGGTTGCTGCGGACTGATCCATGGACATCCTCTCCCTCTTTTCCCCGGAACGTATAGCCTGTGAAACGGAAGTTTCCAGCAAAAAACGCGCGATTGAGCGGCTCGCCACCATGCTAGCCAATGCCCAGTCAGGCATCAGCACTAAAACCGTCTTTGATGCCTTGATCAACCGGGAAAAGCTGGGGAGTACCACATTGGGGAATGGCGTTGCCATTCCCCATGCTTGCCTGCCAATTTCCAAACCGTCTGCTGCCCTGTTGCTGTTGCAGGAAGGCATCGGGATGGATGCACCAGATAAAAAGCCCGTACAGTTGTTTGTCGCCTTGCTGGTTCCTAATAACCGGGAAAGCAGTCATGCCGATCTTATCACTGAACTTGCGGGCGTATTGCAACACAAATCCACGATGGAACAGCTTGAACAGTTGCACAGTCCCTCCAGTTTGATGGATTATCTGGCTGTCCTGTTTTCCCCTCCCGAACAACGTATCGCCGCCTGACGCCCGATTATGCAGCAAATTGTCATCATCAGCGGTATGTCAGGAGCAGGTAAGAGTTTCGCCCTGCATACGCTTGAAGATAATGGTTATTACTGTATCGACAACCTGCCCTCACAATTACTGGAAGCGCTGCTGGGAACTGCCCAGATAGCACGCCAGCCTTATCTGGCTATTGGCATTGATATTCGCGGGGGGCGCGATAGCCTGCTGGATACACCAGGCATTATCAAGCGTATCCGCCAGCGCGTTCCCAACACCCAGCTTGTTTATTTGTATGCTGATCAGGAAATCCTGCGCAAGCGTTACAACGAAACCCGTCGTCGCCATCCACTGGCTGGTGAAATACAGGAACTAGACAAGGCCATCGCACTGGAAACATCGCTTATGGCTCCTCTGGCTGCGGATGCCGACTTGCGGGTGGATACGTCTCACACCAGTGTATACGAACTGGGGCGAATGCTGAAAGCGCGTATCTGCCAGACAGAAAACCGCCATTTTTCACTTATGTTTCAGTCATTTGGCTTCAAGAATGAAGCCCCTTCCGACTCGGATTTCATGTTCGATGTCCGTTGTCTGCCCAATCCCTACTGGGTTCCAGAATTGCGTACCCTGACCGGACGGGATGCCGGGATTATTGAGTGGCTGGAAACACACGATACCGTGCAACAGATGTATGCCGACATCCGTGACTTTCTGAATCGTTGGCTGCCATCTCATGACAACAATTGCCAACGTGCCTACCTGACCATATCCATTGGCTGTACTGGTGGTAGACACCGCTCCGTATACATCACGGAAAAACTCTACCAACACTTTCGCGCGGCATTGGGCGAAAGCGTGATCTTGCGCCACCGCGAACTCAATTACATGCGCTAAATCAGCGCAATACTGCAAGGGGGAAAGTGCTGCATTGCGGCAACACTCCCCTGTAGTCTTATTTCGTCTGGTTATGCACGGCATCTGCTAGCAAATGCACTGCCATCGCGTAGTAGTTGCTGCGATTGTAACGGGTAATCACATGGAAGTTTTTGTAACCCACCCACGGTTCTTTGTACCCACCTGGTACAGTACTCAGCGCCAACAAATGTACCTGACCGCCTGAACCACGTCCGTATTTGGGTACGACCCCCATGTTGTGCAAGTCTGCCATGGAATACTTGACCTTGAAACCATCCGGCACATTAGCATAGGTATCGGAACTGACTTGCGCAGGCACTGCGACCTCACCCCCCGGCTGCCAGCCGTTCTTGGCAAAGTAATTGGCGACGCTGCCGATCGCATCCACCGGATTCCACAAATCACGTACACCATCACCGTTAAAATCGACAGCAAAAGCATGGAAGCTGCTTGGCATGAACTGACCATAACCCATTGCCCCAGCATACGAACCTTTGGGAGCCAAAGGATCCATACGCTCGCTGCGGGTCATCAGCATGTAATTTTCCAGTTCTTCAAAGAAAAACTGGCTACGGCGTTGATTAGTAATGGCGGAAGTAGCGAGGGCATCAATCACACGGTGCTTGCCCAGAATGCGCCCCCAACGGGTTTCCACTCCCATGATGCCCACAATGTATTGCGCAGGTACGCCATATTGTTGCTGGGCACGCTGCAAATGCGGTGCATACTGGTTCCAGAATTCCACGCCACGGCGAACATTGGCTGCATTGACGAAACGGTCACGGTAAGCGTGCCAGCCCTTGGGCGTACCGGGGTCGGAACTGGCATTAGCCCACAAGCGGGCTACATCATCCCGGTTACGCACCTGAGAAAACACCCCATACAGGTAATTGCGGTCAAAACCACGGGTACGCGCCAGATTCTCAATAAAACCAATTAACTGGGCATTACCGGCAAAATCCCCGCTTAAACCGGCAGCAGAATAATTACCAACACCCTGTCCACCATAACTAACCACCTGCGGCTGCTTGTCACCTTGCGACGATGACTGACTTTGTTGCTGCTGTTGCTGCTTTTTCGGTTTGGCGACAGTTTCCCCCTCACTGTCCTTTTGCGGAGCCTGACTACACGCAGCCAAACCTGACACCAGCACTACCGGCAATAAATACTGACACACACTCTTCGACAGACGCATCCAATCCTCCTGTTATAGACACGATAATAAAAAAACGGAAACACACACTTCCGCCCTTATCCCGAAGATAAATAATACCCCAATATACCGACTAATTGGCAAAATTTACGAAATTACCTGCTTCTTCCATAATGGGGGGGAACTGGTTGGTCACAGCATCGCCAACCGTCACAGGGTCAGGTGAGCTAAAGGATGGAAAGCGCCAGCCACCCGGCATATACCCCATATCAGAGGGTGCATTAATCATTTTGTCCCATACATCTCCGGTAAAATCCGTATAGAAATCAGGCCAGATATAGCGGGTATCTCCCCACGGCTTAACTTCTTTTTTCTGCGGCTGTGGCGGGACGGGAGGACGCATGGCGTAAGGCGACATACGATTCATGGCATAGGGATTGTAATAATTCTGCGCATAAGGGTAGGCATAGGACTGCACCGGATAAGCGTAGTAATTCCCATAGGAGCTATAAGGGTAGGCTTGCTGCTGCTGTATGTATGCCTGATTCGGAAACTGCAAACCACTTTGCCCTATTCCAGGGTACTGCATCTGATTGCCAACCTGACTACTGGGTGGAAAGGTCAAGGCTTGCGGCTGCGCTGCTATTGAAGGCTGTACAGGTATGCTGGCAACAGGTTGGGGTGGCAAAGCAGTTGTTTGCCCCGGCATCAAGCCCAAGCCTTCAGAAGTACCCTCTGCCTGTGATGCCCCCGCAGCCAGTGACAGGGCAATTATCAGGCTGCCTTGTAATGTTTTCATAAGTCTGATCCACATAAACTATCTATGCGACCTAGAATAACAGAAAAGCATTCGGGCAATCATAATCCCTTTGGCTAGAAAGCCGCACGGATGGCTTTCATGATTGGCCTGCGTTGCCCTTCAGGCTGTTCCGGGCGGTAATCCAGTTGCATACTCCAGATCATCAACCCGCCCAAACCGGCTTTGCGCATGTATTGCACTTTCTCTTGCACAGAGCGTTCATCATTGAAAGAGACGAACATGTCTTCCTTTGAACCAGGCTTGTCAATTTTCAGGTAGGGAACCTTGGCGCTGTCATCCCACTGGTAGTATTCCGGTTTGTAATACTTTTTCAGTAGGTCAGCATAACTTTCCTTAGGTACATCTGGGGAGGTCATGTAATGGCGCGGCTTTGCTGCCAACATTCCCCAACTTTGGCGTGGTTCCGATACGCCCCCAATCCACAAACGTGTTTCAAGATTGATACCCAACCCCAATTTGTGACGAGGCAACCCAGCCTGCTGGCAGGCTTCCACCTCTCGTTCAACTGAAGCTACCTTTTTGTCAGTACCTGCATAGACATCCTTGCCGCTGTACAAGGCAGAATCGTGCCAAGTCATGTCTTCCCAAGTGCTGGCCATGTCATACAACATCAGGTTAATCTGGTCGAGCTTGCTTTCCAGCCCCGTCAGTACCGCACAATCACGTCCAATGATCGCCACCATCAGCAAGGGTTTCGCCGATAAGGGCGGCTTGTAGGACTGCATGGCAGCATGGAGTTCATTGACGAAAGCCACGTAGCCCGGATTTCCGGCTTTTTCCTTGCCCCATTCGGTCAAGGGCTCTAGATCGACATCAATACCATCGTAACCTTCGCGCATCACCGCAAGTAGACCATTCACCAACGCAGTCCTAGCTGAGGCATCATTCACCACTTGCTGGTAGTTGGTTATCCAGCCACTCAACCCCAGCAAAATCGGCACCCCCTGCTGATGGGCTTCCCGAATAGCGGCTGCACGATTGGCTGAAGAAAACAGGTTGGCATCAAAATCAAGGCTACCGTCGGGTTTGATGCTTATCGAGTTGTGTACCACATGAGTCAGCATTTTCCAGTCTTCCGGTTCCATGAAGGGCATACTGCCACCCTGCCCTTGCGCATAAGCCGGGATGTAACCTGTCACCCAGGGTTTGTCTGCCTGCACCTGACAGGCATACGTCACCAAAGTAAACAGGGATAACACCGCCAATTGCTTTATGGATACACCTTGCTGTTTGCCTGACATCACGAATCTTGCCTTGATTGGAAAAATATTGTCTTTATAGACAGACTGGCACAGATACGCTGGTATTTATGGGATGCAAGGCAACAGAAATATTCTATTCGGTAATAATGGAAACTTTTCGGTCACGACGTTTGGGACGAAAGTACGTGCTGTTCTGGTAAAACGCCAGCATGTCATTATCCCACCACCCCGGAACCCCCAATATGGGTAAAGGCGTCAGGTAATCGGGTTCCAGCAAGCGTGACGTGCTCAGCGCATTGGCGACCATACGGTCAATCTGCGCCTGTTGCACTGCCAGCGGTTTATCGAAAAAACCGCTATTCACTTCCAGCAGCAAGGCATGAGCTGTCACCCCGACATAAGGCGTCAGCATCTTTTCCAGCATGGCATGACCAATGATGAAACAGCCAATCTCCTTGCCCCACGCCGCACGTTCCTGCCAAAACAAGGTTTCCCAGGAGAAACCCTGCACCAGTTGTAACAATTCACGCCGGGTTGCCACCAAAATGACCCCACTTTCATCCAGAATGGTCAAGGCATCACGTTGCGGGGTACGTGGTTTGCCTTGCGTGCGAATATCTTGCGCGTGCAAGGCATTGATCATGACTTTGGTGTGCGAATACACACCCCAGATCAGGGAGTTAAAGAAATCATGCCAATTGGGGCGGGTAGCGACGATGCCATGCTGAAAAATCCGCTCCTCGTAATACAGCTCAGGGAACGGCAAGGTGTCATCCTGCGGCAGGAAACAAACCGGCTGACCCGACTGCGCACATAATCCCTGTGGCAAAATACCGCCCAGATGCCCGCAGGCAGGCCAGTTATCCCATCCCTGCCAGCAGCGCACGTTTTGTAACTGCTGAAAACAGGGATGCAGGTCGGCAAATGCCGAGTTCCAAACATCAGGCATGGGGATTTACCCCACCCACACCCGCGCATTGCGGAACATCCGCAGCCACGCACCATCATCACCCAGCACGCCATCTGGCTTCCACGAATGTTGCACAGCACGGAACAGGCGCTCAGGATGCGGCATCATGATGGTAAAACGTCCGTCAACGCTAGTCACACCCGTAATACCCAACGGTGAACCATTCGGATTTTCCGGGTAATGCTCGGTCGCATTGCCATAGTTATCGACGTAGCGCAACCCCACCAGCCCTTCCGCCAGCACGCTTGCTGGAGCCACATCGGCATCGAATACTGCACGCCCTTCCCCATGAGCCACCGCAATCGGCAAGCGTGAGCCGTCCATGCCTTGCAGGAACAGTGAAGGTGATTTCAGTACTTCAACCGCTGAGTAACGGGCTTCAAACTGCTCGGAACGGTTACGGTAGAAACGCGGCCAGTGCGCTGCTCCCGGAATCATGTCGCGCAACTGCGAGAACATCTGGCAACCATTGCACACCCCAAGGCCGAAGGAATCCTCGCGGGCAAAGAATGCTGCAAACTCGTCGCTGGCACGCGGATTCATCAGGATGGTTTTCGCCCAGCCACCACCAGCGCCCAATACGTCACCGTAAGAGAAACCGCCGCACGCCACCAGCCCCTTGAAGTCCTTCAGGCTGACCCGCCCACTGATAATGTCGGTCATGTGTACGTCGACAGCCCTGAAACCAGCACGGTCAAAAGCAGCAGCCATTTCCACCTGCCCGTTGACCCCCTGCTCACGCAGGATAGCCATTGCCGGGCGCACCCCTGTCCTGATGTAAGGTGCAGCCACATCCTTGTCTGCTTCATAACTGAGACTGAACGGCAAGCCAGGGTCTTGTGCATCATCCAGCCGCACAAACTCCTGCGTGGCGCAATCGGCATTGTCGCGTAACGCCTGCATCCGGTAGCTGGTTTCCGCCCAGATTTTCTGCAAGGTCGCACGCGGTGCGCGGTAGACGGTTTCATGCCCAAACTGGATCACCAGTTCATCGCTATCATTCAACTCGCCAAACACATGCGTGCAATGCCCCAGACCAGATTCGCGGAAGGCTTCCATCACGGCATCGGTATCGCAATGCCGTACTTGCAGCACCGCGCCCAGTTCCTCATTGAACAGTGCAGGCAACAGACTTTCACTGAACTGGCCGATACAAGCCGTTACCCCGACATGCCCGGCAAAACTCATTTCCGCCAAGGTTGCCAGCAAACCGCCGTCAGCACGGTCATGATAAGCAACGATCAGGTTTTCGTTACGCAAATCCTGAATGGTGTCGAAAAATGCCTTGAGCGCATCCGGGTTATCCAGATCAGGCGCATGATGCCCGACTTGCCCGTAAACCTGCGCCAATGCAGAGGCAGCCAGGCGGTTTTTACCCTTGCCCAAATCCACCAGAATCAAGTCGGTATCCCCTTGATCCGTGCGCAATTGCGGCGTCAGTGTCTTGCGGATGTCCTGCACGGGTGAGAAAGCCGACACAATCAGGGATAACGGCGCAATCATTTCGCGGTTTTCACCCTCCTGTTGCCAGACGGTTTTCATTGACAGCGAGTCCTTGCCAACCGGAATAGCAAGCCCCAGACGCGGGCACAGTTCTTCCCCAACCGCTTTCACGGTATCAAACAGGGCAGCATCTTCACCGGGATAGCCAGCCGCTGCCATCCAGTTGGCAGACAAGCGGATGTTGCGAATATTGCCAATCTCCGCAGCGGCAATATTGGTAAGCGCTTCGCCAATCGCCATACGCCCGGAAGCCGCCGGATCAACCAGTGCTAGTGGGGTACGCTCACCCATCGCCATCGCTTCACCGAAGTTTGTGGTGTAATCGGTGGCGGTAACTGCCACATCCGCAACAGGCACTTGCCACGGCCCGACCATCTGGTCACGCGCCACCATGCCGGTCACAGTACGGTCGCCAATGGTAATCAGGAAGGCTTTGGAAGCGACTGTCGGCAAGCTCAAAACCCGTTCAACAGCATCTGCCAGCTCAACCCCGGATAAATCCACTTCCGGCTTGTGGAATGTCTGATGATGCACATCACGCAGCATTTTCGGTGGTTTGCCCAGCAACACGTTCATCGGCAGGTCGACCGGGTAGTTGTCGAACAGGGAATCACCCACCAGCAATTGCTGTTCTTTCGTTGCTGTACCGACGACGGCATAAATTGCACGTTCCCGTTCACACAAGGCGCGGAAGGTATCGAGACGCTCTTCGGCAATCGCCAGTACATAGCGTTCTTGCGACTCGTTGCTCCAGATTTCCATCGGCGACATGCCCGGCTCATCATTGGGCACGGTACGCAACTCAATGCGCCCGCCACGCCCAGCATCGTTGATGATTTCGGGAATAGCGTTGGAAATGCCACCTGCACCCACGTCATGGATGGACAGGATCGGGTTGTCAGCCCCCAGCGCCACACAGCGGTCGATGACTTCCTGACAGCGACGCTGCATTTCGGGGTTGCCACGCTGCACGGAGGCGAAATCAAGGTTTTCTGCACTGGTTCCGCTCGCCATCGACGAAGCTGCTCCACCACCCAAACCGATCAGCATCACCGGGCCACCCAATACTACAATCGGCGTACCTTCCGGCAAGGCGTGTTTCTGGATGTTGCCGTCGCGGATATTGCCCATCCCCCCGGCAATCATGATGGGTTTGTGATAGCCGCGCAGTTCCGTGCCTTTCGCACCGGGAGCCTGCATTTCAAAGGTGCGGAAATAGCCCGCGATGTTGGGGCGACCAAATTCGTTGTTGAAAGCTGCCGCGCCAATCGGCCCTTCCAGCATGATGTCGAGGGCGGAAACGATACGGTCAGGCTTGCCGAAATCCTTTTCCCACGGCTGCTGGTAGCCGGGAATACGCAGGTTGGACACCGAAAAACCGCACAAGCCAGCCTTGGGTTTGGAACCGTTGCCGGTTGCACCTTCGTCACGGATTTCACCGCCAGAGCCAGTTGCCGCGCCGGGGAAGGGGGAAATGGCTGTCGGGTGATTGTGGGTTTCCACCTTCATCAACAGGTGCACCGGCTCGTTGGTGTAATGGTATTCACCGGTTTTTACGTCGGTGAGGAAACGGGTAGCCAACGGACCTTCGACAACCGAAGCGTTGTCCTTGTAGGCGGAGAGTATGCCTTCCGGGGCGTGCTGATAAGTGTTGCGGATCATGCCGAACAGCGACTTGGGCTGTTCCTGTCCGTCGATAATCCAGTCGGCATTGAAAATCTTGTGGCGACAGTGTTCCGAGTTGGCCTGCGCGAACATCATCAGTTCCACATCGGTCGGGTTGCGCCCCAGTTCGGCGTAATTCTCGGCAAGGTAATCAATTTCATCCGGGGACAGCGCCAAACCCCAGTCCACATTGGCTGTTTGTAGGGCTGCTACAGCATCACCGGAAATATCCAGATGGCGCAAGGGTGCAGGCTCGGCTTCACTGAACAGAACTACGGCATCCTGCATGTCAGACAGCACCATTTCGGTCATGCGGTCATGCAGCAACTTGGCAAGCTGGGCACGTTCTGCGTCAGAGAGCGCCATGCTGGTTTGCACATCGTAGGCAACGCCGCGCTCAATCCGCTCCACCCAGTTCAAACCACAGTTGTGGGCAATGTCGGTTGCCTTGCTTGACCAAGGCGAAATCGTGCCGACCCGAGGGGTAACGAGGAACAGGGTTCCGTTGAAAGCATGGCTGCCTTGCACTTCTTCGTAAGTCAGCAGTGTTTGCAAACGAGCGAGTTCATCTGCATCCAGTTCTCGAGATGTACGCACAAAATGCACATATTCCGCTTGCAGGCCAGTGACAACAGGCACGGCGGTTTGCAAAGCATCAAGCAGTTTGGCACGACGGAAAGCAGAAAGGGCAACGCTACCGGGGAGAATCAACATAATCAGGTCAACCAACGGGGCAGTTCATCAAGGCAGGTATGATAACGAAAAGCAGCAAGAAAATCCCCTCGTTACTTCCTGCAATCCCCGTCACGCCTGACAAGCAGAACCAATAAGCACGCGCGGGAACAGAAAAAGGCCGCCCGCAGCCAAAAACAAGGAAGAGAGGAGGAGGAGAGGAATATCCTTACACGGCTGCGGGCGTATGCAGGTGGTTCTCGCTAGGAGGAGGAGAGAGGAACAGAACCACGTGTGCTGCAATGCAACAAATCATAGGTATATCCGCCCACGCAAACAAGCTACTATTTTTCAACGCGATGGTTAGAAAAGCTAACCATGCTTAACAAGCTGGGCATTAGCCTCTTCTTTCAACCAGGCAACAAAGGCATCGACAGCAGGCCGAGATTCCGTTTGCTTGCGCCGCAGCACGTAATAAGCCTGATCCAGCCGCATCGGCAAATTGAACGGAATACACAACTTGCCTGCATCAATATCCAGTTGCGCCAAATGCTGGAGACTCAGCAAAACACCCTGTCCGTCGCCCGCCGCATCCAGTGCCAGTGAAACCTGATTGAAATGCAAGCCACGGTTTGCCTTTACCCCTTCCACACCTTGCAACGCCAGCCATGTCAGCCAGTGAGGATGCCCGGCATAAGCCGTATCGTCATGCAACAAGGTGTGATATACCAAATCGGCAGGGGTGCGTAAGGGATGAGGATGCCGGTCGCTAATCAGTAACGGGCTACATAAGGGCACTGCCCAGACAGGAAACAGTTTTTCCTCACGGCTGTCACCTAGCTGGTTCAAGCCAAACCGGATCATGACATCCACCCCATGCTGGCGAAAAGAAGCATCCATCAAGTGTTTGTCCTGGGGCAAATCACTATCCACCAACCCGGCATCACTGCTGATTTGCATGTCTACATCTGGGTAACGCTGTGAAAAACGGTGCAGACGCGGAACCAGCCACTTGGCCGCAAACGACGGGGCTGCCCACACCGTAATGCTTTCCCCTGCCCTGCTGCCACGCATCAGGCTAACGGCTTCTGCCAGACAATCAAACCCGGTACGCAATTTGGGCAAGGCAGCTTCTGCTCCCGCACTCAACGTAACGGCACGGTTATTGCGCTCAATCAGCGCAAATCCCAGAAAATCCTCCAGATACTTGATCTGGTGACTGATCGCGGCACGGGTAACATTCAATTCCGCTGCCGCCTTGGTGAAACTCAAATGGCGGGCAACAGCTTCAAAAGCACGCAATGCGTTCAAGGGTGGTAATTGCTGTGACATGATACAATGATGCCTGCATTTTGTTTTCAGGGAAAAGCAGCCCCACATCATACACGGCATTAGCATGAGTATTTACCAACAAAATTTAAGCATAGCCACCCACGGACGCGGCACTTACCACATTACCGACAAAATGGACGAACTGATCCGCCAAAGCGGCATCAAAACCGGCTTGTGCCATGTTTTCATCCATCACACCAGCGCATCACTGATCATTACCGAAAATGCCGATCCCTCCGTGCGGCAGGATCTGGAAACGATCATGCAACGTCTGGCACCTGATGGCGACCCGGCCTACCGGCATGATTATGAAGGGGATGATGACATGTCTGGGCATGTACGCTGCATATTGACCCATACCGACCTGACGATTCCGGTTACACGCGGACAAAGTGCTTTGGGGACGTGGCAAGGATTGTACTTGTACGAACACCGCCACGGGCATTTCCAACGCAAACTGACTGTCACTATCTACGGAGAATGATTACTTTCCACGTACCTTGTCGCGGTAAAACAGGTTCCAAGTATCGAACGGATAAATCTTGCCGTTCGGCTCAACAAAATGGGTGCAGGAACGTTTCACCGAGCCAATATCGAAGTCATATTTGTCCATGAATGCCATGATCACAATGCGGAACACGTTGTCGTAAGTCAGCCCCTCGCTCTGGATGCGCGGCAGGCAGCACAGCATGGTTTGCAGGTTTTCAGTAGTTTGTTCGCTGCACGCATCCAGCGAAAACAGTTTAAGGAAAGCGTCTTTCAACCCGGCACTTTTTTCAAAGGTAATGGTATTATCCACGCCTTTGAGCAGTTCTTCACGTGGCAGTAAACCTGTCACGGGTACGATTTCCCCACCCATTTTAATCCCGTAGCCGATGGCAATGTTTTCCGGGTGGCAAGGCAGCGGAATCATGTCTGTATCGCCAAACGGGTTATCCGCTTCAATAATTCGGGTACGGATTTCGCTCAATGTAATGCGCTTCTGCGGCTTGTCGCCCTCATTGCGCCCGGCATCCTGCACCGGTTGGAAAGTAATACCGCGCACGCATTGCCACTGCTGGGCAAAGTTGATGATCTCGCCAATTTCGTCATCATTCACACCCTTGCGGATTACGCACACCAGCGTGGTGGAAATGTTGTGTTGCTCCAGCCTTTCCAGTGCCTGCTGGCGAATCTTGCGCATATCCTGCCCGCGAATGTTTTGCAGCGCCTGCGCCTTCAGTGAATCAAATTGCAGGTAAACCTCGAAACCGGGCTTGAGGGTAGCAAGTTCTTCCACCAGATGCGGATCACGAGCAATGCGGATGCCGTTGGTATTGAGCATCAAATGGCGGATCGGGCTGGCCTTGAGGCGGCGCAGGATCTCCATCAGTTGCGGATGCAGGGTCGGTTCACCGCCGGATACTTGCACCAGATCGGGTTGCTGTTCACTCGCCAACAGGGTTTGCAGCATGGTTTCGATGTCTTCCATACTGCGCGGGTTGCCCATGCCGGGGGCGGAATTGGCGAAACACACCGGGCAGTGCATATTGCATTCGTCGATGATTTCAAACAGCGCCAGGCAGGAATGCTGTTCGTGGTCGGGGCACAGACCACAGTCGTGCGGGCAACCCTGATTGATCTCGGTCTGGAAGGCTTGTGGCATGTCGCCCGGTTTCAGGTATTCCTTGCAGCGCTTGTAATACTCAATGTCGGTGGAAATCAGCGTCTTTTGCACCCCGTGTTCATTACAGCGCTTCTGGTAGTAGACATTGCCATGCTGGAACAGGATTTTGGCAGGCACAACCGCGAGGCATTCCTCACACAACGATTGGGTCTGACCGTAGAAGATGTAGGGGCGGGCTTTATTCGACATCGGCTTGACTCCGGTTGAGCATGAGCAGCGCATACACCAGCAGCGCCAGACTGATCCAGTGGAACAGGTTCAGACCTGCCAGCACGGGTGGATAGGGCTTGAGGAATTCCCACGCGAAACGTTGCCCTGCATACACCAGCACAAACACGTAAAACCCCTGTCGTTGCCAGAAAACGGGCTGGCGCGGATAGCTGAGCAACAACACGGCGAGGAAAATCAGCATGGTGAAGGTTTCATACAATTGCACCGGATGCCGTTCGATGCCATCGCCGAAATCCACGCCCCACGGCAGGCTGGTTGCCACCCCGTAGGTGAAATCCGGCAACCCGGCGAGGAAGCACCCTACCCGCCCGACCGCAATCAGCAGGATCAGACCGGGGACAAAATACAGCCCGGTGGACTGGCGGATTCCGGCGAAATGTTTGAACACTTCCGCCGCCACAATCGCCCCGAACACACCCCCCAACATGCTTTTGGCAATACCACCCTGCCCGGCAAGGTATAGGTTGAGCGTGCCGAACGCGGTGCTGCCCGCCGCCAACCCCAGTAACAAAGCCAGCAGGTAATAATGGTGTTGGGACGAATGGCTAAGCCCCATTGGGAGTTGCAATGCATAACGACGGCGAAACCACCCACTGAGCAGCACCCCACTCAGTAATGCCAACAAGTCGAACACAAAGTGAATGATCAATTTGTACTACCCGGCGAACCGCAAACCGCTGCCCATACTGTCAACAAGCAGGCAGCCGCCACTGGCAACCAGCGGTACGGCAAACGCGGCCACCGCCACCAGCAACAACAATTCAGAGGCAGGCTTGTCTTTGCGCACGAAATGCCGTGCTGTCTTGAACAGTAGGAAACCTTCTGCTAACACCACCAAAGCATTCCAGAATGCCATCAACGGTGCATCCATTGCCGTAATCAGGAAAAATGCCCCGAACAGGAACAATATCAGCAAACCAGCTAGCCACAATAGCCAGAATATGACACCCCAGCCCAACGAATAGGTATTGCTGACCATGCTCAGCGACTCGCAGGCGATGCTACAGACTGTTCTGGAGCAGCAGAAGATGCGGGCTGCTTGTGAGAGGATGGTGGCATAAGCGTCGTTAATGCTACAGACTGTTCTGGAGCAGCAGAAGATGCGGGGGGCGACACCGGACGGGAATTGTTGGCATATGGAAGACTGGAACAACCCAATGCGAGCCAGATGGCAACTACGCCACCCATCAACCAAAACATGGACTTGGAAAATATCATGTCTTTTCTCTCCCCGTTATTAATGGGAAGAGTATGCGGCAAACAGGAAAAGCCTGCTATAGAAAATATAACCAGCCACATCCGTCAGGATTAACCTGACGGCAGGCTCACACTCCCTCAACACTACTCATGCCTTACAAAGTGATATAAGACAAAAACCCGACTTGGGCGAAATAAGGCAAAACAAGAACACCAGCACCCAACCAACGCAACATGCCACTAATGGAACAACTAGCTTTGGCAAACTGACACCACAACACAACCAATAATGAAACCTGCAAAACAGCCATTAGCATGGATAACGTTTGCGTAGAGTTATCCAGAGAGAAAATGGGATTTGCAAAAAAATTAGCAGTAACAAACAAACCACTTAAAAGCCACAAGGAAACAAACATGGCTTTTTGGCCGACAGAATAACGATAACGGTACAGCATTCAATCCCCTCTTCGCGACAACGCCAAAAACCCTTGACAGCGCAGCCACAAGACGGACTTTACAATACAGGAATTAGTTTTGAATCAAAAAGATAAACACACACACTCGCGACAGCAAGTAACCGACACGCCCCCAATCCTTTGGAAATCAGCACGCACTGCCAATCCAAAACAAGCCTTGTATCCTCAACCCGGTCTTGTATCAAACCCACGCGATTATTCTACATTAATTCGATCTATTATCAACAGGGCAAACCTTATTTGATAAAGTATTTTTAATGAACAGCGTGAATAACCAGATAACTCAGCAAGCCAGTAAGCGTTTTACCATCAGTACCTGTGTCTGTACACAGGCCAACCCCACAAACTCATGCGCAGTCGAATAAATCTTGATCAATTCACTATCCATCTGCCCAGGAAAAAATAAACGTTGTCCCTGACGCAAACGTGTAATTTGCCCATCATCCAGCGTCATGGATGGCACATCCGGCAGTGCCTGATCCATTGGCAACAGTAATTGATCCAATGCATCCATACCCTGCTCAGCCACATTGCGTAGCTCTTCCAGCGTATACATTTTCTGCCCACCAAACGGCATGACGAACTCGCGGTGCAAGCGGGCAACATAAGCACCACAACCGATGGATTCACCAATATCCTCAACCAACGAACGGATGTAGGTTCCCTTGCTGCATACCACATCCAGTGTCAGAGTATCGTCCGTGCGAGCCAACACTTGCAAGGAATGGATGACCACATTACGCGCTTCACGCTCCACTTCCACGCCCTGCCGTGCCAGCTTGTAGAGTGGCTGTCCCTCTTTTTTCAGGGCGGAATACATGGGCGGAATCTGACTGATATTTCCACGAAATTTATCCAGCACACTTTCCAACGCTGTATCAGTCAGATGAGGAACTGGACGTGGGTTAATTTTTTCACCCTCAGCATCCCCGGTAGTACTGACATACCCGAGCGAAGCGGTGGTGATATAGCGTTTGTCGGAATCCAGCAAGAAAGCAGAAACTTTAGTAGCCTCACCAAAGCAAATCGGCAACATACCAGTTGCCAGAGGGTCAAGACTGCCAGTATGTCCGGCTTTTTCGGCAGCAAACAGGAAACGAGCATCCTGCAAGGCTTTGTTGCTGGACACGCCTAACGCTTTGTCTAGCAACAGAATGCCATTCAATGGACGGAATTTGCGGCGACCCAAACTGGCTTACTCGCGGTCAGTAGAAGTATTATCCGCATCGCTGTGGCGGTCGGATGCTACTGCCCGGTCAATCAACACGGACAATGCATTACCACGTGCCTGGGTATCGTCATACAGGAAGTGTAAGGTCGGGGTAATACGCAGTTTCAGCAAATGCCCCAACTCATGGCGCAGAAAACCGGCTGCATGATTGAGGGCTTCCTGAGCTTCAAGACCGTGATCCTGCTGGAGCACATCGAACCAAACCTTAGCATGAGCCAAGTCCTTGGAAACTTCGACATCCAGCAGGGTGATCATGCCTACGCGCGGGTCTTTTACCCGGTCGCGAACCAACACCGCCAGTTCCCGGCGGATTTGTTCGGCTACCCGGTCAGTCCGGGCAAAGCCGTGATGCGAATGGCGGGCAGGCATTGTCTAGATCTTCCTCGCCACTTCGATTTTTTCATAACATTCGATCTGGTCGCCCTTACGCACGTCGTTGTAGTCTTTGACCGCGATACCACACTCCGTACCCATGATGACTTCTTTCACGTCATCACGGTGGCGGCGCAGTGATTCAAGCTCACCTTCAAACACCACTACGTTGTCACGCAGTACACGGATTGGCAAGCCACGGCGTACCGCACCATCCACCACCAGGCAGCCTGCTACCTGACCGAAACCAGAGGCACGGAACACTTCGCGGACTTCTGCCAAACCGACAAATACTTCACGGACTTCCGGCGACAGCAAGCCACTCATTGCTTCCTTCACGTCGTTGATTACGTCGTAAATGATGCTGTAGTAGCGGATTTCCACGCCTTCATCACTGGCTGACTTGCGTGCTGTCGCATCAGCCCGCACGTTGAACGCCACCATGATGGCCTTGGAAGCGGCGGCCAAATCCACATCGCTTTCGTTGATACCACCGATACCGGAAGATACCACACGCACTTCCACTTCCTCGGTAGACAACTTGAGCAACTCGCTGCGGATGGCTTCCACGCTGCCCTGCACGTCGGCTTTGACCAACAGGTTGACCTGAGCACGGTTGCCGGATTGCATCTGGCTGAACAGATTGTCGAGTTTGGCGCTGCTTTGCGCGGCGAAACGGCTGTCACGCTGCTTTTCACGGCGCATTTCAGCAATTTCCTTGGCTTTGCGTTCGTCGTTCAACACGACAACTTCATCGCCTGCTTCCGGTGCAGCAGAAAGACCCAATACCGCTACCGGAATGGAGGGGCCTGCTTCCCTAACTGGACGACCGGTTTCGTCGAACATGGCACGCACACGCCCATACTCGGAACCGCATAGCAACAGGTCGCCCTTACTCAAAGTACCGCTGCGCACCAGGATGGTGGCAACTGCCCCACGGCCTTTTTCGATACTGGCTTCGATAACGTTACCCACAGCCGGGGCATTGGTCGGCGCAGTCAGTTCCTGTACTTCCGCTACCAGCAACAAGGTTTCGAGCAGTTCATCAATACCCTGCCCTGTCTTGGCAGATACCTTGACCACGGGGACATCACCGCCCCAGGCTTCAGTATTGACATCATTCTGGGAAAGTTCAGCCAGCACCCGGTCAGGGTCAGCCGCCGGTTTGTCGATTTTGTTGATGGCAACCACCATAGGAACACCTGCCGCCTTGGCGTGCTGGATAGCTTCCTTGGTTTGTGGCATGACGCCATCATCAGCCGCCACGATCAGCACCACGATGTCAGTAACCTGTGCACCACGGGCCCGCATTTTGGTAAATGCCGCATGGCCTGGGGTATCGAGGAAAGTAACAGTACCGTGATCGGTATCAACGTGGTAAGCACCAATGTGCTGGGTAATGCCCCCGGCTTCGCCCGCAGCAACGCGGGTTTTGCGGATGTAGTCCAGCAAGGAGGTTTTACCGTGGTCAACGTGACCCATGATGGTGACAACAGGTGGACGGGTATGGTGTTCGTATTCGGTATCCTGATCCATCATCGCTGCCAACAGCGCAGCATCATCCATTTCCTGCATGGGCTTGGCTTTGTGACCCAGCTCTTCTGTCACCAGAATCGCCGTATCCTGATCAATCGACTGGTTGATTGTGACCATCATGCCCATTTTCATCATGGCCTTGATGATGTCAGTGGCACGGATCGCCAGTTTTTGCGCCAGATCGGAAACCACGATAGTGGGTGGAATCTCGATGTCTTTTACCACGGGAGCTGTCGGCTTTTCAAAACCGTGCTTATTGTTGCTGCTGGCCTGACGAGGATCAGGTTTGCCTGCCTGTTTGCCGCCCCCCTTTTTCTTGCCAGAACGGTTCCCACCCGGCACATGCAATTCTTCACGGTCACGACCACCTGTACTTTTGCCGCCTTTGACCGGCTTGCGTGCCACTTTTTTATCTGCACTGAAGTCATCCTCACGCAAAGGCGTCGGCAACTGCGGTGCAGCTTCTTCCACTTCCACCGTTTCTGTCACCGTGCGGGGAGCCAGAGAAGGCTTAGGTTTCGGCTTGATCTTGGAAGGACGGCGTTTCAACGCAGCCGCAGCCTCTTCACGGGCAGCCGTTGCAACAGCCACACGCTGTTCCATTGCAGTAGGTTTTTCTCCCTCAACGGCATCACTAACCTTAGCCTCTGCCACGGGTTCAACCGCAGCAACCACTTTTCTCACCACAAGCCCAGGCCTGACAACTGGCGCCGGTTTTTCCACGGGTTCTGGATTGACAACAGGTGCTGGCTGTACTTCTTGTACAGCTACAGTCTCTTCCACCACTGGGGAAGCTGGTACATTCTGGACAACGCCGGTTTCAACCCGTACACCTGCTGGTACTGTCTCAACCTGAGCAGGCTTCGGCTCATTTACCACCGGCACAGGCTCAACATTTTCAGGACGTTGGGTTTTCTGACGCTGTTGTTCAATACGGCGAGCCTCCAGTTGGCGGCGCTCCTGCTCGGCTTTCTGGATGGCGGCTTCGCGCATATTGCGTTCTGCAACCATCTGACGAGCTACTTCTTCGGCACGGTTGGCTCTTTCCTGAGCCGACGGCCCTGATCTGTCATCATCTCCCGCCTGCCCAGGGTTAAAACTTTTCTTGCGTCTGACTTCAACACTGACCGTGGTTTTGCCACGACCGGCACCTACCGTCATTTCGCTGGTAGAACGGCGCGTCAGGGTAATTTTGTTACCACCACCGCCGGGTGTGCCGGTAGAAGAAGCCCCCTGACGGATATGTGCCAGTAGTGTCAACTTCTGGGCATCAGTAATCCATGCATTGGGGCCATCTACCGTGATGCCTGCGTCCTGTAGCTGCTTGAGCAGAACTTCAACGGGAGCGTTGATCATCTCGGCAAGTTTTTTAACTGCTATATCCGACATACTTACTCTTTCTCCCGCAGAATCACTGTTCTGCCGTATCCGCAAACCAAGGGGCGCGTGCTGTCATGATCAGGCTGGCGGCACGCTGTTCGTCAATCCCGGTAATTTCCATCAACTCGTCAACAGCCTGCTCTGCCAGGTCTTCCATAGTGCAGATGCCGTTTTCTGCCAGTTTGAATGCCAATGCCTCATCCATGCCGTCCATGTGCAGCAGATCTTCGGCTGGCAAATGGCTGTCTTGCGAAATGGCCTGGGACAGCAGGGCTGTCTGGGCGCGGTCACGCAATTCATTGATGATACCCTCATCAAAGCCTTCAATCTGCATGAATTCTTCTACCGGCACATAAGCCACTTCTTCGAGACTGGTGAAGCCTTCTTCCACCAACAGGACAGCGACTTCTTCATCAACATCCAATCTTTCCATGAACATGTTGACGACAGCTTGTTGCTCTGCCTGAGTTTTGGCTTCGGCTTCTTCTACGCTCATCACATTCAGAATCCACCCCGTCAGGTCACTGGCAAGACGCACATTCTGACCACCACGCCCGATAGCCTGTGACAGCTTGCTGCTATCCACGCCGATGTCCATGGTTTTGCTTTCTTCATCCACCACGATAGACAAGACTTCGGCTGGAGCCATCGCATTCATTACATAGGTGGCAATGTCATCGTTCCAGAGCACAATGTCGACGCGCTCCTTGCCCCCCAGCTCATTAGTGACAGTCTGGATACGTGAACCACGCATCCCTACACATGCACCAATCGGGTCAATATTGGGCAGATTGGCACGCACGGCAACCTTGGCACGGGAACCAGGATCGCGGGCAGCTCCCATGATGTCGATCATTTCTTGGCTGACTTCTGGCACTTCCAGTTTCATCAGCTCAATCAGGAAATTGACATCAGCACGACTGACAATCATCTGCGGGCCACGCGCATCCTGACGGATCTCCTTAAGGTAGCCACGTACCCGTGCACCGGTATGCAGCATGTCACCGGGAATCATTTCTTCACGCGGAATGAAGGCTTCCGCATTTTCACCCAGATCCAGCACCACACCTTTGCGGTCGGCACGTTTGACTACACCCATGATCAAGTGCCCTACATGATCACGAAAAGCGGAAACCACTTTTTCACGCTCGGCTTCACGTACCTTGGCGACAATGACCTGTTTCGCAGTCTGTGCGGCAATGCGCCCAAAATCCACGGAAGCAATTGACTCTTCGATATAATCACCGATCTGTGCATCCAGGCCGCGATCTTTGGCATAGCTCAGCAGAATCTGACGCTCCGGGCTTTCAAATTCAGGGTCTTCGTCATCCATCACTTTCCAGCGACGGTAGGTTTCATAATCACCTGTCTGACGGTTGACAGCAACACGCACATCCATGCCCATGCCGTAACGTTTGCGGGTAGCCATTGCCAGTGCAGTTTCGACAGCCTGAAAAATCAGTTCCTTGCCGACATTTTTTTCGTTTGATACTGCATCAACAACATAGAGAATTTCTTTATTCATGCGTGTTTACCGCCCTTGCGCTGAGGTCGAATATCCAGAACCAGTCTGGCACGGTCAATAATATCGTGCGGAATGGTGTATCTATTACCTTCTACCTGCATGGAAATCTTTTCATCATCCACTTCCAGCAGTTTGCCTACAAAATTGCGTCGCTTTTCAACCGGCAGACGGGTACGCACCTTGATCTGTTCACCCAGGTAACGGGCAAAATGAGCCGGAACAAACAGCACCCGATCCATACCGGGGGAAGATACTTCGAGGATGTAGGCAACCGGAATCAGGTCATCCACGTCCAGAGCCGCACTCAACTGGTTACTGACTTTGCCGCAATCATCCACGGTAATGCCATCTTCAGCATCAATGAAGACGCGCAACAGGGCACTCTCCTGCTGCGGGCGGTATTCATATCCCCACAAATCATAACCAAGACCGGTTACAGTTGTGTTAATCAGTGTATCCAGTTGTTCCTGCATACTTTTTTACGCACCTTTCCATACGGCAGATAATAAAAAAGCCCCTTAAAGGGGCTTTTTGTATTTGGTAGCGGGGGCAGGATTTGAACCTGCGACCTTCGGGTTATGAGCCCGACGAGCTGCCAGACTGCTCCACCCCGCATCAGAGGTGTGAACTATAGAGAAAAGCGTTGAGGCTTGCAAGCGTTATATTCAAGAAGATGCAAAATTACCGGATATGGCGGTAAACAAACCCTGGGAAGGCAAATACCGCAAACAGGAACAAGGCAACCCAGTAAAATTCCCAGTCTTGCGCATGAACATTCCCCATCGTGCGACTTTCCAACAGGATCGCAATCCCTCCTACCACAAAATAAAGGATGAACCACTCCAGCAAGCGCAACCACGGCGATTTCCGTTCACATTGCAAAATCAAGAAACAACGCTGGCTAAGCCAGGGCAAATTGGCAAGCACCAGAGTAACAGCCAGAAAACCCCATTGTACGATTAACAAACTCATAACTGACTGGCAACCATCGCAGCAGAACAAATTCCCATCAGGGTACCAGGAAATAGACCCAATACCAACATCAACACCCCATTAACACCGAGCAGAATATTAAAGTCCGCTTCAGCCGTGATAGGTTCAGCGTTGTCCGGCTTGTCGAAGTACATCATTTTGATGGCTCGCAAATAGTAGAACGCGCCGATCACTGACATGACCACCATGATAATGGCAGGCCACAAATAACCCGCTTGCATGACCGCCTGAATAATGGAGAGCTTGGCATAAAAACCTACTGTAGGCGGAATACCTGCCATAGAGAACAACAGCAACATCATGATGAAGGCATACCAAGGGCTGCGTTCGTTCAAACCTTTGATGTCATCCAGCGTTTCTGCTTCAACACCTTCCTTGCCCAACAGTATCAGTATGGCAAAACCACCGGCTGCCATCATCGCATAAGTGATTGTATAAAATAACGCTGCACTGTAGCCTTCCGTAGAACCACTCAGGGAACCCAGCAGAATGAAGCCCATATGCGCAATGGTGGAATAAGCCAGCATCCGCTTCAGGTTAAACTGCGCAATAGCGACAATATTACCCAGAAATACTGACAACAAACCAAATACCAGCAACATCTGCGCCCAAGCCGGGTTGGCAACACCGAGTGACTCCGCCAACACACGCAACAGCATGGCAAGCGCTGCCACTTTGGGCACACTACCAAGGAACAGGGTAACAGCAGTGGGAGCACCCTGATACACATCGGGAACCCACATGTGGAAAGGTACTGCACCAAACTTGAATGAAATCCCCGCTACAACAAATACCAAAGCAAACAGCAATGGCAGGTTTTGCATGACGTTTTGCGCACTGATATAAGCAGCCACACCAGCAATATCCAGCTTGCCGCTCAAGCCATACAACATGGAAAAGCCGTACAACAGCAAACCAGAAGCCACCGCACCCAGCACAAAGTATTTCATCGCGGCTTCGGTGCTACGTCCGTCGTCACGGTTGAACGCCACCAGTGCATACATGGACAAGGCCAACAGCTCCAACCCCAGATACACCACCAACAGGTTATTGGCAGAAGCCATCACCATCATGCCCAGTACGGCAAACAAGGCCAGCAGGAAAAACTCACCACGCCACAGTTTCTTGTCACGCAAATACTTGCGGGCATAGACAAAAACACCCGCAGTGAGTAACAGGATGCTGACCTTGAGTACACCGCCCAGATCATCACGCACATACATATCATTTAAACCCGTGATTTTCTCACTTCCCATGCTGCTGAAAACCAACAAGGCTGTTGCCAGCAAAGCCACTTGCGACAACAGGTATGTAACCATCCGGTCAGTATCTTTTAAAACCAGATCAATCAGCAAAATAAGGCAGATCGTACTAAGCAGGAAAATTTCCGGGGTGGCAATTGCAATATTGACCATTATAGGCATCCTCCCACTGGTGCTCCGATACACACCTTGCTTTGCAAAGCCTGGACAAGCAGATTTTCAATTGAAACTTCCATCACGTCTGTCAATGGTTGAGGCCATATCCCCAGCAACAGAACTGCACCAGCCAACAAGGCCAACATGATGAACTCACGCTGGTTAATGTCCTGCAATTCAGCAACAGCACTGTTTTTTATGTCACCGAAGATGACCCTCTTCACCAGCCACAAAGTATAAGCCGCACCCACAATCAAGGTGGTAGCAGCCAGCATGGCTATCCAGACATTGTTGGTACTGAAACTAGCCAAAATGACCAAAAACTCACCTACAAACCCTGACGTACCTGGCAAACCGGTATTTGCCATTGCAAACAGCACGTAGAAAGCAGCGAATACAGGCATCCGGTTAACCACGCCACCATAGGCATTGATTTCACGGGTATGCATACGGTCATACAACACGCCGATACAAAGGAACATCGCACCGGAAATGAAGCCATGGGACACCATCTGCACCATTCCCCCCTGCACTGCCATAATGGCTGCACTCATGTTGGCACCGGTGTTGCCCTGAGCAAACTCGGCAATGCTGTAAACAAGGAAGAAACCCAGAGTAACAAACCCCATGTGCGCAATGGATGAATAAGCCACCAGCTTTTTCATGTCCTGCTGCACCAGAGCCACGAAACCGATATAAACAACCGCAGTCAATGACATAAGCAAGACCAGCCAGTCAAGCTGAGCCGCAGCATCCGGGACAATCGGCAAAGCAAAGCGCAGGAAAGCATAACCACCAACTTTCAGGGTAATCGCTGCCAGAATGACGGAGCCTCCCGTTGGTGCTTCCACGTGTGCATCCGGCAACCAAGTATGTACCGGCCACATGGGCACTTTCACCCCGAACGCCAACAGGAAAGACAGGAAAATCAGAATCTGTGGCATCCGCTCAATCGGTAGCTTTTGCAAGTCAGCAACCGCAAAACTTCCGCCCAACTGATACAGATAGATCAGGCTGATAAGCAGGAAAACCGAACCGAAAAAGGTATAAAGGAAAAACTTGAAGCTGGCATATACCCGACGTGAACCACCCCAGACACCAATAATCAGGAACAGAGGAATCAGCATGGCTTCAAAGAAAATGTAGAATAGCATGGCATCCAGTGATGCAAACACACCGTTAACCAGCCCCTCCATAACCAGAAAAGCAGCCATGTACTGGGAAACACGGTATTTGATGACTTCCCAACCCGCAATGACCACCAGCACGGTAATAAAGGTATTCAGCAGGATCAATGGCATCGAAATGCCATCCACCCCCAGATGGTAGTTGATCCTGAAGGTTTCTACCCAAGGTAAAAACTCCACAAACTGCATGGCAGCCGTGCTCCGATCAAAACTACCATACAACGGCAGACTAAACAGGAATGTCAACAAGGCAATCCCCAAGGCAAACTGTTTGGCACCAAAACGGTCCCCAACAATCAAAACCCCGATACCGCCGATAACAGGCAGCCAGATCAGAAAACTTAGTATTGGCAAATCAAGCATTTGTACTTCCAGCTAAAACCAATGGAGCCTAGTTGAAAAAGAGGAACCAGGTAATCATCAACAGGATTCCCACGACCATCGAGAAAGCATAGTGATAGAGGTAACCCGTCTGAAGATGGCGTGCCACACCAGCAAACCACCCAACCACTTTGGCAGAACCATTCACAATCAGGCCATCAATCACCAAGCGCTCACCCAATGACCACAAACTATTACCCAGATTCAACGACCCCTTGGCAAATACCTTCTGGTTGAAATCATCCACGTAATACTTGTTATCCAGCAGGGAATGTAACCAACGGAACCTCTCGTAAGCCCAATCGGCAATCGAATCATTCTTCATGTAGACATACCAGGCCGCCGCTAGACCCGACATGGCCAACCAGAACGGAGGAGCCATCAGCCCGTGCAGAATGAAACCCATCACGCCGTGATACCCTGCACTAATTTCCTGGATGGAGAGGTGAGCCGACACAAGCGGATTATCCTCCTTCACAAAACCGTGTGCCTGATCATTGACATGAATTACCCCTTTGAAGAAGTCACCCACCACCATCGGATCAAGGAAATAACCTGCCAAGACAGAAGGTATTGCCAACATGATCAATGGCAGCGTAACAACCCACGGGGACTCATGCAGATGGTGCATGGTATGGTCATCCATACGCTCTTCACCGTGGAAAACGAGGAAGAACATGCGGAAACTGTAAAATGCAGTAACAAACACGCCCAGCAGAACCAGCACATAAGCGTAACCCGCTGCTGCCTGATCAGAATGATGCACCGCTTCAATAATCAAATCCTTAGAGAAGAAACCCGAAAATCCGGGGAATCCAATCAGAGCCAATGAACCAATCAGGGATGTCCAGTAAGTAATGGGCATGTATTTCTTCAAACCACCCATTTTGCGGATATCTTGTTCATGGTGCATGGCAATAATGACTGAACCGGCCGCCAGAAACAGCAATGCCTTGAAGAAAGCATGAGTCATCAAATGGAATACCGCTGCGGAATAAGCAGACGCACCCAAAGCCACCGTCATATAACCAAGCTGGGACAAAGTAGAATAAGCTACCACCCGTTTGATGTCATTCTGCACAACACCGATCAAACCCATGAAAAATGCGGTTGTCGCCCCGACCACCAGAATCAGGTTCAAAGCCGTATCAGACATTTCAAAGATGGGCGACATGCGTGCCACCATGAAAATACCGGCTGTCACCATGGTTGCCGCATGGATCAGTGCTGAAATAGGTGTTGGGCCTTCCATCGAATCCGGCAACCAAACGTGCAACGGAACTTGCGCCGACTTACCCATTGCACCAATAAACAGACAAACAGCAATAAAAGTGAGCAACTCCGTTTCTACACCAGGCAACAGGACAAGCGGCGACTTGGCGATGTGCAACACGTCAAAAACTTCCTGATAATCCAGCGTCTGGTAGAAAGTGACAATCGCGGCAATCCCCAGCAGGAAACCAAAATCCCCCACCCTGTTCACCAGAAACGCCTTCATGTTGGCAAAAATCGCTGTCTCTTTCTTGAACCAGAAACCGATCAGCAAATAGGACACCAGACCCACTGCTTCCCAGCCGAAGAACAACTGCATGAAGTTGTTGCTCATGACCAGCATTAGCATTGAGAAAGTAAACAGTGATATATAGCTAAAGAAACGCTGATAACCAGGATCTTCGTGCATATAGCCAATCGTATAGATATGCACCATCAGGGAGACGAATGTCACCACCAGCATCATCATGGTGCTGAGGTTGTCGAGCAGGAAACCCACTTCAAAGCGGATATCACCAATCACTGCCCACGTATACACCGTACCGTTATAGGTATTGCCATTGGACATGACATCATACGCCACCACCACCGACAACAGGAACGCCACCGCCACACCAAGGATTGTTACCCAATGCGCTCCAGCACGCCCGATCTTTTTACCAAACAGCCCCGCAACGATCGCCCCGAACAAAGACGCAAGCGGAATTGCTGTATAAATCGCTTCCATCGCTTACCCCTTCATCGCATCAAGTTCTTGAACATTGATCGTGCGCCGGTTACGGAACAAGACCACCAGAATCGCCAGACCAATCGCTGCTTCCGCCGCCGCGACGGTCAGGATGAAAAACACGAACACCTGCCCCGCCATATCCCCCAGATAATGGGAAAACGCCACGAAATTCAGGTTGACCGACAGCAACATCATTTCGATACACATCAACAGGATCAACACGTTCTTGCGGTTGATAAACATACCCGCCACGCTGATGGCAAACAGCAGAGCCGCCACAATCAGGAAATGCGACAAAGGAATCATGCTTGCTCCTTGGTTTCGGCTTTCATCTTCACCAGACGTACACGGTCTTCCCGTCTCACCTGCACCTGTTGACTAATATCCTGCTTACGCGCATCCGGGCGGCGGCGCAAGGTCAGCACGATAGCGGCAATAATCGCCACCACCAGAATCACCGCTGCAATTTCAAACGGGTACACGTAATCGGTATACAAAATCGCACCCAACGCCTCGGTATTGTTGGCAGGTGCTGCGGCTGCGGGCGTGGTGGTCTGGAATGGCCCGCTTTGCAGCACCATAATCATTTCCACCGCAATCACTGCCGCCACCAGGAAACCCACAGGCGCGTAGCGGGCAAACCCCTCTTTCAACGGATCAAGGTTCAAGTCCAGCATCATAATCACAAACAGGAACAGCACCATCACCGCCCCGACATAGACCAGCACCAGCACGATGCCGAGGAACTCTGCCTCCAGCAGCAACCACAGCGCGGCACTGGTGAAGAAGCTCAAAATCAGGCACAACGCCGCATACACCGGGTTGCGTACCGTCACCATCCCCACTGCCGCCGTCACTAACACAGCGGAAAACAGGTAAAAGATAATCTGCTCAAATGTCATGGCATCCCCTTAACGGTACGGCGCATCAGCGGCTTTCATTCTGGCAATTTCGGCTTCGTGCTTGTCGCCCACAGCCAGCAGTTTTTCCTTGGTCTGGATGTTTTCACCGCGATTTTCAAAGTGATACTCGAAAATGTTGGTTTCCACAATCGCATCCACCGGACAGGCTTCCTCACAGAAGCCGCAATAAATGCACTTGAACATATCAATGTCATAGCGCGTGGTACGGCGTGTGCCGTCCGGGCGTTCTTCCAGATCAATGGTAATCGCCAGTGCCGGGCAAACCGCTTCGCACAATTTACAGGCAATGCAGCGTTCCTCACCGTTCGGGTAGCGGCGCAGCGCGTGATGCCCCCGGAAACGGTTAGAAATCGGCGTCTTTTCTTCCGGGTACTGAATCGTCAGCTTGCGCCCGAAGAAATACTTGCCGGTTACGCCCATCCCTTGCATCAGCTCCCGCAGGCTGAACGACTTGACGTAATGTTTCAGGTTGAAACCCATATCAGCCCCCTTACAGCCACGGTGTCCAGCCCAGCGCAATCGCCAGACCTTCGCCAAAAATCCACACCAGCGTCACCGGAATCAGAACCTTCCAACCCAGACGCATGATTTGGTCATAACGGTAACGCGGGAATGTCGCGCGGAACCAGAAAAACAGCAGCATGAAGAACGATGCCTTCAGCAATAACCAATGGATGCCATCACCAAACAGCAAGCCAATCACGGGCGTATCGGTCAGGAAGGTTAAGCCTTGGAACGGTGACAACCAGCCCCCCAGGAACATCAGCGAAGTCAACGCGGAAATCAGCCACATATTGGCGTATTCGGCGAGGAAGAAAATCGAGAATGCCATGCCGGAATATTCCACATGGAAACCCGCCACGATCTCGGATTCACCCTCTGCCACGTCAAACGGCGCACGGTTGGTTTCCGCCACCCCGGAGATGAAATACACCAGGAACAGACCGAACAATGGCCACACGAACCAGCTAAAAATACTGCCCGATTGCGCCCGCACGATGTCACCGAGGTTCAAACTGCCGGAAGCCATCAGCACCCCGACCAGCGCGAAACCCATCGCAATTTCGTAGGACACCATTTGCGCCCCGATCCGCAGCGCGGAAAGTTGCGCATACTTGGAGTTGGACGCCCAACCCGCAATAATCACCCCGTACACACCCAGCGAAGTCAGTGCCAACAGGAACAGCAACCCGGCATTCACATCCGCCAGCACCATACCGTCACTAAAGGGTATGACCGCCCACGCCGCAAACGCAGGCCCCATTGCCAGCAAGGGCGCGATCAGGAACAGGAAGCGGTTGGATTTTTCCGGGACAACAATTTCCTTGAAAATCAGCTTGAACATATCCGCAAACGGCTGCAACAAGCCTTTGAAACCAACCCGGTTGGGGCCCAGACGCACCTGCATATAACCGATGATTTTGCGCTCGGCGTAAGTCGCGTAAGCCACCAGCAGGATCAACGGCAGCACGATTGCCACGATTTTGAGGACAATCATTACCAGCAATGCCAGCCAGTCGGGGAGGAATGCTGTCAACAGGTTGTTCAGAAACTCGACCATAACCTTACCCCGCCTTGCTTATCTGGAGAGAACCGAAGGCAGCACCCAACACGTTGGATACTTCGATACCGGACTGCACCCCGGCGCAACCTGCGGGAATACCTGCATCCAGCGTGGCAGGCAGCGTGATCGACACTGCACCTTGCGTCACTTTCAGCTTGTCGCCAGCAGCAACGCCCAGTTTGGCGGCATCGTCCGGGTTCAGCGCGACCGCCGCTTCCGGGATCATCGCTTGCAGGGCTTTGGCACGGCGTACCAACGGGTCAGCGCGGTACATTTCCACGTCGCCGATGCGCTGGAAGAACCCCTCACCCCCTAGCCCCCGCACCCTGCCCCTTGCAGGGTCGTCCCTCAAGGGGAGAGGGGGAACAGAGGATTCTTCAGCCCCTCTCCCCTTGAGGGAGAGGGGTTGGGGTGAGGGGTACGAATTATTGCAAACCTCTGCGCCGTGCAATTCCAGCTTGAGTTCAGCCGCAATTTCTTCGGTAGCGACCCAATCGAATTCGGGGACACCCGCCTGATTGCCGAGAACCCGCAGGATTTTCCAAGTTGGACGCGCTTCGCCGGGCGGCTCGGTTGCCCCCTTGAAGTGCTGCCAGTGACCCGCCGTGTTGACGAACGTGCCGGAAGTTTCCGCAAAAGTGGAGGCTGGCAGCAACACCGTCGCGTACTTGCGGGTAGTGTCATCGGCAAACGGTGCGATCACAACCACATTGTCAGCGGCGGACAATGCCTGCATCGCCTGCTGCGGATTGGCGAAATCGCCGAGTTCGGTATTCAGCAACACGAAAGTGCGGGTATTTTCGTTGAGGAACTCACCCACGGCTGCACCAGCTTGCTTGAGTTCGCGCCCACCGGACAAACGGTGTGGCACAACCCCGGCAATCCACGCGCCAATGCTGTTGGCACTTTCCGCCAGATAGCCGAACTTCGCGCCTGTCTGCTTGGCAATCTCGCTTGCCAGTGAACGCAACGCGGCAAAATCAGGGTGTTGGTTTGCCACATTGCCCAGCAGGACGACCGCGTTGTCAGCATCTTTCAACGCCTGTAGGGTCGGGTGACTGGCATCGCTGGCAATCGCGGCAAGGGCTTGCACCATGTCAGCAGGGGCAACCGCCTGTTGCGCCACATCGTAGTTGAAATCATACGCCCGTGGGTTGAGTGCCATCACCTTCGCGCCGTTGAGCGCAGCTTTGCGCAGGCGATGGTTGAGCATGGGTTGCTCTTGACGCACGTTCGAGCCAATCAGGAACACCGCGTTTTGCTGTTCCAGTTGCTCGATTTCCATCCCCAAGTAAGGGCAAACCGGGGCTGCCGCTTGGTCGGAGAAATCGCTCTGGCGCAGGCGGTGGTCGATGTTGCGGACATTCAAACCGCGCATCAGACGTTGGAACAGGTAGAGTTCTTCCAGCGTGGAAGTCGCGTTTGCCAACGCACCGATGCGAGCCGGGTCGGCGGAGCGCAGGATTTCGGCGGTAGCTTCCAGAGCCTGTTGCCAGCTCACTTCATACCAGTGACCATCGCGCTTGAGCATCGGCTTGGTAATGCGGTCAGGGCTGGCAATGCCTTGGTAGCTGAAACGGTCACGGTCGGAAATCCAGCATTCGTTGATGCTTTCATTGTCACGTGGCACGGCACGCACCACTTCCTTACGGAAGGTATGCACCTGAATGTTGGAGCCGACACAATCGTGTGGCGCAATGCTGTCGTGGGCTTTCAGTTCCCACGCCCGTGCCTTGTAACGCGATGGCTTGGCAGTCAACGCACCGACTGGACATAGGTCAATCACGTTGCCGGACAGTTCAGACTTGAGCGATTTTTCGATGTAAGTGCCGATTTCCAGACGGTCGCCGCGCCCTACCCCGCCCATTTCGCGCATCCCGGCAACTTCATCGCCGAAGCGTACACAGCGGGTACACTGGATGCAGCGGGTCATTTCAGTTTCGATCAGCGGGCCAATGTCTTTGTCTTTGACCACGCGCTTGATTTCGGCGTATTGCGATTTGCTGCTGCCGTAACCCACCGACACGTCCTGCAACTCACACTCACCGCCCTGGTCGCAGATGGGGCAATCCAGCGGGTGGTTAATGAGCAGGAACTCCATAATGGCTTTCTGCGCGTTTTTGGCTTTGTCGGAACGTGTCCAGAACTTCATGCCTGCACCCACCGGGGTGGCACAAGCGGGGACAGGTTTCCACGACTTTTCCATTTCCACCAGACACATCCGGCAGTTGGCGGCGATGGACAGCTTTTTGTGGTAGCAGAAACGCGGGATGGAAATCCCGTGCGCATCCGCGACTTCAATCAGCATTGCACCTTTACGCGCCTCGACTGGCTGGTCGTTAATCTCGATTGTGACGAATTCTTCTGCCATGCCTTACCCCTTCGCCACCATGCTGCGCCCGTGCTGGACGTAGTATTCAAATTCTGCGCGGAAGTGCTTGACGAAACTCCACACCGGCATTGCCGCCGCCTCGCCGAGCGCACAAATGGAACGCCCTTCGATATTGTGGGAAATTTCTTCCAGCCGCGTTACGTCTTCCATCTTGCCCTTGCCTTCCACAATGCGGGTCAGCATCCGGTACAACCAGCCAGTGCCTTCGCGGCACGGGGTACATTGCCCACAGGATTCGGAAAAATAGAAACGGGAAATGCGTTGCAACACCTTGACCATATCGGTGGTGTCGTCCATCACGATGACCGCACCCGAACCCAGGTAAGAGCCAGCCTTGGCGATGGTGTCGTAATCCATCGTCAGCCCCATCATCACCTCACCGGGCAACACGGGGACGGATGAACCGCCCGGAATCACCGCTTTGAGCTTGCGCCCGTTGCGTACCCCGCCCGCCAGTGCCAGCAGTTCCGGGAACGGCATCCCCATCGGGATTTCAAAGTTGCCCGGATTGTTCAAGTGCCCGGACATGGAAAACAGCTTTTCGCCACCGGAATTCTTCACGCCCAAGTCAGCAAACCACTTGCCACCGTTGCGCATAATCACCGGAATCGAGGACAGCGTTTCAGTATTGTTGATGGTGGTCGGGCGACCGTACAAGCCAAAACTGGCCGGGAATGGCGGTTTGAAACGCGGTTGGCCTTTCTTGCCTTCCAGCGATTCCAGCAGCGCGGTTTCTTCGCCGCACACATACGCACCCGCGCCGAGTGTGCCGTGCAGGTCGAAATCGACCCCGCTGCCCTGAATGTTTTTGCCCAGCAAACCGAGTTCGTAGGCTTCTTTCACCGCTTGCTCGAAACGGATGAACGGCTCATCCATGAACTCGCCGCGCATATAGTTGTAACCAACCGTCGCACCGATGCTGTAACCGGCAATTGCCATGCCTTCCACCAGCGCGTGCGGGTTGAAACGCAGGATGTCACGGTCTTTGCACGTACCAGGTTCGGATTCATCCGAGTTGCAGACGATGTATTTTTGCCCCGGCATATTGCGCGGCATAAAGCTCCACTTCATGCCAGTAGGGAAACCCGCACCACCGCGCCCGCGCAAACCGGATTCCTTAATGGTTTCAATGATGTCTTCGGCAGGGGTCTTTTCGGCGAGGATTTTTTTCCACGCGGAATAACCGCCAACTTTCAGGTAGCTTTCCAGCGTGTGAGCTTGATCGCCAAACTGGGTAGTGATGAAACAGACTTGATTTGCCATGTGCTTACTCCAGCCCGTCCAGAATCTCGTCCACTTTCGCGGGGGTGAGATGGGTGTGATACACGTGGTTGACCTGGATCATTGGCGCACTACTGCACGCTGCCAGACACTCTTCTTCCATTTTGAGGAAGAATTTGCCATCGGCGCTCGCTTCACCCAGCTTGATACCAAGTTTGTTTTCAATGTGACTGAGGATTTCATCCGAACCACACAACATGCAGGAGACATTGGTACACACCGAAATGCTGTATTTTGCCGCCGACTTCTTGTCCAGTTCGTACATGGAGTAAAAGCTGGCGACTTCGTATACCGCGATTTCTGGCAAGCCGAGGTAATCGGCAACCGCATCCATTTTCTCACGTGACAGGTAGTGGTCTTCGTGCATGACAGCACGTAATGCGGCCAGCAGTGCGGACTGTTTCTTGTCGTCCGGGTAACGTTTCAGCCAAGCGTCAATCTCGTCCCGCTCGTGATGACTGAGCAGGTCGCGTTTGCGCTTGAGCATGGTGATGGGCTGTTCAGTCATCAACGGTCAACCTCGCCGAAAACAATATCTTGTGTGCCGATAATCGCCACTACGTCAGCCAGCATATGGCCTTTCGCCATTTCGTCGATGCCGGAAAGATGGGCAAAACCGGGAGCGCGGATTTTCAAACGGTAGGGCTTATTCGCCCCGTCGGAGAGGATATAGCAGCCAAACTCACCCTTGGGGTGTTCTACAGCGGCATAGGCTTCACCTTCCGGCAAACAGTAGCCTTCGGTCATCAGCTTGAAGTGCTGGATCAGCGCCTCCATATCCTGCTTCATTTCGCCACGTTTGGGTGGAGCAACCTTGCTGTCTTCCAACATGACAGCTCCCGGATTTTTACGCAGCCAGTCGATGCACTGTTTGATAATGCGGTTGGACTGGCGCATTTCTTCAACACGTACCAGATAACGGTCGTAGCTATCACCGTGCGTTCCGACCGGAATGTCGAAATCCATCTTATCATAAGCAGCATACGGCTGCTTCTTGCGCAAATCCCATTCGATACCCGAACCGCGCAACATTGCCCCGCTGAAACCGAGTTGCAGCGCACGCTCCGGTGATACCACGCCGATTCCAACCAGACGCTGTTTCCAGATGCGGTTGTCAGTCAGCAGGGTTTCGTACTCATCCACATAGCCGGGGAAACGGTTGGTGAAATCTTCCAGGAAGTCCAACAGTGAGCCGCCACGGTTAGCATTCAGGCGTTTGGCTTCAGCTTCGGTGCGGAAACGGTTAGGCAGGAACTGCGGCATGGAATCCGGCAGGTCACGATAGACCCCACCTGGACGGTAATAAGTCGCGTGCAAACGTGCACCGGATACCGCTTCATAAGCATCCATCAAATCTTCACGTTCACGGAAGGCGTACAGGAACATGGTCATTGCACCCACGTCCAGCGCATGTGCACCAATCCACAACAAGTGGTTGAGGATGCGGGTCACTTCGTCAAACATGGTGCGGATGTAGAGCGCACGTTCCGGGGCAGTAATACCGAGCAGCTTCTCAATTGCGAGCACGTAGCCATGTTCGTTGCACATCATCGACACGTAGTCGAGGCGATCCATGTAGCCAATGCTTTGGTTGTAAGGCTTGCTTTCCGCCAGCTTTTCCGTGCCACGGTGCAGCAGACCGATGTGCGGGTCGGCACGGACGATGTTTTCACCATCCATTTCCAACACCAGACGCAACACGCCGTGCGCTGCCGGGTGGGCTGGACCAAAGTTCAGCGTAAAGTTACGAATTTCAGGCATTAGTCTTCGCGCTCCTGTGGCTGGGAGAACCGCGCGTCATCGCGGATGGTGCGCGGCACGAGTACACGCGGGCCAATGGAGACAGGCTCGTAAATGACGCGCTTTTGCTCGGCATCGTAGCGCATTTCTACGTGTCCAATGAGCGGGAAATCTTTGCGGAATGGATGCCCGACGAAACCGTAGTCAGTGAGGATACGGCGCAGGTCAGGATGCCCACTGAACAGGATACCGAACAGGTCGAAGGCTTCACGCTCATACCAGTTGGCAGAACTCCAGACTTCCACCAACGAAGGGACAACGGGAAAATCATTGTCATCACACCAAGTACGCACACGGACACGTAGGTTACGAGACACTGACAACAAATGGATGACGACAGCAAAACGCTTGCCAGTGGATACAGCAGCCTGCCCCTCTTCGTCAGCAAACGCAAACGGATCAGCCTCATTGGCTTGCGCGGCGCGACTGAAGCCAGTACGGGTAGCAGTAGTAACATCCCACTCCGCATCACCGTAAGTGAGGTAATCCACTCCACACAAATCAGTCAACTGGGCGCAATCAAGCATTTCGTTGTAACGCAGGAAACGAGCAACCTCCAGCCATTGATCAGCAGAAACATCCAGCGTCAGTTCACCAAATGCCAACTTGATGGAAGACAGCTTGCCAGCCAGTCCGTCCTGAAGATAATCCTTGATGAATTCGAGTGATACAGCCATGAATTACCGCGCTATGGTGTTGGTTCGACGGATTTTGTTCTGCAACTGGATGATTCCGTACAGCAACGCTTCAGCCGTGGGTGGGCAACCCGGCACATAGATATCTACTGGCACGATACGGTCACAGCCACGCACCACCGCATAGGAATAGTGGTAATAACCACCACCGTTGGCGCAAGACCCCATCGAAATCACCCAGCGGGGTTCCGCCATCTGATCGTAAACCTTGCGCAGTGCCGGAGCCATCTTGTTGGTCAGTGTCCCTGCCACGATCATCACGTCCGACTGACGTGGACTGGGGCGGAACACAATACCGAAACGGTCAAGGTCATAACGTGCTGCACCGGCGTGCATCATTTCCACTGCGCAACAAGCCAGACCAAAGGTCATGGGCCACAGCGAACCGGTACGCGCCCAGTTGATCAGGGCATCGGCTGTCGTGGTGACGAAGCCTTTCTCCAGAATGCCTTCTACTCCCATTCCAGCGCCCCTTTCTTCCATTCGTAAATGAAACCGACAATCAGGATTGTCAGGAAAATCCCCATGGCAACAATGCCAAACACACCGATGGTATCCAGCACCACAGCCCAGGGAAACAAAAATGCAATTTCAAGATCGAAGATGATGAACAGGATTGCAACTAAGTAGTATCGCACGTCAAATTTCATGCGTGCGTCTTCAAAGGCAGGAAAGCCACACTCAAACGGTGAGTCTTTTTCCGTGTCGGGACGGCGCGGCCCTGCCAGCAAACCCAAGCCCAGCAGAATAACTGCCAAACCGAAGCCTACTGCCAGAAACACGAGAATAGGAAGGTATTCTCCTAGCATTATGTAACTCCTGGTGCAAACCGTTCGTGCCTCTCTCACTTCCGGTCGTATGTCGTCATGATCACAAAACCACATGTTTTGTGCCATTGTTCATTATGGCATCGAATATAACGATGCATGAACGACAGATTAACTCCCCAAAGTGGGTATTGTCAGTATATCAACAATTACGAGCTTTGAGGCTTTACTCACTCAACTATTGAGTAACCATCGACCTTCAACAAGATTGTCAACATTGTAGGGAAGAATAGCCTGTTTTTATATAAATTTTCCGTAAATATGTCGACAATCTCAAGGAAAACAGAACCCCATAACGAAAAAAGCCTGTTACCTCAACAGTAACAGGCTTTTAAAGTTTGGTACCGACGACCGGACTCGAACCGGTACAGCTTTCGCCACTACCCCCTCAAGATAGCGTGTCTACCAATTCCACCACGTCGGCAAAGCAGGGGCATATTCTACGTTAGTCTTTTTTGTCTTGCACGGCTTTTTCAGCATTCGCTGGATTTTTCTCGTCAGCAGCAGGCTTTGCATCTGTTTCAGCCTTTGATTCAGCTTCAGCAGGCTTGTCCGTTTCTACCGGTTTGTCGGTTTTGGCTGCGGGTGACGACGGAACATCTGTCTTGTCGGCTGTCGGTGCAGGCGGAACATCCGTGTTTGCCGGGGCTACCGGAACAACTTCCGTTTTGACCGCAGCCGGTGTAGCCGCATCCATGATACTGCCAGACTGAATGGTTCGGCCTGATGCCAGAAATGCCAATGCCAACGCCACCAGAAAAAAGACCGTAGCCAGGATGCCGGTAGTGCGGCTGAGAAAGTTGGCGGAACCGCGCGAGCCAAACACAGTACCAGAAGCACCACTGCCAAACGCAGCGCCAGCATCTGCACCTTTACCCTGCTGCATCATGATCAGCACAATCATGGCAACAGAAACAACGATCAAAACGATAAGCAAGACATTGTATAACATAGTATTTTGATTAACCTTAATTTCCAGCCTGACAGATGGCAAGAAATTCGCGGGCATCCAGAGATGCACCACCGATCAGACCACCATCAATATCCTGCATTGCAAACAACTCGGCAGCATTTGCACCTTTGACGCTGCCACCATACAAAATTTGTACCTTCTCAGCGACTACCGCACTCAAGCCTGCCAATTTGCCACGGATAAAAGCGTGGACATCCTGCGCCTGCTGTGGCGTAGCCGTTTTACCTGTACCGATTGCCCAGACAGGTTCATAAGCAATCACACCGTCCGTGAGTGCTTCCACACCCACGAGCGCAATTACCGCATCAAGTTGGCGGGCAACCACCTGTTCGGTGATACCAGCCTCACGCTCTTCCAATGTTTCACCCACACACAGAATAGGTGTTAAACCATGCTTGCGGGCAGCCGCAAACTTGCGGGCAGTGTCTTCATCCTTTTCACCGTACAAGGCACGGCGCTCAGAGTGCCCGACAATAGCATATTCACAGCCAAATTCTTTCAACATCGACCCGGAAACTTCGCCAGTGAAGGCGCCTGAATCCTGGTCGGCAATATCCTGCGAACCCAACCCAACATTGCTACCAACCAGCAATCCTTGGGTCATGGGAATGTATACATACGGTGCACATACAGCGACCGCCACGTTATCCAGACCGTTCAAACCTGTCAGAATGCCATCAACCAAAGACTCGATACTTGCCTTTGATCCGTTCAACTTCCAGTTTCCTGCCACCAGTTTTTGACGCATGATTTCACCTCTCCTCAAAGCAAGGGCGAAAGATTACCTGCATGAGTCTTGGAAATCAATCTCCACAGCAGGCAGGCACTTATGCGGCAGTACGTACTGCTTCAGCAATGGTTTCTGCCAATGCCTTGGTTTCCACGGCATCTTCACCCTCAACCATGACCCGGATCAGTGGCTCAGTGCCTGAAGCACGCAGCAGCACACGTCCACGACTGCCCAGCACTTCCTCAACCTGACGAACCACAGACTGGATAGATTCGGATTCGTTCAGGTTAATTTTCTGCCGGGTCGGGACATTGATCAAGGTTTGCGGATATTTCAGCATGACCTGCTTCAAATCATGCAGCGACTTGCCAGTAGCCCGCATGGCACGCAGCACTTGCAAGGCTGCAATGATGCCGTCTCCGGTCGTAATGAAATCACGCACGATAATATGTCCGGAGGACTCCCCGCCCAGATCACAGTCGTGCTTTTCCATTAATTCAATGACATAACGATCGCCAACGTTGGCACGGTAAAATGGCACGCCTAGCGCCTCTACCGCTTTTTCCAGCCCCAGATTACTCATCAATGTACCAACGACACCACCCTGCAATTTGCCGTCAGCGTGCCGATGATGAGCAATAATAGCGAGGATTTCATCACCATCGACCATCTGCCCCTTTTGATCCACCATGATCAGACGGTCGCCATCACCATCAAGCGCAATCCCGGCATCCGCACGGTAACGAGATACCGTTTCCTGCAATCCCTGCACATGGGTTGCACCACATTCATCATTAATATTCAGGCCATCCGGGTCATTGGCAATCGCAATCACCTCGGCTCCCAGTTCACGTAACACATCAGGGGCAACATGATAAGTAGCGCCATTGGCACAATCTACCACAATGCGCAGCCCTTTCAGGGAAACATCGCTAGGTAACGCCCGCTTGCAGAATTCAATGTAACGACCAGCAGCGTCCTTGGCACGCTCCACTTTACCCAACTCATCGGAAGAAACCGTTTTGAACTCTTTTTCGAGCCAGCTCTCAATTTCTTCCTCAATCGAGTCCGGCAACTTGGTACCTTTGCCGGAAAAGAACTTCACACCGTTGTCATCGTAAGGATTGTGGGAAGCACTGATCACAATTCCGGCAGACGCACGGAACGCCCGGGTCAAATACGCCACGGCTGGCGTTGGCATTGGCCCTAGCAGACGGATGTTGACCCCGGCTGCCACCAGCCCGGCTTGCAGGGCAGATTCCAGCATGTAGCCGGAAATGCGGGTATCTTTGCCAATCAGCACCAGCGGATGACCAGTGCTTGCCAGCACCTTACCTGCTGCCCAACCCAGCTTCAGGACGAAATCAGGTGTCATCGGATAACGCCCAATCTTGCCGCGAATCCCGTCTGTACCAAAATACTTTCTCGCCATTACCCAAACCTCACCTTGTTCATTCTTGCCAAGCATTAACCAGCTTCATCGCATCCACGGTTGCCTGCACATCATGCACCCGCACAATCCGCGCACCCTGCATGGCGGCAATCACCGCAGCAGCTACACTGCCATGCAAACGTCCATCAACAGACCGATTACCCAACAGGCTGCCAATCATGGATTTACGTGAAATACCGACCAACAAAGGTAGTCCAAAAACAGCAAGCCTGTTGAGCCGACGCAACAAATCCAGGTTGTGTTGCAATGTTTTACCAAAACCGAACCCCGGATCAAGCAATAGCCGACTACGGGCAATACCTGCCTGTTCACAAACTGCAATACGCTCGGCGAAAAACTGACAAATATCCTGTACGACATCCGCATATTGCGGGTTCTGTTGCATGGTACGCGGCTCGCCTTGCATGTGCATCAAGCATATCGGTACTGACAGACTGGCACACACTGTCAAAGCACCTGGTTCCTGTAAGGCACGCACATCATTGATCATGTTTGCACCAGACATGACTGCCTGAAACATGACCTCCTGCTTACTGGTATCGACAGACACAGGCACATCAAAACGGGCACGGACAGCTTCAATCACAGGAATTACCCGTTCCAGTTCCTGCTCCACATTCACGGCTGCTGCACCTGGGCGTGTGGACTCACCACCAATATCAATGATGTCAGCACCTTCTTGCACCATCTGTTCGACACGCTGCAAGGCTTTATCACGGGCATGGAAACTGCCCCCATCCGAAAAGGAATCAGGCGTCACATTCAGGATGCCCATTACCTGCACAGTGTGTCCAACCTGCCAATTCATCCTGTCACCCAAAAAATAAAGGCGCGGAACGGATCCCGCGCCTTTGTTCATGCTAACCTATCAGTGGGAGCTGGCAGCTCCACCAATAACATTGTCACCGGAACCTGTTTTGCCACCGGAAGCAGATACCTTGCTGCCCCGACCACCACTGGAATCATCATCATTCCAATCGGCTGGCGGCGGTGGTTCTTCACCACGCATGATAGCATCCACCTGTCCACGGTCGATGGTTTCATACTTAACCAGCGCTTTGGCCATGGCATGGAGAATATCCAACTTGTCGGTCAAAATCTGTTTGGCTCGGTCATAGTTACGGTCAATAACTTCACGGATTTCCCGATCAATCGCATGGGCAGTTTCATCCGACATGTGCTTGTGCTGAGTCACAGAACGACCAAGGAACACTTCCCCTTCGTCTTCCGAATAGGCCAATGGCCCCATGCTGTCAGACAGCCCCCATTTCGTCACCATGCTACGGGCAATGCTGGTAGCCCGTTCGATGTCGTTGGAAGCGCCGGTAGTCACGCCTTCAAACCCGTAGATAAGCTCTTCGGCAATACGACCACCGTACAGACTGGAAATCTGACTCTCCAGACGCTGCTTGCTGGCACTGTAGCGGTCTTCTTCCGGCAGGTACATGGTTACGCCCAAGGCACGACCACGCGGAATGATGCTGACCTTGTAAACAGGATCGTGTTCAGGCACGCTCAAACCGACAATAGCATGACCAGCCTCGTGGTAAGCTGTTGCCAGCTTTTCCTCTTCCTTCATCACCATTGACTTGCGTTCAGCACCCATCATGATCTTGTCTTTGGCTTTCTCGAATTCAGTCATATCCACAGTGCGCTTGTTGGCACGGGCAGCAAACAAAGCTGCTTCGTTGACCAGATTGGCAAGATCAGCACCAGAAAACCCAGGTGTACCACGCGCAATCAGGGATGGCTTCACGTCGTCACCCAACGGCACTTTACGCATGTGAACCTTGAGGATTTGCTCACGACCACGTACATCCGGCAGTGGCACAACCACCTGACGGTCGAAACGACCAGGACGCAGCAGCGCGGCATCCAGCACATCCGGGCGGTTGGTCGCAGCGATGACGATAATGCCTTCACTGCCCTCAAAACCATCCATTTCAACCAGCAACTGGTTGAGTGTCTGCTCACGCTCATCGTGACCACCGCCCAGACCTGCACCACGCTGACGACCTACCGCATCAATCTCGTCGATGAAAATAATACATGGTGCGTGCTTTTTAGCTTGCTCGAACATGTCACGGACACGGGATGCCCCCACACCTACAAACATTTCGACGAAATCAGAACCAGAAATGCTGAAAAACGGTACTTTTGCCTCACCCGCAATCGCTTTCGCCAACAGGGTTTTACCTGTACCCGGCGAACCAACCATCAGTACACCGCGCGGAATCTTGCCACCCAGTTTCTGAAACTTGCCTGGGTCACGCAGAAACTCAACCAGTTCACCCACTTCTTCCTTGGCTTCATCACAACCAGCAACATCGTTGAAATTCACCTTGACTTGATCTTCAGTCATCATGCGGGCACGGCTCTTACCAAAGGACATCGCCCCACGACCACCGCCACCGCCTTGCATCTGGCGCATGATGTAAATCCACAAACCAATGATCAGCAGAAACGGAACCCAGCTAATGATGATGTCCCAGAAGATGGAACGCTCTTCCGGCGGGGCTGCCTGAAACTTGACTTTATTGCTTACCAGATCATCCACCAGCTTGGGATCATTGGGAGGACTATAAGTCACAAAGCGACTATTGTTGCTATCCAAACCAACAATTTTCTGCCCCTTGATTTCAACTTCCTTGACACTGCCGCTGCGGACATTCGTCAGGAAATCCGAATACGGCAAGGAAGCTGCCGGTTGGGCAGGCACACTAAATTTGCTGAACACTGCAATCAGGACGAATGCAATAACAGCCCAGATCAGCAAATTTTTGGTTAAATCGTTCAAATGATTTCTCCACTCTCAACAGGGGGTGATTCCCGATGTAACACCCATTACGCGAATATTACAACACAAAACCCTGCGCTAACACATAAACCTCCCGGCTCCGGGGTCTTGATGCGGCTGGTTTCCTGACTTTTACGACCTTGAAACTGCTGCGCACATCCCGCAGAAACGCTTCCGACCCGTCTCCTTGGAACAGTTTCACCAGAAACGTCCCACCCGGCTTTAATACCTGTCGCGCCATATCCAGTGCAAGTTCACACAGATGAATGGCACGCGGCTGATCAACGGCATCTACACCACTCATATTGGGTGCCATATCGGAAATAACAAGGTCAGCCTTGTCATCACCCAACAAATGCAGGATTTCCGCCAGAATGGCATCTTCGCGGAAATCGCCCAGCACAAACTCGACAAACGGCAAAGGATCAATCGGCAGGATGTCGCTCGCCACCATTCGACCCTTTTTCCCCAGAATTTGGGTCGCATACTGGCTCCATCCTCCGGGAGCAGCCCCCAGATCCACCACTTTCATGGCAGGACGCAGAATATGATCCTTTTCTTGGATCTCTTTCAACTTGTACACTGCGCGGGAACGGTAGCCTTCCTGCTGTGCCTTTTTGACATATTCGTCGCTGAAATGTTCACCTAACCAGCGGTTGCTGCTTTTGCTTCTTGCCATGCCTCGTTATCACTCATTACACTTCGCAAATTTACGGAAGCGTATCATGGAACTGACCGAAGCACAGAAAAAACGCCTGCGCACCCGCGCCCACGATCTCAAGCCAGTTGTCATGGTTGGTCAGCACGGTATGAAACCGACCATACTGGAAGAAATCATTTCAGCCCTTGATTACCATCAATTGATCAAAGTGAAATTGAGCGTTGGCGACCGCGACCTGCGCGATGAAATCATTGCCCAGATCGTTGCCGATAGCCAATGCGAACTGGTTCAACGGATCGGAAACATCGCCATCCTGTACCGCCGCAACACTGACCGCCCTGACATCCTCAAACAGGATTTCTGAACCCTCTCCCGTCAGCCAACACCATTGCAAGCCAGCGTGTGCCGCCATTCGCGCCCGCTGTCGCCAAACAGTTGCCCCGCAGCTTTCGGCCCCCAGCTTCCGGCGGGGTATTGCAACGGCAATTGCTCATCCTGACCCCAGAACTGCAACACCGGGTCAACCACATTCCACGCGGCTTTCACCTCATCGTAACGCAGGAACAGTGAGCGGTCGCCCTGGATCACATCCAGCAGCAACTCTTCATAGGCTTCAGCCTTGCGCTCACCGGGGTGGGCAACGGCAGCATCCATCACAATCTGGCGGGTGCGCATTTCCAGCCCCGGTACTTTGGCAGAAATTTCCATACGCACGGCATCTTCCGGCTGAATGCCGATCAGCAGCCAGTTGGGGTGCGGCTGGGCGATGCCACTGCCATGAAACAATTGCATGGGTGGCTGGCGAAAACGGACTGCCACCATCGAACGACGTTCTTGCAAACGCTTGCCGGTACGCAGGTAAAACGGAACATCCTTCCAGCGCCAGTTGTCGATGTGCAGTTTCAATGCTGCGTAAGTCTCGGTATGACTGCCTGCCACCACCCCTTCTTCCTGCAAATAGCCCGGCACACTTGTACCCTTGAGGTCGCCCCCTGCGTATTGCCCCCGAACGGCATGACTGGCAAGTTTATCCACAACCAACGGGCGGATAGATTTCAGCACCTTGACCTTTTCATCACGCAAGGCTTCGGCTTCCAGTGAGACAGGCGGTTCCATCGCCAGCAAGGCCATCACTTGCAGCAAATGGCTCTGGATCATGTCACGCACTGCGCCGCCGCTTTTATCGTAATAACTGGCTCGCCCATCCACACCCACCGTTTCGGCATGGGTAATCTGGATATGGTCGATATGATGGCGGTTCCACAATGGTTCCAGAATCAGGTTGGCGAAACGCAGCACCAGCAGGTTTTGCACCGCTTCCTTGCCGACGTAATGGTCGATGCGGTAAATCTGCTCTTCACGCAAATGCACTTCCAGACTGTGCTGCAAGGCACTGGCAGATGACAGATCGTGCCCAAACGGCTTTTCGATCACCATGCGCCGCCAGCCGCTGTCCTCCTGCAACAAACCTACCGTTGCCAGCCCCTCAGTCACGTTCACATACAAGTCCGGGCTGACTGACAGATAGAAAATGACGTTGTTTTCACAACCATTACCACCAATCCACGTTCCTAAAGCCTGATAGAACGCTGCATCATTGAGGCTGCCGGACAGGTAATCCAGCCGCTGGATAAAACTATCCAGACATGGGCTGGCAGCCAAACCTGCGCTTGTCATCTGCTTGCGTACTTCCTCGCGCCAGCTTGCCTGGGAGTGGGCAGTACGCCCGCAACCCAGGATTTCCACATCCGCCGCCAGATGCCCCATGCAATGCAACTGGTACAGAGCGGGCAGCAGTTTCTGGGTGGCAAGGTTGCCGGTTGCGCCGAAAATGACGTAGGCGTGGGAAATTCCACCGCACTTCATGGCAGTTGCTCCTCAGAACCATCCCCGTTCCAGTTGGTATGGAAATGTAACGCCGGATCACGATCCACCCGCTGATAACCATGCGCCCCAAAAAAATCACGCTGTGCCTGCAAAATGTTTGCCGAACCGTTGGCACAACGGTAGCCATCGTAAAATGCCAGCGCGGAAGACAAGGCAGGGGCAGGTACACCCTGCATCACCGCCAGCGTTACCGCCTTGCGCCAGCCACTTGCCGCCTGTCGCAGTTCCTCCGCGAAAAACGGGTCTTGCAACAGGCTTTGTGGCACGGGATCACGTGCAAAACTAGCCTTGATGTCAGCGAGGAAACGGCTACGAATAATGCAACCTGCCCGCCACAACAAGGCGATGTCGCCGTAAGGCAAATGCCAGCCATTTGCTGCCGCTGCCGTTTGCAGCAGCATGAAACCTTGCGCGTAAGACACCAGCTTGGCGGCGTAAAGCGCATCGTGGATGGCATCAAGATAGGCTTGATGTTGGCCTGCCTCAACAGGTTCCGCCATACCGCCCAGCAGGGTGGAAGCAGCAACGCGCTCATCCTTGCGGGCAGACAGCATCCGCGCATGGACAGCCTCCGAAATCAGCGTCAAAGGAACGGCGTGTTCCAGCGCGTCTTGCGCCGTCCACAAACCCGTACCCTTTTGCCCGGCACGGTCGAGGATTTTGTCTACCAGCGGGCTGCCATCCGTATCTTTTTGGCGCAGCAGTTGGCTGGTAATTTCGATCAGGTAAGATTCCAGCTTGCCGCCATTCCACGCCACGAAGGTGTCCGCCATTGCGGCGTAATCCATCCCCAGTGCGTGACGCATCAGGTGACAGGCTTCCGCAATCAGTTGCATGTCGCCGTACTCGATGCCGTTATGCACCATCTTGACGTAATGACCGGAGCCACCTTCGCCCAGCCACTGGCAGCACGGCTCACCGTCAACGTGGGCTGCTACAGTCTGGAACATGTCCCGGATAACAAGCCATGCTTCGGCATTGCCACCGGGCATCAGCGAAGGCCCATGCCTTGCACCCTCTTCCCCACCGGAAACACCCATGCCAACAAAACGGATGCCTTGGGCAATCAGTTGCTGCCAGCGCCGGGTTGTGTCTTTATGGAAAGAATTGCCGCCATCAATAACGATGTCGCCGGGCACAAGCAAAGGCAGCAATTGTTCGATCACCGCATCCACCGCCCGACCTGCCGTCACCATCAACAGGATGATGCGCGGGCTACCAAGCTGGCTGACCAATTCGGGCAAGGTTGCCGCAGGCCGGATTGCCCTGCCCTGCGCCTGTTCCTGCATGAATTGTTCCGTGTTGGCGTAAGTGCGGTTGTAAACGCTGAGGGAATAGCCTTTATCGCTCAGGTTCAGTGCCAGGTTGGAACCCATGACGCCGAGACCGATCAGACCAATATGTGTGGTGTTCATGCCTACCTCGTTTTGGTGTTAGTGTGGGGCGATTGGCAAGACAAGGATAACATCGGTTTTATCGGATGTTTAACCCTTCCCGCCAACGTTTATCGTATGCTTGTCCAGACAAAGGGTTATGCTTTTTCAGCGTAGCCTGAGCAGCCTTTTGCTACAGTAACAGTATAAGCAACCGTGCAAGGAGAATTCCCATTTCTGCTGCAATGCCTCACCGCTCCATCGCGGCTTACACCCTTGTCGCACTGGCCTTGTCCGCCGGGCTGGTTGGCCTGTTTGCCTGGTGGTTCCAGCCACCGTGGTGGATGTTGGCTGCTTATGCCCTTGCTGCGCTGCTGATTGCCCTGAGCGTACCCCTGATGTACCGCCTTACCGGTCACAAGGATTTGGACGAAGCCATCTGGCTGCATGAACGCAACCTGCGCGAACACACAGCCCTGCTGGATCGGCTGCAAAGCGCCCGCAAAAGCCTCCACGACCTGCGGATCAATGCTGGAGTCAGGCAGGCTGACATCCTCAACGACATCCTCAACGACTACCAGTCAGTGGTGGAAACCCGCTTTATCGGCAAGCAATTTGCACCCCTGACCTACCTGAGTGCCGCCCGCAGTGTACAGGAACACGTCATCCAGAACCTCACCGACATGGTAGCCGTCGGGCACAGTCTCGCCGGTCTGAGCCGCCAGTCTGACCAGTCCGAATTGCATGAGGAACAGGAGCAACGCATCAACGGGCTACTGGCAGAAAACGACAAGCTGTTCACCGCCCTGAATGAAACCGCCGTGGAAGTCGCCAATATCCGCTCCATCAGCCAGTTTGAACGGCTGGACACACTGGCACGTCTGGTCAGCCTTGCCCAGACCGCCAACCAGACAGGAAAATAGTCATCATGAAATACCGCATCACCACCCTGACTTCCCTTACCCTGTTGGCAACAGTTCTTGCCGGTTGCGGTGAAACCACTGACACCCAGAACAAGATTGAATCCCAAATCCACGACATCGTGCAAAACGTCGTGCAGCCAACGCACAATGAAAACCAGTATCGTGCCAATATCCAGCTTACCCCCACCAACCTGCTGGCGATGTTGCCCGATCTGGCGGAATACCCGCTGCTGATTGACATAAAAGACGATGCCACCACTGAAGTGGCAGAAATCTTTACCTCTGCTGACAAGGCAGGCAAGGGTCAGGATGGTGTCTACCTGGAGTTGGCCGACAAGTTCAACCAGCAAGGCCAGACCCTCGACAATGGCAAAAAAGCTGCTGTCACCATCCGCAAGCTGGATTCAGGGCTGGGTGCGCAATTCATCATGACCGGACAATACATCGCTGAAGGCTACTCCCCTGCTAACGCTTTGTGGGGTAATCTGGTCAATAGCGGTAGCAACAAGCTCACCACCGTTGCGGAGGTGACAGCCCCCAGTGTCGGCGGCATCATTGCCCGCAAATCCAAACTCGACCAGATCAGCGCCGATGGCAAGCTGGATGTTGCCAAGCTCTTAACCAATGTCAGCAATGGCTCGTTTGCGATGGGTTACACCAACCCCTACCAGTCAGCCACCGGGCTGAATTTTCTGATCACGGTACTGGATGCATTCGCCAAGGGGGATCAGACCCAGATGCTGTCACCGGACGTTGCCAGCGCATTTGAAGCCTTCCAGTTGGGCGTGCCATTCGTGGCACAAAATACCCTGCAAATGCGTGATGCGGCGATGGGCAGCGGCGTACTGGACGGTTTCGTCGGCAGTGAACAAACCTGGCTCAGCACCAAAGGCATGGAAGACTACCAGTTTGTGCCCTTCGGTGTGCGCCACGACAACCCGCTATACGCCACCAGTGAAGCCGACCCGGCAGAACAGGAAGTGCTGAAACGTTTCGCCCAGTTCGTCAAAACCCAGCAAGACGTACTGCAAAAATACGGGTTTGGAACCAGCCCGGATTACAAAGACGCTTACAAAATTCCTGACGGCAATGTGATTGCCCAGGCACAAAAACTGTGGAAACAGAAAAAATCCGGGGGCAAACCGATTGCTGCTGTGTTCGTCACCGACATTTCCGGCTCGATGGAAGGCGAACGCATCAAAAACCTGAAAAAAGCCCTGATCGAATCCTCCGACCTGATCAGTGCCAACAACGCCATCGGGCTGGTGTCCTACAGCGATACCGTCAACGTGGATTTGCCCATCAGCTCGTTCAACGTCCAGCAGAAATCGCTGTTCAATGGCGCGGTGGAACAGCTTTCCGTGGGTGGCAAGACCGCCACTTACAGCGCCACCCTGGTAGCGGCTGACCTGTTGCTGGAATTCAAGAAAACTCACCCTGACTACAAGACCGTCATTTTCGTGCTATCCGACGGTGAAACCAATACCGGAATCGATTTCGAGGAAGCCAAACTCCTGCTGGAGCAACTGGGTGTACCCATCCATACGATTGCTTATGAACTCAGCTCCCCTGCCCTCAAGGACATGGCAAGCTGGGCAGAAGGTGCTTACACCGAATCCAGCACTGGTTCCGCCTCGTTCCGCATCGGCAACCTGTTGAATGCTGAAATGTAAACCGGCAGGAGGTACAGCTTGAAAGCCCTGAAAATCTTTGGCCTGTTTATCGTCCTGCACGCTGCTGCATGGGCAGGCACGCACCTCTACCTGCAACAACACCAGCCAGACGTGCTTGTGGTTGTAGATACCTCCTACGCCCTCAAACCACAATTTCCGGCAATGGAAAGCTGGATCAACAACCTGCAAGCCCGCACCCGCTACAAAAACATCATCATCGGCACAGACAAGGCCATGCTGGGCAAGCTGGATGCCATCCCCACGAAAGCGACCATCTTCCGCACCGTATTTGGGCGCATGAGTGAAGACAACCTCAAACGTTACGAGCAGATACAGGCCAGCGAGAAAATTTTGCTATCTGATGGCAGCATCCGACCTAGCGGCTGGAAAGTCATCAGCTTCCCCTAACGCTTTACAGCAGCCCCGCTCTCCCGCAAACTATCGTCACAACAAAAGTGCGGCATTTGACCGCACCGTAAGTCACAGCTAGCCGCAGCCTGTTCCACTTTGACTAAAGGTAGTCCGATGACCCGGCCCATCAAGAAACTTCTGGTCGCCAACCGTGGCGAAATTGCTATCCGTATCCTGCGTGCCGCAGCCGAACTCAAGCTGTGTACGGTTTCGATCTACACTTACGAAGACCGTTTCTCCCCGCACCGCTACAAGGCTGATGAAGCCTATCAGATCGGCAAGGACGACGAGCCACTCAAGCCCTATCTGGACATTGAGGCCATCATTGAGGTTGCCAAGCGTACCCATACCGATGCTATCCACCCTGGTTATGGTTTCCTGTCCGAAAACGTGACGCTGGCTCGCCGTTGCCGTGAAGAAGGCATCATCTTTGTTGGCCCGACCCCTGAAGCCATGCAAAAGCTGGGTGACAAGGTAGCAGCCAAGGAAAACGCCATTGCCGCTGGCCTGCCAATCATCCAGGACAGCAAAGAACCGCTGGACACCGTAGAAATCGCCCGCCGCGAAGCTGACCGCATCGGCTACCCGCTGATGATGAAAGCCGCTGCCGGTGGTGGCGGTCGCGGGATGCGCGTACTGCGTGACTCTTCCCAACTGGAAGGCGCGTATAACGACGCCCGCAACGAAGCCCTGAAAGCCTTCGGCGACGCCACCGTATTCCTCGAAAAATACATCGACTCGCCCAAGCACATTGAAATCCAGATTTTGGGAGACAACCACGGCAACCTCGTCCACCTGTATGAACGTGACTGTTCCGTGCAACGCCGCTTCCAGAAAGTGGTGGAAGTCGCGCCCAGTACCGGCCTGAAAGATGAAACCCGTGAAAACCTCTACAAATACGCACTGGCCATCACCCGCCATGTAGACTATTCCTGTGCCGGTACAGTTGAATTTCTGGTCGACAAAGATGAAAACATCTACTTCATCGAAGTCAACCCACGGGTGCAGGTGGAACACACCATCACCGAAGAAATCACCGGGATTGACATTGTACGCAGCCAAATCCTGATTGCTGGCGGTGCTAGCCTAGCTGACCTAAACATCAGTCAGGACAACATCCAGTGCAATGGTTACGCAGTACAATGCCGTATCACTACTGAAGATCCGGAAAACGGCTTTAAACCTGACTACGGTACGATCATCGCTTACCGCAGTACCGGCGGTTTCGGTATCCGCCTGGATGCTGGTGCAGCTTATCCGGGGGCGAAAATTTCCCCGTTCTTTGACTCCATGCTGGTAAAAGTAACCGCGTGGGGACGCACGCTGGATGGTGCCATCCGCCGCAACTTGCGTGGCTTGCAGGAATTCCGTATCCGTGGGGTCAAAACCAACATCGGCTTCCTCGAAAACGTGCTGGAACACCCGGTCTTCACCAGTGGCAACTGCACTGTCACCTTTATTGACAACCACCCGGAACTGTTCCATACCCCGCTGCGCTTTGACCGGGGAACCAAGACGCTGAAATTCATCGGCAACGTCACCGTTAACGGCAACCCGGACGTAAAATACGTTGACCCGCACAAGCATTTCCGCAAGCCGATCGTGCCTGCGTTCGACAAGGTGGGCGATTATCCGAAAGGTACCAAAAACCTGCTGACCGAAATGGGCGCAGAAAAATTCTGCCAGTGGGTCAAAGAACAGCCGAACATTTTCTATACCGACACTACCATGCGTGACGCGCACCAGTCCTTGCTGGCTACCCGTGTGCGTACCGAAGACATGCTGAAAGTGGCAGAAGGTTTCGCCAAGAACCACCCGCAAATGTTCTCGCTGGAATTGTGGGGCGGGGCAACCTTTGACGTGGCGATGCGTTTCCTGCACGAATGCCCGTGGGAACGTCTGCAACTGCTGCGCGAAGCGATGCCAAACATCCTGTTCCAGATGCTGTTCCGTGGCTCGAACGCGGTTGGTTACACCGCTTACCCGGACAACGTGGTGGAAGCCTTCATCGAGAAGTCGTGGGAAAATGGTATCGACGTGTTCCGTATCTTTGACTCCCTCAACTGGATCGAAGGGATGCGCAAGTCCATCCAGGTGGTGCGCGAGCGTACCGGCGGGATTGCCGAAGGTACGATCTGCTACACCGGCAACGTGCTGAACACTGACCCGTCTAACAAGTTCAACCTGCAATACTACCTTGACCTGGCACGCCAACTGGAAGATGCCGGTTCCCACATGCTGGCAGTCAAAGACATGGCAGGCTTGCTGAAACCGTATGCCGCCACCACCCTGATTTCCGCATTGAAAGAAGCCGTCAACATCCCGATCCACCTGCACACGCACGACACGGCATCTATCCAGTCAGCTACCTTGCTGAAAGCGATTGAAGCCGGGGTTGACGTGGTGGATGGTTGCATGAGTTCCATGTCCGGCCTGACCTCACAGGTCAACCTGAACTCGCTGATTGCTGCGATGGAAGGGCAGCCGCGTGAACAGCCGTTCAACCTCAAGTCGCTCAACGACTACGCCAACTACTGGGAAGACGTGCGCGAAATGTACTATCCGTTTGAATCCGGCTTGAAAGCGGGTACGGCGGAAGTCTACAACCACGAAATTCCGGGCGGTCAGTATTCCAACCTGCGTCCGCAAGCGGTGGCGCTGGGTCTGGAACACAAGTTCGAGGAAGTAAAGGAAAACTACGCGGTGGTCAACCGCATGTTCGGCGACATCGTGAAAGTTACCCCGTCTTCCAAGGTCGTGGGCGACATGGCGATTTACATGACCTCCAACGGCCTGACCGAGCAGGATGTGATGGAACGCGGTGCATCGCTGGCATTCCCGGATTCCGTGATCGATCTGTTCAAGGGTGGTCTGGGTCAAGTACCAGGCGGCTTCCCGAAACCATTGAGCGACATTATTCTCAAGGGTGAAAAGCCGTATCCGGGTCGCCCCAACGACCATCTGAAGCCGGTTGACCTTGATGCCGAATTTGCCGCATTCAAGCAGGAGTTTGACCCTGAACAAACCTTCCTCGACTTCCTGTCCTACAAAATGTACCCGGCAGTGTTCCGTGACTTCTACAAGCACCAGCAGGAATACGGCAGCCTCAGCCATTTGCCAACCCCGGTATTCTTCTACGGCTTGAAGCTCAACGAAGAAGTCTTGGTGGAACTCGGCAAGGGCAAGGTGCTGATCATCCGCCTGCTGTACCGCTCACCTGCCGATGAAAACGGCATGTGTACCGTTACCTTTGACTTCAACGGGCAAATCCGTTCCGTGCAGGTACGTGACCTTTCCGTCAAACCGACCAAGGCAACCAACCGCAAGGCGGTGGGGGACAAGGAAATCGGCACATCGCTGCAAGGCAAGCTGTCTACGATCATGGCCAAGGTCGGTGACGAAGTGGAGCAGAACACTCCGTTGTTCGTTATCGAAGCGATGAAGATGGAAACCACCATCACTGCACCACTGCCGGGTAAAATCCGGGCGATTCACCTGAAAGCCGGGGAACTGGTTGAACAAGGTGATCTTGTGGTTGAAATGGAATAAACGGGAAACTCCCCTCTCTGCCTCGCCCTCCCCCCGCAAGGGGTGGAGGGAACTGGAGAAGGTTACGGCTATGCTGCCACTATCCGGCCTAGCTTACGGCGCGTTGCTGATTTTAGCATCCGAATTTTTTCTGGTGAGCGCGGGGATGGTGATTAAACACCTGAACGGCGTGGTCTCGACGGAACAAACCGTGTTTTTCCGCAATGCGTTTGCGCTGTTGCTGCTGTTGCCGTGGTTGTGGCGCAGTGGGCTGCGGGCAGTGAAAACCGATTGCTTGCACCTGCATTTTTTGCGCTCGCTGCTGGGCGTCACCGCCATGAGCTGCATGTTCTATGCTTGGGGGCATCTGCCCTTGGCGCAAAGCGCGTTGTTGAAGCAAACCATGCCGCTGTTCGTACCGATTGTGGCGTTTTTCTGGGTGGGGGAACGCTTGTCCTGGCGTAACTTTGTGGCGATTGGCTTGGGGTTTGCCGGGGTGCTGTTGGTGCTGAACCCGTTTCAGGAGGAGGCAGTTTTCAATCTGGCGGTGGTATTGGGGCTGGTTGGTGCAGTGATGGGCGGCTCAACCAAGGTAAGTATCCGACGGATGCGTTCGAGCGAGGAGCCAGCTTTGCGGGTGGTGTTTTATTTTGCCTTGTTTGCCAGTATGTTGTCGGTGATTCCGGCAGCATTAGCGTGGTTGCCGCTGACTGGGGAAACCTTGCTGTGGTTATTCCTGTTGGGGGTGTTGGCAACCTTGGCGCAGTGGGCGTTGACGGCGGCGTATGGTCATGCTCCTGCGGGGCAATTGGGGGCGTTTACCTATGCGTCGGTGATTTTCGCGGCGGTATTGGGTTGGTGGTTATGGGATGAAAGCCTGACGTTGCTGGCGATGGCAGGGATCGGGATTATCATTGCCGCCGGGTTGCTGGTGATGCTGGGGCAAGCACGTTTACCCATAGCAGGATTGGTGAAGGGTGAGACATGAACAGCACGAAGGTGTTGGCATGATGTTATCGATCGCTGATTAATCCCCGCTGCCACCCCCATTCCTGTCGCCAGAATCCCCTGAACTGCTTCCGCACTACTGTTTGACTGTGCTGAGGGTGTCTTTCAATCCATTCCAGACTTTACCCAACAAGTTACGGGCTTTGGGTTTATCCTGTGGAGCGACAAGTGCTTTGTTCACTTCGGCAACAGCCAGAAGGGACTCAGGATCAAGACTGCCAAGATCCTTGAGCAAACTACCTATGATGGTGGCGATTTGTTGGCGTTGGTCGGTAGTCACGTCACCACCAATCATCATGGAGAAAATAATGGGTAGGGATCACCGATTTTTCAGAAAGCGCAACAACGTAATGCATATTGCATGACACTGGGCAAGCTGCACGCCAAACTGATACAAAAAGTCGATTTCAACGACCCCAGCTTCTGGGCAGCGGCGAATAAACGTGACCTGATGAGTACGCCGGAACGCTGCATCGCATCAGAAAAGCGCCAAAACAATGACTTGCCTCAATGACGCACGGAAATTATTTTGCGCATGATGCTAACTTCTTGAAACGCCCATAAGGAACTACCATGACTGAGATTGCCAGCTTTACCGGCTCAGGCTACGGCATTATCGCGCTGCTGATCTTTTTTGCCGCCTACACGCTTGTGATACTGGAAGAACGCTTCCATTTGCGTAAGTCCAAGCCTGTCATGTTCGCCGCCGGACTCATCTGGGTACTGGTCGCTTTGGCCTACGCTAGCGTGGGCAAGATTGAGGAAATGCAGGAAATCTTCAACCACAACTTGCTGGAATACGCCCAGTTGTTGCTGTTCCTGCTGGCGGCGATGACTTACATCAGTACGCTGGAAGAGCGCAACATCTTTGAGGCATTACGCGCCTGGCTAGTGTCGAAGGGCTTTTCGCTGTACTGGATTTTCTGGATCACCGGGATTCTGGCGTTTTTCATCTCCTCTATAGCTGACAACCTGACCACTGCATTGCTGATGTCGGCAGTGGTGATTGCGGTTGCCCCCAACCGCCCGCAATACCTTGCCATGTCGTGCGTCAATCTGGTGGTGGCAGCCAATGCGGGTGGGGCATTCAGCCCGTTCGGCGACATTACTACCCTGATGGTGTGGCAGTCCGGTGTCGTCAAATTCTGGGAGTTTTTCGAGTTGTTCGTGCCGTCACTGGTGAACTGGTTTGTGCCTGCGCTGATCATGTCGTTCTTCATCGACAAGGGGCATCCTGATCCGTTGACAGCCACCGTTTCCATCAAGCGCGGCGGACTGGTGATTCTCGCCCTGTTTATTGGCACGATCGTGACGGCGGTGACGTTCCACAACTCGCTGCACCTGCCACCCGTGCTGGGGATGATGACCGGTTTGGCGGCCCTGCAATTGTTTGGCTGGTATCTGAAGATTTCCGACAATATTCCCGACAATGACAACGAAGTGGCTGAGGTCGGGCGTTTCGACATTTTTTCCCAGTTGCAGAAGGCGGAGTGGGATACGCTGCTGTTCTTCTACGGCGTGGTGTTGTGCGTTGGCGGGCTGGGTGCGCTGGGTTATCTGGCGCTGGTTTCCGAAGTGATCTATACCGGCATGGGGCCGGTGTGGGCAGGCGTGTTGGTGGGGATCATTTCAGCGGTGGTGGACAATATTCCGGTGATGTTTGCGGTGTTGACCATGCACCCGGATATGTCACTGGGTGGCTGGTTGCTGGTGACATTGACTGCCGGGGTCGGTGGCTCGCTGCTGTCCATCGGCTCGGCTGCCGGGGTGGCACTGATGGGGCAGGCACGCGGCATGTATACCTTCAATTCTCATTTGAAATGGTCAGGTGCGATCATGCTGGGTTATATCGCCAGCATTTTGGTACACCTGTGGCTTAATGGTGTGTAACAGGAACCACCGTATAGCGTGGCGAAGCCGGTGTTTGATGAATACGATCTGGATGGTTGTTCCATTGACCCCGATGATTTTCTCTGACGGAGGTAGGGATACCATGTGTTTGCGTTTACTATACTGAGCCATCGACGTCACAGCATGTGAGGAAATAACGTATGACAACGGTAATAATCCAAGTGCCTGATTCTGTGCTACCTTCGCTGCACCTTGATCCGGCTGGTTTTGTGCGTGAGATGCGCCTTGCTGCTGCTATCTTCCCCCTTTCACTTAAACGAAGCAGAATTGCTTGAGGAGCTGCATGGACTCTGTTAAGCACAACTACACCGAAGAGCGTCAGCAGTGGTTGGGTAATCCGACATTGGAAGAAATTAGGGCCGATATTCTCAAGCTCAAGCAAGACCCAAGCAATCCATTGAATCAGCAAGAACCCCACTTTTTGCTACGGGCAGAGCGAGGAGGTGGCAAGACTGAGCGCGGGCTGGAGTTGCTGCGCAAAGCTATGGTGACACGTGGATAATAGGCTTCATTTAATGGAAATCAATGAAGTTTGGCCTTATTGATTCGGTGGCAGCAATGAACTGGCGGGAGGAACCCGGTGGTAGGTTTGCTCTCCGTCGGCATCCACCAGCAGATAACGTCCCCAGCCGAATGTGGTGCGTTGACCTAATCCAAGGTATTGCCCCAGTACTAGCAATTCCCACCAGAACGTGGACAAATCTGTGGGGAGTTGCAGGTGAATGTGCCCGTTGATCCCGCCCATTTCCTTATACTTATGGTTCGCACCTCTATAGCCCGCATCTAACCAAAACAAGTGGGAGGCTATCACAGTAGAATCCGGGACGGTTTGTTGTAGCGGCTGGATCTCGCCCCGACGGCGCAGTAAATCCGCCACGCTGCTATGCAGGCGGCTGAATAGTAAGTTGGCGCCCACTTCCGCACTATCGCGCACATAGCGCTTATCACCCTTGGCTTTTACACCATTCGCCTCGCGTTGCTGCTTATTTTTGAGCAGCAGAGCAGGAGCCAACCATCGCCATTGCACTTGTTGCTTGCCAGCCCACAGCGCTGCCTCGCCTCGTAACTCTTTCTCCCCGTAGTAGCCAGCCTGCTCCATACTGGTGATGATGGTTCCGCTGAACATGTCTTGCACCGCTTCGAGTTTCCAGTTGTCGGCAAATGGCAGTTCATGCCCTTGTTTGGGGGCACTGAACGGCAATTGCGCCAGTTTGGTCAGCATCATCTCCAGCAGCGCATCACTGCCAGCCAACCCGATTAGCAAGAAACGGTAATGATCATGCTTGCGGTAGGCTACCTGCCCGCTTTCCGGCGCATCTAGGCGAACAAGTTGGTCATAAGCGTCCGGCGAACCGGTGAGGAAGCGCAAAAATGCGGTGAGGGCAGGTTGGTGGAAAAAGGACGGACGGGCAGTGGAGACGCACCGCAATGTGACGACTAGACCGCGCAGAGGTAACAGGGAATAGAATGGGAAAACGTCAGTGGCTGTGCTTGCAGCATTATCAGTAGGGGGGAAATCAGCAATTCGCTCGTCTCTCTTTACTATGTGAGACTTGCTGCGGCAATCGTGGCACAGGTGGTAGAAACGCAGATCGTCGCCAGGTTCTAGCCAGAATTTTAGGGAAATTTTCAGCGCTAGCAACTGCTTCGTCGACTGTACACTGATCTCAAACACAGATTTCTGTACCCGCAGGCCATATGCCTCCAGCAATGCTACGATGTGTAGCCGGTTACGGTCGTCTTGGATGTCGAAGCAGGCGAGGTAGGTGTCCATAAAGAAAACAATATTACAATTATTTAAATTAATAGACTGCCAATAAATCACTGAAAATTCAAGATAATTAGGATTGACTTGCTGAAAAAAATTCCATTCCAGTCTTTTCGACTGTTATGTAGCTTGTATTTCAGTGTTATATTATCTCCTGTTTGGTCACAAGAGTGTGAAACAGATTGGTGGCTGGAGTTTAGATTAATTCTATAAAAATCAATGCTTTGGGTGTTTGCATGAAGATGAAGAAGACATTGTGCTAGCGTTTTTGGAAAAGTCATAGATTGTAGCCACAGTTTGATGAGAAATCTTTAACCAAAATTGATTTGTGGTACAATCCAAATATTTACTAATAAGATTGGGGGCTTTGTGATTGACGACTTAGAGCATTATTATACTTCTGTCTATGACGAAGCGGCAAGATATTCATCTTTTAGAAAATGGCTATTTAAAATTATGCTACTATTTTTAGTGGTATCAGTTTTTGTGAATGGCTACTTGTTGTATATAATTATGACGGCCTTGTTTTTTTGTCAAATCAGTATTTCTTACTTAAAATCTCAAGTTGATCGCTTATATATGCTTGGGCATAACTTGCAAAAGCATTCAATGTTGGGAAATACTATGCCTGATAGTATTGATGTTGAAGATGTGGCTAATTTAAAAAGCCAAGTAAGCTTAGGAGTTGTCGATGCTGTTAAGAAAAAAATAGAACAGCAACAGGACTCTGTAACATATTTCAAAGAAGATTCTTATTCAGGTCTTGAAAAATTGAGATGGATGATTCATGAAAATAGTTTTAAGAACTCACATTTCTATAATTATTCTTATGCGGAAAACATGAGGATGTTTGTTGTTGCGATTGTAATATTAATATTTTCTTTATTAATATTAATGCCATACATAAAAGATGATCCATCGCTAACTATCCCTAAACTTGCATTCACAATTCTATCAATTGGCTTAATTTATGAGTTTTTTGAAGAAACCATGAAAACTAAAAAAACAGTCGATCTTATGAAGGGCGTTGATGAGTTTTTATCGAAAAATACAAGTGCTGATAGCCAGATAATTATTGATGTTTTTTCTCGTTATAATGAAGCAAAGTTGATTACACCTAATATACCATTCTCAATATATAATAAACATGGAGATAGGATTGCATCACTATGGAAGCAAAAGATGGCATAAATAAAATATTGAAGTTAAATGAAGAGCTATTGCCTGTTAATGGCCTTTGGGCGATAACAGGTGGAGCCAATCATTTTATTAGAGGCATTGTTAGTGAGATTAATGATGTTGACATAATAACGACTAAGGAAACAGGATTAGAAATAAGTAATAAATTTTTGAATTATATTTTCAAGAATTATGAATATACTCAATCCGAGCGAATTATTTCTAATTTTTGCATTATAAAGTTTAATGGATTAAATATAGATGTCATGGCTGACCCAGTTAATTTGATAGGTGATAAGTGGGTTGTTAATAAAGAGTGGAGTAATAGTATTGAAATATTTAATGCTTTTGGCATGAGCTTTCCATTAACAACATTAAAATATGAGTTATATATATATAACTTGCTAGGTCATTTTGATAGGGTAAGGCTGCTTAGGTCTTTTCTAGAGGAATGATTTTGGATACAGGGAAATAATAGCAGTTATCGGTAGCGTAGGATGGTGCTTCTACAAATAATAATTAGATTGTTGATCAATGGTTTGAAAATTTATAGTTGTATTGGCTAATGTCATAACGTTATGAATATACAGGGTATTTTAACAATATTCTTCGCTAATTTAACTTGGTGAGTCAGTTTTTCGGGGTTTTTTGAAAAATAATATTTTCACTCACCCCGTCAACGTAACAAACACCTGCGTCATCCTTTCCGGCAACCGCTGTACATTATCCACCACGGTAACGCGCTTGCCGAAAATATCCCGCACATATTCATCCGCTCGCGGATCAAGGCTAATGCAATAGCTGTAAATGCCTTTCTGATCCAGTTCTTTCACCGCTTGGCGCATATCTTGCGTCAATAATTGCGGGTCATCCACATCAATATCCGACGGTTCGCCATCGGTTAAAATCAGCAGCAGTTTTTTATCAGCCTGTTGATGCTCCAGATAATGCGCCGCATGGCGAACCGCCGCACCCATCCGCGTCGAATACCCCGCCTGCATCGCTGCCAGCCGCCCCTTCACCTCATCGTTCCAGTGTTCCTTGAAACCCTTGATGTGCTGGTAACGCACCTCATGGCGCGTATTGGACGCAAACCCGGCAATCGCAAACGGGTCGCCCAACGCCTCAATCGCATACGCCAGCAACGACACCGCTTCCTGGCTCAGTTCCAGAATGCTTTGCGTGCAGCCTTCCGGCGTTTCGCTGATCGAAGCCGACAAATCCAGCAGCAGCATCACCGCGATATTGCGCCCGTCATGCTTGTGGCTCATATTGATGCGCGGGTCAGGGTTCGCCCCGCCCTTGAAATCAATCAGCGAACGGATCGCCACATCCAAATCCAGCTCGCTGCCTTCTTCCTGATAGCGTACCCGCGTGTAATTTTGCGGCTTCAACAAATCCACAATCTGCTTCAAACGCTTCGCCAACGCCGCGTGTTTTTGCAACAGCGCATCAATCACTGCCGGATTACCCGCCGGATGCAAACTTTCATACACGCTTGTCCAATCCGGTCGATAGGTCTGCGTGCTGTAATCCCACTCAGGGTAATGGCGCGGTGGCAAACCGGATTGTTCGTTTTGCTGCGCGGTTTGCTTGTGTTCGTCGAAGAATTCTTCGTCGTCGCTTTCCTCGATGTACTGCCACAAATGGCGGTTATCATCGCGGTAAGGAATGGCGGTATGGTTGAAATACACGCTCGGCAACTGGTCAGTTTGCAAGCGCGTCTGTGCCACAAACGAAATCGCCACAGTCACCATATCCGCCGTCGTCGCGTTGCCTTCTGCCATTTTTGCGTGGAACTTGCCCGCAAATTCATTGATTTTCGCGTTCTGATAGCCATGCGCCGGATTCAAAATCGCCCAGGACAACATCGCCAACCGATGCCGGAAGCAAGATTCGGTCTTGGAATCGCACTCGTTTTCCAGCGGGGCAGGGTGCAACGCCGTGAATATCCGCCGTAAACCGGGATATTCCTGCATTGCCAGATATTCCACCCGACTGTCTTCGAGGCGTTCAATCGCAATGCGCTGCTGTGGGCTGAAATTATCTGCCACCACTTTATGCGTCCAGCGTTGATGCGCCGCCATGTGCGCCAACACCGCGCGGTAACGGTCAATCCCCGTCACACCGTGTGCATCGTCGAACACATCGGGAATGCGCATCCCGTATTCATCAAAGTACGGTTGCTGTTCGCGCACATCGCGGAAATCCACCGAATACGGCACGAGGTATTCGTGGCTCTGCCAACAGGCTTGCAAATACAAATTCAGCTTGCGCTCGTTATGCGTAAACAGTGTGCCGTGGCGTTCGTGCTGCAACATCGCCTTGGCATCAGCGGATTGCAGGCTGAAATACTCTTCTTGCCGATGCGGGTGTTTGCCGTAGTTGCGGATGCCGTAGTCGATCCAGTTTTTCAAGCCGCCCAAGGCTAACTGGCTCATTAAATAAGGCATTTGTTCCAGCAATTTGGGCAAGCCGGGGCTGGGGATGGTGGTGTGGAAACCGTGGATCGAACCTGTGGTGCGCTCCATCATTTCAAACAGCAGGGCGATGTAATGCCCAACCAATTCCTCGCTTTCGAGACGGCGGCATACGTCGGGTAGGGTCTGCAAGAAGATGGGAATAATGCGCCCGTTCGGGGTACGCGAGATTTTCCACACCGCTTGGCTAACACGGGTCAACATTCCTTCGCCGAGCTTGTGGGCGATGACCGGCATTTCTTCCAGATAGGTCAGCACGGGGTCGAAACCGCGCCCGATTTTGCACACCAACGACGCACCGTCGAGGTAATCCTTGATGCCTTGCTCGCTCAACAGCGCGAGTGCGTCCTGCATACAGGCGGCGAAGGCTTCATCAAGCTGCTTGAAGTTGCAGCTTAGTTGGGCGCGGTAACGGGCGATGGTTTCGTTGGCTTCTTGCATAATTGACTCCGGGAATTACCCCTCACCCCAACCCCTCTCCCTCAAGGGGAGAGGGGCTAAGAAAGGAATGCCATTATTCTCTTGTTCCCCCTCGCCCCTTGAGGGAGAGGGGGCTAGGGGGTGAGGGGTTTCTTCCTACCCAAAAATCGCGTCAATCGCGTGGTTCAAGGTGCTGCGGATGTCGGCATCATCGGTGATCGGGCTGACCAGTGCCATGCGGCAAGCGTCACCGGCGGCAATCCCGTCGCGCATCAAATTGGCGGCGTACACCAGCAAACGGGTGGAAATGCCTTCGTCCAGCCCATGCCCTTTTAGGTTACGGGCGGTGTGGGCAATCTTCACCAGCTTATCCGCCATTGCCGCGTCCACCTTTGCTTCATTTTGCAAAATGGTGGATTCCACTTCAGCAGCGGGGTAATCAAAATCGAATGCCACGAAGCGTTGCTTGGTGGACTGTTTCAAATCTTTCATCAGGCTTTGGTAGCCCGGATTGTAGGAAATCACCAACTGAAAATCGGGATGAGCCTGTACCAACTCGCCTTTTTTATCCAAGGGCAAGGTGCGGCGGTGATCCGTCAGCGGGTGAATGACTACGGTAGTATCCTGGCGTGCCTCAACGATTTCATCGAGGTAGCAAATTGCGCCAATGCGGGCGGCGGTGGTCAATGGGCCATCCAGCCAGCGTGTGCCATTGGCTTCGAGTAAATAGCGTCCGACCAGATCGGAGGCGGTCATGTCTTCGTTGCAAGCGACGGTAATCAGTGGCTTGCCGAGTTTCCACGCCATGTGTTCGACGAAACGCGATTTGCCACACCCCGTTGGACCTTTCACCATCACGGGCAAGCGGGAACGGTACGCAGCTTGGTACAGTTCGACTTCGCGTCCGGTGGCTTGGTAGAAGGGTTCGTGTTGGATGGTGTATTGGGTAGCGTCGGTCATGGGTGGGATTCCGATAAAGGTTCAAGATTACCCCCCACCCTAACCCTCCCCCGCAAGGGGGGAGGGAAAAGATGCGCTCCCAATTACCCTCTTGCTCCCTTCCCCCCTTGCGGGGGAAGGGTCGGGGATGGGGGGGCTTTCACTGTAGCTTGCGGCTTACTTGTGTACGCCCAGCTTTTCGCGCCAGCCTGGGTAGATCTTGTCAGCATCGCCAGGGAATGACTCGAATGCGCGAGCAAATTCTTTGTGCTCTTTCGCAAATTCAATCGGGTCAGCACCGGATTTCCAGCACTCATAGGATTGACGCAAGGAGATTGCGCCAGCCGCTGGGCTGTCAATGTGACCGTAAGAACCACCACCGGAGGTGTTGATGACGTTACCGTGACCCAAGTTCTCGAAGAAGCCCGGCAGACGCAGTGCGTTCATACCGCCAGAGATGATTGGGGTAGTTGGCTTCATGCCGTACCACTTCTGGAAGTAGACCGGCCCTTGGCACTCGTCACGCTCAATCATGTACGCGATCAGTTTGTCGCTGGCGTCGCCTTCCATTTTACCATAGCCCATGGTGCCGACGTGGATGCCGGAAGCACCTTGCAGGCGGGACATTTTCGCCAGCACGAACGCAGTGTAACCACGTTTGGCGGATGGGGAAGTGACCGCGCCGTGACCAGCACGATGGTAGTGCAGGTATTGGTTAGGGTATTGACGGCGTGCAGTGGTTACCATGCCAGGGCCACCGACGTAACCGTCAACCAGGAACGCAACCTTGTCCGCATCCGGCCCGAAGGTTTCGAGGATGAAGTCAGCACGGGCGCACATCTCGTAGTGGTCGTCAGCGGTGATATTGGCAGAGAAGATTTTGGCTTGCCCGGTTTCGTCTTGCGCACGTTTCATGGCGTCATATACAAGTGGGTAAACTTTTTTCGCTGGGCAGAATACCTGGTTGCCTTGCGGTTCATCGTTCTTGATGAAGTCGCCACCGAGCCAGAACTGGTAAGCAGCGTGGGCGAACGGCTCAGGGCGCAGACCCAGCTTGGGCTTGATGATGGTGCCTGCGATGTAACCACCGTCCTTGACCGGGCGACCGAGGATGCGCCACATATCGGAGATGTCTTTGGATGGGCCATCGAACAACTGGATAGCCCGCTCAGGCATGTAGAAGTCATACATCTTGGCGTGTTCAACGTCGCCCATGCCTTGGTTGTTACCGATAACCAGTGTCAGGAACGACACCAGCATCATGCGGCCATCGGTCACATTGCGGTCGAACAAATCCAGTGGGTAGGCAATACGCATTTCTTCAGTGGCTTCGTCGATATGGTACACCAACGCATCCACGCCTTTGGTGAAGTCGTCAGTGGTGCATACTTCAACGTTAGTGCCGGTGGAAGATTCAGCGGCGAAATGTGCAGCAACTTCCAGATAACCGTAGCCAGCCGCAGGCTTCATTTTGTAGGCAACCAGAATGTGCTTGCCGCCTGCAATCAGATCTTCTTCCTTCAAGCTAAGATCAGCGTAACGTCCAGATTGGTCCATGGTTTCTCTCCTCAAGGTATGGATAGATAAGGTTCAATAACTTTCAATTAGCGCAAGTATAAGTGATGCTTAATATAATGAAAACTCATTTGTTCTTACTTAAACATCAGGTTTTATTATGTTACAGTGATAGCAAGAAACCCTGAATTTCCGAGTGGATTAGTCAAGATGCACATCTCATTTCGCCAGATCCAGATCTTCCAGACCGTTGCCCAGACGGAAAACTTCACCCGCGCCGCCGAATTGTTGCACATGACCCAACCCGCTATCTCGATGCAGGTCAAGCAATTGGAAGATAACGTAGGGTTGTCTTTGTTTGAGCGTCAAGGTAAACGCATTGTAATGACGGCGGCAGGGCGGGCGATGCACACCTACACCTGCGAGATTGCAGCAAAATATCAGGGTATGGTGGAAACGCTTGAAGAACTCAAGAATGTTCATCAAGGCTATATCAAGGTTTCCGCTGCCAACACGTCGATTTATTTCATCACCCGGATGTTGGCGGGTTTTTCACAACAGAATGAAGGCATTACCGTTTCTCTCAATATCACCAACCGCAAGACCTTGGTGGAACAATTGCAGAATTATGAGGCAGATTTGGTAGTGATGGGCGAGCCGCCGTCGAATCTGGACTTGCATTCGCAACGCTTGATGTGCAATCCACTGGTGCTGATTGCGCCTGCCAATCATCCGTTAGCGGGACAAAAGGACATTCCGGTGTCTGCGATTATTGGCGAAAAGTTTGTGGTGCGCGAGCCTGGGTCGGGAACACGCGCCGCGATTGAACGGTTCTTTGCCGAACACGGGCATACCTTTACCAGTACGCTGGAAATGGGTAGCAATGAGTCGATCAAGTATTCGGTGATTGCGGGGCTGGGCTTGGGGATTGTGTCGTTACACAGTATTCAGTTGGAAATAGAAACGCATTCGCTGGCAATATTGGATGTGGTCGGTTTCCCCATCCAGCGCTACTGGCACATCGTGACGCGGGAGGGGAAATGGCTTTCCCCAGCAGCGCAGGCGTTCAAGGAATACGTGATCGCGGAAGCAGCGACGTATTCGCAGGATTATCAGCAGTTGTTGCTGGCTTAGACCCTACTTCGTCAAACTCGCAAACAACAGCGGCAACTGCTCCGGCAACCGCTCCACATGGTCAATCACCGTGTAATTATTCTGCCCAAAAATCCGCTTCACATAATCATCGGCGTGTGGGTCAAGCGTCAGACAGTAGGTTTGCACACCCGTGGCATACAACTCCTCCACCGCCTTTTTCGCGTCGAAACGCAAATGCTGCGGGTCGCGCTCGTCAATATCCGCTGGTTCGCCATCCGTCACCAGCAGCACCAGCTTGCGGCGTTCCGGTTGCTTGTGCAAATGGTGGGCGGCATGGCGTAACGCTGCCCCCATGCGGGTGGAAAGCCCGCCCTTCATCCCCGCCAGCCGTGATTTGGCCTCATCATCAAAATGCTGATTAAAATCTTTCAAGCGGAAATACTGCACATCATGCCGCCCATCCGACGCAAAGCCGTGAATCGCATACGGGTCGCCGATGCCTTCAATCGCGGTTGCCACCAAGGTGGAAGCTTCACGGGTCAATTGCAGCACTGTTTTGTCTGAACCTTTCATCGCCTCATTGGTCGATTCCGACAAATCCAGCAATACCACTACAGCTAAATCACGGTTTTTGATGACATTGCGCATCGTAATGCGTGGGTTGGGCTGTTCACCCATGCGTAGCGAAATCATCGCATCCACTGCCGCATTGATGTCGATTTCATCACCATCTTCCAAACCACGTTGGCGCTGCACACCTTCGGGGGTCAGCAAGTCGATAATTTGCTTGATGCGGTGCGCTACCGGACGGTAAGCGTCGATAATGGCGCGAATATCATCAGGATCACCGCGTTGCTGACGTTTTTCGTACACCGTCACCCAATCGGGGCGGTGTAACTGAATGTGGTAATCCCATTCGTGATAATGAAACGGTTCAGAAACTGGCTCTTTACCCCACATCTCATTGAAAGTCTTGGTGTTGTCGGTCAAATCGTCTTCATACGGACGCATTTCGGTGGAACACGTCCAGATTTCCTGTGCGTCATCGCCCGCCAGTTCGCAATCGACCTCGTTCGCCATCATCATCACATTGACTTGGCGGCGTACCTGACGCTGGCTGGCAGGGACGTATTCAAACCCGACATCCCACGTCATTTCTTCCATCGTCCAGACATAACGGTTGTCATCGCGGTAGGGGATGCGGATGCGCTCCAGAATCCGCAAACTCGGCACTTCACGCCGCCCGGCAAACAGGTTGTACAGCTCCACGCCCATCAGCCACGAGAACTGCCCGTCATCCTGCTTGTCGGCAATATTGGCGTGGAATTTCGCCACGAAAGCACTAATCGCCTCATCACCCTTGCCTGTGACCAGCTCATCCAACAACATCAGCGCGATGTTTTCCAGCAAACGCATGGTCGGGTGTTCCACCGCCCCGTCATAATTCGCGGTCAGCAGCCGACTCCACAAGGTCTTTAGCCCCGGAAAGGCTTGCGTGGCTTTGTATTCGACCCGCGCATCTTCCATAAAACCAATGAAAAACAATTGCGCAGGGCTAAGTTGTTCCGCCGACAATGCCTTGCGGGTATACATCAAATGCGCAGCCATGTGCGCAGCGGTAGCGCGATACAATTCCAGCCCCGGAATATCGCCGATGTCATCCACCGCATCCGGCATGTGGAAAATGCGGTGTTCGATGTAAGGGCGAAAATCGGTGTAATCCGCACCCGTCGGACGCAGGAAGAAATCCCGTCCCCACAACGCCCGCAGGTAGAAATTCAATTTGCGCTGGGTTTTGACGAACAGCACGCCCCGGCGTTCTTTCTGCAACGTCGCACGGCTATCCGCTGATTCCAAATCAAAATACTTGGTGAGGTTATTGAAATCGCGGCGGTAGGCTTGCGCCCCAAAATTCGCCCAACGACGCAAGCCGCTCAAGGTCAGTTTGGAGAGCAATTCATCCATGTGATTCAGCATCGGGCGCAAGCCACGTGCTGCGGTCGAGGCAAACTGGTGGATAAAGGTCAGGTAGCCGCGCACCAGTTCCGCATCGCCCAAGTGACGCGAAGCGGTAGGCAGGCTGGAAATCATCAGGGTAATGACTTCGCCCGATACCATCGACGACAGTTTCATCGCCGCCGTGACCACATCGGGGATAATGTCTTCGCCGCATTCTTTGGCAACCAGCGGCATTTCCTGCAAATAGGTGATGATCAGGTCTTCGCCGCGCCCCAGTTTCTGAATGGCTTTTGCACCGTCCAGATAATCTTGCAACCCGCCGGGCGACATCACCCGCGTGGCTTCTTGGTAGGAACCATCGAGGACATCACGCACGCGCGGCGTTATTTTTTCGAGGAACTCCCGATATTCTTCAAGATGGATTGCCATAGTTGCCTGCCTGTCTCCGAAATTACCCTCACCCCAACCCCTCTCCCAGAGGTAGAGGGGCTAAGAAAACACCCTCTTGCTCCCCCTCTACCTCTGGGAGAGGGGGCTGGGGGTGAGGGTCTTCTTCTTTATTACCCAAAGAACGTCTGTACCGCTGCGTTCAATGTATCCCGCATATCCGGGTCGTCAGTCAACGGTGTCACCATTGTCATTGAACACGCCGCTAACGGTGTCACCCCTTTGCCGATCAATTGTCCTGCGTAAACCAATAAGCGGGTGGAAATGCCTTCATCCAGCCCGTGACCTTTGAGGTTACGCGCACGGTGGGCAATTTGTACCAGTTTCGCCGCCGTCTTTTCATCCACGCCGGATTCTTTGGCAACGATGGCAATTTCAATCGCCTCACGCGGGTAGTCAAAATCCAGTGCGCCAAACCGTTGCTTGGTGGATTGCTTCAAATCCTTCATCAGGCTCTGGTAGCCGGGGTTGTAGGAAATGACCAACTGGAAATCGGGGTGCGCATTCACCAGTTCGCCTTTTTTGTCCAACGGCAAGGTACGGCGGTGGTCGGTCAGCGGGTGAATCACGACGGTGGTATCTTGCCGCGCTTCCACGATTTCATCCAAATAGCAGATTGCGCCCATGCGTGCCGCCGTTGCCAGCGGGCCGTCTTGCCATTTCGTGCCATCTTTATCGAGCAGGAAACGCCCCACGAGGTCGGAGGCGGTCATGTCTTCGTTACAGGCAACCGTGATCAGCGGGCGTTTTAGCCGCCAGGCCATGTGTTCGACGAAACGCGATTTACCACAACCGGTCGGGCCTTTGAGCATCATCGGCATCCGTGCGCTGTAAGCCGCTTCATAAAGCGCAATTTCGTCGCCAACTGCTTCGTAATAAGGTTCGTGTTTAACGGTGTATTGGTTTGGGTCAACGGATGCAGACATGGCTAATCCTCTTGAAATTCTGTGAAGTTTTTAATCTTCGTAGTCGGTTTCGTGTTCGCCCGACCAGCCTGCCGCGCGTGCTTTAGCAATCGCGGCACCGTGAATTTGTTGGTGGCGTGCTGCCAACTCAGGGGGAAGGCGGCTGACTAGACAGCCGTATTTGTCCCACTCGGCATTAACCTTTTGCAGCAAAGCGTCAATCCCGGCTAGGTTCCAATTTTGACAGGTTTCGGTTTCGGGAATCAGGCCAAAGACCCACGCATCGCGGATAATCTTACCAATCGTGGTCATGCCACCGTTGATGTCATTGTCGATGCCGATGTAACGGTCGGGTTTTGTTGCCATGAAACGGTACTCCTCTAGCGATTAATGTGGGGGGGTATTGTATACACCCCCACACACTGTCACCTAATCAATTAGACAGTTTTACCGCGATAGATAACCATCGAAGCACCCGCACATTGTGCGTAGTTGTCCAAGCCGAGCAGACGAACGTGGTTGTTCGGGTGCGCAGCGTGGCAGTTTTCGAGTTCTGCCAAAATGGTGTCAACGTTGGTTTCGCCGAACATTGGCAGTTTCCACATGTACCAGTAGCTGCCGGAAGCATTTTCTGGCTCAGTGTGTTCGATAGACGGATTCCAGCCTTTGTTAACGATGTACTGGATTTGCTTGCGTGTTTGATCCGAATTCATCGCTGGCAGGTAAGAAAAAGTTTCAAACTTGCGGCTTTCGGGATTGCTCAAGCTTGATTTGTAGTCTTGCATATCACTCATTTTCATAAACTCCAAAATTTAGGTTAAGAATCCCTCACCCCAACCCCGCACCCAGCCCCCTGCGGGGTCGTCCCTCAAGGGGAGAGAGGCTAAGAGTGGTTATCTCTTGTTCCCCCTCGCCCCTTGAGGGAGAGGGGGCTAGGGGGTGAGGGGATTAAAAATTACTTGTGAGCAACGTCGAGCTTGTCAACGGTGTCAAACTCAAACTTGATTTCTTTCCAAGTTTCCATCGCAATTTTGAGTTCAGGGCTGGACTTCGCGGCATTAACCAGAATGTCTTTACCTTCTTTCTCAATTTCGCGACCCATGTTACGTGCTTCCACGCAAGCTTCAACCGCCACACGGTTAGCAGCCGCGCCAGCAGCGTTACCCCACGGGTGACCCAATGTACCGCCACCGAATTGCAGGACGGAATCATCACCGAAGATGTTGACCAGCGCAGGCATGTGCCATACGTGGATACCACCGGATGCAACCGGCAATACGCCCGGCATGGAACCCCAGTCTTGGTCGAAGAAGATACCGCGTGAACGGTCTTCCTTGATGTAGCTGTCACGCATAATGTCGATCCAGCCCAAGGTCGCTTCACGGTCGCCTTCCAACTTACCAACAACGGTACCGGAGTGCAGGTGGTCGCCGCCGGACAGACGCAAAATTTTGGTCAGTACGCGGAAGTGGATACCGTGGTGCGGGTTGCGGTCGAGTACCGCGTGCATCGCACGGTGGATGTGCAACAACATGCCGTTGTTTTGGCACCATTGCGCCAATTGGGTGTTCGCTGCCCAACCGCCGGTGATGTAGTCGTGCATGATGATCGGCGCACCGATTTCTTTCGCGTATTCTGCACGGCGCATCATTTCGTCAGCCGTTGGTGCAGTTACGTTCAGGTAGTGACCTTTGCGTTCGCCGGTTTCGGCTTCGGCTTTGTGGATCGCTTCCATTACGAAGTCAAAACGGTGTCTCCAGCGCATGAATGGCTGGCTGTTGACGTTTTCGTCGTCTTTGGTGAAGTCCAAACCGCCGCGCAGACCTTCGTAGCACGCACGACCGTAGTTCTTGGCAGACAGACCCAGTTTAGGCTTGATGGTGCAACCCAACATCGGACGACCGTATTTGTTGAGGATGTCACGTTCAACTTGGATACCTTGTGGTGGACCGTTGCACGTCATGACGTAAGCGATAGGGAAGCGGATGTCTTCCAGACGCAGCGCACGCAGTGCTTTGAAACCGAACACGTTACCAACCAACGAGGTCATGACGTTAACGACTGAACCTTCTTCAAACAGGTCGATGGGGTATGCTACGAAAGCGTAGAAGCAAGTGTCATCGCCAGGTACGTCTTCGATAGCGTAAGCGCGGCCTTTGTAGTAGTCCAGATCGGTCAACAGGTCAGTCCAAACGGTAGTCCATGTACCGGTGGAAGATTCTGCGGCTACCGCTGCGGCGACTTCTTCACGTGGAACACCTGCCTGTGGTGTAACTTTGAAGCAAGCTAGGATGTCGGTTTCTTTCGGGGTGTAATCCGGCATCCAGTAGGTTTCGCGGTATTCTTTAACACCGGCGCTGTAGTTTTTAACTGCCATGAAGTGATTGCCTCCAACGAGGTTGTAAGAAAAGTGTTTTTGCCTAAACAACAAGCACTGCTTGCTGATGGGGAGAAGTATGGCAAAGAGTAAGTATAATTGAAACTCAATAATTAAACTGATAAATATAAGTAATACTGATGTTTTTAGGAGGAATTCCATGCCGTACTCATTGAGTCAAATCCGCATTTTTGAAGCGGTCGCACAATACGAAAGCTACACCCGTGCAGCGGAAAAGCTGTTCATGACTCAACCGGCTGTTTCCATGCAAATCAAACAACTAGAAGATGAAAGTGGCTTGGCTTTGTTTGAGCGACAGGGCAAGAAAATGCGCCTTACCCCGATAGGCAAGGAGGTGCAGCACTACGCCAGCCGTGTCTTGCAAGCCCATAACGATATGTTGGGCGTGATGAAAGAACTCAAAGGTACCAAAGGCGGGCACTTGATCGTATCGGTAGCAACCACAGCCAATTACTTCGTTACCCAATTGTTGGCGGAGTTTTCACAGCAACACGAAGGCATCAATATCACACTGGATGTCACCAACCGCCACACCCTGTTGGATCAGTTGGAAAACCACGAACCGGATATGGTGATCATGGGTGAGCCGCCCAAAGGTCACGGCTTACAATCCGAGCGATTGATGGAAAACCCGCTGGTAGTGATTGCTGCGCCCAACCACCCGCTGGTGGGCGTTGAACGTCAGCTTTTGCTGAGTGATGTCTTGGCGGAACGCTTTATCGTGCGAGAAAAAGGCTCAGGCACACGCAGTGCGATTGAGCGTCACCTGCATAAACATCATGCCAGTTGCAAAAATACACTGGAAATGCGCAGCAATGAAACCATCAAACACGCCGTTGAAGCGGGGTTAGGCTTAGGAATTGTGTCAATGCACACCATTCAGCCGGAACTGGATAGTGGACGGCTGGTGATTTTACAGGTAGAAAATTTTCCAATTCGACGCCATTGGCATGTTGTGATGCGCAAGGGCAAGCGGCTGTCACCGATTGCACGGGAGTTCAAACGCTTTGTGATGTCTGAAGCCCCTAGGTTTGTCAGGATCTGGGAGCAACCTAACCAGGCACAGGATTAATGATTTAGAACATTGTAAAAAAAGATTTTTTTAATGCGATTGCCCAGTGATAAAGAAGGTCAGCGTGTATCCCTGTTACTCCATTTCCATCAGCCAATCATCCACGCTCTTGGCCTCACTGCTGAAATTGATGCCGAGCAGCACTTTCGGGCGTGAATCAGTGCGGAATGCCCCGGCATAGTCGCGATTCTTGATCTGTTCCAACGCGGCTTTGGCGGTCTTATCCAGCTTGAATTCGAGGATGTAAATGTGGGTCGGGGTTTTCACCACGCAATCCACCCGCCCGTTGCTGTCGTTGACTTCAGCTTCGGCGTATTGCCCCAGATAGAAAAACGTCAGGTAAATCAGGCTGTGGTAATACGCTTCGCGTTCTTGCAGGAAAATCTGGTAGGGGATTTTTTTGAACACCGTCTTGATGATGTCAATCACGGCGGGTACATCGTTTTTCTGGAATGCCTTGTGCAATTTGACCACCAACGGCGTGGTGCGGGCGGGTTCTTCATGCGCCCATTCCGCCATCAGGTACATCGACATTGAGCCTTTCACTTCACGGTTGGGGTAGCCAAGCTGATACAGGTCACAATCATCAATGCTTTTCAGTGTCAAATAGCCAGTCTGAAACAATACTGGAGCAAGTTGTAGACGCTCCAAGTCGTAATTGCCCAGTGCCAGTTCATCCACTTCCAGATCATCGACCCGATAAACCTTGTTACTGCGCATTAACTTGGGCAGGAAGGTGGGTGTGCCGGATTCAAACCAGAAATTACGGAACGCTTGCGCCTGAAAAAAGCTCAGGATCGAATAAGGATTGTAAACCTTGTTGCGCAGATCCCACGTATAACCGTTGTACCAGAGGCGGATTTTCTCCAGCAATGCCGTGCGGCTCAGGTTGAGGTACTGCTCGGTTTCAGGCATGTACGGGGTAAAATAGTGTTCCAGTTCTGCTTGCGTGTAACCCAATAACGTCGCGGCACTGCGATCCATCGACAGATCAAACAGGTTATTCAGGTCAGAAAAAATCGACACACGGCTGAATTTCGATACCCCGGTAATCAGCAAAAACTCCAGATGCGGGTCACTGTCTTTGAGCACCGAATAAAAGGTTTTCATGATTTGCTGGTTGGCTTTGGCTTGCGGGATGTCGTCAAGGTAATCAATCAGCGGTTTGTCGTATTCGTCGATCAGCAGCACTACTTTGCCGTGCTGTGCGGCGATCTTTTCCAGCAACTCGGCAAACAGTCGCGCAATGCTGCTGGTATTTTGGCAAACCAAACCGTAATCCGCTGCAATGGACTGTAATTGCAATAAAAGTGCAGCTTCCAACCCCAGTTCACGGTAGCCCATGCTGGCAAATGACAGGTGGATAACGGGATGCACTTGATTCCAATCCCGCTGATTTTCGATCCACAAACCCGCAAACAAGGCGCGGTTGCCTTGGTAGATTTCCTTGATGGTGGAAAGCAGCAGGGATTTGCCGAAGCGGCGCGGGCGTGACAGGAAAAAATACTTGCCCTGCTTCAATAGCCGAGCAATCGCTTCCGTCTTGTCAACATACAGGCACTGACGGCTGATAAGCTCAGAAAAAGTCTGGATACCAACGGGTAAACGCTGCAACATGGTGGTCTGCCTCAGATGTTCATGGGCTTAGGATAGCACGTTTACACCCGCAGGCAGACCGCATGGCGCGGGCGTTACACCTTCGATGCCTGTTTGATTTTCATCTCGGCAAACTTCTTTTGGTACTCATCCACCTTGTTTTTCATCACTGCCTTCAGCGGGTGGGTAGCATTGATGACCGCCAGCAAGCGATTGTCAAGTCCCGATAGATCAATCCAGCCGCTGCAAATAGGCTGCCCCGCCAATTGAGCGCATTTGCCTCAGAATCCGCCCCTGACGGGCGCGTACATAGCCGGAGGGTTTGGTCACGCTGTATTTACGCGGGGCAGGTAATACCGCCGCCAGCAAGGCTGCATCCGCTGCGCCTAGGTTGCTGACAGGCTTGCCCAGCAGGTTTTGCGCCGCTGCCCCTACCCCGTAATCCGCCCTGCCGAACTGGGCAGTATTCAGGTAGACCTCCAGAATGCGTTCCTTCGACCAGAAAATTTCAATCAGGCTGGCAATACCCCACTCCAGCCCCTTGCGGATATAACTGCGCTCTTCCCACAGGAACAGATTTTTCGCCAGTTGTTGGGTGATGGTACTGCCGCCACCTTTGGCTTTGCCGCGCATTTCAGCACGGATAGCAGCTTCGGTCGCCTCCATGTCAATCCCCCAGTGCTCGGCAAAACGCTGGTCTTCGGAGGCAATCACAGCCAGTTGCACATGACGCGGAATATCATCCAGACTCACCCAGTCATGACGTACAAAGGGCGTTTCCTGGCTGAAAATGGCGGTAATGTCCTGGCGCAGCATGAAAGCCGAGGTCGGTACAGGCAGCCAGCGAAACACCAGCAGCAACAGGCACAAGACCACGAACACGCGCAGCGGAATGCGCCAGAGCCAGCTTTTCCAGCGGGCAGAACCTGAGGTAGCAGTATCATTCAATTTCATAATGGCGCGTATTAAACCCTATTCACGGGAGACGTGCTACCATCCCAGCTTTCGATTCCGACAGAAAAACCACATGACAACGGCACTCGATATTCAGGGATTACGCAAAACCTACCACAACGGTTTCACAGCGCTGAAAGGCATTGATTTGCAGGTAGAACAAGGGGATTTCTTCGCCTTGCTGGGGGCAAACGGTGCGGGCAAATCCACCACCATTGGCATCGTCAGTTCGCTGGTGAACAAAACGGCGGGCAAGGTGAACATTTTTGGTTACGACCTCGACACCCAGCGTGAACAGGCCAAGGCACAGATCGGGCTGGTTCCGCAGGAATTCAATTTCAACATGTTCGAGCCGGTGGTAGAAATCGTGGTCAATCAGGGCGGCTATTACGGCATTCCGCGTCAGGAAGCGTTTGTACGTGCCGAAACCCTGCTCAAGCAACTGGGCTTGTGGGAAAAAGCCCGTGAGCAAGCCCGTAACCTCTCCGGCGGGATGAAGCGCCGCCTGATGATTGCCCGTTCCCTGATCCATCAGCCGCGCCTGTTGATCCTCGACGAACCGACTGCCGGGGTGGACATTGAAATCCGCCGTTCGATGTGGGAATTCCTGCGCAAGCTGAATGCCGAAGGTACGACCATCATCCTCACGACCCACTATCTGGAAGAGGCCGAAAGCCTGTGCCGCAATATCGGCATCATCGACAAGGGCGAGCTGATCGAAAACACCGGCATGAAACAGTTGCTCAACCGGCTGGATACCGAAAGCTACGTGTTCGACCTGGCCTCGCCGCTGGAGCACCTGCCCGCAACCAGCAGCAACCTGTGCCACTGCACCCTGCTTGACCCGACCACACTGGAAGTGGCTTTCCACAAGGAACACTATTCGCTCAATCAAGTGTTCAGTTTCCTCAACCAGCAGAGCATTACTGTCCAGAGTATGCGCAACAAGACCAACCGGCTGGAACAGCTTTTCCTGGAACTGGTGGAGGGCAACAAGGCATGAACACCCAACAGAAATGGATTGCGTATTACACCATCCTGATCAAGGAAATCCTGCGTTTTACCCGCATCTGGAAACAGACCATCCTGCCGCCGGTCATTACCACGTCACTGTATTTCGTGATTTTCGGCAACCTGATCGGCCCGCAGATTGGTAACATGGATGGACATCGCTACATCGACTTCATCATGCCGGGGCTGATCATGATGACCGTCATCACCAATGCCTACGCCAATGTGGTGGCGTCGTTCTACGGCAGCAAATTCCAGGGCAATATTGCCGAAATGCTGGTGTCACCTACCCCCAACTGGATCATTCTGGCAGGGTTTGTCAGTGGCGGCGTGGCTCGCGGCATGACTGTCGGGGTTGCCGTGACCGTGGTTTCACTGTTTTTCACCCACTTGCAGATGCAGCATTTCTGGGTGATGGTGACGATCGTGATCCTCACGGCGGTGCTGTTCTCGCTGGCGGGGCTGATCAATGCGGTGTATGCAAAAAGTTTCGACGACATCAATATCATCCCCACCTTTGTACTGACGCCGCTGACCTATCTGGGCGGGGTGTTTTATTCCATCGCCATGCTGTCACCGCTGTGGCAGAAGGTATCACTGCTCAACCCGGTACTGTACATGGTGAATGGCTTCCGTTATGGGATTCTGGGGGTATCGGATATTCCGCTGTGGGTGAGTTATGGGGTGATTATGGCGTTTATCCTCATGTTGGGCGGGTATAGCATGTACCTGTTGAACAAGGGGACGGGGATTCGCAGTTGAAACCAGTGGTCATCATCGGTGGTGGCCCGGCGGGTCTGATGGCTGCCGAACAACTGCTGGCAGCCGGGTATTTGGTCGATTTGTACGACGCCATGCCCACTGTCGGGCGTAAGTTCCTGCTGGCAGGCATTGGTGGCTTGAACATCACTCATGCTGAACCCTTCCCCACCTTTTGCAGCCGCTATGCCGAACGCCAGTCACAGATACAACCATTGCTGGAACAGTTTGGCGCTGAGGAACTGCGCCAGTGGTGTAGCGACTTGGGAGTTGAAACATTCGTCGGCACATCCGGGCGCGTATTTCCCAAGGAAATGAAGGCGGCACCACTGTTACGTGCCTGGCTGGCGCGTCTGAAACAGCAGGGCTTGCGCCTGCACCCGCGCCACCGCTGGCTGGGCTGGGATGAGCAAAGGCAGCTAGTTTTTCAGAACCCGCAAGGGCACATCACCGCACCCTATTCCGCCGTTATGCTGGCACTGGGCGGCGGAAGCTGGAAAAAACTCGGCAGCGATGGCACATGGATTCCCCTGTTGGCGACAAAGGCCATTCCAGTCACGCCACTCAAGCCAGCCAACTGCGGCTTCCTGTGCCAGTGGAGCGAACATTTGCGTAGCCGCTGTGCCGGTTCCCCGCTGAAATCCGTCACCCTCAGTTTCACCGACCTGAGCGGGCACACAGAAACCCGCATGGGTGAAATGATCATCACGGAACGTGGGGTGGAAGGCAGCCTGATTTACGCCTTTGCTGCCCGCTTGCGGGACATGCTCGACTTACAGGGTTGCGCAACCTTCCATCTGGACTTGTTGCCCAACCATAGCCAGGCTCACATTGAAGATGCCCTTCACAAAAAGCCAGCCAGCAAGACATTAGGGGCGTACCTGAAAAGCCGTTTTAAGCTGGATGGAGCCAAAACTACCCTATTGTTTGAAACACTCGAAAAACAACACTGGCAAACCATTCCTCTCCTAGCATCCACCCTGAAAGCACTGCCTGTCACCGTCACCGCAACGACACCCATTGATGAAGCCATCAGCACCGCAGGCGGTGTACCCTTTGAGGAACTGGATGAAAATCTGATGCTAAGGAAATTACCGGGCGTATTCTGTGCCGGAGAAATGCTGGACTGGGAAGCGCCCACGGGGGGCTATTTGCTGACGGCCTGCTTTGCAAGCGGCAGGCAAGCGGGACAAGGTGTCGTGCGCTGGTTGCACGACACCCGCATGAAACTTACACGTTAAACAGGAAGTTCATCACATCGCCATCCTTGACGATGTAATCCTTGCCTTCCGCCCGCATTTTCCCGGCTTCTTTCGCGCCCTGCTCACCTTTGTAAGCAATGAAATCCTCATACGCAATCGTCTGCGCCCGGATAAAGCCACGCTCAAAGTCGGTATGGATCACGCCCGCCGCCTGCGGTGCGGTAGCTTTTTTCGGAATCGTCCAAGCCCGCACTTCTTTCACACCGGCGGTGAAATAGGTCTGCAAGCCCAGCAAATCGTAGCCAGCGCGGATTACCCGGTTCAAGCCCGGCTCATCCAACCCCATGCCCGCCAGGAATTCGTCGCGTTCGGCATCATCCAGTTGCGACAGTTCCGATTCCATCTCCGCACACACCGGCACAACCACAGCGTTTTCACGCACCGCGATTTCACGCACCTGATCCAGATACGGGTTGTTTTCAAAACCATCATCATTGACGTTGGCAATGAACATCAGCGGTTTGATGGTAATCAGGTGGAATTCACGCACTGCCATTGCACGCTCTTCCGGGGACATCGGCAGTGAACGGGCGGAATGGCCTTCGGACAGATGGGCATACAAGCGTTCAGCTAAGGCTTTTTGTGCCAGCAAATCCTTGCTGCCGGATTTGGCGGAACGGGTCAGGCGGTTGACGGCCTTTTCAGCCGTATCCAGATCCGCCAGCGCTAGCTCGGTATTGATGGTATCAATGTCTGACGCGGGGTCGATTTTCCCTGACACGTGAATAATGTCGTCATTGTCGAAGCAGCGCACCACTTGTGCAATCGCGTCGGTTTCACGGATATGGGCAAGGAACTTGTTGCCCAGCCCTTCGCCTTGTGACGCACCGGCTACCAGCCCGGCAATATCGACAAATTCCATCGTGGTTGGAATAATGCGTTCCGGCTTGACGATGGTAGCCAGCGCATCCAGACGCGGGTCAGGCATGGGCACGATGCCCACATTGGGTTCAATGGTACAGAAAGGGTAATTCGCGGCCTGAATCCCCGCCTTGGTCAAGGCATTGAACAGGGTAGACTTACCCACATTCGGCAAACCAACAATTCCACACTTGAATCCCATGACTTCCGTACCTTGTGTATCAAATTAACGGGTGTGCAATGCCTGCATGGCTTTTTGCATTTCACCCTGCAAAATCAGTCCAATCTGGTCGGCGGCAGTATCAATTGCCCGCAGGATAACGATTTCATCGTCTTGCGAAGGGCGTGACAACACGTAATCCACCACCTTGTTGCGGTCGCCGGGATGACCAACCCCCAAACGCAACCGCCAGTAATCTGCACCCAGATGGGCGTGCAAATCACGCAAACCGTTATGACCACCATGACCACCGGCCTGTTTCAGGCGTACATCCCCGGCGGGAATGTCCAGTTCATCATGTGCCACCAATACCTGTTCCACCGGAATACGGTAGAAATCAGCCAACTGACGCACTGCCAAACCACTGCGGTTCATAAAGGTCATCGGCTTGATCAGCCAGACCACATTGCTGCCCACTTGCAGCTTGCAGACATCGCCGGAAAAGCGCTTTTCAGCAGCGAACTGACCCGAGTAACGCCGTGCCAGTTCGTCAACAAACCAAAACCCGGCATTGTGCCGGGTTTTGTCGTACTGGCTACCGGGGTTGCCCAAGCCTGCAATCAGGCGTATCGGGGTTCCCATCGGCATCTACCTTAGTGGCAGGCAGCAACGGCTGAGTTATGGTCTTCACCCAGTGCCAATGCTGGCAGGCTGACGCCTTCTGGCAGTTTCAGGTCAGACAGGTGCAGAATCTGGCCTTTTTCGATGTTGATCATGTCAACTTCGATGTATTCAGGCAGGTTCTTCGGCAAGCAGGCGACTTCAACCTCGGCAACCACGTGGCTAATGGTACCACCCTGCTCTTTCACACCTTTGGAAACGTCTTCGTTGAGGAAGTGCAGGGAAACGTGGACACTGATTTCCTGATCGTCAGTGATGCGTTGCAGGTCAGCGTGCATCACAACCGGCTTGGAAGGATGACGTTGCAGGTCACGCAGGATCGCCCGTTCCTGATGATCACCGAAGTCAACCGTAATGATCTGGGAATAAAACCCTTCTTCCTGAAGGTTGCGGATCATTTCGTTATGACGCAGCGTGATGGATTTAGCTTCCTGACCTGCACCGTAAATCACGGCAGGAACCAGGTTTTCGTTACGCAGGCGGCGGCTCGCACCCTTGCCCTGCAACTCACGTACCTGTGCATTCAGGACGTATTTCTTTGACATGTTGTTTCTCCAAATAATGACCAGTGTCCGCGACCAGACCCGGTCGGGTTAAAATCCCCTCACCCCCAGCCCCTCTCCCTCAAGGGGCGAGGGGAGCAAGAAGGGAACCCTCTCGTTCCCTCTCCCCTTGAGGGAGAGGGTTAGGGTGAGGGGTACAAAATCATAAACCTTCAAACAGGGAGCTGACAGACTCATCCTGATTGATGCGTAAAATCGTTTTCGCCAGTACACCGGCTACCGAAAGCTGGCGAATCTTAGCACATGTTCTGGCACTTTCGCTTAATGGAATCGAGTCGGTGACAACAACCTCATCAAGCTGGGAATTATCAATATTGGTGACTGCCTTGCCGGAAAAGACCGCGTGGGTTGCATACGCCCGCACACTCAATGCACCGTGCTGCTTGAGCGCAGTTGCCGCATTGCAGAGTGTGCCACCTGTGTCAATCAGGTCATCAATCAGGATGCAATGACGCCCTTCCACATTACCGATGATATTCATGATCTCGGATTTGTTGGGTTCAGGACGACGCTTGTCAATGATGGCAAGGTCAGCATCTTCCAGACCTTTGGCCAAAGCGCGTGCACGCACTACCCCGCCCACGTCCGGTGAAACCACCATCAGGTTGGGAAGATTTTGTGCCAGAATGTCATTCAACAACACACCAGAGGCATAAATATTGTCAACTGGCAGGTCAAAGAACCCTTGCACCTGATCGGAATGCAGGTCGATGGTCAATACGCGGTCAACATGCCCACTAGAAATCATGTCCGCCACCAGTTTGGCGGAAATCGGCACACGCCGTGAACGCACCCGACGATCCTGTCGCGCATAACCGTAATAGGGGATAACCGCAGTGATGCGCCCCGCTGAAGAACGGTACAGGGCATCAGCGACGATCAGCAATTCCATGATATTGTCGTTGGTCGGTGCACAGGTAGACTGTATTACGAAGACATCACGACCACGCACGTTTTCCAGCAGTTCGACGTGCACTTCACCATCGCTGAAACGCTCCGCCTTGATCTTGCCTAAAGGAATACCGAGGTGATCGACGATTTTGTGGGCGAGTTCAGGGTTGGCATTACCTGTAAACACCATCATTCTATCGTCAGACATGCTTGATCCGCTTTGAGTAGGGGGAAGAGAAAATGGCAGGGCTGCTAGGATTCGAACCTAGGTATGCTGGAATCAAAATCCAGTGCCTTACCGCTTGGCGACAGCCCTGTTGAAACACGCTTTAATCCTATGGGGTCGGAAAGGCTTACACTTTGGTCAAAAGGAATGGCAGGGCTGCTAGGATTCGAACCTAGGTATGCTGGAATCAAAATCCAGTGCCTTACCGCTTGGCGACAGCCCTGTTGAACCAAAGTGAAACTTTTACAATGCTACCAGTTTCTGCTGCAAAGGTGAAACAGAGTGACCTTGCGCAACAAAACCGAACCACCCGGATGGCAAGCCTCGCAGGATATTTTCACCTTCTTGCTTGCTACTGACAGTGGCAAACAGGCAACTGCCGGAGCCGGTTAACCTTGTTTTTGCATATCCCGTCAGCCAGCCGATTGCTCGGGCAACTTCCGGGAAACACCGCTCCACCACCGGCTGGAACACATTGCTCCCCTGGCCTGCGTGGAAGGCGGCTAATGTAATGGGCGGGCAGTCGCGTGTCAAGTCCGGCGCTGCAAAAAGTTGGGCGGTGGGGACAGGTACGCCGGGGTGAATCACCACATACCAGACAAGCGGTAAGTCCACAGGGGTAAGGATTTCCCCCACCCCCTCCGCCCAGGCGGCACGACCACGCACAAACACGGGCACATCCGCTCCCAAACGCAAGCCTAATGCTGCCAGATGGTCGTCATCCAGCCCGCAATGCCACAAACGGTTCAAACCTTGCAGCACCGTGGCAGCATCCGAACTGCCACCTCCCAGACCACCACCCATCGGAATATTTTTCTGCACGCTGATGTCTGCGCCCAGATGGCAACCGGTTTCCTGTTGCAGCAAGCGGGCAGCCCGTACTGTCAGATCAGCATCTTCCGGCACATCTACAGCGCCTTGCGGACGGCAAATCCTGCCATCTTCACGCACGGACAAGGTAATTTCATCAACAAAATCCAGAAACACGAACAGGGTTTGCAGCAGATGATAACCATCTGCCCGCCGCCCGGTGATGTGCAGGAACAGATTGAGCTTGGCTGGAGCCGGAAGTACCAATATTTCCATCAAATCATATCTTCGCCCCCTTCACCCCTTGCGGGGGAAGGGCTGGGGATGGGGGGTTAGAAACGGGTTTGCCAGTCTTTGGCAAGAACCTTGACGCGGGTATTTTCTGACGCACGACTCAGGTTGATTTTTTCAGGCATGGCTTTGGCACTATCACCTTGCCAGCCGGTGTATTCCACCAACCACCCGGATTGCTGCAAGGTCTGCGGACGCCCTTGCGCATCCAGTTTCACTGCATCAACCGCTGATTTGGGGGAAGGGATACCCCGTATCCAGTACTTCATGCCATCCAGCGGCAGGGAAACACCCATCTGGCTTTGCAGCAGACGCTCGGCATTGGCATCCTGATAGGTTTTGCCATTGGCTTGCAGGCTGACCTTGTTGGCAGAGCCTTGCAGATAAGCCACCACGGAACCTGTCAGCGGGTTCTTGATATTCATTTCGTAATTGTCACTGCCGTTCTGGAGCCAGGAAATGCCGAATGAAGCACTTTCCTCACGGAACTGTACGCCGACCCGCCCCTGCATTCGCCAGGAACTCATGCGGGCGAAATCGGCCTGACGCTGTTCCCACGCCACCTGCGGGCTGGTTGCCGTGCCAGAACCGGTTTGCTGGCTGGCATTCTTGTTTTGGGTGGCACAACCGCCAAGTGTCAGCAGGCATAAGGATGCCGCCAGTATCCATGTTTTCATTGCTGTATCCTAAACGTGAGTCAATTATCAGAGACCAACCAGCTTTTCCTTGACCTTCAACAACAAAGGGTCATCAGGAAATTTGCCCAGCATGTCCTGCAAAAGGGTTTTGGCTTCGGCAGACTTGCCCGCAACCGACAGGACTTCCACCAAATGGCTGGCAACTTCAGGATCAGGCAACTGATTGAATGCCTTGCGTAACCAGCTTTCTGCCTCGTCCTGCTTGCCCATGCGGAACGCGACCCAACCCATGCTATCCATGATGGCAGCATCAGTGGGACGTAATTCCAGCGCCTTGCGGATCAGAGGTTCGGCTTCAGCAAAACGGTCAGTATTGGTTGCCAGCATGTAACCCAGTGCATTCAGGACAGTGGCATTATCAGGTTGCAAGGTCAGCAAGGTACGCAAATCGGTTTCAGCCGCCGCAAAATCACCCATTTTTTCCCGACTGAGCGAGCGGCTATACAAGACATCGAAATCATCAGCTTTGATGGCTAACGCCTTGTCAAAACTGGCAATGGCATCCTGGTACTGTTTTTTATCATGCCAAAGCTGACCTTCCACCAGCAGCAACTGTATTTTATGGGAATCACTGCTGGCAGATTTTGCTTCATCCTGCAACCATTGACGGGCAGCTTCCGCCCCTTCGGTTTCTTCCAGCAAGCTGGCAACACGGCTGGTGGCTTCCAGGCCGAAATTGTTGTGCCGCACCGCGCCCTTGTAGGCGGCAATCGCTTCTTTGGGGTGCTTCAAGCCCTCCTGCAATTGTCCCATGAAATAATTGGCGTCTTCGGCACGCCCTGGAACCTGTTGCAGTTTTTTGATCAATGGCTCAGCGAAGGCAAATTCTTTCTGCTCCAGATGCAACAGACCAAGGGTATAGAGGATGTCGGTATTGTCAGGCTGACTGTTGTACAACTGTTTGTAGAGCGGGGTTGCTTCCTTGCGCCGGTCGGACAGGATCAACATGCGGGCGTAATCCAGCTTCAGGTTGCTGTTTTTGCTGCTGGCGGCAACCGGCTCCAATTCCTTGACGGCTTCATCCAACCGGTTAAGCGCCAACAGGGCTTTAGAGGCGAGATGTGTTGCCTGGGCTTTTTGTTCCTTGTTGCCAGACTGTTTGGCTGTTTCAGCCGCTTGCAGGGCTTCTGTAAACTTTTCCGCCCCCAGAGCCAGTGATGCCAGTGCCAACTGCGCCGGTGCTGATTTGTCTGCGGTATCAACGTAGCGTTTGAAGGTTTCATACGACTTGCCGCCCTGTGGCTCCAGTGCCAGCAAGGAAACGATGAATTCCAGCCCGCGCCCGTCACGCTGTTCCACATCTTTGCGGATCATGACCAAATCCTTGGCGGCTTCATCGTAACGTTCCGCCCGCAGGTTGCTCAGCGCCCGGTATTGCAAGGCTTCCGCCGAGGCAGGTTCCAGTTTGAGCCAATGATCCAGCGCTCGTCCGACTAACTGGTTATCCTGCGCATTGATAGCCAGTTCCGCTGCCTTTTGTGCCAGTTTGGGGTCGCTGTCCTGCTGGGCGACGGCCAGATAATGCAGGGCAGCCTGACCCGGCTTGCCATCACGCAGGTACATTTCCGCTGCCAGAATATTGTAAATACGATAACTGAGGGGGCTGCTGAAAGTAGCTACATTACCGGCTTGCTGTTCCGCAAAGCTCGGGCTACCCCATGCAAGACTACCCGCCAAGACAGCAAGGGCTACTTTTGCCAAACGGCGGGGCAACTGGAAATTCTGCATGTATCTCTCCGGTGTGGCGTCATACCTGATTGCATTGCTTGTAAGAGATTTAAGGGTATATTCCGTTAATCACCTTGTAATCAGGTATAACGTATCAGAAAATTCGCGGTTCCGAAATAATGTATCCCGTATAAGTATCTGAATGTCTATCCTGATCGTTGGAGTTAACCATAAAACCGCCCCGGTCGCCATTCGGGAAAAGGTTTCTTTTGCGCCCGACAGCATGTCGGCAGCGTTGCGCTCTGCCCATCAGGTTGTGCCTGAAAACCTTATTCTCTCCACCTGCAACCGTACCGAAATCTACGCTGCCAGTCATCAGCAACAACCCGTGGAAACCCTGGTCGGCTGGCTGGCGAACTGGCACAACATTCCCGCTGACCAGCTTCTCCCCTATTTGTACATCCACCAGCAAGACGACGCCGTGCGTCATGCCCTGCGGGTAGCCTGTGGGCTGGATTCATTGGTACTGGGTGAACCACAGATTCTCGGGCAACTGAAATCAGCCCTGCAAGCCGCTACTGACAACGCTGTCACCGGCAACCACCTCAACAAGCTGATGCAGCACGCTTTTTCCACTGCCAAGCGGATACGCACCCAAACCAGCATCGGCGCCAACCCGATTTCGGTCGCATTCGCTGCCGTCAGTCTGGCGAAACAGATTTTCAGCAAACTGGAAAAACAGACTGCCCTGCTGATCGGTGCAGGTGAAACCATTGAACTGGTCGGCAAACACCTTGCCACCAACCACATTGGCAAGATACTGGTGGCCAACCGCAGTGTGGACAAGGCGCAAAAACTGGCTACCGAATACGGTGGCAAAGGCATTGGCTTGCAGGATATTGGCGAATACCTGCCGCAAGCCGACATCGTGATTTCTTCCACCGCTGCCCCCGTACCCATCCTCGGCAAAGGCACGGTAGAACGCGCCCTCAAGATCCGTAAACACCGCCCCATGTTCATGGTGGACATTGCCGTACCACGCGATATTGAGCAGGAAGTGGCTGAACTGGATGATGTGTACCTTTACACCGTCGACGATTTGCAATCCGTGATCGAGGAAAACCTGCAATCCCGCCGCGCGGCTGCCGAGCAAGCCGAAGGCATGGTACTGGAAGAAGTTGACAAATTCATGGACTGGCTGCGGGCGCAGGATCACATGGATACCATCCGCCAGTACCGTGCCCACGCCGAGCGCCTGCGTCAGGAAGTGTTCGAGAAAGCCACCACCATGCTGCATAACGGCAAAAGTGCGGAAGAAACCCTGCAATTCCTCGCCCATACCCTGACCAACAAACTGTCGCATGATGCCACCCAGGCCATGCACCACGCAGCCCGCAATGGCGACCACCAGTTACTGGCACACGCCCGCATCCTGTTTAACCTGTCCCCGACGGACACCAGCGACCAACACCCGTGAAAGCATCCATCCTGCACAAACTTGAAGCCCTGAGCGAACGTTACACCGAAATCTCTGCCCTGCTGGGCGAAGCCGACGTAATCAGTGACCAGAACCAGTTCCGCAAGCTGTCGATTGAATACAGCCAGCTTGAGCCGGTTGCCCAAGGCTTCCGCGATTACCAGCAAACCGCCGCTGACATTGAAGCCGCGCAGGAAATGCTGGCTGACCCTGAAATGCGCGACATGGCTACCGAAGAAATCGACGTTGCCAAAGCCCGCCGTGCCGAACTGGAACTGGAACTGCAAAAACTGCTGCTGCCCAAAGACCCGCACGACGACAGCAACGTGTTTCTGGAAATCCGCGCAGGAACAGGGGGTGATGAAGCCGCCATTTTTGCAGGCGATCTGTTCCGCATGTACTCGCGCTATGCCGAATTACGTCGTTGGCAAATCGAAATCATCAGCCAGAGCGAGGGTGAACACGGCGGTTACAAGGAAATCATTACCCGCATCATCGGACAAGGGGCTTATTCCCGCTTGAAATTTGAATCCGGCGCCCACCGGGTACAGCGTGTACCCGCCACCGAATCGCAGGGGCGCATCCACACCTCCGCCGCCACCGTTGCGGTACTGCCGGAACTGGACGAAGTGGAAGCAGTGGACATCAACCCGGCAGATTTGAAGGTAGACACCTACCGCGCCTCCGGGGCGGGCGGGCAGCACATCAACAAGACCGAATCCGCAATCCGCATCACCCACCTGCCGACCGGCATTGTGGTCGAATGTCAGGATGAACGTTCCCAGCACAAGAACCGCGCCAAGGCGATGGGGCTGTTGCAGGCACGCATCTTTGAGGGTAAACGGCAAAAACAGGCCAACGAACAGGCAGAAACCCGCAAGAACCTGGTCGGTTCGGGCGACCGTTCCGAACGCATCCGCACCTACAATTTCCCGCAGGGGCGGGTGACTGACCACCGCATCAACCTGACCTTGTACAAGCTGGATGAAATCATGGCGGGCAGTGTCGATCAGGTGATTGAGCCGCTGATCAACGAGTATCAGGCGGATCAGTTGGCGGCGCTGGCGGATGAATAACCCCCCTTCCCCAGCCCTTCCCCCGCAAGGGGGGCAGGGGTCAAGAGTTCGGGAGTTGTTGGTTTGGGCGGTGCAACAACTGATAGTGTCGGAATCAGCTAGGGCGGATGCGGAGATATTGCTGGCGCACTGCTTGCAAAAACCACGCACATGGTTGTTTACATGGCCTGAGAAAGAAGTTGATCCCGCTATTAGGGCAGAGTTTCAGCGCTTGCTGGCAGAACGGGCGCGAGGTGTACCGGTTGCCTATCTAACAGGCCAGCGCGAATTCTGGACGCTGAACCTCAAAGTCACCCCGGATACCTTGATTCCTCGCCCCGAAACCGAGCTGCTAGTCGAAACCGCCCTCTCTTTACTCCCTGCCCCCCTTGCGGGGGAAGGGCTGGGGATGGGGGGCAAGGGCGCAGCCCTGGATCTCGGCACAGGAACCGGCGCTATCGCCCTGGCTCTCGCCACCGAACGCCCCGACCTGCCAATAACCGCCATCGACTTCTCACCCGCTGCCCTCGCCGTCGCCGCAGAAAATGCCCGTACCCACGCCATCCACAACGTACAGTTCATCCTCTCCGACTGGTTCAGCGCCCTACCCCCCCAACGTTTCCACTTGATCATTTCCAACCCGCCCTACATCGAAGCACAAGACCCGCACCTGAATCAGGGCGACGTGCGCTTCGAGCCAAGCACGGCACTGGCATCCGGTGTGGATGGGCTGGATGACATCCGCCACCTCGTGCAAACCGCACCGCAATGGCTGGAAAATGGTGGCTGGCTATTGCTGGAACATGGTTATAACCAAGGCAAGGCAGTGACGGCTTTGCTGCAAGCTGCCGGTTTCCAGCAAGTGCGTTGCCTGCCGGATTTGGCAGGCAACGAGCGGGTCAGTCTGGGGCAATACCTCGACTGATCAAGGGTTGGAGACGTTGTTGTCCCGCCAGAAAATGCGTGGGATGATGTCAGTCAGGTCGGTTTTTTCCGACATTTTGCTGCCTGCATTGTTACTGTTGTCTTCATCCATCAGGGGCACGCTCATTTTGCCCACGCGGATTTCAACCGTTTGCTGGCAACCATCCGTACAGCCGGTCACAGAACCATCATCACCCGTCACATATTCCGGCGGGCGGAACACAATCTGGGCTGAATTGAGGATTTCATTGATCCCCGCCACCACGAACTCGTCCTTGCCAGATGTACCGTTGGTAGCATTGCCATCCAGATTGGCAACTGGTTTGCCGGTAAACAGATCCAGGATATAAGCCCTGGCACTGCTAACCGGCGCTGCACAGGATTCTGCGGCAACAGTTACCGGATTACCGTTTTCATCCACTGGCGCAAAGGTGGTAAACAACGCCTTGTTGAGGAACGTCACTGCCGGAGCCAGCACTTTTTCACCGCTCAGACTGAAGTCGTAATACCAACCCTTGTAGGTTTGTTTCAGCAAATCCAAGTCGGCATTGCTGTGCACCGTCAGGTCGGTATTGGTGATGGCGGCAAAATTGCTGGGTGGCTCGTTGTAGACGTTGGGTTCCATCAGCACATAGAAACGGTCATTGGTGGCAGTATTCAACGGATGGGTGCGGTAGCCACTACCAATGGAAATGGTCATCAGCGATTGACCATTGTGCTGGATCAGAGCCACATCCGGTTCGTAGAAGAACTTGCGCGGGTCAACCGTGTTGTCACTGCTGGTTCCCAGTGCGGCAATCTTGGTGAGCTTGGCATCATCGTAGTTGTACATGTCGGCATCACTGTCACGCAGGTCATGATCCATGTCCACCCGCCAGATGTTGCCACCCGTATCAGAGAAATACAGGCGATCGAGTGCGCCGTTGCGATCCATGTCCATCACGCGGATGTCGCCCGGAATACTGTGGAGCAACAGGTCATCTGCACCGTTTACGTCATTGCGCAATGACCATAGCAACGTGCCATCCAGCGCATCCACGATCATGACATCGCGACCCGCACCATCAGCGATTCTGTTGGCGACCGTCTGCTCATCTTTGGCGGCATCGTAACCTGCACCAAATACCAGCACTGTCTTTAACGTGTTGCTGGTAGAGCTGCCGGTACGCATTTTTGCCAGAGCGGGCTTTGACCAAGTTTCACCCAGTTCATCCCACTCGTTATCATCCACACCATCAACGTTTTCATATTTCCATTTCAGCAAGGGCTTGTCCGGCTCGGTAACATCCAGCGCGTAATAGGCTTTGCCGCCACGGCGCAGACCAAAGAACAGGTAGGCTTTGTCATCGTCGTTGGTATCCTTCAATCCGTCTTCGTTGTTGTCCTTGGTGTTGCTGTACTTTTCGATCTTGCCGTTGCCATTCCAGTCCACCAGCCACGGCGTAATCGGGCCATCAATACCGTACATGTGCTCATTGCTGGGTGTCTGATTGTAGAACAGGCGGATGTTGTCCAGCAGGCTTTTGGGCATGAAAGCCCATTGCTCTTCACCCTCGGTGGTATCAATCGAATGCAGGAAGCCTTCATTGGTGGCAACAAAAATGCGTTGTTCATCCGCATAGCTCAGCACAACCGGTTTACTGTTGAGAATGTCACCCATGTGCTGACGTGGCTCACCCGTGACTGGCGTTTTCCCCCGGGCAAATTCGATGTACTGCTCACGTTCACTGGCACTGACGTTATTGACTGGACAGGTGGTCACTTCCTGGATATTGACACAGTTGGCATTGGTGACTGGGTTACCCAAGACAATATGATTATTGCCATTACAGTCCTTGTACCACCCCGCACAACTGATGCCATCAGATACACCGTTGTAAAAATCCGGCAGATAGTGTTGGGTTGTGAATGTCCCGCCCAACATGGCTCCAGTAATGTTTGAATTGGAGACTTTCAGGGCGTTGGAGGTGGCTGTCAGGTCAGTAGAGCTACTGACATCCGTATACAACTTGCGGTCATCCGGCGCTGGCAACTGGCTGGCAGCTCCACCGGCAGAAACTTCTTCACCGGCTGGCCCCCAGACATCATCCGTGGCTTCCGTAGCTTCACCTTGTTCGGTAAAGGCGGGCGTACCATTTTCATTGACAATCACCCCTTCGGTATTGCGGGTGAACTTTTTCAGGTTGCCTTCCCAGCCAGTTGCACTACCGGGTTGGGAGACCGGAATGTAAACGTCGCTGCTATGAGACAACAGCGTATTCTGGTTGACCGCATACGAAGGTGAAGTAAACGTCACCGATTTGCCCGCTTCATCCAGAATTTCGTTGAAACGATCAACCAGTTCGCTGGTGTTGTTGGCGGTAAAGAATTCGCCATTGCCTTGCTGTGCCAGCAGTTCCAGATACTTTTTGCCTTTCGGCTCATCCTGCATGGCAAAGCCGATGGTATAGGTTTTGACGGTTTCCTTTTTGTCAGTCCCCAGTGCTGTGCTCAAATCGGTATTTGCCAGCCAATGGGTAATTTCCGGCCCGCAGGTTCCGCTTTTGTACCCAACAGCGGCATCCACACCATCCACACAGGCCGTATTGGCAATCCCTAGGTAGTTTTCAACTTTCTGGCTGAAATGACGGTTCATGTGATCAGTACGGTCAGCCGCGTAACCCGTGGTTGCACCAACCGTTGAATTGCCCGGATAACGTGCCGAGGATGGCGGATAGTAATGAGTTCCGTCCACTTCCGTTGCGCCAGGGTAATAGGGATATTCGGGCTTGCCATCCGACATCAGCACCAGATAGCTGGGCTGGCACTTGTTCTTGATCGGGCTTTTGTAAGCTGGTGTGCCTTCAAATTCGGTACAAACGCTATGCTGGCAGGTTTCAATTGTGGTCGAACAGGTGTAATCGTTGTTTTCGCAGTAACCTGAGCCATCCCCACCGGTTGTAACCCAGTTGCAGCAAACGTTGTAGGATTCGCTGGTACAGTTGCTGACGCTGGCGTTGCATTCGCCCCAGGTTTTGACACAGCTTTCCTGCGTGGATTTTCCGGCTTTACAGGTGACAGAATCTGTATAAGCCATGGGGTGGGCAGCCCACCCCATGATGGGTTCATCGCGCCCCCAGGCAACTGCATCGCCCTTGAAATAGCGGGAAGCTTCATACAAGGCATCGACAATGGGGGTGTAGCCTTCCACATAGCTGCTGGTTCCACCCCAGTCATTGACCACACTGGCAAGAAACTGGCGCACCGTGGTTGTCCCTGTTGGATCAGGCAGGTTGTCATTATGCTTGTAAGGGGCAATAACATCCTGAATCTGGCTGTCAATCGGCAAGACCGGCACATTGACACCCTTGACGGAACTCCACCAGTAATCATTGCCCAGCCCATGATTGGCGTAATGCATCAAGCCAATATTGATGCCCTCTGGGGCGGTTGACATGACCTGACTGAAGGACTCCTTGAGTACCTGCATCCGGGTCTTGTCGTTGGCAGTATTGCCATCACCGTCATCAATGGTCTTGCGCATACTGCCGGAAACATCCAGCAGGAACAGGACATTTGGGCTGCCTTCATAAGCCGAGTAGATTTCGGTTTCATCCGCCATCAATGCCGTGGCAAAAGCCAGTGGCAAGAGGGTTAGCAACAGTTGCAAGGCACGACGTTTAGTTTTCATGGTTATTGTCCGCTGTATTTCTTATTGCCCTGTCCAGTCCCGCTCAATTCCCGGATATTCTGTCATCACGCCAGAAAATCCTTGGCAAAATGTCGCTCAGGTCAGTTGACCCTGCTCTATTACCACTTCCGTTCTGACTATTGCCTGAATCCATCAACGGAGCCTGCATTTTGCCAACCCGGATTTCCACCGTCTGGCGGCAGTCTGTTGCAGTACAGCTTGTGCCATCCGATGCTGCCGGGTTGCGGAACAGAATCTGTGCCGAACCGAGGATTTCATTAACACCCGCCACCACGGACTTGTCCTTGCTGTCATCCAGTGAACGGTCAAGGTTGGCAACTGCCTGCCCATCAAACAGATCCAGCACATACGCCCGTGCCGTATTGGGTGAAACCTTGCAGGGGTCAGTGCTGGCTGCTCCGTCATTGGCGAACGTGGTAAACACCACTTTGTTGAGGAACGTCAGTGCCGGAGCCAGTACCTTTTCCCCACTATTCGGCAACGCCATATACCAGCCCTTGCTGCTGCCATCCTGCAAGGTCTTGCCTTGCAGTGCCAGCGTATCGGCTTCTGTCAGGTCGGTGTCTGTCAGCGGCAAACGGGTATCTGACGGTGGCTGATAGACGTTTTCATCCAGCATCACGTAGAAACGATCCTGGATGTCAGCATTGAGCGGGCGGGAACGGTAGCCGCTGCCCAATGCCACAGTCAGGACGGTATGCCCATCTTTTTGCATCAAGGCTACATCTGGCTCGTAATAAAACTTGCGTTTGTCCGTGCCACTGCCTGCCAAATTCGCAAATACCGTCAGTTTGGCCTTGTTGTAGTCATACAAGCTGCTATCGGCATCACGCACGTCCATGTCCATGTCGACCCGCCAGACCTTGCCGCCGGTATCGGCGAAATACAGACGATCCAGCGCACCGTTGCGATCCATATCCAGCACCCGAATATCGCCCGGAATACTATTGAGCAAACTGTCAGCAGCACCTGTCACCGCTTGCCGCAATGACCACAGTAACGTGCCGCTTTCAGCATCAACGATGAAGACATCACGCCCCATACTGTCATCTGCCCGTTTGCTTGGGTCAGCTTCTTCCAATGCCGGGTCAAAACCGCCACCGAACACCAGTACGTCTTTCAGACCCTCCGCAAAACGCATCCGCGCCAACGCCGGTTTCGACCAGCTTTCACCCAGTTCCGCAAAACCGGTAGTATCCTGGGTCATTTTCCATAGCACTTTGGGCGTTTCAATGTCGGATAAATCCAGTGCGTAGTAAGCACGCCCGCCCCGACGCATCCCGAAGAACAGGTAGAATTTGTCACCGTCTGCCTTGTCGACCTTGCCATTGGCATTCTTGTCGCGGAACCAGGGGGTAAACGAGCCGTCGATACCATACACATGCTGTTTGGCTTGGGTGTTGTCGTAGAAAATGGCTGAATTCTTCAACAAGTCTTTGGGCATGAATGCCCACTTTTCCACACCGGTAGCGCTATCAATAGCGTGCAGGAATCCCTCATTTGTGCCGACAAGCACATACCCGTTGCTGGTGTAATCCACTACCAGCGGTTTGTTGTTCATCACATCCCCCATGTGGAAGCGCTGTTGACCATCCTTGCCAGCCCCGCGCACAAAATTGATCAGGTTGGTGCGGTAGGTGACGCAGGCAGGGTGTGTATCCGCATCGGAGTTATCCGGGTCACAACCTGTCGGGTTGTTGTCATGCCCATTGTTACCGTCATTATCCACGTACAAATTACCGATCTTGAGCGCAGTATTGCCAATATTCAGGGCGCTCAAGTTCAACCCAACGGCATCGGTATACAGCATACGCGAGGCTGGTGCTGGCAATTTGTTGGCAGCACCACCCGCCTTGACATCCTTGCCACTGGCTGTATCCGACCATAAATCCCACGCCGTATCAGTAAAGACACCCTGCGCATCCACGGCTGGCTGGTCATCCTTGCCAACAATCACGCCATTCTTGAGCTTGAATTTTTTCAGATTGCCCGACCACAGCGGCAACAAATCACGTTCAAATACTGGAAGGAACACTTCATCGCTGTGTGCCAACATGACATTTTTGTCCACGTTATAGGCAGGTGAACTGAACGACGCTGCCGAAGCATCAATCTTGTCCAGAATACTGTTGAAAGCATCGGTCAGCTCTTGCAGGTTGTTGGCAGAAAACGCCCCGTTAGTGGCTGCCAACTGGCGGAACTGTTGCAGCGGATTAAACACATCCAGCAACAGGCTGCGGACTTCCACATTACCGATACCGTCGCCCAGCAGACCGAATGTCTGCCGGAATAAACCCTGCGGTTGTTCCTGACGTGCCAGCATGGGAACAGGCAGTTTGCCCGCCTGCAATTTGTAGGAAGGCGTGGCAGATGCCATCACTGTCGGGTTGGCGGTATTCACCTGCTGCAAAATGCGCTCGAAAGCCAGTTTCAAACCCTCTGCATCCCGCGCAGCCATCGCACCGTTTGACAGGTTGGCAAGGCTGGCGAGGTATTCCGTAGCCGTAGCATCATCCACCCCGAAAGCAACAGTAAACGTGTTGACGAACTGATCGCCATCCAGACTGCCATTCTGATCTTTGGTGGCAAGAAAACTGGTCAATTCCGACCCGCACGTACCACTTTTATAACCGGAAGGGCTATCGGCGCAACTATTGCCTGTCAGGGTTTGAATCGGGGTGGCAGAAGGGGGCAGCACACCCGTTCCCCCGGAATACTCGGGCTTGCCATCTGACATCAGTACAATGTAATTGGCCTGGCAACCGTACTGCATGGGGGAAACGTACTGCGCATCCCCGGTAACAGCACCCGTACAGTGTTGCGCTTTGCATACTTCCTTGTCTTTATCTTCGTAGGTAACACAACCGTAAGTAGGACAAGTCTTGTTGTCATCCTTGCACACCCAGCCGGTGGCATTCCCTGCCTCATCGTAAGCATTTGGCTCATAAGCGCAGCAACCACCGGTCGGGCTGGTTTCTCCCCATTGGCACATGGGCACAGATTTGATACTGCAACTGTCGGGCACGATTTTTCCGTAGCAGTATTCTTTGAGGCACTCATAGGGCGCATCGCAACCACCGCCCTCCGGGTCATAGCTTAATGTTCCACTATAGGTAGCCGGGTGAGCTGCCCGTACCTGATCAGCTTGCAGCCTGCCCCAATTCACATTATCTCCTCGGTAATACAGTGCTGCTTCGTACAATGCATCCACAATCGGGGTATACCCTTGGGCGGTCCAGTTGTTGGCAACATCCTGCAAAAAAGTCCGCACCGGCTGTTTGCTTGCCGGATCAGGCAAATTGTCGAGTGCCGGGGAGATACGGTCGGAAATAATGGTTTGCGCATCCCCTGTACCGTCTTTTGCCAAATCAACCGGCTTCACCGGGAAGCTGACCCCATTGGCGGCATTTTCCCCATGCCCACCGTAACGCATCAAACCAATATTCAGGTTGGAAGGTGCTGAAGCCATCACGCTGTCAAACACCTCCTGCATGACCTGCATCCTGGTTTTGCCACCACTGTCCGGCACGGTGTTTTGTTGCATACTGCCGGAGTTATCCAGTACAAACAGGATATTGGGGTTAACACTTACTGTTTGGGAATAGTAAATTTCCGCATCATCTGCCATCACAGTGGAGGCGAATGCCAGCGGCAACAATTGCAGCAACAGGCGCAGCGTCAGGCGTTGGGTATTCATGGCTTTATCCTGTCAATCAGTTACCAGCATACGGTGGAAGCAGCTCTGTCTTTGTCTTTGGCACTGCGATTACCCCGGTTATCCATAGCAAGGGTCTGACAGGCATCATCATGCGTCTGGGTTGAACCACTGGCAGGTGCAGCACTGACACTGTAAGTCGTGCAGGCATTACCACTGGTTCCCGCACAACCGGCAGGAGCCGGAGCCAGTGTCAGGCTGTACTGGTTTTCCGGGCTGGTAGCGGCATAGCCCAACTGGGTCATTGTGCTGGCATAGCTGTAATTGCGCAGGAAATAACTCTCCTGCCGCTGGTAAACCTCATTCAGGGCAACATGTGCATCCGAACGTTTGGCCTTTTGCACGTGGGATGCATAGCCAGGGTAAGCGATAGCAGCAAGAATGCCAATGATGGCTACTGCAATCATCAGTTCGATCAGGCTGAAGCCGCTGGAGGAAGATGCCGTTGTTTTCATGATTGTCATGCCTGTTTCCTTGGTTGTTATCAGGGTTGTAAAGCGAAATTTTGCGGGAAATGTGGGGCGTTAGCCGGTTCCCGGAACCAGTTTGATGACACCTTCAGAATGCTCGCTGCTGGCGCCGGTTCCCTGCAATTCCGAATCCACGTCAGTCACAAACACCCGACAAGCTACCCCACCCGATTCAGGCGACATCTCGGTACTCATCGCCACCCCACGCAATGGCGGGCAACTTTCCTCATCACCCATACTGGATTCCCCGGTGGTTTGTACCTGCCCACCGCTGACCGTATCGGTGTAAGAAACGGGGAATACCCGTGCTTCCTTATCAGTTGAATAAGTACCCTGCACCGCTGTCTTGATGACTTGCAGGTTATTGACCGAGCGCCGCAGGGACGATTCCGCCCCCTGGAAGGTCAGCATGTAATACAGTTCATTACCGACAATGCGGGTATCCAGCGCCGACATGCGGGTCGCTGCCACGCCGATGACGGTCAGGGTCAGCAAAATCACCAGCCCCCACAGCAGTACGGAACCGGATTGTTTGTGTTTCAGGGTGCGCATGACTTCCTCCTGTTAGCGGCTGCGGTTGCGCAAGTGGATGACTTCGGTGTAAACGCCACGTTGGTAGCGGTCATTAACGGAAACGCTGGTATCCAGCAGGGCATAGGTGCGGGCTTCCGCTTTTTCCAGCACGGGTTCGAGCGACTTGATCAACAGTCCGACCTTGATACTGACCACATCATCCCAGTTGCTGCCCACCCCGGTGGCATTGAAATATTGCTCAACCTGCCCATCCATGTTGCTATCCACCCCGTACATGAGCTGGATGTTTTCCACACCCTGCGCCACCATCTGCCGATTGGCGCTGGCAGAACCCGAGCAATACAAAGCAGGTATCACATCACCCACCGAGTTTTTTTCCACGGTTGAGGGCTGATCCAGCGTGAAGGTGTTATACACCAGCGATCCTTGCGAACTGGGTGCCTGACCGGAACGGCACACCGCCGGAACAGCGGAATTGGTACAATCCGTAAAAAGGGTATCGTCACTCAGGAAAGCAATGCCAACTGCATCATCCTTGACATTGGCAGGTGGTGCTGGCACTGCCCCATCCTGGGTCAGGTACATACTGGATGATGTCCGCTTGTTGGAAGTACCATCCGAACACGCCGCCCAAGCAGGCTGGGAACCCACCACAAACGGGTGTGCCAGCGGAAACAGCCCATTGGCAGCATAACCGGCATGTTCCAAATGCTTTTTCAGGGAGTTCAGGGCGACACGGGCATTTTCATCCATCATGGAAAACTGGTCGCGTGCCTGATAGTTGCGTTTGCTGCTCAAATACACTGTGCCAACCCCGGCAATCAGCACCATGCTGACCACCATTGCCACCATCAGCTCAATCAGGGTCACGCCTTGTTGTTTGTTACGTTTCATGCATTTCCCCCTTAAAGAACCGCTGTCAGGTTGATGGAAAAGGCTTCCAGCCCGTCAGTGCTACCATCCAGATCACCACCCTTGCGGCTGGCATTGCGCTCATTCCATTGCAGGTTAACCGTGACACCCTGGTTACAATCGGCTGGCAATGCGCCTGCCCCGTCGGGATCCACGCAAGTGACAGTCAACACACCATTGAGCAAGGCATTGCGCACACTCGTTTCACTACTGGTTGCACCGGCAGGATTACCGCAGCGGATACGGTACAGGTCATATGCTGCTAGTTGTGCCGGAGTACAGGAACCGGATGTACACAGCGTGTCGGGTGCTGTCAGGCAATCAGTCGCACCGGCATAGTCACCTGCCAGTGCTGCGCTGCGGTTGGCACGCATGTGTTCCAGCAGGTCATTGACCAGCCAGGTTGCCTGTTGCATCTGGTGCGAGTTGTGGGAGGTTTTCATGCCTGCAATCTGCAAACTGGCAAGCCCTAGCAGGCCAGCGGACAGCACCAGCGTGGAAACCAGAACTTCAAGCAGGCTTAAACCCGCCTGCCGCTTGCGGGGTATCGGGGTCGTCAACATTAAGGCCACCTGTTGGTATTATGATTGGGGCGTAAATTCAGGTTATAAGGCAAGTATACTGAAAATGCTTGCCCAGCGATAAAAAACACAAACATAGCCGACAGAGTGCCTGTTTTACCGTATCAATGGTTGGGTGTGTAATGGTTCAGACAAAGAAAAGCCCCCGACTTTGCAGCCGGGGGCTTAATCTCAACTCAATGACTAAAATGGCAAGCTGCTGCCACTTACTTGGTCACATCATACAAGCAAAAAGTTCACATCCTGCGAGCAAATAACTCAATGATAACGGGCAGAAAATGCAGAATCCAAGGAAGAACGGACACCATGCTGCCGGAGCAAGCGCTCCAGTTGTTTACCCAATTCACCCAATTCCCTGCTATGAATGATCAACCCGTCCAGCAACAACTGCGGTTTGCGCCGGTACTGCTCTTTTCCCCTTGAAGCCAACTCTTTTCTATTCATGTCTTATCCCCTTTTACTGACCACATGTCCGAACCCTCTCGGTAAATATAGCCCAAATTCACTGTTTATGTGTTGTCATCCCCACTTATTTCATGATAATGAACCCGTCAGTTTATCATCATGCACTTATAGAGATGACAGCCAACGAACTACCAATCCCCGAAACACGTCTGAACTTTGTTGACGAGCTTGATCAAGCACAAATTCGCCATCTTCAGCAAGAAACTGCGCAGGCTTACGGCATGACGCCTTTTTTTCAGGACAAACTGAAATCCGGGGCAAACGCCATCAAACTCGCCATTATTCCCCCCGGTCGCTTTGAAATGGGTTCTACCCCGGACGAATACGGGCATCAGGCGATGGAAGCCCCTCGTCATCTGACCATTATCCGCCAACCATTTGCCATCGGTGTCTATCCAGTGCTGGCAGAGGAATTTGAACAGTTTCGCCAGGATACCGAATGGTTTTTGCGCCCGGAACTGATCTGGCATAGCGAGCGCTACCCCGTCATCAACATCCGCATAGAAGACATCCGCCTCTATCTGGGCTGGCTAAGTGCACAGACCGGGCATACTTATCGCCTGCCCACCGAAGCCGAATGGGAATACGCCGCCCGTGCTGGCACAACGACACCGTTCCACTGCGGCAATGATGCAAGCTGCAAGGAAGTTCATTTCAACCCGCTGTTCCCCTACAAGGAAAACCACGAAAAACGCCGCTGGTATCTGCCGCGCTGCCTCCCTTCCGTCAAAGCCAGCGAAGCCGGAATACGCGCTGCCAATGCCTGGGGATTACACGACATGCATGGCAATGTATGGGAATTTACCAGCAGCCACTGGAGCCGTTCCCATTTCGGTGCCAACCGGGATGGAAGCCCATCACGCGGCGATGACCCCTACTGGTATGTCACCAAAGGTGGGTCATGGTTTGACCCGGCAACGCTAGCGCGTAGTGCTGCCCGTAAAAAACGTTATCTGGATGAAATGGATACCAACCTTGGGTTTCGGGTCGTGCGTGAATTATAGGTTCGGCACACTTTTACCCCTTTATGTCAAGATTTGCCGAGGTCATGCCCGCCATGCCATGCTGATTTGACCCATATCAAGCTGCCAGCCTCAAAACCAGACACAATGGGCAACATTATAATGAAACTGATAAGTGACAGACATGTTGGTGTTAGGTATTGGCAATATACTCCTGCAAGATGAAGGCATCGGCATTCACTTGCTAAAGTTCATGGAAAAACATTTCCCTGTATTCCCTGATGTGACCTATCTGGATGGTGGTACATTGAGTTTTACCCTCGCGGGTGAAATCGAAAGCCATGAGCACTTGCTGGTGCTGGATGCGGTGGAATTACACGCCCGCCCCGGTACGCTATGCTGCTACGAAAATGAAGCGATGGACAAGTTTCTCGGTACTGCCAAGCGCAGTGCCCATGAGGTTGGCCTGCTAGACTTGATGGACATTGCCCGTCTTTCGGGGCATTTGCCCAAACACCGTGCCCTGATTGGTATGCAATACCACAGGTTTGCATGGGGAGAAACCCTTACCCGTGCCGTCAAAAACAATTTGCCACTGGCGGGTCGGTTAGCTGCCAACCTGTTACTGAAATGGGAAGTAGCAGAATACCCGCCTTGTTACCCGCGTTCCAAACCCAAACTGGAGATTACCCGATGAGTCTGAACGACATCCCCATCCAGACCGAAACCACCCGCACCCGGAACCTGCTACCTGTCATGCATGAAATCCGCCATGCACTGGCTGAACTGGTAGAGCACGGCACACAGAACATCATCGACCTGCACAGCCTACCTTTCTCTGCCCAGGAACTGGCTGAACTGGAGGAGTTTCTCGGTGAAGGTGAAATTGACCTGACCCTCAACGTATTGGGTCACACCCGTATCCGTGAAAGCAGCTATTCCGGCGTATGGCGCATTGAACACATGGACGACAACGACAAGCGCATCGGCTACTTCATCGAAATCGGTCTCGTCCCGGAAATATTGCGTTCGCAGTGCGATGACATCAAGGAAGGTCTGGCGGCGATGACAACCATCCTCTCCATGCAGGAAGAACCCGGCTGACCTTTACAGAACACCCAGCGCAAGCGTTGCATACGAATACAGGCAGCCCAGCGTGGCTGCCAGCGGGATGACCGCAATCCCGAACATCAGCCATGACAGCAAGCGCTTGAACGAGCACTCACGGTAATAAAAGCGGGTGAAGGTATGGATTGCCACCAGCAAGATTTCAATCAGTGCCGTTCCCATGATCAGAACCAGTACCAGATCCACCGTATCCGCCGAATAGCCACTCCACACCAGTGAACCTACCAACGAAAAACCATGAGCAATGAAATAGGCGGGAATAAACAGCATCAGCCAGCCCATCCAGAACAGCAACTGTTGCCACGGAGCAAAATCCATCGTTTCAGCCTTAACCATACAGCAACCCAAACAGCCAGATAAAAAAGGAGGGAATGCATCCAAGGGATCAGCAAACCTGCGGACACATCCTCTATTCATAGCAAAACTTCGTGAAATCTGCTGGTTCATATATAGGCAAAACACAAAGAAGACTGTAGGCAAGGCGGTATACCCGGCCTGTTTTTCCTGACGGAACCCTTCGCCTTGTAGTAAAGTGTTTGTTATCACAGTTGGAAAGGGCTGGATAATGCATAATCTTGATCGACTCACAGCAGCCGAAATCAGCCAGCGGCTACAAAAAGTGGGGCTTCCTACCCATGATGTGGCATTGAATGCTTGCCGGGAAGCGGGCGTATTGGTTCCTTTTGTGCGGATAGCGGAAACATGGCATTTGCTGTTTATCCGCCGCCCTGCATCAGAACACGACTACCATAGTGGGCAAGTCGCTTTCGCAGGCGGCAAACGTGACCCACAAGACCGTGACCTAACCGCAACCGCCTTGCGGGAAGCCCATGAAGAAGTTGGCATCATGCCTCAAGACGTACAAATTCTTGGGCAACTCAGCCCGCATCACAGCGTCAGCCGTTTCCGTATTGCCCCAGTCGTTGGCATTGTGCCCTGGCCTTACAGCATCATCCCCAACCCGCTGGAAGTGGCACGCGCCTTCACTATTCCCCTGCAATGGCTGGCACAACCCGAACACCACGAAATTCGCTACCGGCATCTGGCAGATATAAAGGAACCTGTTCCCGTGGTTTACTTCCAGGAATATGACAATGAAATGTTATGGGGGGCAACAGCACGGATTACACTCAGTCTGCTAGCCTGTCTGCAAGACTGACCAGCCAGAGCGAGAAAGGAATTTGCAGGCAAACAAAAAGGGGCAACCAGTGCCCCTTTCTGATCCCGGTGTTGGCACACCGGAGATGGATTACTTGCCCGCAGCAGCAGCTTGTGCAGCTACTTCGTCAGCAAAGTTTTCCTGTTTCTTTTCGATGCCTTCACCGACAGCCAGACGTGCAAACTGACTAATCTTGGCACCTTTGGAAGCCAGCAAGTCACCTACAGTCTGATCAGGGTTCATGACGAACTGTTGACCAACCAGCGTAATTTCGCTCAGGAACTTCTTCATGCGACCAGCAACCATTTTCTCGGCAATATCGCGTGGCTTGCCGCTTTGCATAGCGATGTCGATCTGGATTTCACGCTCACGGTCAACAATTTCAGCCGGTACACCGGATTCATCAACGCAAACTGGGCTAGTCGCCGCGATGTGCATTGCCACGTGTTTGCCAACTTCAGCGTCGCCACCTTCGATGCACACGACCACGCCGATTTTGGAACCGTGCTGGTAAGTGGCAATCTGGCCTGCACCAGCATCCACCAATTGCAGACGGCGTACCTGGATGTTTTCACCGATTTTAGCAATCAGCGCAGTACGACCTTCTTCAACGGTTTGACCGTCGGCCATTGCCAGCGCAGCCAGCGCTGCAACGTCAGCAGGCTTGTTTGCCAGCGCTGTTGCGCCCACTGCTTCAGCAAAGGCAACAAAGTTGGCATCGTTGGCCACGAAGTCGGTTTCGCTGTTGACTTCAACCATCGCTGCTTGCTTGCCATCCGCAGAGACGGCAATGATCATCCGGCCTTCAGCCGCAACACGGCTTGCTTTTTTGTCAGCTTTAGCAGCACCGGATTTGCGCATCAGGTCGATAGCCGCTTCCATGTCACCATTGGTTTCGGTCAGAGCCTTTTTGCATTCCATCATGCCTGCGCCAGTACGTTCGCGCAGTTCTTTAACCATTCCAGCAGTAATTGCCATCAGAATAACTCCTTGATTTTAAAATCAGGCTTGTACGTCGCCTGCTTCCTGACCAGCATCAGCAGTTTCATCTGCCCCAGCCTGGGCAACAGCATCCTGCTGCGGTGCAACCGCTGCGCTGATGTGACCTTCGTTTACAGCGTCAGAAGCCGCCGCAACATACAACTGGATGGCGCGGATAGCGTCATCGTTGCCTGGAACGATGTAGTCAACACCCTGCTGAGAGTTGTTGGTATCAACGACGCCGATGACCGGAATACCCAGTTTGTTGGCTTCCTGCACTGCGATTTTTTCGTAACCCACGTCGATAACGAAAATGGCATCCGGCAGACCTTTCATGTCCTTGATACCACCCAGGCTACGCTCCAGCTTTTCAGCTTCGCGCGTCAGCATCAGGACTTCTTTCTTGCCCAGCTTCTGGAAAGTGCCATCTTCAGCCATTTTTTCCAGATCCTTCAGGCGACGGATGGATTGCTTGACAGTTTTGAAGTTGGTCAACATACCACCCAACCAGCGGTGGTTAACGTAAGGCATTTTGCAGGCCAGTGCTGCTTCACGCACGGCATCACGCGCAGAACGCTTGGTGCCGACAAACAGCACCTTGCCACCTTTTGCAGCCAGCTTGCCAACGAAGTTCATCGCATCGTTGAACATCGGCAGGGTTTGCTCAAGGTTGATAATGTGGATTTTGTTGCGCTCACCGAAAATGTACGGAGCCATTTTAGGGTTCCAGTAACGGGTCTGGTGTCCGAAGTGAACACCGGCTTCCAGCATTTGACGCATGGTAACTTTAGGCATTGTAATCTCCTGTATCGGGTTATGCCTCCATGTATCCCACCAACGCAACTTGCTGTTTTTGCAGCGAAGCACCCTGCGTGATGTGCCGATACATGTGTGGATTTAAAAACTATTTGCGGAAATCGCGGGCGCTTTATACCATGAAACGCTTTTGAGTGCTACCAGGAAGAAGCAGCGAATGGCAAAGACAGACAAAGACCAAACAATAAAAATCAAAACAGCGGATGAAATCGCTAAAATGCGGGTCGCAGGCAAACTGGCTGCCGAAGTCCTGGAAATGATTGCAGAGCATGTCAAACCCGGTATCAGTACCGCCCAGCTTGACCGGATTTGCCATGATTATATTGTCAATGTGCAACAGGCCATCCCTGCCCCACTGGGTTATGGCACACCGCCCTTCCCCAAATCCATCTGCACTTCCGTCAACCACGTGATCTGTCATGGCATCCCCAGCGACAAAATCCTGAAAAAGGGCGATGTCCTTAACATTGACATCACGGTCATCAAGGATGGCTATCACGGCGACACCAGTAAAATGTTTTTTATCGGTGAACCACCGATTGCAGGCAAACGCCTGAGCGAAATCACCCAGCAGTGCATGTACCTTGGCATCAAACAGGTGCGCCCCGGTGCCAGCATGGGAGATATTGGTCGCGCCATCCAGAAACATGCCCATGCCAACCATTACTCGGTAGTGGAAGAATTCTGTGGTCACGGTATCGGTAGCCGCTTTCATGAAGCCCCGCAAATCCTGCATTACTACCACAAGGACAGCGACAAAATCGTCATGCAACCCGGCATGATCTTCACCATTGAACCCATGATCAACCAGGGAAAACGCCACCTGAAAATCCTGCCTGACCAGTGGACTGCCGTCACCAAGGATCACAAGCTCTCTGCCCAGTGGGAACACACTGTGCTGGTCACGCAGGATGGCTTTGAAATCCTCACCCTGCGGCAGGAAGAGGCAGGTTGGCAGGAGCGTTTATGACCCAAGGTAATCCCCTGCTGGACATCCATGTACGCTTACACATGCAAGGCGACCTGAAAACGGCAGATTACGCCCAAGCGGTGCGTGATGCCCGCAAGCTGTTGGGCGAACGTTTTGCTGCCGGAGAAGATGTACGTCAACTACTCAACGATCATGCCGACTTTATTGACGCCCTGCTCCAGCTTTTGTGGAACACGCAAGGCATTGCCCGCCAACAACACGCCACGCTGGTCGCGGTTGGTGGCTATGGCAGACGTGAATTGCATCCGGCCTCAGACATCGACCTGATGATCCTGCTGACCAAACCACCCTCGGAGGAATGTCAGGAACGCCTGTCAGGTTTCATCACCCTGTTATGGGATATTGGCCTGGATGTCGGGCACAGCGTGCGCACACTGGATGAATGCCTGGAAACAGCCCGGCAGGATCTAACGGTCATCACCAACCTGATTGAAGCCCGTTATCTGGATGGCAGCGAAAGCCTGTTCCTGCGCCTGCGGGAAGGCATTACCCCGGAATGCATGTGGAACAGCCGCGAATTTTTCATCGCCAAACTGGAAGAGCAAAACAAACGCCACCGCAAATTCGGCGACACCTCTCACCGGGTAGAACCCAACCTCAAGGAAGGGCGCGGCGGCTTGCGTGACATCCAGACCATCGGCTGGGTAACACAACGCGAATACGGTACATTTTCCTTGCAGGAACTGTATGAGAAACGCCTGCTGGAATACGAAGAATACGAAACCCTGCGGGATGGACGCCAGTTCCTGTGGCGCATCCGTTTTGCCCTGCATGAACTTGCCAAGCGCAAGGAAGACCGCCTGCTGTTCGATTACCAGCGCAGCCTTGCCCACATGTTCGGCTTCACCGATGACACCAACAATGCGGCGGTGGAAGGCTTCATGCAGCAGTATTATCGGGTCATTACCGAACTGGAACGCCTCAGCGACATGCTGCTGGGCATCCTGCGCGAACGCATCCTTACCCTGCACCCACCGCCACCGGAAATGCTGGGCGAATGGTATCAGCGGCGTGGCAACCTGATTTCCATTGCCTCCCCCGACGTGTTTGTCCTGTACCCGACGGCTTTGCTGGAAATCTTCCTGCTGTTACAGATTACCCAGGGTGTTACGGGGTTGACGCCCGATACCATCCGCATGATCCGCAACAACCTGCACCGGATTGATTCCAGCTTCCGCCAGCAGGCACGCCACCGGCAACTGTTCATCCAGATCCTGCGCCAGCCCAAGGGCATCACCTTCGTCATGCGCCTGATGAACCGTTACGGGATTCTGGCAGCCTACATTCCGGCTTTTGCCAATATCGTGGGGCGGATGCAGTATGACCTGTTCCACATGTATACCGTGGACGAGCACACCCTGTTTGTGGTGCGCAACCTGCGCCACTACAGCACTGCCGTGGGCGCACAGGAACTGCCGTTCTGTGCAGAAGTGTTCAAGACCCTGCGCAATCCTGAATTGCTGTATCTGGCTGGGCTATTCCATGACATTGCCAAGGGGCGACAGGGAGACCATTCTGTACTCGGTGCGGATGATGCCTACAATTTCTGCCGTGAACACGGCCTCAACCTGCATGATGCCTCATTGGTAAGCTGGCTGGTACGCCATCACCTGCTGATGAGCATGACCGCCCAGCGCAAGGACATCAGTGACCCGCAAGTCGTACACGAATTCGCCTCGAAAGTGGTTTCCCAAAGCCGTCTGGATTGCCTATTCCTGTTGACTATTGCCGACATCCGGGGCACAAACCCCAAATTGTGGAATAGCTGGAAACAGACCCTGTTACACGACCTGTACCACGCTACCCGCAGACTGTTGCGCAACCGTGCCCCCATTTCGCATGAAAGCACCCTGCTGACCGATGAAAAGCGCAACGCAGCTTTGGAACAACTTGCCAAGGAAGGTTTTACCGAAGAGGAATGCCGCAGTCTGTGGGACAAGTTCGGGGCAGATTATCACCTGCAACACTCGGTGGAATCCGTCTTATGGCATACCCGCCATATCCTGAATATTCCCCGTCATCAAACTGCGCTGGTGCATGTACGCAGGACATTATCCGGCAGCAGCAATGTGCTGCTCGTTTATACCCGTGACCGGGATGACCTGTTTACCCGCGTACTGTCCTCAATGGAACAGCTCAACCTGAATGTGGTACAGGCACGGATTGTGTCCACTACCGACGGTTTCGACCTGTATACGCTGCACATCCTGGGGCCGGATAACCAGCTCATCATCAGTGATATTGACCAGCAACACATTGTTGACACCTTACAGGAAAATCTGGCACGCGAAAAACCGCAACGCCCGACTCACCGCAAACCGCGCATTTTGCGTAACTTTGACGTACCAACCCGCATTTATTTCAGCCAGCAACCTGAAAAAGGCTTAACCCTGATGGAAATTAATGCCGGTGACATGCCTGGTCTGTTGTCCCGACTCGGGGAAGCGATGGATAGGCTGGGAATCCGCGTCCACAACGCCCGCATCAATACGTTGGGCGAACAGGCACAGGATATTTTCTACATCACCACCCGCGACGGCAACAGCATTACCGATGAAGCCCGGCAAGCCACTATCCGTGAAGCACTGACCAAAGCCTTGCAAATCGACTGAAAGCCATCAAACAAAAGGCTCCATTCAGGAGCCTTTTGCTGATCCGTCACAATAGAGGAGGCAATTACTCGCCTTCAGTGATGGCCTTCGCACTCAAACGTAGGCGACCCTGACGGTCGATCTCGATAACCTTGACGCGCACGCTATCGCCCACATTCAGGTGATCTGCCACATTTTCGACCCGATCATTGCTGATCTGGGAAATGTGCAACAGACCATCTTTGCCTGGCAGAATGGTAACAAATGCACCAAAGTCCATCAAACGGGCAACCTTGCCGTTATAAACCTTGTTCAGTTCCACCTCGGCCGTGATGGATTCGATGATGGAACGCGCTTCATAAGCAGCTTTGGCGTCAACCGCCGCAATCTTGATGAAACCTTCGTCGTTGATGTCGATACTACAACCGGTCTTTTCGGTAATGCCACGGATGGTTTCGCCGCCCTTGCCGATAACTTCACGGATTTTTTCCGGGTTGATCTTCATGGTGACGTAGCGCGGTGCATACTGGGAGATTTCATCACGCGGTGCTTCGATGCCTTTCGCCATTTCACTGAGGATATGCAGACGACCGGCTTTGGCCTGGGTCAGTGCCTGCTGCATGATTTCCCGAGTGATGCCAGTGATCTTGATGTCCATTTGCAGGGCGGTAATACCTTCGGAGGAACCAGCCACCTTGAAATCCATATCGCCGAGGTGATCTTCGTCACCCAGAATGTCGGACAACACCGCGAAACGTTCACCTTCCTTGATCAAACCCATGGCGATACCGGCAACTGGTGCTTTCAGCGGAACGCCCGCATCCATCATTGCCAGTGAGCTGCCGCACACGCTTGCCATTGAGCTGGAGCCATTGGATTCGGTGATTTCGGATACGCAACGAATGGTGTAAGGGAAATCGTCGGTATGTGGAACCATCGCTTTCACACCGCGTTTTGCCAGACGACCATGACCAATTTCACGCCGTTTGGGTGCACCGAAACGACCTGTTTCACCCACGGAGTATGGCGGGAAGTTGTAGTTGAACAGGAAGTTGTCCTTGTATTCGCCGGTAATCGCGTCGATCACCTGTGCATCACGCTCAGTGCCCAACGTGGTGACAACCAGTGCCTGAGTTTCGCCACGGGTAAACAGTGCGGAACCGTGGGCGCGGGGCAATACGCCCAGACGCACGCTGATCGGGCGTACCGTTTGCAGGTCACGACCGTCAATACGCGGTTTGCCGTCGAGGATGCTGCCGCGCACGATTTTCTTCTCAACGTTTTTGAATTCACCCTTGATCTGGTCAGCGGTGAAACCTTCTTCACCTTCTTTGGCGGCCAGTTTTTCAACTGCTGCACTCAACACTTCGTCGATACGCCCGTAACGTTGCTGCTTGTCAGCAATCTGGAAGGCTTCCGTCAGTGGCGCTTCACAGGCTGCTGCCATTGCATCCTGCAATGCCTTGTTGGGTTCTGGCGCTTTCCAGTCCCAAGCGACTGTACCGGCTTCCTTGGTCATTTCGTTGATGGCATTGATGACCGCCTGCATCTGCTCATGACCGAACATGACCGCACCCAGCATCACCTCTTCGCTCAATTCCTGCGCTTCGGATTCAACCATCAGCACCGCCGCGTCTGTACCGGCAATGACCAGATCCAGCGCGGAAGACTTGATGTCTTCTTTGGAAGGGTTCAGCAAATATGTACCGTCACGATAGCCAACACGGGCAGCACCAATCGGCCCTTGGAACGGCATCCCGGACAGCGCCATCGCCGCAGAAGCACCAATCATGGCAGGAATGTCAGCGCTGACTGCCGGGTTCATGGAAACCACCATCGCAATCAGTTGCACTTCGTTGGTGAAGCCTTCCGGGAACAGCGGGCGCAGCGGACGGTCAATCAGACGAGCCACCAGGGTTTCTTCTTCAGTCGCACGGGTTTCGCGCTTGAAGAAACCGCCAGGAATACGGCCTGCTGCGTAGAATTTTTCCTGATAATCAACCGTCATCGGGAAGAAGTCACGGGCTGCGTCAGTGGTTTTCTGCCCCACGACAGATACCAGCACACAAGTATCGTCCATGTTGACCATGACCGCTGCGGTGGCCTGCTTGGCAATTTCGCCAGTTTCGAGGGTGACGGTATTGTTACCGTATTGGAAGGTTTTGGTAATTTTAGCCATTACGTCAGTTTTCCTTTGAGGAATTATTTACAGTGGAAATGTCACGGGCAGGCTGTTGAGAAAGGCTTCAGGTAGCAGGCGGTGTAGGAAAGCCCTTGTCAACAACCTTCCTGCGTGACGGATTACTTTACAAAATTTAAAGGCAGATAACAAAACACCGCACAAAGGCGGTGTCTTGTGTTGCTTGCACCGTGATTAGCGGCGCAGGCCAAGGCTACTGATCAGAGCCTGATAACGGTTCAGATCCTTGCGCTTGAGGTAGTCCAGCAGTTTACGGCGCTGGTTTACCATCGCCAACATGCCACGACGTGAGTGGTGGTCATGTTTGTGTGCTGCAAAATGGTCCGTCAGATGCTTGATTCGCGCTGTCAGCAGCGCAACCTGCACTTCCGGGGACCCGGTATCTGTATCTGATTGGCGGTATTGCGCGACAACACCAGCCTTATCTTCTGCACTCAGAGACATTCGCCAAAGCTCCAGATTAAGGGTTGCTAAAAAGGCGGCGATTATACACCCCAGCATCCAAACAGTACAACTTTGTTTTCAGGCGTGGGTGTGACCGGAAGTGATGCACAGTTTAATATCTGTTAACTATCCCCATTAAAACGAGTCCCGACATGTCAGCCAAGCGAACACAGCTAGCCCAACGCCTTGCCCG
>DILV01000013.1 GCA_002425225.1 Thiothrix sp. UBA5583
CAGGTTAACTGACTGGCATTAGGGCGTATTCCGGCTTTTCCCTTTTCTTGTATACTACACCCAGGAAGCTGGGCAGTATTGCCTTCGATTAATCAAGCAGGTGGATACATGGCAGTGGAGAATTTGTTGAGCCGTATCACAGTAGACGCTGACAAGTGTGGCGGTCGTCCTTGTGTCAGAGGGATGCGTATCCGTGTGCAAGATATATTAGGGATGTTGGCGGAAGGGATGGAAACGACCGAAATCCTCGAAGACTACCCCTATCTGGAACGTGCCGACATCCGCGCCGTATTGATGTATGCTGCCCGTCAGTTTGACCACCCCGTGTTGTTGGCAGCCTAATGCGCTTCATTGTTGATGCCCAGTTGCCACCCGCGCTGGCGCGGTTTTTGGCAAGTTTGGGCGAAGACGCTATTCATGTGCTGGATGCTGGCTTGTTGGAAGCGGTTGATAGTGAGATTTGGTCTTTCGCACTCGAAAATGATTGGGTCATTATCACCAAAGATGACGACTTCCAGTTTCGCGCCTCTGTCAGTAAGCATTACCCCAAAATCGTCTGGGTACGTGTTGGTAATTGCTCCAAACAAAAACTGCTGGAAATTTTCAAGAAACACTGGACTGCCATCAAGCGCGAACTGGAAGCGGGAGCATTTTTAGTAGAGGTCGTTTGATCTTATCTTGCAGCGGTCGGATAACACATTTGAACACATTGGGGCATCGCGTGTAGTGAATGTAACAGGCGGTGAAGTGATTCACTTCCTGATGCATGATGTGCCGGGGGCGTATTCCGGCTTTTTCTTTGGTGTGCGAAGCTGTTCTAATGTCTGCATATTGTATGTATGATTAACCGATGAGAATCGAATACGACCCACGCAAAGCCGCTTCCAACCTGAAAAAGCACAAAGTCAGTTTTGAGGAAGCGGTTGAAAGCCTGCATGACCCGTTGGCGAGGGTAATTCCCGACCCTGATAAAGCCACCGCACGCGAGGCAGCACTTTATGCGTAACGAATACGACTTCAGCCAGTCCAAACCGGCAAGTGAAGTTCCCCACTTGGCAAAGTTACAGGCACAAGGCGGCAAAACCCGCATCACCATGTACGTGGATGATGATGTCTTGGCGGCTTTCCGCTCACAGGCAGAAGAGCAAGGCATTGGTTATCAGACCGCCATCAATCAGGTTTTGCGCCATTACTTACATCAAGGTGAATCGGCGTTGGAAAGCCTGCTACGCAAAGTCATCCGTGAAGAGATGCAAATACGGGACGGACTCTGAGCGGACAAGTGGTCGGCGCACTGTCGGGAAGCTGGTCGTGCCAGTCATAAAACTTATCGACAGAAGTTATCTGTCGATAGCCACCAAAATATGATAAATATATTCAACGCCCTAAGCAGGGGAAATCCCATGTTTGATGTCCTGATCGTCGGTGGCGGCATGGTAGGCGCAAGCCTCGCCGTAGCCCTCAAACCCTTGAAACTGAAAGTCGGCCTGATCGAAGCCTACAACTTCGGCGTGGCGGAACAGCCCAGTTACGATGACCGTTCCATTGCGTTGTCGTATGGTTCCAGCCGTATCTATCAAGGCATGGGCATCTGGGGCAAATTGCGTTCCGGGGTGGAAAGCATCCAGCATATCCACGTTTCCGACCGGGGGCATTTCGGTGCTGCCCGCATGGAGGCCACGGAAGAAAATGTGCCTGCACTGGGTTATGTGGTGGAAAGCCGGGTACTGGGCAAGCTGCTATACGATGAATTGGCTACCGGCGAGATTGCCTTGCTTGTTCCGGCAAAGGTGTACGGGGTGGAACAGTCTGCTGATAGTGTGCAGGTTCAAATCGAGCGCAATGGTGTGGTGGATACCCTGCAAACCCGCTTGCTGGTGGTATCCGACGGGCGCGATTCCAGTGTGCGTGAAGCGCTCGGCATTGACAGCATCCGCAGCGAATACCACCAGACTGCCCTGATTGCCAATGTCACCACCTCGGAACCGCACCGCAATACGGCTTACGAACGTTTCACTGCCAACGGCCCGTTGGCTTTGTTGCCACTGACTGAAGGGCGCTATTCACTGGTGTGGACACATCGGGATGACGAGGTAGCCAATACCTTGCAACTTGATGATGCCGACTTTCTGCGCAAATTGCAGTTGGAATTCGGTTATCGGCAAGGTGCTTTCACCAAAGTGGGGCAACGTGCTGCCTATCCGCTGGTGTTGCAGAAAGCCGTCAAGGAAGTGGCAGGGCGTGCGGTGGTGATTGGTAATGCTTCCCACGCATTGCATCCGGTGACAGGGCAGGGGTTGAACCTGGGGCTGCGGGATGTGGCGCAACTGGCTGATTTGTTAGCAGAAACGGTATTGGCGAACAGTGACCCCGGTGCGGCAGACTTGCTGGCACGTTATCAGCGTTTGCGCGAACCGGATCACCAGTCCGTAGTGCGCTACACCGATACGCTGGTGCGGGTATTTTCCAATGATTTTGCGCCGCTGGCACATGCGCGGGCGGCAGGTTTGATGGCAGTTGACCGGATTGCGCTCTTGCGTCACTGGAATGCACGGCAAGGTATGGGCGTGCGGCAACGGCAAACGCGACTGGCACGTGGACTGGGGCTAAAACAATGAACATGACAACAGGGGTGGAAACGTTACTGGATCGGGTTGATGTGGAGGCTGTTGCCGATGCATTGGCTGATCAGGGCTGGGTAGTGTTGCCAGCGTTGTTGCCGCTGGATCAGGTGCGTGAATTGCGGAAGCAGGCACAGGCACAATGGGATGCAGGTGAATTCCATGCTGCTGGTATCGGGCGTGGGCAGGAACTGAATGTCAACGAATCCATCCGCACGGATCAGGTGCAATGGCTGGAGCGGGCAGCATCCGGTGCATTGGCGGATTACCAGCATTTCATCGAAGACCTGCGCCAAAATCTCAACCGTTTGCTGTATCTGGGCTTATTTGAGTTTGAAGCGCATTTTGCGGTGTACCCGCCAGGTGCTTTCTACAAACGTCATTTGGACAATTTTCGGGGAACCAGCGCCCGCCTAGTCACAGCAGTGCTGTACCTGAATGAGGATTGGCGCGAAAGTGATTGCGGGCAATTGCGCTTTTACACCGATGGCTCAGATGGCGGCGAATACATCGACATTTTTCCTCATGCAGGCACGCTGGTGCTGTTCCGCAGTGCACGCTTTTGGCACGAAGTCATGCCTGCACGGCGTGAGCGCTTTAGCATGACTGGCTGGTTGCGTGAACGGGGCAACACGTTTTAGCCTGTTTCTTCCGCTGGTTTTTCGCTGCGTTTGGGGTAGGGGTAAAGCTGATCCAGCGGCAGTATTTTGCCGTCCGGCTGCACGATGCGGCAGTGCTGGCGGCGCAATTCACGAGGCTCGTGTACCCCACAAGAATGCGCAATGGTTTCCACTTCATGCACCAGATTCTGGTGGTAACTGGCAACGCGGGTGGCCTTGTCTTCTACCACCAAACCTTTTTGCAGGCGTGGATTATGGGTGGTAATGCCGGTTGGGCAGGTATTCTTGTTGCACTGCATGGCCTGAATGCAACCCAGCGCAAACATGAAACCACGCCCGCTGTTGACGAAATCAGCCCCGGCGCACAGTGCCCACGCCACTTGTGAGGGATTTAGCAATTTGCCAGCGGCAATAATGCGAATACGTTCACGCAGGCCAAACTTGTAGAGCATGTCGACCACGTTCGGCAGGGATTCCTGGATCGGCAACCCCACATAATCCAGCAGACTCATTGGGGCAGCACCTGTGCCACCATCGCCACTGTCGAGGGTGATGAAATCGGGGGCGCTTTCCATGCCGCGCCGGTTGATTTCATGGCACAGTTTTTCCAGCCAGCGGTAGCCGCCAACCACGGCCTTGAAGCCCACAGGCTTGCCTGTCACCTCGCGGATACGGTTCAGCATGTCCAGCAAATCTTGTTCGTCACTGATTTCCGGGTGACGGTTGGGGCTGATGGAGGCTTGATGTGCTGGAATGCCGCGAATCAGGGCGATTTCTTCCGTGACTTTTTCCGCAGGCAGGATGCCACCCTTGCCGGGTTTTGCACCCTGACTGAGTTTCAGCTCAAACATTTTCACTTGCGGAATGGCAGCCACTTCACGCAGTTTGGCATCGCTAAGGTTGCCTTCCAGATCGCGTACCCCGTATTTCGCTGTACCGATCTGGAAAACGACATCACAACCGCCCTCCAGATGGGCAGGGGCAAGACCGCCTTCGCCGGTATTCAACCAGCAGCCCGCCTGTTTGGCACCACGCGACAGGGCGCGGATGGCAGGATTGGATAGCGCACCGTAACTCATCGCAGAAATGTTGAAAAACGCGGGGGCATCATACGGTTCGCGGCAATAGGGGCCGACACGGCGCGGCTGGGTGGGGGCGGTATCGCTATCCAGCACCGGGTAAGCGCAGTTGACGAAAATGGTCGTCCCCGGTGCGTTGAGGTTGATGGTTGAGCCGAACGCAACCGTAGTATCAATGTTTTTCGCCGCTCGGTAGACCCACGAGCGTTGGGCACGGTTGAAGGGCATTTCCTCCCGATCCATCGCAAAGAAGTACTGGCGCAGAAACTCGCCCAGATGTTCCAGCCAGTAGCGAAAATGCCCAATGACCGGATAATTGCGCAAAATGGCACTTTTGGTCTGGCGGGTATCGTGCAGGTAAACGCCGATACCCAGTAGGATGGCGACCCCGATCACAACGATGAACAGAGCCGCAAGCAATTCAAGCAATGTGAAAAAGAGGCTGCCGCCCATCAATAATTATCCCACGGCCAATGCTCCGGGGTTTTGGTCGCGGAGGGAGCCTGGTTGCGGTAGGAGGCATGTATAACCCTGACCTGAGGCTGCGTCTTTGCTTTTGCTACCGCCTGTGGTTTTGCTGTGCGGGTGCGCCCGCTGCTGGCCAGCTTGCTGTAAGCATTCAGGACGCGGCGGCTATAGGTGGCGGTTTCCTCGAAGGGGACATGAACACCGTATTCGTCAACACGCCCTTCACCTGCGTTATAGGCGGCTACGGCATGGGGAATGCTGCCACCGTAACGGTTGAGCAACCAGCGCAGGTAGCGGGTTCCACCCTCAATATTTTCTGCCGGATCGAAACGGTCACTAACTCCGAAACGTTTGGCTGTTGCCGGGATCAGTTGCATCAGGCCACCAGCACCCTTGTGGGAACGGGCTTCATTCTGGAAACAGCTTTCGGCGGTGATGATGGCGGTGATCAGGGCGGGGTTGATGCGGTACTTGATAGCGGCATCGGTGATGACATCATTGTAGACACTGGCTTTCTGGCGTAACACGTTCACGTGTTGCTGATCGCAGGAACCTGCAAAGGCGTTGGCTGACATGCTCAACAAGGCGGCTAACACACCAAACCGCTGGATAAGTTTCTTTATTCTCATGGATAAACTACGTTCACTACTCGGTAAAACTGACACGGAGAGGATTCTAGACCATAATTTTCGGAACCAGCAAGATTTGTTACCGGAACAAGATGTGTCTGATACGTTAATTTTTGATCGCCGCCATGTCTGGCATCCTTTCACTCAGGAGCAAACAGCACCTGATCCCATCGAAATCGTCGCTGCTAGCGGTATGCGTTTGCAGGCAGCAGACGGGCGGGAATTCCTCGATCTGATTTCCTCCTGGTGGGTGAATATTCACGGTCATGCCCACCCAACCATTGCCGCCGCCATTGCCAGACAGGCGCAGACGCTGGAACAGGTCATTTTCGCCGGATTCACTCATCAGCCTGCCGTGCAGCTTGCTACTGAGCTGGTGCAGCGCCTGCCACAGGGGCTGACACGGATCTTTTTCAGCGATGATGGTTCCACCGCTGTAGAAGTGTCACTAAAAATTGCGCTGCAATACTGGCGTAATCAGGGTGAGAGCCAGCGTACCCGTTTTCTCGCATTTACCGGTGGCTACCACGGCGATACTGTTGGGGCAATGTCAGCAGGCAGGGGCAGTCACTTTTTCGATACCTACGGCAGTTTGTTGTTTGAGGTCGGTTTGTTGCCATTCCCGGAAACTTGGGAAGGCGATACCGGGGTAGAAGCCCGTGAGCAAGCTGCCCTGACGTGTTTGGAAACCTGTCTCGCTGATCATGGCAATAGCATTGCAGCGGTAATCATTGAGCCGTTGGTGCAAGGTTCTGCCGGAATGCGCATGTGTCGCCCGCAATTCCTGCAAGCACTGGCTAAACGGTTGCGTGCGGCGGGTATCCTGCTGATTTTCGATGAGGTGATGACGGGCTTCGGGCGTACTGGGGCACTGTTTGCCAGTCTCAAGGCACAAGTGACACCGGATATGATCTGCCTGTCCAAAGGGCTGACAGCGGGTTTTCTGCCTATGTCTGTCACCGTGGTGCGTGAAGAGGTTTATGCTGCGTTTCTGGGCGAAACTTTTGACCGGGCATTGGTGCACGGGCATTCCTTTACCGCCAACCCACTCGGTTGCGCGGCAGCACTGGCCTCCTTGCAAGTCTTCGAGGATGAGCAAACCCTGGCAAAACTGCCGCAGATCGAAACATGGCAAAGGCAGGGCATGGCAACCTTGGTAGATCATCCACTAGTGCAACGGGTACGGGTGATGGGCACCATTGCGGCTTTCGATGTGGTCGCCAGCGATGCGGGTTACAGCTCTGGCATAGGGGCAAAACTCAAGGCATTTTTCCATGAACGTGGGCTGTTACTGCGGCCATTGGGCAATGTGGTGTACCTGTTGCCTCCGTATTGTGTGGAAGAGGCAGAACTGGCTCATGCTTATCAGGTGATTGGGCAAGCGTTACAGACCCTGTAAAAAAAGTTCCTGACAGCCACAAAAAAATCTTTACATTAGAGAATTCTAATATTAATATTGTCTCATATTCAAACATACTTGAAACAACAAGCTTAGGAGACAAGATTTATGAAACTGCAAACTATCGCTTTCGCTGCCCTGATCGCTTTTTCTGGCGCTGCTTCTGCTGAATTCTTTGATGGCTTCGACAACGGTTCCGGTTACGGCAATGGTTACGGCAACGGCACAGGTACTACCGCTGCTAACGGCAACACCTATGGCAATGGCAACGGCGATGTAAACGGCTGGGGTCGTGGCAAAGGCACTGCTGACGGTGAAGTTGAATTCAGCATCAACTTCAAAGGCAAAGGCAAAACCGACATGAATACCGACATGGCTGCTAACGGCAAAGGCAACGGTGACTGGTACGGCGCTGGCAATGGCTATGGTTACGGCAATGGCAGCGGCAACGGTTATGGTTACAACAACTTTGCGAAAGAAGGTTACGGCGTTCCAATGATGGCTCCACAAATGCCGGTAGCCGTTCAGCCTCAGCAAGCGCCTGTAGCTGCTCCAGCAGCTCCTGCTGCTGCCCAATAAGCAGATTTTGTCATCGAAATCGTGCAAAGGCGTCCTGCGGGGCGCCTTTTTTGTTATATGGATAGCTGATTCGGCTTATGGTAACGTACCCGGTTTTTACGACCCACACGCAGGAGCGCGGTGAAGTGAAATTCAGCGAATTCAACTGGAACGCCATGCCGGACAAAGCCGGGCATTTTGGTGTTTACGGCGGGCGTTTCGTCGCGGAAACGCTGATGGAGCCGATCTACGAACTGGAACAAGCCTACGAACAACTCAAAAACGACCCGGTATTCCAGGCCGAGTTTGACAGTGACCTGCAATATTACGTCGGTCGCCCCAGCCCGCTGTATCTGGCGGAACGCTGGACACGCGAACTGGGTGGCGCAAAAATTTACCTCAAGCGCGAAGACCTCAACCACACCGGCGCACACAAGATCAACAACACCATTGGTCAGGCGTTGCTCGCCAAATACATGGGCAAGAAACGCATTATCGCTGAAACCGGCGCAGGCCAGCACGGGGTGGCTTCCGCCACCATCGCCGCCCGCCTCGGCCTCGAATGCGTGGTCTACATGGGGGCGGAAGATGTGCAACGCCAAGCCCCCAATGTTTTCCGCATGAAATTGCTGGGTGCTACTGTCGTCCCCGTCACGTCCGGTTCCAAAACCCTGAAAGATGCGCTCAACGAAGCCATGCGCGACTGGGTAACGAATGTTGATGACACGTTCTACATCATCGGCACGGTCGCGGGGCCTCATCCTTACCCCGCCATGGTGCGTGATTTTCAGAGCGTGATCGGGCGTGAAGCCCGCCAACAAATTCAGGAACTGGAAGGTCGTTTGCCGGATGCGCTGGTTGCTTGTGTGGGCGGCGGTTCCAACGCCATCGGCCTGTTCCACCCATTCCTGCAAGATGAGTCGGTGAAAATCTACGGCGTGGAAGCAGCAGGTGACGGCATCGAAACCGGCAAGCACGCCGCGCCCTTGTGTGCAGGCAAACCGGGCGTCTTGCACGGCAACCGCACCTACCTGATGGAAGACAGCAACGGGCAGATCATCGAAACCCATTCCATTTCCGCCGGTCTGGATTACCCCGGCGTTGGCCCGGAACATGCCTGGCTGAAAGACATCGGTCGTGCCAACTACGTGGCAGTGACTGACAAGGAAGCGATGCAGGGTTTCCATGCGCTGACCCGCAAGGAAGGCATTATCCCGGCACTGGAAAGCAGCCATGCGTTGGCCTACGCCATGAAACTGGCTCCCACCATGAGCAAGGATCAAATCATCATCGTCAACCTGTCCGGGCGTGGCGACAAGGACATCAACACCATCGCGCGTCTGGAGGGCATCACCTTATGAGCCGCATTGCCGCCTGTTTCGCCGCCCTGAAAGCGCAGGGCAAGACCGCGCTGATCCCCTACATCACGGCGGGCGACCCGCACCCCTCGATTACTGTGCCGCTGATGCACCGTATGGTGGAAGCCGGAGCCAACATCATTGAACTGGGTGTGCCATTTTCCGACCCGATGGCGGATGGCCCGACCATCCAGCAGGCGCACGAACGCGCCCTGGTGCATGGAACCAGCCTAGGCGACATCCTCGGTATGGTGAAGGAATTCCGCACCACCAATCAGACCACCCCGGTGGTGCTGATGGGCTATCTCAACCCGATTGAAATCATGGGTTACGAGGCATTCGCCAAAGCTGCCGAGGCAGCCGGGGTGGATGGCGCACTGACCGTTGATTTGCCGCCGGAAGAGGGTATGGGTGTCCTGCCGCTGTTCAAGCAACACGGCATTGCCCCGATTTTCCTGCTCTCACCCACCACACCAGCCATGCGCATGAAAAGCGTGGCGCAAGCCGGTGGTGGCTTCATCTATTACGTCTCACTGAAAGGCGTCACGGGCGCCAGCACGCTGGACGTGGGTGTGGTAGCCGAACGTATTGCACAAATCCGCACACACACTGACCTGCCGTTGGGTGTCGGTTTCGGCATCAAGGATGCGGAATCTGCCGCTGCCGTTGCCAAAGTGGCAGATGCAGTGGTGGTCGGTAGTGCCGTCATTAAGCAGATCGAAGCGACACCCGCTGACCATGCTGCTATCATGCACAATATCAGTGGCTTGCTGGCTTCCATGCGTCAGGCGATGGATGCCGCTTAAGGGGTAAAATGACCAATGAGCTGGTTTGAAAAACTGCTGCCGTCACGCATTCGTACCGAGACGGCGACTACCGAAAAGAAATCCATCCCGGAAGGTTTGTGGCATCAGTGCCCCGCTTGTCAGGCAGTCCTGTACCGGGCAGAGCTGGAACGCAACGGCGACGTTTGCCCGAAATGCGACTATCACATGCGCATCCATGCCCGCCGTCGCCTCGATGTATTCCTTGACCCGGCAGGGCGTGAAGAAATTGCCGCGAATGTTGCTCCCACCGACATCCTCAAGTTCAAGGATACCAAACGCTACAAGGATCGTCTGGCGGCTGCACAGAAAGAAACCGGTGAAAAAGATGCCCTGATTGTCATGAAAGGTACGGTACTGGGTGTACCAATGGTAGTGGCTGCGTTTGATTTCCGTTTCATGGGTGGCTCGATGGGGTCAGTGGTTGGTGAACGCTTTGTTCGTGGCGCGGAAGCTGCCATGACCCAGAAACTACCGTATATCTGCTTTGCTGCCAGTGGCGGTGCGCGGATGCAGGAAGCACTGTTCTCGTTGATGCAGATGTCCAAAACCAGTGCGGTATTGACCCGTCTGAGTGATAAGGGCATTCCGTTCATTTCCGTGCTGACAGACCCAACCATGGGTGGGGTTTCTGCCAGTTTTGCCATGTTGGGCGACATCCATATTGGTGAACCCAAGGCGCTGATTGGTTTCGCAGGGCCGCGTGTCATTGAGCAGACCGTGCGGGAAAAGCTGCCGGAAGGTTTCCAGCGCAGTGAATTCCTGCAAGAGAAAGGTGCGGTCGACATGATTGTACACCGTAACAAAATGCGTGAAACCATCGCTGACCTAGTTTCCATGCTGCAACACAAACCCCATCCTGTGCGGGGTGATGAGCCGGTAGCCGCTTGAATACCTTGGATGACTGGCTGCGCTGGCAGGAAAACCTGTTCCTGTCAGCCATCAAGCTGGGGTTGGAGCGTATCTCCATTGTGGCAGGACGCATGGGGTTGCTGACGTTGCCGGTTCCTGTCATTACGGTAGGGGGAACCAACGGCAAGGGTTCTAGCAGCACCATGCTGACCAGCATCCTGCAAGAACAAGGCTACAAGGTCGGCACTTACACTTCTCCCCATCTGCTGCGTTATAACGAGCGTATTGCCATCAATGGCGAACCGGTGACTGACGCAACCATCTGTGCTGCGTTTGCAGTGATTGACCAGGCTCGCGATGACATTGACCTGACTTACTTTGAGTTTGGTACTTTGGCAGCCGTCTGGTGCTTTTTGCAAGACAATGTCGATGTCATGGTGCTGGAAGTCGGTCTTGGCGGGCGGCTGGATGCCTGTAACCTGTGGGATGCGGATGTTGCCATCATCACCAGTATCGGTATCGACCATGTGGACTGGCTGGGGCATACCCGTGAAGCGATCGGTTATGAGAAAGCAGGCATCATGCGGGCAGGCAAGCCGGTGGTGTGTGGTGATCCTGAACCTCCGGCGGTCATTGCGGCTCAGGCTGAACGTCTGGGAGCCAGATTGTTGCAATATGGGCGGGATTTCACTACGGATGGCATTCCACAACCGGCGCTGGTGGGCGATGTGCAGCGGCGTAACGCTGCCTGTGTGGTGACAGCCTTGCAGCAGTTGCAGGATCGTTTGCCGGTATCGGCGGCGGCAATCCATGCAGGTCTGGCTTCTGTCCGCATTGCCGGAAGGATGCAGCAGGTGCATGTTGCTCCTGAGGTGATTCTGGATGTCGCGCATAACCCGGAAGCCGCGAAAGAATTGGCATTATGGCTGAAAAAAAATCCTGCGACTGGTAAAACCTGTGCAATCTTTTCTATACTTGCAGATAAGGATGTTACCGGGGTTGTAGAATCAGTAGCAATGCACATGGATGAGTGGCATTTAGTTCCGCTGCCGGGATACAGGGCAATTAGCGTTGATGCACTGATAGAAAAAATGCGGGAAACGGGGGTTCGTAAACCTGTCCATTTGCACGTCGATTTTCAGTCTGCTTGGAATTATATCAAGTTTAGTGCGGAAAAAGAGGATAGGGTAGTTGCCTTCGGCTCTTTTCTGGTAGTATCCGGTATGCTGGAAATCCTCAGTCCGCAACGGTGTTGATTATGCGTCGACCGCTGACGAGCGCGAATCACTAAAAATTTTTTGAGTGTCACACTTACATGAAGGAGCAGTAAATCAGATGGACAACAAGGCTACAACCAAACGGATGATTGGCGCAGTGGTACTGGTGCTGGTAGCAGCGCTGTTACTGGCGGCATTGCTGAGAAGCAAAAAGCAGGATGCGCCAGATATGGCGATGAATAACACTGCTGAAACCAAGCCTATTCTGGGTTTCCCTGGTGTGGCAGGCTCTGGTGAACAAAAGCCATCTCTGATTAACGAAGGAGTTAATCCTGCTCTTCAGGGTGGTGCTGCCCAGCAAAATATGGCTGCTCAGGGACAGGCAGGTACTGCCCAGCAAGGTGGAGGTTTGTTTCCTGATGTCAATTTACCCAATATGCAAACCAACACGACAGATTTGAGTGTCCGTCCTGCTCAAGGCGAGTCCCGCCAGATTGTGGATACTGACGGTAAGATCAAGGATGGCACTGGTAATATGGGTGGCAATACAGCAGTTCCGTCAGGTGGTGGTTCCCAGGCAGGTACTGGTCAGGCAACAGGCGGTCAGGGACAGGCAGCTTCCGGTGTGGCACTGGCGCCTTCTTCCAGCATGGGTGGCAGCAGTGCATCCACTCATGACAAACCGGCGACTACAGACAACCAGCCGCCAGCCAAGAAGCCAGCTAATCCGGTTCTGGTAAATGAGCATCGTGTACCGGCTCCAACCTCGGCAGAAAGCAAGGCAAAAGCTGAAGCCGATAAAGTCGCCAAAGAAAAGGCTGCCAAGGAAGCTGCTGCAAAAGCCGCAGCAGAAAAAGCTGCTGCTGACAAGTCACGTGAACTGGCAGCCGCTGCTGGTCGTCCAGGCAACTCCAGCACGGGTACAGGTGCTGGTGCAGGTGGCTCAAACAGTGCGCCGAGCGCTGGTGGTGCTGGTTCTTTCAATATCCAGTTCGCGGCTGTTTCCGATCAGGCTAAAGCCAATTCCATCGCTGCGTCTTTGTCTTCTGATGGCCAGAAAGTCGCAGTCACCAAGGCAACTGTCAGTGGGAAGACCATTTATCGTGTACATGCTACCGGGTTCAAGACCAAGGCAGATGCTAGCAATGCACAAGCCAGCCTGAAGCGTCGTTACACCCAAAACGAGTATGTCAAGAACAGCTTTGTGACCAGTAACTAATTCATGACAGCACAATACCTAGACATAGCTATTCTTGTCCTGATTGTGTTGTCGGCTGTCATTGGCTTGATACGTGGCTTTGTCAGGGAAGCACTTTCCCTGGCAACTTGGGTGGCTGCTTTTGGGTTTTCCATTTTGTATGTGAAGCCGTTGGCAGCCCGCTTGCCTTTTGCTGTGCAGAGTGAAGTGGTCAAGCTGGGTATTGCTTTTGCCATCATCTTTTTTGGGGTGTTGGTCATTGGAGCAATCGTCAATCATTTGCTCAGCACGGCTGTATCCTCCATTGGTTTGGGTGGTGTTGACCACGTACTAGGCGGGGCATTTGGTGTCTTACGGGGTGGCTTGATTATTACTTTGCTGGTATTGCTCATGGGGTTGACGGCTTATCCAAAGCAGGACTGGTGGAAAAGTTCGGTCATGATGCCTTGGTTTGAAGGCACTGCTGCCACGCTCAAAGAGATGATTCCGCAGGATTTTTCCAGTTATCTGGAACGACCTGCGGTGGTGCAGCCTCAATAGGTTCGGATGTTCCTGTAAAAATACCGTGATACAGCCATGCATACATCGTGCATGGCTGTTTTGTTTTTACAGGGTTAGAATATGACGTTTTCGTTTCTGGTGAAGGCATTGCTATGTGCGGAATTATCGGGATTATTGCTCATGAGCCGGTTAATCAGGCGTTGTACGATGGCTTGACTGTTTTGCAACACCGTGGGCAGGATGCCGCAGGCATCGTGACCAGTGATGGCAGGAAACTCTACCTGCGCCGTGAAAACGGTCTGGTCAAGGATGTGTTTCAGGAGCGTCACATGCGGATGCTTCAGGGCACGATGGGGGTTGGGCATGTACGTTACCCAACAGCAGGGTCATCTTCTTCGGCGGAAGCCCAGCCTTTCTATGTTAACAGCCCGTATGGCATTTCTCTGGCGCACAATGGCAACCTGACCAATGCCCATATCTTGCGCAAGGAGTTGTATCGGCAGGACAGGCGGCAGATTAATACCGAGTCGGATTCCGAGATCCTGTTGAACGTGTTTGCGCAAGAACTGCTGCGTCAGGATGCCTTGCATGTCACCCCGGATGACATTTTTTCTGCCGTTTCCGGTGTGCACAAGCGTTGCAAGGGGGCTTATGCCGTGGTTGCCATGCTGACCCGTGACGGGTTGGTAGGTTTCCGTGACCCAAATGGCATTCGCCCGCTGGTGTACGGGATGCGTGAGTCTGCCAAGGGCAAGGAATTCATGCTGGCTTCGGAAAGCGTGGCACTCGATGCGCTGGGATTCAATCTGGTGCGTGATATTGAGCCGGGTGAAGCCATTTTCATCGGTTCTGATGGGCAGGTTTTCACGCGCCAGTGTGCAGATAACCCGCGTTATAGCACTTGCATTTTTGAGTATGTCTATTTTGCCCGCCCCGATTCCATCATCGACAATGTGTTTGTGCACAAGGCGCGGATGCGTATGGGGCGCAAGATGGCAGAACGGGTCATGCGTGAATGGCCTGAGCATGACATTGATGTGGTGATCCCGATTCCTGATACCAGCCGCACCTCAGCGTTGGAGATGGCGTATACACTCGGGGTGCAATACCGGGAAGGCTTCATCAAAAACCGTTACATCGGGCGCACTTTCATCATGCCGGGACAAGCCAAGCGCAAGAAATCGGTACGGCAGAAACTGAACCCGCTAGGGCTGGAATTCAAGGGCAAGAACGTGATGCTGGTGGATGATTCCATTGTGCGTGGCACAACCTCTGGGGAAATTGTGCAAATGGCGCGGGATGCAGGGGCGAAAAAGGTTTATTTTGCTTCAGCGTCTCCGGCAATCAAGTATCCCAACATTTACGGGATTGATATGCCTGCCGCCAAGGAACTAATTGCGCATGACAGAACCGAACAACAGGTAGCCGAAGCTATTGGGGTTGACCGTTTGGTCTATCTGCCGCTGGATGATCTGATCGCCGCTGTCAGCAAGGGCAATCCACGCCTGAAAAATTTTGACTGTTCGGTGTTTACCGGTTGCTACGTTACCGGCGAGACTGCCGATTACTTTACTGAACTGGAGGCTTTACGCAATGATGAAGAAAAAACAAGGCGTGAAAATGACATGGCTGCCATTGATATTTGTGACAGCGCTTAATGGGGGAATGGTGATGGCGGATAATGGTGGGGTAATGCCGCTGGCTATTCCGACACAAACACCACAGGCGCAGGCGGCACAACCTGACACAACTGAACTAGCATCCATTGTGCAGGATTTGGCGCAACGTTTTCCGGGGCATGATACCAAGCAGGTGTTGCTGGTGGATGCTACCGCCCAGAAAATGCTGTTATTGGCAGAGGGGCAGGTTGCTGGGGAGTGGGTCATTTCCACCGCAAGCAATGGTCTTGGTAGCCAGAAAGGCAGTGATCAGACTCCGCTGGGGGTACATCGCATTGCGCAGAAAATTGGTGATGGTGCAGCGTTGGGCAGTATTTTCAAGGCACGCCAGAATACCGGGCGTATTGCCGACATCCTGACTGCGCCGGGAGCTGAGAGCAGCGAAGACAATGTGACCACCCGCATCCTGTGGCTGGATGGTATGGAACCGGGTGTCAACAAGGGTGGGGATGTGGATTCCTACACACGTTACATCTACATCCACGGTACGGATGAGGAAGGCAAGCTGGGAGCACCCGCTTCCCACGGCTGCATCCGTATGCGTAACCGTGATGTCATCGACCTGTTCGACCGGGTGCAGGAAAATACGCTGGTATTGATTACCCGCAAACGTGAGGGATAAGGTTTGATGGATAACGAGTGGGAGTTTGAAACGCTCGCTGTGCGTGCAGGGCATGTGCGTACTCTGGAAAATGAACATTCCGAAGCCATTTTTCCAACCTCCAGTTTTGTTTTCAGGAATGCTGCGGAAGCCGCTGCCCGTTTTGGTGGTACTGAGCCGGGTAATATCTATGCCCGGTTTACCAACCCTACTGTGCGTTATTTTCAGGATCGGCTGGCAGCACTGGAGGGTGGTGAAAGCTGTGTGGCAACTTCATCCGGCATGTCTGCTATCCTCGCTGTCATGCTGGGTTTGCTGAAGGCTGGCGATCATGTGCTGTGTTCGCGCTCGGTTTTCGGCACAACCACCTTGCTGCTGCAAAACTGTATTGGCAAGTTTGGGGTTGAGGTTGAGTTTGTGGACCTGCCTGATCTGGATGGTTGGGAAGCAGCTTTGCGCCCTAATACCCGTTTGCTGTTTGCTGAAACGCCTGCCAATCCCTTGACCGAACTGGTTGATATTCGTGCATTGGCAGAGATTGCCCACCGGCATGGTAGCCTGCTGGTTATTGATAATTGCTTTTGCTCTCCGGCGTTACAACGTCCGTTGGAATTGGGCGCAGATATTGTGGTGCATTCTGCCACCAAATATCTGGATGGGCAGGGCAGGGCGTTGGGCGGGGCTGTTGTTGGTGACAAGACGCTCGTTGGCAAAGATGTCTATACCATTTTGCGCAATGGTGGCGTGACCATGAGTCCGTTCAATGCCTGGGTTTTTCTGAAAGGACTGGAAACGTTGAGTTTACGGATGCGTGCCCACTGTGACAATGCCATGCAGCTTGCCCACTGGTTACAAGCTCACCCGGCAGTGGAACAGGTGTTTTATCCGGGGCTGATCTCCCACCCACAGCATGAGCTGGCAAGGCAGCAGCAAAGCGGTTTCGGCGGGATAGTGTCTTTCATCGTCAAGGGTGGGCAAGAAGCTGCCTGGCGTGTGATTGATGCAACCCGGATGCTGTCGATTACGGCAAATCTGGGGGATACCAAGTCAACCATTACCCATCCTGCCACCACGACGCATGGCAGGCTGACACCAGAACAGAAAATGCAGGCGGGCATTGCGGACGGGTTGGTGCGTATTTCCGTCGGGCTTGAGAATATCCGTGACATCCAGCGCGATCTGGCGCAGGGGCTGGGTGAATCAGGCGTCGGGCAGGCGGAACGGCAGTAACTCGAATTCCTGGCGGATTTCGTTCAGCTCGATGAAGGTTTGCATTTCTGACGGAATCAGACGAAAACGGTAGCCGCTATCGCCGGGGTAAGGGTCTACGTGGTCACATTTGCCATCCATGATGGCGGCAGGTATTTCCTCGAAAGCCATACATTCTCTGTCTGGATCGTTTTCCAGAAAGTGCTGGCAAAAAACACAGACGGGGGGTAATACACAGCTCATGCAGTTTTTCAGGGGTGATGGGGGATATTCGAGCCATTATAGACAAATATCCCTGTCTTGCGCTGGCAATTTCATGCAAACAAAAGGGTTCAAATGTCCGGTCATCGCAATAAGTTGATAGAGCTGTATGCATCTGCGCTTGCTGTCGTCAATGGTGAACAGGCGGTTTACCGGGCGCTGGTTGGCAGGGGCAGGCGTGAGCCATGCCATGTGGTTGCCATTGGCAAGGCGGCGGTCGCCATGTTGCAGGGGGCATCCCGTTACTTGCATGGAAATCTGTGCAGTGGCTTGCTGATTACCAAACATGACCATGCGGCAGGTAACAGCCGTTTGCCGAAACAGGTGCAGGTGATTGAAGCTGCCCATCCCGTGCCGGATGAGTCTTCCTTGCAAGCCGGGCAACAATTGCTGACATACCTGCAAGACTTGCCAGCAGGCGAGCCGGTGCTGTTCCTGATCTCCGGCGGCACATCCAGTCTGGTGGAGGTGTTGGAAGAGGGATGGACACTGGAGGGTTTGCAGGCAGCCACGCAGGAATTGTTGGCTAACGGTTCCTCTATCAGCGAAATCAATGCCATGCGCCGTGGCCTGTCACTGATCAAGGGTGGCAAGCTGTGGCAATATCTTGGGGAACGCCCTGTCACCTGCTTGCTGGTTTCTGATGTACCGGGTGATGACCCGCATGTGATTGGTTCTGGTCTGCTATTTCCTGCGCCCTTGGCAACTTTTGACTGGGAAATCATTACTAGCAACCGGCAAATGCTGGAAGCAATGACAACGTCCTGTTCCGTCATGCCCGATTTCCTCACAGGCGATGCTGAAGCTGTCGCACAAACCTGCATCGAATACCTGCGACAGGCTCCCGCAGGATTGTATGCGTGGGGTGCGGAAACTACGGTCAAGTTACCTGCCAACCCTGGGCGCGGGGGGCGCAACCAGCACTTGGCACTGGCGGCTGCCTTGCATATCCAGCCGGGTGAGAACCTATGGCTGCTGGCAGCGGGAACCGATGGTACGGATGGTGTGACGGCTGATGCCGGAGCCTTGGTGGATTGCGGAACCTTGCAGCGAGGAAGTTATGAAAACCTTGACCCACTGGCTTGTTTGCAGAATGCCGATGCTGGTACATTCCTCGAAGCCAGCGGCGACCTGCTTCATACAGGCCCGACGGGCACGAATGTAATGGATGTTATCATCGGCCTGAAACTGTAATGCAAAACCTGTACGCGGCAGCTTATGCCTGCCTAATGCAAACTGATCTTGAGCAAAAACTTGCTTGTGCCCAACAATTGTATGCGGATTGGCAAGAGGGTAAGTTGTGGCGGGAGAATACCGCTGAATGTCCGGTACAGCCTGTACCAATTCCCGGTCGGCCTGCCAAACCCGAGCTGGTGCACCCTCGTCAGGTCAAACAGCGCAAGCTGGCTTCACTGGAAGGCCGTCGTGCCTTGCTACATGCCGTTGCCCACATTGAATTCAATGCCATCAATCTGGGGCTGGATGCAGTTTACCGTTTCCGCGACATGCCGGATGCCTACTACGGCGACTGGCTGCAAGTAGCGGCGGAGGAGGCTTATCATTTCAGCCTGTTACAGGCGCGGATGCAGGATTTCGGCTGTCAGTATGGTGATCTGCCCGCCCATAACGGCTTGTGGGAACAAGCCTGCAAGACGGATCATGACGTGATGGTGCGGATGGCACTGGTTCCGCGTGTGCTGGAAGCACGTGGGCTGGACGTGACGCCGGGGATGATGGCGCGATTGCGGGAAGTGGGGGATGAGCAGACTGTCAGCATTCTGGAAATCATCCTGCGTGACGAAATCGGGCATGTGCGGATTGGTTCGCGCTGGTTCCGGCATTGCTGTGAACAACGCGGGCTGGAAACGGAAGCCACTTTCCGGCAGCTATTGCGTGAAGTCATGGGAGCGCCCTTGCGTGGTCCGTTTTATACCGAGGCACGCTTGCAGGCAGGTTTTAGCGCGGCAGAGCTGGAACAGTTGCTGGCAATGGAACAAACTTGGGTGACTGAAATTAATGACAATGATGGGTAATCTTATTTTATATATAAAAATATGATTCGTACTCCGTTGGTGAGTTGGCTATATAGCTGCTGTCACCAAGGAGTCTCGTGTTATGCAAATGATTATTTCACAACTATTTGTTGCTGTTTTTACAGTGGTTATGGTTGTTTTTCCTTTCAGTGCCAATGCTGAAACAGTTAAAACCTGCGACCAGTACAGCATTAAAGCCCTGAACAAAAAAGCAGAAAAATACCAGGGTGAAATCAAGAGGGCGGCAAAAAAACACAAAGTTGATCCAGAGCTGATCAAGGCAGTCATTACAGCAGAAAGTTGCTTCCGCCCGTCGGTTTATTCGTGCAAGGATGCCGGTGGTCTGATGCAACTGATTCCTTCCACCGCCGCCAGCTTTGGTGCATTTGACGTGTTTGACCCGGCGGAAAACATTGATGCCGGAGCACGCTACCTGCGCTACCTGCTCAAGCGTTATAACGGCAGTGTGATCCACGCCATTGCTGCCTACAATGCGGGTGAAGGCCGGGTAGACAAAGGTCAAGAGGAAATCACGGTGCCTTTCCGGGAAACACGACGTTATGTCGGGCAGGTACTGGCAGCTTATACCAAGTTCAGTACCGAAGCTGAAGAACCCCGGTTGTTACTGGCGAAATGGCAGGAGGCAGATGCTGCTTGGCAGGCAGGGGGGGAGCGAGTGGATACGACGCAACAGGCAAGGGGTAAGCAAGACGAGCAACCCCGCGTCATCCTGGCTGTCTACAGTGGGGAACAGTCACCTGTCGTGCAGCAGGCAAGTCTGAAACAGCAAGTGGTGGCTGAGGCTGAGGATGGGCAGGAAACCGCAGCGGAAAACCGGGATTCACCCGTGTTGGTGAAACCGAATATCCAGTGGACAGGGGCTGCCGCAGCCCGGATCAGGGCTGCGGAGCAAGCGGCAAGCAAATGATCAGGCTTTCAGGCGCTTGTACTTGATGCGCTGCGGGTGCAGCTCATTACCGTGGCGGCGTTTGTAATCTTCTTCGTAATCGCTGTAGTTGCCTTCAAACCATGTCACCTGTGAATCGCCTTCAAAGGCGAGGATGTGGGTGGCAATCCGGTCGAGGAACCAGCGATCATGCGAGATCACCACTGCACAGCCGGGGAAGTTGAGCAGTGCTTCTTCCAGCGCCCGCAAGGTTTCCACATCGAGGTCGTTGGTGGGTTCGTCAAGCAGCAGCAGGTTGCCGCCAGATTTGAGCAGTTTGGCTAGATGCACGCGGTTGCGCTCACCACCGGACAAGTCACCGATACGTTTCTGTTGCGCTTCGCCCTTGAAGTTGAAACGCCCACAGTATGCCCGCGCCTGAATCTGGTAGCCGTTTACCGTCATGATGTCATGCCCGTCAGCAATTTCCTGAAACACGGTCTTGTGCGGGTCAAGGTCGTCGCGGGACTGGTCGACATAGGCAATCTTGACGGTTTCACCCACGCGGAATGTGCCGGAATCCGGTTGTTCCTGCCCGGTAATCATGCGGAACAGGGTGGTTTTACCCGCCCCGTTGGGGCCGATGATACCGACAATGCCACCTTTGGGCAGGTTGAAACTGACATTTTCGTACAGCAAGCGGTCGCCAAACGATTTGCTGATGCCGTTAGCCTCAATCACCAGATCGCCGAGGCGCGGGCCGGGAGCGATGTAGATTTCGTTGGTTTCGGCACGTTTCTGGTAGTCGCTGGACGAGAGTTCTTCAAAACGCTGCATCCGCGCCTTGCTTTTGGCGTGGCGGCCTTTGGGGTTGGAACGTACCCATTCCAGCTCCAGTTTCATGGCTTTCTGGCGACCTTGTTCGGCTTTGCTTTCCTGAGCTAGGCGGTTTTGCTTTTGTTCCAGCCATGAGGAATAGTTGCCTTCCCACGGGATGCCTTGCCCACGGTCAAGTTCCAGAATCCAGCCCGCCACGTTGTCGAGGAAGTAGCGGTCATGGGTGACAGCGACCACGGTTCCTTGGAATTCCTGCAGGAAACGTTCCAGCCACGCGACTGATTCGGCATCCAGATGGTTGGTCGGTTCGTCGAGGATTAGCATGTCAGGGGAGGACAGCAGCAGGCGGCACAAGGCCACACGGCGGCGTTCACCCCCGGAGAGCTTGCTGACATCGGCATCCCACGGCGGCAGGCGCAGCGCGTCAGCAGCCACTTCCAGCGTGTGTTCAAGGTTGTGCGCGTCGGCGGCTTGCAGGATGTTTTCCAGTCGCCCCTGTTCGGCGGCAAGGGCGTCGAAATCGGCGTCGGGTTCGGCGTAGGCGGCGTAGACTTCATCGAGACGGGCTTGCGCATCCTTGATGACTTTCAAACCTTCTTCGACGTTGCCGCGCACGTCCTTGTCCGGGTTGAGTTGCGGTTCCTGTGACAGATAGCCGATGTTGATGCCGGGTTGCGGACGGGCTTCGCCCACGATGTCAGTGTCGACCCCGGCCATGATGCGCAACAGGGTGGATTTGCCCGCGCCGTTATAGCCGAGCACCCCGATTTTCGCACCGGGGAAAAAGTTGAGGTAAATGTCTTTGAGGACGAAACGGTTCGGCGGAACGACCTTGCCGACACCGTTCATGGTGTAGATATATTGCGCCATCCAAAGCTCCCTGTCGCTGCGGCTAAAGGGAGGGATTATGCAATATCGGGGCGGGAGGGGGTAGGGGGAATTTAGTGTGCGGTGGCGTGGAGAGGCAGGTGGGCAGGTGTTTGGTCGCTCGTGGGCGCGGGAGGGGGTGTTGCCAAGGCAATGTGTAGCAGCAGGCGCTTGGCAGCGCTGTTTTCATTGTGTTCAAGCAATTGCTGAAGTCTGGCAAGCAATTGCAGTAACTCCTGACTGCCCATGAAAGGCTCGCTGCCGCGCATAATTTTAGGGTGACGGGTCGGGGCGGCATTGGTGTCGGCGATGAGCAACTCTTCGTAAAGCTTTTCGCCGGGTCGCAAGCCGGAGTAAATCACTTCGATGTCACCGTCAGGGTTGCTTGCGTCTTTAACCGTGCGACCTGCCAGCCGGATCATCTCGTGCGCCAGCTCAGTAATATTGACCGGTTCCCCCATATCCAGCAGGAAAATGTCACCTCCCTGAGCCATACTGCCTGTCTGGATGACCAGTTCGACGGCTTCATGAATAGACATGAAGTAACGAATAATGTCTGGATGGGTGACTGTTACCGGGCCGCCGTGGGCAATCTGTTCCTTGAATAGTGGAATGACAGAGCCGGAAGACCCCAACACATTACCGAAACGCACTGCACAGAAATGTTGTCCGCTGCCATTGGCTTTTGCCTGTTCGGCAAAGTGTTGCATGATCAGTTCCGCCCAGCGCTTGGTTGCACCCATGACGTTGGTGGGGCGCACAGCCTTGTCGGTGGAAATCAGGACGAAGGTTTCGACCCGGTTGTTGAAGGCTGTTTCGGCTATATTCCAGGTGCCAAAGACATTGTTCAGCGTGCCTTCGCTGATATTGGCTTCTACCAGCGGTACGTGTTTGTGGGCGGCGGCGTGGTAAATGGTGTGTATGCTGTGTTCCTGGCAAAGCCTGTTGAGCATGGCCTTGTCCTTGACGGAACCGAGTGCGGGAATCAACAGGCAATCAGACTGTGGTAACAGGCTACGCTCAATCTGGTAGAGGGCATATTCATTCTGTTCCAGCAGAATCAGGCGTTCAGGCTGCAAGGCAATAATCTGTTTGCACAGTTCCGAACCGATAGAGCCACCTGCGCCTGTCACCATGACATTCTTGCCAGTAATGCATTGGCTCAGTAGCTGGGGGTCGGCTGTTACCGGATCGCGTCCCAACAAGTCGCCGATGTCGACTTCCCGCAACATGTTGACCAGATGCTTGCCGCTGGCAATGTCAGTCAGGGCTGGTAGAATACGCACGTTTACCGCACATTGTTCAAGCTGCTGGACAATTTCCCGGCGACGGTTTTGGGTGGTGGAAGGCAGTGTCACGATGACATCCGCTATACCCAGGCGTTCGATCAATTCGGGCAAAAATGACGGCGCGTAGACTCTTAAACCGTCTACATCACGGCCTTGCAGTTCTTTACTGTCATCCAGAAATCCAGCGGGGAACAGTTCCTGTGCCTGCCGCAGTGAAACAGCCAGTTGACGACCAGCAGCACCTGCCCCGTAAATCAGTACCTGCTTGCCGGTGGAGTATTGCTTGCGCATCGGTACCCACAACAACCAGCGGGCGGCAAAGCGTGTTCCGACCGTGCAGGCAATAGCTGTCAGCCAGAACAGGAGAGGGACGGAACGCGGCAGGCCCGTTTCCTTGCCTCCCAGCGACAGCAGGAAGCCGAGGGTTGCCCACAGAATGGTTGTGACCGTGACAGCCTTGATGATGCTCCACAATGCCTGTTCGCCGACGTAGCGGATGACGGAACGGTACAGCCCCATGCGGATGAATACCGGAATGGCAATCGCTGGGGCAATGACCATCAGGAACATTTGCACATGGTTGGGATGGAAGTTGCTGCCTATGCGCAGGTAGAAAGCCAGCCAAGCCGCACCCATCAGTGCTACCACATCACTGATTGCCATTAGCCATTGTTTGGCGGGGCGTTGCAGACCAGTCATGTAATTGGCAAAACTACCGCTATTGTCAGCTTCGCCAGCACCCAGTGCCCATACTCCCACAATGATAGGCAGGTAGGCCAGCACCAGCCAGAAATGGCTTTGCAGGGGATAGGCTATCGACAGCCATGCCAGTGGTAACAGCCACAACAGGTTGATACCCGTTACCAGCAGGGTAGCTTTGGCATGTGACTGCCAGTAACGTGACAGGCGTTGATAAGCGTGACTGCGATGGGCTTCGGAAAGTTTCTGCCCCGCCAGCATCCGTTTGAACAGGGTAACGCTGGCATCACTGATAAACACAGCGCCGAGGATGGCCCAACTGGCATAGTTCATCCATTTCAGGCTGATGGTTAGCAGTGCCAGAAACAGGATCATGAAAGCCAGGAACATGCTGCCGGTGTCGCCCATGAAAATTTTCGCAGGCGCCCAGTTATGCACGAGGAAACCGCCGGTTGCCGCTGCCAAACACACCATCCAGATCCAGACCGTGGTCTGGGCAACATCAGGGTGTTGCAGCGCAATCAGCCCCGCTGCTCCCCCCAGCATGAAAATGGCTTGCGCGGCTGCTATACCGTCAATGCCATCCATGAAATTGAACAGGTTGAGCCACCAAACCCCCGCAAATAGCACCAAACCAAAGGATAACCACAGGGGGATTCCGTCCAGTGGTTCCAACCCGTTGACGGGTAAGGTATACAGGGTCGCGAGTAAAGCGGCGCTGGCAGAAAACTGGATAACCAGCCGCAGCGAGGCAGAAAGGGTACGAATATCGTCAACCAGCCCTTTCACCGAAACAACCAGTGCCAGCCCGATGGCGGCCCAATAGGCGAGATAATCGACATCACGTTCCCACAGCAGCCATAGGGTAAACAAGGTGGTGCTGACCACGATGCCGATACCACCACCGTGGGGGGTAATTTTGGTATGTGATGAACGATTATTAGGCTGATGTACCAGCCCCATGAATGGCGCATACTGGATTGTGAGCCAGGTTACAAGCCATGCAACAGCCGCAGGAATAATCAGGTTGGGAAGGAATTCAAGCATGTTGGTTCCGGCGATAAGCGGCGACCGTATGCCCTAGCCCCGCATCGACAGTAAAAGGTGGTTGCCAGCCCAGCATCCGGCAGATTTTGCTGTTGTCGAGCAGCAGGGAGTCGGTCAGTCGATCCACTTCCTGTTTGCGCCCGATCAGGCTGAACAGGGTCTGTAGCAGCCGGGGCGGAATATTCAGCAAGCGTGGTGTTTGCCCGAACTGCTGAGCCAGTTTGTGGATCAGTTCAGCCGTAGAAAGCGGTTCGTTGTCACACACCAGAAATGTCTGGTTGGCGGCGGCAGGGTGTTCGATGCAAACACGGATAGCATCTGCCAGATTACCGAGGTAAAGCAGGCTGCGCTGGTTGTGGATACTGCCGAAGGGCAGGGGAATGCCTTTTTCCACCCATTGCAGCAGGCGCAGGAAGTTGGCTTTGACGCCTGCGCCGTAGATAAGCGGGGGGCGGAGAATAACGACTTCCATGCCGGTTTGGGCGGCAATTTCCAGCAGACCCTGTTCAGCTTCCCATTTGGAAATGGCGTAAGGGTCGGTGGGGTTGGGGGTATCCTGCTCGGTGTAGGGTGCATCCCGGCCTTCGCCGTTGACCTTGATGGAGCTGAGGAAGATGAAGCGGCGTACACCGGCAGCAGCGGCTTGACGGGCGAGGTTGATGGTGCTGGCAGTGTTGGCAGCGCGGTAGGCGGCGAGCGGGTCGGTTGCCGTGTCCTGCATCAGGTGGACGCGGGCGGCGAGGTGGATGATGGTGTCGATGCCGCTGGACAGGGGCGCTGACCAGTTGGTGGTGGGAGTTATTTCAGCGAAGGTGGTGCGGGTGATGGGGAGGAGGGAGTATTTGTTTTGACTTAATTCAGGGATTAGTGCCTTTCCGACGAAGCCTGATGCACCTGTGATTAATATGTTGCTCATTGCAGTTTTTTAGGCTGATTTAAAACTGCTGCATAATAATCTAGCCAGTCCTGTGTAATTCTTTCAGCCGAAAAGTCACGTTTGGCACGTTCTTGTGCGTAGTTGGACAAATTTTTACGGATAGTTTCATCTAGCATGGTTTGCATGGCTAGCTGAATTTCATCAATATTTCCCGGTGCAAAGAGTAAACCCGTTTTTCCTTCGACAATAGCATCTGTAATGCCATAGATACGTGAAGCAATACTGGGGACTCCCATTGCAGCCGCTTCGATTATGGAGGAGCCAAACCCTTCACGGTAGCTTGGAAGACATAGGACATCGGCTGCATCAATGTAGCGTTCGGGTTCAGGGGTCAAACCAATAATACTAACTGAGTCCATACAATTACGGCAGATTGTTTGGATGGCAGGTATCATGTTTTGTTCGTCACGCCCTACAAAAATCAGATGAATTTTTTGATGATGGCTGTGCAGACGGACAAAAGCTTCTGATAATTCTTTAATACCTTTATCATGATTCATCCGGCCTAAAAACAGGAATACGGTAGTATTTTTTGGTATATCTAGCTGCTGTCTAGTTTCCTGTCGGCGTGAAGGGTTTGCGGAAAAGCGGACAACATCCACACCACTAATGGAGCCAGCACCAAAAACATGGATAGGGGTATTGCCCGTAACTTTTTCTTGCTGGAGAAATTTCACTTGGGAATAGCTATCCGCATTAAGATGAGTTGCACAACGCGCCAGTATTTTGTCCATACTTTTAAGCAAGTAACGTGATACACCAGAACGTGTTGCCCACACCTGACCAGTGAAGGAATGAGTACGTACAGGAATTTGAGCAATCAATGCGGCGATCATTCCTAGAAGACCACCTTTAGGGGTCAAACTATGTACAGCATCAAAGCGCTCAGTTTGGAAAAATCGAATTAGACGAAATAAAACAGAGAGGTCATTATAGAGGTTTACTTGCCGGGTAATCGGTAAATTGATTAAGCTGACTCTGGGGTCGAGTCTTGACGAAACTGGTACTTCGTCGGCATTAATGCAAACAGTGACTCGGTAATTTTCGGCCAGCTTTTTGAGATGATTTAACAAGTAGTGATTCAGTACCAATGGACTGGTTAGAACAAAACATAGTTTAAGCATTTTCTTCAATTTCTATAATGGTTTTTATATGTTGCTGTGCTTCTCGCATGATTTTTTCAGGGATAATGGTTGTCTTTTGTTTCCTGATTAATGCGTTCAAGTAAGGAATGGGTGCAAGGTAGTCAAATGTGCTTTTTATAAAGAATGCTGAAGTTGCTTTTGCTAAATTTGACCATTGTTTATGATGAAGGAAAAAATTAATTTGAGAGTTAAGTAAATTTTTTCGGGTGGCAATGATTTTCCTTGGTTCTAAATGCCGTTGTCTATAAGCTAGTAAAACGTCATCCAAACAGTGAAATTGACTGTGAGCGGAGGTTCTTAACAAGAGTTCCTGATCTTCTACCCGTTTTACTTCCGGGATTTTGTAGAGGTTTTTTTTGAACCAACTCGCTTTTCCCATCCATGTCGGATGAGGCATGTAAATGGTGTTCCATAGATTTTTGGTGATTTCAGCATGAGACTGCTTGTAAGGTAATAATCCTGTGATACTGTAATCAGTATCTTTAAAGGCAATCGAACGAGTAGATAACAAGTCTATTTCTGAATGTTCTTCAAGGAATTTTATCTGCTTTTCAAATCTTAGCGGGAATGAAAAATCATCACCATCCATTCGAGCAATATATTTACCCCGAGCCAAAGCTACACCTTGATTAAGACGCATAGTCAATCCTTTGTTAACTTGGTCATGGATAATATGAATTCTATGGTCAGGAATAGATTTGACGATGCTCAGTGTTTGATCGGTTGACCCGTCTTCTAGTAATAAAATTTCAAAGTCCTGAAATGATTGATTAAATAATGAGTGAAGTGCAGAAAAAATGGTGTCTTGGCAATTATAAACTGGGAGTATTACTGTTAGTAATGGGGGAGCGCTCAAGATTATTCTTCCAAAAACTTCTTAATCATTGCAAAGGGCGACGAGCCAGCATATTGAGAGAGAAGAATTCTCCAAAGGGTTCATGTGATAAAGAGCCATCAACGGTTCCAGGGACAAAGTGTGGCTCATGCGGGTACTCTTCGCAGGCTTCATATCCTACAGATTCAAGTAAGTAAGAAAGCCATGTGGCATTAAAACCAGTTTTATGATGGTCATACTCGTTAACTTGCCCCCCGTAGATTAATCCAATCCACGGAGCGTTGCCTTTAGTGTGGAAGTGAGTAAGATTTTTCTGGTAAATACTTACAATGCGATCTATATCAGGGACGGAGATACGTAATATCCCCCCGGGTTGCAATATTTCAAACCAACGTTTCAGTATTGGTTGAATTTCATCGTGACTGAAATGTTCCAGTACATGACATGCATAGATTTCACTGGCACATCTGTCTGGAAAGTTACGAAGTTTGCGGATGTCATCAACAACATCGACAGCAACCGTGTGAAGTGCATCGACGTTACAAAATCCTTTGATTTTGATGTTGCCGCAACCTAAATGCAGACGATAGGGAGGCTGGTTTTGGTCCAGATAATTTGCTCTAGGGATCAGGGCAGCTTTGGTAGCGTTGACTTTGTTAATAAGTGAATAAACAGCTTGTCGTTGTTGGACTGTCGTAATCTTTCTCAAAATTTGACGTAACATGGGAAATTATCTCATAAATTTAAGCGGGTATTAAAGTCTGACCCATGAATCTGGAATCAAATCTTTTGTACTTATTTGGGTGTTTGTATACCATTGCTTAGGGGCAATGACGATCTTCTGGGGGAAGTTTCCCAACCAAGCCCCCCACCAACTGAAAGAGCTGTTAGCAATAACAAAGTGTTTGCAAGCAGCCATCAGCCAAAGGTCTTCGTGTGCATTTTTTGAATGGTTAATATCAACAATAGTTGTTGGGGTAGACCAACTAAAATTTTCCTTAACCCATTCAGGTTCATCAGAAAAAACAAAAATGTGAGTGTTTTTTTCTGCTTTTTCAATAAGAGATATGCCATTGTAATAGTATTGCAGATCGCAGCTTCCATGAAAGGCATTTGCTGTTGCGTTACTGATATAATCGCCTCGCCGTATATGAATGCAAATAGCATTATGTTGCTTGATAGTCTCCAGCATCGCTTGGGAGTCTAAAGATAAAGCACGGGGTGTTCCTATTTCTTGACGGATGATATGAGCTATTTCGGTAAAATATTTTTCTGATTGCCAATAGCCATTTATCCATGAAGGTGGCTTGAGATTAATTATGTGAGGGTCAAAGTCAGGTTTTTTTTCATGGTGTATGTTAATTCCATCTTTTTTGAATGGAAAGTACTTCGTGATTTTCCTTAGCATTTTTCCAGCTATTCCTGGTAAATACTTATACTTTGAATCACATTGTTGCACTTCGATATTAAGATTAAATGGCGTAAGTGCATACTCACGAGGTGTAGAGCCTTCTGGTGTATTTGTAAAATACGTTAAATCAAAGAACAGCATGGCATTATTTTTATAGGCTATAGTTCTTCCTGCGGCATATTGAAAAAGTTGATTTCCTAGACCACCTTGCAAACTAACAACTATTTTATTCATGATGTCTTATTTTTGACCTGATGTGCGATTAAACTTATAAACAGGTTTTCGTATTTTTTATAGAGGGTGTCCCAGTTAAAGCTTTCTTGCGATGCCTTTTTTCCAGCTTGAGAGAGGTCTAATAGCTTTTGTTCGTTTTTAAGTAAATCTATAATGTACGCAGCTAATACTTCGGGGTTTACTCTGGTGTACCCCTTTTCATCAGTAGGAGCAGGGCAGATCTCCCCTCCGCCTGTCCATACGGTTATTTCTTTAGCATTGCCGACAGGAACGCTGATAAACGGTAGTCCTGCTGCACATGCTTCGTATAATACTAGCGGGGAGTATTCAATATTGGAAGCAAAAACAAAAATATCAGCGTTTAAGTAGGCTTGTATTAATTCCTGTCGGGGTAAATTACAAATGATGACTTTATTGTCTGCTTGTTTGTTTGCATTTATACGCTCCAATGTCTTTTTGATTCTTAGTTGTAATCCAGTTTTTACTCCAAATCTAGCTAGCATTGTACTGATTATGACTTTACCGGTAATGTACCATCCGTTTGTTTTTGCATAACCAGCAATGTATTTCCATAATTCTGAAATGGTTTTGCCTGTATGTTGAACTGGCATGGTGTTTCCATTCAATATCAAACTTGTATTTTTAAGCTGCTTGCTTATGATTTCAAATGCGCTTAGGATTTCAAGATGTCCTTTTGTTCCTGTAAATGTTCCAACAGTCATGATAATTTTGGCATTTTCAGGAATATCCATTCGTTGTCGGAAGGTCTGGTCAGTTGCTACAGAAAATTCTGTAATATCAGCCCCGTTAGGAATAATGCTGAAATGATCTAGGTGATTCTGCTGCCCAAAAAAAAAGTCCCGATACTGCTCAGCATGGTAAATGATATGATCGAATTTTCTAAGAATATCCGGGAGTTGTTTAAAATAATCTTTATATGCAGGGTCTTGTAGGCCAGAATATCCACAGGGAACAATAATTTTCTTTGCTTTGATCTGATCTAGAATCGGCCATAATCCATCAAAAGTCCATTGCTGAGCCGCGTAAATGAAAATCAGATCGAATTTTGAGCTCAATACGAAATTTTGGTACTGGCTTAGTTCACCTTGTAATCCTCTGACATTATTGCCTGAAATAGAAAAAGAGAAAATATTAACCTGATTCCAGCTATTAAAATTTCTATTTTTTAGGGCGGTGGTGGCAATACTGATGTCATGCCCCTGATGAGCAAAACGTTCTGCTAATTGGCGAACAACTTCTTGTACACCGCCAATACTTGGATAATAGAATTCTGCACAAAGTAGTAATTTCATGGTGTACTTTCTTTTACCCATTTCCACGTGGCAGCAAGTCCTTCTTCAAAACTTGTTTGCGAACGCCAACCAGAAATGTAGGTTAGTTTGGCGGCACTAAGTACATTGGAACTTACATCAAATGGGCGAAGGGGAAGTACTTCAATATCCAAAGAAAACCCATCAAGTTTAATATGATGATTGATCTTTTCTAGAATGGTGCGATTATCCATGCCTATCCCCGTACCTATATTATATATTTCACCGGGAATCCCATTCTCAAGAGCTGCTAGGATGCCTTCAACCAAGTCTTTTATATATATATAATCACGGATTGTCCCGCGTTCGCCAAACATTTTTACAGTTTTTTGTTTTTTTCCTGCAAATAATGCAGTTGATACAAACCCTTGACCAATATTTCCCCGTTGCCCAGGGCCATAAGGGTTACTGGGGCGCACGATAAGTAACGGTAACGACTGAAAATGATGATACATTAGCCCATATTTTTCCGTGGCTAATTTTGTTATGCCGTATGGGGAGAGAGGATTGGTTGGGTGGGTTTCATCTATCGGTAATCTTAGTGGAGTTCCATATACCGTCCCGCCAGATGACACCAACATAAATCGACGTAAAGATTTCTGGCTAGCTAGTTTTAGTAAATTGACAGTAAATGGCAAGTTTGCGCTAATATCTAAAATTGGGTCATCAAAACTAGTTTTTGGCACAGTCGCATAGGCTAGATCAATGACTTCATCACATTGATCCATGACTTGAGATAATCCTTCAAGATTTGAGGGGTCAATACATACGTATTCAATATTTTTGTTTATAAGTGTTTTTGGCTTTTCATGTCGTCCTGCAACAATAAGTTTTTTGTTGTTCCTTTTTAGAATCAGTTCTACAAGGTGGGAACCAATAAATCCTCCACCTCCTACAATTAAGCACTTGCTCATCTATTCTTAATTCTGTTTTAATCGTCTGAGTAAATTGAGTATGGGGGCTGGAATCATTTTTCTTATCGCTTGTTTTTTGATGTGCGATAGTATGCGTTGGTAGTTACAGTTAAACTCGCTACTCCAAGCCGTGGGGGAGTCGCTGATTTTGTATGCTGCTTGCGCAAACATACTGATTGCGGTTTTCATCGATAATTGGGTAGAAGGGGTTGACACACCATGATAGAGTTTGCTCAAAAGCATAGATTGCTCTAATGTGTATTGCTCTGATAATAAATAATGAATGTTTTCAGCAGATATTCGAATGACCTTTTCCTGAAATGGATTATTACTCGTGCGAGACATGCTACCTGCTACTTCCCTATAAGCAGTTAAAACTGAATCCAAATTCGCAATATTATATTGTTTAGCAAGACGCGACCATAATTCATAGTCTTCTGGTGGCTGGCGTGCAGGATCAATGCAGTAACCACCAAGTTGTATCAGGGGGGCACGGCGTAATAGCATTGAAGAGTGCACAAAAGGGTTATCAAAAAGCAATATAAGTTGTAATGTTTTATTCTCAGTCGGGTGATGATGGTATCTTTTCGTAGGATTATTGTCTTGGCGTATTTCAGCCCAAGTTCCAACACCAGCATAGTCTGAGTGTTTATTAAGAAATGAAATTTGTTTGGCAAGTCTTTCTGGATGCATCCAGTCATCTTGATCTTGTCGGGCAATAAAAGAACCCTGTGACAAATTTATGCCTCGGTTAAGCGTGGCTGCAAGCCCGATGTTATTTTGATGGTAAGCTTTGATTCGGATATCTGTGAAAGAACAAATAGTATCCCATGATTTATCTGTTGAACCATCGTTTATAATGATAAGCTCAAAATCTTGGAATGTTTGATCTAAAACACATTGGATAGCATCTTTCAGCCAAACTTCGCCATTATAAACTGGTAAAATAACACTAATAAGAGGATGGAGATTCATTGTAAATATTTTTTGAACCAGTAACAACCACAACCATAATGTTGTGAATCAATCATACTTTCAGGCGGGTTGATGATCAAACCAGTAGGCGCATCACCATCAGGAATAAGAGACATTTCAACCAATTCCATACCTGTAAAATAATTTATAAACTGTTGATTGTTGTAAACCCGATGGGCGTTAAAACATATTCGTGCCTGTCCAACGGGAACTGCAACCAATAAATATCCTCCTGGTTTTACAACGCGTATCAGCTCATTGATAGCCTTGATGTCACCCTCAGGATCTAATGGATCACCGTAACGCCCTAGACCTATATGTTCAAGAACATGCATACAGGACAAAGATTCTATGGAGTTTGTAGGCCAGTCTAAAGAAAGTAAGTCTGCGGATAAGCTTTCTAAACCGCTAAGGACTACAGGTGCTGGACGATAATCATAAAACTTTGTTTTGATAAATGCAGAAACGATTGTGCAAAAATGCAAAGTGGAAGATATGTCTACATGCAGATTTGGGGATATGCTAGCAAGGATACGAGCTGCCCATGCTGGATGGTAAATATAATGACGGTCAAACGCCGTTGTAACTGTACTATCATTCAAGCAGGGATAACGGTCATTCCATATTGGGATGCGATTAATATTTTGTGTGTCACTAAGCTCAAGAAAATTTTCAAAATCTTGTTTAAATTTTTTGTGTGATTGTTGTGTTCTTATTATTTTTGATAATTTATTTTTGAGGTTTCTTAACATGGTTTTTTATTAATTGGATATTTATTTAATTGATTCTTTGTTCCCAAGAATCTTTATGTAAGAAAATAGTGTTGATATATGTATCAGCATAAGAAAAATAATTGTTTTCTTGCATTATTTCGAAAATTTCACTTATTTTTCTGCTGCTTTTGTTTTGGGAGTATGTGAGTGTTTCTATGCAGAGTATGGGGGGAGGACATATGTTAAAATCCCAAGCTTCAAGTATGGCTAAGTCCATCCCCTCTACATCTAATGACACAAATGATGGTGGTGTTATTGGGAAATGTTTTTCCAATAAGGTATTTATATGAAGGTTTGGAACAGTTTCTTTGGCAATAATTTGATGTTCTGAAATTTGTTCATATAATTCGGCAGTAGATGCTTGAGTTGTATTTAATGTATCAGATGACATTTCGTAAAAGGAAATACTTTCTTGATGAGAAGAGCTTATTGCTGCTCTCAAAAAAATATCATGAGGACGTTTTTTTTTGATAACATCCGCAATTTTTGTATCTGGCTCAACGAGAATACCGCTGAAACCGAGTTTATAGAAGTAATATGTGTTATTTAGGTTGATTGGGTGATTGGTTCCAATGTCTAAATAAGAAAAGTCGGTTAAGCCAAGCCACTGTCGTAAGAAATCAATAATTAAGTCTTCTCCACATTGTGAATAACTAACTTTTTTATGAACATTGTTCTTAAATATTCGATTGAGGATTTTCATAAAAGATTCTTTAATGTTTTTCTGAGTAAACCAATAGTTAATGGCAGTGCGATTGGCTTTTTTGAGGTTTTGAGAGCGTACAAAATACTGTTAATATTGTCTGATGTGGATAAATTACAGGCTATTTCTCTAAAATAGCTTGACAGATGTTTGCCGGCAACGTCATATACATAGTATTTGTTGAATAAGTCTATGTTTTCTTGTGCAGACAAAAGTTTATTTTTTTCACATAAACGAGAAAGCTGCTCTTTTGAGTTGGTTGTGATATTTACTGTCGGTTTATCAATGTATTTAAAGCTAATATTCTTGGTTAAAAGTATGTTTAAATAGTATTCGGTATCTGCTACCCATGTAAACTTGGGGTCGAATGGTTTATGGACTTCCTTTCTTACTGCAATTACACTTGGTGAGCCCACTAAGTTACCCCAGAGTAAAACCATTGGATTTTCTTCAACTATTTTAAGGTCTTTTTCGCTTATAGAATGATAAAACAAAAAGTTTTCTTTTTCCCCTACTGCGTTACACGCAGAAAAAGTAATGTCGCATTCTCTGTCAATAATTGATTTCGTTGTTTCTATAAGACTTAAATCTGTTGTAAACCAATCATCGTGATGTAAGATTTTAATGATGTTTCCTTCGGCAAAGGAAATGGATTCATTCCAGTTTTTTACTGCTCCAAGACGCCGCTTGTTTTTGATGTAACGAATTCTTTTGTCTTTTGTCTTTAGTAAGAGCGAGTTTTTTTGCTCGCTATCATCTGTAATAATTATTTCAAATAAGCACTCTTTCTGTATAAGTATTGATTCAATAGCTCGCTGAAGTAATTCAGGCTGTTGATAAGCAGGAATACAAACTGAAATGAGATTTGGCATTAAAATAATTTTCTAATCGATGACTTTAGATTTATTATAAGTTGTTTTGTTAGTCTGTATATTAATGCTTTTGAACCATGATCGCCTACTTGATGACTATTAATCTCAGATGTTATTGTGTTTTTTTGTGCGAAAATCAAGAATTGGTAAGCGGTTAGATATTGATCGTTTCTGTTTGTAATGGCTAATAATATGTTTTCCCATGCATAGCGGAAAGATATTTTGCTGGGAAAGGTGAATTGGTTAAGAATAAAAGCTTTTGTGATATTTAATTTGGCCGAGAATAGTATTTCATTTAAAGTTTTAAATGTAAAAAAACGTAAATGTGTACTCTCTAATATTCCGGATTTTGTATATTGAAAATAGCCTCGCATTAATGATAATCGTATGGAAAAGTGTGCAATGTTAGGTGTGCTGATTAAGAAGCGAGCATTTGGTTTGGCATGATCGCTGAGTAAATGTAATATCTCATCTGGATATGGAAGATGTTCAATTACATCAGCGAGAATAAACCAATCATACTGTGCTAAATCATTCTTTGCTATGAAATCTTCAATGTTGGTCTGATAAGTTTTTCTGTAATAGGCATGTGGAAAGTTACCTTCAGGCAATGAAGGGTCAAGTCCATCGATAACTATTCCACTTTTGTTTTGTAATAATTTCCCTAAGATACCACTGCCACATCCAATATCCAGGACAATACCATGATCAATAATTGAGTGTATTTGATTAAGTGGATTACAAGGATCAGATAAGATCCAAGATACTAAGCTTGGATCTTCTGTGTAAGTTTCTGACGATCTTTTTAGGATACTGCTATACTGCATTTTTAACAATAATTTCTGTGACTACTGAGTATTCATGGATAATTATGAATTTGGAACTGTTATTTTGTACGTTTCCAGTATACTCCAGTACCATCTATTTCTTTGATTTCATCAGTTATATGGTGTTCTTTTCTGAAGTCATGAACAGCTTGTGAGCAGTTTGGCAGACAGTAGTCATCAATAATGATATAGCCACCAACAGAAAGTAGTGGATATAAATTAGTCAATGCATCCATTGTTGACTCATACATGTCGCCATCCAAACGTAATATAGCTAGTTGTTTGATGCCGGAATTAGGGAGTGTGTCTTTGAACCATCCTTTCAGAAAAACAACCTGAGAATCTAATAAGTCGTATGCTTGAAAGTTTTTTTGAACACTCTCTAATGAGACTTTCAGAAAATCATAGGTGTAATGTGTATCACCAATATCTTGTGGATATTTTTCTGTGTTTGGTTTTGGCAGGCCTTCAAAAGAGTCTGCAACCCAGACTTGACGGTCGGTGATATTGAATGTTTTTAATACACCTCTCATGAAGATAACAGAGCCTCCACGCCAAACACCTGTTTCGATGAAATCTCCAGGTATCTCTTGTTCAAGGACGTCTAGGATACAGCTTTCTAGGTTATTGAGCCTCTTTATTCCAATCATGGTGTGCGCATCTTCAGGCCAATCTTGACCAAACTCACGTTTTTGATAATCACAAGGAGCTGGAATAATTACTCGTGAAGCTGGTGGTAAGAGTTTGGATAATAATTTGCCTTTGATTCCTGTTGGAGTCATGGTTTGCCACTCTTCATGCCCATGTACCCAGTTGGTTAAGGTCTTTTTTAGTAAATCCAAGTAAATTTTCTGGCTGTGATTACAGCTAATTTTCATTTGATTTTCCATGTAAAAGGGGTTGAGTATTATTAAATTCAAAGTTCAAATCCATATACCCCCAGTCGGGAAGTCTTTCTATATGAAATGAAGTCGTATTACTAAGAATGGAAAATGTTGCGCAATGCTTAACACTATCGAGCGTCTCACCTTGGAATATAATGCTTGCACTAATTAAGTATCTTCCTGGAGTTAATGCTGGATTGTTAATTGTGCAGTGTGCATTTATTTCCTCATTAATGACTTTTGGTTTGAAATCTACCCAAGATGATAATAATGTGGCAACTCTAGTGCCGTCTTCTGCGTCAATGCCAAATGCAATTTGCATATCTGTTCGATGTTGTAGTTTTTTTTCTATATGTATTTTTATTGTTATATTGATTTGATTGTTTTCTTGGATGATGGCTTCTATGTTCGTTATTTTGGCATCTCCACTTCCACCACGACCTGAGTTATTTTCTATGGAAAAGATTCTTTCTTTAGAAATATCAAGATATATATTTCTGGCATCATGTACGCTGCCATCAAAAAACATACGCCCTTTGTTTAAAACAATTCCTCTGTTACATAGAGAGGTCATAGCATTCATGTTGTGTGTGACAAACAATACTGTTCTGCCTGATTGATTTAAACTTTCCATTTTGCCAAGGCATTTATTTTGAAACTGGATATCTCCTACAGCAAGTACTTCATCAATAATGAGAATGTCGGAATTTAAATGTGCGGCTACAGAAAAAGCCAAACGCATATACATTCCGCTGGAGTATCTTTTTACGGGAGTGTCAAGGAATTTTTCTATTTCTGCAAAAGAAACAATTTCATCAAATTTTTGATTAATATCACGCTTGGACATGCCAAGAATTGCACCATTTAGGAAAATATTTTCTCTGCCTGTTAACTCTTGGTTAAACCCTGTGCCTACTTCCAGTAGGCTGGAAATTCGTCCATGAATTTGAATTTTTCCAGAGGTTGGTTCTGTTATGCGAGAAAGTATCTTTAATAATGTTGATTTTCCTGCGCCATTATGCCCGATGATTCCGACACGCTCTCCTGTTTTGATTTTAAACTCAATATCACTCAAAGCGAAAAATTCTTCATATGCTTGTTCTTCTGCAAACGTATTATTGAGGCGTTTTTTCCATTGAGCTATTTTTTGGGGTATTATGTCTCTGATAGTGCGATATTGTTCTATTTTTGCATGGCTAATGACGTATTTTTTTGATAGATTTTCAACTTTAATGGTGACGCACATAATTATATTACATCCGCGAATTTTTTCTCTGTCATGCGAAAGTATTTGATGCCAAAAATAAGTAGAATTGCAGTTATACCTATAGAAATGCTTATATTGATGGGATCTATTTTATGATCACCTCCAAGGATTGCCCATCTGAAACCATCGATAACGCCAACCATTGGATTAAGAGCATAGAGGTATTTCCACTGCTCAGGGATAATGCTGGAAGTAAAGCCGACAGGAGATAAAAATAAGCCTAACTGAATGATAAAAGGAATAATGTGCCTAAAATCTCGGTACGTGACATTTAAGGCGGCAAGAAAAATTGATAAACCGAGAGAAACGCTAATAGCAAGAAAAATGAAAAATGGTAAAAAAATGACCTGCCATGGGGGAGAGTGCTGATATGCAAACATCAATAAACACAGAATAATAAGAGACAGTAATAAATCAACTAGACAAACACCTATAGCGCTCACTGGAATAAGTAATCGAGGGAAGTAAACCTTGGATATAAGATTGGAGTTTGTTATCAGGCTATTACCAGCATCATTCAACGCTGTTGCAAAAAAAGTCCAAGGTAATAAAGCTGCAAAAACCATTATAGGATAGGGAGCCTCTCCTGATGGAAGATTTGCAATTTTGCCAAATATAATGCTAAAAACAATCATGGTGAGTACTGGGCGTATTACAGCCCAGGCAATACCGATAACAGTTTGTTTATAACGAACCAATATATCTCGCCACGCCAAGAAATAAAGCAATTCTCGATAGTTCCATATGTCTTGCCAGTAACGCTGTTCTGTTTTACCAGCTTCAATAACTAAATATGGTTTTGTCATGTTGTTTGCTTCAAGAAGTCACGGGCGGTAAGTTTTATCCCTATTACTAGTGAAGTGTTGTAACACCAACCACATTGTTTCAGTAAAGAAACATCCAACACCTTCCGCATAGTCCCATCCGGCTTACTCGCATCAAACACAAGTCGTCCTTCAAACCCAACTACATCCATGATGGTTTCCGCCAGCTCCCGAATCGTTACATCTTGCCCCGTGCCAACATTCAGCAATGACCCTGCATAACCCTTTTCCATCAAAAATACGCAGGCATCCGCCAGATCATCTACGTACAAAAATTCGCGCCGGGGTGTACCCGTTCCCCACACTACCAGTTCCTTGTCACCGCGCAGTTTTGCCTCATGTGCTTTGCGCAACAGGGCAGGTAGGACATGGCTGGTTTCCAGATCATAGTTGTCATTCGGGCCATAAAGATTGGTCGGCATGACACTCACATACTGTCGCCCGTACTGTGTGTTATATGCCTCACACAATTTGATTCCGGCAATCTTCGCAACCGCATACGGCTCATTGGTGCATTCCAGTGAGCCGGTCAGCAAGTATTCTTCCTTGATCGGTTGCGGGCAATCACGCGGATATATGCAACTGCTGCCAAGGAACATCAGGCGTTGCACCCCGGCGAGATGAGCACCATGAATCAGGTTCGCTTCAATCATCAGATTCTGATAGATGAAATCAGCGCGGTAGGTATTATTTGCGTTAATTCCACCGACTTTGGCAGCAGCGATAAAGATGTAATCCGGCTTTTCTTCCTGAAGGAATTGCTGAACAGCAGCTTGATTTAGTAAATCCAGTTCTGAGCGGGTACGGGTCAAAATGTTGGTGTAACCACCTGCTTGCAGGCGGCGCACCAAGGCACTACCAACCATACCCCGATGCCCGGTCACAAATATTTTCGCGTCTTTATTCATGGTAATTGAATGTTCCAAAGCCATGATTCTTTACCAGTTCATCACGTTGGGCGGCTTTAAAGTCTTCCTGTACCATTTCTTGTACCAGTTCGGCGAAGCTGATTTTAGGTGTCCAGCCCAGTTTGGATTTGGCATTGGAGGGGTCGCCCAATAATGTTTCAACTTCTGTCGGGCGGAAATAACGGGGATCAACCGCAACAATGCACTTGTCAGTGGCAGCGTCGTAGCCTTTTTCTTCCACGCCGTGGCCTTCCCAGCGTATGCTCATACCCAGTTCCTTGGCAGCAATTTCCACAAATTCACGCACACTGTATTGCACACCAGTTGCAATCACGAAATCTTCCGGCTGCTCCTGTTGCAGCATCAACCATTGCATTTCCACGTAATCGCGGGCGTGTCCCCAGTCGCGCTTGGCATTCATGTTGCCAAGGTAAAGGCAGTCTTGCAGACCCAGCTTGATGCGTGCCAAGGCGCGAGTGATTTTGCGGGTGACGAAAGTTTCCCCCCGGATCGGGCTTTCATGGTTGAACAGAATGCCGTTGCAGGCATACATGCCATAGGCTTCCCGGTAGTTTACTGTAATCCAGTAAGCATACAGTTTGGCGACAGCATAAGGGCTGCGCGGATAAAACGGGGTGGTTTCCCGCTGCGGAATTTCTTGTACCAAGCCAAATAGTTCCGAGGTAGATGCCTGATAAAAACGAGTTTTCTTCTCCAGACCTAGGATACGGATGGCTTCCAGGATGCGCAACGCGCCCAAAGCGTCCGAATTGGCGGTGTATTCAGGTTCTTCAAAGCTGACAGCAACGTGGCTTTGTGCTGCCAGATTATAGATTTCATCCGGTTGTACTTGTTGAATGATGCGGATCAGGCTGCTGGAGTCGGTCAAATCGCCGTGATGCAGGATAAACTTGCGTTCAGTTTCATGCGGATCCTGATAAAGGTGATCAATCCGATCGGTATTGAACAGGGAGGTGCGGCGCTTGATGCCATGAACAACATAGTCTTTGTTCAGAAGGAATTCGGCGAGGTAGGCTCCATCCTGTCCGGTGATGCCTGTTATCAGCGCAACCTTATTATTTGTTTCCATTGATTCTGATCCATCTTGTGATTGTATTAATGGGTGCGCCCGTAGGCATCTTCAAACCGGACAATATCATCTTCCCCTAAATAACTGCCTGATTGTACTTCAATGATTTCCAGGGGAACCTTGCCAGGATTACTCAGGGAATGCATTTCTCCCAGTGGAATGTAGGTCGACTGGTTTTCTGTCAGTAGCAGGGTTTTGTCACCACAACGCACTTCGGCAGTGCCGCTAACGACAATCCAGTGTTCGGCGCGGTGGTAGTGTTTTTGCAATGACAGCTTGGCGCCGGGTTTGACGACAATACGTTTGACCTGAAAACGTTGTCCCACATCAATGCAATCATACGTGCCCCATGGACGGTTGACTTCACGGTGCAGGTTGGCTTCCTGACGCTGCAGGTGATTAAGCTGCCCGACAATGTGTTTGACATCCTGTACCTGATCGCGGTGTGCCACCAGCGTGGCATCCTTGGTTTCCACTACTACCAGATTGTCGACCCCAACCAGTGTGACCAAGCGGTGTTCTGCGTAGACCAGATTGTTTTGTGCCTGATGGGTAAGGGTGTCGCCATGCAGTACATTGCCTTGGTCATCCTGCTGGCTGACTTCCCATACCGCTGACCACGCACCAACATCATTCCAGTGTGCATCCAGCGGGATGACGACGGCATCGGCAGTTTTCTCCATGACCGCATAGTCAATGGAAATGGAGGGACAGGCGGTAAAAGCTGCCTGATCCAGCCGGATAAAATCAATGTCATGGCTGGGATGTGCCAGTGCAGCCCGACAGTTGCTTACTATGTCTGGATGGTATTTCGTTAGTTCCGCCAGTAAGCGGTCGACCCGGAACAGGAACATGCCGCTATTCCACAGGTATTCACCACTGTCAACATAACGGTTGGCTGTTGCCGCATCGGGCTTTTCCACAAAGGCAGCAACCCGCTTGGCAGTGATGTCGTCCAATGTTGCGCCTTGGCGGATATAGCCATACCCGGTTTCCGCTCGCAGGGGAACAATGCCGAAAGTTGCCAGATAGCCCGCAGCGGCTGCCTGTGCCGCGTGCTGGATAGCCTGATGGAATACAGGTATATCCTGGATGACATGATCGGCAGGCAATAATAGCATCAAGGCATTAGTCTTGCCTTGTGCTTCCAGATACAGGGCTGCCAGGGCAATGGCGGGTGCAGTATTGCGCCCAACAGGCTCCAGCAGAATACCCTGATGGGGAATGTTCAGGCTATGTAACTGTTCTGCCACCATGAAACGGTGTTCTTCATTGCATACGATCACTGCGTGGTCGAGCTGTGGAATCCCCTGCAAGCGCAGGAGAGTGCTTTGGAATAGGGTTTGCTCACTGACCAGCGGGAGAAACTGTTTCGGGCGTAACTGACGGGACAAGGGCCACAAACGTGTACCAGAGCCTCCAGATAAAATGATGGGAATGATGGTAGCAGTCATTTTGGGGGGTACTCCGTTGTTATCAACTGCCCAATTTCCTGAGTTTTTTGTTGCATAAGAAGAATATCTGCACGGCTCTCCACGTTGAGGCGCAGTACGGGTTCGGTGTTGGAACCACGCAGGTTAAAACGCCATGTATCGAATTCCATGCTCAAACCATCCGTGTCATCAACGACACAAGGCAGCTTCCCGGAATAGTGTGTGCGGATGGCAGTGATGGATGCCTGTGTATCGTGGACGTGGAAATTGATCTCGCCACTACATGGATAACGCTGAATACGTGCATTGACCAGGGCTGAAAGCGGCTGGTTTTTCATGCTCATCAGTTCCGCCACTAGCAACCAAGGAATCATGCCGCTGTCGCAGTAGGCAAAATCACGGAAATAATGATGAGCGCTCATTTCCCCGCCATAAACGGCATTTTCCTGCCGCATCCTCTCTTTGATGAAAGCGTGTCCGGTTTTGGACTGGATGGGTTCACCGCCAGCCGACCTGACAATATCTTGTGTATTCCAGGTCAGACGTGGGTCGTGAATGATTTTTGCGCCTTTGTGCTGTTGCAGGAAGGCTTCTGCCAGCAAACCAACAATATAGTAGCCTTCAATGAACTCCCCGTTTTCGTCAAACAGGAAGCAGCGGTCGAAATCACCATCCCAGGCAATACCCATATCTGCTTGATGGGCAATGACTGCGTTGCGTGTATCCGCACGGTTTTCCGGCAACAAGGGATTGGGGATACCATGCGGGAATGTGCCATCAGGCTCATTGTGCAGCTTGATGAAAGTGATCGGCACGTTGGCTTGCTGGAATGCCTGTTCCAGTGCATCCACGACATGACCGGCTGCGCCATTGCCAGCATTGACCACCAGTTTTAACGGCTTGAGTCTGAATACATCAATGTAACCAAGCAAATGTTGGATGTAGGCAAGGAGACAGGACTGTTGGGTATAAGTGCCGCGACCTGTCACGACCGGGAAGTTGTTGTCTTCTGCCAGCCGTTGAATATCTTTCAGCCCACTGTCGCCACTGATGGGCTTGGCGTCTTCCCGCACCAGCTTCATGCCGTTGTAATCCATCGGGTTATGGCTGGCGGTGACTTCAATACCACCATCAACACCCAAATGGAAGGTGGCGAAATAGACTTCTTCGGTACCTGTCAGGCCAAGGTCAATCACATGGATGCCGGAATCCATCAAACCATTTGCCAGTGACTGTTTCAGGGCAGGGGAAGTTAACCGGACATCAGCGCCAACAACGACGGTTTTACCATTCCCCAGTATGAGACCGTAAGCCCGTCCAATACGATAAGCAATCGCTTCGGTCAGTTCCGTGTCCAGTTTGCCGCGAATGTCGTAGGCTTTAAAACAGGTCAGATTGTTCATCAATCACTACCAAACAAATCCCGCGTATAAACCTTCCCCGCCATATCCCGAATCTCATCCGTCATCCGGTTGGCAACGATCACATCGCTCATCTGCTTGAAGGCTTCGAGATTACGGATTACTGCTGAGCGGAAAAACGTTTCCTCCTCCAGCACCGGTTCATATACCACCACATCAATGCCTTTGGCTTTGATGCGTTTCATGATCCCCTGAATGGAGGATGCCCGGAAATTGTCCGAGCCGGATTTCATGATAAGCCGGTAAATCCCCACCACACGTGGGTTCCGCTTGATAATGCTGTCAGCAACGAAATCCTTGCGGGTGCTATTGGCATCCACAATCGCCCGGATCAGGTTTTGTGGTACTTCGCTGTAGTTTGCCAGCAACTGCTTGGTATCTTTCGGCAAGCAGTAACCACCATAGCCAAACGACGGGTTGTTGTAATGGTTGCCGATACGCGGATCAAGGCAGACACCTTCGATAATCTGGCGTGAATCCAGTTCGTGGGTGGCGGCATAAGTATCCAGTTCATTGAAATACGCTACCCGCATGGCAAGAAAGGTATTGGCAAACAGCTTGATGGCTTCTGCTTCGGTCGCGTCGCTAAACAGGGTTGGAATACCCTGTTTCAATGCGCCTTCTTGTAGTAAGCGGGCAAAGGTTTGTGCGCGTTCGGAGCGTTCACCAATCACGATGCGTGACGGATACAGGTTATCGTACAGGGCTTTGCCTTCGCGCAGGAATTCCGGCGAAAAAATGATATTTTGGGTGTTGAACTGCTGACACACTCGTTGCGTGTAACCGACAGGAACGGTCGATTTGATCACCATGACGGTCTGCGGATTGATGGTCAATACATCCCGGATAACCGCTTCCACTGATGCAGTATTGAAATAATGTGTTTCGGCGTCGTAATCGGTCGGGGTGGCAATGACGACAAAATCCGCGCCCTGATAGGCATCCTGCTTGTCCAGCGTTGCCCGAAAATTCAGGTCATCACGTTGCAGAAAGGCTTCAATCTCGGTGTCAACGATAGGCGATTGCCTGGCGTTAAGCAGGGCAACCTTTTCCGGGATGATGTCGAGTGCCACCACTTCATGATGTTGCGCTAATAACATGGCGTTGGAAAGGCCGACGTAGCCCGTTCCGGCAACTGCAATTTTCATGTTTTTATGAATCCTTGTTCTTTTGTCGTTCTGGTGTCTGGCACGCTACCGCCCTACCGCGTAGCAGTATAAAAATATGCCGAATATCGGCGAAATGACACGGATTGTCCCCTAATCATGCGGGAATGACAAGGGCGCTGCTGATAGCTTGTGCAACGCACAGTACGCTGGTGTTCATGTTATAGTACGGCAATATCAATCACCTGCTGAAACTATGCTGCACCTGCATCATTCTAACCATCTAGAGCAACTCGCCCGCCATTTCGCCGCACTTCAGCGGGTTGCGCCACTTGCACCGTTAGCGCAGGAACATGTTGTCGTGCAAAACAGTGGCATGGGGCGCTGGCTTTCCCTACAAACGGCAATGATCAACGGTATTGCTGCCAACACCCGCTACCTGTTTCCGGCGGAAATGACTTGGGAGTTGTTGCGTGCAGTGCTGGAGGATGTGCCAGAGAAAGATCCCTGCGCTCCCCCGATCTTGCGCTGGCGTCTGTTTGAGATTTTCTTGCAGGAACCGGAACAATGGCCGGAACTTGCCCATTACCTGCATACGGGTGAAGAAGGTATCTGGCAGCTTGCAGGGCAGATTGCCAAGGTGTTTGACCAATACCTGTTCTTCCGCCCGGAATGGATCAGGGAATGGGAGTCTGGTAAAGGGCAGGGGAGTGACTGGCAAGCCCGTTTGTGGTGGCGGGTGGCGGGAGAGCCACATTTGCCACATTGGGTACGTTTGCAGGAGCGCTTTGCCCATGCCTTGAGTATCCGCGAGGCTCCTCTCAAGCCAGCAAGGATCACTTTCTTTTCTGTGCCCGTGCTTTCGCCCGGTTACGTGCAGTTGCTGGCGCAGGTCTCTTGGCATATAGATGTGCATGTCTATCTGATGAACCCCAGCCCGCAATACTGGGGTGACATCGAGTCGGAAAAGCGTAAACGCAAACAGCCCAGCAGAGTGCAGGAACTGGTGGCGGTGGGCAATCCGCTGCTGGCTTCCTGGGGCAGGCAGGGGCGTGATTTTCTGGATTTGCTGATTGAGGCGGAAGCGGATCTTGATGGCGATGAACTGTTTGTAGAACAGGAAGAGTTTAACCTGTTACAGCGTATCCAAGTGGATATTTTGCATCTGCAAATGCCTGAAGAAAAATCTCCCCTCTTTGCGAAAGGGGGGGAGGGGGGGATTTCCCTGCATTCCTGTCATTCCCCCATGCGCGAAGCCGAAGTTCTGTACGATCAGTTATTGGCTCTGTTTGCGGACAATCCCGACCTGACTCCGGCTGATGTGGTAGTCATGATGCCGGACATCGACACCTACGCACCGTATCTGGATGCTGTGTTTACAGCGGCAGAACACCCCTTGCCGTTCAGCATCGCCGACCGCAGCCCCGGTCATGCACAAGGCATCCTCAACTTGTGCCAGCAGTTGCTGGAATTGCCGCAGGGGCGCTGTGATGCCGAAAGCGTGCTGGCCTTGCTGGAGTTTGAGGAGGTACGTTCTCATCTGGGTATGGATGAAGCACAGGTCATGCAGTGCCGCGAATGGATCCGTGCAGTGAATATCCGTTGGGGAACCGATGCACACATGCGCCCGCAACGCGGTGGTGCCGGTACGCCGGAACACACCTGGCGTTACGGGCTTGATCGCTTGCTATTGGGCTATGCCTTGCCGGGTGATGCTCTGTTTGCCGAGGTATTGCCTTTCAACGAGATTGAAGGCAGTCAGGCGGAAATGCTGGGGCGCTTGCAGCAGATGCTGGATGCAGTCTTCGCACTGGTGCAGTGGAGTGAGCAGCGTGAAATCTTGCAGGAATGGGATTACCGTTTTCGGCAACTGTTGAAAGCTGTGGTGGGTGAACAAACCCCGTTGCAGGCGGTATGGCAGGCACTGGATACACTCCGTAAAAACCAGCAGTTGGCGGGCTTTGCACAGGCGATGACCTGGCCAGTGTTCCGCAGTGCCTTGGCAGAACAGCTTGACAAGCGCAGTGAATCGGAAGGTTTCCTGGGGCGGGGGATCACCTTTTGTGCCCTGATGCCGATGCGTACTGTGCCGTTCCGCTTTGTTGGGCTGCTTGGCATGAACGATGGCGTATTTCCGCGCCGTGATACCCGCGCCAGTTTCGACCGGATGGGGCAATCGGTAAGGCGTGGCGACCGCCTCAAGCGTGACGAAGACCGTTACCTGTTTCTGGAAAGCATCCTGTCGGCACGTGACTGGCTGTATATCAGCTATGTAGGGCAAAGTTCGCAGGACAACAGCGAGCTGCCTCCCTCAGTACTGGTCAGCGAATTGCTGGATTATCTGGAGCGTTGTGAATCAGGCAGCAGCAAACGCCTGTTGACCCGACATCCGCTCCAGGCATTCAGCCGCAAGTACCTGACGGGGCAGGATGGCTTGTTTACCTACAGTTCACGTTTTGGCAGAAACCCGGCCTTGTCAGAGGAAAGTAGCACCCGTTTGGGCTACCGTTTTACCCCCTCCCTGACAAAGGGCGGCTGGACAGGGTGTCTGCCTGTTCCCGATGCCAGCTACCGGAACGTCAACCTGTCAGATCTGATCCGCTTCTTCCAGCATCCTGCCCGCTTTTTCCTGCGTGAGCGCTTTGGTTTGCGCCTTGGAGAGCGGGATTATGAAATTCCAGTGCGTGAGCCGTTTGCGCTGGAAGGTTTCACCGATACTGACATTCGTGCCGTTATTTTTCAGCAATTGCAGCAGGGTGCGGAAGCTGGCAATGCCTTGCCGCTGCTGCGTGCGCAAGGCTTGCTGCCGCACGGCAAACCGGGTGACTTGCTGTTTGCCCGCGAAGTTACCGTGGTGGAACGTTTCTTTAATAGTTTGGAACTGCCCACCGAATGGGAACGGCAGGCGTTTAGTGTAACACTGGGGGATTTTCAGCTCAGCGGGGTGGTTGGGCAGTTAACGCCGCACGGGCGCAAGATCCATGCGCTGGGCAAACTCAGTTACTGGCAATGGTTGGACATCTGGTTGCAACATCTGGCACTGAATCTGCTGGAGGCAAAGACATGCCCGCCCCAGACTGAGGTCTATTCCCCGGAACAGCATTTTCTGTTGTTACCACAGCCGGATGCAGCAGAACAGTTGGCGCAACTGCTGAGCTGGTATTGGCAGGGTTTGCAGGAACCGCTGCCATTTTTCCCCAAGACCGGTTTCAACCTGATGGATCAGGCAGAGCCGGATGTGCTCAAGGTCATGAGTACCTGGGAGGGTAGTGGCAATTTTGCCGGGGAGAGGGAAAAGCCCGAATACCGTTTGTTGTACCGCGATGAAAATCCGCTGGAAACGCAGGCTGAAACGTTTTTGCATATTGCTGGTGGGGTATTCGGGCGGCTATTCAGCGCAAGGACAAAACGGGCCAGCCGCGTTCCTGCGCTGTAGCCCGCAATACCGGGTCAGGGTTGACGGCAACCGGATTTTCCACCATTTCCAGCAAGGGCAGGTCGTTGCGTGAATCGCTGTAAAAATAGCTGCCTGCCAGGGTTTCGGCGCGGTCTTGCAACCATTCCTGCAAGCGGCTGACTTTGCCATGCTGGAAGCAGGGTGTGCCTGCCACTTCACGGGTGTAACGTCCATCCACGATCCGGGGTTCGGTAGCCAGCAAGTTGCCAATGCCGAAGGCTGCTGCAATCGGGCGGGTGACGAAACTGTTGGTGGCAGTAATGACCACCAGTGTATGCCCTGCTTCCCGATGTTTGTTGACCAGTTCATGGGCGGCGGCTGACATGATGGGCAGAATGGTTTCCTGCATGAAATCATGGTGCAGAGCCGCCAGCTCCTCCATGTTGCGTTCGCTCAGGGGCTTGAAGGCAAAGGCGGAATATTCGTGGATGTTGAGTGTTCCCTGCTGATATTGCCCGAAAAAACGCTGGTTTTCAGCTTCGTAGGTTTGCGGGTCAACCAGCCCTTTCCTAACCAGAAATTGTCCCCATTCATAGTCACTGTCACCGCTTAACAGGGTGTTGTCCAGATCAAAAAGTGCCAGGGTCATGGCTTGCAGAACTCCCGTAGAGAAAAATGGGCGATTGTACCCTGTTTCTGTCGTGATGAAATTGCCGAACCATGACGGTTTGTGAAAAAATCAGGGCATATTCAGCTTTGGAGAAATCTCGTGATTGATGAGGAAGGATTCAGGGCCAATGTTGGCATCATCCTCTGCAATTGCGATGGCAAAGTGTTTTGGGGAAAACGGCTGGGGCAGGACTCCTGGCAGTTTCCACAGGGAGGCATTGATCGAGGAGAGACACCGACAGAGGCGATGTTCCGTGAACTCTATGAGGAGCTGGGGTTGCGGCAGGAACATGTTGAAGTCGTCGGACAAACCCGTGGTTGGTTGCGTTATCGCATTCCCCATTACATGATTCGCCGTCGTGCGAAGCCGTTGTGCATTGGGCAGAAACAGCGCTGGTTCTTGCTGCGCTTGTTGTGCCACGATCATGCGGTTAATTTGCAGGCAAGTGAAAAACCCGAATTTGACCATTGGGAATGGGTGGATTACTGGAAACCCGCCAACCAGGTCGTGTTTTTCAAGCGCCGGGTATACCGGCGGGCGCTGGGCGAACTGGAAGCCCTGATGGCCTGTGGCATGGGTGAAGCCTAAAACGGTTTCACCACCGCCAGCGCGATAATGACAATCAGCAGGATGCTGGGTGCTTCATTAAACCAGCGATACCACTTGTGGTCACGGGTATTGGCGTCGTTGCGGAACGTCAGCATTAGCCGGTAACAGGCATAGTGGTAGGCAAACAGGGCAGCAACCAGCAGCAGCTTGGCATGGAACCAGTGGCTGGCAACCAGCAAATATTGCCAGTTGAGTGCTAGCATGGTGAAGCCAAACACCGCAGTAATTGCTGCGCCAATGGTCATGATGGCAAACAGCCTGCGTTCCATTATCTTGAACAGTTCAAAACTGCCCCTATTTTCCGGCATGGCGTGATAAACATACAGGCGTGGCAGGTAAAACAGCCCTGCAAACCACGTCACCATGAAAATGACGTGGATAGCCTTGACCCAGATATACATGCTTTTATCCTTTCAGCAATTCGCGGGCGGTTTGTTCCAGCTCGGCGGGAGTCCATTCGCCCAGCTTGCGGGTTTTGATCTTGCCATCAGCCGTGATCATCAGTGAAGTCGGCGTAACCCGTACATCAAAGGTTTTTCCCAGCTCGCCGTTCTGGTCATGGGCGATGGTGTAAGTCATGCCTTTTTGTGCCTGCATGGTGCTGATTTCGGCCGGGGTATCATACGACATGGCAACCGCAATGATGCGGAAGCCGGTTCCCTGCATTTTCTTGTCCAGTTCCACCAGATGCGGAATTTCCTCGACGCAGCCAGGGCAGGAGGTCGACCAGAAGGTCAGCAGATAGGGTTTGCCTTGCAGGGAATCCAGATTGAGCGTTTTTCCATCCAGGGTTTGGATGCTAGTGGCAGGCGGAACGCTTTGCACCCCTTTGCCAGTTGTCATTAAAAAGAATGCAAGAATGCCTGCGATGAATGCCAGTATGGCAATGCCTTTTATATCCAGTTTCATAGTGCAGTGGTTGTTAATCGTTAAGGAAGGCGTATCATACAGGAATTTTTCGTGTCAGTAGAAAAAGGGTAGTTGTGAAAAGGAAGATTGGTATTGTCGGCGCGACCGGTTATACAGGTGTGGAATTATTACGTTTGCTGGTCAACCATCCGGGTGTTGATATTACTTACGTGACTTCGCGTGAACATGCTGGCAGCCGGGTGGATGCCATGTTCCCCAACCTGCGCGGCTTCCTTGATCTGACATTTTCAGCTCCTTCCAACCAGCAACTGGCGGAATGTGATCTGGTATTCTTTGCCACCCCCAATGGCATTGCCATGAAAAGCGCCCAGGTATTGCTGGATGCAGGGGTGAAAGTAATTGACCTTGCTGCCGATTTCCGTATCAAGGATGTTGCCTTGTGGGAAAAGTGGTACGGGATGCAGCACGCCAGCCCGCAACTGGTGGAAGAAGCTGTGTATGGTTTGCCGGAACTCAAGCGCGAACAGGTACGTGGAGCAAGGCTGGTTGCCAACCCTGGTTGCTATCCGACTGCTGTCACGCTGGGTTTGTTGCCGCTGGTGGAAAACAAGCTGATTGATCTGGAACAGGTTATTGCCGATACCAAGTCTGGCGTAAGCGGGGCAGGGCGCAAGGCCGAAGTGCATACCTTGCTGGCAGAAGCCGGGGACAATTTCAAAGCCTACGCGGTGGCAGGTCATCGGCATCAGCCAGAAATTGCCCAAACGTTATCCTTGCTGGCGGGTTGTCCGGTCAAACCGACGTTTGTTCCGCATTTGTTGCCCATGATAAGGGGTATCCACGCTACACTTTATGCGACGTTGACTTCCGCCACAGATTTACAGCCATTGTATGAAGCCCGCTTTGCCAATGAGCCGTTTGTGGATGTGCTGCCTGCTGGTTCCCATCCCGAAACCCGTTCGGTGCGTGGAGCCAACGTTTGTCGGATTGCAGTACATCGTCCCGGAAATGAATCACGGGTTGTGGTACTCTCCGTTATTGATAATCTGGTTAAAGGTGCAGCAGGTCAGGCCGTACAAAACATGAACCTGATGCTGGGCTTTGCCGAAAATACTGCATTGGGGAATCCTGGTTTGTTGCCCTGATGTATCTGACAGTCAAGGATGCAAGTAAACTGGCATGAGCCTGGAATATAAATTTGAGAATCGCGGTACGGTGCAGGTGCGTCCTACCGGCAGCGACAAACGTTCCCCTTGTTGGTACATGTTGGGCGCTGTTTTGTTGTTGCTGCTGCTGTTAGCTGCATGGATGTTTGTCAGCGGTTATCTGACGCCTGCCAGTTCAACGGGTATTCATGCCATGACCTTGCGCGGCAAGATGAACGAGCAAGAAAAGCTGATCAGCAAACAGACAGATAGCATTCGTGATCTGGAAGAGCAACTGGCTTCCGCCCGGCGCGAGCATCAAGTGCAGGTTGTTGCCAATGAAGAGTTGGGCAAGAAGTTTGCTGTCGTAGAAGCTGATCTGTCCACCGAGCGTGAAAAACTGATGTTGTATGAAGGTATCCTTTCGCCCACCGGACTGGATCAGGGATTGCACATCCAGCATTTTGGCATCAGGCAACGCCTAGTTGATGCGCAAGGTAAAAAGGTTGAGCAGGGATTTTATCAGTACCATCTGGTATTGGCGCAGATTCGTGGGGGAGATACCGTACTGGATGGCAACTACACCATTACAGTGAGTGGCAAGCAGGATGGCAAGAGTGTCACTGTGACCCAAACCGATGTCACTCCTTCCGGGGAAAAGGCACAGACAGCTTTTTCTGTTAAGCATTACCAGAGTCTGGAAGGCAATCTGTTATTTCCCAAAGATTTCACACCAGAATCTGTCAAGTTGAAAGTAATACTGGCGGCAGGTGATTCCCCGGAACGTCTGACCAAAAGTTATGATTGGGCTACATTTAGCAAGTCAAGAAATGATCTGACCGAATCCACCCAGAAGGAGTAATACAGCATGTTCGGAAAAACTGCCAAGGGTTCCAGCGGCCCAGTCAGCGGCGGTGGTCACAACGACCAGAAAATTCGCAGCGCCAGGGTTGATACCCTGATTGGCAAGGGGACAACGATTGATGGCGACCTGCGTTTCTCAGGTGGTTTGCACGTGGAAGGTGTGATCAAGGGTAATCTGGTGGCAGATGGTGACGATGCAACCCTGATTCTGAGCGAGCATGGGCATATCCAGGGTGAAGTGCGGGTTCCCAGTATGGTGCTGAATGGCATGATCGACGGTGATGTTTTTGCCAGTGGCAAGGTGGAACTGTTTGAGAAAGCCCGCATCTGTGGCGACGTTTACTACAACTTGCTGGAAATGGCGGTGGGTGCGGAAGTCAACGGCAAACTGGTGCGCCAGAAACCGGATTCTTCGGCCTATAACGCCCCACGTGCAGCATCCGACAGCGAATAAGGATTCTTTGCTGCGTTACCCTGACGGTGGTAACGTAAGGCAATCGTGTTTTTGAGCAGGAGATTTTGTAATGACAGTTGAAACAGCTATTCCGGCTCCGCTGGTTTTTACCGATGCGGCGGCGACCAAGGTCAAGGCTTTGATTGAAGACGAAGGCAATTCCGCACTGAAGCTGCGTGTGTTTGTGCAGGGTGGTGGTTGTTCCGGCTTCCAGTATGGTTTCACGTTTGATGAAAACATGAATGATGATGACACTGCTGTGGAAAACTGTGGTGTCACTTTGCTGATCGACCCGATGAGCTTCCAGTACATGGTTGGTGCAGAGATCGACTACAGCGAAGGTCTGGAAGGAGCACAGTTTGTGATCCGTAATCCTAATGCAACGACGACTTGCGGCTGCGGGTCTTCCTTTAGCCCCTGAGTTGCACATCACTCCCTGAAAAAAGGCCGCATTTGCGGCCTTTTTTGTTTTTGCGGCTGGTCAACCCGTATTGCGCATTCCCGCTGCAATCGCATTGATGGTACGCAGCAAGGTCGGCAACCATGAGGAATTGGTATCGCCGGTCTGCTGGACATACTCACGATGCCGCCGGATCAGCACGATCTGGATGTGGTTGAGTGGGTCGAGGTAAGGGTTGCGGCGTTGTAAGGAATATTGCAGCAGTGGTGCTTCATCCATCAGAACCTGCAAGCGGGCAACCCGCAATACCTCATCGCGGGTCAATTCATATTCGGCGCGGATGTCGGCATAAATGGTCTGGGCATTAGCCTGATCGCGGGCAAGTGCCGCGTATTCGTGGGCAATATCCATTTCCCCCTTGTACATCGCCATCTGTACGTTGCCGAGCAGGGAGCGGAAGGCAGGCCATTCGTCGTACATGCGTTCCAGCAAGCCGCCATTGTCCGGGTGGGCTGCGCGGAACGCTGCCAAAGCCGTGCCGATACCGTACCAGGCAGGCAGGGTGTGGCGGGATTGTGCCCAGCCGAATACCCAGGGAATGGCACGGATCGAACTCTTGTCGCGCACGGTTTTCTTGCGGTGTGAAGGGCGGGAACCAATGTTGAGCAGGGCAATTTCCTGTACCGGCGTGGCTTCGTAGAAATAGTCCATCAGCCCCGGTGTGAGGTCGGTCAACAGGCGGTATTTTTGTTCACCACTGGCGGCAATGTCACTCATGGCAGCATGGAAGTCTTCCGGGTAGGAACCGCGCTTTTTCAGTAAGCCCACACTGGCTTTGAGCAAACCGGTTGTGCCTACCCCCAGCTCATACACGGCTGTTTCCACGTTACTGTATTTGGCTGCCAGTACTTCACCCTGTTCGGTGAACTTGATTTGCCCGTGTACCGTATCGGGTGGCTGGGCAATGATGGCTTCGTGGGTAGGACCACCGCCGCGCCCGACCGTACCGCCACGCCCGTGGAACAAGCGGCATTTGACGCCGAAGCTGTCGGTCAGGGCAATCACTTCCTTCTGCGCGTTGTACAGGTTCCAGTTGGAGGCGAGGATGCCGCCATCCTTGCATGAGTCGGAGTAACCCAGCATGACCTCCTGCATATTGCCGGAAGCGCTCAGGCAGGCGCGGTAGGCTTCATTTTCCAGCAAGTGGCTAAGTACATGGGTAATGCGCTTGAGGTCGTCGATGGTTTCAAACAAGGGTGAAATCTGGATGTGACAGAACAACTGGCGGTCTTGGTCGTAGCCAACCAGCCCGGCCATGTGTGCCAGCAGCAGCACTTCCATGATGTGACTGGCATGGTGGGTCATGGAAATGACGTAAGTACCAAAAATACCTGCGCCTGCTTCATTGCGCATTTCCAGCAGGGTATCAAAGATTTCCAGCGTTTCTGCGGTGCGGTCAGTCAGTTTGGGGCGGTGTGGCATCGGCAGGCGGGGGCGCAGGATCAGTTCCGCCAGCAGTTCCATGCGCTCGTTTTCTGGCAGTTCCAGATAGTTGTGGCATAGGCCGGAGAGCTGGAGGACTTCCGCCACGGTTTCGCTGTGGATGGTGGATTCTTGGCGGATGTCGAGTTTGTACAAACCAAAGCCGCACGTTTCGGCAAGGCGGATCAGGTCTTTCAGTTCGCGCCCGGCAATCACATGGTCGCCGTGACTGCGCAAGGAATCGCGGATCAGGTACAGCTCATGGATGAATTCACTCACGTCGCTGTAAGCATGATTGGCAAGGTTGGCATGTTCGTTTTGCAGGCGTTCATTCACCGTGCGGAGGGTGGCTTGCAGCTTGTGCAGCATGATGCTGAGCAGGCGGCGGTAAGGCTCCTGACGGAAACTTTCGCTGGCATAGTGGAAAACCACTTCACCCAGGCCAGTACGCTGGTTGGCCTCCTGCAAATAAGCGGCAAACTCGGGGGTGGGGGTAATGAATTCCAGCGAGTGTGACAGGATGGTACGCAGTTCCTTGGTGCGGCGGATGTATTCCTCCAGTGCCAGTTGCATCTGCATCCGAATCGCCTTGCGGGTCAGGGCAGGGGTGACGAACGGGTTGCCGTCGCGGTCGCCACCAATCCAGGAGCCGAAACGCAGGAAGCTGGGTACGTTGACCGCACCTGAACCGTAAGCAATACGGGCAGCACGCTCGAAGTAGCGGTATACCGTGGGGATGGCATCAAACAGCGATTCGCGGAAATAGTACAGGCCATAGCGGATCTCGTCTTCGACCGTGGGTTTGCGGGTACGTACTTCGTCAGTACGCCACATGAGCTGGATTTGTGCTTTCAGGTGGCGGATCAGGGATTCGCGTTCGCCGGGGTCTTGGGTGGTATCCAGTTGGTCGATGACCAGAAATATGCGTCGCTGGATTTCCATCATGGTGCGGCGGCGGGCTTCGGTCGGGTGGGCGGTGAACACCGGGGTGTAGCGCATGTTGTCGAGCAGGAATTGCAGATCATCTGCACTCATGTCTTCCTGTTGCAGTTCCATAATGGTGCGGCGTACCGAGCCTTTCCACAACTGGCTGTCAGGTTTGAGGATTTCGCGGCGGCGTTCACGGTGCTGGAAGTCTTCCTCGACGATATTGTTGAGGATGTAAAAAGTATTGAAAGCGCGGATGACCTTTTCCAGCATTTCCACATCCAGCCCGTCGATCAGGGTCATCAGTTCGCTGCGGGTTTCTTCGTCATTACCCTTGCGCAAACGGATGTAGCCGCGTCGCAGCTTTTCAACAGTAGCGTAGACGGTTTCACCCTCCTGCTCCTTGATGATTTCACCCAGTAGTTCGCCGAATTGGCGGATGTTTTCCTGTAACTTAACAACGTCGAAAGGTTTGTCTGATGTCGTCATGGCTTTGGCATCCCTGAGTGATTGCGGGTTTGGATTTGTCTACAAAAGTACTGGGATATTATGCCGTAACTGCCGCCAGCCTCAAAGTCAGATGACGGCATGATGAAATTTTGCTGAATTTGTGCGGTGCAGCAAAAAAGTGGTTGACATGCTTTCGAGAACCCGATATTGTGCACTGCATCAAATGCTGCAAAGCAGCAAAAACTGAACCGCTAACTTTAAGGAGATTTACCATGCAAAACGAAATGATGAACATCGTGAAGCAATTCAGTGACAGCGCTATGGCTTCTGCCAAGAAAATTGGCGAACTGAACATGAAAACCTTTGAAACCCTGGCTACCAAGCAAGCTGACCTGGTTAAGTCTTGCGTTGAAATGGGTACCAAGAACGCTGAAGCAGCAACCAAAGTTAAAGATATGGGCGAACTGAGCGCTCTGCAACAAGATGTTACTCGCACTTGTGGCGAAAAATGGGTTGCTAACATGCGCGAAGCCACTGAAATGCTGACTGCGGTTCGTGACGAACTGACAGCCATCATGGAAGAAGCTGCTAAATACACTCAAGCTGGTGCTGAGCAAGCAGTAGAAGCTGGCAAGAAAGCTGCAACTGAAGCTGTCGAAAAAACCACTGAAGCGGTTGAAAAAGCCACTGCTGAAGTCGTTGCAATGACCAAAGAAGCGGCTGAAAAAACTGTTGATGCAACCAAGCAAGCTGCTGCCAAAGCCAAAGCTGCGTAATTCTTGAGTTGATACCGATTTTAATCGGTGTGTGGGTCAGGGTGTAATTCCTCCTCTCCTCTCTGGCTATCTGACCCACCAATCCTTCATTGCCCGCTGTGACCCAGCGGGCAATTTTTTTTGTCTGGTAACACTCCGTTTCAACGTCAGATGACGGAAAGATGAAGTTTTATTATTTTTGTGCATCGCAACAAAAAAGTGGTTGACACGCTTTCGAGAACTCGATATTGTGCACCGCATCAAATGCTGCAAAGCAATAAAAATTGAACCGCTAATTTAAGGAGATTTACCATGCAAAACGAAATGATGAACATCGTGAAACAATTCAGTGACAGCGCTATGGCTTCTGCCAAGAAAATTGGCGAACTGAACATGAAAACCTTTGAAACTCTGGCTACCAAGCAAGCTGACCTGGTTAAGTCTTGCGTTGAAATGGGTGCCAAGAACGCTGAAGCAGCAACTAAAGTTAAAGATCTGAGCGAACTGAGCGCTCTGCAACAAGACGTTGCTCGCACTTGTGGCGAAAAATGGGTTGCCAACATGCGCGAAGCCACTGAAATGCTGACTGCGGTTCGTGACGAACTGACTGCCATCATGGAAGAAGCAGCCAAATACACTCAAGCTGGCGCTGAGCAAGCAGTAGAAGCTGGCAAGAAAGCTGCAACTGAAGCTGTCGAAAAAACCACTGAAGCCGTTGAAAAAGCTACTGCTGAAGTCGTTGAAATGACTAAAGAAGCGGCTGAAAAAACTGTTGACGCAACCAAGAAAGCTGCTGCCAAAGCCAAAGCTGCTTAATTCTTGAGTTGATACCGATTTTAGTCGGCGTGTGGGTCAGGGTGTAACTCCTCCTCCTCTCCTCTCTCTAGCTACCTGATCCACCAATCCTCCATTGCCCGCTGTAACCCAGCGGGCGATTTTTTTTGTCCACCCCTATTGGATAGCCAGCATGAAGGCGGCAACTTTGGCGGGATCCTTCACTCCTGGCGCACTTTCCACACCACTGCTGACATCTACTGCGTAGACCCGGCTGGTACGGATTGCTGCTGCCACATTTTCCGCTGTCAGGCCACCTGCGAGAATGATGGGTTTGTGGTAATCCTGTGGAACCTGTGTCCAGTCGAAGGTCAGGCCAGTGCCGCCCGCTGCGCCGGGGGCATGGCTGTCAACCAGAAAGCCTTGTGCATCGGGATAACGGTCGGCATAGGCGGTAAAACCTCCACTAGCAGCCAAGCCTTGCATACCCACCGCTTTCAGGTAGGGGCGGGAAAACTGACGGCAATACTCCGGTGTTTCCGAACCATGAAATTGCAAAACATCCAGTGGGACGGCAGCTAGCACGTCACGTACAAAACTTGCCTCAGCATCCAGAAACAAGCCTACGGTTGTGACAAAAGGGGGGGTTTGCTGGCAAATGAGAGCCGCCTGTTCGATAGTCAGGTTGCGTTTGCTTTTGGGGTAAAACACCAAGCCAATGGCATCAACCCCGGCATTGGCAACGCTTTGAGCATCAGTAGCCGAGGTGATGCCGCATACCTTGACCCGGTTGCGCATCGGTGCAGAGAGTTCCATGTGTTAACCCCGTTTCATGATCCGGTCTTTTTCACGTCCCCAGTCACGGGCCTTCTCGGTATCACGCTTGTCGTGCAACTGCTTGCCCTTTGCCAGACCGATTTCAACCTTGACCCGGTTGTTTTTCCAGTACATTGCCAGTGGCACAACGGTATAACCCTTGCGCTCGACCGCGTTGTTGAGGCGGATGATTTCATAGTCATGTAGCAACAGTTTGCGGGTACGGCGCGAGTCTGGAATGATGTGGGTGGAGGCCGACAGCAGTGCGCTAATCTGTGCGCCAAACAGGAATGCTTCACCTTTTTCCAGGATCACGTAACTGTCTTTCATCTGGATGCGCCCGTCACGCAGGCTTTTGACTTCCCAGCCTTGCAAGACCAGACCGGCTTCATAGGTCTGCTCAATGTAGTAGTCGTGGCGTACCTGCTTGTTGAGAGCGATGGTTTTACTGCCGGGGGTGCTTTTCTTTTTGGGTTTTGCCATGTTCGTGCAAATGCTGACGTAAAATATGGAATGATAACCGGAACGGCGTAGAATTGCAGGATTCCTTGAAGGAGGGTGTAACAATGCAATACGACGTTATCATCGCTGGTGGCGGCATGGTTGGTTCCACGCTGGCCTGTTTGCTGGGCAAATCCGGCAAGCGGGTGGCAGTGCTGGAAGCGCATCAGCCACCGCCGTTTTCCTCGTCTGGCCCTTACGACTTGCGGGTGTCTGCGATTAGCCGGGCTTCGCAGCGGGCACTGGCAGAAGCAGGGGCTTGGGAAGGGGTGGCGGCTCGCCGTAGCTGTGCCTATGAAGCGATGCAGGTGTGGGATGCGACGGGTGATGGGCAAATCCGTTTTGATGCGGCTGATATTGGCGAGCCGGATTTGGGACATATCGTCGAAAACCGTATCATCCAGCTTGCCCTGCTGGATGCCATCCAGAAGCTCGATAACGTTGACCTCTATTGCCCCGACAAGCTGGCAGGTTTCGCTGTGGATGACAATGCCGTAACCGTCACCTTGCACAGTGGCACAAGCCTGCAAGGACAACTGCTGGTGGGGGCGGATGGGGCGCAATCCAGAGTTCGCCAACTGGCAGGGATAGGTCTTGACATCAACGATTACGGGCAGAAAGGGCTGGTATGCGTGGTGCAAACCGAATTGCCTCATCAGGAAACGGCTTGGCAACGCTTCATGCCTTCCGGCCCGCTGGCGTTTTTGCCGCTGGGGGATGGCTCCTGCTCCATCGTCTGGACGCTGCCTGCGGATCGTGCCGATGCCTTGGTGCAAAGGGATGAAGCCGATTTCCGCCGTGAACTGGCACAAGCGCTGGATAGGCGGCTGGGTGAAATCACGGCAGTAGGTGAACGTGCCGCCTTTTCCCTGCGTGGGCGTCATGCCGAACCCTATATTCAGGAACGTGTTGCTTTGGTTGGTGATGCAGCTCACACCATCCACCCCCTGGCGGGGCAAGGTGTCAATCTCGGTATCAAGGATGCAGTGGGACTGGCAAGACAGTTGCAGGCCATTCACGGCGATGTCGGCAGCGTGAAAGTGCTGCGGGCGTATGAACGCGCCCGGCGCGGTGACAATATCCTTACCCAAAAAGCGATGGAAGGTTTCCGCCTGCTGTTTGGCAACACTCTGACACCTTGGAAAATACTCAGAAATGCTGGGTTAAATGTGGTTGACCGCATGGAATTCCTAAAATACCAGATCGCAAAACAAGCGATGGGCATCTGAACAACACCGGAGGAGGAGACAATGTTGAAAATTTCCCATATGACCGCAGCACTGACGCTGGCACTGGGCATGGCATTCAGTACGGCGCAGGCGGATGAAGTTACCGTCAAACAGGGCGACACCACCTTGCGTGGTGAGCTGACGCTGGCAGATGGCAAAACTGCCAAGGATGGGGTAGTCCTGCTGCTGCACGGCACGTTTGCCCACAACAAAATGGAAATCATGCAGGCGTTGGCTGACCTGCTCAAGGAAAAAGGCTACAACACGCTGGCAGTCAACCTCAGTTTCAGTGTAGACAAGCGCCCTTCCGACATGCTGGATTGCAAGATTGAGCACAAACACAAGCATGAAGACGCGATTGCCGAACTGGATACCTGGATGAACTGGCTGAAAGAGCAGGGTGCAAGCAAGGTAGTGGTGCTGGGGCACTCACGCGGTGGCAACCAGGCCGCCTGGTATGCAGCAGAAAAGGATTCCGCCCTACTAGACAAAGTGGTGGCAGTTGCCCCGGCTACCGCTGACCCGGACAAGGCCAGCAAGGAATACGAGGAACGTTACAAAAAACCGCTGGCAGACATTCTGGCAGAAGCGCAGAAACTGGTAGATGCAGGCAAGGGTGACACGGTGATGGAATTGCCGGGGCTGGTTTACTGTGAAAATGCCAAGGCTACCGCCAACAGTGTCATCGGTTATTACAAAACAGACGAACGCCGCAACACGCCCAATCTGTTGTCGAAGATCAAAAAGCCGATGCTGATCGTGATGGGGTCAGCGGATGAAGTAGTTGCTGATTTGCCTGCCAAACTGGAAGGTATCAAGCAGGAAAACCTTAAGCTGGAAACGGTAGAGGGTGCTGACCATTTCTTCCTTGACCTGTATGCCGATGAACTGGCAGACAAAGTGGTTGGCTTCGTCGGCTGGTAAATACCTAAAGTGGGAGGTAAGCTGTTGTTTGCTTCCCACATTTGTCGGGATTCCGCTACACTCTGATGGAACAAAAAAGCCAAGGGTTCCCGCAAATGAAAAAGTTACACCGTACCCTGTTGGGCATTTCTCTGTTGCTGAGTGTTGGTGCTTGTTCTCTCCTGCCAGACCAATGGGTTCCGGGGCAGCAAGTACCAGACGATGAAGAGGAACGCCCTCTGACCATCCTGGTCATTAACGACATTTACCGTCTCGACAACCTGCCGCATGTGCGCAGCCTGCGGGCTGAACTGGAAAAAAAGGAGGGTGATGTCCTGCTGTTACATGCAGGCGACTTTCTGTTTCCGTCCCTCCTGAGCCAGCGCTACAACGGCGAGCAGATGGTGAATGTCATGAATTATCTGGATGGTGACAGCCAGGCATTCGACCCCTACATGTTTGTCACGTTTGGTAACCACGAGTTTGAAAAGGGTAAGCTCAAACATGCCAACATGCTGCAAAGCCGTATCCGCGAATCACAGTTTGCCTGGCTGGGAACCAACATTGAGTTCCGGCAGGTGTCAGCGGGACGCAGCATCATTCAGGCTGACAACTTGCTACACTCGCAATTGCTGACCATCAAGGGCAAAAAGGTAGGTGTGGTCAGTGCTTCCACTGATGTGAAATCTGCCGAATACATTGCCCGTTTTACGCCGCCAGTCGATGCGGTACGCACGGCAACCCGGCAGCTACGCCAGCGAGGGGCTGAGGTGGTGATTGCCCTGACCCACCAGACTGTACAACAGGACAAGGAACTACTGGCAGCTTTGGGTGATGATGCTCCCGATCTGATTGCTGGTGGGCATGAACACGAACGTCAGGATCAGCAAGTCAACGGGCGGCGCATCGTCAAGGCGGATTCTGATGCCGCCAGTGTTGCGGTGGTACGTTTGCAACCGGGCAAGCCCGCGCAGGCTTCACTGGAATTTGTCGATTTGCCCGGCAAATACCTCCCGGATATGCTTGCCCAGCAACAGATTGCCCAATGGGATGCGCGTTTTGATGCAGAATTCTGTGCAGAAAAAGCTGACGCAGCGGGTTGCCTGAATGCCGTATTGGGTAAAACCCAGGTTGCCCTCAAAGGCGAAGAACTGACTATCCGCCGCTTTGAAACCAATCTTGGCAACTGGTTGGCAGATACTGCCCATGCGCAATTTGCGGCTGACGGGGCACAAATTGCCTTCCTCAATTCGGGTGGAATGCGCCTGAATCAGGACATCCCCGCCGGTAACATTACCCGTAAGCATATTGATACCCTGTTTGCTTACCCCACCCGTTTGTCGATGGTGCGCCTGACCGGCAAGCAGTTACAGGCAGTAGTCAACCGTTCCATCACCGACTGGACGGGCAACGGTCACTGGTTGCAGGTCAGCGGTTTTACTTTCCGTCATGACCCGGACAAGGGTACAGCAGAAAATCTCAGCCTGATTACTCCGCAAGGCATTCGCCCGGTCAAGCCGGATGACACTATTCTAGCAGTCGTCAATGACTATTTACTGGACAGTTCAGGTGATCAGGATGGCTATACCATGCTCAGCGAAAAGTTAATCGTTGACCCTGGCAAACCCCGCCCGGATTTGAAAGACTTGGTTGTGTCGGCATTGCAGCGAAGCAGTGGGCAAGGCATTGCCCCTCAAGTTGAAGGGCGGATCTGCAATACCCAGAAGAAAACATCCTGTCTGTTGGGTTAGGCGGGTTCCAGCATTCCCAGTCTTGCCAGCACTTTTTTGTAGGTGGTGAGAATTTCCGGCATCAGTACGCGCTGTATGTAGTCCAGCACCCATTTCTTGTCACGCGGCCCGAGGCTGTCGGCGACGAAATTACCGAACGCCAGACTCATGGAAAATCCTGGTTCTTGCCCAACTTTGCCCCATGTGGTTTCTGCGTAGTCAGACATGCGTTGGTTCAGCTTGTTGATGAACGGATTACGGTAATCGCCGGGGCCGCCGAAATCACGCGCATTGTCTTGCACATGGTCGGCAATTTTCAGTGCAAAGGTCGTGACCAAATGGGCACGGTCTTCGTCGTTCATCACCTCGTGCGAAATGCGGTCGAGGACGTGAATCATGAAGGCCATGATTTCCTCCATTACCATCACGCGCTGCATTTGGGTATCGGTCTGGAAATTCTCGTTCTCGATTTCCAGCAGGGCTTTCATACCGATTTTCCAGGCGTTGAAGGCCAGCACGCTGACGGTTTCTTCCAGCGAAACTTCACGTTCCTGCTTGTTCCATTTGGTGTTTAGGCGAATGCGCACGGGGGTTCCTCTCTCAAAACTGTGTGTGGCGCATTATAGGGGCAGGCCATGCAGAAATGCGAATTACCCGCGAGACTTTACCACAGGCTGGTATCGTTGCCGCTGGTAGTGCTATGGTTGCTCAACGTATTCGCTTAGGAAATAATCCATGCGCCGCTTTGACCTCCGTTACCTTGCCCATATCAGCACTATTGCCACCGCCCTTGTCGCGGTATTGGCATTAGTCATTGCCATCTGGCAGATCAAGGCAGCGGAAAACATCCAGCGTGAAGCCTCTGCCCGCGAAGCCTTCAAGGAATACCTCAAGCTCGCCATCGACAAGCCCGATTTCGCCAATGCCCAACCCAGTGAAAACAAGGGAGCGAAGTCCGGCTATGAATGGTTCGTGACCTATTTCCTCTACAGTGCGGAACAGATTTACACAACCTATCCTGATGACCCGCAGTGGCACAAAGGTTTGGCAGCGGAAGTCTGTTACCACGAACTTTACTTGTCGGGCGAGGAATACCAAACAGCGGTCAAGCTCCAACACGATCCTGAGTTTGCCGCGTTTGTAGATGCTGCGTTGAAAACCTGCCCCCAGCAACAGGAGCCGAGGTAACAAACCCTATGAGTCGCAGAAAATTTTTACAACAGATTGCCGGTTTGTTGGCAAGCACTAGTGTTGTGCCGCTGTCCGCTGCCCCCGCCAAACGCATTGTGGTAGTTGGCGCAGGTATCGCCGGTCTGACTGCCGCGCAAACCCTGCGTCAACAAGGGCATTCCGTGACCGTTGTGGAAGCACGCGACCGTTTGGGCGGGCGTTTGTGGACGAGCAACCGCTGGCAGCAGATGCCCGTAGACCTTGGTGCAACCTGGATTCACGGTGCAAAAGACAACCCCTTATCCGCTTTGGCTGACCGCATCGGGGCAAAGCGTTTGATTACCCGTTATGCAGAAACCACCACCTACAACACTGCTGGCAAACCCTTGAACAATGCCGAAAGTCGTCAGTTGGAGCAGTGGCAAGCGCGTGTCGACAACGCCCTGGAAGCTGCACAAAATGCTGACAGGGATCAATCTGTAAAAGCCGCTGTGGAAAAAGCCTTGGGCTGGAACAAACTGAAGGCAAACGAACGCCAACTGGTGCAGTTCATTTTGAACAGCACGCTGGAGCAAGAATACGCAGGCGGTATCCACGAGCTTTCTGCACACTGGCATGATGCAGCAGCGGCATTCAAGGGCGATGATGCGCTGTTCGCGGAGGGCTATCAGGTCATCGTCGGGCATTTGGCAAATGGGTTGGATGTGCGCTTGCAACACATCGTACAAAAGGTCGTATGGTCAGACAAGCAAGTAGCCGTGCAGACCGACAGGGGTGCGTTTCAGGCCGATCACGTCATCATCACCTTGCCGCTGGGCGTGTTGAAAAGTGGGCAAGTGACCTTTTCCCCGCCATTGCCTGCCCGCAAGCGGCAAGCTATTGCGGCATTGGGAATGGGGACGTTAAACAAGTGCTACCTGCAATTTCCCAAGGTTTTCTGGCCGCAGGATCAGGACTGGCTGGAATATATCCCCACCGAAGCAGGCGCATGGACAGAGTGGGTGAGCCTGACGCGGGTAGCGGGCTGGCCGGTGCTGCTGGGTTTCAATGCAGCGGAACGCGGCAAGCGCATCGAGCAATGGACAGACCAGCAAATCGTCGCTGATGCCATGCAAACCTTACGCAAGATGTTCGGCAACAATATTCCCGAGCCGGTGGATTACCAGCTTACCCGCTGGAATGCCGACCCGTATGCGCGGGGGGCGTATTCCTTCAATAGCGTGGGATCAACGCCAGCCATGCGTGACCATCTGGCGGAAAGTTTGGGCAAGACGGTGTTGTTTGCCGGGGAAGCTACCGAGCGCAAGCATTTCAGCAGTGTGCATGGGGCGTATCTGTCTGGTTTGCGGGCAGCCCAGCAAATTCTGTAGCGGGTCGTGCGCAAGATTTTGACGGATTCTGATGCAAATCATTACATCACAGTATGGGAGGCATAATGCGTATCCTGCTTGCTGAAGATCATACCGAACTCCGCGAAGCTATCGCCCGACGGCTACGCGCCCTCGGCAACAGTGTGGACGAAGTGTCCAGTCTCCGCGAACTCCGCACCCACCTGAACGGCGCACACTACGACGTAGGCGTGTTTGACCGCATGTTGCCCGATGGCGATTCCCTCACCTTGTTGCAAGCATTGCGCAGCACCGCCAACCGCACCCCGATTCTGTTACTGACCGCCCGCGATCGCATCGAAGATCGGGTGGAAGGTTTGCAGGTCGGTGCAGACGATTATCTGGTCAAACCGTTTGCAATGGATGAACTGATTGCCCGCATCAACGTACTGGCACGACGCGGCGAACCGTTACGCGATACCATCCTGCGGGTGGCTGATCTGGAAGTGGATAGCGGGCGGCATGAAGTGCGCCGTGGCGGTGTGCTGATTCCCTTACGCCCTAAGGAATACGCCGTGTTGGAACTGCTGGCAGTGCGTAACCGCCGCGCTGTGTCACGCAACGACATCCTCGAATACTGTTGGGATACGCTGGACAGTCCTGCCTCCAACGTTGAAGAAACCATTATTGCCTCACTGCGGCGCAAGCTGGGTGAACCTGCCCTGATCAAAACGGTGCGCGGTCACGGCTACAAGCTGGACGATGCCCATGAATGTTGACCCCAGCCAGCGGACGCGGCTGTTGCGGCTGGGTATTCCGCTGCTATTGGTATGGGGTATGGCATGGCTGTTGGGTATTGCCATCCTCGCCAAAGTCGCCATCGACCTGCGGGCAGAATTGCGCGAAACCGACCTTGATACCGAACTTGCCCTCTACGCCACCTCGGTGTATGGCTTGACGTGGTTTGATCAGCAAGGCAAGTTCCACGACGAAGTGTTGCGGTTGGAACACGATTTGTTGGATGCGCCGTATGACATCTGGGTCATCGAACCGGGAAACCCGCCCACCCGCCATTTCGCCCCAACTCGCCCACATTTCAACCTCACCAATTTCACCCAACTGCAAACTAGCGTGATGGGGCAAGGGCAGAAACTCTACCTTGATGGGCAGGATACCGACGGCAAGCCGTACCGACTGCACGCCATCCCCACCTTTCTGGATCAGGGTGACACCAGCACCCCCAAAGCCATGATCATTACCGTTGCCGACCCGACACCGGGGCAAGTGGCATATCAGGCATTCGTGCAGCGGATTGTTGGTGCAAGTGCCTTACTGGGCATCCTCGGTCTGCTGGTCGGGGTCGGGCTGACGGCGTGGAGTCTGCGCCCGGTACTGGCTGCGTTGCGTCAGCGCGAACGTTTCCTCGCCGCCACTGCCCACGAATTACGCACGCCGGTCGCCGCCTTGCGCAGTATTTGCGAATCCGCCCAGCGTGGCGACGAAGCCCCGCAACTCGCCTTGAGCCGCATGGATGGCTTGTTACGCAGTGCCACCCATACGCTCGAAGACCTGCTGCTATTTGCGCGGCTGGATGCGGGCGCAAGTCTGGAACGCCAACCTGTGCGGCTGGATTTGCTGGTCGAAACCCTGCTGCCCGATGACGATTCGGTAACGCTGGATGCGGCTGCGACGGTGGTCAATCTCGATCCCCGGCTGGTAACGGTGGCGGTGCGCAATCTGCTGGAAAATGCCCGCAAGCATGGTGTTGCCTCCGCTCAACCACACATCCACGTTACGGTGGCAGGGGTACAAGTCACGGTTGAAGATCAGGGCAAGGGCTTTGCTGCCGAATTGCTGGCGCGGCGGGAAACCGATTTCGTGCTGTCACCGACGCAAGGTGGCACGGGGTTGGGGCTGGCGATTGTGAACATGGTGGCGCGGCTGCATGGCGGGGCGTTGCGGCTGGAAAATCGCGTCGATGGTGGAGCGCGGGTGACGGTGAGTTTTGCGTGATTATATCATGCCGTTTGACAAACAAACCCTAAGCGCATAGGCTTTGTGGTGTCATTTTGTCACCGAGATAATGAATGCCATGCAAGCCGTCATGCCCAAAAACGAGCGCGTCACCGCCCGCATTTCCGAAGAAGTCAAACTGTTGTTAACCCAGGCAGCGGAGCTTTCCGGGGCAACGCTGAACCAGTTTCTGGTGCAGGCAGCACTGGAAAAAGCCCAACGCATGATTGAGCAGGAAAATATCATCCGCCTGTCGATGCAGGATTCTGTCTGGTTTTTTAATGCGCTGGATAATCCCCCCAAGCCTAACGCCAAACTGTTACAGGCGGTTGCCGCCCACAAACAGGGGTTGCGTTGAGTGAAGTGTGCTGTTCCTTTAAACAAATCCCACCAGCGGACGGCGTTTGATTGTGGCGATGCTGCCCTGAACCATTACCTACAAACTACCGCACGCCAGCATCAGGACAAGGGCATTTCCCGCACTTATGTGTTGGTGGATGAGGCACAGCCTGAACGGATTCTTGCCTATATGACACTGACGGTTTGCGAGGTGGTGGCGGAACAGTTGCCGCCGGAATGGGTGAAGAAGTATCCGACCCGTATCCCCGCTGCCAAGCTGGCGCGGCTGGCAGTCAGCAAGGATTGCCAACGCCAAGGTTATGGCGCGTATCTGCTGGTCGAAGCCATGCAAAAAACGCTGGATGTGAATGAGGCAATGGGGCTGGCGGGGCTGTTTGTCGATGCCAAACATGCAGCAGCGCGGCAGTATTATTTGCAGTTCGGGTTTCTGGCAGCACCGGATCAGCTTGAGAATTTGTTTATGCCGTTGAAGGCGATTCGGGCGAGTTTGGGGCGTTAAACGCATGACGCGGATAATGTGTTTCTTATCACGGTCGTCACTGTGCTAATTTATTAAACTTGCAAACAACCTAACTTCCCCAATGAGGCTTACGATGGACATAGTGGAATTAACCAATTTTGCGTGGAGTGCCATTGCGGGCGGTGTGGTTGGCAATGCGGCTTACGATGGCATCAAAGCACTGACGGGGGCGGGGTTTGCGCGGCTTTCCGGTTACACTGCCAACAACCAGCAAACTGAATTTGAGATTGCGCTACAGGCAATGCTGGAAACCAACCAAGCCTTACGCGATAGCCTCACGCAATTGGCGATGGGTGGTACGGGCGATATTAGCACCATTACCACGGGCAATATCTCGACCACGGGCGGTTCGGTGATTGTTGGCAATCGTAACAGTATAGGCTGAGACATGGAGGCATCCGGCATCCACACGGGCAATATCGCCACGGATGGCGGTCATGCAATTGTTGGCAACGATAACCAAATCATCCAAAACCTCTACCATTCCGCATCCTATCAAGCAATGGAAAGCCAGCGACAGAAGCTGCTAGAGCGTATACAAAAATACCCCGATGACTCAGACTTCCGGCAAGAGTTAGCACGATTGCTGCAACAGATGGAAGACTTCAAACGTGATGTGCTGAAGCTGGCGGAAGATTTCCAGCGCATCTCTCTCAACAGTGAGCGTCTGAAGTTAGCCAAGCAACATTTTGATGCGGGCGAATACGTGCAAGCGCGGGCGGTGCTGGACGCGGACAGTATCACCCAAGAGCAGGATGCACTTCTTACTGAACAGCAGCGTTTACAAGAAAAACAAGCAGCAATCACTGCCCAACTTGATGATAAAGCCAACGAATGGCTATTGAAGGCACACCTAACCGCAATTGACTACAGCTTGGGCGACCAACGCATTGCCCAAACCAGCAGCTATTTTGAAAAAGCACTCAAATCTGGCAGAACACCCGATCGCTTGTTTGATCCGGCCCAGCAATCTCCCAGTGTATTCGGAGAAAAACATAATCGGCTCATTATGTGTTTTGTGGTCTTAGCCGCGCAGAAGTGAGAACAAGGCATGTAACGCAGCTTGCCCCCGCTTCC
>DILV01000010.1 GCA_002425225.1 Thiothrix sp. UBA5583
TCTTTCATATAAAACAATGTAGAACAATAAGTTATTTATAGGCACGGCAGTTGCTATGCATCCCTCGCCGCCCGATTCCGGCCGGCCGATTTCGTGATTTTGGGGGAATTTGCATGGAACCAATGCATCAACAATCCGCTATCGGGGCGACGCCAGCGCTTCATCCCTGTTATTCCCCAGAAGCACACCGGCATTTCGCCCGTTTGCATCTAGCGGTGGCGCCAAAGTGCAATATTCAGTGCCACTACTGCAACCGCAAANNTGCATCACTTCCGGTCACACCCGTTGAGATTTACATTACTCACTTAGCAACACCAATTTCTGTTGGAGAACGGCATGTAACATTCCCTACATCACATTCCCGACATTCCCCCTCAAACCCCTTTGTCGCACACCCAACAACAAAACCCCAACCAACTGTAAATAAAAGAAAAATCACCAACAACCGTTACTTGGCACGCAAATTGAACTACCCATGCAAACACCCACACGAAACCCTTTTCGTCACGGAGAACACGCATGGAACTGACTGTTTTAGGGCAAAGCCAAACTGCACCTGCCGCCGGGGGATGCGCCTCCAGCGGTTGCGGCAGCAACGACGACCAACTGAACCACCTGCCGGAACACATCCGCGCCAAGGTGCATAACCACCCGTGCTACTCCGAAGAGGCACACCACCATTACGCGCGGATGCACGTCGCGGTCGCTCCGGCCTGCAACATCCAGTGCCACTACTGCAACCGCAAATACGACTGTTCCAACGAATCGCGCCCCGGTGTGGTGTCCGAGCTGCTCACCCCCGATCAGGCGGTGAAAAAGGTCATGACGGTGGCGGCGAACATCCCGCAAATGACCGTGCTGGGCATCGCAGGCCCCGGCGACCCGCTCGCCAACCCGGAACGCACCTTTGAAACATTCCGCCAACTGACCGAAAAAGCACCGGACATCAAGCTGTGCGTCTCCACCAACGGTCTGGCACTGCCCGAACAGGTCGACGAACTGTGCAAACACAATATCGACCACGTAACCATGACCATCAACTGCGTTGACCCCGACATCGGCGCACAAATCTACCCGTGGATTTTCTGGAAAAACCGCCGTGTCTATGGGCGCAAAGGTGCGGAAATCCTCATCAAGCAGCAGCAAAAAGGGCTGCAAATGCTGGTCGATCGCGGCATTTTGGTCAAGGTCAACTCGGTAATGATCCCCGGTGTCAACGACAAGCATCTGGAAGAAGTCAGCAAGGCGGTCAAAGCCAAAGGCGCATTCCTGCACAACGTCATGCCACTGATTGCCGAAGCCGAACACGGCACTTTCTTTGGCGTGATGGGGCAACGCGGCCCCACCCACGATGAATTGCAAGCCCTGCAAGACGTCTGCGCAGGCGACATGAACATGATGCGCCACTGCCGCCAATGCCGCGCCGATGCGGTCGGGATGCTGGGAGAAGACCGTGGTGACGAATTCACGATGGACAAGATCGAAGCCGAAGAAGTCGACTACGCCGCCGCAATGATCAAACGCGCCGAAGTCCACGCCGCCATCGAAGCCACCCTCGCCGCCAAACAGCAGAAGAAAAATGAAACCTTCATCTCGCTGTCCAGCTTAAGCATTCCGAAAAAGGAATCCCGCCCAGTCCTGATGGCGATTGCCACTTCTGGCGGCGGCATCATCAACCAGCACTTCGGTCATGCCCGCGAATTCCTGATCTACGAAGCCAATGCCTACGACGTGCGCTTCATCAGCCACCGCAAAACCGACCTGTATTGCAGCGGCGATGACACCTGCGGCGACGGCGAAAGCGTCCTGCAAAAAACCATCAACGCGCTGAAAGGTTGCGAGGTGGTGCTGTGTTCCAAGATCGGCTACGAGCCGTGGGGAATGCTGGAAGAAGCCGGAATCATGCCGAACGGCGAACACGCGCTGGAAGCCATCGAAGACGCGGTTGCCGCCGTCTACAAGGAAATGGGCGAAAAAGGCTTGCTCGACAAGAAACCGGAAACCAAGCAACGCGCCACCGCGTAAGGAGCTGACTCATGGCATTACAAATTGTTGACGGCTGCGTGAACTGCTGGGCGTGCGAACCGCTTTGCCCCAGCCAAGCCATTTACGCCGCCCTGCCGCATTTCCTGATTGACGCCAAGAAATGCACCGAATGCGACGGCGACTACGCCGACAAGCAATGCGCCAGCATCTGCCCGATCGAGGAAGCCATCGTGGACAGTCAGGGTATTGCCCTGAACCCGCCGGGTTCGCTGACCGGGATTCCGCCGGAGCGGTGGGAACAGGTGCGGGCGGAGATACAGGCGAGGTAGGAAAGAATCCCTCACCCCCTAGCCCCCTCTCCCTCAAGGGGCGAGGGGGAACAAGAAAGATAGTCTCTTAGCCCCTCTCCCCTTGAGGGAGAGGGGTTGGGGTGAGGGGTAAGTTCGGAGTACACCATTCCACACGAGGACACAGCCATGCCATCACGTTTACTCAAGTTACTGTTCAGCCTGCACCGCATCCCGCAGATCGACCCGGCGCTGAAACGCGCCTACCCCGGTCTGCCCGGCTACTTGCTCAAACGCCATTCCGCGCTGCTGAGCATGAGTCTTGCAGGCAACCGTCATGGCTGACACCCTCAACGTTGCGACATGGAAGGAGGCGGTCGAATTCGCCCCCGGTGTCCACTGGATCGGCGCACTCGACCCGACCTTGCGCACCTTCGACATCATCCTCAAAACCGCTAACGGCACCACCTACAACTCCTATCTGGTGCGTGGCAGCGGCGGTGTTGCCATCATCGACACGGTGAAGGAAGGTTTTGAAGACGAATTTTTCCACCGCCTCGAATCGGTAGCACGTTACGACGAAATCCGTGTGATCGTGTTGAATCACCTCGAACCCGACCACAGCGGTGCATTGCCAGAACTGATGCGCCGCGCCCCGCAAGCACGCCTGTACATTTCCACCCGCGCAACCACCATGCTCAAAGCCTTGTTGCGCCCCAACCGCGAAGAGCCGTTTGAATACACCACCGTCACCACCAACGACCGCGTGAGCCTCGGCGACCGCCATTTGCGTTTCCTGCACACCCCATTCCTGCACTGGCCGGACACGCAATGCACCTATCTGGAAGAGCAACAGGTGCTGTTTTCCGGCGATGTATTCGGCTGCCATTACTGCGATTCACGCCTGTTCAATGACCGGGTGGGGGATTTCCGTTTTTCGTTCGATTACTACTACGCGCACATCATGCGCCCGTTCAAGCAGTGGGTGATGGAAGCCCTTGCCCTGATTGAACCGCTGAAACTGAAGGTGGTTGCACCTACCCACGGGCCGATTTTGCGCGAACGCCCGCGCCGTTACGTGGCGCATTACCGCGAGCTGTCTACCTCCAGCTTGAGCCGCGAATTGGGCGATACCAATAAGTCGTTGATCATTTTCTACATGAGTTCCTACGGTAATACAGCACGCATGGCAGAAGCGATTTACCAAGGTGCGGATACTGTCGAAGGCGTGCGCGTGTCGCTGTACGACCTCGAAGGCGGCGAAGTCGCGCCTTTCGTGGATCTGATTGAGGATGCCGACGCGCTGCTGTTTGGTTCCCCCACCATCAACGGCGATGCGGTCAAGCCGGTGTGGGATTTGCTCTCGTCACTGGCGGTGGTGAATCTCAAAGGCAAGATCGGCGCGGCATTCGGCTCGTATGGCTGGAGCGGCGAAGCCGTGCGCATGGTCGAAGACCGGATGCGTGGGCTGAAAATGCGGGTTCCGCGTGAAGGTATCCGCGTCAAACTGATTCCAACACAAGAAGAATTGGATGAATGCACAGGGTTTGGTAGAGAAATAGCCAACATTCTGGTCGGCAAGGAAGTGCAGCGCGGGGTTATTGAATTCAGTGACCTCACCTGACCTCCCCAACTACCTGATAATTTTTAGCAATGATTGAAGGAAATAGACATGGCAAAGGCAAAAATTACCTTTGAGGACATCAACCAGACGGTCAGTGTCCCCGCCGGAACACGCATTATCGAAATCTCTGAAAAGATTGGTGCGGGCGTTATCTACGGTTGCCGTGAAGGCGATTGCGGCACTTGCATGATGGAAGTCACCGAAGGCTGGAACAACCTGACCGAACCTTCCGTACTGGAAGAAAAAGTCCTGCGCGAAAACATGGCAGGTCGTCATTACCGTCTGGCGTGCCAAGCGCAAATCCTCGGCGACTGCAAAGTTAAACCTGCCTGATTCAAGGAGCAACAACATGGCATTAATTACGTTTTCTAACCCCGAATACAAGGACAAAACCGTGTATGCGGTGGCTGGCAGTTTCACCGAAACCGTGTTGAAAATCGCCAAGACCAACAAGATTCCCATCCAGTTTTCCTGTGGCGATGGCGAATGCGGCACTTGCGTGGTCAAGGTCACGCAACTGGGCGACAAAGCCCCGATGGGTTATCACCTCGAAGAAAAGGAAAAGGCTATCTTGCTGGAACTCGGCAAAATCACCAAAAGCGAGATGGAAGACATGATCGTCAACGACCTGCCGAGCAAGTGGCGGTTGGCGTGCCAGTTCATCCCGCGTGACGAGGATATTCTGGTCGAGTATTAATCCGTAGGGTGGGTGGAGCCGCAGGCGATACCCACCATCTCCCCACATGGCACGTTTATTGAATGATGTTTCCGAAAATGCCCATTGTAGGAAAACAGCCATGACCACCACGCTTCCCAACACCACCACCCTCTTGCACACCCATTACAACCACCTGATGCAGCACCGCCGTGGTGAAACCAACGACCACCTGCTGGCAACCATGTACGCCTCCGCCCTGTGCGGACAAGGCGCAATGCCGCTGCACCTCGGCCTGCCGCTGGACATTTTCCGCAGCATGATGGAACACCATTTCCCGACCCTGCCGTCTGTGCCACTGCCCGCCCATGTACAGCCGCTGGATTTCAGCCGCCTGCCGGAACTTGACGACTTGCGCACCTTATTGCAGCAGCACCAAAGCCAGCCATCCCCCACCGCAGGCTGGATGACCGAAATCCTCTGTGCAGGCTGCACCGGCAATGATCACCTGTGGCAAGACCTCGGTTTGTGGTCGCGCAAAGACCTTTCCGCGCTGATGTATGATAATTTCCGCACGCTGGCAGAACAAAACGACAAAGACATGAAGTGGAAAAAATTCCTCTACAAACAAATGTGTATCGGTGAAGGCATCTACGTGTGCCGTTCACCTTCCTGCGAAGTTTGCGTGGATTACGCCGCATGTTTCGGGGAATAGCCGCCTACTTCGGTCTCGCGGTCGGCGATGCGCTGGGTGCAACGGTCGAATTCATGACCCCGGCAGAAATCCGCCACGAATACGGCACACACCAGCACATGGTCGGCGGCGGCTGGCTGAAACTCAAACCCGGCGAGATCACCGACGACACTGAAATGAGCCTTGCCCTCGGTGATGCCATCCTCAGCGCAGGCAAAGTCGAACCCGTCAGCGTCGCCGAAGCCTTCAGCGACTGGATGCGCGGCAAACCCAAGGACATCGGCAACACCGTGCGCCGTGGCATTGTGCAATTCCGCCGCACCGGGCAAACCGAAATGCCCGTTAGCGAACACGACGCAGGCAACGGCGCGTGTATGCGCTGCCTGCCCGTTGCCCTCGCCACCCTCAATAGCCCGTGGGAAAACGTACAAACCGCTTCCCGCCTGCAAGCCCACACTACCCATAACAACCCGGTATCGGACGCAGGCACCGAATGTATTATCCAGATGGTGCAAGCCGCCCTGCGCGGCAAACCACTGGCAGAACTGGAATTGTTTGCGTACCAACTGGTGCAAGTTTACCCCGTGTTTGAATACCGCCAACGCCGCCGCGACAACCCCAGCGGCTACATCGTTGACACCCTGCAAGCCGTGTTCCAGGCACTGTTTTCCACCGCTTCGTTTGAAGCCGCACTGGTGGAAGTGGTCAACCGGGGCGGCGATGCCGATACCACCGGCGCGATCCTCGGCATGGTGGCAGGGGCTTGTTACGGGCAAGACAGCATTCCCCCACGCTGGCTGCAACGGCTAGACCCCACTATCCGCAGCCGCTGTACAGAACAGGCACGCGCCCTTTACCAACTGGCACAACAAGGACACTCCCCATGAGACTATCCCGTAAAGACGAACATTCCATCGTCGCCATGCTGTCGCTGGCAACCCATGACCGTTACGCTGATCCGGTCAGCCTGACGGATTTGTCGGAAACACTCGGCATTTCCACTTCCTACCTCGAATACCTGTTCAGCGGTCTGCGCAAGCATGGCCTGGTGGAGGGCTTGCGCGGGGTAGGGGGCGGCTATCGGCTGGCACGCCCTGCTTACCAGATCAGCATTGCCGACATCCTCTACGCCACCCATGCACTGAATGAGGCAATGGATGAAGCCGTGCCAGATACCGATAGCTTGCCGGGGCTGGAAGCCATGCACGGCTGGCAGGAACTCAACCGCCGTATCCGCGATTTTCTCGCTGACATGACGCTGGCGGATTTTGTCAGTGCCAACAGCGGTCGCAGCCCCCGGCAGGCGGAAAACTCGGTCAGTAGCTACATTGCCAGTATGTTTCCTGCCCACAGTGTCCGCAGCGGAATGTCTGCTTAGCGACAAGCCCGGCCGATTTCCCCTGTGCCAAATCCTACACAAAGCCTGCGATAATCAAATAATTCCCAATAAATCAATCAGAAAGCAACTTGGCACAGGGCTTGCAACATTCTCCCCAAGTACGCATACAACGGGAGATAACGCATGATCACACTGACCGACAACGCCCAGAAAGCCCTCGGACGCTTCATTCAAGGCGCAGAAAAACCCATCGCAGGTTTACGCATTGGCGTTTCCGGCGGCGGCTGTTCCGGCTTGCAATACTCCATGAGCCTGGTGGAAGCCAAAGCCGACGGTGATTTGGAAGTGCCTTTCCCAGCGCTGACCGTGTTCGTAGACCCGGAAAGTGCGCCGAAACTGGCAGGGCTGACCGTGGATTTCATCGACGGTCTTGATGGCAGCGGTTTCAAGTTTGAAAACCCCAATGCCACCAATAGCTGCGGTTGCGGCAAATCATTCGCTGCCTGATCCACGACGCCACGCCAACAGGAGACCCAAGCCATGTGGGATTATTCAGAAAAGGTACAAGACCATTTTTTCAAGCCGCGTAACGCCGGGGCCGTTGCCAATGCGAATGCCACTGGCGATGTCGGTTCACTCAGTTGCGGTGACGCACTGCGCCTGACCCTCAAGGTCAACCCGGAAACCGATATTATCGAAGACGCGGGCTTTCAGACTTTTGGTTGCGGCTCGGCGGTCGCCTCCAGTTCCGCGCTCACTGAAATGGTCAAAGGCATGACGGTTGATCAGGCACTGAAAATTTCCAATCAGGACATCGCCGATTACCTCGACGGCTTGCCACCGGAAAAGATGCACTGCTCGGTGATGGGGCGCGAAGCCCTGCAAGCCGCCGTTGCTAATTACCGTGGCGAAGAGTGGAAAGACGACCACGAAGAAGGCGCGTTAATCTGCAAATGCTTCGCCGTGGACGCGGTGCTGATCGAAGAAACCATTCGTGCCAACCACCTCAGCACGGTGGAAGAAGTCACTTTCTACACCAAAGCGGGCGGCGGTTGTTCCGCGTGTTTTGAGGGCATCGAAGAAATCCTCAACAAGATCATGCTGGAACGTGATGAGGAAGAAGTCGTCGCACCGCCCCCCGAACCCGTCAAACCTGCCAAAGCCCCGCTGACCAACCTGCAACGGATGCGCCGCATCGAACACACTCTGGAAGCGATTCGCCCGCAACTGCAAGCCGACCGTGGCGACATTGAACTGGTGGAGGTCGATTTCGACAAGAAAATCGCCTTCGTCAACCTCAGTGGCGCGTGTTCCGGTTGCCAGATGGCTGCGGCGACGTTGGGCGGCGTGCAGCAGCGCGTCATGGAAGATTTGGGCGAATTCATCCGTGTGCTGCCTGCGACTGAAATGGGCAAGTTTTAAGGAGTGGTGTGATGAGTGAAGGTATTTATCTCGATAACAATGCGACTACGATGGTGTCGCCAGAAGTGGTGCAAGCCATGCTGCCGTTTTTTACCGAGCAGTTCGGCAACCCGTCCTCCATCCACCAGTTCGGCAACAAGGTCGGGCTGGCAATCAAGGCTGCCCGCAAGCAGGTGCAAAAGCTGCTGGGCGCGGAACACGATTCCGAGATCGTTTTCACCTCCTGCGGCACGGAATCCGATTCCACCGCCATCCTCTCCGCCCTCAAAGCGCAGCCGGAACGCAAGGAAATCATCACCACGGTGGTTGAGCATCCTGCCATCCTTACCCTGTGCGAAAATCTGGAAAAAGACGGCTACACCGTGCATTACCTCAAGGTGGACGGCAAAGGTCGGCTGGATCTGGATGCATACGCCAAGCTGCTGACCGACAACGTAGCGATTGTGTCGGCGATGTGGGCGAATAATGAAAGTGGCACGTATTTTCCGGTGGTGGAAATGGCTGAAATGGCGAACGCGGCGGGTGTGATGTTCCACACCGATGCGGTGCAAGCGGTCGGCAAGATTCCGATGAGTTTGAAAGACACCAAGATCGACATGCTGTCGGTGTCTGGGCATAAATTGCACGCACCGAAGGGGATTGGTGTGTTGTATTTGCGCCGGGGTACACGTTTCCGTCCGCTGTTGCGTGGTGGGCATCAGGAACGTGGGCGGCGTGCGGGGACGGAAAATGCTGCTTCCATCGTCGCGCTGGGTAAGGCGGCGGAAATGGCGTTCGAGCATATGGAGCACGAAAACATTTGCGTGCGTGCCATGCGCGACCGTTTGAAAGAAGGTTTGCTGGCTGCTATTCCCAACTGTTTCGTGACCGGCGACCCGGACAATTGCCTGCCGAATACGCTCAATATCGCGTTTGAATACATCGAGGGCGAAGCGATTTTGCTGATGCTCAACAAGCAGGGCATCGCGGCTTCGAGCGGTTCGGCGTGTACCTCTGGCTCGCTGGAACCTTCGCACGTGATGCGGGCGATGGGCATTCCTTATACGGCTGCGCACGGTACGATCCGCTTCTCGCTGTCGCGTTACAATAATATGCCGGAAATTGAGAAAGTCATCGCCGCCGTTCCGCCGATTATTGCGCAACTGCGCAAGCTGTCGCCGTATTGGGATAACGTCAACAACGCACCGCTGGAAGAGCCGGAAAAGGCGTTTGCTCCGGCGTATGCCTGAAGATCCCCTCACCCCCCTGCCCCCTCTCCCTCAAGGGGCGAGGGGGAGTCAGAGTTTGTTTTTGTATCGGAGACATCATAGATATTTCTCAAATTCAACCCGGTGACATGGTGTTTGCGGCTGCTGACTTGTTCAGTGACAGCGACATTCCGGGCTACGCCGAAGGTGCGCTGGTGGTCAAAGCGGGTACACGCGGCGTGCTGATCAATACCGGGCATTATGAGGAATACCCGGATGTGGAGTTTTATCTGGTGCAGTTTGAGGATGAAAGCGGGACGTTGGGGTTGTCGTTGGGGTGTTGGGCGGAGGAGTTGATCACAGAATCATATAATTAACAAATAGTTAGACTTGCCATTATTCGAAGGCTCAAGCCCAAAACCTTGGGCTTTTTTTATTGGATAATACGCTGACACGCCTAAAAATAAGAATTAATTATGTTTGAAAATATCCGTTAATTGATGATAAAGTGCTCATTTTACATTCATCTTGACGGAAAATGGGGCTATGTCAGACGCATCAACAGAAGCATTAAAATCCATCAGTGCCTTACTGCAAAATGACAGTACGTTTTTTATCCCATCCTATCAGCGCGGCTATCGCTGGAAAAACGAGCAAGTCACCCAACTATTAGACGACATCAAAGAATTCACTGATAATCTCATTGATAAAAAATTGGAGGAAAAACCCGACGAAAATTATTACTGTTTACAACCATTAGTTGTTAATGCACCGGAAAACACTGATGAAAAAGGTAAGTGGGAAGTCATTGACGGACAACAACGTCTCACCACCATCTATTTAATTCTACATTACCTTAAAATCAATAATAAGCTCACTGATAAATGTAAAGAACAGTTAAACAATAAGTTTGAAATCAGATACAAAACCAGAGAAGGCGAAGGGCATAATAGCCACAAATTCCTAACAGAAATTCATGAAAAATCTAGCGAAGAAGCCGAAAAAAATGTTGATTATTTATTTATGTTCAATGCTTATAAAGCAATAAAAGATTGGTTCATGAAAAATAAAACATTAGATTGCAACGTTTTTTTGAATAATATCAAGTTTATTTGGCACGACATTAAAAAAGAAGACTCGCGGGAAGTATTTACTCGGATTAATACGGGAAAAATCCCACTCAGCAATGCTGAATTGATTAAGGCTTTATTTTTGCAAAGAAAAAACTTTGCAGGTTATGAACAAACTATTCAACGCAAACAACTTGAGATTGCAATGGAATGGGATAAAATTGAATACACCCTGCAAAATGACGAATTCTGGTATTTCCTCAACAAAGAAAAGTGCCAAAGCCCTACAAAAATCGAGTTTATTTTTGATCTTATTTCTAAGAAAACAGATAGCAAAGACAAAGATCATGCCTTTAGACATTTTTATAATAAAGAACTTAAGGATAAAAAAGGCGATGATTTATACAAGGCTATTAGTAAACTGTGGAAAGAAGTACGCGATTATTATCTAACTTTTGTAGACTGGTATAACGACATCGAACTGTATCACTATATTGGATTTTTAACTCACGCAGGAACCATCTCGCTTCAAGAAAAACATGAGGATTATATTAATATACGCAATACGAAACATAAATTCAAAGAATCTTTGAAAACCAATATTATTGAAAAAATCAAAAAAATTGACCCTCTGAGTTTAAGATATGGCGAAAACAATGAGGGGTTAAAAAATTCTTTGCTGTTGTTTAATATTTTACAGAACTACACTCCAGATAATGGCGGTGATTTTTTGCGTGGTCGCTTTCCATTTTTCTTATATATGAAGCATAATTGGCACATAGAACATATTTACCCACAAACACCGGAGAATATAAAAACAGTTAAAGATTGGAAAGATAGATTGGAAATGCAGTGTGATGTTTTAGAGCGCATTAAAAAAAAAGACTATCACAATCAAGATAGTGAGAAATTAGAATCAATGATTAAGATGCTATCCTCAACAGTTAAAGCATTAGAAAATGATTATATTGAAAAAACCAAGCAGGAGTCTCTTAATTACACCGAACCAAAAGCCATTGAAGACCCGGAAAAAATCACGCAATATAAACAATTAGACAACAATGCAATGGAGCTGCTGGGTTTTGATATACACAGCATTGAAAATTTAGCTTTGCTTGACAGCTCAACAAATCAATCTGGAAGTGTTAGTAATAAAAACTTTAAACAAAAAAGCCAAGAAATAGTTACACTATATAAAACCGGAGTTAATAAAAAAAGGGAACCAGTTTTTATATTGCCATGTACCTTTATGACTTTCTTAAAAGCCTTTACTAATGAACCAGAGCAGTTTCACTATTGGAGCAAACAAGATGCTGATGATTATGTGACGACCATCAAGAAAACTTTAAAAGATTATTTACCAGAGAAAACTACAACCGAAGAGCAAATATAATGAAGCTAGAATCCATTTCGTTTTCTAATTTAATTGAAAAATATGAAATCGCCATCCCAATGATTCAGCGTGATTATGCACAAGGCAGAAAAGATGAAAATGCTGAAAAAATTCGTGACAAGCTATTAGACAAGATAAATTTTGATGATAAAAAACCAATAAAGTTTGACTTTGTTTATGGTTATATTGAAGAACGTGACGAACGTAAAATTTTCATCCCATTAGATGGTCAACAACGCCTGACCACCTTGTTTTTACTGCATTGGTATATTGCGGCAAAAGCAGATAAAAAAGACAGTACTGATAAAAATAATTTAAAGAAATTCCGTTATGAAACACGCACCAGCTCCACTGACTTTACGCAGGCTTTGGTTGACAACATTGATAAATTAACAATCTCCTCATTATTGCCAACAGAGGAAGACAAAAAGAGCAAGAAAAATGTAACTGCATTAAGCGAAGCTATTAAAAACAGTGCGTGGTTCTTCACCTCTTGGGAAAATGACCCAACCATTGCTGCAATGTTGATTATGCTGGATGCAATTCACCAACGAACTATAACAAAGGACAAACTAGACAAAATCACATTCGATTTTATTAACATGGGTGATTTTAAGTTAAGCGATGACTTATACTTAAAAATGAATGCCAGAGGCGTACAACTCACCCCCTTTGAAAACTTCAAGGCATTTTTTGAAAAACATCTGGAAAAAATCGATGATAACCTGAAAAATAATGAAGAAAACAGCTTAAAAAAACGTTTTTCGGATAGTATTGATAATACATGGCTTGATATTTTCTGGAATTTAGAATACACAGAGCCAGATGTTATTGACAAATCATATCGTACCATTGACAAACCCTTTATGCGATTCTTTTGATATATGACTGAAATGCTTTATTTTAAGCGCAATAAAAAAACTAGCAACGATATACCAGATGAAGTTAAATCTTTAAATTACAATACTGATTTACTCAATGAGACTTTTATCGAGACAGTTTACTCAAGCAACGATGAAGTAAAATATTTATTTAAGATACTTGAGGCTCTTTGGGATTTCCCGTGGT
>DILV01000022.1 GCA_002425225.1 Thiothrix sp. UBA5583
ACCACGGGAAATCCCAAAGAACCCGTTTTTTGCGTTTCGCCTTCCACAAGCGCCAGATGATCTGGAACGCGGTGTAAGTCTTGCCCGTGCCAGTTGCCATTACCAGCAACACGCGCTGTTGCCCGGCAGAAATGGCTTCGAGGGTTTTGTTGATGGCTTGCAACTGGTAATAACGCGGCGACTTGCTCGAACCGTCGTCATGGTAGGCCTGGGTAATCACCGGCAATTGCGCAGCGCTGTAGCCCTTCCACGCACAAAACTTTTCCCATAACTGCTGCGGCGAGGGAAATTCGCCAAGGGCTATTTCACGCTCCAACTGTGCGGGGTTGGTTTTGTCGTGGAAAATGAAGCCGTCACCGTTACTGGCAAACACAAACGGCACATCCAGCAAGCGTGCGTAAGCCAGCCCTTGCTGCATTCCTTTGCCGATCTCGTGGCGGTTGGCTTTGGCTTCAATCACTGCCAATGGCAGGTTCGGCTGGTGGTACAGCACCACATCCGCCGATTTGACGCTACGCCGTGCCCCCACTTGCCCGCGCACAATGACTTTGCCATCACGCAATTTCACTTCCTGACGGATTTGGGTCATGTCATCCCAGCCTGCGTTTTTTACCGCAGGCAGGATGTATTTGCTGATGATGTCGGTTTCCGAAAGCCGCTGTTTGTCCACGGGATGCCCTGTAGCGCCGGTTGCTCATTTGTTGTGATAAATAGCGGTTTTATGGCGCTACAGCAAGCAATTTATGAACCCTGTAACAATGTCTATGTGATTCCTTAACGTTCGCGGGTATAACGCAAGCTCAGGATCACCGAGATGGCAATAATGCTGGCTACTACCACCAATGACCAAGTGATTGGTATTTTATAAACGTCCAGCAGCAGCATTTTACTACCGATGAAAATCAAAACTAATGCCAAACCGTATTTGAGCAGAACAAAACGATCGGCAAAGTCAGCCAGCAGGAAATACATGGCGCGTAAGCCCAGAATCGCAAAGATATTGGAGGTCAACACAATAAACGGGTCACTGGTAATGGCAAAAATGGCAGGAATGGAATCCACCGCAAAAATCAGGTCGGTAATTTCCACCATAATCAATACTAAGAACAAGGGGGTGGCATAACGCAGACCATTTTGCACCACAAAGAACTTTTCCTGATGGAACGTCGTTGTCATGCGCATATGCCCGCGTAACCAGCGAACCAAGGGGTTCTGTTCCAGATCAGGTTGATGTTCTGAAAACCACATCATTTTGATGCCGGTGAATACCAGAAATGCACCGAATACATACAAAATCCAGTGGAAATGTGCCAACAACCACGCACCGGCCAGAATCATGATCGTGCGCATCAGCAAAGCACCCAGTACCCCATAGAGCAATACTCGCCGCTGGTATTCAGGCGGAACAGCAAAATAGCTGAAAATCATCAACCAGACAAAGACGTTATCCACTGCCAGTGACTTTTCTACCAGATAGCCGGTCAGGAATTCGAGCGCTTTGGCATCTGCTATCTCGCGTCCTTGGGTTTCCCCCAAATACCACCATAAGGCGGCGTTGAAAAGCAGTGCCAGTATCACCCAGGCAACAGACCAAAGGGCGGCTTCCTTGATGGAAACCTTGTGGGCTTTGCGACCGCCCAATAGAAATAGATCAATCAGTAACATGATGATGACAAAGGCAAAAAAGCCAAGCCACATCCAAGTTGATCCTACGGTTTCCATTCAGGAGTTCTCCTATAGTTGAGTCTTTTATCGGTATTTTCAATACTGTAGCGAAAGCGCTCATGCTGATGCGAATAACCTTGTCAATATCCGTTTATTGATGCAAGCGACAAATACCCAAGTTTTGACAAGGTTTATTGCTAGTATGCTTGTGCCACATTAGCTTCAATGAGCGCATCTTAATAAGTGCTAGGAGTATTCAATCATGGTTGGCTATTTAAAGAATTTTGAAAAAATGACTACTCTATCATTGATCGGCATGATGGTCATTGTCGTGGCATTATCTATTTTTGAACTTGGATGGATTCTTTACAAGGATATCATGACTCCACCGTTGTTTTTGTTGGAAATAGATGAGTTGTTTGAAATATTTGGTTTTTTTCTGATGGTTTTGATCGGCCTTGAATTGATTGAAACGATGAAAGAGTATCTTGTTTCAGGAAAAATACGGTTGCATGTCATTTTTGCAGTTGCAATAATTGCGATTAGCCGTAAAGTTATTATTTTGGAACCTGAAAAATACGAATCATTAACGCTGATAGGTATTGCTGTCATTATGCTTGCACTAGTTATCGGTTACAAAATAGTGAAAAACGCGGAAAATCCTCAAAAAGCAGAAGGATGAAGCCATGCAAGTCGATAGGTATATTTTAAGCCTGTTTAATGAAATAAGAAGCCCCTACCTTGATGTTTTTTTTGAGGGCATAACATGGCTTGGTTCCCTTTGGCTATTGTTGCCATTCAGTGTGTTGCTAACCGTTGGCATGATGGTGACTGGGCAATATTCCCTGGGGATGCTAGGCCGTATTTATGTGCCTGCCAGTCTGTTGATAGCAAGTTCGCTGGCTTTTGTATTGAAGGCAGTGTTTGACCGCCAACGGCCTAATCTGTTTGAAACCTGGGTGACATTGCCGGTGGATTCAGCTTTTCCAAGTGCGCATTCAGCCCAAGCGGCGGCTTTTTTTATGGCTTTGTGGTTTTTGTTGCCCACTTCCATGCGTTGGACAGTAGGCTGGATGTTGCTGCTAATCGTTTTGGCTGTGATGGCTTCCAGATTGTATTTGCAAGTGCACTGGCCTAGTGATGTACTGGCTGGCAGTTTATTGGGTGTAGGCTGTGCTATTGTCTTGCGCTTTATGTTATTGCCCAAGGAGGGTATATGAAAAACAAGTTTCTTGGCACAGGCGAAGCAGGTTATCACCCGTTACGTAAAATCAAAACGGTTTTCTCAGGTTTCCAATATGCAATCAAATATGATTTCAGTGTTACTTACAAACTGGTGTTATCCGCTATTGTCTTGAGTCTTGCATTCATTTTTCGGGAGTGGGTAGATTTTTTGTTGTTGATGACAGCAACGGTCTTGGTGGTGATGGCAGAGTTGTTTAACAGTGCCATTGAGGCCTTATGTGATTTTGTGGAAGAGCGCCATAATGAAAAAATCAAGGTCATCAAGGATATAGCCGCAGCAGCCGTGGGTAGTGCTATTCTGTTGTGGGTAACTGTGATGGTAATGGAAATCTGGCAGCTATTCTGATACGTTACGTAAAGATAATTCTTTATCAGCTCGCATCGCAGTGTCGGTACGGAAATAGCTGCTCAGAACAATTTACGGATTCTCATACGATGCTAGCTGGTTCCTAAGTGTGGTTATTTCTTCCTGTAATGTGACTAACTCACTGACATCTTTTTGCACACCGATGTAATACATAATGCCGTCTTCTTCATCGAAATAAGGGCTGATGCTGAGATCATTCCAGAACAGGCTGCCGTCTTTGCGATAGTTGCGTAATACTGCTCGTACTGGTTGTTCGGCCTCGATGGCGTTACGGACTAATGTAATAGCTGCTTGTTCAGTGTCATTGCCTTGCAGAAAACGACAATCTTTATAAAGGCATTCTTCGGCTGAATAACCGGTCATTTTTTCAAAAGCATGATTCACGTACAGCAAAATGGTATCGCTGCCCTCACGTTCGGCAATGGTAATGCCATGTTCTGCACGATCCAGCAATGCTTGCAGCAAGTCTGGGCGAATCACTGGTTCCGTAGGTATATCCCTCATTTATGGCTCCTTGTATCTGCGTGAAACCAATCATACTCAACTCAATGCAGTTGTGCTATCACCGTCCTTAACGGCATAGGATTACACCATTGAATCCTTGGCAGACGTTTTAGCGATTTTGTGAGACTTGCCGAACAATTTGGCGGGCAATTCGCGCACATCCTCTTTCACCAGATACAACGCAGGCACCAGGTACAACGCGAGGAAGGTCGCAAACAAAATCCCGAAACCCAGTGACACCGCCATCGGGATCAAGAATTGCGCCTGTGTGGTTTTGTCCAGCAACAGCGGGGTCATTCCGGCAAACGTGGTGAGTGAGGTCAGCAAAATCGGGCGGAAACGGGTTGCGCCCGCTTCCCGCACTGCTTCCGCAATTGCCATGCCTTCTTTGAGTTTGTGGTTAATGCGATCCACCATCACGAGGGAATCGTTTACCGCCACCCCGAACAGTGCCAACAAGCCGAACATGCTGCTGATGCTCAAATCCATGCCCATCAAGGTGTGCCCACCGAATGCGCCGATAATCGAGAACGGAATCACGCTCATGACCACCAACGGTTGTGCATACGATTGCAACGGAATCGCCAGCAGGATGTAAATCGCCAGCAAGGCAAAACCCAGCCCCAAGAACAGACTGCCCATCGACTCGCGCTGTTCTTTTTGTTCACCCTCCATGTTGTAGCTTACGCCGGGATGTTGCTGCAATTCTGCATCCAGCCACACACGGAAATCGGCAACAACCTTGGGAATATTGATGCGCCCCTTGTCGACATCGGCGGTAACATCAATGACCCGCTGGCGGTCTACCCGCGAAATTTTCGGTGCACCTTGCCCCAACGTAATGTCGGCGACTTCGATCAAGGGGATTTCCGCGCCGTCAGTGGTGCGGATCAGCAGGTTTTGCAAATCGGCCAGTGAATAGCGCTCTTCTTTGGGGTAACGCACCATCACTTTGACTTCCGATTTATCCCGCTGGATGCGCTGGGCTTCCGCACCAAAAATTGCGTGGCGCACTTGCGTACCGATGGCTCCCAGTGTCAAGCCCAGTTGCTCGGCTTCGGGGCGGATGCGCAATTGCACTTCCTGTTTGCCGCCTTCAAAGCTGTTTTTGATGTCGAAAACGCCCTCGTATTCCGCCATTTTTGCCTTGATTTTATCGGCAACCTGCGCCATTTCCGCAAAATCATTGCCGCGCAATTGCACTGCCAAGGGGCTGCCGCCTTGGGCGACTTCGGCACGGAAACTGACCTCCTGTGCGCCGGGGATAGCACCGATCAGTTTGCGCCATTCGTTAGTCAAGGCAGTACTGCTGATGGCGAGGGTGCGTTCTTCCGGGGCAGTAATCTCGAAGGTGACGCTGCCCAGATGCGATTTGCCGGTGCTTTCGCCACGTCTGCCGGACGAGCCGGTTGCGCCAACCGTGACGAGGATATGTTGGATAATGCTCTCGCCCGTGGTCGGTTCGATGTATTTTGCCTGTAATTTACTGGCAGCTTCTGCCATGCGCTCAATGTGGCGCGTGGTCATGTCAATCGGCGTACCTTCCTGCATTTGCAAGGTGGCGGTGGCAAATTCGCCTTGCACACGCGGGAAGAAAGTGAATTTCATGCGCCCGCTCATGGGCAAGGTCAGGGTGAGGATAAACAAGGCAATGAAAATGCTGATGACCAGATAACGCCAGTTGAGCGCGGTGTCCAGTGAGGGGCGATAAACACGCTCGACAAATGTTTCCAGCCCGTGGGAAAACTTGCGCTGGAAACGGGTGAACGCACCGATTTCAGCGTCGCTGCGTGGGTGCAAGTGGCGCAAATGCGCGGGCAGAATGAACTTGGATTCAATCAGTGAGAAAATCAGCACCGGAATCACGATCATGGGAATTTGTGCGAAAATCGGGCCGCGATCCCCCCCCATCATTAACAACGGTGTGAAGGCCGCCACCGTGGTCATGACACCAAACGTAACGGGTATGCTGACTTCCTGCGTTCCCTCCACTGCCGCCCGCATGGGGTCATCGTGGCGTTTGACGTGCGAGTAAATGTTTTCCCCGGTGACAATGGCATCATCGACCACAATCCCCAGCACCAGAATAAACGCAAACATGCTCACCAGATTCAGGGTGACGCCGAGTTCCGGCATCAGCCACAGTGCGCCGAGGAAGCTAACTGGAATCCCCAGCATGATCCAAAACGCCAAATCCATGCGCAGAAACAGCGTCAACACAATAAACACCAAAATCGCGCTTTGAATCGCGCTGGACGTGAGGGTGGCGAGACGTGCCTTGATGGTCTTGGAATTGTCGCGCCAATAATCCAGCGTGATCCCGGCAGGTAGGCTATCGCGACGTTCTGCAATGTAATCCTTGATCGTATTGGCAAGCGTAATCGCGTTCTGGTCGCCGATGCGGTAGACGTTGATGAAGGCGGCTTTTTGCCCGTCGTATTCGGAATAGAGTTCGTCTTCGTTGAAGCCATCGTTGATGCTGGCAATATCACCGAGGCGGATGGTGGAGCCATCCTTGCCGCTGATCACGGTAATATTGGCAAATTCCGCTTGCTGGTAGGCTTGCCCCAGACTGCGTACCAGAATATCGCCGCCACTGGTTTTGACCGTACCACCGGGAATGTCCCGCGAGGCGTTGCGGATGGCTTGTGCAATCGTATCAAGGGTGATCCCGTATTGGCGCAGGGTGGTTTGCGGCACGCTGACGCTGATTTCAAACGGGCGTACCCCGCCCAAATCGGCTTGGGTAATACCGGGCAGGCGCAGCATTTCATCACGCACTTCTTCGGCTTGCAGGCGCAATTCCGCTTCCGAGAGTTGGTTGCTGGCGAGTACCACACTGATGACTTCGCGGCGGCGGGTGAGTTGTTCGATTACCGGGCGTTCCGCATCGGCGGGCAGGCGATTGACAATGCCATCCACGCGGGTTTTGATCTGGTTGACCAGCTCGGTCACGTCGTGCTGTTTGTCGATTTCGACACGTATTTGTGCCGAGCCTTCTGAGGCATCGCTGAGGATTTCGGTAATACCTTGCAGGTCGGCAATCGCTTCTTCAATACGGGTAATAATGCCGTCTTCGACTTCGCGCGGCGTCGCACCGGGGTAGGCGACGGTAATATTGACAATATCCAGCTCAAATTCGGGGAAGACTTCCAGCGGAATGCGTTTGAGGGCGGAATATGTCCCTAACACCATGATGAGTACCATCAGAATGTTGGCTGCAACCGGGTTGCGGACGAACCAAGCGATCATGGCTTGGACTCCGGTTTGGTTTCACCCGCGACTTGCACGGCTTGTCCCTCGGTTGCCAGCGGCAACGGGGTGATGATTACACGTTGCCCGTTAAGATCAGCATCGGTTTGAAACACGACGTCTTTTTCGGCATTCCACACGAGGTTAATCGATTGCACGCTGACTTTGCCGTCACGCAATAGCAGGATTTCCTTGCCTTGGCGTACCGCTGAAGCGGGAACAACATACACGTTGTTGAAGGTTTTGCCGTCAATTTTCGCGGTGACGTATTGCCCAATGCGCAAGGGCGTTGACACGCCGTCGCGGGCGCTGAAAGGCTGGTCAATTTGCGCAATTACGCTGATTTGGCGGCTTTTTTCATCAAGTGCGGCGCTGCTGCGTACCACTTGCCCTTGCCAGACATCGTTGCGGTTGCCGTTGCTGGGGCTGAACGCCACTTTGGGCATCGCGGCGGTGTCGGCGGCTTTATCGCGGAAGGCTTCGGGCATTCCCAGCAGGTCGTATTGCGCCAGTGAGAGCGGCAAATGCACTTCCACCGCGTCGGTGGCGTAGATCACACCCAAGACCGTGCCGGGGGTGACGTATTGCCCGACTTCGACACGTTTTTCCTGAACGCGCCCGCTGTAAGGCGCGGTAATGCGGGTGCGGGCAAGGTTAAGCTTTTCTTGCTGGAGTTTGGCTTCGGCGGCATTGATGGCGGCTTGCGCGGCGGCAATGTGCGGGCGGCGGGCGGCAAGATCGCTTTGCGGGCGGGAGGCGTTGCCGTCAAGCAAATTCCAGTCACGTTGCGCGAGTTTTGCTTGGGCTTGCTGCTCTTGCAGGGACAGTTGTTTTTGCGCGAGATCACCCTCGGCAATGGTAACGGCGTTGCTGTAGTTGGCAGCATCCAGTTTCAGCAAGGTTTCACCCTTGTCAAAATAGTTGCCAGCCTGAAAGTTGGGGGAAATCTCCAGCACCTTGCCGGAGACTTCCGCCACCAGACTGGTTTGGGTTTGCGCCTTGACAATGCCGGAAGCACTAACCTTGACTTGGTAGGATTGCAAGTTCAGCGGCTGGGCTTCAACCACGGTGGGGCGGGTTTCCTGCGGGTGTTTTTCGGCTTCAGGGCCGGTAGCGATGAGGAATTTGCCCAAACCGAAACCGACTGCAATGACCAGCAGGGGCAGAATGACTTTTTTCATGAGTACCGACTCGTCCTTTTCCTTTTGAGGGATTATTCTACTGCCCCATTGTGCAAACAGTAAGGAAGTTAACCGTAGCGCCCGTCAATGCGCGGCTTAATCAGCATCGGTACATAGTGCCACACAAACAGCGCAAAAGCGGTAATCCGTAGCAGTTGTGAGCCTAGAATCCACATCGCTAGGGCAAACCCTGCAACAACGCTTCCCGCAATTCCTGTGCTATCGGTTGCTTGTCACCCAGCCAAATCCCGAAATACACCCGCGCAAACTCCGCCGATGGCACGCGGGTAACGGGTTTGCCATTCAACAGCAAACGGGTGGCTTGCGCTTGCGCGTCGTAACACATCTGGTAAACATCACTCGCCTTCACATCCGCATACGCTGCATGAAGCTGGTCTAATTGTGGCTGCACCTTTGCCAAGGTTGCCGCATCGTGCTGGCGTTTCAGCACAGTTTCTGCGGCGAGGATGAATTTGTCCGCCGTCAATTCCACCGCGTAATCCAGTTTCAGACAGCGCGAAACCTTCGCATCCAGTACCGTAGCGCGGCGGGCATCAGGGCTGACCGCAAGCTCCGCCTCATACACCTTGATCACCCCCAGATAACGCGCCTCACCCTTGCCGACGGTTTGCAAACCTGCCGGAATATTTGCCCCGACACTCAGGGGCAAACAGCACAATGCCAGCAATAAACCTTGACGCAACATGTCGATAACCCCCTAGCGTTTCTGGAACGCAATGGTCACTTCGCCGAGCCGAAGGCCAAACTTGCTCATGCTGGCGCGGTTGAGCAGCACGCCATCCGGTTGCAGGAACATCCAGTCATCGAAACTGACCTGCCACACCTTGCCGTCCACCGGCAGCTTCAGATCGTATTGCCAGTTAAGCGCATTGCCATAAGCCTTGCCGCTGGCTTCTCCCACCACGTCGGCAGCTTTGCCGCTGTAGCCATGCTCGCCTTGTTTGCGGATGTGCCAGATGCGCTGTGATTTTTCGCCATCATTCCAGACGAAATCTTCGGTCAGCACCAATTCGCCATCCGGGGAAACTTCACCCTTGATGTCAACCACGAACTGGCGTTTCAGTGTGCCGCTGCGATCCTGAAACATGCCCCAGCCACGGGTATTGCCCTGAAAATAGGTGAACAGGTCGAATTTCGGCTCGAAAGCGGCGTAATCTTCAATCTTCATGCTGCTGCACCCGCTCACGATGAAGCACAGAAGGGTAAGCAGCATAGAGCGCATTCGCATAACTCATCTCCCAATAATCGCGAAAATCCACCTCGCTGAAGGGGAATCGCCACATTTTCCAGATCACCCAGCCTTTCAGCACGATCGGCAAACCGGCGTACAGGCAAGCCAGCGTCCACAAGGTTGTGTCGGTTTGCGTGGCTGCATCCTGCGCAAATCCTGCCCAATCCAGCAGCGGAAAGGCAATGCCTACCGCCAGCGCCAACGCCAGCTTGGTCAGCAAACCCCACAGCCCGAACAGCAAGCCGGTATGCGGGCTACCCTGATGCTGCATTTGCTGGGCAATATCCGCCTGCATCGAGGCTGGCAAGGCGACATCTGCCCCCAATGCCAAACCACTGACCACGCAAACGGCGATAAACCAGCCCAGATCACCCGCACCCAACCACGGCACGCACGCAAACGCCAGCACCGACACACCAAGTGCCAACACCCATGCCCGGCTCTTGTCGATGCGGCGGGCGAGCCATAACCACAACGGCAGACCAAGAATGCCGCTGAGGAAATACACCATCAGCACCACGCCGGTTTGCTCCGGTGCTTGCAACACCAGGGAGACAAACAGGATAAACAAGGTCGCGGGCAGGGCATTGGCGAAACTGTTGATAAAGTAAGCGGGCAGCAACTGGCGTATGGCGGGATGTGCAGAGAGAATGCTGCCCACCTGGCGCAAATGCGCAAACCAGCGGTTCTGGCGGCGTTCCACCAGCCATACCAAAGCCGGTAACAGGCACAGCGGCAGTAGCAACCACAGCAACAACGCCAGTGTTGCCAAGGTTTCCCCCAGTTTTGCTTGTGTACCCAACACGAATGGCAAACTCATCACCACCACCGTGCCGATAATCGCAAAGGCTTCGCGGCTGGCAGCCAGGGCGCTTTTCTGGTGGTAATCGCGGGTCATTTCCGCCCCCCAGGCTTGCCACGGAATGCTGATCAATGTCCAGCCCAGATAGGTGATGCTTGACCACAGGAACAGGTAAAAGCCGTCGACTTTCCCCACCGGGCGCAGCAAATAATCCAGCCCGACCAGCAGCAGTGGCGTACCCAGCAACATGAACAATTTGCGCCGCCCGATGCGGCTGTTCACCTTGTCATTCGCCCAGCCAATCAGCGGGTCGGTGATCACATCCAACCCGCGTGCTGCCAGCAATGCCATACCCACCACGGTCAGCGACAAGCCCAATTCCTGCGCGTAAAACGTCGGCAGGTACACATACAAGGGCAAGCCCAGCATCGCCAATGGCAGCCCCGGCAAGCCGTAGAACAGCAGTTGGCGATACCAGGCAGATTTCATCGCAACGGTTTCTCCGAGGGTTTCTCCAAGGTCAACTGGATCACATCAATGCGCCCTTCGTTGAAACCGGCTTCGCAATAGGCGAGGTAATAACGCCACAGCCGTTCAAAGCGGGTGTCGTAACCCAGCGGGCGCAAAGCGGGCAGGGCAGCAACAAACGCTGCATCCCATTCCCGCAGGGTACGCGCATAATCCTTACCAAAGCCTATATGATTGATTTGCCTGAGGTTACTGTCCGCAACCAACGGGTGCAGGCTGGCTGGGTTGGGCAACATGCCGCCGGGGAAAATGTAACGCTGGATGAAATCCGCCCGCGAACGGTAAGTGTCAAACCAGTCGTCACCGATGGTGATAATTTGCAGCACGGCACGCCCGCCCGGTTTCAGGTGACGTTGTAAGGTCTGGAAATAGGTTTGCCAGTATTGCTCCCCGACCGCCTCAAACATCTCGATGGAGACGATGTGGTCGTAAGTCCCCTCCAGATGGCGGTAATCGCGCAATTCCAGCACGGTCTGTTCCCCAAAACGTGCCAGCCGTTGCTGCGCCCAGGCCAGTTGTTCGCTGGAAAGGGTAATGCCATGCACCTTACAACCGCGTTCCGCCGCCAGTTCGGCGAAACCACCCCAGCCGCAGCCGATTTCCAGCACAGTTTGCCCCGCTGTGACCTGCAATTCGTCGAGGATACGCTGGTATTTGGCGTGTTGTGCCTGTGCCAGCGTCATATTAGGCTGGGTATAGAGCGCGGCGGAATAGGTCATGCTGGTATCCAGCCATTCGCGGTAGAAGTCATTGCCCATGTCGTAGTGGTGGGCAATGTTCTTGCGGCTGTTACTGACACTGTTGCGGCGCAAGCGGTGAAACCAGTTGGCGGGTTTGCGCAACAGCTTGCGGTTGTCCAGCGTATTGCCGAACTGTTCCCAGTTGCGCAGTAACAGCGTCAGCAAATCGGCGGGGTTGTCGCTTGACCAGTCACCCGCCATATACGCTTCCCCAAAACCCAGATCACCTTTGCCCAGGCACTTGAGTGCAAGGCGCAGTGGGCGGTGAATGTGCAGGCTGGCGTGGATGTCATCGGAATGACCGACCACATAACGTTCCCCATCCAGATGAATCGTCAGCCGCCCGTAACGGATACGCGCCAGTGTCGCCACCAGCCAGCGTTTCAGGGTCGGCAGTTGCGCCAGTTGCAGAGCCAGCGGCTGTGGCAGGGTAGTTTCCAGATTCATCAGCTAATCTCCTTGAGCGGTGGGGCGGGTTTACGGTGGAACTTGCCGCCCTTTAACCAGATTTTCAGGGCTTGCCAGTGGATCAGTGCCATCACCTTGAGGCTGACGAACGGGATCAGCGCAAACTGGCGCAGCAGCCCACCAGTGGTAAACGGCTTTGCACCCCCCTGCTGACTGGCAATCAGCATCAGTTCATCGTGTTCGTATTCGTGGATGAGGATATTGAGCTTGTCACCCGGTCGGTGGATGAAAAACTCGTAGCGTGCCTGCATCCCCACAAACGGTGAGACATGGAAAATCTTTGGCTTGCTGCCAGTGACTATGGGGTCAAACGCCGCGCCGTGTTGATGCAGCAAATAGTGGTGATGTTCACCAAAGGTATTGCGTACTTCTGCAATCACCGCCAGCAAGTCACCATTGGATGCGAAGCAAAACCACAAACTCAGCGGATTGAACCCATAGCCGAATATACGTGGCATACACAGCAACTGGATGCGGGCGGGCGTAAAAAAAACACCATGGTCGTGCAAGACGCGCTCAACCCACGGTCGCCACGCACTGCCATCGCGTGCGCCGTGGTCGCGCTGGTAAAGGCTAAAAACGTTGAGCCGGTTGAAGGAAACCAGAGGGTTACGGGTGATTTCCCCTACCCGGTCAACGTCAACGAGAAAACTGAAAACGCGGTAACTGAAACGGTAACAGACAGGAAAACGGCGACTGTGCATCACAAAAGAGGGGTAAAGGACAGCCGCTGCTGACGTGTTCATGGTGTTACCGCCCCAGCCACCGCTAAGGCAGGCGCAAGCTGAGGAGTCGGAGCTTGCGCTTGTTGCCAAACCGGGGTAATGCCGAAATCGCGGCACACTTGCACCGCTGATGCCAGCGCATCTTCATGAAAGCCGTAACGCGCATAGCTGCCACAGAACCAACTGCGCTGTTGCCCTTGCAGGCTTGCCAATTGTGCCTGGGCATTGACGGCGGGCTGGTCGAAGATCGGGTGTTCGTAAGTCATTTCGGCAATGATGTGTTCGTCACGTGGCAACTGATAAGGGTTAAGGGTGACGAAATAATCGGTGCGGGTTGCCAGCCCTTGCAGCTTGTTCATCCAGTAAGTGGCGGTCATTTGCTGGCGGGAAGCGGGCTGGCTGGTGGCAAGGTAATTCCACGATGACCACACACGCGGGTTGAGCGGCATCAGGGCTTTATCCGTGTGCAAATAGGTACGGTTTGGTTCGTAGCGGAAGCAGCCGAGAATGTCTTGTTCCGCTGCACTGGGTTGTGCCAGCAGTGCCAAAGCCTGGTCAGCGTGGCAGGCGAAAATCACCGCGTCAAAATCCTGTTTGCCATCAGTTGTAAATACGGTGGCTTGTTGCGCCGTGCGTTCCACCCGTACTGCACCGGGCTGGATGCTGAGCCGTTGGCCCATTTCTGCCAGCAGCTTGCGCACATAAAAAGAGCTTCCCCCGCAAACCGTTCTCCACTGCGGACGGTTGCGGAGATCAATCAAACCGTGGTTGGCGAAGAAGCGGAGGAAGCTGAGCGCGGGAAACGTTAGCATGGTAGCAACCGGGCATGACCAGATGGCAGCCCCCATCGGCAACAGGTAATGTTCGCGCATATCGCGGGAGAATCTGTACATGTCAAGCAGTTCGCCCAGGCTTAAGCCTTGTATAAGTTCTGGCTTGTCCAGCAACGAGTGGGCGAGCTTGTTGAAGCGCAGGATTTCGCCCAGCAAGCGCCAGTGACGTGGGCGTAGCAGGTTGCTGCGTTGGGCAAACAGGGTGTCAAGACTGGAACCGGCGTATTCGAGTTCGCCCTGGTTCAGCGAAAAGGCGAAGGACATGTCAGTGGCACGGGTCTGGATGTCTAACTGCTTGAATAAGCCAATCAGATTGGGGTAATTGCGTTCGTTGTAGACGATGAAACCGGTATCCACGGGTACGCTGCATTCGCCTTCGGCAACGTCAATGGTGTGGGTATGCCCACCCAGGTAGGTATTCTTTTCAAACAGGGTGACTCGGTGATGTTTGTGCAACAGCCAAGCCGCTGCCAGCCCTGTAATGCCTGAACCGATAATGGCGATAGTGTCTGGTTTCATGATGGTATCTATGTCGTGCTAACTTGTACAAAGTTTGTAGCATGAACAGTGGATACCGATACAGATACATTACAGTTCTTGTGCCTTATTGGGGGAATAATGCCCGCACATTCACCTTAGCTCGCAGTCGTGCTGCCAGCAAATACAACCCTCCCAGCTTGCGATGCAGGAAAATCGCATCTGCGGGCGGGGTATGCCAGTAATTTTTTTCCATGCTCAGCACCATTCCCGCATCACGGATACGCGCTGCCAGACTAGATGTGCCAAAGTCATACACACCCTGTTGGCACAAAGGTTCGCAGGCTTGCTGGAACAAATCCAGCACCGCTGCGCGATGTGCCGGGTTGATATTTTCCTGAAAAAAGCCGATTTGGGTGGTAGCAGCATCCATCATCGCTTTGTCGTTGTTGATTGCCCCCTGCATTAATTGCCAGTAGCCGTCAGCGACGTGCGCAGGGTATTCACGGGTTGCGCCGAAATCCAGCAGCACCAGTTGCTGGCTGTCACGCTCATAGCGGTAGTTGGCAAAGTTTGGGTCGGTCTGCACCAGCCGAAACACAAAAATCTCGCGGAACAGCAGATCCAGCAACAGCGTCATCACCCGGTCACGTTCGGCTTGCGGGCAATGGGCAAGCTGTTCCACTGGCACACCACCAACGTGTGACATTGCCAAAATATTGTGAGTCGTGAAATCGTCATGAACGTCTGGCAACAGGAAAGCGTCTTCCTTGGCAAGCAATTTGCGGTAATGCTTCAGGTGGTTGGCTTCCAGCGTGTAGTCTGCTTCGGCGTGTAATTGGCGTTTGGCTTCTGCCAGGAGCGGTTTTATATCCACGCTATTGGGAATCAGGCGGGAAATGCGCAGTAATGTGGCGACATTTTCCACATCGCTGTCAATGCTTTCGCGGATGCCAGGATACTGGATTTTCAGCGCCAGATGTCGCCCATCGTGGGTATGGGCGGAATGCACTTGCCCGATGGAGGCCGCAGCAAGTGGCTGAAACGAAAATTGCTTGAAGTGGGTATGCCAGTTTTTCCCCCAGTTGTTTTCCAGTACTTTGGCAAGCTGGCTGAGTGGCATCGGTTTGGCATCAGCACGTAAGCGCGACAGGATGTCACTGAGTTCAGGGGGCAGTAAATCACCGGCATCCATCGACAGCAATTGCCCGACTTTCATGGCAGCACCACGCAGCCGCGCGAGTTCGTCAGCAACCCGCTTGGCATTGGCAGGTGTGAGGAGCAAATCGCTGACTTTAGGGCGATTGCCTTGGACGAGTTGCCGCGCTCCTTCGGCAAGCATTCTACCTGCTACCCCGGTTGCTAGTGTACCGAGTTTGGCAAGGCGGCTGATCCGGCTGGTGGGAATGGCAGCCGGGGTGGTCGGGGGATTATTGGCAGAGAAAGGATCAGATTCAGGCATGTTCAGGTACAACCGATAACAACATAAGTTAGCGATTATCTACCATGTATAGCTTTTGTCACAATTTTGTTAAGAAATCTGTGGGCTTGGTGACAGTTGTGCTACTTGCTATATCGACAATGCAGACTGGGTAGCTTGCTGGACAGGCTAGGGGTTATTGCTGGGTATTTTTTGATCATTTATCCTGTTATACGTACTACTGTCCATGTTATATTGTTGAGTGTTGCTCTAATACGACACAGAATTTCAAGGGTTTATTTTTAAGTCAAATAGATGAAATTATAATTAATAGACAACGCGAATATTATGGTTTGCCCACCCCGTTAGGAGGTTATTATTATGCTTACCTTAGATGACTGCCGTGATTTTTGTGGATTAAATGAGTGCCAGATTCATGCGATTGAGTACTGCGCTGGTTTGAGTCGGGTCGAGGTATTAGCCCTTGCACAACAAGCAGATCATGATTGCAGCGCCTGCCTCAGGATTCTACAATGCTTGCGGGACTTCTCTGAGCGTGTTTGCCACTGCCAGCATTCGCCTTACAGTGAAACTGAAATGCGCTCATCCATTTATCAATATATTAATAATCATCAGCAGGTGTTGGCGCAAATTTTAATGTAATAAAATGTTTAGGGCAACGGCATTAAGGTTAGGTGTTCCGGGTTAATGCACAAGCGATTGCCGCAGGTTTGCTGAACCAGCATGTTCGCGGGGATTTCGCCAAAAAACGCAATGTAACTGGCGTCCTCGGCACTAACGGTACGGGTTGTACCCGATTCCCCCTGAATCATGGTACGCCCGCGCCCGCTATTGGCAATTTGCCCCTGCCATTCCCAGCATTGGGTGGTGGGGTTAACGGTGCTGAGGGATTTGAGTTGGGCTTGCAGTTTGGCACGGTACATGGAAAGTTCCTATTACAAGGTTTAAGGCGCGAATTCCAGACCCCTAAAGTCGAAAAGTAGCCCCGAATCGCTCAGTTGTCGCGTTTGCATGACGTTAAGCAAGTGGCTGGCAGTAAATTCCGGCGTTTGTAAATGGTCAGGCGGCACATTGCGTTGGAAGGGCGCGGAAAGTGCAGTCGCCGTTGTGCCGGGTTGTAAGCCGACGATAATGGTTGGGCGCTTGATGCGATTGAGTTCAATCGCAAAGTTCTTGATCAGCATATTCAGCGCGGCTTTGCTGGCTCGGTAGGAATGCCAGCCCCCTAGGCGATTGTCACTGATGCTGCCAACCCGTGCGGATAAAATGCCAATGGTGGTCGGGTGTTTGGGGTTGAGCGTTGCGAGCAGGTGTTTGACTAGTAACGCGGGACCCACGGTATTCAGGGTAAAGGAACGCAGCAGGTGATCGGCTTCCAAAGTGCGCCAGGTTTTTTCCGGCTGCGTGTTGTGATCGTGTAGCCAGCCGGTAGCGATGAGAATCCAATCAATCGCAGCATTGTTGGGCAATGTTTGCAGTGCTGCAATCATGCTGGCTTCGTCCGTGAGGTCAAAACTAAGGTCTTGCGTTGCAATGCTTAACGGTAACAATGCGTCGGTGTGACGCGCCAAGCGTATCAGGTGAACGTCGGGAAATTGCACCGCGAGTTGTTGGCAAAACGCCTGCCCTATGCCACCGGATGCGCCAGCAACCAACACGGCGCGTGGTGTTGCTGTCATACCTAGTTGATGCTGCCGGTAATCGGGCAATCGGCGATGTCGTCAAAAATCTTTTTCAAACCGGGGCTGTTTTCACCCGTGTGCATGGGGATGTCGAGGTACTCGGCTTTGTTGGCTTCAGACTGGAAATAGATTTTAAGGTCGCCATCCATCACAAAGGGGGCATTTTCAATATCGGTGACATCTTCCAACGTGATCGGGTCGAGTGTGCAAATGCGCATGGTGTGTTCCTCCTAATGGTTAGCGTTTGAGTGTTGTTAATATGGACAAGACTTGCAAGTAATCCTGCTTTGTATCTGGTATTTATACAAGAGTGTGACAATGATGTTCTCTTACGCTCGTTGTGTGCGCACGAATCGCACTGCGTTCTGCGGTCGATAGCTTGCGTAAATTACTCACCATAAACCCCATGCGCGGGTGTGCGGCAAAGCGGGTTTCGTGGCGGTCGAGGAAATCCCAAAACAGCGTGGTGAACGGGCAGGCATCTTGCCCGCTTGCTTTGTCGGGCTTGAATCGGCAGTGCTGGCAGTAATTACTCATTTTCTGGATGTATTTGCCGCTAGCAATGTAGGGTTTGGAAGCCATGCGCCCGCCATCAGCGTATTGACTCATGCCCAGCGTGTTGGGCAGTTCCACCCATTCCACCGCATCGACATACACAGCGAGATACCATTCGTGTACCTGCATCGGTTTAACGCCATACAGTTGCGCAAACAGCCCCGTGACCATCAGCCGCTGGATGTGGTGGGCGTAACCGTGTTGCAGGGTTTGCCCGATACTTTCGCGCAGGCAGTTCATGTCGGTGTCACCCGTCCAGTAAAACGCGGGTAAATCCTGTTGCGCATCGAGTGCGTTCCATTCGTACCAGTGCGGCATGTGTTGCCAGTACAAGCCGCGCACGTATTCGCGCCAGCCGAGAATCTGGCGGATGAAACCTTCCACCGCTGCCAGTGGTGCGGCGTGTTGCCAGTAACATTCTTCGGTCTTGCGGATAACATCCAGCGGGTTCAGCAGTTTGAGGTTAAGGGAGCTGGCCAGCAGGGAATGGTTGAGGAACGGTTGCCCTTGCCACATCGCATCCTGAAAGTCGCCAAAGCGAGGGAGGGCTTGATCCAGAAAGCGGGTCAGCACCTGTTGCGCCTGGGTGGGGGTGACAGGCCAGTTCAGTGTACCCAGTGTGCCGGGATGGTGGGTGAAACGGACATCCACTAGGCGCATGACTTCGCGGGTAATGCCATCGCTGCTAAACGTAAACGTGGTGGGCGTAGGCAAGAGTGCAGGGCCGGATTTGGGGAAAGCCTTGCGGTTGTCACTGTCGTAATTCCAGTTGCCGCCGATGGGCTGTTTGCCGTCTTCCAGCAAGATGTTGTAACGCTTGCGCAATTCCCGATACCAGAACTCCATGCGGACTTGCTTGCGCTGACCTGCCCAGCGGCGGAATTCGCCGGGCGTGGAGAGGAAGTGGGTGTCACTGAGCAGTTTCAGCGGGATCGTGTGTTGCTTGCAGGTGGCGGCAATCGCCAACAGCACGCGGTAATCGCCGGGGCGTACCAGCCAGACTTCGGCGGGTGGGGTGGTTTGCAGGGTGATTGCCAAGGCTTCCGCCAAACTGTTGAAGGGGTGCTGGTCGAGCTTCAGGTAGTGTAGCGGGTATTGTTTGACGGTGAGTTCAGCCGCAAAGTGGCGCATGGCGGCGAGGAACAGGGCAATGCGCTGCTTGTGTGACCAGACGTGGGTGGATTCCTGCGCGACTTCTGCCATCCACAGGAAGTCCTGTTGTGGGTCGAAGCCGTTGAATAGCGGCGACTGGCGGTCAAGCTGGTCGCCAAGGATGATGCACAATTTACGCAAGGTCTGTCCTTTGGTTGCGGGTGCGGCGGCAGCGTTCCGAGCAGTATTTCACCTCGTCCCAACAGTGTTCCCATTTTTTGCGCCATGCGAACGGGCGTTGGCATACCGGGCAGGTTTTGTGCGGCAAATGGGGTTTGTGGTGTGCCATTATGCCTTACGCAGGTAGCTGAGGTTTTCGACAGCAAACTGTTGCGGCTGAATGCCAAACACGTTCCAAGCAGAATGGTCGGCGCAGGTGTTGCCTTCCAGCAGCATGGTGATCTGGTCGCGGGTGATCGGAAACCACGCTTGACCATCCAGCACGCTGGCGACCAGTTTGATGGCGTCCGCCGGGGCGGGCAGCATCAGTTTACCTTTGCTTCCGGCAGCTTGCGCGATGGTTTGGATGATGTCTTTCCAGCTTGGTGCAACCGGCCCGCATAACGGGAATATGTGTTGCTTGGCAGCAGGATTGCCCACGGCAGCGGCGAAAGCGGCAGCTACATCCTGCACATGCACCGGAGCCATTTGGAACTTACCTGCCTGCATGAAATTCAGCCCGCCGAAAAACAGTGGGGCGGGAATTGGCGGTTGTACCAATTCCTTGTTGAGCTGGGTACAGAATTCCATCTTGCCGCGTGGGTCGCCGAAAATGACCGAGGGGCGGAAAATCGTCCAGTTCAGCCCGGAGGCTTGCACGCATTGTTCGGCGCGGAATTTGCTGTCCTGGTATTTCGTGCCGCCTGCTTTCACGCCGTTGGCACTCATCAGGATGAAGTGTTTCACGCCCTGTTTTTGCGCGGCGGCGACGGTGCGCTCTACCCCCCGAAACTGGCTTTCTTCGTAGGTGATGCCTTTGGCGGGGAATTCACGCAGGATGCCGATCAGGTAAATGACGGCATCCGCGCCTTGCAGGCAGCGGTCGAGTGCGGCGGGGGCGGCAATATCACCGGGGAAGGGGACGCAGCGTTGCGCCTGGTGCAGCTTGTGTTCGCTGCCGGGGCGTACCAGTACGTGCGGCGTGTGTCCGGCGGCTAGCAGGGCGTCGATGATGTAGGAGCCGACAAAGCCAGTGCCGCCAATGATGCTGATGTTCATACACTTTCCTTAAACCGTAGTTCTTATGCCCTGATTATCCATGATGTACAAGTGGCGTGCTAATATTGGCTTGGTTTACATGGTATTTTGTACAAGTTATGCGTGCGACGGTTGCTAAGCAAGGCGGTGTTGCTGGTCATGACACAATGGAGTAACACATGACCCCTGAAGACATTCTCACTTTTTGGTACACCCCTCCTATGCCGGAACATTGGTTTGCGTCCACCCCTACCATTGATGCCGACATCCGCGAGCGTTTCGGCGCACTTTGGGAGCAAGCGGCGGCGGGCGAATGGGATCACTGGCAAGCCACGCCGGAAGGTTGCCTTGCCCTGTGCATCGTGCTGGATCAGTTCCCGCTGAACATGTTCCGGGGGGAAGCCCGCAGTTTTTCCACCGAACAGCAAGCGGTTGCGGTGACGAAACACGCGGTAGCCAATGGCTTTGATCAGCAATTGCCGGTGGAGCGCCGCAGTTTCCTCTACATGCCCTTGATGCACAGCGAGCATCTGGAGGATCAGGATGCGTCGGTGCGTTTGTTTGAAGCGGCAGGGCTGGAAGCGAATGCCCGCTTCGCCCGTCATCACCGCGAAATTGTGCAATATTTTGGGCGGTTCCCACACCGTAATGCGGCACTGGGGCGTGAGAGTACGGCGGAGGAGTTGACCTATCTGGCCTCCAAAGATGCGTTTACGGGTTAAGGAAAGGCGTTTGCATGACAGATAACACCCCTACCATGCCGGTCGCTTTCATCGGTCACGGTTCGCCGACCGTGATCCTCAGTGACAACCGTTACACCCGCGCCTGGCGGCAACTGGCGGAAAATTTGCCGCGCCCCAAGGCGATTCTGGTCATTTCCGCCCACTGGCTGACCCGTGGCAAGACGCTGGTCACAGCGATGCAACAGCCGCGCACTATCCACGATTTCGGGCGGATGGATGCGCGTTTGTTCGAGATCGAATACCCCGCACCCGGTTCGCCGGAACTGGCGCAACAAATTGAGCAACAAGTCAGCCATACCAGCATTGCACTGGATGAAAGTTGGGGGCTGGATCACGGCGCATGGTGTCCGCTGTCGGTGATGTACCCGCAAGCTGATATTCCAATTATCCAGTTGAGCATGGATTATACCCAGCCGCCTGCGGAACATTACGCGCTGGCGCAGCAATTGGCTTTTCTGCGTAGTGAGGGCGTGCTGGTATTATGCAGCGGCAACATCATACATAACCTGCGCTTGATGCAACTTCCAGAAGAACACGGTTTTGGCTGGGCAAAACGCTTTGACCAAGCGGTGGTTGATGGCATCGCGGGAAACCAATCCGGCTCGCTGATGGATTACGCTGGTCTTGGGGAGGATGCCACTCTGTCAATACCAACCAATGAGCACTATCTGCCGCTGTTGTATGCACTGGCACTTGCGCAGCCGGAAGATGTCGTGAGCTACCCAGTAGCGGGTTTCGCTTATGGCGCGATTTCGATGCGCTCAGTGCTTTGGCAGAACGCGGCGTATACGGTAAATTGCCGGTCTTAAAACAGAATCAGGAGCTTATGCAAGTGGATAAGATGGAATCGCTGAATGTACTCGGTACAGAGTTGGAAGAGTGTGGTGTCAAACCGGTTACGGGATTTTTCCGTGATGGCTCTTGCAACACCAGCAAGCAAGACGTGGGTTCGCACACGGTATGCGCGGTAATGACGCGGGAATTTCTCGACTACAGCCGTGAACAAGGCAATGACTTGATTACCCCGATGCCGGAATACGGGTTTCCGGGACTCAAACCCGGTGATACCTGGTGTCTGTGTGCCCGCCGCTGGCTGGAGGCGCTGGAAGCAGGCAAAGCACCAAGGGTCAGGATTCGTGCCACGCATCAAGCCTGTTTACAAGTCTTATCGCTGGATGACTTGAAGCAGTATGCCAACGATTTGTCCTGATGTGACTATGCATAATCAAGTTGTCAGAAATTCAGAACGCATGACGGGGTTGGTGCGGAAACAACCTCCTAACGCCAGCGTACTGGTTTGTGAGTCGCTATCCATCACCCCGCGCGATTTGACGCAATAGTGGGTGGCTTTGATGCTAACTGCCACATCGTCAGTTTCCAGCAAGGTCTGCAAGGCAACCAGAATCTGCCGCGTGAGGCGCTCCTGTACCTGTGGGCGTTGGGCGAAAAAGCGCACGATACGGTTGATTTTCGACAGGCCAATGATTTTTTCACCCGGAATGTAGGCAACACTGGCTTTGCCATCAATCGTGACGAAGTGGTGTTCGCAGGTACTGGTGAGGTCGATGTCGCTGATTTTCACCATTTCATCAGTGCCCATTTTGTTGTCGATCAGGGAGATTTTGGGGAAATGGGCATAGTCAAGGCCGGAAAAAATTTCATGCACATACATTTTGGCGATACGGTGCGGGGTTTCGGTCAGGCTGTCATCATTCAGGTCTAGCCCGAGGGTGCGCACCACGTCAGTCATCAGGTGTTTGATACGTTCGTATTTTTGCTGCGGAGTCAAACCATTATCCAGCATGGGTGTTTCCAGCCCATTGGCCAGCAGGGCGTCGCGCACGCGGATGGCTTCAGGGCTGAGGTCGTGGTGGTCAACAAGATAGGCCAGTTTTGTACTCATGAGGGAACTCCTTGGGTAGTTGATAGTACCATTATTGGTTACGTATAAGCCTTGTACCATTAAAGGGGTAAATTTCAGGGCTTCTACCCTAATAGATAGACAAAATATTACTTTTTATCCTACTATTTTACTAGGAATTGTTGCATAACTTTCATGCCTATTTGCCCCCTCTGCGTCAGCCTCCTATATTTCTCACTAAATTACTCAACTATTAGAGGTGGTGAGCGATGGATGCAGCACAAAGGCACGTCGAGCAAATGCGCCAGACAGGCTATGCAGCCGGTTTTGTCACGTCGATTGAATCCGATACGGTAGCACCGGGTCTGGATGAAGATGTCATCCGCTTCATTTCCGCCAAAAAGAATGAACCCGCTTACATGCTGGAATGGCGTTTGCAAGCCTACCGCAAGTGGCTGGACATGCAGGAGCCGGAGTGGGCGCACCTGCGTTACCCGCGTATTGATTATCAGGCGATTTCGTATTTTTCCGCGCCCAAATCCGCCAAAGCCGCGCCCAAAAGCCTGGATGAGGTTGATCCGGAACTGCTGCGCACCTACGAAAAACTTGGTATTCCCTTGCAGGAGCAGAAAATACTCGCAGGCGTGGCGGTCGATGCGGTGTTTGACAGCGTGTCAGTCGCCACCACCTTCCGTAAGCAACTGGCGGATGCTGGTGTCATTTTCTGCTCCATTTCAGAGGCGATGCGCGAACACCCGCAGTTGGTGCAGCAATACCTTGGTACGGTCGTGCCGCAAGCCGACAACTATTTCGCGGCATTGAATGCTGCTGTGTTCACCGATGGCACGTTTGTGTATATCCCGCCCGGTGTACGTTGCCCGATGGAGCTTTCCACCTATTTCCGCATTAATGAACGCAACACCGGGCAGTTTGAGCGTACCCTGATCATTGCTGACAAAGGCAGCTACGTCAGCTATCTGGAAGGCTGCACCGCCCCGCAACGCGATGAAAACCAGCTTCATGCCGCTGTGGTCGAGCTGATTGCGCTGGAAGATGCGCAGATTAAATATTCCACCGTGCAAAACTGGTATCCCGGCGATGAAACCGGCAAAGGCGGCATTTACAACTTCGTCACCAAGCGCGGTTTGTGTGCAGGTGACCGCGCCAAGATTTCGTGGACACAAGTGGAAACCGGTTCGGCGATTACCTGGAAATACCCCAGTTGTATCCTCAAAGGCGACGATTCAGTGGGTGAATTCTATTCGGTAGCCGTGACCCGTGGCGCACAACAAGCTGATACCGGCACAAAAATGTTCCATATTGGCAAAAACACCCGCAGCACCATCGTTTCCAAAGGCATTTCCGCTGACCGGGGGCAAAACGCCTATCGCGGGCTGGTACGGATCAACAGGGGGGCGGAAAACGCCCGCAACCACACCCAGTGCGATTCGCTGTTGCTTGGTGACCAATGCGGGGCGCACACGTTCCCCTACATCGAAGTGGCCAACCCGACTGCCAAAGTCGAACACGAAGCCACTACCTCCAAAATTGGCGAAGACCAGTTGTTCTACTGCCGCCAGCGCGGCCTGTCGCAGGAAGACGCAGTGTCAATGATCGTCAACGGCTTCTGCAAGGAAGTTTTCAAGGAGTTGCCAATGGAGTTTGCGGTGGAAGCCCGCAAGCTGCTGGCGATCAGTCTGGAAGGGGCAGTGGGGTAAAATACGGAGATAATGATCATGTTACAAGTCAACGATTTACACGCATCCATCAACGGCAAGGCCATCCTCAACGGTTTGAACCTGACCATCAAGCCCGGCGAAATCCACGCCATCATGGGGCCGAACGGTTCGGGCAAAAGCACCCTCTCCAAAGTATTGGCAGGGCGTGAGGAATATGTTGTCACCAGCGGCAGCATTACCTATCAGGGGCAGAACCTGCTGGAACTTGCCCCGGAAGAACGTGCCCATCAGGGTATTTTCATGGCATTCCAGTATCCGGTGGAAATCCCCGGCGTCAACAATACCTATTTCCTGCACATGTCATTGAATGCCATCCGCAAGGCACGTGGCGAGCCGGAACTGAATTCGGTCGATTTCATGCGGCTGGTACGCAGCAAGCTCAAAGCCCTCAACATGGACGAAGGTTTGTTGAAACGTTACGTCAATACCGGCTTTTCCGGCGGCGAAATGAAGCGCAATGAAATCCTGCAAATGAGCCTGCTGGAGCCGACGTTGGCGATTCTGGATGAAACCGATTCCGGGCTGGATATTGACGCGCTCAAAATTGTGGCAAAAGGGGTGAATACCCTGCGCAGCCCGCAACGCGCCATGCTGGTGATTACCCATTACCAACGCCTGCTGGATTACATCCAGCCCGATGTGGTGCATGTGTTGAGTGGCGGCAAAATCATCCGCAGTGGTGACAAATCGCTGGCGCTGGAACTCGAAGCCAAAGGCTACGGCTGGATTCAGGATTATCAGGAGGCAGCATGAACACCCCGGACATCCTGCACCACTACCGCCAATTGGCAGCCGACCAAACCACTATGGCCCATGATTGGCACAACCGGCGGCAACTGCACGCGGTCATGCAGGTACAGGAACTGCCACTGCCCGAACGCGGTCAGGAAAGTTGGCGCTATACCCCACTGCCGCCCTTGCTGGACACGGCTTTTCAGCCCGCAGCACTGGAACAGGATTTGCTGTTTGCCGACGATATTGAGCAACTGCGCCTGACTCCAGCGGCAAGCCTGCGTATTGTGCTGCACAATGGTTTTTTTCTGCCGGAACTGTCCAACCTGCCGGACGATGGCAGTATTCGCATTGAATCGCTGCGCAGTGCCTTGGCGAACGGTGACAAAACCGTGCAGGCTCATCTGGGTGAACTGAGTGGCGAACAGTCGCACCTGTTCCATGCCCTGAATACGGCCATGCTGGGCGAAGGTGTCTACCTGCACATCGCAGCAGGTGCACAACTGGCGCAGCCGATTGAAGTGCTGCACGTCAGCCTCAGTTTTGCCAGTGAATACCTCGCCCAGCCGCGCTTGTTGGTGGTGGTCGGTGAGGGGGCGCAAGCCAGCATCGTTGAGCAATACGCCTCCCTGGCGGATGTGCTGTGCCTGAATAACACCGTGACGGAAATTTTCCTGCACGCGGGCGCAAACCTTGAGCATTCACGTTTGCAGAACGAAAGCCTGCGTACCCGCCACCTGGCCAGCCTGTATGTGCAACAAGCCGAGGGCAGCCACTACCGCAATACCACCCTGGCATTCGGCGGGGCATGGTCACGCACGGAATTCCATGTACGTTTCAGTGGCACGGGCGCTAATTGCCGTCTTAACGGTTTCTATCTGGCGGGTGACAAGCAATCCCACGACATGCACCTGAACGTGGTGCATAACCTGCCGGGATGCAGCAGCCAGAGCCATTTCAAAGGCATTTTGCAGGGTCACAGCAAAGCGGTGTTTGATGGCAATATCGAAGTTAAACCCGCTGCGCAGAAGACCGATGCCCGCCTGAGTAATGCCAACCTGTTGCTGTCGCGTGATGCCGAAATCGACACCAAGCCCCGCCTGGAAATCTACGCCGACGATGTGCAATGCAGTCACGGCACAACGGTCGGGCAGATTGACGAAGAAATGCTGTTTTACCTGCGTTCGCGCGGCATTCCCCACGCGCAGGCCGTCAACATGATTTGCACCGGGTTTGCCGATGAAGTGATTGGCACATGCGGCTGGGAATCACTGGAAAACCTTGCCCGCGAGGTGTTAGCCCGGCAATTGGCTGCTGCGATGGTCGCAGGGGGGTGATGGCGATGTTCAAGCTGTCACGTCTCAATCAGGCTAGGATGGTAGAGCAGTACGGCGATACTGCACAGGCGCGGCAGGAATGGTTGAAGCAGGAAGTCATTGCGGCTATCCGCCAGGTTTACGACCCGGAAATTCCCGTCAACATTTACGACCTCGGCCTGATTTACGCACTGGAGGTGGACGGCAACAACAACGTCGACATCCGCATGACCCTGACCAGCCCCGGTTGCCCGGTAGCCGGTAGTTTGCCGGGCAATGTGGAAGCGGCGGCGCGTTCCGTCGTCCAGGTCAACGATGTCAAGGTGGAACTGGTGTGGGAGCCTCCGTGGGATCAGTCACGCATGAGTGAAGATGCCCGCCTGCAACTGGATATGTTTTAGGAGACGGCATGACCGGCAGCATGACATTTGATGACATCAGCAGTGATTTCGCCTTTCTGGACGACTGGGAACAACGCTACCAATACCTGACCGAACTGGGTGAGGCGCTGGAACCGATGCCCGAAACCGAAAAGACCGAAGACAACCGGGTGAAAGCCTGCATGAGCAAGGTGTGGGTAAGGGCATTGCCTGACCCGGACGGCTCCGGCAAGGTCATTTTTCACGGTGATTGTGATACCGCTATTATCAAGGGCGTAGTGGCGCTCTTGGTCAACCTGTTTTCCAGCAAAAGCCCCCAACAAATCGTTGACATGGATGTTGACGCCCTTTTTGACCAGATTCAACTGGCGGAAAATCTTAGCCCCACCCGTCACGTGGGTATATACGCCATCGTCGACAAAATGCGTGCACAAGCACAGGCATTGATCACCTTTTAAACCGTAGTGGTACTGTTGGTTATCAGCAATGTATAACTGGTGTGATATTGTTGTCGCACTTTGACGGGAGTTTTTTATGAAATTGTACAAGGCATTTTATGCTGTTTGGCTATTTGTATTGGCGCTGTTGGTGTCGGGCTGTGTCGGTGTGCCTGATGGGGTAACGCCTGTGACCGGATTTGAGGTTAACCGCTATCTGGGTAAATGGTATGAAATCGCCCGGCTTGACCATTCCTTTGAGCGAGGTTTGGAGCAGGTAACGGCAGAATACAGCCCTCGTGACGATGGCGATATTCGCGTCCTCAACCGGGGCTACAATACAGCCAAACAGCAATGGCAGGAGGCGGAAGGTCGCGCCAGATTTGTCGGCTCAAAGGATGTAGGGCAACTGAAAGTATCGTTTTTTGGCCCGTTTTACGGTGGTTACAATATTGTGGAGCTGGATCCGAACTACCAGTACGTCATGATTGTGGGCAATGATCGAGATTACTTGTGGATTTTGTCGCGTACACCGCAACTGGATGTAGCTGTGCAGCAGCGTTTGGTAGACAAGGCGAAAAGCCTTGGTTTTGCTACAGAAAAGCTGATTTTCGTGAAACAGGATTGAAGGGCGGGAGGTTTTATTTCTCTATCGCTTGCAACCACATCTCCAACGCTGCCATGTGCCACAGTTTGCTGCATAGATAGCTTGGGTTTCCGTGCCCGTCTTGTTAAGCTGGACAAGAGAACTTAACCCAAAGCAGTAGCCAAATGGATCATAAGCAAGAGTTCCGCGCAAAATTAGCCACGTTCGTTAGTAGTCTCCAGCAGCACGTCAGTACGGAAAATGGACAGTGGACGGTCAAGGGATTTATCGACGTATTCCAGAACGTCTACACAATTTCATCTGACACCAAGATCGTTTCCAAGATATTGGAAATTCACTTGTTCCCAAAAATTCTACAGTTTGCGCAAGACAACGGCTATCGTGTGGTGTTGGCTGACCACCAGAATTACTACCCGGATATTTCTTTCGTCAAAACGGATGATGAAAGCGTCAAATTTGCCGTTGATTTCAAGACAACTTACCGCAACCCCAAAAAGCCGCATTTGTGTAACGGTTTCACATTGGGTTCGCACGGAACTTACTTCGAGAACCGCCAAAGTACCAAAAACATCCAGTTTCCCTATGGCTCGTATACGGGGCATTTCTGCCTTGGCATCATCTACGATAGAGCAGAAGGCGCAACGATAGACGAAACCCGTTCCCATCGGCTGGATGAATTGCAGTCCATCGCTTCAGTGGTCAAAAATTTCCAGTTTTTCGTAGTAGAAAAATGGCAAATCGCCAGTGATAAAGGCGGCAGCGGCAATACCGCCAATATCGGCAGCATCAATAATATCGACGACATTATCAACGGGCGCGGCATGTTTTCCCGTTTGGGAGAAAGTTGGTTTGACGATTATTGGATGAACTATTGCAAAATTATTGTGCAAAACGAGCAAGGTATTACCAACAAAATTTCGACGCTGAAAGCTTTTGTTGCTTATCGCGGTGGTGATGTTTCGCTGGTAGTCGACAAACAGAATGGTGGGGAATGATAGCAATGAAAGTCAGCGTTCCCCCAATCAAATCTCAAGGCATTAAAACCAAACTTGTGCCTTGGATCAAAAACATTATTCCCGTTAATTTTGAGGGGCGGTGGGTTGAGCCATTTATGGGGACTGGCGTTGTGGCTTTTAACCTTACTCCGCAACAGGCTTTGTTGTGTGATACTAATCCGCATTTGGTTAACTTTTATTCTTGCCTTGCAAAAGGCGTGATTACGTCTGAAAGTGTCCGCGTTTATTTGAATAGAGAAGGGGCTTTGCTGCTGGAAAAGGGCGAAGTGCATTACTATGAAATCCGCGAACGCTTTAATCAATACCATGCACCTTTGGACTTTCTGTTTTTGAACCGCGCCGGATTTAACGGCATGATCCGTTTTAATCGGAAGGGTGAGTTCAATATTCCATTTTGTCGTAAACCGCAGCGATTTGCCCAAGCCTATGTGACCAAAATCGTGAATCAGGTCGATGCCGTTGCGAAAATCTTGCACACCAAGCAGTTTGAGTTTAAATGCCAGGATTTTACTAAAACACTCCAGGAAGTGTCGGCGGATGACATTGTGTATTGTGATCCGCCGTATATTGATCGCCATGTGGATTATTACAACGGATGGGATGAGCTTCAGGAACATCGCCTTCATGCTGCGCTGGAAAAACTGGATGGCAAATTCATCCTTTCCACTTGGCATCACAATGATTTTCGGGAAAATACCTACATCAAGTCACTGTGGGGCAAGTTTAACGTGCTGACACGGGAGCATTTCTACCATGTCGGCGCGAGTGAAGATAATCGCAATCCCATGATTGAGGCATTAGTGACAAACTACGATCCGTCCGCTGATGAGCAAAAGGTAGAGGCGTTTCAGCAATTTGCGTTGTTGGGTTAAACCTTGACGCTCTGCAACCACATCTCCAACGCTGCCATGTGCCACAGTTTGCTGCCTTGAATCCGCGTCAAATGCGCTTCGGGGTTGGCGATCACCTTGTCGATATAGCTACGCTGATACAAACCACGTTCGCGGCAGGTTTGCGAATCCAGCAAATCCCGCATCATTTCCAGAAATTCGCCACGCACAAACTTCAAGGCAGGCACGGGGAAATACCCCTTGGGGCGGTCAATCACGCTATCTGGCACTAGTCCTCGCGCAATCTGTTTCAGCACGTATTTGCCGCCATCGCGCAATTTCAATTCGGTCGGCATTTGCGCAGCCAGTTCCACCAGTTCGTGATCGAGGAACGGTACACGCGCTTCCAGTCCCCATGCCATTGTCATGTTATCCACGCGCTTGACCGGATCATCGGCGATGAAAGTCGTCACGTCGGCACGTAATACCGCATCCAGCGTTTCTTCCGCATCGGGTGATTCCAGCAATTCGCGCACCAGTTCGCCGGTATAGTCGCGGGTTTGGAACGGGGTTTGCAACATTTCCGCCATCTCGCGGTGGTCGCGGTCGAAATAATACGGGGCGAGGCGTTGCAATTTGTCGGGATGGGTGGATGCGTGGGCTTGCGGATACCAGAAATAGCCACCAAACACTTCATCCGCGCCTTGCCCGGATTGCACCACTTTCACATGCTTTGACACCTGTTCGGAGAGCAGGTAGAAACCAATCGCATCCTGCCCGAACATCGGTTCTGCCATGTTCGCCACCGCTTCCGGTAGGCGCAGCAAGGTCTGTTCGTTGGGGATGTGGAACTTGTGGTGGGTGGGGCGGAAGCGTTCCACCACCGCGTCGGAATATTCGTATTCGCTGCCTTTTTCTTCCGGCTGGTCGTCAAAACCGATGGTGAAGGTGCGGATGTCTTGGATGCCGATTTCAGCCAATAAGCCGACCAATAGACTTGAATCCAGCCCGCCCGACAGCAGCACGCCCACGGGTACATCGGCAATATTATTGCGGCGGTGCACGGCGGTTTTCAGCGATTCGTGTACGGCGTCGATCCATTCCTGTTCGGAACGCGGCTCGCTTGGGCGACGTGCTACCAAATTCCAGTAACGTTTCAGCTCTTGCCGCCCGTCCATGTGAATGGTCAGGGAATGCGCGGGTTGCAGCTTACGGATGCCATTCAGCACCGTGCGCGGTGCTGGCACGACTGCGTGCAGCGAAAACAGGTTGTGCAGCGCCAGCGGGTCGAGGCTGGTATCAATCCCCGACGTGGTCAGCAAGGCTTGCGTGTTGGAGGCAAAGCGGAAACTTTTACCAGCGGTGGCGTAGTACAGCGGCTTGATACCCATGCGGTCACGCGCTATGAACAGCACTTTTTTGCGCATGTCCCAAATCGCGAAAGCGAACATTCCCAGCAAATGCTTGGGCGCGTCTTCGCCCCATTCGGCGTAGGCTTTGAGGATAACTTCGGTATCGCCTTCGGAGAAGAAATGATGCCCGCGAGCCTTCAGTTCCGCCCGCAATTCGGGGTGGTTGTAGATCGTGCCGTTGAATACCAGTGCCAAGCCGGATTCGATGTCCACCATCGGCTGGCTGGATTTGTACGACAGGTCAATGATGGCAAGGCGGCGATGCCCGAACGCCAGCGCACCATCAGAAAAGCTGCCCGCGTGATCGGGGCCGCGCTTTTCCAGCTTTGCCATCATGCTGTTGAGGTATTTTAGTTCGGGGAGTTGCCCGTCGAGGCGTAGTTCACCGCAAATGCCGCACATGGGAGTTCCTTGTTACCCGTTAAACATCTTCCATGCAGTGTGCCACAAATTGGTGAGCAAATCTAAAAGACCATAATGCAGAATAAAGTAGGTTGTAATGAAAACAATGATTATGAAGCATATAATCAATAAAACTTTCTTGCCAAAATCCATCAATAATATTGTGGGGATATTTTTATGTTTTAAAAGGGCATTATTTACTTGGCCTAATAAAGCTTTTTCAAAGCGACTCTGACTACGCTTAATTGCATCAATATCACTAGTGTAGTCAAAAGTTGCAGCCATTTTGATCTCTGCCAATGCCTTTACTTCCAGTTCTTGACATGCTGTTATGACTTTGTTTAAATCCTTGGCAATATTATTCGAGGATTCAATAATATTCAAACTATTCCTACCTTGTTCAATAGTCGCCGAATTAACAACATCATGCAACTTATTGATCTCGCGATGAATTAAGTCAATTATTTCGCTCTTATATTTGCCAGTCAAATCAAGCTCGTGAATTTTATCTAGTATGCGTAATTCCGAAGATTTCAAAAACTCTAAAACTTCATCTTTATCAGTTCTTAATTTAGCCTGATACTGTGAAAGTACATCTATGCTTTCCTGGACGTCTTTGTTAATTAATAACAATCCTTCTTGCTCATGTGCAACCAGCACTTTAAGGCTATCTTCTGACCTTTTTATGTATTTTTCAGCATCATGAGCTGCTGCATTTATCTTACTTAAACCGGAATTCATTGTTTCAATCGGTTCTTCGATGATTGATATGAGTTCAGCACGGGTTTTGTCATCTATATGAATTTCATACTTTTCTTGAATGCTGCTAAGTTGTTTATTTAATGCATTGTTAAAAATATCGAGTTTTGAAATATTTTCATTAATTAATATCGTATCAAGATTGTGAGATCTATTTTGATTGATTTGCAGATCGACCTTTGCACTCAAGGATTTTAGAGGGTTTTCCAAACCACTAATGGTTTTCTTTCTTTTATTCTCTTCTAATTTTATATGATAAATATCATCATAGACAGTACCTAGCATTCGACTAACTTCTTCCAATGTCCTCTTAGTGTTCTGATCCTCTTGATCTTTAATGATTTGCACGGCTTTTTTGTTTGCGCTTTCTTTTATACTTTCAAAATTAATACTATCATCTATTACAATCTCATCTAATTGCTGCTTAATCGCTCCCATCATTAAAGCATTGCTCTGCGTCTGAGGATAACTTGAAAGCAAATAAAAGGCTACATGCAGAAAGTATAGTGTTTTTTCTTTATATCCAAGACTTAAATAAAACTCTCCTAGCTCATGATATTTATATGGTTCTCTTAAAACGTGATTACCTTCATACGCCAACTCTAGTTTTTCCAAGTATTTTTCTTTTTCTTGTTCTATTAAAGTCTGATCACCTTCGCATTTTATTATGTCTAGTATCGCATTCTTAATCTTTGCTATCTTAATGCTCAAATCATTTTCCATACTTATCAAACTTTCATGAAAGTCAATTGTTTCCTCAAGAGATACTAGCAGTGTTTGCTCTATGTTTTCAAAGTTGTTAGTACGTCTGGCTTTTTCCAAAATAAAAGCCTGTTCGTGCTCTGGATTTAAGTTGATTGCCCTTTTAAATAAGGCAGTAGTAGTTCGCCTAGATTTATTTTTGTGGGCAATAACCGCAAGATAAGCGTACAAGTAAGACAGGGCAATAGATCGCTGTTCTATTTCCTTATGAATTTTTCTAAGTTTATCCGCGTTTTCTTGTATTAAAGAGCCGTCTAGAAAATCATTATCAAAGATATAAGGCGTGAGTTCAATCCCGAATTTATCCTTTATAGATTTATTGTAAGCCAAGGCATTGTTTCTTATCTTATCCTTGAAGAAGTCGAGATTTGAAAAGTCATCAAAGTTTAGACTTTCATTATCTATTACAACTTTTGTATTGATGCTTACCGGATATCTTTCAGAGTGATTATTGGTGATAATTTCATTTATTTCATCAGTAAATGTATCAAGGCGTGTGCATAAAAAGGTATTTGGCTCAAGCACACCAAACTGTATGTGACTTAAATTTAATTTTCCATCGCGTTCTTGAATAAAAGTTCCTGCACCTGATATTCCTTGCATGGACGCTACAATGTTTCCCATTGACAAAACCGGACTACTTTTGCAAAGCATTTTTGTGTGCCCGCTTTCATCAAATTGATGGTGCTGAACAATATATGGAGTTAGCTTGCTTATTTGCTCAACATTTTTTGTTATCCTAGGATAGCCTGAGATGAAGAAATTCTTTGAGGAGTAGTTATTATTATCTAAATCAAAGAACTCTAGCGTGCTTACTTCTTTTTCAATTTTTGTTTCTGATGCTGGAAGTATGATAAGTCCAATATCCACTTTTTTATTAGCTAAAAAGCGAACAGTAATATTTGAGCAGATGATGTTGTCCTCTGGATACGCCTCAATAAACACAAAGATATTATCTTTGTTTATGTTTATAGAGTTTTCTGCAAACAATCCATATTCTATAGCCATCTTTTTATTTTTTGGGAAAAATATGTGTTTCGCAGTCAAGATATAATATGCCTGGTCTTTTTCATGAGACTTAAATATCACCCCGCTCCCTTGAGAAAATACACGTTCATCGTCCTCATTCTCGTAATAGTATTCTATTTTAATGGCATATTTTTTCACTGCATCACTAGACATATATCTTTCCTTTAATATTCAATTTCTTGCGTGGTTTTTATTCTAAAACCAAATTCATCCTTTTCCTTGTCTTGAAACCTCATAGATGAATTCAGATCTTTTGTGGAATGTATAATGATCGGCTGCGTCTTATTTTGGCTCTTTGGGATTTCCCGT
>DILV01000003.1 GCA_002425225.1 Thiothrix sp. UBA5583
GCATCACTTCCGGTCACACCCGACCAGTTCTATTGATCAAGTCAGGTTGATTAGCGGCATTTCATTAGTTTTTATTATTTAAATATTCTGTATTGGATTTGTTTTTCTTATAAAAAGATTTGCAGCCTTGTTTAATAAGCAGTTTCTGCTGGTTGCAGCCTATCATGAAAAAATGCTTGCACTGTCGTGTCATCTGGCTATAATGCGCTCCTTCAACGGCAGGCGCGTAGCTCAGTTGGTTAGAGCACCACCTTGACATGGTGGGGGTCGTTGGTTCGAGTCCGATCGCGCCTACCATTCTTGATTACCCCTAATATAACCATGTGACTCCTCGTATAGGTCACCACTGGAGTAAAATTATGCCAGTCATTACACTCCCTGATGGAAGTCAACGTTCTTTCGCTGAACCCCTTTCTGTTCTTGCTGTAGCCGCCGATATTGGTGCAGGTCTTGCCAAAGCCACACTGGCAGGCAAAATTGACGGCCAATTGGTTGATGCTGCTCATGTCATTGATCGTGATGTGGCACTGAGTATTGTCACTGCCAAAGACACAGAAGGGCTGGACATCATCCGCCATTCTTCCGCCCATCTGATGGCACAGGCAGTCAAACAACTGTTCCAGGATGTGCAAGTCACGATTGGGCCGACCATCGACAACGGCTTCTACTACGATTTTGCTTCTCCGCGCCCATTCACACCAGAAGATTTGCAGGCGATTGATGCGCGGATGCAGGATCTGATCAAGCAGGACATCCCGGTCGAGCGCAGTACCCTGTCACGTGATGAGGCTATCGCCTTCTTCAAAGGTATGGGTGAGGCCTACAAAGCCGAGATCATCGAAAGCATTCCGGCAGGTGAAACACTTTCCCTCTATCGTCAGGGCGATTTCATTGACCTGTGCCGTGGGCCACATGTGCCTAGCACTGGGCGGATTCCCGCTGTCAAGGTAATGAAAGTTGCAGGCGCTTACTGGCGTGGCAACTCCAACAACGAGATGTTGCAGCGTATCTACGGTACTGCGTGGGCGAACAAGAAAGATTTGCAAGCCTACCTGACCATGCTGGAAGAGGCTGAAAAGCGTGACCACCGTAAACTGGGGCGTCAGCTTGACCTGTTCCACTTTCATGAAGATGCGCCGGGTGCAGTGTTCTGGCATCCAAAAGGCTGGTCGGTTTTTCAGGAACTGATTGGCTACATGCGCCAGCGCCAGCAACGTGCCGGTTACGTTGAGGTCAATACCCCGGATGTCATGGATCGCAGCTTGTGGGAAATCTCTGGTCACTGGTTCAATTACCGCGAGAACATGTTCACTACCAAGACTGAAGATGAACGTGTATTCGCCCTTAAACCGATGAATTGCCCCGGTTCCGTGCTGATGTTCGCGCAGGGGCTGAAAAGCTACCGCGATTTGCCATTACGCATGGCGGAATTCGGCAAGGTACACCGTTACGAGCCATCCGGTGCGCTGCATGGCCTGATGCGCGTGCGTCACTTCACCCAGGATGATGCCCACATTTACTGCACCGAAGAGCAGATGGCGCAGGAATGTAAGGATGTAGTCGCGCTGGTGCTGGACATTTACAAGGATTTCGGCTTTGACAATGTGCGCATCAAGCTGTCCACCCGCCCGGAAAACCGTATTGGTTCCGATGAGATCTGGGACAAGCTGGAAGGGGCACTGGCTGATGCACTGGAAAGCATGAATCTGCCATACACGCTGTTTCCCGGTGAAGGCGCATTTTACGGTCCTAAACTGGAATTTGTGCTGCGTGACGCCATCGGTCGTGATTGGCAGTGTGGCACTTTGCAGGTGGATATGAACTTACCGGAGCGTTTCGACGTGTCCTACGTGGCGGAAGACAACACCCGCAAACGTCCGGTCATGTTGCACCGGGCGCTGTTCGGCTCACTGGAGCGTTTTGTCGGCATCCTGATCGAACATCATGAGGGGCGTTTCCCGCTTTGGCTGGCTCCTACCCATGCCGTAGTGATGAATATCACTGACAAACAGGCGGATTTCGTGCAAACTGCCGTCAAGCAACTGCAACAGGCCGGCATCCGTGCCGTGGCAGACTTGAGAAATGAAAAAATTGGTTTTAAAATCCGCGAACACACTTTACAGCGTGTCCCTTACCTGTTGGTAATTGGTGATCGTGAAGTGGAAACGCAATCCGTGTCTATGCGCACGCGTTCCGGTAAAGACTTGGGCACATTCCCGTTGAATGAAGTCCAGCAGCGTCTGCTTGAAGAAATTGCCGCACGTAGACTCTCGTTGTCCGAATAAAGGAGGACTGAACTTATCGCTCTCGAAAAAGAACACCGTATCAATGACGACATCAATGTTCCAAAGATTCGTCTGATTGATAAGGAAGGGGAAAACAAAGGTGTTGTTTCCCTGCGCGAAGCCCTGGAAATGGCTTACGACGCCGAACTGGATCTGGTGGAAATCGTTCCTAACGCCAAGCCACCTGTCTGCCGTATCATGGATTATGGCAAATTCCGTTTCGACGAAAGCAAAAAAGCGGCGCTAGCGCGTAAAAACCAGAAACAGGTACAGGTCAAGGAAATCAAGATGCGTCCGGCAACGGACGAGGGCGACTACCTGATCAAGATGCGCAAGCTGAAAGAGTTTCTGGATGAAGGCGATAAGGTCAAAGTTACCCTGCGCTTTAAAGGGCGTGAAATGGCGCATAAGGAACTCGGTATGGATGTTCTCAAGCGCGTTGAAAAAGAGCTGGAAGAATTGGCAGTTGTTGAGCAATTCCCTAAGCTTGAAGGTCGTCAGATGGTAATGATGCTGGGGCCGAAAAAGAAGTAGGGGGAATTCTCCCCCACACCATCCTGTTAAGGTGAGGCACTCTTGCAGGATGTTTTAATCTACCTCTCGTTGAAGGAGACCAAGATGCCTAAAATGAAATCCAGCCGCGCTGCGGCGAAGCGTTTCAAAAAGTCGGGTAGCGGCTTGTTCAAACGCAAGCAGTCACATCTGCGTCACATTCTGACCAAGAAGTCCACCAAACGTAAGCGTCATCTGCGCTCTGGCGACAACTACGTTGTTGCTGCGGATCACGCTAACGTTCAAAAAATGCTGCCTTACGCATAATCAGGAGGACTTGAAACATGGCAAGAGTAAAACGTGGTGTAACGGCACGCGCCCGTCACAAGAAAATCCTGAAACTGGCAAAAGGCCATTACGGTGCGCGTAGCCGCGTCTACCGTGTAGCCCACCAGTCTGTCATCAAAGCCGGTCAGTATGCATTCCGAGACCGTCGCCAGAAAAAACGCCAGTTCCGTGCTTTGTGGATCGTGCGTATCAACGCTGGTGCGCGTCAATTCGGTCTGTCTTACAGCCGTATGATGAACGGCCTGAAGAAAGCTGGCATTGCGCTTGACCGCAAAGTGTTGGCTGATCTGGCAGTCCGCGACATCGCGGCGTTTGGTGCGGTCGCAGAAAAGGCAAAATCTGCCCTGGCTGCTTAATGGAAGAACCCCTCACCTCCTAACCTCCTCTCCCTCAAGGGGGAGAGGAGGAACAAAGAGATCCTCTTAGCCCCTCTCCCCTTGAGGGAGAGGGGTTGGGGTGAGGGGTAACACAGCCAATCAAGGCGGGGGAAGGTTTTATGCCTCTCCCCGCCTTTTGTTTTTTACCCAACCCCACTAAAGGAAACCGTCGTGCAAAGTTTGCTGGAACTGATGGGTCAAGCCCATGAGCAGATTGCGCAAGCCGCCAACCTCACCGCGCTGGATCAAGTACGAGTGCAGTACTTGGGCAAAAGCGGTCTGTTGACTGAGCAACTCAAGCAATTGGGTAAATTGCCGCATGAAGAGCGCAAAACCGCTGGTGCAGAAATTAACAATGCTAAGCAAGCTCTGACGTTGGCATTGGATGACCGTAAGTTGAGCCTGCAAGCGGAAGCCCTTGATGCACGATTGCAAGCCGAAAAGGTTGATGTCACCTTGCCCGGTCGGCGTATGGATACGGGCAGTTTGCACCCGGTCACATTGACGATCCAACGTATTACAGAGATATTCGCGCAACTGGGTTTCAGTCTGGCCGAAGGTCCTGAAATCGAAGATGATTTCCATAATTTTACGGCGCTGAACATCCCCGAATCACACCCGGCGCGGGCGATGCACGACACGTTCTACATGGAAAGTGGTTTGCTGCTGCGTACCCATACCTCATCCGTGCAAATTCGTCATATGCAACACAACCCACCACCGCTGCGTATCATTGCACCGGGGCGCGTGTACCGTTGCGATTCCGACATGACCCACAGCCCCATGTTCCATCAGGTGGAAGGGTTGATGGTGGATGAAGATGTCACTTTCGCTGATTTGAAAGGCATCCTCGACGCGTTCTTTAAAGCGTTTTTTGAAGTGGATGAATTGCCGACCCGTTTCCGGGCGACCTTCTTCCCGTTTACCGAACCGTCAGCGGAAACCGACATCCAGTGCGTCCACTGTGGCGGTGACGGTTGCCGTGTGTGCAAGGGCACAGGCTGGCTGGAAGTAATGGGTTGCGGCATGGTGCATCCGAACGTATTGAACAACGTCGGTATCGACAGCGAGAAATACACCGGCTTTGCCTTCGGTTTCGGGGTTGAACGGCTGGCGATGTTGCGTTACCAGATCAATGACTTGCGCGTGATGTTTGATAATGACGTGCGCTTCCTCAAACAATTCAGCTAAACAAAGCGGAGTAACCTTATGAAAGTCAGTGAAAAATGGCTGCGTGAGTGGATTGATACCCCGCTGCCACTGGATACCATTGCCGACAAGCTCACCATGTCTGGCTGTGAAGTGGAAGCCCGTGAAGCGGTGGCAACAGCTTTCACCGGCATTGTGGTGGGTCATGTGCTGGAGCGTGAAAAACACCCGGACGCCGACAAACTGAGTGTGTGCAAGGTCGATAACGGTCAAGGCGAAACCCTGCAAATTGTCTGCGGGGCGCAAAACGTGCGGGCGGGCATTAAAGTGCCATTGGCATTGATTGGCGCAGTGCTGCCGATGCCGGATGGCAACCCCTTGAAAATCAAGAAGGGCAAACTGCGCGGGGTCGAATCCTTCGGCATGTTGTGTTCATCCACTGAATTGGGGATGTCCGACAAGTCCGACGGTTTGCTGGAATTGCCGCAAGACGCGCCTGTGGGGGCAGACATCCGCGACTACCTCAAGCTGGATGATGAAGTTATTGAACTGGCGATTACCGCCAACCGTGGCGATTGCATGAGCATGATCGGCGTGGCGCGGGAAACCGCTTTGTTGCTGGATGTGCCGTTGACACTACCCGCTATTGCTCCGGTTGCCGCGCAACACACCGATACCTTCCCGGTTGAGGTTCAGGCGACGGATGCTTGCCCGCGTTACGCTGGGCGGATTATCCGCAACGTCAACCCGCAAGCAGCAACACCAGTGTGGATGCAGGAAAAACTGCGCCGTGCCGGAATCCGTAGCATTTCCGCGCTGGTGGATGTGACCAATTACGTATTGTTGGAACTCGGTCAGCCGATGCACGCTTTCGACCTCGACAAGCTACAAGGTCAGATCGTGGTGCGTTATGCGCGTGACGGCGAAACCCTGAAAATGCTTGATGGGCAAACCGCGACCTTACGCAGAGATACGTTGGTGATTGCTGACAGTGAAGTTCCTGTCGCCATGGCAGGTATCATGGGCGGCGAGCCGACTTCTGTTACCGACAGCACTTGCAACCTGTTCCTTGAAAGTGCGCATTTCCGCCCGGCGAAAATCATGGGCAAGGCGCGTAGCTATGGGCTGCAAACTGATTCTTCCGCCCGTTTTGAGCGCGGTGTTGATCCGGCTATGCCGTTGCAGGCGATGGAACGTGCTACCCAACTGATTCTTGACATTTGCGGTGGTGAAGCCGGTACAGTGGTTGATACGCTGGCAGATGCGGGTGTATTGCAACGTAAGGCTATCCTGTTGCGCCCGCAACGTATCCAGCGTGTGTTGGGTGTGGTGATGGATGACGCGACGGTGGAAGGTGTGCTGGCACGCCTGCACTGCGAAGTCAGCAAGAGCGATGCAGGTTGGCAGGTACAAGCACCGTTGGCACGTTTCGACCTCGCCATTGAGGAAGATCTGATTGAGGAACTGGCACGGGTTCGTGGCTACGATGCCATTCCGGCGGAATTGCGCCCGCGTGCACCCCGTATTACCCAGCCCAGCGAGAAAAGTGTGGGGCAGGGCAAGCTGCGTAACCTGTTGGTGGCGCGTGGTTATCAGGAGGCGGTGACATTCAGTTTCGTCGATCCGAAAATGGAACAGACGCTTGCGCCTGCGGCTGATGCGATTGCACTGGCAAACCCGATTTCTGCCGATTTGGGGGTAATGCGCAGTACACTTTGGTCGGGCTTATTGCGTTCAGTGGGCTATAATCTGAACCGTCAGCAGAATCGGGTGCGTTTATTCGAGCTGGGGCCTTCTTTCCATCAGGATGAAGCTGGTCAGCCGCAGCAGAGAACCATGTTGGCAGGGGTGATTACCGGTAATTTGTACCCGGAGCAATGGGGGCAGGTGAACCGTCCAGTCGATTTCTATGACCTGAAAGGGGATGTGGAAGCCTTGCTGGAACAGGTAACGGGTATGCAATTCCATTTTGCACCGGTGGCTCATGCTGCGTTGCATCCCGGTCAGTCTGCACAGATCATGACGCAGACCGATGTGGTGGGTTGGATGGGGATGTTGCATCCTAAACTGGAAGAACGCTTGGGTCTCAACCAGCCTGTGTATCTGTTTGAGCTGGATATGGCAGCACTGGCACTGCGGGAGTTACCGAAGTATCAGGCTGTTTCCAGATTCCCGGCAATCCGTCGCGATCTGGCGTTACTGGTCAGGGAAGATGTATTGTCAGTTGGACTGGAAAATGCGCTGAAAAAGGCGGCGATTCCACAACTAGTGTCCTATTATTTATTTGATGTCTATGCTGGCAAAGGTATACCAGAAGGTCAGAAGAGCGTCGCTTTGAGCTTGATTTTGCAGGATTTTTCGCGCACTCTTGAGGACGCGGAAATTAACCGGATTGTAGATGCGATTATCGCTTCACTTCAGGAGGAAGTGGGCGCGGTGTTGCGATAAAACAGGGAGAAAGTGCATGACAACAACATTGACCAAAGCGGATATGGTCGAACATCTGTTTGAAGAACTGGGCTTGAACAAACGCGAAGCCAAGGATTTGGTGGAGATGTTTTTTGAGGAAATCCGTGATGCTTTGGAAACAGGTAAAAACGTGAAACTGTCAGGGTTTGGCAATTTCATGCTGCGTGACAAGACGCAACGTCCGGGGCGCAATCCAAAGACAGGGGAAGAAATTCCGGTAACGGCTCGCCGTGTGGTGACGTTCCGGCCTGGGCAAAAGCTCAAACAGCGGGTAGAGGAATATGCAGGAAGCGCTGACGCCTAACAGCCAACTGCCTCCCATTCCGGGCAAGCGCTATTTCACCATTGGAGAAGTTAGTGACTTGTGCGGGGTAAAAACCCATGTGCTGCGCTATTGGGAGCAGGAGTTTCCTTCTCTCAAGCCCATGAAGCGGCGTGGCAACCGGCGTTATTACCAGCGCGAGGATGTGGTGCTGATTCGTCATATCCGTGGTTTATTGTATGAGCAAGGTTATACGATCAGTGGTGCACGCCAGAAATTGCTGGATGATGCGCACACGCCGCCACAACCAGCCCTGCCGTTGGAGCCAATTGTTGTCAATGGCAATGATGTGGCTCCCATCGTGCAGGAACTGGAGCGGATTCTCTATATCCTCAAACACTGATTTGCCCTTGAGCTTGGGTAGTGGTTGCGGTAGACTTGCCCCTCTTTCGGTCGGAGCGTAGCGCAGCCTGGTAGCGCACCACTCTGGGGGGGTGGGGGTCGGAGGTTCGAATCCTCTCGCTCCGACCATTCAACCATTTCAGGTTGTATCAGGATACCTCAAAAGCCCTTGCAGGCCGCAATCTGCAAGGGCTTTTGTGTTTGCTGAAAACAAAGAAGCCCCTCGCTGATAGGGGCTTCTTGGGATTATCTGCGTTGACGTGCTGTTTTAGAACGGAATATCGTCATCAAAATCTTCAAAGCCGCGATCCTGCACAGGTGCATTGCTGCCGCCGGAATTGCTTTGCTGACGAGGAGCTGGTGTGTCTTCATAACTGCCAGCGCTCATACCGCCACCGGGGCGACCGCCCAGCATCTGCATCTCGTTGGCAATAATTTCCGTGGTATAACGGTCTTGTCCATCTTGTCCCTGCCATTTACGGGTACGTAGACTGCCTTCCACATAGACTTGCTGGCCTTTGCGCAAATATTCACCGGCAATTTCCGCCAGCCGTCCGTAAAAAACAACCCGATGCCATTCGGTGGTCTCTTTTTTTTCACCAGTCTGCTTGTCTTTCCATTGTTCGCTGGTAGCAAGACTGACATTGGCAATGGCGCCGCCGCTGGGCATGTATTTGACTTCTGGGTCGCGTCCCATGGTTCCAACCAAAATGACTTTATTGATACCTCGTGCCATGTTCTATCCTTCCTTTTATGATCTCCCGAATTCTACGCTGAAGTAGCGGAAAATGCACGGAGCGCACTTTCGTCCAGATTTTCCTTGTCGACTTTCAGATAAGCGACACATTCTTCACTAGCAATGGCTGCTTCCTTGACACCGGGAACTGCCAGCAATGCCTGATATAAGCGTTCCTTGTCGGAAAACAGCAAAGGGTCAATTTTCAGTACGCGACTGGTATGGAATGCCGGTTGTGGCAAGCGCCATGCCAGCAGCAACCATGCGGCAACAATCAGGGCGCTGAAAACAAATACACCGCTGGTTCCCCATGCATGATTAACTACCCCACCCAGTACACCACCGGCAAAAATGCCCAGAAATTGCGAACTGGTGAAAATGCCCATCGCCGTGCCCTTGCTGCTGACATCAGAGTACTTGGCAACCAGTGAGGGTTGTACGGCTTCCAGAAAGTTGAAACCGACGAAGAACAGGAAAAAGGCTGCCAGTAACCAGGCAATATGCGCATGACCTAAGGCCATGCCCAGTTCGGCAATGACCAGAACCATCGTGCTGCCCAATAACAAGCTACGGATTTTCTGCTTTTTCTCGGCCATGATGATCAGGGGAATGGCGAGCAGAAACGAGCCAGCCAATACCGGCAGGTAGACTTTCCAGTGTTCGGTGCGGGGTAGGGCAAGGTCATGCTCGAAAATGGGCGGCAGCACCAGAAAGTTGGCGGTCATGACCAGATGCAGGATAAAAACCCCGGCATTCATGCGTAACAAGGCGCTATTGCCGAGTGCCTTGCCCAGATAACCTTCGATAATCCCGGCATCGCGGTGTTGGGTCGGGTGTTCGGGGGTCGGAATTGCCAGTACCACCAGCGCAATACCGGTGAGAGCCAGCAACATGGTGAGCCAGAAAATGCCGGGTACACCCGCGATTTCACTGACCAGTGGCCCCAGAATCATCCCGAGCATGAAGGACAGGCCAATGGTCATGCCGATGACGGCCATGATGCGGGTTCGGTTTTCTTCACGGGTCAAATCGGCTGCCAACGCCATAGTGGGTGCGGCAACAGCCCCCATGCCCTGGATAGCTCGCCCCAGCGCGATCAGCCAGACAGACTCTGCAAGAGCGGCAATGATGCTGCCGAGGGCAAATACCAGCAAGCCACCGATGATAACAGGCTTGCGACCTATCTTGTCAGACAGGATGCCAAGGGGAATCTGGAAAACTGCTTGGGTCAGACCGTAAATGCCAATTGCCAGACCAATCAGGAATGGGGTGGAATCCGGCAGGGTTTCCGCATACAGTGCAAATACGGGCAGAATCATGAACAAGCCCAGCATCCGCACGGCGTAAATGGCAGCTAATGACGCAGTAACGCGCCACTCCAGACTATTCATAAGCGCTTTGATACTCTACAGACCGGGGAAGGGGCATATCTTAGCGGTTTTTGCTGTTACCCCATAGCCCCGCCCGGTTGTGAGTAATGGATTTTAGTCCTGCCTGATGGCCATGACATCACAGGGAACCCCCTTGAGGGTGGCTTCTGCGGTGGAACCCATGAAACCCAGTACGCTCTTTTTGCCACTGTTGCCGACAATGACCAGATCAACGCCCTTGTCCTTGACAAACTGGATAATGGCTTCACTGGGCTTGCCAGTAGCATAGGTGGTTTCCAGAGCGGCATTGGCAGGCAACCCAACACTTTCTGCCAGTTGTTGTAGCTTGTCGATCGCTGTATCAACCTGTTTTTGCTTCATGCTGGGGTGAACTGGCAGCTTGTCCGTACCGCCGAAAGCGACATTGCCCAGTGGAACATCGCCCAGTACGTTCAACAGGGATAGTTTTGCGCCATAGAAGTTTGCTAGCTCATTGGCGCGGGTAACGATGGCATTGGTAATCCGGGTGAAGTCAACCGGCACAAGAATGTGTTCATAGGCTTTCATTGGGAACTCTCCCGCTAACTGGTGAAGCTCATCATGTCTTGGTTTGGCTTGCGGCAGAAATGATCCAGATCAACAGTTTGTTGAATGATGCCAGCTTTCCGGTGTAAATGGATGTTGTGTGGCGACTCCGTTACACTGGGAGGGCTATCAGAGAGAGGAGGGAACAAACGTGGGCATTCGTCCAAAACTATTGAATTATCTGCGTTATACGTTATTAGTCTGCTGTTGCTGGCTGGTAGGGGGCAACGTTGTCATGGCAGAACCTGCTGGGCTGGCTGCTATCCAGGCTGTCGCCAAAGGCACGGATGACAGCTTCGATTTCGGGGAAGATGGCAGTCTGTCAAGCGAGGAAGCCTTTGCGCTGGGGCAACCCGTACTGGATGAAGATACCTTGCGTATCCAGTGGGTGGTTGCGCCTGAGCATTACCTGTACAAGGACAAATTCTTGTTCAAGGTGCATGAGGCCAAAGGCCTGACGGTTGGGGAACCGCAATTGCCCAGTGGCAAGGTCAAGCAGGATGAGTTTTTCGGCACGATCGAAGCCCTCTACGACCTCGCAGAAATCCGTCTGCCAGTGCAACGCACCGAATCCGGCAAGGCAGGCAGCTTTGTGCTGGAGCTGGGTTGGCAAGGGTGTGCGGAAAATGTGTTGTGTTACCCGGCAGAGCTGAAAGCCTTCAAGGTCAGTCTGGCTGCCCCCAAAGCGGGGGAACAGACGGGCAGTGTGAGCTGGGAAGAAACCACCCCACCGATCCCCGTGGCTTCGGCTGTGCAGGCAGGAGACACTTTTGTTTCCGAACAGGATCAGGTAGCAGCAACACTTGCTAGTGGCAACACCTTGCTGACCTTGCTGGGTTTCCTCGGCTTTGGGTTGTTGCTGGCGTTTACCCCGTGCGTCTTTCCGATGATCCCGATTTTGTCCGGTATCATTGTCGGGCAGAAAGATCTGACACCCCGCAAGGCGTTTTTCCTGTCGCTGGCTTATGTACTGGCCATGGCGTTGACCTATACCGTGGCGGGGGTGCTGGCAGGGATGTTTGGGCAAAACTTGCAAGCCATGTTCCAGAACCCATGGATATTGGGGGTATTCAGTGCCATCTTCGTGCTGTTAGCTTTGTCGATGTTTGGTTTTTATGATTTGCAGATGCCATCTTCCATCCAGACACGCCTGAACAATGTCAGTAACCGGCAGGAAGGTGGCAGTCTGATTGGGGTCGGTATCATGGGCGCATTGTCCGCCCTGATTGTTGGCCCCTGTGTGGCAGCACCCCTGGCAGGAGCACTGATCTATATCGGGCAAACCGGTGATGCATTGCTGGGTGGTATGGCATTGTTTGCCCTCAGTATCGGCATGGGCATTCCCCTGTTGCTGGTGGGAACCTCGGCCGGAAAATGGTTGCCACGGGCAGGCATGTGGATGGATGCGATCAAGGGCGTGTTTGGCGTTATGCTGCTGGCGGTTGCCATCTGGATGCTGGAACGGATTTTGCCTGAATCAGTGGCATTGTTACTGTGGGCGGCATTGTTCGTGATTTCAGCGATGTTCCTCGGTGCACTGACGCACCTGCCGGAAGACAGCAGTGGCTGGCGCAAATTCTGGAAAGGAACCGGCATATTGCTGCTGTTGTACGGCAGTTTGCTGATGGTGGGCAGTGCAACCGGCAGTGGCGGCTTGTGGCAGCCCTTGAAAGGCTTGTCGCTGGGGCAGGGTGGTGGTGCAGCGGAAGCAGCCTTGCCTTTCCAGACTGTGAAAAGCCTGGAGGAATTGCAACAGTCGGTCAAGGATGCCAAAGGCCAGCCCGTCATGGTTGATTTCTATGCTGACTGGTGTGTGACCTGCAAGGAGATGGAAAAGTACACTTTCCCTGACCCTGCGGTACAGGCGCAGTTGCGCAATGTGATTTTGCTGAAGGCCGATGTTACCGAAAACTCGGCGCAAGCCAAGGCATTACTGGCGCATTTCAAGATTCCGGGGCCGCCTGCCATCCTGTTTTTCAACAAGGATGGCACGGAGTTGCGTCAGTTCCGGCAAGTCGGTTTCATGCCTGCTGCCGCGTTTGCTGCGCACGTCAGCAAGGCTTTGCAATAAGGTTTATTCCATCAGCTCGACCGGGATGCCATGCCCGGTCAGCACTTCCCGGCGGTGTTGCAGGTAACGCTGGAATTCTGGCTGCCATTGGTAAGCACCCGAAATGACATAATCCATCGCGCCGTGAATATGGAATGCCTTGAAATAGGCTTCGGCGCGGAACACTTCCTTGCCATCAGCCGCAAAGAACAACAGGCTGGGGCTGTACTTGAGGTCTAGCGTTTTGGCCCATTCCGCCAACTTCATATCCTTGCCATCCGGGGTCTGGATACTGGTGTCTGCATCCGGGTTGGCGATGGCTACATCAAGGTTACTGAGGCTAAAAGCCAGTTCCTTGCGCTTGAGGATGTCATTGAACAGCTCATCGCAAGTATCGCAATCCTGCTGGGCGAAAATTACCATCAGCGGGCGTTTGCTGTCCTTGCGGGCTTCCTGCAAACGTAACGGGGCAGGCAGGCTGCCGGGCAAGGTGTAAGTTTTGTCGCTGGTTTTGACCTTGCCTTCCGCTTTGAGTTTGGCGTAGTAGTCCTTGAAGCTGCCTTGCTGGTCATGTTTGCCGGACACAAAATCCAGTGCCAGATCAAACTTGTCGGGGGCGTAATAGCCATTTACCCTCAGTACCACTTTGCCGCCTTCATCCAGGAACAGTAAGGTAGGGGTGTATTGCACCTTGAGGTCAGCCGAAAAAGCTTTTTCTGTCACCTGTTTACCGTCAAGATTGGTCACTTCTCTGTCGCCCCACATGTTGATGGCAACCACATCGAAATGCTTTTGGGTCTTGTCAGCAATTTCCTGTTTCTCGAAATTGTCTTTCAACAGTTTGGCACAGTAGGGGCAGCCATCCTGATAGAAATACAATACCACCCGCTTGTTAGCAGTAGTGGCTTCCTTGATGTCGTCACGGATGTCGAGAAACGACTCCTTGAACCATTTGGGTTGTTCGTGATGGCCGGGGTTGACCAGCCCTGCATCCAGAGCAGCGGGCTGGGATGCAGGTTGCGCAGCATGACCCCAACCACTTGCTAGCAGCAACACCAGTGGCAGCATGTATTTCATGAAAATTCTCCTCTCTCCTGTTGTTTAACCGTAGCGACCATCAACACGCGGTTTGATCAGCATGGGTAAATATTGCCATAAAAACAGGGAGAAAGCGGTAATCCATAGCAATTGTGCCGTCAAAATCCATTCCCCGTAAAATTCGGGAACCAGCCAGATGTTGAGGACACGGATGAAGGCGGCACTGAACAGCAACAGGAATACCACGATCAGGATTTGGGGTGGGTCGAACACATTCCGCCCGGTATGCCCCAGTATTACCCGCGCCATCATGCCCACGGTCATCATGCCGATACCGCCAACCGCAAACGCATGTACCCCAATCCAGGGGGAAATGCTAAATGCTGTTGCCAGAAACTTGAACAGGAAACCAGCCACCAGCCAGCCATAGGCCATGTACAACACCCACAACAGCGGCTTTTCCCAAATATTGGGGTGATACCAGCCCATCATGCGAAAGGCGTGGAAAGGCATCTGTGCCAGTGCCAGCAATGCAGCCAGGAACGCAGCGGTGGTGTTGCCGGTTGCCAGCGCCACCAGGTCGGCAAGCACAAACACCACAAACAGGATCAGGCTGAAACGGTCAATCCACACATCATTCTTGGCTTCAAACGGGCAGCCCACCCCGCGCTCGATGAAAAAGGGAATAACTCGCCGCCCCATCGTGAAAATCAGTGCAAGGATGATGTAAAAACCCGCATACAGCCCAACCTGTACACCCGCAGGCCAATAACCGGATAAACCCAGATAGAACACCAGATTGGCGGGTATCAGGAGTGCTATCTTGCCCACCAGTGCCATTTGTTTCCATTGCTTGCTCTTTATGACCGGGCGGGCAATTTCATAAGTTAGCCACAGCAGGAACAGGGTATCCACCAACGCTGCTAGCGGCAGTATCCCGCTGAATGGCGATACCCGAGCAAGCAGCCATACCAGTGCCAGAATCAGCAAGGGTTGACGGTGGATGGTCTGAATGTTGGTCCAGTTTTTGACTGCTGTCAGCAGGAAACCAGCCGCAACTGCCACGGCGTAGCCGAATACCATTTCATGCGCGTGCCATACATTTGCCGGGTAACTGACAGGTAGCAATGCCCAGGCGAAATTATAGATTCCCAGCCACAAGACCATACCAATAACGGCAAATATTGCGGATAAAAGGAAAAAGGGGCGGAACCCCAAGTGGGAAAGGGCATACTTGCCAGTGTAAGGCTGTTCAATGGTTAGCATCATGATGACATCCGTGTTGATAAATCAGATTTGGGACTCAGGCGGTGATTTTACGCTGCATTACAAGAAAAACGATAGCATGAATGCTGTTATAAGCCGTTTGCGTTCCAAGGCTTCAAGCAACGTTGGAAGACTGCTAGTATCGCAGTCCGACAGACAGCAACGTGCGGAACATGATGAGTAATCCTTGCCCCTGCGGCTCAAACCTTGCCTATAACCAGTGCTGCCGACCTTACCATGACGGCAAGGCAGCACCGACTGCCGCAGCACTGATGCGTTCGCGTTACAGTGCTTATACCTTGCGCAACGGTGCTTATCTACACCGCACGTGGCACGGCAGCACCCGCCCGAACAAAAAAAGCCTGTTGCAGCTTCCACCAACCGAATGGCTGGGTCTGGAGATTGTACGCACCGAAGCCGGTGGCACGCAGGACGAACGTGGTATGGTCGAATTCATCGCCCGTTATCAGGAGGGTGAGCAGACAGATGCCTTGCATGAATCCAGCCGGTTTGTGAAAGAAGCAGGACGCTGGTATTACGTGGATGGCGACTATGAGCGCAGCCAGTAAGCCACAGCAATCACTATCCCAATAGAAACCACCAGCCAGCGCAAGGTGGTAGGGTTGATTTTTCCCGCCAGTTTGCCGCCCAACATCCCGCCGAGTAGCGCACCAACAGCCATGATGGCAGCGACCGACCAGACGACCTTGCCGGAAAACAGGAAAAATACGGCTGCTGCTATATTCACACAAAAAGCTACTGCTTGTTTGAGCGCATTCAGACGGGTCAGGGAGTCATCCATAATCAGTGCCAATGCTGCCAGTACAATCACGCTCAAGCCAGCACCGAAATAACCACCGTAGATGGCAGCTAGCAGGATCAGGGGTATAATCCAGAAGATCGGAATACCTTGTGCTTCATGTTGTTGCAAGCGTTTATTCAACCAGTTTCGTACCGGATTCTGCACTGCTAGCAGCACGGCAGCCAGCAGGATCAGGAAAGGAACCAGTGACTGAAAAACCTTTTCTTCGGTGTTGAGCAGCAGTATTCCGCCCAAAATGCCGCCTGCAACCGCAGCAGGCACGACCAGCCACAAGCGCTGGGTCTGGGTGCGAATCTCAGAAAACTGGGCAAGGGTCGCACCGAAATAACCAGGGCACAGGGCAACGGTACTGGTGACATTGGCCATGACCGGCGGGATGCCGATTGCCACCAAGGTTGGAAAAGTGATCAATGTGCCACCACCTGCCAGGGCATTGATACCGCCCGCTGCCAGCGCAGCCAATACTGCCAGCAGATACTCAATCCAGCCTAGTTCCAGCCCGCTCAGCATCAGCAATATCCTCGTTACAGGGAAAAGTGGCTAGTGTGGCAGGTCGCGGGCGTATTCGACAAGGGCTGTTTCAATACGGTGAAAGGCTTCAGGCTTTTGGGCAGAGCCGGGGAAACTCTGATAAATTAGGTGTTTTTCCTTGCCATCCACACGGGCTTCCACATGCTGGGCGTAATAGCGTTGCCCGGCTTTGGCTCCCCCGATCTTGTCAGCTTTGATACCAAAAATGCCGCTTTCGTTGGCGACGGCATAAAGGTTGTCGAGGTCTTCCTTAGGCAGTGCCATGCTAATGGTTTTGAGGTCGCTTTCCCTCCAGCAAGGGCTACTTTGTACCCATTTGGCACAGCGGTTATTGCTATCTGCGAAGTAGGTGTAGCTGAGGATGCCGTTTTCTAGGGTTATTTCTGAGTAAAAACTTTCTCCGGTGGCAAGAAAACGCAGGTAGAGTTTGCGGTCAGGTGTGGTTTGCCGGGTAAACGAAGGCACGCTGGGTTTGGCAGGTTTTGCGGGGGGGGATAAGGTGTCAAGTTCAACAGGTTTGAGGGATTGAGTAATGTTTTCGGCAGGTTTGGCTGGTACAGGCAGTGATGGCTGGATTTCCTGCGGAATGATGACAGTTTCATCATTACCAGTAGGGGTATCGGCAGCAGCTTTGCTGGGGTTGGTGGTCTGGTTCATGGGGGCAGGCTCCGGTGGTGGCACTGCCGGTGGTTCGGGTGATGAGTCACACGCAGATAACCCTGCCAGCAGGCACACCAGACAGATCAAATGGATGAGGGATGCTTTCATCCCCTGAATTTAGTCCATCTGCCCGCACTTTACCGGGGCAGGCATGACGGATGGGCAGGCAATCAGGCTTTCTGCATGACCGGATGCAGGCGCTTGATCATTTCCTTGAAAACTTTGGGATTGGCAGCAACGACATCGCCGGTAATCATGTGGTTATTATTGCCGTGCATGTCGCTGATCAGTCCACCCGCTTCCTGCACCAGCAGTACACCGGCAGCCATGTCCCATTCGTTGAGGCCAAATTCCCAGAAACCGTCAAAGCGCCCGCAGGCCACGTAAGCCAGATCCAGTGCCGCAGAACCAGGGCGGCGTACCCCGGCGGTATCAGGCAGCAGGGCTTTCATGGTTTGCAGGTAGAGGTCAAGGTTCTGATTGGCACGGAAGGGGACGCCTGTACCCAGCAGGGCATTGTGCATGGTGGTGCGTTCGGAGACGCGGATACGTCGTCCATTCAGGGTTGCGCCTTCACCACGAGCAGCGCCAAAGGTTTCATCGCGCAGCGGGTCGTAAACCACGCCAACTGCCAGACGGCCTTTGTGCTTGAGGGCAATGGAGACTGAATATTGGGGAATGCCGTACAGGAAATTAGTGGTGCCATCCAGCGGGTCAATGACCCACTCGTAGTCACTGTTGCTGCCGGTTTTGCCGCTTTCTTCACCGAGAAAGGCGTGATCCGGGTAAGCACGTTGCAATGCCCGCACGATGATGTATTCGGCCTGCTTGTCAACTTCGCTGACAAAATCGTTGTGATCCTTGTTCTGGACATCCAGCTTGTGCACTTTGTTCGAGTAGTGGCGGATAGCCTCACCTGCCTGGCGGGCAGCGTCAGTGGCTTTTCTGAGCATAGGATGCATGTGTAAGGAACTCCGTTTCGGGTCTGGCTACGGGGGCGCTAGGATAGCATATTCGCCGCAGGCATGAGAAAGGAAAATGTGCAGATTCCAGCATTTTACAAAAAATGCAAAAAGTTCCAGCAAAAAAAGTTATTAGCAGGACAAATAGAATCTAGTGGCAATTTAATGTATTTCCGCTAGATTTAGTAGGCATAAGGAAGGGTTAGTTAAATTAACAGGAAACGGGGGCAAGGAGATGCCGCTATGCGATTTAAGAGATTGCGCTTTTTTAGTGCTGCCATGATGGCTACTGTTGTGTTGATTGGTTCTGTATCCGTAGTTAATGCGGCGATTGCAGAGGAGCCGCGTGCAAATGTGACTCTGGTAGCCACCATTAACAACGGACCTGCCATGCGCCCTGTACGTTGGACGCTTTATCGTTTGGAAAATAACAGCCCGGTGTGGGTCGATTCATTTCGTCGACACTCTGCCACCATTCCGCTCAAACCTGGGCGTTATCGTGCAGAAGCCAATTTGAATAACGTTAACCGTTCACGGGTGTTTGATGTCAGTACCCGCTCCAACAGTAGTGTTGTGGTGGCGATGGACTGATTCAGTGTCTGCAAGGAATAGAGGGCGGCCTTGAGTGCCGCCCTTTTTATGAGAACAACGCTTGTAAACATTGCAGGTATTGTTTTTCGTCTGGCATGGTCTGGTTGCGTTGCGCCAGCCAGATGCTTTCTGCCAGGCAATCCATCATGCGATGTTCCGCTTCGAGTATGCCATGACGGCTAGCAAGTTGCTGGTGGATAGCACTGATGCCTAGCGGACGGTTGGTGGCAACCTGTTCACGGATACCCAGATGCAGCCCCATGTGCAGGAAGGGGTTGGTGTTGCCATTCTCAGGCAGATAGTCGCGTTGTAGGGCTTTGTCAGCCTGCTCCAGCAAGGTGTGGTATTCCGGGTGTTCGGCAATCACTTGCGCGACACTTTGTTCCAGTGCATCCATCGGCAATTTCTGGCGGAATTTATGCCAGCATTGCAGGTAATAGCGACGCATCGAATCACGGTCATTGCCAAACATCAGGCAGTTTTCTCCTTGAAATCACACAGGTCGGCAATAATACACTGCCCGCATTTGGGGTTGCGTGCCACACAGGTATAACGCCCGTGCAGGATCAGCCAGTGGTGCGCATCCAGCAAATAGGCTTTGGGGATGTGTTTGAGCAAGCCTTTTTCGACTTCCAGCACGTTTTTGCCGGGGGCAATGCCGGTGCGGTTGGCGACGCGGAAAATGTGCGTATCCACCGCCATGGTCGGTTGGCGGAAAGCAGTGTTGAGGATCACGTTCGCCGTCTTGCGCCCCACGCCCGGTAAGGCTTCCAGGGCTGCACGGTCGTCGGGGACTTGCGAGTGGTGCTTTTCCACCAGCATCCGGCAGGTTGCGATAATGTTTTTCGCCTTGCTGTTGAACAGGCCGATGGTCTTGATGTAATCCTTCAGCCCTTCCTCACCCAGTGCCACAATGGCTTCCGGGGTATTGGCAACCGGAAACAGTCTGGCAGTCGCCTTGTTCACACCCTTGTCGGTGGCTTGTGCTGACAGGATTACCGCAATCAGCAGTTCAAACGCGCTGGCGTATGCCAGTTCAGTGGTAGGGTTAGGGTTGGCACCATGCAGGCGGCGGAAGATTTCCTCCCGCTTGGCTTTATTCATGCCGCCTCACCCGCAGTAGCAGACGGTGCAGCCGCTACCGTAGCCGCTTTGGGTGCTGGTTTGCGCAGCCGCTGGTCGATGGAGTTCTTCATTGCTACCAGCAAACCCAGCCCGATGAATGCGCCCGGTGGCAAGGCTGCCAGCAGCAGGCCGTGGAAATCCTTGCCGAAACTGATTACCCAGCCGCGTGCCGCCTCACCAAACATGAGGTGTGCCTGTGAAAACAGCGTGCCGTTGGCAACCAGTTCGCGCATCCCGCCCAGCACCATCAGTACCAGCATGAACCCGATGCCCATCATCAGGCTATCCAGCCCCGCCCGCACTGGCTCGTGTTTGGAGGCAAACGCTTCGGAACGCCCCAGCACCGCGCAGTTGGTGACGATCAGCGGGATGAAAATGCCGAGGATATTGTACAAATCGTGGAAAAACGCTTTCATCAACATGTCGATAATGGTGACGTTGGCAGCAATAATCAGGATGAAGGTGGGGATGCGGACTTCCTGACGGATAAAGTTGCGCACGGCGGATACCGCCACATTGCTTGCCAAGAGTACGATGATGGTGGCTAGCCCCAGCCCCAAGCCGTTGACCACGTTGTTGGTGACAGCCAGCAGCGGGCATAGCCCCAGCAATTGCACCAGACCGGGGTTGTTACGCCACAGCCCTTCCAGGCTGAGGCTGCGGAACTCGTCACGGCTCAGGTTGACGGGTTCCAGCTTGAAGGTGGGCAACTTGATCATGGTTTTATCTCCGTAGCCGGGTTGGCGAACGCACTGGGCAGGTTGTTTTGCGCCCATACCAGCACCCGTTTGGTGGCATTGACCACCGCACGCGGGGTGATGGTTGCGCCGCTGAACTGGTCGAATTCACCGCCATCCTTACGTACTGCCCAACCCTCCAGCGGGGGTGAGCCGATAGCTTTGCCGGTGAAACGGGTGATCCAGTCGTCTTTCTCGGTTTCGATTTTGTCACCGAGACCGGGGGTTTCCTTGTGGGTAATGACACGTACCCCGGCAAGGGTCTGGTCAGTGTTCACCGCCACCAGCAGGCGGATATTGCCGCTGTATCCGTCGGGCGCGCTGGTTTCAAACAAGGCTGCTACCGGCTGGCCTTGCTGGCGGGCGCGGTAGACTTTGACGGGTTCTGCACTGCCGAAATCCTGTGCAGGAAGCTGGATGTTGTCCTTGACCGGATCGTTGTCGTAACGTTGCGGCTGCACCAGCGCATTCAGGCGCTCCAGCGTGGCCAAGCGTTCGTTTTCCTCAATTTTGGGCTTGGTCAGGCCGAAAATGAACGACAGTGCCACCGCACCGCCCAGCGCAAACCCAGCCAGCAGCAGGGCAGGCTTGGTTACGTCTTTGAAAATCGGGTTATCCAGCATCCTGTAAGCCCTCAAGTCCCGTAAACCCGTGGTTGGGTGTAATGGTCAATCAGCGGAACCACCATGTTCATGATGATGACCGAGAATGCAACGGCATCCGGGTAGCCGCCCCAGGTGCGGATAATGTAAATGAACAGGCCAATGCCTGCTGCATAAATCAGCTTGCCGCGTGGGGTGGTGCTGGCAGTCACCGGGTCGGTGGCGATGAAGAACGCACCCAGTATCGCTGCCCCGCTGAACAAGTGAAACAGGGGTGAAGTGTATTGCGCTGGGTCGATTATCCAGAACATGCCAGCGATCAAAACCAGTGAACCCAGAAATGCTGCCGGGATGTGCCAGCTAATGATGCGTTGCCGTAGCAGCCACAAACCGCCCAGCAACCACGCCAGATTCACCCATTCCCAGCCTCTGCCGCCCAGCCAGCCAAAGGTTTCCTTTGCATAAATATCCATCAGGGGTTTATGCGTCCGTAAATCAGTTTTGACGGTATCCAGCGCAGTGGCTGCACTGAATCCATCCCAGCTTGCCGGGCTAGCACCACCAAACACCAGTTGCATGGTCTGCTCGAAACCGACCTGCCCAAACCCGGCATCCAGCGGGGCTGGCCAAGCCGTCATTTGCAAGGGGTAAGACACCAGCATCGCCGCATACCCCACCATCGCCGGGTTGAACGGGTTGTAACCCAGCCCACCGTACAAATGCTTGGCAATTACCACCGCAAACAGCATCGCCGCCGCCATCAACCACCAGGGCGAATAAGCCGGAAGTGCCACCGCCAGCAGCCAGGCCGTGACAATCACGCTGTAATCGAGCAGGAACGGCTGGATCGGGCGCTGACGCCATTTCAGCATGATAGCTTCAAATCCTAACCCGAAACCAATCGCCAGTACCCAATTGGTCAGCAAGCCCCAGCCGAAGAACCACAACAACAGCAAGGTGCCGGGGATCAGGGCATACAACACCTGCCGCATGACCTGACTGACATCCAGCGGGGCGGTGGAGGTGGAATGGGAAGCAAACATCATGCGGGGTTATCCTGTTGGGCTGCGGCCTTCTTGGCTTGGGCGCGTTCCAGTGCGGCCTGGATAGCGGCTTTCTTGCCGTCATCGGTGCTGGTTTGTGCCTGTTCCCTGTGCTTGGCGAGCTTTTCGGCTTTTTCGCGCTTGGCACGTTCTTGCCGTTCCAGCCGGAACTCGTGGCGGTCGCGGGCGATTTCAGCTTTGCGCTTGGTGTCACGCTGGGTGCGGATTTCGGCTTTGGCAAAACGGTAGTAATCCACTAGCGGGATGTGGCTGGGGCAAACGTAAGCGCAGCAGCCGCATTCGATGCAGTCGAACAGGTGCAGGTTTTCGGCCTTGTCGAATTCGCGTGAACGTGAGTACCAGTAAAGCTGTTGTGGCAGCAGGTTGGCGGGGCAGGTTTCCATGCAGCGTCCACAGCGGATGCAGGGCATGGCGGGCGGCACGGGTTTGGGCTGTTCCACCAGAATGCAGTTGGTGGCTTTGACGACCGGAATTTGCGGGTTGTTGAGGGTAATGCCCATCATTGGCCCCCCCATGAGCAAGCGGTGGACGGCTTGGGTATAACCGCCAGCCTGTTCAATTAGGTGCTGGACGGGGGTTCCCACTGGCACATTCAGGTTGCAGGGCTTGGCGATGCCGGAGCCGCTGACGGTGACGTAACGCTCAACCAGCGGCTCACCTAGGGCGATAGCGCGGTAAATGGCACGGGCAGTGGCAACATTGTGGCAAATCATGCCGATGCTGGCGGGTCTGCCGCCGCTGGGGACTTCCTTGCCGGTGAGGATTTTGATCAACTGCTTTTCGCCGCCCGTGGGGTACAGGGTGGGGACAGGGATTGCCTGAATGCGGGTGTCGCCGCTGCTGGCAATGGCGGCTTGCATGGCAGCAACGGCTTGTGGCTTGTTGTCTTCAATCCCGATCAGGCACTGCTGGGTGTTGATGATGTGCATCATGATCTGGATACCGGCGATGATTTCCTCCGGCTTCTCACGCATCAGGCGGTCATCGCAGGTGATATAGGGTTCGCATTCCGCGCCGTTGATGATCAGGGCGCTGATGGGAATATTGTCGTGGACATTGAGTTTGATTGCCGCCGGGAATACCGCGCCGCCCATGCCGACGATTCCGGCAGCGCAGATGCGCTTACGCAAGACTTCGCCATCCACTTGGGTATGGTCGGGGTAGGGTGTCATGCGGGCATTGCCCCAGTCATCCTTGCCGTCGGGCTTGAGGATGATGCACAGGTCGTTGAGACCAGAGGGGTGGGCAATCGGACGTTCTTCGATGGCGGTAATCGTGCCAGAGGTGCTGGCGTGTACCGGCACTTTCATGAAACCGTTGTGTTCCGCCAGTTCCTGCCCCTTGTAGACGTAATCACCAGCCTTGACCGTCAGGTTGGGCTTGTAACCCATGTGCTGCTGGAGCGGGATCACCAGTTCGGCAGGCAGCGGGATGTCGCGTGCTGGCGATTGGTTGGAATCTTCCTTGTGGTAATCCAGATGCAGGCCGCCGTGGATGTTCCAGAGTTTACGCAGGGTCTGGATCATGAAGCCACCTTGCCGTTGGCTGTCGCATCGTTGGCGGGCTGTTGCGTCAGTTTGAATACGGGGTAAGGCCATTTCCAGGAGGCGGGTTCGAGCTTGAGCGGAACCATGGCAATGCAATCGACCGGGCAGGGTGGTAAGCACAGCTTGCAGCCGGTGCATTCGCTTGCAATGATGGTGTGCATGTGTTTGGCAGCACCGACGATGGCGTCTACCGGGCAAGCCTGGATGCAGAGGGTGCAGCCGATGCAGGTGTTTTCGTCGATGACTGCGACCAGTGGGACAGGTTCGGCAGCATCGGCATCCAGTGGGATAGCTTCCACCCCCATCAGTTCGGCGATGGCCTTGACGGTGTTTTCGCCGCCGGGGACGCACAGGTTGACCGCAGCTTCGCCCTTGGCAACCGCTTCGGAGTAAGGGCGGCAACCGGGGTAGCCGCATTGCCCGCACTGGCTTTGGGGCAGCAGGGCGTCAATTTTTTCCGCGACAGGGTTGCCTTCCACCTTGCAACGGATGGCGGTGTAGCCCAGCAATGCGCCAAAAAACAGGGCCAAGCCGCAAATGACCAGAATTGCCATTAACATGGTGCGCTTATCCTTTTACCAGACCGGAAAAACCCATGAAGGCTAGTGCCATCAACCCGGCAGTGACCAGCGCGATGGCACTGCCCTGAAAGTTTTGCGGCACATCTGCCGCCGCCAGCCGTTCGCGGATACCGGCAAACAGGATCAGGGCGAGGGTGAACCCCATGGATGCGCCGAAGCCATACAGGGCTGACTGGATGAAATCGTGGGTTTCCTGCACGTTCAGCAGCGCCACACCCAGCACTGCGCAGTTAACGGTAATCAGTGGCAGGTAAATTCCCAGTACGTTGTACAGCACCGGGCTGCTCTTGCGCATCACCATTTCGGTGAAACCGACCATTGCGGCAATCACCAGAATAAAGCTGATGGTGCGCAGGTATTCCAGCTCAAACGGAATCAGCAGGTAATGGTCTACCAGATAGCTGACAACGCTGGAAAGCGTCAGCACGAAGGTGGTGGCCATGCCCATGCCGAGCGATGCTTCCAGCCGTTTGGAGACGCCGACAAAGGAACACAGCCCCAGAAAATGGGACAGCACGAAGTTGTTGACCCAAATGGTGCTGACAAGGATCAGGAGGTATTCACTCATGGTATTAAGGTTTCAGGCATCCGGTTGCAGACAAACAATGAGGTGGCGCATTGTGCCACAGCTTTCCGTTTATAACCTACAGCAAAGCTACGGCATATGATAATTGTCAGAAAGATCATGCTACTATTGCTGCCTTAAGATATTTTTATTGCAAGCTTGTTTTGACCTGAGAGCTAAATTAGTTCATCATTATATTATAAAATATTGAGAATATTTCTCAGAGAAATTGAACGCTTTTGTACTGGAGAGCGACAAACAGGCGTTTTGTGTGGAAGGATACAAGCAACATGGGCAGATGTTGTCTGTATCCTCCTAGCGGTTGGGCATCCCTCGGGATGCCCTTTTTTACTTTCATCGACTGCTCAGTTCGACTGCCAGATCAATGGCTGCTTGCAAACTACCCGTTTCTGCCTGCCCGGTACCTGCCAGATGCAGGGCAGTGCCGTGATCAACCGATGTGCGTATGATGGGCAAGCCTAGCGTGATGTTGATGGCTTTGCCGAAACCGACATGTTTCAGTACCGGCAAGCCCTGGTCATGGTACATGGCAAGCACCGCATCAGCTCCTTGCAGGTTGCGTGGGGTAAACAGGGTGTCTGCCGGTAGTGGTCCGCTCAGGTTCACGCCTTGTTGTTGCAGTTTCTGAATCACCGGGATGATGACATCCAGCTCTTCGGTTCCCAAATGCCCACTTTCGCCTGCATGGGGATTGAGGCCGCAAACCAGAATATGTGGGTTGGCAATGCCAAACTTTTGCTGCATGTCATGTTGCAAAATGACCAATACCTGTTCCAGTAAGGCCGGGGTGATGAGTGAACTGACCGCGTGTAACGGTACATGGGTGGTTGCCAGTGCAACCCGCAGTTTGTCAGCCGTGAGCATCATGACCGGCAATGGAGCCTGGCTCAGTTCTGCCAGAAATTCTGTGTGCCCGGTAAACGGAATGCCAGCATCATTGATAACCCCCTTGTGCAACGGGGCTGTCACCATCGCAGCAAATTCTCCACTCAAGCAGCCTTCGGTCGCACGCTGTAGGGTTTGCAGGACGTAATCGGCATTTGCCGGGTTCAGTACGCCGGTTTCTACTGGCACATGACAGGCAATAGGCAGGATGCTGTATTCGCCACATCGGGTGGGTTTCATCTGGCTGTCAGGAGTGTAATGTCGCATCTGTAGGCTTATGCCGAGTTGTTGCGCTCGTGCTTTCAATACGTCAGGGTCAGCAATGATCACCAGTTCAGCAGGCCATTGTTGTGCCTGCAACAGCATCAGGATGATGTCCGGGCCGATTCCGGCAGGTTCTCCTGCGGTGATGGCAATACGTGGCAGGTTGTTATTACTCATAACCATATATGCGTTCTTGTAACAGGTTGCGGGTGCTACTGCCGAAATTGCCCAAGCCTTTCAGCTCAAATTCAATGAAGACTGCATTATCCTTGGTCTGGTTGTCGGGCAGCAGGTAGTTGCGGGCGGCAATCCGGGTTTTCCAGCAGCAGCTTTCGTATTCTGCCCCGAGGACGGTTTCCAGATTGCGTTCATTCAACAAATCCCGTTCCACGCTGCCGACAGCTTTCCACTGAGGTTTGACCGGCACGGAAAACGAGACATTGGCAGATTCAAAGTCATCCTTGCGCTGGGCATAGCCAACGTTAAGGATGCGCTTTTTGTCGTCCTTGTAACGCAGCCTGACTTCACCTGCGGCGACTTCGGATTTGTCATTATCCCAGTAGGCTGTGCTGCTGATCTGGGTGCGTCGGTTGATTTGCCCGGCAGCTTCTAATACCAATTCCGAGCGGTCGCCCTGTTGGGGTGTTTCATTGGGCATGGTGACATTGCGGTCATCGAAATGATACATCTGCCCGATACTGGCGCGGAACAGTTCACTCCCAGCTTTTGGATCCTGGATCCGGGTGGTCAGGGAGGCAGAAATACGGTTGGTGTCACCAATGCGATCCTTGCCTGTAAAGCGGTTTTCGGCAAACAACTGGTTGTAACTCAGGCTGCGTTCGGAAGAGTCAAAGATGGGGATGGCACTTTGATCCTTGTACGGTGTGTAGGTGTAAAACAGGCGTGGTTCCAGCGTCTGGACATACTGCCCCTGTTTGACATTACGTTCGAAAACCAGTCCTGAATCAACACTGGCAGTAGGTAAGGTGCGGCTAATTTTGGTGTTGTCTGCATCATCCAGCCGGTATTCCGTGTGGCGCATTGTCAGGGATGGCTTGATGTAGCTGGCATCGTTGGCAAACTTTTTGCTGACCCGTGCCTTGAGGTCAAGACGCGAACCGTTGGTGCTGGTATCACTGGCGGTGAAGTTAGTGTATTCACCTTCAGCACTCAGATCAAGCCCGCCGGGTTTTTGGGTAGGGTTATATTTCAACTGCAACTGCGGAAGGCGGGCATGGGGGGATGTACCGCCATCCAGTACCTGATAATTTTGCAGCATGGTGGAGAATGTCCAGTCCTTTTCCTGGGTATGGTATTCCAGACGACGTTCAAGGTTTACCACACTGGTTGCTTCCAGTGAGTTGCCCAGATCAACGAAATACTGATCGTCGGATACCCCTTCAGCCTTGAGCTTCAGGGTGGAACGGTTGTTGATCCGGGTATTGTCTTCCAGTTTGTAGTAATAACGGTTGTTTTCTATCGTGCTAACCCGGTCATCGGGCAATAGCACGTAATTGACGGAACCGGTATGTTTGTCGGTCAGGTAACGGAATTCACTGCCTACCTGGATACCCCGGCGGCTAAGCAGCGTCGGTGTCAAAGTCAGGTCATAATTGGGGGCAAGGTTGAAATAATAGGGGGCGCTGATTTGCAAACCGGATTTTTCATTAGTGCCGATATTGGGCCAGAGAAAGCCGGATTTGCGTGCATCTGTCAGGGGAAAAGACAGGTATGGCAGGTACAGCACAGGGGTATTGCGTATTTTCAGGGTGACATTGCGGGCAGTTCCCTGTTCCTTGTCATGCTGCAAGCGAATGTCTGGCGAGTTGAAACTCCAGTCAGCCTGCTCAGCAGGGCAGGTTGTATAGCTGGCTGTTTCCAGACGGGTCAGGTCGGGGTTTTCCTGCACAATCCGCTTGCTTGAACCACGCCCTTCAGCGGTTTTCATCTGGTAGCGGGCATTGTGAATTTCCCCTGTATCATGTGTGAGGTTGTATTGCAGCCGGGAGCTTTTGACCTGCATGGAGGGGGTTATGAAATTGACATTGCCGACACCGCTGATATTGGCAGTAGCCTGATCATAAGTTGCCTTGTCTGCGTGTAGGGTTTTGTCTTGCTGGGAAATATGCACGTTCCCGGACATTTCTGACGTGCCGCGCTCACGGAACAGGGCTGTATCAGCTTCAATATAAACAGCCCCAGGGGTAAGGCCAGCAGGGCGTTGCGAGGTATCAGCATAGGTATCAGGCACAGGACACACCATCCAGTGTGACTGGGCAGCAGCGACCAGCGGGCTGCAACAAAAGCCAGGTAACAACAGGTGAATAACGGATTTAGGCAGTGAATTTACCATGTGTCCAATGTGGTGGCCTCGAAGCACGCTAACATCGCATACTCTGTCAACAGACTCAATGCCAATTGGCGGAAACCCGTTTGTGTCGATGCTACCCATCCACAACTTTAATGCAATTCTTGTATTAAACACCTGGCTGAAATTGTTTACAGCAATTCCATAACGCGCTAGAGTGTCCCGGTTATGATGCGGTTGCATGGCGAGGTGTAATCGGTATAAGCTGCTATTAAGTGTGTTTTAATTACCCAGATACAAGCTGAGCAGCCATTAGTGCCTTTTTGGTTTGCCAGATGACGTGTTTGTGGTAATAATTAATAAACTGAATATCTACATCCATTAAATTTTTATATAATTGTCTTGAATTGGTTGATGATTGCTCAGATAATGCTATTCATCGAGTGTCAAGTAACAAGTCATCCGTTTCTTATGAGAGTTGAGGGAGTGTAAGGATGAGAGCTGAATATGGTAGCGGTTCTACGGGTGTCATCGTAACTGGACGTGATAAAACCGAGCAACAACAGACGGCAGGGCGTCAGATGCAGGAAGATGATTTTAATCAGAGAAGAGGGCGCGGGCGTCCAAAAGGTGCGACATCCAGTACGCTTGCTGAAGTGCGCGAGCAAGCGGCGGAGGAAAAACGTAAACTCAAGGACGATTTGAATCATAAACTCAACCAGTTGCGTGAACAGCTTGAGAATGTGGAAGCCCGATACAAGGAAGAAGTCCGTGAGTTGCAGGAGGCATTGAAAGCCAGTGAGCAACGCGAAGCCTTTTTCCGTACAGCTTTGGAAGACCGTTTGCAGATTGTTGCTGACCACATCCACAAAAGTCTGATTGATTGGGCAGATGCGGAACTGGAAGAAGGGCAGATCACCCGCCGCAAGCGGGGGCGTCCGCGCAAGACCTTCAAGTAACAAAATGCTGCCGGGTTTTTGTTACCTGGTAGTTAGTAAGCGCTCCAGTATTTTCTGGTAAATAATAGCAAGGGCGTTCAGATCATCGACTGAAACGCATTCGTTGATTTTGTGAATGGTCTTGTTGACTGGCCCTAGTTCCATCACCTGTGCTCCGGTTGGCGCAATAAAGCGTCCGTCTGATGTGCCGCCGGAAGTCGACAGTTCTGTTTCCTGACCACTAAAGGCACGAATCGCTTCCACACTCGCGGCAACCAGATCGCCGCGTGCAGTCAGGAATGGGTTGCCGGACAATGACCATTGCAAGCCATAGTCAATGCCATGACGGTTGAAGATGGTTTCCACCGCCTCACGCAACCCCGCTTCCGTCTGTTCGGTGGAAAAGCGGAAATTGAATTCCACTGTCATTGCCCCCGGAATCACGTTGTTTGCCCCTGTCCCGCCCCGGATATTGGAAATCTGGAAGCTGGTCGGCGGGAAAAACTCATTACCCTTATCCCATTCAATACTGACCAGTTCAGCCAGTGCTGGCGCTGCCCGGTGGATCGGGTTGTCTGCCAGATGCGGATAAGCCACGTGCCCTTGCTGACCGTTGACCGTAAGAACACCATTCAGTGAGCCGCGCCGCCCGTTTTTCACCACATCGCCCACGCAGCAGGTACTGGAAGGTTCGCCGACCAGACACCAGTCGATTTTCTCGTGACGCTGTTCCAGCACTTCCACCACCTTGACCGTGCCGTTGACGGATGGCCCTTCCTCATCACTGGTGATCAGGAAAGCAATCGAACCCTGATGGTCGGGATTTTCACGTACAAAGTTTTCACAAGCGACGGTGAAAGCGGCAATGCTACCTTTCATGTCGGCAGCACCACGCCCGTACAGCATTCCGTCACGGATTTCCGGCTGGAACGGGTGGCTGTCCCAGGCTTCCAGCGGGCCAGTGGGCACGACATCGGTGTGCCCGGCAAAGCAGAATACCGGAGAGGTATTGCCACGGCGCAACCATAGGTTGTCTACTTCACCAAAACGCAGGTGTTCGGCGACGAAACCGAGCGGGGCAAGCCGCTCTGCCAGCAATTGCTGGCAACCCTCATCCAACGGGGTGACAGAGGGGCGGGAAATCAGGTCGATGGCAAGATCAAGAGTAGCAGACATGTCGCAAAGCCTTTGTTATTAATTCTGAAACAGTTGTCGATAAGAATCTGGTGAGAACCCCACCACATGGCGAGTCCCTAAATCCAGTAGAGGGCGTTTGATGATAGACGGGTTTTCTTCCATGACCGCCAGTGCCAAGGTTTCGTCCATATTGTCACGGGTTTCTTCCGGCAGCTTGCGCCAGGTTGTACCCTTGCGGTTGACCAGCGTTTCCCAGCCGAATTCGGCTGTCCAGTCGCGCAGCCATACCGGGTTGAGGCCATCCTTGCGGAAATCGTGGAAGGTGTAGGGAATGCCACGTTCTTCCAGCCAGGCACGGGCTTTTTTCACTGTATCGCAGTTGTGGATGCCGTATAGGATGGCGGTCATTTGTCGTACCACTTGTGATAGGAACGGCGTTTGCCCGCCCGTTGGGTAATGACACCTTCGATGTGTTCAAGCCCGCTGATTTCGATACGCTGGTAGGCATCGTTAAGTGCCACCAGCCAGTGCTTGCCATCAATAATGCGCAACTGGCGGAAGATGTATTCGCTCTTGTCGTCGACCGCGAACACATACGCGCCGTCACGCACCACGCCGGTCGGGTCGATAATGATGATACAGCCTTGGGCAAATTCCGGTTCCATGCTGTCGTCGATGACTTGCAGGGCATAGGGTTCGGCTTCGGCACAACTGCCAAGTTCGCCCATGCCGCCACTTTGCTTGAAATTGACGGGCTGCCCAAGGCTTTGCTTGAAAGTTTCAACGCTGATGCGGGTTTCGGACATGATTTAACCCTCCACAGGGGTGTTGCGGCTGAATTCGCTGGCAACCACATGGCGCTGTGGTTCGTACCAGTGCAGTTTGTCATGCAGTTGCACCACTTCGCCGATAATGGTCAGGGTGGGGGCACGTACCCCGCTGTCTTTCACCAGTTGCGGCAAAGTGGCAACCGTGCCGATGTGGACGCGCTGGTTACGGGTGGTTCCCTGTTCGACCAAGGCTGCCGGGGTGTTGCCGGAACGCCCGTATTCCTGCATTTTCTGGCTAATGACTTCGATGCCGGTCAGCCCCATGTAAAACACCACGGTCTGGTTGGGCTGGGCTAGTTGCGTCCAGTTAAGGTCAATCGTGCCGTCCTTCAGATGCCCGGTGGCAAAGGTGCAGGATTGCGCATAATCGCGGTGGGTGAGCGGGATACCTGCGTAGGAGGAGCAGCCGGAAGCGGCAGTGATGCCGGGCACAACCTGGAAGGGCACGCCGTTTTCCGCCAGCGTTTCGATTTCTTCGCCGCCACGCCCGAAGATGAACGGGTCGCCACCTTTGAGGCGTAGCACGCGCTTGCCTTGCTTGGCGAGTTCCACCAGCAGGTCGTTGATTTTGTCTTGTGGGACAGCGTGGTTGGCCTTTTCCTTGCCAACATAAATGCGTTCGGCATTCTGGTTAGCCATGTCCAAGATCGACTTGGATACTAGCCGGTCGTACACCATCACATCAGCCTGTTGCATCAGGCGCAGCGCCTTGAAGGTGAGCAAATCCGGGTCGCCGGGGCCTGCACCGACCAGGTAGACTTCGCCCATGGTCTGACCATTGGGATAACTGGCAAGCATATCATCCAGCAGGCGGCGAGCGTCTTGCACATGACCGGCATACACCAGTTCGGCAAACGAGCCTTTTAGTGCCTGTTCCCAGAAAGCCTTACGCTGATTTTCCGGCAAACGCTGTTTCACGATGTCGCGGTATTCTTCGGTAATGCCTGCCAGCTCACCGCATTGGGAGGAAATCATGGTTTCCAGCCGCATCCGCAATTGCCGCGCCAGCACAGGTGATGCACCGCCGGTAGAAACCGCCACGATCACGGGGGAACGGTCAACCACAGAGGGTACGATGAAACTGCATAGTGCCTGATCATCGACCACATTCACCGGAATATGACGGGCATTCGCTAGAGCGGCGACATGGGCATTGACCTTGGCATGGTTGGTGGCAGCAATGATCAGGAATTTCCCTTCCACATCACTGTCGGCAAATTCGCGGGCATGGTGGGTGACGTTCTGCCCACTGAGGGTATTACCCATTTCGGCGGTAATTTGCGGTGCTACCAGCGTGACATGTGCACCTGCCCGTAGCAGGCTGTCTACCTTGCGTTCGGCGACCTTGCCGCCACCTACCACCAGGCAGGAACGCCCGTGCAAATCAAGAAAAATAGGAAAACGATCCATTAATCACCTAAATTATCTTCAATTACCCCTCACCCCCCAGCCCCCTCTCCCTCAAGGGGCGAGGGGGAGTAAAGAGGGTTTTTGCCCCTCTCCCCTTGAGGGAGAGGGGTTGGGGTGAGGGGTAAATCACTGCCGTTTGGGGCGGCTTTCGTAGTGGACAACGCCCTTGACCAGCTCGCCATACGGGAAACCGGCAATGTTAGCGTATTTTGACAAGGCGATGTTGACCAATTCGTCGATGTCCTGCACGGTTTTCTCGCCTGCCCGTGCCGGAAACAGCAGCAGTTGCAAGGCCAGTGTGCCACCTGCTTGCACCTTCAGTTCCTTGTTGTGGGGCAAGGGGCCGTCGATGAAGGTTTCACGCAGGGCAAAGCGGGATTTTTCGCGCAGGGTATTGAGGAATTCCGTGCAGTTGGCAAGACTAGTGGCTGACAGGCAACCCACCCCTTCGCGGGTCGCCAGCAGGAACCGCTCCTTGCGGCTGCAATCACAGCGACGGTTGTTCAAGGCTTTCTCGAATACGCAGCGCTGGGTGTTGATTTCCCGGTAAACGGCGCGGAACTGGTCTTCATCCATACGTCAAACGGACTCGCTATTATTTTTCCCATTCCATCAGGATGGGTTTTTCACGGTGTTCCAGCAGACGCTCTTCAGCCTCCAATTGGCTGGCGGCAAGAATCAGCTTGTAAGTGGCTCTGTCAGCGGGTTCCTGTTGCGCCCGTAGGTTACGCGCGACTTCGCGGGCTTCCTTGTAGGTTTCGCAGGTTTGCTGCAAGTCCAGATTTTTGATCAACTGGGTTGGTTGGGTAATGCGGAAAACGTAGTAGGGCATGTGTTCTACCTGTCACAAAACAAGAACGGCAAAGGGGTTATTTCCCCATGAATGCGTCAAGATTATCGGGCACGGTGGGTAAATGCCAATAGTACGGATGGGGTGGTGGAAATAACCGGGCAACTGTTATTCTTGGGCATTCATCAACAAACACAAGGCGAGTGCCATGAGTGCCAGACTTCCCGTGATTGCCAGTGATGCAGCCTTGCACCAGCAAATGCAGGCATGGCGGCGTGACATCCATCAGCATCCTGAAACGGCTTATGAAGAATTCCGCACCAGCAAGGTGGTGGCAGAACGTTTGCGCGAGTTTGGGCTGGAAGTCCATACGGATATTGGTGGTACAGGTGTGGTTGGAGTATTGCGTGGCAAATACGCCGGTGACAGGCATGTTGGTCTGCGGGCCGACATGGATGCCTTGCCCCTGACCGAACTGAATACCTTTGCCCATGCTTCCTGTCATCATGGCAAAATGCATGGTTGCGGGCATGATGGGCACACCACCATGTTGTTGGGGGCGGCGGCAGCGTTGGCAGAAAACCCGGAATTTGCCGGGGCAGTGTATTTCATCTTCCAGCCTGCCGAAGAAGCATGGGCAGGGGCGAAACGCATGATTGAGGAAGGGCTGTTTACCCGCTTCCCGATAGAGGAAGTGTACGGGATGCACAACTGGCCGGGGATTCCGACAGGGCATTTTGCGGTACATCCAGGCGCAGTGATGGCTTCCACTGATTCGTTTGACATTGAAATTACCGGTAGGGGTGGTCATGCGGCGATGCCGGATACCCTGACCGACCCGGTGCTGGTTGCCGGGCACATCATTACCAGCGTGCAAAGCATTGTTGCCCGTAACCTGCGCCCGGTAGACAGTGGTGTGGTCAGTATCACCCGCATGATTGGCGGGAGTGCGTATAACGTCGTGCCGGAATCCGTTACCTTGCACGGTACAATCCGCACACTGGCAGAGGCACAACGCACACTGATCAGGCAGCGCCTGCAAACCCTGGTGGAACACACCGCGCAGGCATTTGGGGCAACTGCTGTGGTCAAGTTTACGCCTGGTTATCCTGCGACTATCAACCGTCCAGCGAATGCACAGACCTGTTATCAGGTGGCGGTGGAACTGGTGGGCGAAGCCTGTGTAGAGTGGAATCCACCGCCAAGCATGGGGGCTGAAGATTTCGCCTACATGCTCCAGCAGCGTCCGGGGGCTTATATCTGGATTGGCAACGGCGATGCGCAGGAAAGCCGTCCGTTGCATAATCCGCATTACGATTTCAATGACAGGATTTTGCCGTTGGGAGCCAGTTACTGGGTGCGGCTGGTACAAAACTTGTGTAGCTGAACAACCTGGAGAATCATGCAAGTCCTCCTGTATAACGAACTGAATCCTGACAAGATCAGCGGCTTTGCCAAATGGCGGGCTTTCATGGAAGCAGGTGATCTCAAGTCAGCCGATGTCAAAAAGATTGGTGACAACCTTTACCGCGCTCGTCTCAATCGCAGTGATCGTCTGTTGCTGGCTTTTTACAGCCATGCAGGGGAACGTTATGCGCTGGTGCTGGAATACCTGAAAAGCCACGACTATGCCGGTTCCCGTTTCCTCAGTCACGGCGTAACGGTGGATGAAGACAAAATACCGCCGCTGACACAGTTGCCGGAAGACGTGCCTGCACTGGCGTATGTCAATCCGCAACATCCGCATTTTAACCTGCTGGACAAGATCATTTCGTTTGACGACACCCAGCAGGCTGTTTTCAGCCTCAAGCCACCCCTGATCATTATTGGTTCGGCAGGCAGTGGCAAAACGGCCCTGACGCTGGAAAAGCTCAAGGCGTGTGCTGGTGACGTGTTGTACGTCACGCTCTCGGCTTATCTGGTCAAAAACGCCCGCGATCTCTATTACGCACACCAGTATGAAAACCCGCAACAGGTGGTCGATTTCTTTTCTTTTCAGGAGTTTCTGGAAAGCATTCAGGTTCCTTATGGCAAGCCAGTAACATTCCGTGAGTTTGCCGCCTGGTTCAGCCGTTTGCCACGCCCCGGCATCAGGGATGCCCACAAGCTGTTTGAGGAGTTCCGGGGGGTACTGACTGGCCCTTCGGTAGAGTCAGCCTGGCTGACACAGGAAGAATACCTTGGCCTTGGGGTCAAACAGTCCATTTTTCTGGAAGAAGAGCGTCCGCTGGTTTACGACATTTTCAGCCGTTATCTGGCATTTTTGCAGCATAATCACCTGTATGACAGCAATATCCTGAGCCACAACTATTTGGAGCGGATTACGCCACGCTACGATTTTGTGGTGGTGGATGAAGTACAGGATTTAACCAATATCCAGTTGTTCCTGATCCTCAAATCCTTGCGTAATCCGGTACATTTTCTGTTGTGTGGTGATTCCAACCAGATTGTTCATCCCAATTTCTTTTCATGGAGCAAGGTCAAAAGCCTGTTTTATACCCATGATGAGTGGGATGAAGCAGGTTTGATCCAGATCCTGCGTACCAATTACCGTAATTCCCCGCAGGTAACGGCCGTTGCCAACCGCTTGCTGTTGCTGAAAAATGCCCGGTTTGGCTCTACCGACCGGGAAAGCAGCTATCTGGTGCAAAGCAATGGGCATGTGCAGGGCAGTGTGCTGTTTTTGCAGGATAAGGAGAATATCCGTCGGGAATTGGACAGCAAAACCCACGCCTCCACCCGTTTTGCGGTGGTGGTGATGCATGACTGGCAAAAGCAGCCTGCCAGTCAGCATTTCAGGACACCACTGGTGTTTTCGGTACAGGAAGCCAAAGGGCTGGAATACGAAAACATCATTCTTTACAACTTCCTCAGTGATGAAAGCAAGCGTTTCCGCGAAATCAGCGAGGGTGTCAGTCATGAGGATGTGCAGCAGCAGGAACTGAAATACGCTCGCGCCAAAAGCAAAACCGACAAATCGCTGGAAACCTACAAGTTTTACATCAATTCACTGTATGTGGCGCTGACCCGTGCAGTACGCAACCTGTACTGGATTGAAGCTGAACCCAGACAACGCCTGCTGGATTTGCTCGGTTTGCAGGATGCGCAGGCAAGTCTGGATCTGGATGCCCAGGGATCCAGTCTGGATGAATGGCAACGTGAAGCCCACAAACTGGAGTTGCAAGGCAAACAGGAACAGGCTGAACGCATCCGCCGCGAAATTCTTCAACAGCAAGTACCAGACTGGGATGTATATGCCGGTGAAACACTCGACAAGCTGTATAACCAGGCCATGACGGGTGACAAGAAAGCCAGGCTGGCTCTATTTGAATACGCGCTGGTGTATGAAGACCGCCGTTTCCTGCATGACCTTGCCGTGCGTGATTTCAAACCGGCGCGGCATCCTGCCAATGGCCTCAAGCAGCTCCAGCAGAAATATTACCTGCCATACCAGAGCAAGCATCCGGTTGTGTTGCGCAACCAGTTCAAACGCTTCGGGGTGGATTTTCGTAATCCGTTCAACCAGACGCCGTTGATGGTGGCGGCATGGCTGGGCAACACAGGGCTAGTGGCTGAACTGGCGGAGCAGGGGGCGGATACGGAAAGCGTTGACAATAACGGTTTGACCGCTTTCCAGATTGCACTGAACCAAGCCAGCAAGGACAACAAATATGCCCGTCAGTATCTGGCAGCCATTTACCAGCAACTGGAACCGGCTAGCCTGAGTATCCAGATTGATGCGAAATTACTCAAGCTGGATAGCAGCAGCATGGAGTTTTTCCTGCTGAACCTGATGATAGGGCTGTTTTACCGGGTATTGCCTATCAACATGATGCGTTGCGGGGCGTTTTCGGCGCAGACCTTGCAGGACGCCATCAACCATTTTCCGTCTGAGGTGTTGCCGGAAAAGCGCAAACAGCGGGCATATATTTCCAGCATCCTGTCAAAGAACGAGATGTATGGTAAAGACCGTTACAACCGCAAGCTGTTTTACCGGGTCAAGCAGGGGCACTACCTGTTCAACCCGACCTTGATGCTAAGGATTCAGGGGGAATGGCTCAATGTCTACAATTTGCTGGATATTGACCGGCTGGTGTACCTGCCAGCCAATACTCCAGCCTGGTGGGATAACCGGGAGCAGGCTTTCTATGATGATGTGCTGAACCGGGGGCGAGAGCAGGTCAAGAACCAGTTGCAACAGGTACGGAGTGAGATGCTGCAACAGGCGGTATCCATGTTGGAAGAGTTGTGCAAACAGCAGTTGAAACAGTTGTAGGCAGGCTGTTTTCCCTTGGACAGGCAGTAGTAAGTAGTAAAAAGAAAAGCGTGCCATGAAAACAGCAGCCAAACAGGGCAAGAAACGCTAAGCTTCAGGTGTAGCTATTAGGGTGGGGTGTGTCATGTTGTTATGGGTTAATACGGTTATCAGCCTGTTGGGTATTGTTTTGGGAATATTTGTCGCATCAGGCAGTGCCATCAGTATTGCCAATATGCAGGTGTCATGGGCTGCGTGGTTAATGGTTGCTGCGTTTGGCATTCCGGTGGCATTTGGTCTTTCCGGCATAGGGGCGTGGCTGGTTCACTGGTTCGGTGCGTCGCACTTGGTAATTTATTTGGTGGCATTTCCGTGGGTTTATTTTGTGCTTTTCATCGCAGCAATGCTGGCGACGTTTAAGTTCTTGGCTTAGCGTGCGTATTACCCTGTGGAAAAACGCTGGACATTGGGAAGGCGTTTCTTTTCATAGTATGATTCCCCGCCTTATTGGACACCACAGAGAATACTCATGACGACAAAAACTTTTCACCCGCCTGTTCGTACCCTGATGGGGCCGGGGCCATCCGATGTCAGCCCGCGCGTACTGGAGGCGATGGCTCGCCCCACCATCGGGCATCTTGACCCGGTATTCGTCACCATGATGGATGAGGTCAAGGAAATGCTGCAATACGCCTTCCAGACCCGGAATGACCTGACCATGCCGGTATCTGCTCCCGGCTCGGCAGGCATGGAAACCTGTTTCGTCAATCTGGTTGAACCCGGTGACAAGGTGATTGTCTGTCAGAATGGTGTATTCGGCGGGCGCATGAAAGAGAATGTCGAGCGTTGTGGTGCAACTCCGGTCATGGTGATGGACGACTGGGGCAAGCCGGTTGACCCCAACAAGCTGGAAGATACCCTGAAAACCCACCCGGATGCTAAAGTGGTGGCATTCGTACACGCAGAAACCTCCACAGGGGCACAATCCGATGCCAAAACCTTGGTGCAACTGGCACACCAGCATGACTGCCTGACCATCGTCGATGCTGTTACCTCACTGGGTGGTTCGCCGCTCAAGGTGGATGAGTGGGCAATCGACGCCATTTATTCCGGCACACAAAAATGCCTGTCGTGTGTCCCCGGCATTTCCCCGGTCAGTTTCAGCCCACGCGCAGTGGAGCACATCAAAAACCGCCGGAGCAAGGTACAAAGCTGGTTCATGGACATGAATCTGGTGATGGGCTACTGGGGGGGCGGCACGAAACGTGCCTATCATCACACCGCCCCGATCAATACCCTGTATGCATTTCATGAATCCCTCGTCATGTTACAGGAAGAAGGGCTGGAAAATGCCTGGGCACGTCATGCCCGTAACCATCAGGCACTGAAAGCCGGAATCGAAGCAATGGGTTTGCAGTTCGTGGTGGATGAAGCCTATCGTCTTCCACAACTGAATTCCGTTACCGTGCCAGCGGGAGTGGATGAAGCGGCAGTACGGGCGGAATTGCTCAACCGTTACAGTCTTGAAATCGGTGCAGGTCTGGGCGCGTTGGCGGGCAAGATCTGGCGCATTGGTCTAATGGGTTTTGCCAGCAACCAGAAAAACGTATTGAACTGTCTGGGCGCATTGGATGCGGTATTGTCTGATATGCAGGCTCCTATTCATTCCAGCATGGCAGTACGGGCTGCCAAAGCGGCATTCGACGCAGCCTGATGGTGTTTCTTCAGCCCCTGTTTTCTGGAGCAGGGGCTTTGGAAGCCGGGCTGATGGGGGTATTAAGCCTGATTTCTTCCCTGAGAAATTCCAAGTGTTCCAGCGTGGCGTAACCATCTGCCGGGAAACCTGAATCCATCTGCCAGCGGCGCAGGGCGGCACGGGTATTTGGCCCCAGTTTACCGTCTACGCCATCCGTACTGTAACCAGCGGTGGTTAGCAATTGTTGCAGTTCGGCTTTCTGGGTGTGGCTTAACGGTTTTTCATCGTCTGGCCAGGTTCCCAGTAGTGGTGTTTCCCCCCGGATACGGTCGCCCAGATGCCCAACTCCCAAGGCGTAGCTGTAGGCATTGTTGTATTTCAGGATGACCCGGAAATTCTGGAAAGCGAGGAACGCTGGCCCCCGATAGCCCGCTGGCAGCAGTACAAAGGCATTGTCATCACCATCGTTAGCAGTCAGTTGAGCGCTTGCGCTCACGACACCATTTTCTGCCGCCCAGACGCTGACAGGTTGCCAGATGTCAGGATCAGCTTGTTCCCAGGCAAAATTGACTGGCAAACTGGCTTCAATTCCCCAGCGACGCCCAGATTGCCAGCCGGATTGCGCCAGATAGTTGGCTGTTGAAGCCAGTGCGTCAGGAATGCTGTTGACCAGATCGCGCCGTCCATCACCATCGTAATCGACAGCATAGCGCTCAAACGTGGTGGGAATGAATTGGGTATGCCCGATTGCACCCGCCCAGGAGCCACGCAAAGACACCATCGAGATGTCACCCTTGTCGAGAATCCGCATGGCAGCCAGCAGTTGTTGCCGCCAGAAGTCACGGCGTTCCTCGGTTCCAGCGTAAGCCAGCGTTGCCAGTGCCCGCACGATGCTGCGCCCACCCCGGTTTCGTCCAAAATCGCTTTCCATACCCCAGATTGCCAACAGGTATTCCGGTTGCACGCCGTATTGCTGATAGAGGCGCTCTAGAAGCGGAGCATATTCATGGAGGCGGGCTTGCCCGGCAGCCACCCGATCATCGGATACGGCGCTTTCGAGGTATTCCCAGACAGGTTTGGTGAATTCGGGCTGATGGGTATCCAAGCGGAGAACAGTTTTATCCGGCAACAGGTCACGCAACGCGATGTCCAGTGTTTGCGCACGAATGCCCTGGGTGAGCGCAAGCTCCCGGAACTGGCTTTTCCAGCGGTCAAAAGCACTATCTGTGGCTGCTGTATAACCAAACAACATCACCGCCAGCACCAAAGTGGTCTGTACGAAACGCACCAGTTTTCGCCTCATTCGGCAATTCCAGACACTACGCTACACATCCGGTTATAATAACAGACTTGTCAGCAAGTACCTCAATACTTGGCAGTCAGTTACTGAATTTTCAGGAAAATTTTCATGTCAGAAGCAGTTTTTCTCGATCTTGGCAGCACCAGCCGTGATGACCTTGACCTATCACGCCTGCAAGCCGCTTGTGGCTCCCTTGCTGTCTGGCAACAGACCTTGCGGGGGCAGTGCCTGCACCATATTGGCAATGCCAGCATTGTTATCAGCAACAAGGTGATTCTCGACCGACCTCTGCTTCGTTCCCTCGCAACACAACTTGAACTCATCTGTGTTGCAGCCACTGGCACTAACAATATAGACCTGCAAGCTGCGCAAGAGTTTGCCATTCCCGTTGCCAATATCCGCGATTATGCCAGTCAGTCCGTTGCTGAGCATGTCATCGCCATGATATTTGCCTTGCGCCGCCAGCTACCAGCATGGCAACAAGCCTTGCAACGGGGTGAATGGCAACGCAGCCCGCATTTTTGCCTGTTGGACTACGCCATGCCGCAAGTGGCGGGCAGCACGTTGGCAATTATAGGACATGGCGTGCTGGGAAGGGCGGTAGAAAAACTGGCCTTGGCTGTAGGACTGCGGGTAATCATTGCCGAGCAGCCCGGTAATCCTGTCAGGGCAGGGCGGGTTGCTTTTGAAGAAGCCCTTGCTCAGGCTGATATTGTCAGTTTGCATTGTCCACTGACGACCACTACCCGTCACCTGATCAATGCCGAGCGTTTACGCCTGATGAAAGCGGATGCCATCCTGATCAACACGGCGCGGGGTGGAATTGTGGATGAAATAGCCCTGTTGCAGGCGCTCGAGGCAGGGCAGTTGGCAGACGTAATTACGAGCTGGAAAACAGGGCAGTTGCTCAACCGGGTGGTTTAAGCGCTATTTTTTGTTGCCAGCCGGGCGCGAAAAGGGGCTAACATTGCCACTGACGGAACCATCCAGAGCGTGGATCTTGCTAATTCCCGGTTTTTCGACTTCATCAATGCGGATGACGGAATGAATTGGGATAAAACTGCGTTTGACGGCATCAAATTCGGTTTTCAGGCGCTCTTCACCGGGGTCAATCACCACGCTGCTTTGCGTGCCGAAGACGATCTCTTCCACTACCACAAAACCGTACAAGTCGGATTCATACACCTGCCGGGCAAAGATTTCATATACCTTGTCCTGATTGACGAATGTAATGCGGTAGATACGGTCGCTGCTCAAGGTCTTCTGGCCTCACGAAAAAATGGCGTAGTTGTAACAGAAAACGCGGCACAAGTCACTTCCCGTGGTATTATGCCCGCCTGATGTGACAGCAAAGGAAGCGATTTTGGACGTTATCAATTACATGCAGGAAACCGGTCAGCAGGCTCGTGAAGCCGCCCGGATTCTTGTCAATACCGATACCAGCACCAAGAACAATGCATTGTTACACATTGCCGATGTGTTGCTGGAACGTGCCGACTGGCTGAAAACTGAAAATGCGAAAGACCTTGTTGCTGGTCGTGACAAGGGTCTGGATGCGGCGATGCTTGACCGCCTGACCCTGACTGACAAGACCATCGCAGGCATGGCAGAAGGTGTACGTCAGGTGGCAACCCTGGCTGACCCGGTGGGGACAATAACGGATCTTGCTTATCGACCTTCTGGGATTCAGGTGGGCAAGATGCGTGTGCCGTTGGGTGTGGTCGGCATCATTTACGAGTCACGCCCGAATGTCACCGTGGATGCGGCCGCCCTGTGCCTAAAATCCGGTAATGCCACCATTTTGCGTGGTGGTTCCGAAGCGATCCATTCCAACCAGGCCATAGCCAGTTGTGTGCGTGCCGGGCTGGAAGCCGCCGGTTTGCCAACAGCCTGCGTGCAAGTGGTGGAAACCACGGATCGTACCGCCGTCGGCGAATTGTTGCGTATGCCGCAGTATGTGGATGTCATCGTGCCGCGTGGTGGCAAGAGCCTGATCGAAAGGGTCAGCGCCGAGTCACGCATCCCGGTCATCAAACATCTGGATGGTATCTGTCATGTCTACATTGATGATCAGGCAGACATGGACAAAGCCATCAGGGTGGCGTTGAATGCCAAAACCCATCGCTACGGCGTGTGCAATGCGATGGAAACCTTGCTGGTTGCGGAAGCAGTTGCGGCTGAAGTCCTGCCACCGTTGGCAGAACAATACACAGCCAAGGGCGTGGAATTGCGCGGCTGTGAACGAACCCGTGCCATTTTGCCTGCCTGTATTGCTGCCAGCGAGGAAGACTGGTCGACGGAATACCTGGCTCCGATCCTCTCCATCCGTATCGTGGCGGACATGGCAGTCGCGATCAGTCATATCAACCATTACGGTTCCCACCATACCGATGCCATCATTACCGAAAACTACACCCGCGCACGGGCATTTCTGCGGCAGGTGGATTCCAGTTCGGTGATGGTCAACGCTTCCACTCGTTTTGCTGACGGGTTTGAATATGGCCTTGGTGCAGAAATCGGTATCAGTACCGACAAGATTCATGCGCGTGGGCCGGTTGGGCTGGAAGGGCTGACTTCCCAAAAGTTTGTGGTGCTGGGTGACGGACATATCCGCCAGTAATCCTGATATTTGATTTTTATTGCAAGGCCGAACATGCAATCAAACATTGATTTCCAGCAGCTTGCCGTCAGTGGTGTGCAAAAGTTGCACCCTTACCAGCCGGGCAAACCGATAGAGGAGCTGGAACGTGAACTGGGCATTACCAACATCCTCAAACTGGCTTCCAACGAAAACCCGCTGGGAGCTAGTCCCAAAGCACAGGTTGCTTTGGCAAACCCGTTAAAAACGCTGGAGTTGTACCCTGATGGCAGTGGCTATCAGTTGAAAGCTGCCATTGCACAGAAACTGGGTTTGCAAAGCGCACAAATTACTTTAGGTAACGGTTCCAACGATGTGCTGGACATGATTGCTCGTGTCTATCTGGATAACAGTCGGGCTGCGGTGTTTTCGGAATACGCCTTTGCCGTTTACCCGATTGTGACGCTGGCGGTAGGGGCTGAATTGCGCATTGCCAAGGCTAATCCGCCTGACCACCATACGATGCCTTACGGTCACAACCTGCCGAATCTGGCAGCGAAGATTGATGACAAGACCCGGCTGGTCTTTATTGCCAACCCCAACAATCCCACCGGGACATGGCTTGGCAAGGATGATTTGCACCGTTTTCTTCAGCGTGTGCCGGAAGATGTTATCGTGGTCATTGACGAAGCCTATACCGAATACGTGCAGGATGCTGCCTTCCCCAATGCGCTGGCATGGCTGGAAGAATTCCCCAATCTGATTGTTACCCGTACCTTTTCCAAGATTTATGGTCTTGCCGGGTTGCGGGTGGGTTACGCTATATCCAACCCGGCAGTGGCCGACATGCTCAACCGGGTACGCCAGCCGTTCAATGTCAACTCGCTGGCTTTGGCGGCTGCCGAGGCGGCACTGGATGATGATGAGTTCCTGAAGCACAGCGTCATGACCAATACTGCCGGTTTGCAACAATGGTTCGACGCCTGCGCCGAGCAGGGCTGGGAATACATCCCGACCGTGGGCAATTTCATCACCCTCGATTGCAAGCGTCCGGCAGCACCGCTGTATGATGCCTTGTTGCGTGAGGGTGTGATTGTGCGCCCCATTGGCGCTTACGGCCTGCCGCACCACTTGCGCATCACCATCGGTTCAGAGTCGCAAAACACCCGCTGTATCAATGCATTGAAAAAGGTTCTTGCAGCGTGATAAAGAAACTTGTCATCTTTGGTGTTGGCCTGATCGGCGGCTCGCTGGCGTTGGCTTTGCGTCAGGCTCATTATTGCCAACAAATCGTTGGTTGCAGCCGTAACGCCGAACATTTGCAGAAAGCCGTCGATCTCGGCGTCATTGATAGCTTCACCCTCGACCCACAGGACGCAGTACACGATGCTGACATGGTATTGCTTGCTGTCCCCATGGGTGCGATGGGCAAGCTGTTGCAGCAAATCAAGCCGGTATTGCCCGCCGACGCCATCCTTACCGATGCTGGTAGTACCAAAGGCAGTGTGGTGGCGGAAGTGGAGCAGGTATTCGGCAAGGATTTCACCCGCTTCGTCCCCGGACACCCGATTGCCGGGCGCGAAAAGAGCGGGGTGGAAGCGGCTATCCCGGACTTGTACATCAAGCGCCGTGTCATTCTCACCCCGCTGCCACATACCGATGCAGATGCGCTGGCAAGCGTCGCAGCCATGTGGCAAGTCACAGGCGCCGTACTGGAGCAAATGCCGGTTGAACTGCATGATCAGGTACTGGCAGCGACTAGCCATTTGCCGCATGTACTGGCGTTTTCACTGGTCGATACCTTGCTGAACCTGCCAATGCGTGAGGATATTTTCCGCTATGCTGCCGGTGGCTTCCGCGATTTCACCCGTATTGCCTCCAGTGACCCGGTGATGTGGCGTGATATTTGCCTGACCAACAAAACCGCGATTGTGGACATGATCAGCAAATTGCAAGCCGATTTAAGCGAGTTTGCCGCCCTGATGGAACAGCAGGATGGCGACGCGCTGTATGAGCGCATGTCACGCGCCAAGCAAGCCCGCGACAGTTACATGGCCTATCTGGAAAATGGCAAACCTGCATGATTGCAAAGTCATCCTTTCCGTTGTCTGCCTGGATTCTAAGTGCTACCTTGTTGCTGGGTGGTTGTGCAAGCCTGCCGGAAACAGGCAGCAGCGCCTATCCTGCCGGTTTGGCAGCGGTGTTGCCCAATACTGATGGTTACGGGTTGCTGGCCAAACCTGCACCCTTGCCGGAAGCGGTAAGCAAACAGGCGTATGCACAAGCCAAACAATCCTGCGATACCGGCTGCGTAACACCAGCGGGCAAGCTGTTGGGGGTGGCAGACCAGGTTCCGGGCTATTCCAACTGCCAGTCGACTTGTGCACGATCCGAGTTTTCTTTCATGGACTTGCGCAGTAAAGCGATCTCATTACATGAGAAACCACCCGCAGACAAACAACTGCATTATGTCGGTTTGAGCTACCAGTGTGTGGAATATGCACGGCGTTGGTGGATGACCAACCTCGGCATTACTTTCGGTGATGTGGATAGCGCCCATGACATTCTCTATCTGACCGAAGGCGAAAATATCCATACCGATGGCAAATTCCCGCTGGCACGTTCCATCAATGGCACGGCAAAACGTCCTCCCAAGCGCGGCGACTTGCTGATCTATTACCCCAATCCGGCTGACCCGAAATGGCGGCACGGGCATGTGGCGGTGGTGGTCGGAGTTGACTTGCAACACGGCTGGGTGAATGTGGCGGAACAGAATTACAACAACCTGCCCTGGGCGCAGCCAAACCGGTATGCGCGTCAACTGCGCTTGTTTGAGGTCGGTGGGCGCTACCATATCGCTGATGTGGCGAGTGACAAAACCCGTAACCCGGCAGGCGGGTTGGTTTCCGGTTGGATTTACCCCGCTACCGCGCAATAATGCCAGCCTGATTTTTTATGTAGAGCAAGGAAAACCGCGTGAGCCATTCCAGCACCAACCTCCAGTTCATCGTCCAGCCCGGCGGCCGCCTGCACGGTAGCGTGCGCGTCCCCGGCGACAAATCCATTTCGCACCGTTCCATCATGTTGGGGTCACTGGCAGAAGGCACAACCCATGTCAGTGGTTTCCTGCAAGGTGAAGATTGCCTTTGCACCCTGAAAGCGTTCCGCAGCATGGGTGTGGAAATCGAAGGGCCGACCGATGACGGTAAAGTGACTATCCACGGGGTAGGGCTGCATGGCCTCACCGCACCTGCGCATGATCTGGATATGGGCAATTCCGGTACATCAATGCGCCTGATGTCCGGCCTGATGAGTGGGCAAGCCTTCGATGTGCGCATGGTCGGTGATGCTTCCTTATCCAAACGCCCGATGAAGCGCGTCACTGTGCCACTGGCAAGCATGGGCGCGGAAATTGACGCTACCGAAAAAGGTACGCCGCCGTTGCTGGTGCATGGCGGGCGCAAGCTGCAAGGCATCCATTACGACATGCCGGTTGCCAGTGCGCAGGTAAAATCCTCCCTGTTGCTGGCGGGTTTGTATGCCGAGGGTGAAACCTCCGTCACTGAGCCTGCTCCGACCCGTGACCATACCGAACGCATGTTGCGCGGTTTCGGTTATGCTGTGCAAACGGACGGCAACCGCATTAGCCTGCAAGGTGGCGGCAAACTCACCGCAGCCGACATTGACGTGCCATCCGACATTTCTTCGGCAGCCTTTTTCATGGTGGGAGCCAGCATTGCGCCCGGCTCTGACCTGACCATTGAACACGTTGGCATGAACCCGACCCGTACCGGCGTGATCGACATCCTGCGCCTGATGGGGGCAAATCTTGAAGTGGTGAACGAACGCGAAGTAGGGGGGGAGCCGGTTGCCGACATCCGCGTGCGTTCCGCCCAACTGCGAGGGATCCAGATCCCTGAAGCCCTTGTGCCACTGGCGATTGACGAATTCCCCGTGCTGTTTATTGCGGCGGCTTTCGCCGAAGGGCAAACCGTACTGACGGGAGCAGAAGAATTGCGTGTCAAGGAAAGTGACCGCATTCAGGTGATGGCAGATGGTTTGCTGGTGTGTGGTGTCGATGCCCAACCAACCCCGGATGGCATCATTATCAATCCGGGTAACTTTACCGGTGGCATGATTGACAGCCATGGTGACCACCGGATTGCGATGGCCTTTACCATGGCAGCCTTGTGCGCTACCCAGCCAATTACTATCAATGACTGTGCCAATGTGAATACCTCCTTCCCCGGTTTCGTACAACTGGCGGCTAATGCAGGCGTGAGGATTACCACCGCATGAATGAGCAAACCCTCGTTATCACCATTGATGGCCCTGCCGGGGCTGGCAAAGGCACTATCGCCTGTAGGCTTGCCGACAAACTTGGCTGGCACATGCTGGACAGTGGCGCGATTTACCGGGTAGCGGCTCTGGCTGCACTGCGCCAACATCTGGATTTGCAGGATGAAACAACTCTTGCCGCCATGATCCCCACGTTGCAGATTGAATTCAAACAGGGTGAAGCCTGGCTGGATGGCGTGATCGTGACTGGCGAAATCCGCAATGAAACCTGTGCCAGCGCTACCTCACAAATCGCTGCCTTGCCTGCCGTGCGGGCAGCCTTGCTGGAAGTGCAACGCCATTTTCAGCAAGCCCCCGGCTTGGTGGCTGACGGGCGTGATATGGGGACAGTGGTGTTCCCTGAAGCCAGCCACAAGTTCTATCTGACCGCCAGCGCCGAAATCCGTGCAGAACGCCGCCTAAAACAGTTGAGTGAACAAGGGCTTAGTGCTAAACTCTGCGACCTTATTCAGGACATCAATGCCCGCGATGAGCGCGATGCCAACCGCCCGGTAGCCCCACTGAAACCTGCTGACGACGCAGTGTTGATTGACACCAGTTCGCTGGATCAGGATGAGGTATTTGCCGCCGTGTTGCACCACATTGCCTAAGCATCTGAATTGAATAGCTAACTATGAGGTAGCCCTGACAGGAAGTCCGGGCTTTTTGCGTTTTAACCCGTCATGCAAGGATGCGTTGGCGATAACATTTGTTTAACAGGTATTTTTATTCATGACTGAAAGTTTTGCCGAACTGTTTGAAGAGAGCCTTTCCTACACCCAGATGCAGCCAGGCGCTCTGCTCAATGCAACAGTTCTCGAAGTACGCTCTGATTTCATCATCGTTAGCGCTGGTTTGAAATCCGAAGGTGTTATCCCTGCCGAACAGTTCAAAAATGAACGCGGTGAAGTGACCGTCAAAGTTGGCGATCTGGTTGAAGTGGCACTGGATACCGTGGAAGACGGTTTTGGTGAAACACGCCTTTCCCGTGAGAAAGCACGTCGCCTGCGTGCATGGGAAATTCTGGAAGAAGCCTTCACCAACGAAGAAATCATTACCGGTATCATCTCTGGCAAAGTCAAGGGCGGCTTTGTGGTTGAACTGGGTGACATCCGTGCGTTCCTGCCGGGTTCACTGGTTGATGTACGTCCAGTCCGCGACACTTCCTATCTGGAAAACAAGGAACTGGAGTTCAAGCTGATCAAGCTCGACCAAAAGCGCAACAACGTGGTCGTTTCCCGTCGCGCTGTGGTGGAAGAAGAGTACAGTGCAGAGCGCGAAGCCCTGATGGAAAACCTGCAAGAAGGTCAGGTGGTCAAGGGTATCGTCAAGAACCTCACCGACTACGGTGCGTTCCTCGACCTGGGTGGTATCGACGGCTTGCTGCACATCACCGACATGGCCTGGAAGCGCGTCAAGCATCCTTCCGAAGTGGTTAGCATCGGCGATGAAATCGACGTTAAAGTCCTCAAGTTCGACCGTGACAAGAACCGTGTTTCCCTCGGCCTCAAGCAACTGGGTGAAGACCCATGGCAAGATCTGGTACGCCGCTACCCGTCTGGCACACGCATCTTCGGTAAGGTCAGCAACCTGACTGACTACGGTTGCTTCGTGGAAATCGAAGACGGCGTTGAAGGCTTGGTACACGTGTCCGAAATGGACTGGACCAACAAGAACGTCAACCCTGCCAAAGTCGTTACGCTGGGTGATGAAGTCGAAGTCATGATCCTCGACATCGACGCTGACCGCCGCCGTATTTCTTTGGGCATGAAGCAGTGCCAGCCTAACCCGTGGGATGAGTTCGCTGGTTCCCACAACAAGGGCGACCGCGTTTCCGGCAAGATCAAGTCCATCACTGACTTCGGTATCTTCATCGGTCTGGATGGCGGCATCGACGGTCTGGTACATCTGTCTGACATCTCTTGGAATACACCAGGCGAAGAAGCAGTGCGTAGCTACAAGAAAGGCGATGAAGTGGAAGCTGTCGTGCTGGCAGTTGATCCTGAGCGTGAGCGTATCTCTCTCGGTATCAAGCAACTGGAGCAGGATCCATTCTCCAACTTCGTTGCAGCCCACGCCAAGGGTAGTGTTGTCCGTGGTACTATCGTTGAGGTCACGCCAAAGTCTGCCAAGGTGGATCTGGGTGATGGTATCGAAGGTATTCTGCGTGCTTCCGAGCTGTCACGTGACCGCGTGGAAGATGCGCGTACCCTGTTGAAGGAAGGCGACAAGATTGAAGCCAAATTCATGGGCGTTGATCGCAAAACCCGTTCCATCAACCTGTCCATCAAGGCTAAGGATGATGACGATGAAGCTCGTGTGATGCGTGAATACACCGGTCGTTCCGGTGGGGCATCCACATCACTGGGTGACATCTTCAAGGAACAAATGGGCGAATAATTTTTGCCCCAGGACGGCAAACAGGCCATGGATGGCCTATAGTTCAAGCAGTACGAGCTTATAAACCCGTACTACTTTCCGAAACTGGAAATAGTAACAACGATTACGGAAACCCATCGCTTGTTCAGGAGTGGAAAGGATGACCAAGTCTGAAATTATTGATATTTTGTCACGCAAACAAAGCCACCTCAGTGGGCGGGATGTGGAAACTTCCGTCAAACTGCTGCTGGATAAAATGAGCGAGACATTGGCAGGGGGCGGACGCATTGAAGTCCGTGGATTCGGCAGCTTTTCGCTGCACCATCGTTCCGCCCGTAATGGGCGCAACCCGAAAACCGGGGATCAGGTAGAACTGCCACCCAAACACGTTCCCCATTTCAAGCCAGGCAAGGAATTGCGTGAGCGGGTCAATGAGTCACGTGCCCAGTATCCGGTTCAGGACTGAGTTCGTGTACCAGTAACATATACAAAGGGAGGCAATATGCCTCCTTTTTTCTGTCTAGGGTCACATGCAAGAAATTCTGTTTTTTTTACTGCCGATTGCCTTTTATTCTGGTTGGCAGGCTGCCCGCAAGCGCTATCGGGAACGCCAGGAAAAACGCAAGGAAATTTCCGGCAGTTTCGTGCGTGGCATCAATTACCTGCTGAGCGAAGAACCGGACAAGGCACTGGATGTATTCCTCAATTACCCGGAAATTGACGAATATACCGCCAACACCTTTCTGTTGCTGGGCAACTTGTTTCGCAACAGGGGGGAAATTAACCGTGCCCTGCGTATTCACCAGAATCTGGTGGCGCGTTCCGATTTGAGCAAGTCGCAGCGTTTGGCTGCCATGTTGGCTTTGGGCGAGGATTTCTTTTCTGCCGGGATGCTTGACCGGGCAGAAAGCGTATTTACTGAACTGCTCAAGGATGACCCCAAACATGCTGAAGCCTGCGAACAATTACGCAGCATCTATGAACAACTGCATGAATGGGACAAAGCCATCGAAATCACCCAGTGTGCGCAACAACAACGCAGCAAGGCGGATCATGCCCGTTTGATTGCCCACTATTATTGCGAGTTAGCAACTCAGGAACTGCAAAAACAAAACCTGTTCCGGGCAGAGGAGACCATCAACAAGGCAGCCAAGGCTTACCCTGCATCTGCCCGTGTGATTGTGTTAAAGGCTGATCTTGCCTATGCACGAGGACAACGCGGTGAGGCATTGGAGGCTTATCAGCAGGCAATTGGCAAGGATAGCCGTTTACTGGGTATGCTTTTCAGCCAATTGGTGAATAATTTCAACCAGCCGGATGAGCTGGAACGTTTGTATGTTTTTGTGCAGAAAGCCTTTGTGAAAACGCAGGACGCCAAGCTGTTCGGTTACTTGCTGCAATTAGCTCGCAAGCTGGGCAAGCTGACGGACATGCGCCAGCAGGTTGAGGAACACTTGACCAAGGGTAAGCCTTCCCTTAACACCTTGGTGCATTCCAGCGATATGCTCTCCTCCTTGTGGCGGGAAGAAAGTGGTTGTGAAATTGCTCAACTGCAAACAGCCTTGCAACGTCTGGCAGCCAGCCAGCCCGATTTCCAGTGTGGGCATTGTGGGTATAAAATGCACGGCTATCTGTGGCGTTGCCCAGCTTGCCACCAGTGGGATACTGTCAGTAATGTTTGATTTTCAGGAAAGTGTATGTCTAGCCGTTTGATTATTGCCCTGGATTTTGCCACTGCGGAACATGCACTGGCGTTTGTCGAGCCGCTTGACCCTGCCCAGTGCAAGCTGAAAGTAGGGTTTGAACTGTTTGTGGCTGCCGGGCCTGACTTTGTCCGTCAGCTCAGTGGTCGTGGGTTTGATGTATTTCTTGATTTGAAATTCCATGACATTCCCAACACAGTCGCTTCCGCTTGTAAGGCTGCCGCCAACCTTGGGGTGTGGATGATCAATGTACATGCTTCTGGTGGCAGCAAGATGATGGAGGCGGCTCGTGCGGCCTTGCAAGACTTTGCGCAGCCTCCTCGCCTGATTGCCGTTACTGTATTGACGTCAATGGACAAGCAGCAGTTGCAGGGAACTGGTATTGCACTTGACCCGGCAGCACAGGTGCAACATTTGGCACAACTGACGGCTGCAAGCGGGCTGGATGGGGTAGTGTGTTCAGCACAGGAAGCTGCCTTATTGCGCAAGGCGTTGGGTGATGATTTTCTGTTGGTGACACCAGGAATTCGCCCGGCAGGCAGTGAGCAGGGGGATCAGTCCCGTGTTATGACACCTGCGCAGGCACGCGCGGCAGGCGTCAGCTATGCGGTTGTTGGCAGACCGATAACCCAGGCTGCCGATCCATTGGCGGTCATTGCGCAAATCAACGCAGATTTAGGCGCGTAACAAACCCTGTGCTTCTTTTTGCATAACGCCGCGCGAAAATATCAGTTTCCAGCGGCTGCCACCTGCTTGACGCCACAGCAAGGCGGCTCGCACGCCAGCCAACAACAGGGCGCGGATGCGGGCAGCATTTTCCGGGTTGGACAAATGATTTTGATCCCCCTTGATCATGATCCGTGGGCCTATCTTGCTGACGGTATTGCTGTAAATCTCAGCCAGTCGTGCAATCATGTTAGGGTGGGTCATGCCAAAAAAGTCCAGTTGCTGCTGGGCGTTTTCGATATTTTTCAGCAACGCTTGGAACATGTTCGGGTCATTCGCCAGTTTTTTCTCCAGATATAGCAGGTTGACGGCATAACGGGTCGCTTCAATGTCCTTGGGGCGTCCATCCGGGGTCATGCTGCCTGTACCCAGTTGGTGCATGAGGACACGCAGCCCGGTACGAAGCTTTTCCACTCCACCATACAAGGCTTCCGGTGAACTGGCATCCTCAGTCAGTACGCTGTTGATGCAGGCATCAAACAATTCGCTGTCCACACTGCCACGTGATGCAATCTGGGTGACGCCTTCCACGCATTGGAACAGGGCAGCAAGGGCAATGGTACGGTTTCTGGTATTGGCTTCCACAGTCTGGTTTTCGTCTTGTTCAGGGGTAACGGGTGCTTACTAGGATAGGGATTGTTGCCGATAATTCAAGTTAAGCCTTTGAATCCGGGCAATCTTGCTGCATCTTGTCAATAATGCCACCACCAAGGCAGGTTTCACCCTGATAAAACACAATGGACTGACCGGGCGTAATGGCGCGTTGCGCATCCGGGAAGCAGACGGTGCAACAGGCATTGTCCAGCATCTGTACCCGGCAGGTTTCCTCGGTCTGGCGATAACGTATTTTGGCCTTGCATTCAAACTGCTGGGCGGGGGGCTGGCCTGCAACCCAGTGCAGTTGCGAGGCGTACAGGAAATGTTTCATCAACAGGTCATGCTGATGCCCCTGGGTAACAATCAGGCGGTTGTTTGCCATGTCCTTGTCGACCACAAACCAGGGGGATTCGCTGGCATCCTTGCGCCCGCCAATGCCCAGCCCCTGACGTTGCCCGATGGTGTAATACATCAGGCCGTGGTGTTTGCCGATCACCTCACCTTGCGGTGTCATAATGTTGCCTGGCTGAGCGGGCAGGAAACGTTGCAGGAAATCGCGGAACTTGCGTTCGCCAATGAAGCAGATGCCGGTGCTGTCTTTTTTGCGAGCGGTGGTAAACCCGGCCTGTTCAGCAATGGCGCGTACCCGGCTTTTTGCCAGTTCACCCACTGGGAATAGACTGCGTTGCAACTGATGCTGTTGCAAGGTGTAGAGGAAATAGGTTTGATCTTTGGTGTTATCCACGCCCTTGTGCATTTGTACAGAGCCGTCAGCTTGCCGGGCAATACGGGCATAGTGACCGGTGGCAATGTAGTCCGCGCCCAGTTCCAGTGCCAGTTCCAGAAAAGCCTTGAACTTGATTTCCTTGTTGCACATGATGTCCGGGTTGGGAGTGCGCCCGGCACGGTATTCGTCAAGGAAATAGGTGAAAACCCGATCCCAGTATTCGCTGGCGAAATTACGGGTATGCAGTTTGATCCCCAACTGATCGGCAACAGCCTGAGCATCGGCAAGGTCAACGGCAGCAGAGCAATAGTCTTGCGTGTCGTCTTCCTCCCAGTTTTTCATGAACAAGCCTTCGACCTGATAGCCCTGTTGCAACAACAGCAAGGCGGCGACCGAAGAATCAACCCCGCCGGACATGCCGACAATGACACGCTGCTGCTTCATTTCAGTCATTTGCCAGGAAGTAATGCAAGCTGTCGAGAGGATAGCGGATACCACTTTGGTACAGGTCAAGGGAACGCCCAACCAGTTCGCTGCGCCACATGCGAGGTTGCTGGTTGTGGATTTGTTCGGCAGTCAGCCAGTGCACCGCTGTGATGTCCTTGTCGATCTGGTAGTTGGGAACAGGTTCCAGCAAGGTGCCGGTAAATGTGAAACGCAGGTATACCCTATCAGGATCCTCGCGCTGCATGTGGAAAATGCCGAGCAGGGCAGTCGGTTCAAAGCGCCAGCCGGTTTCTTCCAGCGTCTCGCGGCGTACTGCATCCAGCAGGCTTTCGCCGTGTTCCATGTGTCCGGCAGGTTGGTTGATGGTCATTTGTCCGTAATGCATTTCTTCAACCATGAGGAAGTGGCCTTCATGCTCAATTACGCTGGCGACGGTGACTCGGGGTTTCCAGGTCATAAGGTAAGGGTTCTCTAGGGTGCGAAAGCGCACATTCTACAACAAGTTTGCGTGAGTCTGTTACCCCTCTGTAAAACGGGAAGCACCACTCAGCGTGGCTGTGAGCCTGACTTGCTGGCGGTTTGTAGGGTATAATTGCGCCCATGATTGGTATTCTTGGTGGCACATTTGATCCTGTCCATTGCGGGCACTTGCGTACTGCACTGGAAGTGGCGGAATATTTCGGCCTTGCCGACATGCGCCTGATCCCTGGCAAAGTGCCACCACACCGTGCGCAACCGGTGGCTAGCCCGGAACAGCGTCTGGCAATGTTGCAGTTGGCTGTGGCGGGTGAGCAATGCCTGCGGATTGACGGGCGTGAGCTGCACCGTGCAGGCTTTTCCTATACGTTTGACACACTGGTTTCCTTGCGTCAAGAACTGGGGGATGAATGCCCAATCCTGTTTACGCTGGGGTTTGATGCCTTCCTGCATTTCCAAAGCTGGTATCGCTGGCAGGATATTCTGCAATTGGCACATCTGGTGGTTGTTCACCGTCCGGGGTATAGTCTGCCCTCCGCAGGCTGGTATTCGGCATGGTTAGGAACAAATGCACAGGAACTTTCTGTCATGCCAGCAGGCAAAATTTACCCGCTCGCTGTAACCGCCTTGGAAATTTCAGCAACTGACTTGCGCAAGCGCTTGGAAAACGGCAGAAATCCCCGATATTTGTTGCCAGATAGCGTGCTTGATCATATTAAAACCCATCAACTGTATTGTGGAACTTAATGGAACTGGAAAAACTTCAACAGTTAGTCATTGAAAAACTGGACGATATGAAAGCCCAAGACATCAAATGTGTCGATGTCCGTGGCAAATCCTCCATCACTGACATGCTGGTTATTGCAACCGGCAACTCAACCCGCCACGTCAAATCACTGGCACAAAGTGTCGAGCTGGCTGCCAAGGAAGCTGGGGTCATGCCACTGGGTATTGAAGGTGAACGTGATGGTGAATGGGTATTGCTCGACCTGAATGACATCATTCTGCATGTGATGTTGCAGAGTACGCGGGATTTTTACAACCTCGAAAAACTGTGGGAAGCGGGCGAAGCCATTCCGCAGGTGCGTGCCGGGGCTGTCTGAGTGCGTATCCACCTGCTGGCTATCGGTACCAAAATGCCGGGCTGGGTGAATACCGGCACGGATGAGTATGTCAGCAGGATGCCCCCACAATGTCAGGTGCTGATACGTGAAATTTCTGCCGAGAAGCGCACTAAAAACAGTGATTTGCAACGGATTCGTCAAGCCGAAGGTGAAAAGTTGCTGGCAGCTATTCCCGATGGCAGTCTGGTGGTTACGCTGGATGTCAAAGGCAAGTCATGGTCAACCGAACAACTGGCTCAACAACTGGATGGCTGGATGATGTCAGGTCGTGATGTCAGTCTGCTGGTCGGTGGGCCGGAAGGTTTGTCAGCAGCCTGTCAGCAGCGTGCCGAGCAAAGCTGGTCATTATCCCCGCTTACTTTTCCGCATCCGCTGGTGCGTATTGTTGTTGCTGAACAATTATTCCGCGCATGGAGCATTTTGACGAACCATCCTTACCATCGTGGTGACTAATGCAAACAGAGCTACAGCTTGTGCTGGCGTCAGCATCACCGCGTCGTCGAGAACTATTGGAACAGATAGGTATCCATTTTCTGGTACAAACCGCTGATGTGGATGAAACTCCGCTTGCGGGGGAAAGCGCCGTGGCTCTGGTGGAGCGTCTGGCTGCCAACAAGGCTGAAACAGTCAGGAACCGGCGCAAAGCGGCAGGTGAAACGGATTTGCCCGTGCTGGGTTCGGATACGTTGGGAATACTGGATGGCGAGTTGCTGGTAAAACCAGATGACTATGCGGATGCCCAGCAGATGCTACGGAAAATGTCAGGACGCCAACACGAAATCCTGACAGCCGTCGCACTGGCTACGCATGAAGGTATCCGCGTTGCTGTCAGCCGGAGCGTGGTCAGATTCCGTTCAGTGTCGGATGAGGAAATTCTGGCATACTGGCGCACAGGAGAACCGCATGACAAGGCAGGTGCTTATGCGATTCAGGGGCGAGGCGCGATTTTTGTGGAAAAACTGGAAGGTTCCTATTCTGGTGTGATGGGTTTGCCCCTGTTCGAGACAGCACAATTGCTGACAGCGGCAGGTATTGCAGTCTTATAAAATAACAATGACCAAAGGCGGATTCATGAGTGCAGAATTACTGATCAACGTAACCCCGCAAGAGTCACGAGTTGCCTTGCTGGAAAACGGCAGTTTGCAGGAAGTTCTGATTGAGCGTACTTCCCGCAAAGGTATCGTTGGCAATATTTACAAAGGCAAGGTTAGTCGCGTTCTTCCTGGCATGGAAGCTGCGTTCATTGATATAGGTCTGGAAAAATCCGCTTTCCTGCACGCATCGGATTTGAGTCACCCCTCACTGGAAGAATTCAACGGTAGTACCATTCCTCATGTGACCGTGCAGATTGGTGAATTGCTGTACGAAGGCAAGAAGTTGCTCGTACAGGTCATCAAGGATCCTTTGGGAACCAAAGGGGCACGTCTGACCACTCATGTTACCATTCCCTCCCGTTTTCTGGTGTTGATGCCAGATAATGACAATGTTGGCATTTCCGGCAAGATCGAAGAAGCGGCTGAACGGGAACGTTTGCGCTCCGTGATTGAGCAATTGCGTACCGAATTCAATGACCATTACGGTTATATCGTGCGTACAGCAGCAGATGGCATCAGTGAAGATGAATTACGCCGCGATATGAAGTTTCTGCGCACACTGTGGGAAAACATTGCCAAAACCGAAGCCGAGTCGCCTGCGCCCAAACTGGTCTATTCCGACCTGCCGCTGGTACTGCGGGTGCTGCGTGACATGGTAGGTGAAAAAATCAGCAGGGTGCAGATTGATTCTAGGGAAACAGCCAGCCGAGTCATCGAATTCAGCCAGAAATACATTCCTGACCTGGCGGATGTGATTGAGCATTACCCCGGCGAACGCCCCATCTTCGACCTGCACGGGGTGGAAGAGGAAATCCAGAAAGCCTTGCAGCGCAAGGTTCCGCTTAAGTCAGGTGGCTATCTGATCATTGACCAGACCGAGGCAATGACCACCATCGACGTGAATACCGGTGGGTTTGTGGGCAGCCGCAATCTGGAGGAAACCATTTTCCGCACCAATCTGGAAGCCGCGCAAACCATTGCCCGCCAGTTACGCCTGCGCAACCTGGGCGGCATCATCATTATCGACTTTATCGACATGTTGCAGCACGACCACCGCCAGCAAGTGTTGAAGCTACTGGAAAAGTCGCTGGAACGTGACTACGCTAAGACTTACGTCTGCGACGTTTCCCCGCTGGGGCTGGTGGAAATGACCCGCAAGCGTACCCGTGAAAGTCTGGAACACGTTTTGTGCGAGCCTTGCCCCTGTTGCAGTGGCAATGGTTTTGTGAAAACAGCCGAGACCGTATGCTACGAAGTTTTCCGGGAGATCCTGCGGGCTGTGCGCCAGTTTGATGCCAAAGAACTGTTGGTGCTGGCTTCGCAGGAGGTCGTCGACCTTTTACTGGATGAAGAATCTGATAGCCTGGCTGAATTACAACAATTTGTAGGAATACCCATCCGGCTACAGGTAGAAGCACTTTACACGCAGGAGCATTTCGACGTTGTACTTTTATAGGGGGCAGGGCGGTTTCGTTTTACGCCTGACCTACCTGCTGCTGACCTTCTTTTTCCACCTGGCCATTTTTCTGGTTGCATTGGTTGGCCTGGCGCATTTCTGGCTACCTATGGTGGGTGATTACAAAGAGGTACTGGAAAAAGAGCTTTCCAGCTTTGTAGGCAGTCAGATCAGTATTGGGCAGATTCGGGTTGACCCTGACAGCGAGTCCCCGCGCTGGATCATGGAAAACCTGCAATTGACCGAAGCCGACGGCTATTCCCCCATTCATATCCAGCAGCTTGCATTGACCTTGGACTGGCGGGAAAGCCTGCGTACCTTGCGTTTGCAGCCTGCTGACATTCAGTTAGAGGGGGTGGAGTTCGCCCTGTACCAGCAGTCAGGCTCGCTGCCGGAAGTCCGTGGTTTACGCTTCCCGCTGCCGGGGCAGAAAAATACAACACTGAATATTGAACGCAAGTCACCTATTCGCATCAGCGTCAATGGTGGGTATGTCCATTGGACAGATGCTGCCAGCCATCGCACCCTCACCTTGAGTGACCTCCAGTTTTTGGGGGAGTTTTTGCCGGATGAAATTACCTTGCAAGCAGATGCACTGTTCCCGCCTGCTATCGGTGAAACGTTGGGAGTGGATGCCGTCATGCGGCATGTGGAGTTGCCAGATGGCAAAACCGACTGGGAGGGCAAGCTGCATACCCGCACCCATATTTACAACCTTGCCACCCTACCAGCCGCCATTGTACAGGAGTACGGGATACATTCGGGTTCTCTGGAACTGGATGCAACCATTACTGCCGCCACCGGCAAGCCGTTGCATATCAGTGGGGGTGGGGAAATCCAGCATCTTGGCTGGCAGGGTAATGCTCATGTACCTGCCCTGAATAATGTCAATGCTTCCTTTTCTGCCAGTAATGACGGCGGCAAGGTGGATGTCAGCGTTAATGACAGTGTACTCAACTACCCGCAATGGTTTGAGCGGGAACTGCTGATTGACCGTATGACCTCGGATTTGCAATGGCGGGTTGCGGATGATGGCTGGCATTGGCAAATCGGCAAGCTGCAACTGGAAAACCCCGACCTGACGGCGCAAGGTTCCGGGACATTACATGTGCCGCTGGATAAACCACCTGACCTGAATCTGGCGATGAGTTTTGCGACCCGGCAGGTGGTAAACAATGTGCGTGATTACATCCCGGCAATTGTGGATGACGATACCGAACACTGGTTGAAAACAGCCATTGTCGCCGGTTATGTGCCCAGAGGGGAATTCACCTTGCGCGGCAATCCGGCAGATTATCCGTTCAAGCAAAAAAATGGGATTTTCGATATTCGTTTTGATGTGGAGCAAGGTGTCCTCGCATATTTGCCGGAGTGGCCGGAAGCGCGTGACGTGAGCGGAACTTTGCGCTTTTATAACGAAGGCATGAGTGCCACTGTGAAAAGCGCCCATATCATGGATTTGAATGTTACCGGTGGCACGGTGGATATTCCCAACATGCTGCAATACGCTCGTTTGCTGCTTGATTTGAAGACAGAAGGCGATTTGCAGGGGCATATGAATTATTTGCGCGATTCCCCGCTTGGCAAGAACCTGCGTGATTTCATGCAGGTGGCGGAGTTTGCCGGGAACTCTCGCTTGCACCTGAAGCTGGATGTGCCGCTGACTCAGCAGGTACTGGATCGGGAAGGTGTTGTCGTCGATGGTGTGGTTGAGTTGCAAGACAACCGTTTTGCCATTCCCGGATACAATCAGGTTTTCAGCAAACTCAATGGCAAGGTACATTTTGACCAGTCCGGGGTGGAGGCGCAGGATGCCAGCGGCGAATATCGCCAGCAACCTGTTAAATTGGGTGCTGTGACCGACCGGAAAAAGAATCTGATTACAGTGATGTTGAATCAGCACAATGATCCGACGTTGTTTCTGCCTGACTCGCTGGCTGTTCTCAAACCTTATGTGCAAGGCAAGACAGTTATTGAAACGCGGGTGGAATTGCCTGCGTTTGGTAACGACAGTAGCAGTCAGACGCCTGCCAACCTGAAAATCACCGCCAAAAGCGGTTTGCAGGGTGTAGCGCTCCACCTGCCTGCACCGTTGCACAAGGCGGCAGAGGACATCCGGGAATTGCTGTTGGAGGTGGAGTTACCGTTTGATTCTGCCAAACCCTGGGACGTTACGGTTAACCTGTTCAAACAGTTGTCAGTAACAGCACGCCTGCCCCACAAAGGCAAGCAGCAGCTTGCGATGGGCATCAGTTTGGGAGGGAAAGAAGCAACTTTACCGGATAAAGGAATGCAGGTGACGGGGGAGCTTGCCGAGGTTGACCTGATGGCTTTGCAAGGTCTCGGCATGGCGGCAGCACCAAGACAAGGAAAACAGGCAACAACCTTGCCGATCAAGGCCAACATCAATATTGGCAAGTTGTTGCTGGGAGAACAATCATTGGGTAAAGCCAGTTTGCAGGTAGAAGGCGATGACATTATGCAGGCACACCTGCGGGCTGAAAAAGCCCAGGCAAACCTGCACTTGCCCCTGCGCACACCGGGAAGTGGCAGGGCTAACCTTGACCTGACCGACATTGATCTCGACAAGCTGAATCGTGGCTTGTCTGCGGGAGGCAAGGATTCTGGCAAAGGTTTGTCACCCAAGGGTTTCCCCTCCATGCGCTTTTCCTGTCTGGCTTGCCGCAAAGGGGATTTTCCTATCCAGCAACTGATCCTCAACATGAACAAGTCCCGCAATGACTTGCAGATTGAAACACTGGAAATCAGGAATCCTTTGCTGATCCTGCTTGCCAAACAGGGACGCTGGTATGAAGACAGGGATGGCGTATCACGCACGGAACTGGTAGCTACAGCAAATATTCCAGAGCCGGGACGTTTGCTGGAAGAGCAGGGAAGCCCGGCAGGTTTGAAAGGTGGAGCACTGACAGCAAATGCCAGCCTGGGATGGATTGGCGCACCCTTTAATTTTGCCTTGCCAAAACTGGAAGGTGACATTAGCGCCCGGCTGACCAGTGGCAGCCTCACCGAAGTAGAACCGGGGCTGGGACGTTTGCTGGGTTTGTTGGATGTGCAGCGTTTACCCAGCCGCCTGTCAATGGATTTTCGTGACATGACGGGTAAAGGTGTAGCCTTTGATGAAATCAGTGGGACTTTCCGGCTAGAACACGGTGTCCTGACAACCCGTAATACCATTATCAAAGCAGCCATTCTGGTTGCGGGTATTCAGGGCAGTACTGATCTTGTCCGCAAAACCCACAACCAGACCGTTACCATTATGCCTAATCTGAATTCGGCATTACCGTTAGTGGGTGCTGCCGTTGGTGGATTGGGGGGCGGGGCAGCCATGCTACTGTTCAATTCGGTAACAGAGAAACCGGCAGAAGACAAACTGAAGTCGTCTGGCGGTTTTCGTTACCGGGTAACAGGCTCGTGGGTAAAACCTGATATTGCTGAAATAAAAGCATCGCCCGGCGCTACGGATGTTGATGTTTTGTTGCAGTGAACAGACAATGGCAAGGTATTTGTTGTAAAACACAAACGGGGAGGTGTTCATGACATTGATGGCTGCAATCCAGATGGCTTCAGGCCCGCAAGTGCAGGCAAACCTGATGGAAGCAGGACGACTGATAAAGGAAGCAGCAGAGCGTTCTGCCAAACTGGTGGTATTGCCTGAAACCTTCGCCATGATGGGAGCCAATGAAGCTGACCGGGTAGCCATTGCGGAAACGTTCGGCGAAGGGCCGATTCAGGCATTTATCAGTCAACAGGCAAAAAAACACGGTGTCTGGATTGTCGCAGGTACCATTCCGATACGATCTGATGATCCAGGTCGGGCTTATGCTGCTTCCATTCTGTACAATGACAAGGGTGAAGCGGTTGCGCGTTATGACAAAATCCATCTGTTCGATGTGCTGCTGAGCGAGAATCAGGAAGTCTATACGGAAAGTGACACAACTGTGCCGGGACACGAAGCCATTGTAGTCGATACCCCGTTTGGCAAGTTGGGTATGTCGGTTTGTTACGATCTGCGTTTCCCCGAATTGTACCGGCGTTTGTCAGCCAGAGGGGCACAGATTCTGGTGATTCCTTCTGCCTTCACGGAACTGACCGGCAATGCACATTGGGAAGCGTTGTTACGGGCGCGTGCCATTGAAAACCTGTGTTACGTGATTGCGCCGGGACAGGGTGGGTATCATGTTAACGGCAGGACAACTTATGGGCACAGCATGATCATCGACTATTGGGGGCGCATCCGTGGCGTGCAGGAACGGGGAACAGGGGTAGTCATTGCCGAGATTGAGCTTGCTGCCCAGGAACAAACCCGCAAGACCTTCCCGGTACTATCGCACCGTTGCCCGGAAAGTATTCAATCATGATTGGCTAAACGTTAAGGAAAAACATGAAACAGGCAATCGAATTGGCTCGTGAGACGTTTTTGACGTCAACGGGTCTGAGCGACCAGCATCTTGAACAGGTTTTCAGCCATTTGCTGCGTCAGGATACGACGCTGGCAGATTTGTATTTCCAGTCTGCCCGTTACGAATCGTGGGGGTTAGAAGAAGGCATCATCAAAAGCGGCAGCTACAGCATCGAACAGGGTGTCGGTGTGCGAGCTGTTTGTGGTGAACAGACCGGTTTTGCCTACAGCGGTGAAATCAGCCTGCCTGCACTGCTGGAATCCGCCAGGGCTGCCAGCGCCATCAGCCGTGCTGGGCAATCCGGTTCCGTGAATGCTTGGAAAGTGAACGCACCTTCCCGCGCCTTGTATGGCATGGATGATCCACTGGCCTCTCTCAGCGAATCTGACAAGATCGCCTTCCTGCAACAGATCGACAGCATTGCCCGCGCTACCAGCCCGTATGTACAACAAGTCATGGCAAACATGGTTGCTGTGCATGAAATCATCCTGATCGTGGATGAAAGCGGGCGCATGACCGCTGATGTGCGTCCTCTGGTACGCACCAACGTTTCCGTCATCGTCGAGCGCAACGGGCAGACTGAAAGCGCGACGGCGGGCGGTGGCGGGCGCTTCAACCTCGATTTCTTCACCAATGGCAACAAGGCGCAGGAATACGCCGAAGAAGCCGTGCGCAAGGCACTGATCAATCTGGATGCCGAAGCCGCACCGGCAGGCAGCATGACCGTGGTGCTGGGCAATGGCTGGCCGGGTGTGCTGCTGCACGAAGCCATCGGTCACGGTCTGGAAGGCGATTTCAACCGCAAGGGCACGTCCGCTTTCGCCGGGCGCATCGGTGAACAGGTCGCCGCCAAAGGCATTACCGTGGTGGATGATGGCACACTGAGCCAGCGTCGTGGTTCCCTGAGCGTGGATGACGAAGGCACAGAAACCCAGTGCACCACCCTGATCGAAGACGGCATCCTCAAAGGCTATCTGTTTGACCGCCAGAATGCTGCCCTGATGAATACCCGCTCTACCGGCAATGGGCGTCGTCAGTCCTATGCGCATTTGCCGATGCCGCGCATGACCAATACCTACATGCAGGCGGGCAATTACGCAGCGGAAGAAATCATTGCCTCGGTTGACAAGGGTATTTACGCCGTCAACTTCTCCGGTGGGCAGGTCGACATCACCTCCGGCAAATTCGTGTTCTCCGCGTCCGAAGCCTATGTGATTGAAAACGGCAAGCTGGGCAAACCGCTCAAGAATGCGACACTCATCGGCAATGGCCCGGATGTTCTCACTCGCGTCAGCATGGTCGGCAATGACCTGCAACTCGACACCGGTATCGGCGTGTGCGGCAAGGACGGACAAAGTGTGCCTGTCGGCGTTGGTCAGCCAACCCTGCGGGTCGATGGCCTGACCGTCGGTGGAACTGCGACAGCATAAAGGAATAGAACAATGATTGAGTTGGAAAACCGTTTCGATACAGCTACCGAATTTCAGGCGATGGCTGAGCGCGTGCTGGAAGCTGCCAAAGCCAAAGGTGCGACTGCTGCTGAACTGGACATCGACAAAGGTACAGGCTTGTCAGTGGAAGTGCGTATGGGGCAGGTGGACAAGCTGCAATACCACCGCGACCAAGGCATCAACATCACCGTGTATTTCGGCCACCGCAAAGGCTTTGCATCCACGGGCGATTTTTCCCGCCAGGCAGTGGAAGATACGCTGGATGCCGCTTGCCGTATTGCCCGCTACACCTCGGAAGACGAATTCAACGGTCTGGCTGACCCGGAACAGATGGCTACTGTATTCCCCAAGCTGGATTTGTACCACCCTTGGGAACTGGACGCTGAAATGGCGGTGGAAATGGCGCTCCAAGCCGAAAGTGTGGCGCGTGAACATGACCAGCGCATTACTAACAGCGAAGGCGCTTCCGTCGATAGTTACGCCGGTTTGAGCCTGTATGCCAATAGCCATGAGTTCATGGGCATCCGCCACAGCACTCGCCATTCCCTGAGTTGTGCGGTGGTGGCGCAGGATGGCGACTCCATGCAGCGCGATTACTGGTATAGCGTTTCGCGCGTACCGGGCTATCTGGATTCAGCCGATACGGTGGGGGCGGAAGCCGCCCAGCGTGCCTTGCGCCGTCTGCACGCACGCTCCCTGTCGACCCGCGAAGCACCCGTGCTGTTTTCCCCGCAAATGGCGCGTGGTTTGATGGGTAGTCTAGTCGGTGCTATCAGTGGTGGCTCCCAGTACCGCAAAGCTAGCTTTCTGCTGAATTCACTGGGGCAGCAGGTGTTCCCGGAATTTGTACACCTGTACGAAGACCCATTCATCCGTCAGGGGTTGGGAAGTCGTTCCTATGATGGTGAGGGTGTGGCAACTCGCCAGCGCGACATTGTGAAGGATGGGGTGATTCAGGATTATTTCCTCGGCAGTTACAGCGCCCGCAAGCTGGGCATGAAGTCTACCGGCAGTGCCAGCGGCGCGAGCAACCTGTTGCTGGCAGATACCGGAGTGAGCTTTGTTGACCTGCTTCAGCAAATGGGAACGGGTTTGCTGGTGACAGAGCTAATCGGGCATGGCATCAACAGCATTACCGGTGATTATTCGCGCGGTGCGGTCGGCTATTGGGTTGAAGACGGCATGATCGTACACCCGGTGGAGGAAGTGACCATCGCCGGAAATCTGAAAGACATGTTCCGGGGCATTGTCGGCATTGGTGACGATGTAGACGAGCGCGGCAGTATCCGTACCGGTTCGGTTTTGATTGATAAAATGACCATTGCTGGTCAGTGATTTACCCCTCAGCTTAAAGGAAGTTTATGAGTCAGTTTGAAAATGTTAGCGTCAATAAAACTGCCAATGTGTATTTTGATGGTAAATGCGTCAGCCATACCGTGACGCTGGCAGATGGCACGCGCAAGAGCGTAGGTGTTATCTTGCCTTCCAGCCTGAAATTCAATACCGGTGCGCCGGAAATCATGGAGTTGCTGCAAGGCCGTTGCCGGGTGCGCATGGCTGGTAGTGACGAGTGGGTAGAGTATGCCGGTGGTCAGTCATTTGATGTGGCTGGCAATTCTTCCTTCGACATCGAGACGCTGGAAGATTTGCACTACGTTTGCCACTTCGGTTAAGCCATATGCAGGGCGGGGTGTGTCAACACGCTCCCGTCCAGTACCACCTGATTGTTTACCAGTTTCAACCGGCCTTCCACAAACCACTTCACTACGCGCGGATAAATGACGTGTTCCTGCACATGTACCCGTTGCGCCAGACTTTCTTCAGTATCGCTGGGTAACACCGGCACTTTGGCCTGCATGATCACCGGGCCACCATCCAGTTCCGGGGTGACGAAATGTACGCTGACACCGTGTTCGCTGCCACCGTCTTCCAGCACCCGGCGGTGGGTATGGATGCCTTTGTACAGCGGTAACAGGGATGGGTGAATATTCAGCATCCGCCCAGTGTAATGGGTAACAAATGCGGGGGTGAGGATGCGCATAAAACCGGCTAGCACCACTAGATCAGGCTGGAAGCTGTCGATCCGTTCCTGTAGTGCTTGATCGAAGGCTTCGCGGCTGTCGAAACAGGTATGATCCAGCATTTCGGCTGGAATACCGGCAGCGGTAGCGCGTTGCAGGCCGTAGGCATCCGGGCGGTTGCTGATGACGGCGGCAATGCGAGCATGGACACGCCCGGTTTGAACGGCATCAATCAGAACTTGCAGGTTGCTGCCATTGCCGGAAATCAGCACTACCACGGCGGGCAGTGCTGTTTGGGTTTCAGTCGGCATACTGGACAAAAGGTGTGTCAGAATCAGATGTATCCATGTTGCCGATTTGCCATGCACGGATATTTTCCAGACGGCAAGCCGTAATGATGTCTTCAGCCTGTTCAGCCGGGACGACCAGGATCATGCCAAGGCCACAGTTGAAGGTACGCAGCATTTCATCATCAGTCACACCGCCTTTTTCCTGCAACCAGTTGAAAATCGCAGGGCGTTCCCAACTACCCAGGTTGATTTTTGCCTTGGTACGGGATGGAAGGACACGCGGCAGGTTTTCGGTAATGCCACCACCGGTAATGTGTGCCAGAGCGTGGATGTCATGACGGCGTAACAGATTGAGGATGGCTTTGACATAGATGCGGGTGGGTTCCAGCAGTGTCCGCCCGAGAGTGGATTCACCGAATGGCGTATCCAGTGGTTCGCCGCTGACTTCCAGAATTTTGCGGATCAGGGAATAGCCGTTGGAATGCGGGCCGGATGATGCCAGACCAATCAGTACGTCGTTACGATGTACCCGTGCATGATCCAGAATTTTGTCGCGTTCAACTACACCGACGCAGAAACCGGCCAGGTCGAAATCTTCGCCGTGATACATGCCGGGCATTTCGGCAGTTTCCCCGCCAGCCAACGCAGCACCTGCCTGCAAGCAACCTTCGGCGATGCCGCTGATGACCTGGGATGCAATTTCAACATCCAGTTTGCCGGTTGCATAGTAATCGAGGAAAAACAGGGGTTCTGCACCACTGACAACGATGTCGTTGACACACATGGCTACCAGGTCAATACCGATGGTGTCGTAGATGCCGGTATCCAGTGCCAGTTTCAGCTTGGTACCAACACCATCCGTGCCGGATACCAAAATGGGCTGTTTATAGTGGGAAGGAATTGACATCAGTGCGCCAAAGCCACCCAGACCACCCAGCATTTCGGGGCGTTTGGTGCGTTGGGCAAGGGGTTTGATCCGTTCAACCAGATTGTTGCCAGCATCAATATCAACACCGGCATCACGATAGGTCAGGGAAGGTTTGTTTGAATCCATTAAAGCCTGTCTCATCGGGCAATGCAAAGCGCGGATTCTAACACAGCCGCTAATCGCCTGACAGACAGAAACCTGCTAGTCGCATTGAAAAAATGCTGGAAATCGGGCGTGATTTTGATTACGCTATGCCACCTTCGGAGAGCTGGTCGAGTGGTCGAAGGCGGCGGTCTTGAAAACCGTTGAGGGTTAAACCTCCGGGGGTTCGAATCCCTCGCTCTCCGCCATCATCTAATTTCATGCTGTGTCATGAAATATCAAAAAGCCCTTGCAGGCCGCAATCTGCAAGGGCTTTTTTTATTTTTACCTCATCTGGGCGTTTTTGAACGCAACAAATTTCGGTTGTACATAAGGATTAACAATTCTCCATATTCAGGCTATATTCCTTGAGGGTGTTAACAACTCGTCAGGGGATGCTTGCTCGTGCCGAATATTGCAGATATTTTCGTCAGCTTTGCTCATGTCGATGATCAGCCGGTTGCCAATCAGCAACAGGGTTGGATTACGCATTTCACCAACGATTTGCGCGGCGAGTTAAACCGGCGCATGGGGCGCAAGGACAATTACCATTTCTGGAAGGATTTCCGCTTGCAGGGTAATGATGCGGTCACGCCGGAAATAGAGCAGCAGGTGACGCAAGCAAATACGTTGGTGATTCTGTTTTCCACCGGCTGGCTGGCTTCGCCTTGGTGTCAGAAAGAGCTGGAGTTGTTTTTGCAAAGCCACCCGGATGTCAAAGGGCGCATTTTCGTGGTCGAGTTGGAACGTTTCAGGCAGGAAGACAAGCCGTCAGTCATGCAGGATTTGCTCAATTACCCGTTTTGGCGCGTGACAGACAAAGACCGGGTGAGGCAATTGGGCTACCCCGTGCCGCAAGCTACGGATAGTGTTTATTACGAACGGCTGGTGGATTTGTCACACGATCTTGCCAATACACTGAAAACCCTGCAAACCAGCACCGCCCAGCCCCCCGAACCACCCAAAGCCACGGTGTATGTTGCGCCAGTGGATTACCCCTTGTATAGCCAACGTTCCAACCTGATCAGCGAGTTGAAGCAGTTTGGGATTGCAACCTTGCCTGCTGCCAATACACCCGACCCACATATCGACGCGAATCTGGCGCAATGTTCGCATTTTGTGCAATTGCTTGATGCACACTACACGATGGGCATTCCCTGTAACCAGCATTTTACCGCCGAGGTGGCGAAAAAGCCGATCCTGCAATGGCGCGACCCCAAACTCGATTACGCGGGCGGGCATGTGCCGGAGGAACAGCGCAAGTTGCTGGAAGGTAAAACCGTGATTGCTGCACCGTTGGCAGATTTCATCCGCATGGTGCGCGAAGCGGTGTTGCCTAAACCCAAGCCGCCCGATGAGGAAACACCCAGAGTGAGCGGGGAACAAATGGTGTTTGTCCACGCCAGTCAGGATGACTTTGAACGGGCAAGGGAGGTGGCGAAAAACTTGCAGAAACGCGGTTACGGCATTGCTTTGCCACGCTATCAGGGTGAGCCGGAGCGTATCCGCAAAAGCATTGAACGTGGCTACCAGTGCTGTGATGTATTGCTGTTGGTGTACCACAAAGCGCCCGCCGAACTGGTGGAAGATTACTTGTCGGAAGCCAAGGTACAGACCTTGCAGCGTGATACCAAGCCGCCGATCCTGCTGTGTCAGGGGGACGATGCGGAGGAGTTGTATTTCATCCCGCCCGGTGTGAAACCGTTGGTGTGTCAGGGTGATTTCGACCAACACTGCCTTGAGCAGTTTCTGGCGGAGGTGGAAGCATGAGCCGCCCTAAACTCCAGCCATACCCCGGTTTGCGGGCGTTTGAACGTTACGAATCGCGCATTTTCTTTGGGCGGCAGCAACAGGTCGATGATTTGCTGGCTCGGCTTAAGCAGCACCATTTCCTTGCGGTGCTGGGCGCATCCGGCAGCGGTAAATCCTCGCTGGTGAAAGCGGGTTTGTTGCCGGGGCTGGAAAAAGGCTACATGGGCGAAGTCGGTTCGCGCTGGGCGATTGCCGAGATGTGCCCCGGTGATCAGCCGTTTGTGCGGCTGGCGGAAGGGTTGCTGGCGGATAAGGTATTTGTGGCGGCGCAGGGGAGTTCCCCCCATCCTAACCTTCCCCCGCAAGGGGGAAAGGAACAAGAGGTGATCCCTTCTTCGCTCCCTGCCCCCCTTGCGGGGGAAGGGTTGGGGAAGGGGGGAAAGGCTGCGCCAGCAGCCTTAGCAGCAGAGTTACGCCGTGGCTCGCGCAGCTTGCACGAAATCCTCACCCACGCGCCGCTACCCGCTGGCACGCGCCTGTTGCTGCTGGTTGACCAGTTTGAGGAAATGTTCCGTTTTCGGGAGCAGGAGGAAAATCAGGCGGCGGCTTTCGTCGCGCTGTTGTTGGAGGCTTGCACCCACCCGGATGTGTACGTGGTTATCACCATGCGTTCCGACTTTTTGGGGGCGGCGGCGGAATTCCACGGCTTGCCGGAGGCGATCAACGCCGGGCTGTACCTCACGCCGCGTTTGTCGCGGGAACAGTTGCGCGATGCGATTAGCTTGCCTGCGCAATTGTTTGGTGGGTCGGTGGAAGATGCGCTGGCAAATCACCTGTTGAATGAGGCGGGTAATGACCCTGACCAGTTGCCGCTGTTGCAGCACGCGCTGATGCGGCTGTGGGAAAACGACGCGGATAAAATCCTCACGCTCGACGAATACCGGGGCTTGAGGGGCTTGCGCGGGGCGTTGAATGACCACGCGGAACAGGCTTGGCAGGAGTTGGATGCTGACGGGCAAGCGGTTGCTGAAGCGATGTTTCGCGCCCTCACCGAACGCAGCAAGGATGGGCAGGACATCCGCCGTCCGCTCAAGGTGCAGGCGTTGCTGGATATGACTGGGGTGGAATTGCCGACCCTGACGCGCATTGTCGATACCTTCCGCCAGCCGGGGCGCAATTTCCTGATGCCGCCGCCGCAAGTGGCGTTGACGGCGGATACGGTGCTGGATATTAGCCATGAAAGCCTGATCCGCCAGTGGCAGCGGCTGCAAGACTGGGTGGCGGCGGAAGGCGACAAGGCGGCGCTGTATTTGCGGCTGCTGGAGGGGGCGCAGCGTCATGCGGGTGGGCGTGGCGAATTGTGGCGCGGTACGGATTTGGCGGTGGCGCGGGAGTGGCGGGAGAAGACGCAGCCGAATGGGGCTTGGGCGGGGAGGTATGCGCCTGCGGCAGATTCCTCCGTCTCTCCCCCCCATCCTAACCTTCCCCCGCAAGGGGGGAAGGAACAAGAGATACTTCCTTCTACTGCTGCTGCGTCTTCCTCTTCGCTCCCTGCCCCCCTTGCGGGGGAAGGGCTGGGGATGGGGGGGAATGTTTCGGAGTACCACAATTTCACCTTGGCAATGCAGTTCCTCAGCGAGAGTGAAGCGGAGGAGCAGCGTGTCCGCGAGGCGGAGGAGGCGCGGCGCAAGGCGGAATTGACGCAGGCACGGCGGCGGTTTGGCTTGGCGTTGGTGGGTTTGCTGATTGCAGCGGGCTTGGCGGTGTGGGGGGCGATTGAGCGTAACCGTGCCGAGCAACAGACCGTGCAGGTGCGCAAGACTGAGCAGGCGCGTACCGAGAGCCTGTTCGACTCGACCTTGACCCATGCCTCACTGCTGACCAAGGTGGAAGATTTCGCGGCGACTGCCACCAAGCTGGAAAGCACCCGCCCGCTGGATGCGGACATCCCCGCGCCGCGCCGCCATGCCCGCGACCTGCTGGCGGGCTATACCGCCATGATGGGCGGGGCAGCGCAAGCCACCTTGCAGGATGGCGACCAGCCTTTGCCAGCATTGGCTGGCGATGTTGCCATCAGCCCGGACGGGCATTGGCTGGCAGCCTCCGGCGAGCGCGGCACGGTAGCACTGTTTGAACGGGCGAGCGGCGAGCTGGTGCAGAAGCTGGAGGGGCATGATCCAAGCGCAGGCCGTAACGGTACAGTGTGGGATATTGTTTTCCACCCTACCCAACCTTGGCTGTTTTCCGGCGGTGACGATGGGCAGATTATCCGCTGGGCATTGCCGCAGGCGGGGCAAGCCGCCAAGGTGTTGCAGCAGTGGCAGGTTGAGGCAGGTAGTGTGGGTGCACTGGCGTTGACCCCGGATGGCAAGGTGCTGGCGAGTGGGCATGATGATGGCAAGATTCGCTTGTGGGAGGTGAAAGAAACCCCTCCCAGCCTCCCCTTGTCAGGGGAGGGGCAAGACGGTTCTCCCCCTGATAAGGGGGAGTTAGAGGGGGTTTCTTCGCAGGGGAAAGGCACTTCGCCGAAGTTGTTGCGGGTGTTGGAAGGGCATAGCCAGAGGATTGCTGATGGACGTGGTTTGGCTTTTAGCCCGGACGGGGAGCGGCTTGCCAGTGCGTCTTATGACAATAGTGTGCGTTTGTGGGATTGGGAAAGCGGGAAAGAAACCCATCAGCTACAAGGACGCAGAGGTGTTGCATTCAGTCAGGATGGAAAAAAACTGGCAAGTTCAAACTACGACAACACCATTTTATTGTGGAATGCCGAAACAGGAGAGCAAATCGGTAATCCGCTCAAAGGGCATCAGAACATGGTATTTGGCTTGCAATTCCTGCCTGACGGGCTGCTGGCTTCTGCCAGTCGCGACAACACCATCCGCCTGTGGGATGTGGCAACCGGCATTACCCGGCGCATCCTGCAAGGGCATACGGCAACAGTGGGCGGTTTGGCATTGTGGCAGGAGCAAGCAAGCGTGCTGCTGTACAGTGTCAGCAATGATGGCACGGTGAAACGCTGGGGTGGGGAGTTGCCGGGGCAATGGTTGGTTGATCTACCCAATGAACCAACGCCTAGTGCGATTTCCCCTGATGGCAAAACGGTGGTCGTTGGGTTCAATGATGGCAGCTTGCGGGTTTATGCTTTGCCTAATCAGGAGGGGAAAGTAGCGTTATTATCTGAAATGACGGAAGCACATAAAGCTCGGTTGATTCGTTTGGCTTTTAACCATGATGGCTCTCGCCTAGCTTCCAGTGATTTGGATGGTGTCGTCAAAGTCTGGTCAGTCCATGAGGATGACGGTTTTTCCCTGCAACTGGAAAAGACCTTGAGTGAGCATAAGCGTGCTGTCCATGCCGTCGCTTTCTCCCCCGACGATTCCCAACTCGCCACTGCCAGCTATGACGGGCGCATCGGCTTGTTTGATCTGGTGGGTGAGGGGAAGCCGCAGTTGTTGGACGCACACCCATCGGGAAGTTCTGATGGCGTTGCCTCAGTCAGTTTCGATCCTACAGGACAATATTTACTGAGTGCCGGATTCAAAGATTTTGCCATTAAACTTTGGGATTTAGATGCTCAACCACCTACTCCCCAAACGCTTGCAATTGGGGCAGATAGATTGATGTGGGCAAGCCTCAGCCCGGATGGTAAGCAACTCGCCAGTATGGGGCGCGAAGCCACCGTCAGCGTCTACCCCACCAGCGGCACTGACACACCCCTGCGCCTGAACGGGCATGAACAGACGGTGTTGAAAGCCATTTTCAGCCCGGATAGCCGCCAACTGGCAACGGTAAGCACTGACATGACCGTGCGGCTGTGGGATTTGGACACGCAAAGCGAACTGTTCCGTTTGCGTTTGCCGGATGATTGGAATCCCGCACGGGGGCGTGGGTCAGGTGTCTGGGACTTCGACTTCCGTTGTTCGCCGACGGGTTGCTGGATTGCCGTGCCGCTCACGTCGGGGAAGCAGGCGTTGTATAACTTGGGGAAGGTGGGGTATTAAGTCTTGTCCCCCGTTCTCATCCTCTGTAACATTTCAGTATGACCTGTCATACGCGGAGTATGCCCCCATGAGAATCAATGCACGGCTGGAGGACAGCTACGAAGCCAAGTTTATGCTCGTCCAGCAACAGGAACACAAAAACCGTACTGACATCCTCAAAGAGGCACTTGACCAGTACTTCGCCCACAAACTCCAGCAACAAGAACAGAGCGCGTGGGAGAAAAACCAGCGGATATTGAAAATGCTGGCAGGTATCGGCAATGGCCCGGAAGACGGTTCGGTCAATTACAAAAAATACGTACAAGAGTATCTGAATGAAAAATTCCCTGCTCGCTGATACGGGGTTTTGGGTGGCGTTGATCAATCCCCAAGACCAGTTTCACGCTGTTGCTGTGCGCTATTTGGCAAACTGCCGCCATGATCTGGTGACAACATGGCCTGTCATTACGGAAACCTGTTACATGCTGCTGAGCCGTCGGGGGATGCCTGCGGTAGAACAGTTTTTGAAAATTGGCAGTAGCGGTGACTTCAGCATTTTTCCTTTGACTAGCCAACATTTAGCAAGGTCAGCCGAGTTAATGGTCAAATATGCCGACCTGCCAATGGATTTAGCGGATGCTTCCATGGTGTTGTTGGCTGAATCATTAGGGCATGGGCGTATACTCTCGACTGACCAGCGTGATTTCAATACTTACCGCTGGAAGAATCACCAGCCGTTTGAAAACCTGCTACTGCCATAAAGCAAAAATAAGAGACACCCATGAACTACGAAGGCATCGAAACCCTCCCCTTGCAGGAATACACCGAAAAGGCGTACCTCGACTACTCGATGTACGTCATCCTCGACCGCGCCCTGCCACACCTCGGCGACGGCTTGAAGCCCGTGCAACGCCGCATCGTCTACGCCATGTCGGAACTCGGTCTGAACGCCGCTTCCAAACACAAAAAATCCGCCCGCACCGTCGGTGACGTACTCGGCAAATTCCACCCGCACGGCGACTCGGCCTGCTACGAAGCGATGGTGTTGATGGCGCAGCCGTTTTCCTACCGCTACACCTTGGTGGATGGGCAAGGCAACTGGGGTTCGCAAGACGACCCGAAATCCTTCGCCGCCATGCGTTACACCGAATCGCGCCTGACTGCCTATGCCAAAGTACTGTTGCAGGAATTGGGGCAGGGTACGGTCAACTGGCAACCCAACTTCGATGGCACGCTGGAAGAGCCGGTAGTGTTGCCCGCCCGCCTGCCGAATGTGCTGCTGAATGGCGCAACTGGCATCGCGGTGGGGATGGCAACCGACACTCCCCCCCACAACCTGCGCGAAGTGGTGACGGCTTGCATCCACCTGCTCGATCACCCGGACGCGAGCGTGGCGGAATTGTGCCAGTTTATCCCCGCCCCTGATTTCCCCACTGAAGCGGAAATAATCACCCCGGCAACTGATTTCATCAGCCTCTACGAAAAAGGCAATGGCACCTTCAAGATGCGAGCGCGTTATGAAGTGGAAGACGGTGATGTTGTAATCACCGCCTTGCCGTATCAGGTATCGGGCAGCAAGGTGCTGGAACAGATTGCCGCGCAGATGCAAGCCAAAAAATTGCCGCTGGTGGAAGACCTGCGTGATGAATCCGACCACGAACAGCCGGTGCGCCTAGTGATTGTGCCGCGTTCCAACCGCGTCGATGTTGAGATGCTGATGTCGCACCTGTTCGCCAGTACCGATTTGGAACGCAGTTACCGCGTCAACATGAACATGATCGGCCTCAACGGTCGCCCGCAGGTCAAGGACTTGCGCCACATCCTCTCCGAATGGCTGACCTTCCGCCGCCAGACTGTTACCCGCCGCCTGCAATGGCGACTGGACAAAGTGGAAAAACGCCTGCACCTGTTGGCAGGTTTGCTGGTAGCTTTCCTTAATCTGGATGAGGTGATCCACATCATTCGTACCGAAGACGAGCCGAAAGCGGTACTGATGCAGCGTTTCGACCTGACTGAGATTCAGGCTGATTACATCCTCGACACCAAGCTGCGTCAACTCGCGCGGCTGGAGGAAATGAAAATTAGGGGTGAGCAGGACGAGCTTCAGCAAGAACGCGAGGAATTGTTGTCATTGCTGGGTTCTGACACCAGGCTGACAGCGCTGATTCGTCAGGAGTTGCAGGAAGACGCTAGGCTCTACGGTGATAAACGCCGTTCCCCGCTCAGGGAACGTGCCGCTGCGCAAGTGTTGGATGAAACCGCGCTAACGCCTTCCGAGCCAGTCACGGTAGTGGTGTCGAAAATGGGCTGGATTCGTGCTGCCAAAGGTCACGAGATTGACCCGATCACCCTCAGTTACAAGCAGGGTGACGGTTTCCTCACCGCCGCACGCGGGCGTTCCAGCCAGTTGGTGGTATTGATGGATAACAGCGGGCGCACCTATGCCCTCCCTGCCAACGGCCTGCCTTCCGCACGCGGGCAAGGTGAACCGCTTACCGGGAAATTGTCGCCACCTGCCGGAGCGCAATTCCAGTACGCGCTAATGGGCAAAGACACTGACCAGTATTTGCTGGCATCGGTGGAAGGTTACGGTTTCCTCTGTTCCCTTGCCGACATGCAAAGTCGCAACAAGTCCGGCAAGGTGACACTGACCGCAGGCGATGGTGTGGCTATCCTGCCGCCTTTGCTGGTGAGTCATGTGGAAACTGATACGCTGGTCTTGGTGTCATCTTCCGGTTTCCTGCTGGTGATCAGTTTGCAGGACTTGCCAGTGTTGTCTAAAGGCAAGGGTAACAAGCTGATCAGCCTGAAAAAGGACGATCTGGGCATTGCCGGGGAAACCTTACAATTTGCTGCCATTCTGCCTGCCGGGGCGAGTATCACCATTCACTCTGGCAAAAAATTCAAGACCATCAAGGGCAGTGAACTGGATGAATACCGTGGCGAACGCGCCAAACGTGGCAAGTTGTTGCCAAAAGGTTTCCAGAATGTCAGCGGTCTGGAAATAGGCGGCAATCAGTAGGGAATACTTGCATACCTGTACACCTAACCTAATATTCACGGCATAAACAAGAAACCCGGAGGTTAACGGAACATGATGCGGATTATTCTGTTGGCATTGACCAACTTTGCGGTGATGGCAGTGTTGTTTATCACCATGACAATTATCGGCAAGCTGTTTGGCATCGACATGAGCGCTGGCAGCATGGGCGGTATCCTGATGATGGCGGTGGTGTTTGGTTTTGGCGGCGCTTTCATCAGCCTGTTCATGTCCAAATGGATGGCCAAGCGCAGCATGGGGGTGCAAATCATTGACAACCCACAAACTGCACAAGAGCGCTGGCTGGTTGAAACCGTGCGCCGTCAGGCCGAAAAATCCGGGATTGGGATGCCGGAAGTAGGTATTTTCTATTCCCCCGACCCGAATGCGTTTGCCACAGGTGCAAATCGTAACAATGCACTGGTAGCCGTCAGCCAGGGTTTGTTGGATCACATGACAGCGGATGAAGTCGAAGCAGTACTGGGGCATGAAATTGGTCACATTGCCAACGGTGACATGGTAACTCAAACCCTGCTGCAAGGCGTGCTGAACACCTTCGTGATCATTTTCGCCCGCCTGATCGGTTTGGCGGTGGACAACTTCTTCCGCAGCAGTGATGAAGAAAGCAGTGGCCCAGGTTGGGGCTATTTCATCGGCTCGATCATTGCCGAAATCTTCCTTGGCTTTGTGGCAACCGCGATTGTGATGTGGTTCTCCCGTCACCGTGAATTCAAGGCGGACATCGCAGGTGCTGATTTGGCAGGGCGTCAGAAAATGATCAACGCGCTGAAACGCCTGCAAAGCGCCCATGCGGTACACGACCTGCCGGGTGAAATGGCAGCGTTCGGTATTGCTGGTGGTTTGGGTGATGGTTTGCGTAAAGTCTTCATGACCCACCCGCCACTGGAAGACCGCATCGCTGCGCTGGAAAACATGCGCTAATTGTCGAGAACTCTTATAATCCCCGGTTTTCCGAATCGGGGATTTTTTTGTGTACAAGCTTCTGCGTGACGCGCTCTTCCTGTTTCCTGCGGAAACGTCCCACCATCTAGCCCTAAACTCTCTCAAACTGGCAGGTTTACTCGGCGCACTGGGCAAGTCACAGGCATTGCCCGGTAAAACCGTGCGGGTAATGGGCATCGACTTTCCCAATCCGGTCGGTTTGGCAGCCGGTCTGGACAAGAACGGTGAATATATTGATGCGCTGGCAGCACTGGGTTTCGGTTTCATCGAAATTGGCACGGTCACGCCGCGCCCGCAACCCGGCAACCCTAAGCCACGCCTGTTCCGCCTGCCGGAAGCACAAGGCATCATCAACCGCATGGGCTTCAACAACCAAGGCATTGATTACCTGCTGGAGAATGTGCGCAAGGCCAGTTACCAAGGCATTATCGGCATCAATATCGGCAAGAATTTCGATACGGCGGTGGAGAATGCCGCAGATGATTACCTGATCGGTCTTCGCAAGGCTTATTCGCACGCCCATTACATCACCGTCAATATTTCCTCACCCAATACCCCCGGTTTGCGCAAGCTGCAATACGGTGATGACCTGAAACGTTTGCTGGAAATCTTGCGTGAAGAACAGGGCAAACTGGTTCAGCAGCATGGGCGTTACGTGCCAGTAGCTATCAAGGTTGCACCGGATTTGACCGAGGCGGAAATCCGTGACATGGCGGGGGTATTTTCCACCGTGCAGATTGATGCGCTGATTGCCACTAATACCACGCTGGACAAGTCAGCGGTGCAGGGTTTGCTCCATGCCGATGAACAGGGCGGTTTGAGTGGCAAGCCATTGACGCAGCGGGCAACCGAGGTGATTCGGCAGTTTCGGGCAGACATGGATAGCCAGATTCCGATTATTGGGGTCGGGGGGATTCTCTCAGGGCAGGATGCGCAAGCCAAGCTGGATGCAGGAGCGAGTCTGGTACAGGTTTACAGCGGGTTTATTTACCGTGGACCAGAACTGGTGCGTGAGTGTGTGGAGGCAACAAAAAAGGCCGGTTAATACCGACCTTTTTCCTCAAACAATCAGCGTGAGCTGATTATTGAGCAGCAGCAGGTGCTTGCGCTGGGGCAGCAGCGGCTGGAGCAGCTTCAGCAGCAGGTGCTTGTGCTGGAGCAGCAGCGGCCGGGGCAGCTTGTGCAGGAGCTGCTGGTGTAGCGGCTTGGGCAGCAGCGTTGGTTTTTTCCTGGGCAGCAGCCATGGCTTTACGCTGTTCTTCCATTTTCTTGAAGAAGGCTTCAGCTTGGGCGCGTTGCATTTCCATTTGCTTTTGGATTTGCTCGAAGCTAGGCGCTTGTTGCATGGAGTAGCCGTAGCCAGGAGCCATCATCATCGGGTAGCCGTAGCCAGGCATTCCCATCGGAGCCTGTTGCATCATGGCAGGTGCTTGCGCTTGGCCTTGAGCAGCAGGAGCCTGTGCAGTTGGTGCTTGCATCATTGGCGCTTGTTGCATCATGTTAGGCATACCGTAACCACCCCATGGGTTGCCGCCCCAAGGATTGCCACCGGAAGTGGTGCTGTTGCTGTAGCCATACAGGTTGTTGTAGGCATTGCCGTAGCCATAGCCACTACCTTGCAGGTTGCTGGCTGCGTCGCCACGGCCTTGACCATAGACATCAGAATCCATGTCGGATTTGCCTTTGCCTTTGAAAGTGATGGTGAAATCCATTTCGCCGTCAGCGTTGCCTTTACCGCGACCCCAGCCGCTGGTATCGCCAGCGCCAGTGCCGTAGCCTTGACCATAACCGCTGGTGTTGCCTTGACCGGAACCGTAGCCTTGGCCAGTGCCACTGCCGTTGTCGAAACCGTCGAAGAAGTTTGCAGAAGCAACGCCGGAAGCTGCGAGCAGTGCCACCATCAGTGCAATTTTAGTATGTTTCATGAAGTATACCTCTAGCGGAGAAAGTGCGCCCGTCGGCGCGGTTAAGAAGGATAATGCTTTAATATAAGCATATGTTAATATTCTTATTGTCAAAATGCAAGGGTATGAACACTGAATTTCGCTGTTTCATGCATTTTGTTTAATTTAAGTTAGAATACGCCCTTGTTTCATATCTGGACAGGAACATGGGAATTACACCTGAGCAGGCTCTTCAGGCCATGCATGAGGCCGATCTGCTGTTTTCCGCAGCACAGATCACCGAGGCGCTGGATGTATTGGCGCAAGAAATCAGTCAGGCACTCAGCGATAAAAACCCGCTGGTGCTGTGCATTATGAACGGCGGGGTCATCATGAGTGGTCATCTGTTGACCCGGCTGGATTTTCCGCTGGAACAGGATTATCTGCACGCGACCCGTTACCGTGGTGCAACCAGTGGTAGCCGTACCATTAGCTGGTTGCACAAGCCGGAAACACCCTTGGCAGGGCGGCATGTGCTGTTGGTGGATGACATTCTGGATGAAGGTTATACCTTGCGCGAGATTCGCCACTGGTGTGAAGAGCAGGGTGCGGCCTCCGTGCATGTGGCAGTACTGGCTGACAAACAACATGAGCGGCGGGTGGAAGGCATTGCCTGTGATTTCACAGCCTTGCCATTGCCTGACCGCTATGTGTTCGGCTTTGGCATGGATTACAAGGAATACTGGCGCAATGCCAACGGTATCTACGCTGTGCGTGGTTTATAAAAAAGGAAAAGGAACATGACAATCGAATTTGCCGTGATCGGTGGAACCGGCCTGACCCAAATTGAAGGTCTGGAAGTAATTCACCGCGAAGTAGTACACACACCTTATGGCGAGCCTTCTGGCCCGATCACGCATGGCATGATTGAAGGCAAGCGCATTGCCTTTCTGGCGCGGCATGGTTACACACACAATATTCCACCGCACAAGATCAACTACCGTGCGAATCTGTGGGCGTTGAACAGTCTGGGTATAAAAAAAGTGGTGGCAGTGGCGGCGGTCGGTGGTATTACCTCGGAAATGGAGCCAACCCGCCTGGTCATTCCTGACCAGCTCGTCGATTATACCTACGGGCGTGCACATACCTACTTTGAAGAAGGTCTGACCCACGTCACCCATATTGATTTTTCCTGGCCTTATTGTGCCGATATGCGTAATGCCTTACTGGCAGCAGCAAAGTGTGCAGGGCTGGATGTAGTGCCGCATGGAACCTATGCCGTTACTCAGGGGCCACGTCTGGAAACCGCCGCAGAAATCGCCCGGCTGGAACGTGATGGTTGTGACATTGTAGGCATGACTGCCATGCCGGAAGCCTCGCTGGCGCGTGAGCTTGACCTTTGCTACGCCAGTTGTTCGGTGGTTGCCAACTGGGCAGCAGGCAAGAGTGATGAAGAAATCACGATGGATGACATCCAGCAGAACCTGCTGGTTGGCATGGCTAATGCCCGCGCTTTGCTGCGCGGATTGCTCTGCTAAAGCCGGATGGTGAATCCCCAGCCTCCCGTGCATTTGCTTGTGGAGGTTTCCAGCCGTTTAAGGGCATTTCTGCTGGTAAGCCATTTGTTGGCGGCGCTGGTAGTGATGTTCATGCCTGCCATGCCGTGGTGGGGTCAGTTGTTGTTACTGGTGGCGGTTGCGCTGTCAGTGGGCTATTTCTGGCGCTTGCATGTGTGGCGGACTGACCCCCGTTCGGTGCTGGATGCGCGTTTTTATGCCAGCGACAACTGGTTGTTGCGCACGCCTGTCGGGAGTGTGTTTGCGGTGCTGGACGACAGCAGTTTCCTGCATCCGTGGTTGTGTGTGCTGAACTTGCGTACCCGTCATGGTCGCGTGCACACCCTGATCCTGTTCCCGGATAGTGTACCTGCTGACAGCTTGCGGCAATTAAGGGTAAGGGTCAGGTTTGACCAAGGCGAGCCGGAAAAAAATAACCCTTCCCGGCGCAATGGGAAGGGTTAACCAAGGGCTCTCATGTATTTTTATGATGGACTAAGGGGTGCTTTCCCAGGGCTTATTTGTCACCGTCTTTCTTGCCATTGTCCTTGGTATCTTCTTTGACGGAAGTGTCAGCCGGGGCTTCTGCGGCAGGGGCAGTGTTGGCAGCAGGGGTTTCTACGGCTGGGGTGTCCGCAGCAGGGGCTGACGTTTCGGCTTTGTCGTCTTTGCTGTCATCTGCCTGTGGAGCCTGCTGTTGTGGCTGCTGCTCAACTTTGGGGGCTTCAGGAGCAGGAGCCGGGGCAGGTGCAGGAGCTGGTTCCGGGGTGGGTGCGGGCGCAGCACCAGCCAGAACAGCACCAGAACTTGCCAGCATGGCAGCAGACATCAGGGCGAGAATGAACTTTTTCATGGGGTTCTCCTTAACGGGTTTATTGTATGACGATGGTAAAATGCCGGACGCTTTCCTTTGCCAGGCATTAAGCTGTGAGCAGTTTCCCGTCATCCTGATTGGGTTGCTGAACACAAACTTAACAACTAAAACGACTGGTTACAGATTCGGTTGACAGGAATTCAAAAAATTTTTGATGATTTGCCCATGCAGACACTTAACGCCCAAACTGTCCCACTGACAGGCAGTAACCTGATCGAAGCCAGTGCCGGAACTGGCAAGACCTGGACGATTTCCTGGTTGTACCTGCGGCTGGTAGCAAGCCATGGTCTGGCAGTCAGCCAGATTCTGGTCGTAACTTATACCGAAGCTGCGACCGCCGAGTTGCGCGACCGTATCCGCAAACGGCTGGCGGATGCGCTGGCGTTTCTGGAAGGGCGTGCCCACGAGGAAGATTACGCTGCCTTGTTGCAGGAAACGGCCTTGGCTGATGCCATCCAGCGTTTGCAGTTGGCGCTGGTGAGTTTCGATGAAGCCGCCATTTTCACCATCCACGGTTTTTGCAAACGGGTACTGGCGGAGAATGCGTTTGAAGCCCATTTGCCGTTTGAAAGTGAGCTGGTAGCCAATGAAGATGACCTGTTGACCGAGTTGAGCGACCAGTTCTGGTATCAGCATTTTCTGTCGCCTGATGCCTTGCACTTGAGTCTGCTGAAACAGGAGGGGTTGACCCCTGACAAACTGCTGGCGAGTGTGCGCCATTTCATCGGCAAGCCGTATTTACAGGAAAGCATTCCACTGGTGACAGCAGAGGTGTTTCAGGCAAGCCAGGTTGCATTCCTTGCCCAGCTTCAGGCGTGCGCCAGTGTGTGGGACAGTGAGCAAGCCAGCATCATGACGCTGTTGCAGCAAGCCATCAGCAACAAGGTGCTAAACGGGCAGGCATACAAGGCGGACAAACTGGCTGGCTGGCTTGAGGTGCTGGAAAACCTGTTCAGCACGCAGGTGATGCCGAAAGACAGTTTGGGGATTCTGGAAAAGTTTACCCACCGTTTGCTGGCAGCCAAGACCAACAAGGGCAAGCCAACGCCCGACCACGCCTTTTTCAGGGCGATGGATGACTTGCTGCAAGTTTATGCGTGCGTGGCAGAATTGTTGCCCCAGGCGCTGGAAAGCCTGCGCTTGCAATTACTGCATCATTTGCGGCGGGAATTGCCCCGGCGCAAGCAGCAACTCGGCATACTGACTTTTGATGATCTGTTGCTGCATTTGCGTCATGCGCTGGCGGAACACGATGGGCTGGCGTTGCGTCTGGCAGAACAATACCGTGCCGCCCTGATTGACGAGTTTCAGGATACTGACCCGATCCAGTACGAAATTTTCGGGCGGATTTATCAGGCTGGCCCGGAACAACGGGTGTTTTATGTGGGCGACCCCAAACAGGCCATTTACGGTTTCCGCGGGGCGGATATTTATACCTACCTGCAAGCTGCCAATGCCGTACAGCACCGCTACACGCTGGGACACAATTTCCGTTCACATGATGACGTATTGCAGGGGCTGAACCAGTTGTTCGGGCAATCGGCTGATCCGTTCCGCAGTGCTATCCAGTACGAAGCAGTCAGGGCAGGGCGGGAGCAGGATGCGCTGCTGGTAGAGGGTATGACTCCCATTCGCTTGTGGGATTGGGATGTGCTGGGGGAAGGCTGCAATGCCACCCAAGTGCAGGATGCGGTAGCAGAAGCAACGGCTAATGACATCGCCCGCTTGCTGACTGCTGCGCAGGCGGGGGAGGCTTGCATTGGTTCCCGCTCAATCCGCAGCAACGATATTGCCGTACTGGTACGCACCAACCAGCAAGGCCAGCGTATCAAGCAGGCATTGCTGGAACGTGGCATTGCGAGTGTGCAGAAATCCACCGATAACGTGTTTGCCAGCCGTGAAGCCAGCGAATTGCGAGCCGTATTGCGAGCCATCGCCGAGCCGGGTAATGAAACTGCGCTGAAACAGGCACTGGTGACGGAACTGTTTGCTTGCGATGCGGCTCATCTGTCTGCGCTGGATGAACAGCCGGACATGCTGGAAACAGAACTGGAAACTTTCCACGCCTGGCACAAGCTGTGGCATTCGCAGGGTTTCATGCCGATGTTCCGGCAAATGCTGTTGCAACGCGACTTGTATGCACACTTGCTGGTACTGGCAGATGGGGAACGCCGCCTGACCAACCTGTTGCACCTTGCCGAACTAGTACATACCGAAGGCCGTTTGCAGGGGCACGGGATGCACGCCCTGATCCGCTGGTTGCAGCAAAAAGCCGAAGCTGCCCTCAAGGATGAAACCCACCAGTTACGCCTGGAAAGTGATGAAAACCTGGTGCAGATCGTCACTATCCACAAAAGCAAGGGGTTGGAATACGGTATCGTGTATTGCCCTTACCTGTGGCTGGAACGTGATCCCAAAAGCCCGCCTGCCTGGTTTAGCTGGTTTGACCCGGCGAGTGGTGCATCCTGTTTGCAGGCACAGATGCTGGCACTGGATGAGGAAAAACGGGCGGCAGCCGCAGCGGAAAAAGCTGAAGCCCTGCGCCTGTTGTATGTGGCTGTTACCCGCGCCAAATACCATTGTACGATTGTGCTGGTCAGCGGGCGTATTAACACGTTCGATTATTATTCAGCCCTGGGCTGGCTGTTGTTCGGAGATTTGCCCAACGCCCAAGAGCTGCTGGGCAAGTTGCGCAAGGATGGAATGCCGCCGGAAGAACGCCAGCAGCTTATGCACCAGCGTTTGCAGGCTATTGTAGAGAATTCTGCCGGACGTATCAGTCACACGCCATTACCGGATACGATGGTTTGTACCCGTTACCAGCCATCTGTCGAACGTCTGGACATGCAGTTCCGCCATTTTGACCACCGTTTGCCCCCCGTGCCGCGTGTTGGCAGTTTCAGTGGGCTGGTGGCTGGCAGGCATGATGAACAGCCCGATTATGACACGCTGGTTTGGCAAACGCCGGTAGCACATGAACTGGCACGTACTGCCTTTCCACGTGGAGCACTGGCGGGTAGTTGCCTGCACAAGATGCTGGAAGAACTGGATTTCCGGCAGGCAGTGGGCGAGCAACGGGACGGTGTGTTGCTGCCTGCCTTGCAGCGGCATGGGCTGGCAGAACGCTGGCTGGGGGCAGCAGAACATTTGCTGGATAATGCCTTGCACACGCCGTTGCTGGCTGCTTCCAACCTGACGCTGGCAATGTTGGGTAAAGAGCAGCGTCTGGATGAACTGGAGTTTTATTTCCCGGTGGCAAAGCTGCGGCTCAAGGCGTTGCAGGCAGTCTTGCATCAGCACTTGCCTGTGACATGGGAAGACATCCATGCTGCCATCGACAAGTTGAAATTCAGCCAGTTGACGGGTTATATGAAAGGTTTTATCGACCTGGTGTTTGAAGCTGTTGGACAGTATTACATTGTTGACTACAAGTCCAACGAGCTGGGGGCAGAAGCTACAGACTACACTCAGGCAGCGATACAGCAGGCCATCGCGGAGCACCATTATTACCTGCAATACCTGATCTATTGTCTGGCATTACATCGTTACCTGCGTTCACGACTGCCGGATTATGCCTGGGATACGCATGTCGGCGGGGTTCTGTACCTGTTTTTGCGGGGAATGCAGCCTGCCAGCCCGACCTCTGGGGTTTTCCTGCATAAACCACCGTTGGCTCTGGTGGAAGCGCTTGATCGCCTGATGTGGGATTAACTGATAGATAGGTTTGACAGCTTGTTCAGTACATGACTGACCGCTACCAGGGCAAAGCTGGCGGTCACGGTCGTGATGGAACCGATTCCCCCCGCACAACTGAGGTCACAGGCAGGGCCACTTTCCGGCAGGATCATGGCTTCCTCCGACCACACTGCCGGGATGTCAAAGCGCCGTTTCGGGTTCTGGCTGAAGCCATAGTTCTGGCGCAACTCCTTGCGTACCCGCGCCAATAGCCGGTCTTGCAGGGTACGACTCAAGTCAGAAAGGCGGATTTTGGTCGGGTCTTTTTGCCCACCTGCACCACCCAGCATGATCAGGCGGACTTTGTTGCGGCGGCAATGTGCGGCGAGGGCTGCCTTGACACGGAAATTGTCGATGCAATCCAGCACGTAATCAAATTCGGGGCGGATCAGGTCGGCAAGGTTATCTTGTTCAACGAAATCTTCAATGGTGTGGATTTGGCAGGTAGGGTTGATGTCGAGGCAACGCTCTTTCAGTACCTCGACCTTGGCACGCCCGATCGTGCTGCCGAGAGCGGGAAGCTGGCGGTTGATATTGGATTCTGCCACATTGTCGAGGTCGATCAGGGTCAGTGTGCCGATACCACTGCGAGCCAGCGCTTCCACCGCCCAGGAACCGACACCACCAACACCAATGACACAAACATGGGAGGCGGTGAAGCGGGCAAACGCCGCCTCACCATAGATGCGAACAACTCCCCCAAACCGGCGAACTAGGTCAATCTCTACTCCCCTCTCCCCTTGAGGGAGAGGGGCAGGGGGTGAGGGGTTCTTCACGCCGCGTAAGGGTCACGCAGGATGATGGTCTGGTCGCGGTCAGGCCCGGTGGAAATAATGTCAATCGGCGTTTCCACCACTTCTTCCAGACGCTTCAGGTAAGCCTTGGCATTGGCTGGCAATGCGTCGTAGCTGGTTGCGCCGAAAGTGGATTCCGTCCAGCCCGGCATGTCTTCATAAACCGGCTCGCAACGCTCAAATGCATCGGTATCCACTGGCGGTACGTCGATAATCTTGCCATCCAGTTGGTAGGCAGTGCAGATGCGCACGGTTTCCAGCCCGTCGAGCACGTCCAGCTTGGTAATGCACAGGCCGCTGATGGAGTTGATGTGCATGGCACGACGCAGCGAAACCGCATCGTACCAGCCGCAACGGCGCGGACGCCCGGTGGTGGAACCAAATTCGTTGCCCTGTTTGGCGATGTACGCACCCACGTCATCAAACAACTCGGTCGGGAACGGGCCGGAACCGACACGGGTGGTGTAGGCTTTGGTAATGCCGAGGATGTAATCGAGGTTGCGCGGGCCAATGCCGGAGCCGGTGCAAGCGCCGCCAGCGGTGGTGCTGGAAGAAGTCACATACGGGTAAGTGCCGTGGTCGATGTCCAGCAGCGTGCCTTGTGCACCTTCCAGCATCACATCTTTGCCTGCCTTGCGCAGTTCTGACAAACGGTGCGGGATGTCGGTAATCATCGGTTTGATGATTTCTGCCATGCGCATCGCTTCTGCCAGCACCGCATCCGGGTCAACCGGGTCACACTTGAAGTAGTTCACCAGTGCGAAGTTGTGGTATTCCATGATGCTGCGCAGCTTGGTTTCAAACTGTTCCGGGTTGAGCAGGTCGCCCACCCGCAGGCCACGGCGGGAAATCTTGTCTTCGTAAGCGGGGCCAATGCCACGCCCGGTGGTGCCAATGGCTTTTTTGCCACGGGCTTTTTCCCGTGCCGCATCCAAAGCCACGTGGTAAGGCAGGATCAACTGGCAAGCCTCGGAAATTTTCAGGCGTTTACGCGCTGGCACACCCCGCGCTTCCAGCATTTCGACTTCTTTCAACAAAGCATCAGGAGCGAGTACCACGCCGTTGCCGATCATGCACTCCACGCCTTCGCGTAAAATGCCGGAAGGCACCAGGTGCAGCACGGTTTTTTCACCGTTGATGACCAATGTATGACCAGCGTTATGCCCGCCCTGGAAACGCACCACGGCGGAAGCGTTTTCGGTCAGCAGGTCAACGATCTTGCCTTTGCCTTCATCACCCCACTGCGTGCCCAATACAACGACGAATTTTCCCATGTCAGTCTCGCTCAATGCTCAATGTGTAAGTCAAATGTCAAACAGCAACCACAGTCCACTGACCGTTGTGCTGTGCAATCTGTTGGTTGCAACCCAAGGCTACTGGCGTATCGGTTTGCCCATCCAGTGCGCGGATCACCGTGTTACCCTGGCTGCGCAGTTCACGGATCAGGGCATCCAGACTGGTATTCTGATCGGCAGGCGCAAAGATGCTAGCTTGCCTGCTGGGTTGGCCTTGTTGCAGGGCGAATGTTGCCAGTGTGCGCAAGTCGGTGCTGAAACCGGTGGCAGGGCGTTTGCGTCCAAAGGCTTCGCCGATGCCATCATAGCGCCCGCCACGGGCAATTTCCCTACCCATACCGGGAGTGTAAATGCCGTACACGATGCCGGTGTGGTAGTCATAGCCGCTCAGTTCCGCCAGATCAACATGAATGTTGCAGGCTGGGAAGCTGGCGCGGATGCGTGCCACCAAAGTTTGCAGGTGGGTGAGGGCAGCACGGATGTCGGCGTGCGCGTTGGCAAACACCGTAGCAGCCTGTTCCAGCACGTCAGGCGCACCGCTCAGGCGTGGTAACTGGCGCAGGTAATGGTTCATGTCCGCAGGCAGCTTGGCGTTTGCCAGCCAATCATCAATTTCTGGCAAGGATTTGCGCACCAGCATGTCGTAGAACGCACTTTCCTGCTGGGCACTCATGCCAGCTTCGCGGGCGAGGGTGCGGAAAATGCCAACGTGACCGATGTCCAACACCACATTAGGGACATGGCATTGCGCCAGCGTTTCCAGCAGCAGGGAAATCACTTCAAAGTCGCTGTCCTGCCCGGCATGACCAAACAGTTCCGCGCCTACCTGCAAAGGGGAACGTGAACCGTCGCGGTGGAAGCTGCGGGTACGCAATACGCTTCCGATGTAACACAGACGGTTGGGCAGGTCGGTTTTCAGTTTGTGGGCATCAATGCGTGCCACTTGCGGGGTCATGTCGGCACGCAGCCCCATCATGCGCCCACTCAACTGGTCGGTCAGCTTGAAGGTTTGTACATCCAGGTTGCTGCCATGCCCGATGCTGAGGGATTCCATGAATTCCACCATCGGTGGCATCACGAGGCGGTAGCCCCAGGTAGCAAACAGGTCAAGCAGGCGGCGGCGCAATTGCTCCAGCGCTTCCGCCTCATCGGGCAGGGCTTCGCTGATGCCATCGGGGAGCGCCCAGTATTGGTCAATCTTCGGCATGTTTCGGCTAGTCAGTCACAAAGAGCAGTAGGATACCAGCAATTACGCTTACCAGACCAATGGTTCGTAAGGTTTTGTCGGGCAATTCCAGCAATTGTGCATAGGCTTGTTTAAGGCGGGCAGGGCTTAGAAACGGCATCAAGCCCTCCAGTATCAACAGGAGGGCTAGTGCATTGAGCAAGTCGTGCCAGTTCAATTCCACGCTCAGGTATCTGCTACTGTGCGGATGGCTGTTTGAAGTAACGGAAGAATTCGGAGGTTGGCTCCAGTACCATTACGTCGCTGCCTTTGCCCAGTGTATTTTTGTAGGCATTGAGGCTACGGTAGAAAGAATAGAACTCTGCGTCCTGCTGGTAAGCCTGTGCGTAAACTTCAGCAGCTTTGGCGTCACCTTCACCACGAAGTTTTTCAGCCTCCTTGTAGGCTTCTGCTTTGATGATGGTGGCTTCGCGGTCAGCAGTGGCTTCAATCTTGGCTGCCTCTTCCTTGCCGCGTGAACGGAAGTCCTGAGCTACCCGCTGACGGTCGGAGCGCATCCGGTCATACACGGAGTCGCTGACTGTATCCGGGAAGTCAATCCGGCTAACACGGATGTCAACAATTTCAATCCCCAGTTGCTTGGCAACTTCACTGGATTTGCTTTCCAGCCCTTGCATGATATTCCCACGTTCAGCAGATAGGGCTTCCTGGATGGTGCGGCGGCTGAATTCGTTGCGTAAACCGTCTTTCATGAGCTGTTCCAGGCGGTTTTCCGCATCAGCAACGCGCCCGCCACCGGTGGAACGGTAGAAAGCAGACACATCCTGAATACGCCATTTGACAAAGAAATCCACGGTCACGTATTTCTTTTCACCTGTCAGAAACTGTTCTGGTTTGGATGTCAGTGTCTGGATACGCGCTGGAAATTTGCTAACTGTGTTCACAAACGGGATGCGGAAGTGCAAGCCAGGCTGGATGTCAGCATCAACAATTTCACGGAACTTGAACAGGATGGCTCGTTCACGCTGGTCTACTGTGTAGACAGAAGAGTACAGCAACAGGACAATAGCCCCGATGGTGATGGCAAGCAGGTTCTTGATGTCCATTAGCGGCTCTCCCGTGTACTGGCTTCACGTGCAGGGCGTGTAACCGTGCCTTCGGCAGGTGTTTCAGTGGGTGATGCCTGTTGTGTTTTGGCTTGAGGAGCGGTGGTAGCGGCTGCTACTGCCGGAGCCAGATGTTGGGCATCTGTTGGCTGTGTGCCGGTTAACTGATCCAGCGGCAGATACAGCATATTATTACTGCTGTTGGCATCAACCAGGATTTTACGGCTGCCGGACATGACGCTTTCCAGCGTTTCCAGATACATCCTTTCACGGGTTACTTCAGGCGCCTTGCGGAATTCGGCTACCAGTTGAGTAAAGCGGGCTGCATCACCCTCTGCTCTGGCGACCGTTTCCTGGCGGTAGGCTTCCGACTGGGCTTTGACCCTGGCAGCTTCGCCACGGGCTTCAGGCAGTATGCGGTTTGCATAGGTATCGGCTTCGTTTTTGAAACGGTTGGCATCTTCCCGCGCCTTGTTGGCTTCATCGAAAGCTGCCTTGACTTCAGCAGGGGCTTCGGCATACGTCAGGTTGACAGTGATGACCTGCAAGCCGGACTTGTAACCATCCAGTACCTGTTGCATCTGGGTCTGGATGTTGGCAGCAATTTGCTCGCGACCTTCCTTGAGGATGAAGTCCATGTCGTTGCGCCCGATGACTTCACGGGTAGCGCCACGCATGACCTGATATAGCGTACCCTGAGTCTGGTCGTTCAGGGCATCCGGGTTGACGATGTTGAAAGCATAGTCTTCCGGGCTACGTACCTTGTACTGGGCTGAAACGGCAATTTCGACGATATTTTCATCCTTGGTCAGCATGGTACTGCGATCCTGTGCGCTACGGTTTTGCTCAACATCAATGATTTCAACCGTTTCAATCGGATAAGGCAAGCGCCAGTGCAATCCGGCAGTGGTGGTTTGCTGATAAGCACCAAAGCGTAAAACCAGACCTTGCTGACGTGCATCGACAGTATAAAAGCCAGATAGCAGCCAGCCGCCTACCAGCAAGACCAGCAGGAATGCAATGCCTTTGCCGCCGTTGTTATCGGAATTGCCCTGTCGGCCTGAACCACCAAACAGTTTGCCCAGTTTCTGGTTGAGTTTACGGATGAATTCTTCGGGATCATTGTTGCCACCTGATCCAGGTTTTTTTCCCGTCCAAGGGTCTTGTTGATTGCCACCCGGTTCGTTCCAGGGCATAGGTAAGCTCCTCATGATAAATTCAGCACGAAGCATAGCAGATTCATGGGGGCGGTATTCAACACAACCGCGAAAAAAGGGGGAAATAAGTGACAAACGTCATCTGGCGTTTGATTGCAAACCTTTATTTTGTATAAAATTCCCTGCGAGTGTCAGTGGGGATGGCTGATTGGATACGTAACAGAATTTAATGAAAAATTTGAAAAGTTGACTATATTATGATCCTGCAACCCCCATACAGTCAGAAATGGATTTGACAACATGACCCAAGGATTGTCGGTACGCCAGGTACAGGATGTTTTTTTTCCTGCGCACAAACAGCACGTGTTTCACCGTATCAACCTCGAATATCTGGTTCCGCTACATGGCATGAAGCGCCAAGGCATTTACAGCCTGCTGGATGCTGGTATCCGTAACAACCTGCGCAAGTTTGGTAGTGCAGAGGATGTTTTGCACAGTTTGCGCCCTCAGCTTGAAGTACTCGCATCCCATGTTTCCATGCAAGGTTTGCGTTTGGTACAAAGCCGGGAAGATCTGCGTAAGCAACTGCAAGCAGATGGCAAGGCTGGTTTTGGTTTTTACCGCGCCGGAGTAGAGGCCGATTTTGCCAGCAAGCAGCTTTCCGAATCCCTGCTGGTACAGGGCAATGATGCCCAGCAACGGGTGGCAACCGCAGAATTCATGCTCAAGCAGGCACTGTCTGTCAATCAGCGCAATTACCGGGCGCATTTTGAGCTGGGCTGGATCTACCTGTTCCTGCTGGGCAGGTTGGATGAGGCGGCTTGTCATTTTGCCCAAGCTGCCAGTCTGGCGGAAAAGGATGACCCGGTATTTGCTGCTTTTGCCTTGCGCCATCTGGCGGATACCCGTTATGGCTTGCAGGATCATGGCAATGCGGTGGAAGCTGCCTTTGCCGCCCTCAAGCTGGGTTCGCAGCCAGACATGGAAAACCTGTACGAATGCTCACGTTATTTGGCAATGGCAGGGGACAAGGACACAGCCGCCCACCAGTTGGCACGGGTCGTGGCACGTTCCCCGCTGTATTACGTGCAGGCGCAAGTAGAGCCGGATTTCGGTGATGCACAGGAAATCAAAGTGGTGCTGCGTGACTTGCGGGCTATCAGGGTAAACCGTATCCAGACCTATGTGCACCAGAACTGGAAACAAAGCGCCCTGTCCGCCATGCCATTACCGGACGGCATTGATTCAAGCAGACTGTTCCGGCAGGTATTCCAACAGCATGTGCGGGTGATGTCACACTTGCCGTATGTCACTCTCAGCCAGCGTGAAAAACAGATCGGCAACATGATTCTGGATGCTTCCCAGAAGCGCATCGTGCGTGAAGTCAGGTTACGTTCACGTCAATACGAACAACACATGGAAAAACAGCGCTCCCGCTGGTCGTGGGTCAACCAGTTGGGGGGCGTCCTGATCCATGCGTCCGTGGTTCTGCTGTTGGCATCCTTGGTTTTCTATCTGCTGCGTTTTACCTCAGATCTGTTGGGTGTCGGCAGTCTGCTGGGTTCCGATGCCGTCATTTCCACGGTGCTGGGCAGTATGTTGCTGTTGGGGGTGACGGGCATCACCCTGTTCCAGTTCGTACCTTTCGGGGTGAAGAAGTTGTTGCGCAAGCAGGTTGAACTCGATAATACCCTGAACCTGCTGCAAACCTCCTGATGCCCAGCCACAAGGCGAGCAAGCCCAGTCCAGCCATTGCCCAGGCACTGACGGAACCAGCTCCTCCGGGATAGTTCATGCGCGGGTTGTCTGGCTGTACAGGGCTAGCGGCGTAAGGTGGTGGTGCATATTGCTGAATCCAGTGGGCATAGCTGGCTACGCGGGTGTAGATACCGTATTTGCCGGGCATGGCGCAGCCTTCGCCCTGACTGACAATCCCCACCTGCCGGTACACGCCATTTTGCCTTACCATCAATGGCCCGCCGCTGTCGCCGACACAGGCATCATGCCCACCTTGCGGCAAACCAGCACACAGCATGTTGGGCAAGATTTTGCCGTTATAGGAAGTGGGCTGGTTACAGACTTCGTTGGGTACGACCGGAATGGTTACTTGCTGGAGCTGATTGGGATAATCACCCGGTGCGCCACCTGGTGCGTTGGCGCGGCGTGCGCCCCAGCCCACTACGGTTGCTGCCGTGCCAGGTGGTGGATTATCGGCATACACCGGCATGGTTGCGCCTTCCAGTGGCGCTGTCAGCATCAGCAGGGCCAAGTCATTGGCGCCATTGCGTGGGTTGTATTGCGGGTGTACAACAATGCGCTGAACTTGCATGAATCTGCCACGTGGTGAATCCAGTCCGGTTGCACCGGAAAAAATTACCATGTCCGCAGGGCCATATTCATAGCTCAAGCCTGCCGCTTCGCCGGTGATGCAATGCCCGGCAGTCAGTACCCACAATGGATGGATCAGGTTGCCACCACACAGAATTTCGCCGGTGGAGGTGGTCTTGATGGCGACTACGGAAGGCCAAGCATTTTGCCCCGCCGGATTCCCCCCTACGATGCGCATGGTCATGTCGGAATTTGCGCCTGCCTGCTGCCAAGAAAACAGCAGGAGAAAAATTATCCCCAATACCTTGTACATTATATATCCCCTGTCACATTATGATTTGGCCCAACGTTTACGACCACAAAAAACACTGGATTACTGCATGAAACAGGAAAATTTTTTATGAGTTTTATTTTGATCACGGGTAATGCCGTCCTCGACATCGTGAATGGGGTTGACCATTACCCACAGGAAGACGAGGAAATGCGAGCCAGTAACCAATGGGTAGGCTGTGGCGGCAATGCAGCCAATACGGCACGGGTATTGGCTGCGCACCGTCACCGTTGTGACTGGGCAGGGGTGCTGGCAACGAACGCTGACGGGGAGCGTATTGCCAACAGCTTGCAAGCTGCCGGGGTCGGTCTGGAACATGCCAGCAGGCAAGCGGGCACGTCCCCTGTTTCCTGCATTACCCTCAATCAGGCCAACGGTAGCCGCACCATTGTGCATTACCGTGATTTGCCGGAATTGTCTGCGGCTGATTTTTGCCAGATTCCAGTAGAACGTTATGACTGGTTGCATTTTGAAGGGCGCAATGTGGCAGAGTTGGAGAAGATGCTGGCTTATACCCGCGACAACATTTTCGACCAGCCCGTTTCTCTGGAAATCGAAAAGCAGCGTGAGGGGCTGGCAGCGCTGATTCCACTGGTGGATCTGGTTATGTTCCCGCGTGCTTACGCCCAGCTACACGGTTTCAGTGACGCGGAAAGTTTTTTGCGTGACCAGCAGGCAAAATATGGAAGCATCTGGATGACCTGTACTTGGGGGGAGCAGGGTGCATGGGCGATTGACCAACTTGGGGTGGTGTTTCATGCCCCGGCACTCAAGGTGGAACAGGTAGTCGATACCACTGGATCCGGAGATGTGTTCAACGCCGGTCTGATCCACGCGCTGGCGACCGGGCAATTGCTGGAAGAAGCCCTGCATTATGCAACGGAACTGGCAGGACGCAAGGTCGCACAGCAGGGGTTGGAAGGTTTGATGTAGTGCCTGGGCTGTCAGTCCGGTGTCGCCTGTCCACGTAGTGCATAAAACTCGCTGACAAATGCCTCAAACCTTCCCTCCGCAATCGCTGTGCGGATGTCGCGCATCAGTTCCTGATAGTAATACAGGTTATGGATGGTATTCAGGCGTGCTCCAAGGATTTCCCCGCACTTGTCCAGATGGCGCAGGTAACTGCGGGAATAGTGCTGGCAGGTGTAGCAGCCGCATTGCTCGTCAATTGGGCGGGTATCGTGCTGGTACTGGCTGTTGCGGATTTTCAGCGTACCGTAACGGGTGAACAGGAAGCCGTTACGGGCATTGCGGGTGGGGATTACACAATCGAACATGTCCACGCCCCGGCGTACCGCTTCCACGATGTCTTCCGGCTTGCCGACTCCCATCAGGTAGCGCGGGCGGTCGGTAGGCAGCTCTGGCAGGGTGGCTTCCAACACCTTGTCACGTTCGTCCTTGGGTTCACCGACGGAGAGGCCGCCGATAGCGTAGCCGTCGAAACCGATCTCCAGCAGGCCGCTAGCCGAAACCTTGCGCAGTTCCTCATACATGCCGCCTTGCACGATGCCGAACAGGGCAGAGGGGTTGCCTTCGTGCGCTTGACTGCTGCGTTTCGCCCAGCGCAGGCTCAACTCCATTGAGAACCGTGCCTGATCGTAAGTAGCCGGGTAGGGGGTGCATTCATCGAAAATCATCACGATGTCGGAGCCAAGTTCACGTTGCACCTGCATCGAGGATTCCGGCGTCATCAATACCTTGTGCCCATCGACTGGCGATTGGAAGCGCACGCCTTCTTCGGAAATCTTGCGCATCTCTGCCAGTGAAAACACCTGAAAACCGCCGGAATCGGTCAGGATCGGTTTTTCCCAGTGCATGAAACCGTGCAGGTCGCCATGCAGTTGCACGATGTCCGTGCCGGGGCGCAGCATCAGGTGAAAGGTGTTGCCGAGGATGATTTCTGCGCCTAGCCCAAGCAGTTCTTCCGGGGTCATGGCCTTGACCGTGCCATATGTGCCGACCGGCATGAAGGCGGGCGTTTCCACCGTACCGCGCGGGAACGTCAGGCGTCCGCGCCGGGCTGTGCCGTCGGTGGTGAGCAGGTCGAACTGCATGTGGGACATGGGGTTTCCTTGGTTCAGGGCAAAGCGGGGATTTTAGCGGGTTGGGGGGAGCTAAGAAACCCATGACGACTTCTTCTTGCTGGACTTGTGGGGTTGATCTATAGAAAAATAGGGTATACAAAATTTTTCTGTTATTTTTCTGAAAACAGGCGTGTCAGGGGTCATGATCAAAACAATACTACGTTCCTTGCTGGTGGCAGCCGCTGTGTTGACACGTTTGCCTGTGCCACCTATTGAAGGTTTTTCTGCTGAAGAAAAAGGTCGTTCTCTGGCGTGGTTTCCTGTCATCGGTGCCTTGATGGGGCTGATTCTGGCAGCGATTGCCTGGCGGCTGGAGCATGTGGAACCAGTGCTGGCTTCCGTCATCTTGCTAACTTTGTGGATGTTTGTCAGTGAGTTGCATCATCTGGACTCGCTTGCCCGCAGTATTAGTGCGTGGTTCTTTGGTGAGATGTGTGCTGGCAAACAAGACAATAGTAGCCAACACCCCTCGGTTCCCCATCTGGGGGTCATGGGGGTAATGGCTTTGGTGATGATGGTCAAGTTCGCAGCGCTGTCTGTCCTGATTGAATACAAGGTCTGGCCTTATATCTTTTTCGCGCCGCTGATTGCCCGCCTGCTGGTGATCGCCCTGCTGGGCTTTACGCCAGTTGCTGCCAATGAGGGTGTGATGCAGGAATTTCGGGTGGAATTTCCTTATGTCGCGCTGTTTGTCTGGTTGTTGTTGGCAGTGCCGATAGCGCTGGTGGCAGGTATGCCCATGTTTGCCATGTTCGTGACACTGATATTGATCCGTTTCAGGTTGAAACGAATCTGTGGCGGTTTGACCTGGGACAGCATCGGAGCCAGCATTGTGCTGCTGGAAGCGGTAGGGCTGTTTGTGGCAGCCCTGTCCGCCTGATTTCAGGTAATTACGTCGGCAACTTCACGCCCGGTGAATTCTGTAATCCGGGCAACGTCAGCGGCAATCTGGATCAGGTCACTCAGGGCAACCTGTTCATCCAGAGCGTGCTTGCTGCTGTCAGGTTCGTAGCTTTCCAGATAAACCCGCAGGGTCGCGCCTTGGGTTCCTGTGCCGGACAGGCGGAACACAATACGTGCCCCATCAGTGAACAGGATACGGATTCCCTGGTTACGGCTGACAGAACCATCCACCGGGTCGGTATAAGCGAAATTGTCTGCATCAGCGACCGTGCGTTTGCCTAGTGTTTTGCCTGGCAATGAGGTCAGTTGCTCTTGCAAGGCTGCCATCAGTTCGTTGGCAGCTTTCAGGTCGATTTCTTCGTAGTCGTGACGGGAGTAGTAATTGCGCCCGTATTCTGCCCAGTGCTGGCGGACAATGTTAGCGACAGAATCCTGCTTTTCTGCCAGCAGGTTGAGCCAGAACAGAACCGCCCACAAGCCGTCTTTTTCACGCACATGGTTGGAGCTTGTGCCGAAGCTTTCTTCACCACACAAGGTAATGCGGCCTGCATCCAGCAAGTTGCCGAAGAATTTCCAGCCGGTTGGTGTTTCAAAGCAAGGCAAGCCCAGTTTGGCGGCAACACGGTCGGGCGCCTGGCTGGTTGGCATGGAACGAGCTATGCCGGTAATGCCACTGCGGTAGCCGGGGGCAACAGTAGCATTGGCTGCCAGTACTGCCAGACTGTCACTGGGGGTGACGAAAAACTGTTTGCCCAGCACCATGTTGCGGTCGCCATCACCGTCGGAGGCTGCACCGAAGTCGATTGTGCCATTGCGGGCGAATAGCAGTGACATCAATTCCTTGGCATGAGCCTGATTGGGGTCAGGATGCCCACCACCAAAGTCGGCCAGTGGTTGACCGTGCATGACAGTACCGGCGGGCGCACCCAACCGTTCTTCCAGAATGCGCTGGGCGTAAGGGCCGGTAACAGCGTGCATGGCATCAAAGCGCATGTTGAATTTGCCAGACTGGAGCATGGCAGCAATTTTGTCAAAGTCGAACAGGCTTTCCATCAGATCCATGTAATCGGCTACCGGGTCGATCACTTCAATCGGCATACCTGCCAGTTCGTAGTGACCCAGCTTGTCTAACGGGATAGGCTGGATAGGTGCAATCCGGTATTCGTGAATGTGTTGGGAAGTGGCAAAGATGGCTTCTGTCAGGCTTTCAGGGGCTGGGCCACCATTGCGGATATTGAATTTGATGCCAAAGTCGCCTTCCGGCCCGCCTGGATTATGACTGGCAGAGAGAATGATGCCACCGACTGCGCCATATTTGCGGATCAGGTTGGACGCTGCCGGTGTGGAGAGGATACCTCCTTGCCCGAGGATGACCTTGCCGAATCCGGCAGCCGCAGCCATGCGCAGGATGATCTGGATGGCTTCGCGGTTGAAATAGCGCCCATCACCGCCCAATACTAGGGTGCTGCCTGTAATACCTTCAACGGTATTGAAAATGGCTTGTACAAAGGTTTGCAGGTAATCGGTTTTCTTGAACTGCTTGACGCTTTTACGTAAGCCGGATGTGCCGGGTTTCTGGTCGGTGTAAGGTGTTGTTTTGATAGTCTGGATAGTCATGGGAATACGCTTGGTAACGGGTTTTTGTTAGGATCAGGTTTAGTCAGGCTTATTATGGATTTATGTTAGTTAAAGAACAACCCACTACTTTCTCCCCACGTCCAAAATCTTTTGTGGCTTTGATGGAGATGTATGAAATCAACTATATGCAATTGCGCTTGCTGTGTGGTGATGTACGCAACCTGCCTGCGGAAACGGTATCGCGGGTAGAACGCTGTATTCCGGTGGCTGTACGGATGATCGACAACTCCGCACATACATCCACGGTCTTGCTGACTTACCTGTTCAGTGAGAAAAATGGGGAGCAGCAGACTAGTCGCCCCGATATGTTGATCCGCATTTATCACGATTCCAGGCAAGCTGAGGTGATCAGTCACCGTTGCCGCCTGTCGGATGAGCCTGTCCAGTATTGGGGCAAGGAACTGGACACCATGTTGCTGTGCCGTTGGCGCATGAACCGTTTTCTTTACAAATGGGTCAGTTACTTGCGTAGGCAAGGCCATGGTTTTTCCTAGGGTTTACGCTACGTATAGTTATTGTATAAATAATGGAAGGTATAACTTCTTTCTGTATACTTGATCGAAGATAACAACCTATTTTTTGTATAAGTCAGGAGCACTAAAAATCTTGACTGTTTAAGTAGGTTTATCTAGTATGCTGACTAAATTAGTAGGAAATTAAGATTCAGCCACTCATGTTGCCAAGGAGTACCACATGAAATTATCAACCAAAGGCCGCTATGCGGTTACTGCTATGCTGGATTTGGCCATTCATGACCATCATGGCCCTGTGACGCTTGCTGATATTTCCCAATGTCAGGGCATTTCCCTGTCTTATCTGGAACAGCTATTTGCGCGTTTGCGCAAAGAAGGGCTGGTTGAAGGTGTACGCGGTCCGGGCGGTGGCTATCGGCTTGGGCGTCCTGCTAGTCAGATCAGCATTGCGGAAATCATCAAGGCGGTTGATGAAAACATTGATGTAACACGCTGTCTCGGTAACAAGGACTGCCAAGGTGGTGAAAAGTGCCTCACCCATCAGTTGTGGGAAGATCTCAGCAACCGCCTGTATGAGTTTTTGGATGGTCTGACACTGGCGAACTTCATTAATCGCCCTGAAATTCGGGAAGTAGCTATCCGGCAGGATACCATCGCCAGCCGTATTGCAACCATGTTCCCGCCCCGCACCAGCATGAGCGCTTTCATGTAAGCATGTGCATCATGAATGAAGTAAACGGGGCTGTGACAAGCCCCGTTTTTGTTTAAGCAGTCTTTTTGTATTTGGGCATGTCGTGGCGAACATCCAGTTGATGCAAATCCATGTGTGGCTGAATTTGCAACAACGTCAATTTTCCCAGATCATCGTCATTCAGCAGGGCTGCGCCGGTATCTATGTAATAGACATTGGCGTTCAACATGGGATTTTTGACCGGAGTATGCCCAAATACCGCCAGCGCAATACCTTCCACTGGCGTGGTACGTCCTGACATGCGCAGGTATTGGTAGCGGTTGCGTGACCATAGTGCGTAATCGGCAATGTCCTTGTCATTATACAAGGACTGGACAAACTTGTGCCAAGGCATCCCGGTAGGAATGTCGGCATGGACAATGCCAACCTGACCAATATTGGTAGTCACTTCAAATGCCAGCGGCAAATGTTCAATAACCTGACGGATGCGTGGTTGCATACTGGTAGGGATACGTTTCCACCAGTCACCACCGTTATAACGCATCCAGTTATCACGGATGGATGCACTGTTGATTGAATCCAGCAACATCCTTTCATGGTTGCCCATGATGGCATGGAACCAGGGATAATTGAGGAATTCGATAACACGGTGGGATTCGGGGCCACGGTCGATTAAATCGCCAACAGAAAACAAACGATCGCGTTCTGGATCAAAATTTACCCTGAGTAGTAAAACCTCCAAGGCAGAAAAAGACCCATGAATATCACCGGCGATGAAATCTCTTCCGCGTATATTCTTTCCAAAAAACTTGAATGGGGTATAGGACATACTTTGTCTTCCAATGACTATGTTTATTCATCACTATGATTTATTTAGGGCTTGGAAAACTGATTTTGTTATAACACCCAGTTCTAAATTTATTAAATAAACTCGAATTTAGCGAATACAAATATTTTTTAGTCAATAAATAAGAAAAGGTTTTTTATAGACATTGGAAGTATTTATATCCGCTATTACCTCTTGATAAGAAATACTAGCAGGAATACCCACCCAAGGATGAAGGCAGTTCCGCCAAAAGGTGTGATTATGGCGATTGCTGTAATTCCAGTCAGAACATACAGATACAGGCTGCCGGAAAATAGCAGAACACCGGTGATGAATGCATAGCCAGCGTAGTTCAACCATTGGTGTGCATATTTCTCGCGCAGCAAACCTGTCCCCAGCAGGGCAAATGCATGATAAAACTGGTATTCAACGCCAGTATGGAAGCGTTGCAGCATCCGGGGTTCCAGGATTTTTTCCAGTCCGTGAGCACCAAATGCCCCCAACATGACCGCAAGCATTCCCAACAGGGCGGCCGCTATAAGAAAATGGTTCCTTTGCATAAGATTTCAGTCCTCTATGAATACACATGAAAAACGCCAGCTATTTCAACGGATTTTGAGAATAATGACCAAGGCAGGTCTGCTGCTCTTGTTACTGGTGTTCCTGCGCAGTTGCTTTGCCTAGGTAGACATCATAGCGGACGGCCTTGCCGCTAATCACGAAAGCCGGTTTGTGCAAGGCCAATTCAGGGGCATGACGCGGGCGTTTGACCACAACGCGCTGTCTGGCGTACTGGATGGCAATCTCCAGCAGGGCATCACTGTCAGGGTCTTCGCCGACAACTTCGTGGAAAAAGCGCATTTCCTTCTGCACCAGGGCAGATTTTTGCCGTTCCGGGAACATGGGGTCGAGATAGATAACATCCGGTAGGCAAGTTGCAGGCAGTGTGGGTAGCCATGTATGGGCGCTGGCGTGGTACAGGTTCATGCGCTTAACAATAGCCAGGATGTCTGCGTCACCGTTGCGGTGGGCGCGTTGCAATCCATCGGCTAGCAGGGCGTGGACAGCGGGGGAACGTTCCAGCATGGTGATATGACAGCCCAATGTTGCCAGTACGAAAGATTCACGCCCCAGCCCAGCAGTGGCATCAACCACATGAGGGTGTTTGTATTTGTGCAAGCCGATGGCTTTGGCGATGTCCTGGCCTTTGCCACCACCGAACAAACGGCGGTGCTGGGCTTTGCCTGCGACAAAATCCACGTAGACTGCGCCGATTTTGGGATCTTGGGTGTCGTGGAGTTCCAGTCGCTCTGGCGTTTGTATCAGTTGATAACGTTCAGGCATCAATAATGCGGTGGTGGTGGCTCATCAGCGGCATTGCCAACCAGTGCGGGTTCGAGTGCCTTGAGCTTGTCATTGAGGCGTTCGATTTCCTGCAAGGCGCGGCGGATTTCCTGCTGTTGCAGGTAAACCTGCTGGCTTAGGGCTTCCAGCGTTTGCTCCTGTTCCATGAACAGGAGCTCCAGTTTTTCCAGACGTGCTTCCATCAGGAAATTATCTTCCTTTTACGGCGGCAATCCGCATCCGTAGCGCATTCAGTTTGATGAAGCCTTCCGCATCTTTCTGGTTGTATGCACCGCCGTCATCGTCAAAGGTGGCGATACGCGCATCAAACAGACTATCGTCGGACTTGCGGCCTGCCACGGTTGCAGCACCCTTGTACAACTTCATGCGTACCGTGCCGTTGACGAAGGCTTGCGAGGCGTCAATCATTTGCTGCATCATCTTGCGCTCAGGACTCCACCAATAGCCGTTGTAGACCAGCTCGGCGTACTTTGGCATCAGGCTGTCTTTCAGGTGCGCCACTTCGCGGTCGAGGGTCAGGGATTCAATCGCACGGTGGGCAGGCAATAGGATTGTGCCGCCGGGGGTTTCGTAGCAGCCGCGTGATTTCATACCGACGTAACGGTTTTCCACCAAGTCCAGACGACCGATACCGTTTGCACCGCCCAGTTTGTTGAGGGTTTCGAGGATGGCAGCGGCGGACATTTCCTGACCATCCAGTGCTACCGGGTCGCCGCCCTTGAAGGTGATTTCGACGTAGGTGGGCTTGTCAGGGGCAGTTTCGGGGGAAACGCTCCAGCGCCACATATCCTCTTCAGCTTCAAACCACGGGTCTTCCAATGGGCCGCCTTCGTAAGAAATATGAAGCAGGTTGGCATCCATTGAATAGGGGGATTTCTTGCCAGCCTTTTTGAAATCGACCGGGATGTTGTGCTGTTCAGCGTATTGCATCAGCGCTTCACGGGAATTCATGTCCCATTCGCGCCAAGGGGCAATAACTTTTACGCCCGGTTTAAGCGCGTAAGCACCCAGTTCAAAGCGTACCTGGTCGTTGCCTTTGCCGGTCGCGCCATGGGAAATGGCATCTGCGCCGGTTTCATTGGCGATTTCGATCAGACGCTTGGCGATTAGCGGGCGAGCGATGGATGTGCCCAGCAGGTATTCGCCTTCGTAAATGGTGTTGGCGCGGAACATCGGGAACACGTAGTCGCGCACAAATTCTTCGCGCAGGTCTTCGATGAAGATTTCTTCCGGCTTGATGCCCATCGCTAGGGCTTTGGCACGCGCTGGCTCGACCTCTTCGCCCTGACCGATGTCAGCAGTGAAGGTGACGATTTCGCACCCGTAATTTTCTTGTAGCCACCGGACGATGATGGAAGTATCCAAGCCGCCGGAATAGGCCAGCACGACTTTCTTGACTGACTGTGCCATGTCTGTTGTTCCCGTAGATAAATCGAAACACGGCATTATATGCCTGTTGCAACACCAAATAAATGCACCCGTGGTATGCTTGTAGGGTAATCGCATTAAACCGC
>DILV01000021.1 GCA_002425225.1 Thiothrix sp. UBA5583
GATATTTTTAATGCGATTGCCCTACTCTGGTGGGTGTGTCACCCAGATTTCTGTGGCAACCAATGAGTCCTTCAAGGACAAACAAACTGGTGAGAAGAAAGAAATCACCGAATGGCATCGTGTGGTTTTTTTCAACCGCCTGGCTGAAATTGCGGGTGAATACCTGCGTAAAGGCCAACAGGTCTACATCGAAGGCCGACTCCGTACACGCAAGTGGCAGGGTCAGGATGGTCAAGACCGTTATACGACTGAGATAGTCGCTACCGAGCTGAAAATGCTGGGTGGTGGGCGTCCTGCCGGTTCCGAAGAAGCCATTCCCGCCTCTCAAGGTGGGGAAGCCAGTTTTGAGGGTTTTGATGACGATATTCCGTTCTGACAAGCCTGTGCTTGAACCCTGTTTGCCTTTGTTTCCAACCCTGTCGGGGAATGTGTTCCCCCTTCAGGGGCATGTTCTCCGGCGTAACCAACTTTTGTTTTATTACGTTTTACATTTTCAGGAGAACTGCCATGACTGCTACTACTGCCCAATATTTCAACCTCCATACTTCTGGCGTTGGTTATCTCTCCCGTGTCCGTGAAGTAAAGCCCAAAAAGGGTGCTGCATTCCTCGCCTGCAAGGTGTCCGCCTTGTGTGGCCCTTCGGATGCTGTGGAATACCGTCCTTTTGATTGCCGTGTATCTGGTGCAGAAGCTGAAAAGCTGGTGCGCCGTTGCATTGATGCGGTTGAGGCCGAAAAGAAGGTTTTGGTTGGGTTCAACATCGGGGATATTTACCCTGACCTGTATGAATCCAACGGTGAAACCAAAGTGATGATGAAAGGCCGCTTGCTCAGGATCGACTGGATCAAGGTCGATGGCCAGACTGTCTACACGGCACCCCGTCAGGTTGCTGAGACAGAAACGGTTGCTGATGCAGCCTAGTTGCTTTTTATGTTGCCTGCTGGGGAAGCGCTGCTTCCCCGTGTGGGTTCCCCCTGCTGTGGCTTAGCAGTGGTGACTGGTGCAGGTTTTTTTTATAGCCTGCAACACTCACCACTGCCGGTTGCACGTCGCCGGTTATACAGACGCTTGCCCCTTTGTGCAGAACCTGTCTGCGCCAGAGTGTGGTTAGGCCACAGCATGGCCTTCTTGCCCTGGTTGGGAAGGCGCACGCAGCACGATGACAGTTGTTTAAAGGCGCGGCTGGACTTGATGTCTGCTGGAAGGGCACTGGTTGATGGTGGGGCGGTTCCTGTCTGTGTATGGATAACGCCCCAGATATTATTTTGTCTGTTTCTTTTCTATTGGGTTTTAACCTTGGGCTTGCCACACCTACGTGTGTGGTGGCCTTGCCAGCCGGTGACTGGTCAGCCAGTGCCGGGCGGCAAGGTTTCCATACGTGCTGTTGCGTTCCAACAGGCCCTTTGCTACTGGCATTTGCCGGTAGCCAACCCTGAAAGCTGTCTTTGCCATCGCTGACAGCGGCTTGCCTTCGGGCGGGTTGGTGGCTTACCCCGCAAGGGGATTATCTTTTAACCCATCGGGAGCAAACACTCCCAATGGGGATGTTTCTCCCCAGTTCCACTTCTAGGAGAGACGCTATGACTACTAAAACCCAAATTTTTGCCGGAGAATACTTTGCCAAATCTCCTGCCGCAGACAAATTCTGCGTCATGGCTTATTGGGAAGATGATGATGTTGATGTTGATGTTTTTGAGCTATGTGGCACTTTTGCAAGCGCTGATGAGGCAATGACCACCGTGGCAAAAATAGTTAATGACCTGTTTAATTTTAATGCCACCAATGCCACCTCTGGTCTGGTCATTAATTATAAGGTTGTAAATATGACGCCTTGGCATCACATGGTGGATGAAATGGTGATAGTCGAGGATGCCCTAGGGGGCACTTCATTGGCGAATTATGCTTTTTCGTGGGGCAATTACGATTACTTGTTCCCCATCGGGAAATGCGCCTCGAATGCAACATTCGGAGATGCATTGGGCAGTCAGATTCCCCATGTGGATGATGACGATGATTGGCAAGAATTATCACGCCAGTGGCAGCTGCAACAGGGGGACAGCGTAAGCCGTGCCATCCGCCCGTCTGGCAAAGGCAAGAGCATTCCGTTGAAGGTGAAGCCACGAATGTCCAACTAAGACTCGCCCTCGGGCTTTCCACTTCGACTTTTATTTAACCCATCAGGGAGAAGCACTCCCAATGGGAATGTTTCTCCCCGCAAACTTTGATTCAAGGAGAAACATCATGAAACCATCTCATACCACCCCTGTTGCTGCCTTTGCTGTTGTCGTGCCTGGTACCCTGATCATTCGGGATGTCCCCAAGCGTGCTGGCGGTTCTTTCAAGGTCGGCAAACTCTCAACCCAGCTTGGTCAGTTCGAGGTCAAAAACCCTGAACTGGATCAGTATGACGCAGGTACTTATTCCGGTAACTTTGCCATTGAGCGTATCTACCCCTCACACTACATTGCGGGCGGGAAAATCGTCATCGAAATGCGGGCTGTTCTGTCTAGTTTCGCGCTGGCTGGTTTTGATGCAGAAACCGGTGAAGTGGAAACACTGGACGTAGACCCTGCTGAAGAAGAGGCCAAAGATGCTGTGACAGTAGCTCCTGAACCTGCTACAGAAAAGAAGCCTGTGCAAGCGGAAGCTGCTACAGATGTTGAATCTGCTGCTACAGGCGAAGCTAAAGGGACAGAAGCTGCTACAGACGATGCCGACAAACAGGTGATGTCCGTTGAGGAGGAACGTGCGTTCCGCGATGCACAGATGGACAAGGATACCTTCGGGGATCTTTATCCTTTGGAAGCGGAAGTCAAACTTGACCCAACCGTTGGTCGCACCAAACTGCGTTCACAATGCGACCGACTGAAAAGTCTTGGCTACAAGTTTGTGGCTGCCCGCCAAGTCTGGGTGAAAGCCTGATCTTTTTACCTTGCACCCTACCGGGACATCATCCCCGCGTGGGGTGGTGTCTTCCCTGAGCTTTTTGTTTGGAGAGATACCATGCAAGAGAAAACTTATACCGTAGAGGTACGATACGTCGAAGTATATAACCTCACCATTTTGGCAGAAACGCCGGAACTTGCCGTGGACAAGGCTAATGATATGGCCGTGGCAGGCCAGCTCCCCAAGACCTATGGAGAATGGGATGCTGTGGTACTGGAAGGGGGGGATGAATGATGGCTTCCATTATTCAAGACCGTGAATCCCTGTGTGTGGATGACCATATCTTTCAGGTAGAGGACGCTGATGATTACGACAATCTGGCTTGGGTCAAGGTGGGTAGCCACCTTGTTTACCTGCGGCTGGATGAGTGCGGTACATTGGTTGTGCGTGTGCTGCCTGCTGATGGTAGTGACAAACTGCATGGGGAACTGATTGTTCCCGCCCAATCCTGATCCACTGGCCTTTCTTTTACTATCACCCAACCGGGAAAACACTTCCCGACAGGGGTGTTTCTCCCGGTGCTATTGTTTGAGGAGAAACACATGACCGTTATCGCCCATGTCGGCTTGACCGATGAATCTATTCCCCTGTTTTCCGTCACTACCATCAAGGAAGGGCCGGGTAGTCAGGGGCAAATGCCGTCAGGCATCTTTTGTTTGGGGTTTTTAACCGCCCCGGATAACCAGATCCTGTATTTGTCCCTGGTAGGGCGTGATACTGCCCTGCAAGAAATGCGGGGATTGTTGACTGCGGGCAAGCTGAATTCCTTCCTGATCCATCAGGATGGAAAGCAGGTTGGCGGATGGTTCAGCCATACGTGGCTTGGGCAAATGGAGTATCACGGAGCCAAGTTGCCAACGCACCTGTTCGGTGAGTTGACGCAGATGATCTTGTACCACCCGCTCATGACTACACCTGACAAGTCAGCCCGGACAGCCGTCTTGCCCTTTCTGGGAATGGGTGGGCTGGTACAAACCCAGCAAGATGCCTGGCAGTTGGTCAAACACCTCTCGGACATCCCCTTGTTGGATGCGTGGCATCCTGTGGTGAGGGATTTGCTGGTTAGCTTGCAATGGTGTGAGTCGCTGCAAGGCTTCAACAGCAATGCCTACTACATCCGGCTGGGTTCCAATCTGGCTGGCCTGATCAGTGCCAATATCCGTTCCGGTGCGTTGCGTGTGGAACCGGATGAGGCAGGGCGCTACGCCATTCCTGACAACGCCACGCTTGATCTGGAATATGGTCTTGCTGAGCGTTACCAGCCAGAAGCTAGCGCAACCGGCAGGGATGGCTGGGAAACCATCAGTGTCCATACCCGCCAAATGCTCATCAACGATGGTGATCTGGTGGATGTGTCCGCTACGTCAGAAGTCCGTGAAGCAGGTTTCAAAGTACCGGTGGCATTGACCCGTGCCGTCTGGAACCGCTTTGTCGAATGGGATGATTATGTCAGCAAGACGCAAGAGAATCTCGGTCAAAGTACCAAAGGCCGCCTGTGGGATGTGATGTGGATGGCTTTCTTGGCAATCCGCAATAGCCGCCAAGGTGGTGATGTGCTGTTTTATGAGGTCTATGTCATCGAGCGGGATGGATACAGTACGACGCCGCGTAGCGTCAAGCTGAAGCTGCATTCCGGCGCTGGTGATAATGGCGAGCATGTGATCACCATCATGCTTCCCGGTGAAGACTGAGCCTGGACTGACCCTTTAACCTTTCTTTTCAACTCTTGCCGGGAAAACAGTTCCCGTAAGGGGGAGTGTTTCCCCCGGTTTTTGCATACCTTTGGAGGAACACCATGAAACCTGTAGAACAACTGGCCCGGCAACTCGAAACCCTGATGATTACCCTGAACCAGATTCCTGAAACGGATGAAGAGGGGAATGCCGCTTACTACCTGAACAAGCTGGTGCATCTGATTGCCAATCATGGCGTTGATGAGCCGGTAGTTTGCCGGTTCTGGTACGACGAGGACTTCAACGAGTTGCTGTCAGAGGATGATGAACCACCTACCGAACCCGTTTCACGGGATCGTGCCAGGGCGTTGTTTGCCCTGATTGACCGTTCCCATGATGCCAGTATTGGTATCAACTACGATGTGTTGCAGGCTGCGCTGGATGACAGTGATGTGTAGGGAGAGGTGGAGATCCACTCTCCAACAGTGGTGCAATTATAGTATTTGATCAGTCCTATTTTTAACCCTGCCGGGAAAACAGTGCCCGGTTGGGGGTGTTTCCCCGGTCAATATCCTTTGAAGGAGAAACGCGATGAATAAAATCACTGTCACCGTTATGGTGGAAGGCGGTGTTGTCCAGAAAGTATGTGCAACCAATACAAGCCATGTCGCTGAAGTGGAGGTGATGGTCATCGACCATGACACCCAGTCTGGTGATGGGGTTGTGGTAGTGCCCTATCTGGATGGTAACAATTTTCCAGCCCATGTTGGTTATCTGTCAGTTGATCCTGTCGATTTCGATCTGAAGGCGCTGGAAGACTTGCTTGGCAACCGCCAGGAGGTATCACATGGAACTGAATAAACCTGGTGTCAGCCTGCGCCGCAAGGAAAAGGCCAAAACCAAACGCAAGCCTGTATGTGGTGGCTATTGCCGGTGGGAGTCGGCCAGTAGTGGCAAGTCAGGTATTACCCTGCATGACTATCAACGGTTAGCCATAACCCGTGCGTTGCTATTGCATGGGTTCGTCCGCGCAGTGTTCTACCAGCCGGATGGTGTTGTCCAGCACGGCTGTTGGAGGAGGGTGTAACCATGGCTTACTTTGGTGGTTATCCAAGCCGGGCGGCGATTCTTGATGAGGTGAAGGGGGATCCTGATGTTCATGGGTATTGCACAGTAGGCAATATCCTGTGGTTCATTTACGGCAAGCTCATCTTTTGCAACATCATGAGCAAGACTGGAAGTGGCAACTGGGGATACAAGCCCCTCTGCGAGTCTGAGCAGCCGGTGTATTACTCCTGCCCATTGGCTTATCTGGATAAAACGCCAGAGGTCAGCCCGCAATGGCGGCAGAAAGTGCGTGAATACCATGCCAAGGCCAAGCGTCGGTTTGAAATCGGGCACTGGTATGAATACAGCCATGATCAGGTGGTGCGGATTACTGTCTTGAAGCCTGTTTGCGGGCGGATCAATGGCGATCTGTACCGTCTTGACCGGCAAAACATCGGTGATTGCCTGACAACCTAAACCTAACCTTTTTAACCTTGGGCTTGCCACACCTACGTGTGTGGTGGCCTTGCCAGCCGGTGACTGGTCAGCCAGTGCCGGGCGGCAAGGTTTCCATACGTGCTGTTGCGTTCCAACAGGCCCTTAGTTGCTGGTGTTTACCGGCAGCCAACCCTGAAAGCTGTCTTTGCCATCGCTGACAGCGGCTAGCCTTCGGGCTGGCTGGTGGCTTACCCCGCAAGGGGATTTACTGACCGTTTACTTTTTAACCCACTAGGGAGCAAGCACTCCCGATGGGGATGTTTCTCCCCGCAAACATTAATTGAAGGAGAAACATGATGAACGACAATGTGTATGTCGAAATGCAAGCATCCACCCTTACCCGCGAGCTGGTGGGAGGGGTAATTACTCAGGCAGTTGTTGCCGCTGATGGTGAGTTTGGTGATGCTAATTTTGGCTTTGAAGTACGGATGCGCTCCGGCAAGGTCAAGACGGTTTGGGTGATGAGCGACCCGGAAGGCAATGGAGCCGGGTTTCTGGATATTCAGGAGGGCTAACCATGTTTGAGTCCATTTCTGCCAGTGCTTATGGTGAGTTCGCAGGCAATTTGTCCTATCCATCCGGTTGCACGCTGATCCTGGAAAACCCTGTACCTGCACCTATCACATCGGAAGGTATGCAGGCGTTATTGGCATCATTGCCTGTTAATGCCCAATCCCTGGAGTTACAGCCCAGTGGCTTGGTTGAGTTCTGGGATGCTGATGAGCGTGTGATGGATGTGGGGGCTTACAGCGAAGACTGTTTGCAATTGCACTGTTACCGGTTTGAGCGCCACAGCGCGTCCCGCTGGGCTTTTTATGTGGTATTGGCTGCAAAGCACCATGATTCGTTTGTGAAGTACGAAATGGTGCACGCCTGATCTTTTTACCAACCCCGCCGGGAAAACATTTCCCGTTGCGGGGTGTTTCTCCCGGTCAATTCACCCTTTACCTGAAGGAGAAACATTCCATGACTACTGAAAACCTTGCAGCAGACAGTGATCGTATCCTGGGCAAGATCAAGAAATGTTTGGCTCTAGCCTCGTCCAATGTACCGGGTGAGGCCGCCGCAGCGATGCGGCAAGCAAAGAAGCTGATGGATAAGTACGGTATTACCGAAGCACAGGTCAAACTGTCCGAAGTCATTGCCGTGCGGACGGGTAAAGCACCACCTGCCAAGGATCGGGCAAGCAATCTGGTTATCACGGTGGCGCAAGCGTTTGCCTGTAAACCGCTTATTGTCCGCAATGATGAGGGTGATCCCGTGTTTGAGTTCATTGGCAAAGGCCATTATCCAGAGCTGGCTGCCTACACATTTGACGTGTTATGGCGTCGGCTGGAGGTGGAGCGTTGTGCTTTCCATGAACAGATGCTGGTCAATCTGCTTGATCCTGAGTGGGATTTGGGTCGTGATGCGCTTGCCGCCCGCATGGGGCGGGATGGCTGTGATGGTGAAGTACAGTACCGGTTACGTCGAGCCAAGTCGCTCAAGCAACAGGCCAAGGAGGATGCCCGTAAGGCTACTACTGCGTTCTGTGTAGGCTGGTTGAGGGTGGTTGGTGAAACTGTACGCAGTTTTGCTGGTCATGAACCTGACCAGGACATTGAAGACTGGGCATTGCAGAAATACAGCAAACTGAAAACCAGGACAACCCGGCAGCACCGTGATCTGGATGCCGATGGCGTGCGTGCGGGTCTGGACTCAGGTTCCCGCGTGAGCTTGCATCATGGTGTGCAAGGCAGGTCTGGCGCTGGTCAGCGGTTGCTGGAGTAATTGCTATGAAAACAGGGAAATGCGGAAATTGTGGGCATTGTCAGCCGTGCGATTACCCACCCCATCCCAAGTGGGGCAAGGCGTATGGCTGGTGTCATGCACCTTTGCCAGCCTATGTTGCACCGGCTCAACCCCTGATATACCACAAGGATATGAAGGGGAAGGTGTGTGTTGTTTGGAAAGCTAAAAGCTAAAACGTAAGCACTTTATTTACTTCAAACCCAGACGGGAAAGCACCCGACTGGGGGTGTTTCTCCCGGTAAATTCATTGAGGAGAAACACATGAAAACCCAACATTTCAGCCCCGACAAGGTAGTGGCTACCCGTGACAACCCTGCTGCGAAGGCAGCTATTGTTGCTGCACTGGCAATCCTGCGGCAGCATGGCATTGCCAGGGTGAGCCTGAACACACTATCCAGCCCTGAACAGGCTGGTTGGTGGGTTGCTCCCGCTGCTGCTGGTGATCCAGCGTTTTATGTCAGGGTGGAGGGAACTCCCGTCGCCCAGCGTTTACTTAACTAACCTTTCACTTTAACCAACCCTGCCGGGAAGCATTTTCCGTCAGGGAGTGTTTTTCCCGGTATAACTTTATTGAGGAGAAACACGATGAATACATGGACTCGCTACTCTATTGAGCGACTGCTTGAAAGTGCATCCTCGGGGGCAACAAGTAACCGTCAGACTTAACCATTCCAATTTAACCTTGGGCTTGCCACACCCACGTGTGTGGTGGCCTTGCCAGTGGGTGACTGGTCAGCCAGTGCCGGGCGGCAAGGTTTCCATACGTGCTGTTGCGTTCCAACAGGCCCTTAGTTGCTGGTGTTTACCGGCACAGCCAACCCTGAAAGCTGTCTTTGCCATCGCTGACAGCGGCTAGCCTTCGGGCTGGCTGGTGGCTTACCCCGCAAGGGGATTTACTGACCGTTTACTTTTTAACCCACTAGGGAGCAAGCACTCCCGATGGGGATGTTTCTCCCCGCAAATATTAATTGAAGGAGAAACACATCATGGCTAAAGCACTCATGTTCCCGCGTCTGGCAAAAAATTTTATCAAAAATGGGTACTACCCGACTGATGACGAAACCATTGCCCGTACCCTGTCTGCCTTGGTGGCAACCGATGAAGGGCAGATGCGTATCCTTGACCCGTGTGCAGGGGAGGGAGTGGCGCTTGCTGAATGCAAGCACCATCTTGGCAAGGAGCGTACTGTTGCGTTTGGTATCGAATACGACAGCGAGCGTGCCTGGCACGCCAAAACCGTGCTGGATCACTGCATTCACGGTGATTTCAATGGCTGTACTGTCTCTTACGGTTCGTTTGGTCTGCTGTGGCTGAATCCGCCGTATGGGGACATGATCAAGGATCATGAGGGGAATGGGGCGCACGGCCTGTTCAAGGACAACCGCCCGCGCTTGGAGAAGCATTTCTACCAGCGTACCCATGGCCTGTTACAGGTTGGGGGGGTGATGGTGCTGATCCTGCCTACAACAAGCTATGACAAGCAATTGTCTGGCTGGGTGGCGGCCCATTTCCGGGAGGTCAGGGTGTTTCGTGCTGCTACTGACCAGTTCAAGCAAACCGTTCTGTTTGGCATCAAGCAGAGGTCTTCCGGTAATGTCGATACTGCCCTGCGTCAGCATCTGTTGGCGATTGGGGTAGGGGATGTGCTACCGGACATGTTGCCCGAAGAATGGGCGGATACCCCGTATGTTGTGCCTGCCATGCAGGATCTGCGTCGGCAGTTCCGTTTCATTTCCGCCAGTCTGGATGGTGCGCAACTGCAACAGGATATTGCTGGCAATCACCAGAGTTTATTGCAACAGCAGTTTACCGGTTTGTTCCGGCAAGCTGCGGCGCAAAGCAACCGCCGTCCGCTGCGGCAGATGACGGAGTGGCATACCGCACTCGCACTGGCTGCCGGTCAGGTCGGCGGGGTGGTACGTTCCGACGATGGCCGTGTCTACCTAATCAAGGGCAGCACCCATAAGGAAAAACGCACCGAAACCCGCTTCCATGAAAACATCGACGGTTCACGCACTGAAGAGCGCATTGACACGGATGTGTTTGTGCCGGTCATCCGCGCCCTAGATTTCACGCCTAATAGCTATTCCTTCGGGGATGTGCTGGTGATCCGCTAACCGTTCCACTTTTTTTCACAACCCTAAAAGGGGAGCAAGCACTCCCGTTGGGGTGGTGTTTCTCCCAGCAGCTTATTTTGAGGAGAAACACGCATGTTTATGAACGGTACTATCAGCAACGCTGACATAGCAAACCATTTTAGCCAGCGTTATGTGGCGGCCAATGCCGCCGCCTGTCCGGTCTGCGGCCACAGTGACATTGAAGCCGATCCCCACAACCACTCACCAGACCATAAGCACATCCATCACTTTTGCGAGTGCCATGGTTGTGGCTCAACATGGACTGAAGTCTTTGTTGTGGAGTCAGTGACTGGCCTCAACGTTAAATGGACATCCGCCGACCAGACGGAAGCCCTCCGCCAAGGCTGGGGGATATTTGCCACTGATGACGGCATGGAAGAAATACAGAGGCATGACGAGGCTGAGGTGTTCGATTGTGACAACGCAGCCAGACATCATGTCCTGTACTCTGGTGTGGCCTTATGCCGTAAGGCAGTGGCCTATTTGCAATTGAATTAACCAACCCATTGGGGAGTTACATCCCCAATGGGGGTGTTTCTTCCGGCATTTTTACTTGAGGAGAAACATCATGAATTTATCTGTAATGGTATCCGCCGTGTTCAGCGGCACTAAACCTGTCCTGCAATACAAGGCTGTCCATGTCCTGGAGGAGGGCTTCCACCGCTTGTTTGTCTTTCACTGCCGTGGGCAGGATGAAAGCCGGATAGCGGGTGGCCTGCTTGGCCTCAACCCGGATTATTGGGATGGCGACATTACCAAGGCGGCGCGGGTTGTGCTGGAACGCGGTTCAGCCAGCTTCCAGGTGAACATCTCCATCGTCGCGGATTGGCAAGAGGCGGCAGGCCAGCATGACTACGTTCCTGACAAGGAACAGTACGTGCTGGACTACCTGGAAACCCTGTGGCGGATGTTACCGGATACGGCCATTGTCGAAACCCGGTACTTCTGCCTCGAAGGGGGGGCAGCATGATACCTGCATCGTATGTCCCGCCTGGCAGTCGCCGGGTTGGCAAGGATGGTGTTTACGTCTTCTGTTGCGCAGCCTGCAAGGGTTTTGTTCACGGCGAATGCAGTACACATGGTTTCACCCCCGCCAAAAGCGGGCGTTGTGCCGACTATGTGGATGTACTGGATAATGGCCTGACCGCCGTTTTCCAGCCTTCAGAGCCGGACGGGCTGAGTAATCGTGGGGGGTTTGAATCCCTAGTGGCATTGGCCACCTTGCGTGACCAGTTGCTGGAAGAGTTCACCCAGATGGAGCAAGAGCCTTTGCCTGAACGTTATTCCGATGCATTACCCGAACTTGGCGATGAAATTGATCGTCTGGCCGACTGGCTGGATGGTCAGCGCCAATGGGTGGACGGGAAGGAAGGCCAACAGCGTGTGGGACGGTGGCAGACAATGCTGGAAAGAATTGCTGTGCTGCCATTACCAGACCGCCTGTTGCTGTTTCCTTTGCTGCGTGGCAAGTGGGAACGGATTTATGCCTCGAAAAACCTTGCCAAAGATGGCCTCCATCTGCCCCGTGCTGGTCGGGCAGAACTGTTCAGGCAGATCAAGGCCGCCCACATCATGCTGGGGCGCTTCCCGCCGTTGGCTGTAGGCCATTGGTACGAGGCAACCGGCTTTGGTCATGAACCGGAAACCGTGTCGCTGGTCAGTATTCTGCCGTTAGTGGGGATGACTCAGGACGGTGCGGAACATGACCTGAATATTGACCAACTAGGTGAATGCCTGACGGTATAAACCCGTATTTTAACCAACCCTGCCGGGAAAACATTTCCCGGTTGGGGTTGTTGTACCGGTGTGTTTTTTGCTGAAGAGGAAAAGATCATGCCGAGAGGAAAAATTTGGGTTAAGTACCACCTGAAAAAAGATGGCTCGCCCGTATGGGACGGGTTTGAAACAGTACAGGCTGCACAAGCAGCGATTCTGCGGCTAAAAGACGAAGGCTATAACCCAGTCATTGACCGTAAGCAAAGCAACCAGCACAAGAAGGGCTAACCCCTTTCTTACAACCCGAAGTGGGGAAGATCATCCCCTTCGGGGATGTTTCTCCCCACAAACATTGATTGAAGGAGAAACCTTGTGAATGAACATAATCCCCCCAGCTTTGGCAGCATCCAGTTCGATGGGGTCGAATACCAGACCCGTACATTGACAATACAGGTAGATGGGCAGGAAATGCCTATCACGGTGGCAACTGAATTGCTGGAACAGGCCCTACTGGGAAGTGGCTCCCGCGAAGCGGGACAAATAGATGATGGTATTTTCTATTACCTGACATCTGCTGAGTTCAGCCTTCCTGACGCAGTGCTGGCAACATTGTTAGCAGCGGCTTGAGGGGTATGCATGAAAACCACAGAAGACCAACTGGCAGATTTTTCTGCCCAACTCGAAAGGTACCTGACCGCATGGAAGGCATGTGGTGACACCAGTGAATATTGGTATGTCCTATTCATGCCAGGAGGATGCCGGTGCAGGCTGATCAAGGGGAGTGAGCCAATTACCAAAGGTTGGCGTTTGCTTTCACCGCAACACCTTTCACCGGAATCGACAGTCAAGGAGCTTTTAACCCACTTCATGCAGATTGCATGGACACAACCGATCCTGATGTCCTGACTTTTTTCATTTTTTACTAACCCATTGGGGAGCAAGCACTCCTCAGCGGGTTGTTTCTCCCTGTAAGTCTTGATGGAGAAGCGTATATGTTTTATTTGAAGCTCTACAACGGTCGCCATGACCTAGAACAGACTATGGGAGATTTTGGCTTTGCAGGGCCGGAGATCGGCCCTTTGAAAAGTATCCATGGTACTTACACCACCCACTTCATGCTGTCGTTTGTGGATGAGGCAGATGCGGTAAAGTTTGGGATTGATCCCAACTTCCCGGCAATTCGTTTCCATGAAGACATGCTGTGCCACCAGATGCCGGGTGAAAGCCTAGCTTACTATGGGGATTGGACGGTTTACCTGGAAGCCGGAAGAACATGGCAAATTGCCAATAAAGGCGGTTCTCTTGTTGGCAAGGTGGCGGATGATGCCAAACATGTCATGTTGGGGAGGGCAGGGTGATGGTGCATCGTGTCAAGTCCATCCGTGCCCTGTTGTCTGCGGTGGTAGCTTGCAAGGCCAATCCTGCCATTGTCATTAATGTGCCGGGTGATTTTCCCATCACGGGCAGACAGTTCCTTCAGGATGTCTGGTTGCGTGGGCTGGGGGTCAAGTGTCGCAGGGGTTTACCTGCCCTTTCCCAAAGAGGGGAGCAGGCATATCTTGATGTGCAACATGATGCGCGGGTAATCAATGGCTACTACGGTCAGCGTATCCGTCACTCCGGTTGCCGCAACTTGTTGCGCAACCAGAAGCTGAAGCGCCGTTATCCGCATATCGACAATCAGCCTGCTGATCAGGATTGATCTGGTAGAAAACCTGATGCTATTTATTGCCATCCTTTAACCTTGGGCTTGCCACACCTACGTGTGTGGTGGCCTTGCCAGCCGGTGACTGGTCAGCCAGTGCCGGGCGGCAAGGTTTCCATACGTGCTGTTGCGTTCCAACAGGCCCTTTGCTACTGGCATTTGCCGGTAGCCAACCCTGAAAGCTGTCTTTGCCATCGCTGACAGCGGCTTGCCTCCGGGCGGGCTGGTGGCTTACCCCGCAAGGGGATTTACTGACCTTTTACTTTTTAACCCATCGGGGAGCAAACACTCCCAATGGGGATGTTTCTCCCCACAAACATTAATTGAAGGAGAAACACCATGACAACGATCGTTGAAACCCAGCCTGCACAACCTGCTACTCTTTCCCTGGCAGACTTCGTGCGTGATTTTGGCCCCGCGTTGCGTGAGGCTGTTGACCAGCAAAACCCTCCTGTCTTTCACCCGGAAGACACTTGCCCGTTGCGTGATGCAGTGATGGATGGGCTGTTGCGCCAGCCATTTCCCGCCCAGCGTGATGTGGTACAGGCCGTTTCAGCCCTGTTGTTTGATCGGGGCGAAAAGGCAGCCATCATCAATGCGGAAATGGGAACGGGTAAGACGCAGATGGCGATTTGCACCGCCGCCGTTGCGCAGGCCGAAGGCTATCAGCGTTCCTTGGTCATCTGTCCGCCGCACCTTGTCTACAAGTGGCGGCGGGAGATCAAGGAAACCGTGCCCAATGCCCGCGTATGGGTATTGAACGGTGCTGATACGCTGGCACGTCTGCTGCAACTGCGCCAATGGATGAAGGAGGGATACAGTGATGTCCCCGAGTTCTTCGTTATGGGGCGGGTGCGGATGCGTCTGGGGTATGAATGGACGCACGCCTTTGCTCGCAAGCGCATTATTGGTCGTAACGGGGATGGTCAGGAGCAGGAAGTGTATGCCTATGAGGTATTGGCTTGCCCCAAGTGCGGGACACCTTACCGGAATGAGGATGGCGACACTTACCGTAGTGAGCGGTTTCTGCCAGAAAAGCGCCTGAGTTGCCAGCATCGCCATGTGGATGGTGAAGGCCATACACATGTGTGTGGTGAACAGCTTTGGTCGCTGGTACGCAAGGAGGCATTGAAAGACAAGCGCAAGCTGGTCATGGATGCCCTCAAAAAGCTGCCGACCATCGGGGACAAGACCGCAGAACGGCTGGTTAGCACCTTTGGTGAGGACATGCTGGGTGACATGCTCAGTGACAACCTGTATGAGTTCACCAACCTGATGGATGACAGCGGTGAGCTGGTCTTTTCTGACCGGCAAGCCGAGCGCATGGAACGCAGCCTCAGCAAGCTGGAGTTTTCACTAGGCCAGGGAGGCTATCAGGCATCCGAATTCATCAAACGCCAGTTACCGGATGGCTATTTCGGAATGCTTGTGGTCGATGAATGTCACGAATACAAGAACGCCGACTCCGCACAGGGGCAGGCGTTTGGCGTACTCGCGGCCAAGGCCAGTAAGGTGCTGTTGCTGACCGGCACCCTAATGGGCGGCTATGCGGACGATTTGTTCCATCTTTTGTGGCGAGCCAATCCGCGCCGCATGATCGAAGACGGTTATCGTTACCGCAACCGCTCGCTGGGTGGCGCTGTCATGGCCTTCATGCGTGACCACGGTATCCTCAAGGATGTGTTCAAAAGCACAACCGGGTGTAGCCACAAGACTGCCCGTGGGGACAAAAGCTCGCAGCGGACATCCAAAGCACCAGGGTTTGGGCCGACCGGCATTTGCCGGTTTGTCCTGCCCTATACGGTATTCCTGAAACTCCGGGAAATCGGGCAAAACGTACTGCCGTCTTACGATGAGCATTACGTGGAAGTGGCAATGGATGATGAGCAGCGAGATGCTTACGAGCATTTGTCGGCAAATCTGACCACGGTGATGCGCCAGGCGCTGGCAAAAGGGGATTCCACCCTGCTGGGTGTGGTGCTGAACGCCTTGTTGCGCTGGCCTGAGACGTGCTTCCGCGCTGAAACGGTCAAGCACCCGCGTACCCGTGAAGTGCTGGCATCGGTTGAAAAACTGTATGCTGATGATGGGCTGACCCCCAAGGAACAGAAGCTGTTGGCGATCTGCCAGGAGGAGAAGGCGAAAGGGCGGCGGGTGTTAGTGTATACCACCTATACCGGCACGCAGGATACCTCTTCACGCCTCAAGTCAATCCTGACAGCCGCCGGTTTCCGTACCGATGTGCTGCGTTCCACTGTCGCTACCGATCAAAGGGAAGACTGGATTCTGGATCGTGTTGACCGTGGCATTGATGTGTTGGTGTGCAACCCGGAACTGGTGAAAACTGGATTGGACCTGCTGGAATTCCCAACCATCGTGTTCATGCAGACGGGTTACAACGTGTATTCACTCCAGCAGGCGGCACGCCGTTCTTGGCGGATCGGTCAGCGGGTGGCAGTCAATGTGTACTTCCTGGGCTATGAGCAGACCGCACAAACGGCCTGTTTGGCGCTGATGGCAGAGAAAATCGCTGTCAGCCAGTCAACCAGTGGCGACATGCCGGATACCGGGCTGGATGTCCTCAACCCGAATGGTGATTCGGTGGAGATGGCTCTGGCGAAACGTATGTTGCAGGCAGTCTGAACGGTTGTTTTGTTTGTTCCTGTTTACCTTGAACCCCGCCGTGCGCGGGGTTTTTTTGTTTGCACATAAATAAAACTTTATTTCTTGTCAAGTTTTTGCCGTTCGGGCATGTCAGGCTCTCCGGGAAAAAATGGCTTTGTTTTTAAGCGGCTGCGATAGTGTGACCCATCGTAACAATAATAACGGGCATCATTGTGGGGGCTTCAAATTACAAGTTTTTATCAGTGTATCTCCTCCTCTCAGGGTTCGCGGCATTGCAGTCAGGTTGTTCCCCTTATTCCCTCGCTGGGGGACAACCTGCTGCAATGTTGGCACCTGTTTATCCCGCCAAAACAAAACTGGTTGTTATCCAACGGCCTGGTGGTTATGCGGAGGAGTCATCTGTCTTTGTGTTTTCCCGTAGGGAATAACAAACGTCAATTAATTTAATTCTCTGTATTGGGCGTTGCGTTGGTGTGCATGTTTTTAGGGATGCGGGATTCCCCTGCTGTATAACCCATTAGTAAATTAATAAAAATAAGTGCGCCAAAGCTTCGCTCCTTTTTAATTGTTAAATCTATGTATGAATGATTGGTTGGCTTTTATTCAGTCGTCATGCCTATGGTAATGAAAAGCCATGAATATTTGTGGTGTTTCTTAATGAACTCAGAGGCAGCAATGATCTAGCTGATGCTCTGTCAGGGATGTGTGATTTTCATATATGGATGTTTTCAACGATGCACTAATTAAAATCGGAAATCTTAAAAAAGGTGATTTTTACTATGAGAATGAAAAAAAAATTGTTGGTTGTGGCAGTGCTGTCGGTTTTGGGGAGCGGGCCGAGCCAAGCATTCAATATCGGCGTATCTTCTTACTCAGATGTATCTGCGTCAACGGCTGTGGGCGATTATTCGGCAGCTAGTGTTTCAGGTGTGTCAGTGGGGTCAAATTCAAGTAGTACAGGTGGAGGGGTTGCCATTGGGGCAGGATTTACTTCGGCAGGTAATCAAGCGGTAGCTGTCGGTCATGCTTCTGCCTCCTCTGGTTTTCAAGGAGTGGCGTTAGGGGCAAACTCTAGTGATTCCGGTGTCGCCAATACGGTATCAGTGGGTAATCAGTCTATTGGGCTGTACCGGACTGTGACGAATGTGGCGAATGGTGTAGTGGCTGATGGCTCGCATGATGTTGTGACGGGTGATCAGTTGTTTGATACCAATACAACGTTGGCAACGGTGGGTGACGCAGCAGCGGCTGCGATGAATGTGGCTAATGCAGCCCAAACCACGGCGAATACCGCGCAAACTGCCGCAGCAGCGGCCCAAACCACGGCGAATACCGCGCAAACGACAGCTAATACGGCTTTGGGTAATGCCGCTACCGCGCAAGCGACAGCGAATGCGGCTAATACCAAAGCGACTACCGCTTTATCGAACATCGCAGCAGAAACCACTGCCCGTATCG
>DILV01000042.1 GCA_002425225.1 Thiothrix sp. UBA5583
TGGCGGTAATGGCAAGCTACACCCACAACGGCACAACCAAGAGCGGCAGCAAAACCCAGACCATCAAGGATGTACCACCTGCTTATGATGGCAAAGATCCTATTTCGATGGGATGTGATAGCGACGCTACGACTGTGGCATCCAAGATTATTACAGGTGGTGTTATTGAACTGCGTTACTCTAAAAAATGTGGAACTAACTGGGCTAGAACGCGAGCAAATAGCAGTTCCAGCTCTACCTATGCCAAAGTAACCCGTAATTCTGATGGCAGAAGCTACTCATACTCTGGAAAGGGTAGCATTTATACGGCGATGGTTTACTCCCCAACAACCGTATCATGTGCAGAGGGTAAGATTGGCACTGCTAGTGCAAGTGGCGCATGTAAATGATCGTGAATTTATAATTCTCTGGATGAAGGGGCAATTTAGCCCCTTCTTTTTGCTTATTATCAGCTACTGACCTGCGTCACTGGCGTGCCCGGCTCGGGCAAATCCACTCTGATGAAGAGGATGCTGTGAGTTAGCCCTAAACATCAAGCAAAGCATTTTGTCTTCAGCGAATCAGTGCGTTAAGCTGGCGAAGATGAACTTGACAGGGCATGGAGTAACAGGATGGAAGCGCACAAACTAGCGACAGTCGATGGTTTCCTGGATGCTTCGGTGCAGCATGAACGCATTGATCTGGTTGATGGTGAAATCATCGCCTTAGCCCAATCGGGATTATCGGATGAAATTGCACCCTTCAAGCGGCGCAAAGGAAGTGGTGGGTAGTGGGTCGTGACGGAAATCAGCGTGCGTTACAACCAATACCACTGCCCGAAGCATGATCTGGCAGGCTGGCGTAAAGAAGGTGCCCCGAACCCTTCCTGTCTGATGTGTACGCCACAATTTGTGCCAGAATCGACAGTTGCCTAAACCATATAAAACACAGGGAAAAAGTAATGAAAAAAGTACTCTCACTAATCAGTCTCGCCGTTTTGCTAACCGCATGTGGAGGTGAGGAGAAAAAGCAAACCCAAACAGCCAAACCTGAAGTAACACCCGCAGCGACAGCTCCAGTCAAGACGGCTCCACCTGACAAGGCTGCTTTGGCAGAAGAAGCCAAAACCGCAGTACAGGCTTTGGCAGGCTCCCTGAAAGGGGAGCTGGAAGCTGCCATGAAAGCGGGTGGTCCAGTTGAAGCGATCAAGGTATGCAACACCAAAGCCCCTGAAATTGCCAAAACCGTATCGGCGGACAAAGGCTTGCAAATTAACCGTATCAGCTTGAAAAGCCGTAATCAGAACAACGTACCGAATGAATGGCAAACCAAAGTTCTCAACGACTTTGAAGCCAAAAAAGCGGCTGGCGAAGACCCGGCAGGCATTGCTTACGCTGAAATCGTCGGCAATGAATTCCGCTTCATGAAAGCTATCCCGACAGGTGCAGTCTGTCTGAACTGCCACGGCACTGAAATCAGCCCGGCAGTTACTGCCAAGCTGGGTGAACTGTATCCAAACGACAAAGCTACCGGATTCAAGGAAGGCGATTTGCGTGGTGCGTTTGTGGTTGTAAAAGCACTGGTGCAATAACACGAGCAATCCTTGGTTTCTTGCCATACTCTCTCCTGCGTTTTAGGCTTTGTCCTACAAGGCCGAACGCAGTAATATTCAGGTGTCTTGCGGCATTAGGCCGGATACAACAAGGAGAGGGTATGGCAAACATCAAGGGCAGGGGGCATTGCCAGTCCTGCCAGATTCGGCATTTGAGCATTTTTGCGCAATTACCGATTAACCGCTTAACTGAAATCCAGACTTTTCATCCTCCTGTTGTCACGTATGCTGCTGATGAAATCATTTATCATCAGGGCGACCCTTCCCTGAACGCCTTTACCCTGCGCAAGGGGCTGGTCAAGCTGATCAAAACCTTGCCCAACGGGCGTACCCAAATTGTACGTGTGTTACATACTGGCGATTTGTTTGGTTTTGACGGTTTTGCTGATGAAACCTATAACCATAGCGCTATTCCTTTAGGGGAAACTGAAGTATGCCGCTTGCCGCTGCACGACCTGATGGAACTGAAAAAGCAAAACCCCGAAATTGAAAACGCGATGATGCGCCGCTGGATTCAGCACCTGCGTGAAGCGGAAGACATGATGCTGGAACTGGGAGCCAAAAAAGCCCCCGAACGTCTGGCTTCCTTCCTGATCCGTTGGTGTGAAGATAGTGAAAATGGTTGGGCTCCATTACCCTTGTCCCGCGCCGAGATCGGTGAATTACTGGGGTTGACCATTGAAACGGTCAGTCGCTTTTTGTCGGATTGGAAACGGCAGGGTTTGCTCAATGAGCAGCGTGGTAACATCCAGATCCAGAGTCTGGATGACTTGCGCAAGGTTGCCTGTTCCAGCGGAGGGTGTTGAGCCATGAACAGGATGTCGGCAGAAAGCAACCTGAACCTGTACATTACTGCCGTACATCCTTGCCCCTATTTGCCGGGCCAAGAAGCCATGAATCTGTTGGTCGACCCCGGTTACAGCATGAGTGGCAACCTTTATTCACGCTTGCTGGATAGTGGCTTTCGACGCAGTGGGGATGATGTTTACCGACCGCATTGCCGGGAATGTCGTGCTTGTGTTTCTACCCGTATTCCAGTAGCAGAATTCAAGCCAAACCGCTCGCAACGCCGTAATCTGCGGCGTAATGCTGACCTGAAGGTGAAAATCAACCGGGAAGGTTTCAAGCCCGAATACTCACATTTGTACCGGCGTTATATCCAGCAACGTCACGCAGGTGGTGGTATGGATGCCGATAGCATTGATACTTTCGCCGGTTTTCTGCTGGCAACCTGGTGCAAAACCATGTTGGTGGAATTTTGGGATGCCAACAGCCTGTTGGCAGTAGCTGCGGTGGATGAGCTGAAACAGGGTTTTTCATCCGTATATACCTTTTACTCGCCAACCTCGGGGGTAGAACGCGGTCTCGGAACGTATGCGGTACTATGGCAGATTGCCTACGCCCGCCAGCAAGGGTTGCGCTATGTTTACCCCGGTTACTGGATTGCTGCGTCACCAAAAATGAATTACAAAACCAGCTTCCAGCCGATTGAGGGGCTGGTTAACGGTAGTTGGGTACGGCTGTAACAGTGACCATGCAGGTTATCTGAAAAACCGTGGTTGTGTCGGCTTTTTATGCTAGTTTGCGATTTGCCCCACCAATAGCATGAGAACAATAACATGGTTAAGAATTTTACACTGCAAGCCATTACTCACCAGCAAAAGGAAAACAATACCGGTATCATCTGCTGGAACATTCTGGATGAGCGCAACCGTCGCCGCAAGGTTGAAGCTGTTACCGAACTGAGCTCTCAGGGATTCATCAAAGCCGTCAAATCCAGCAATAAACGCGAAATGCCCTTGGTGGAAATTCTCAGCCAGTATGGTGAAGGGGATTCCTTCCGTATCGACTTTGCGCTGTTTAACCAGACATTTGGTTATCAGCCACGCGAAGTTTACCCGGAAAGCCAGGCAACCCCTCCGACCGGCAACAAGCTGCGGGATAGTTTGCGTGCCTTGTTCCAGATTCCTTTTCGTCCGCGTTGACAGTCGGTTGATGCAACGCAGGGGAGTGTGGAACGATTTTACGTGATATAGATCAGCCCCCCTGTCTTCCTACGGAGTAGAATGGGCAAAAACCCAATTCAAAATAAGGAGGCAGCGTGCATACCACCCAAGACATCCGCAACGTCGTTTTCATCGGGCATACTGGTGCGGGCAAAACCAGCCTGATCGAAGCCTTGCTGTTTCAGGCAGGTGAAACCACCCAGCAGGGTGACGTTGACAAAGGCAATACCGTCACTGATTGTGATCCACTTGAACAGCAACATCACCATTCCCTGTATGTTTCTGTTGCTACCGCACATTATGCCGGTTGCCACATCAACCTGATTGATACACCGGGATACCCTGATTTTCAGGGGCAAGTACTGACAGCGCTGACCGCTGCCGATACGGTCGTGGTGGTCATCAATGCCCAGGCGGGTATCGAGCCAATGAGCCGCAAGATCATGGAATGGGCTAGCAACCAGCGTCTACCATGTATGGTTGTGATCAACCGCATCGACACCGCTCCTGACAAGCTGGCGCAACGCCTTGAAGAAATCACTGAAGTGTTTGGGCGTGAATGCCTGCCACTGGATCTTCCCGTCAACCACGCCAAGCAAGTGGTGGAAGTGTATGACCATGAGTCTGGTGACGCTGATTTCTCGTCTGTTGGTAAAGCCCATACAACCCTGATTGAACAGGTGGTGGAAGCTGATGAAGCTGCGATGGAACATTATCTGGAAGAGGGTAGTGTATCCGCAGAAGAATTGCACGCAGCGTTTGAACGGGCGTTGCGTGAGCATCATCTGGTTCCTGTCTGTTTCACTTCTGCCGAAACAGGCACTGGTGTTCCTGAATTGCTGGATATTATTGCCAAACTCGCACCCAACCCGCAGGAGGCTACCCCGCATCCATTTATCCGCCATCAAGGGGATAAAACTGTAGAAACTTGGGCTGCCCCGGATTCTGACAAGCCTTTACTGGCGCACGTTTTTCATGTGGAATTCGATCCGTTCGTTGGCAAACTGGCTTTGTTGCGGGTACATCAAGGCAACCTGAAACTGGGTAATCAGGTGCTGGCAGGAGTGGATGGCAAAGCCATCAAGATTGCCCATTTGTACCGTTTGCAAGGTAAGGAGCGTATTGCAGTACAGCAGGCTGTGGCTGGTGATATTTGTGCCATTGCCAAGATCAATGAGATTGAGCTGGGCACTATCCTGCATGAGCGCCATGAAGATGATGGTGTGGCTATGTCTGGCATGACCCTGCCGACTCCTTTGGTAGGTTTTGCACTACGAGCCAAGAAGCGCGGTGACGAGCAAAAGCTGTCAGAAGTACTACATAAACTGGTTGCAGAAGACCCTTGCTTGCGAATTGAATACGATGCCACCGCCAATGAAACCGTACTGCGTGGTTTGGGTGACTTGCACCTGCGTATTGCCCTGGAGCGTATGGATAAACAATATCATGTAGAAGTCGATGCAACACTTCCTCGGATTCCGTACCGCGAAACCATCACCAAATCTGCACAGGCGCAATACCGTCACAAAAAACAGACGGGCGGGGCAGGGCAGTTTGGTGAGGTGCTGATTGAAGTGGAGCCACTGGCGCGGGGGACAGGTTTTGAATTTGTCAGCCGTATCGTTGGCGGGGCAGTTTCTGGCTCACTGATTCCCGCAGTGGAAAAGGGTGTGCGTCAGTTACTGGCTTCCGGCGCGATTAGCGGCAACCCGTTGATGGATATTCGTGTCACATTGCTGGATGGAAAAATGCATTCAGTGGATTCCAAAGAAATTGCCTTCGTAACAGCGGGACGTAAGGCATTCATGCAAGCGATTGCCGAAGCCAACCCCATCATTTTGGAGCCAGTGGTCGATCTGGAAGTCACAGTTCCCGCCGTGGCAATGGGTGACATTTCCGGCGACCTAGCGACCCGGCGAGCGCAGATTCATGATACACAAGCAGATTTGTCAGGTAACATGGTCATTCAGGCCAAAGTTCCACTGGTAGAACTGACTGATTATGCTTCACGTCTGAACTCGCTGACCGGTGGGGAAGGGAGCTGGGCAATTCAGTTTAGCCATTATGAGCCAGTCACGGAAAAGACCCAGCAGGAACTGATGGCGCAGTACAAAGCAACTGACGAGTGAGTACAAGGTAGCTATCTCACCCGGATGACTGGATTTTTGTGCTTTGCAACAGTAACCTTCCTGCCAATTCAATGAATGGCAGGAAGAGGCATATGGTACGTTGGGTAAGGTTTGAAGCAGAAAATGCAATCCGTTTCGGGGTCTGGGCAGAGGGGGAAATAAAAGAGTACACGGGTGAGCTGTTTGCTGCCAATGCGCCTAGCGGGCGCACATTTGCAGTCGCAGATGTACGTCTGTTGATGCCATGTGAACCTAGCAAGATGATTGGCCTGTGGAACAACTTCCACGCTCGCGCCAAACTCGAAAATCTGCACAAACCCGAGCACCCGCTGTATTTCCTTAAACCTGCCAATAGTTTTGCCGGGGAAGATGACCCAATTCCACGCCCAACAGATTACACCGGCATGGTGGTGTTTGAAGGCGAACTTGGCATTGTGATCGGCAAACGCTGCCGCAATGTAGCGCTGGAGCAAGTGGCTGATTACATCTTTGGTTATACCTGCGTCAATGACGTAACGGCGCGGGACATGCTGAAACTTGATCCTGCTTTCGTTCACTGGAGTCGAGCTAAAGGTTCTGACAATTTCGGCGCATTCGGCCCTTGTATCACTACTGGGCTGGATCCGCAGCAGTTGTATGTGCGGGTGGAGCTGAATGGTGAAGAAAAGCAGAATTATCCGGTAGCTGACATGTTTTTCTCACCTCATGAAATTGTCAGCCGCATATCGCACGACATGACACTGGAAGCGGGGGATGTAATTGCCTGTGGTACATCTGTTGGGGTCTGCGGGATGCAGGATGGTGATACGGTAGTGGTCAGCATTGAAGGGATTGGACGCTTGACCAACCGTTTCGGCTGATGTCTGAAACAGGGCATTAGTCTTCACTTTGGGGACGAGTGCCCTGCTGTTTCCCTTGATTTCGAGTACATCTTATTTCGCATAATACATAGTGTAGTAAACTTTAAATGAAATAATTAAAGCATATAATGCTAAATTAATTAAGTGTTTAAAACAAAGTATTCTGTGGTTTTAAATTCTTATTGAATGATTTCTTAAATTCATTATTGTTCAAGTAATCCTTTATAATAGGATTTCGCCTTGCTGGTTGGCCTCTTACTTCCAACCAGCAAGACTTCACACCAGCGACTAATAAGGAGTCGATGACATGCAACCTGATATTTTACCTGATTCCGATCATTTACGGGCGTTGAATGCTTGGCATTTACGTCTTGC
>DILV01000025.1 GCA_002425225.1 Thiothrix sp. UBA5583
ATTTTTAATGCGATTGCCCTAAGCGTGTATGCTGAACAATGAATCCCTTGATGGCCTCTGCATCGGCTTCCATGACTTCAAAACGTTGTGGCAGGCTTTCCAACGCTTCCATGCCTGCCGGACGTACCGGGTCACGCCCCAGGGCTTCACGGATGGAATCCTCAAACTTGGCTGGCAACGCGGTTTCTAGCACCAGCATCGGCACACCGGCTTCGCGGTATTCCAATGCAACTTTCACCCCATCTGCCGTGTGGGTGTCGATCATCACACCGTAAGTTTCCCAGACGTTGCGGATAGTCTGCATCCGGTTGGCATGTGAACTTGCACCCGACTGGAAACCAAATTCTGTCACGTTGGCAAATGAACCACCAACATTCAGGTTGAATGCACCGCCATTATCCACTTCGCCCCACAGCTCGCGCACTTGGTCAGCATCGCGCCCCACCAGATCGAACACGAAACGCTCAAAGTTGGAAGCCTTGGAAATATCCATTGACGGGCTACTGGTATGCCAGGTATTAGCAGCACCACGCGGACGATACACACCTGTGCGGAAAAACTCATCCAGCACATCATTTTCGTTGGTCGCCACCACCAGATGCCTGATCGGCAACCCCATCATCCGTGCAATATGCCCGGCACACACGTTACCAAAATTGCCAGAAGGCACAGTAAAACTGACCTGTTGGCTGTTATCGGTAGTCGCTGCAAAATAGCCTTTGAAATAGTAAACAATTTGCGCAGCAACACGCGCCCAGTTGATCGAATTGACCGCACCAATACGGTTGGCTTGCTTGAAAGCATGATCGTTGGAAACCGCTTTCACGATGTCCTGACAATCATCAAATACACCTTTGACTGCAATATTGTAAATATTTGGGTCTTGCAGGCTGAACATTTGCGCGGTTTGAAAACGGCTCATCTTGCCATGTGGCGACAACATGAACACATTCACACCCTGCTTGCCACGCATGGCATATTCGGCGGAAGAGCCTGTATCACCGGAAGTTGCACCAAGAATATTGATGCCCTGCCCTGCTTTCGCCAGCACATACTCAAACAGATTGCCAAGCAGTTGCATCGCCATATCCTTGAATGCCAGCGTCGGTCCATTGGACAGGCACAACAACGCCAAGCCTGGCTCCAGTGTATGCAACGGCGTTATATCCTGTGCATCCTCACCAGCCCGCACGTTGCAATACACTTCTGCCGTGTAGGTTTTGTCAATAATCGCTTTGAGATCATCTGCCGGAATATCGGTAGCAAAACGTGACAACACGGCAAAAGCCAGCTCAGGGTAAGTCATGCCACGCATCTGCGCCAGTTCCGCATCACTGAAATGCGGATAGGTTTCCGGCAAATACAGACCACCATCCGGGGCTAACCCGCCCAGCAGAATCTCACAAAAGGATTGCGCAGGCGATTGCCCACGAGTTGAAATGTATTTCATTGGTTTAGCCCAAACTTTCTACACGGATGCGGGTGACATCACTACAAATGCTATCCAGCGCTTCGATGGCAGCAATGGCTTCGTTCATGTTGCCTTCGCGTACACGCTGGGTCAGCATGATAATGCTCACCTTGTTTTCACCACTTTTCGGCTCTTTCTGGATAAAGGCTTCAATACTGATCTGACGGTCGCCCAAAATGCGGGTCACTTCTGCCAGCACACCGGGGCGGTCAACCGCACACATGCGCAAATAGAAGGCTGTTTCCACTTCCTCAATCGGCAAAATCGCCGTATCCGCCAGACTGGATGGCTGGAAAGCCAGATGTGGCACACGGTTTTCCGGGTCAGAAGTGAGCGCACGGGTAATGTCCACCAAATCTGCCACCACAGCCGAAGCCGTCGGTTCCGCACCCGCACCAGCCCCGTAATACAGGGTTGAGCCAACCGCATCACCTTTGACCAACACAGCATTCATGACTCCATCCACACTTGCAATCAGGCGGCTTTGCGGAATCAATGTCGGGTGCACCCGCTGCTCAATACCTTTGCTGGTACGGCGAGCAATGCCCAGCAGTTTGATCCGGTAGCCCAGCTCAGCAGCGTAACTGACATCTTCCGCCGTGATGCTGGAAATGCCTGCGGTATAGGTTTGTTTGAACTGCAAGGGGATGCCGAATGCAATGGATGACAGGATGGTCAGCTTGTGACCTGCATCAATCCCTTCCACATCGAAAGTCGGATCAGCTTCGGCATAACCCAGTGCCTGCGCCTCTGCCAGAACATCAGCGAAACTGCGCCCCTTGTCACGCATTTCGGTCAGGATAAAGTTGCTGGTTCCATTGATGATGCCAGCCAGCCACTCAATACGATTCGCCGCCAAACCTTCGCGCACAGCCTTGATGACCGGAATGCCACCGGCAACAGCGGCTTCAAACGCCACCATCACGCCTTTTTCCTGGGCAGCGGCAAAAATCTCATTGCCGTGCAGGGCAATCAGTGCCTTGTTGGCAGTCACGACATGCTTGCCATTGCGGATTGCCTGCAACACCAGATCGCGTGCTACGGTATAACCACCGATCAACTCCACCACAATCTGGATGTCAGGATCGTTGACCACTTCAAAAGCATCGCTGGTCAAACGCACTTCACCCAGCCCCAGTTCGACAGCACGGCTCAGATCAAGGTTTGCAGCGTAATCAATCACAATGCCACGCCCAGCACGACGGGTGATTTCTTCTGCATTACGCTTCAAAACTGTTGCAGTACCGCCACCGACTGTTCCCAGCCCCAGCAGGCCAACCTTGACAGGTTCCATGCTTACTCCTTAATACCTTGATCTTTACGGAACATTTGTTTGATGTTGCGGATTGCCTGACGGGTTCTGTGTTCATTTTCAATCAGGCTGAAGCGCACATGGTCGTCACCGTATTCACCGAAACCAATACCCGGTGATACAGCCACCTGTGCGTCACGCAACAGTTTTTTGGCGAATTCCAGCGACCCCATTGCCGCATACTGGTCAGGGATTTTTGCCCACACGAACATACTGGCTTTAGGTCGCTCGACCGTCCAGCCTGCCGCATTCAGACCATCGCACAACACATTGCGGCGGCTTTCGTACATGCTGCGAATTTCCTCCACACAATCCTGCGGGCCATCCAGCGCGGCAATCGCTGCCACCTGAATGGGGGTGAACGTACCGTAGTCCAGATAAGACTTGATCCGTTCCAGTGCCTTGACCAGCGTCGGGTTGCCACACATGAAGCCTACCCGCCAGCCCGGCATGTTATAGGTTTTGGACAGGGAATAGAATTCCACCGCGATGTCTTTCGCCCCTGGCACTTGCAAAATGGAAGGCGCTTGGTAGCCGTCAAAGCAGATTTCCCCGTAAGCAATATCGTGGATAACCCACACATCATGCTCTTTGGCAACCTTGATGACGCGCTCGAAGAAATCCAGTTCCACACACTGCCCAGTCGGATTGCCAGGGAAGTTGATGATCAGCATCTTGGGCTTGGGCCAGGAGTTTTTGATGGCTGCTTCCAGCTCTTCAAAGAAATCCTTGCCCGGAACCAGCGGTACATGGCGAATATCGGCATCAGCAATAATGCTGCCATAGGGATGAATTGGGTAAGCGGGGTTGGGAACTAGCACAGTATCGCCCCGGCTCAGGGTTGCCAGTGCCAGATGCGCCAGCCCCTCCTTGGAACCGATGGTGGTAATCGCCTCAGTTTCCGGGTCAATATCCACGTCAAACTTGCGCTTGTACCAGTTGCTGATAGCCTTGCGCAGACGCGGGATACCGCGTGACATGGAATAGCGGTGCGTATCAAGCCGTTGGGCTGTTTCCACCAACTTATCTACAATGTGTTTAGGTGTTGGCTGGTCAGGATTACCCATGCCGAAATCAATGATGTCCTCACCTTTGGCACGGGCTTCGCGCTTGAGGGCATCAGTGATTTTGAAAACATACGTTGGAAGCCTGTTTATTCTTTGAAAATCGTCCTGCACGGTTCAAATCCATCGAAGAAAACAACCCATCACTGGGGCCACAGATAAGCCAGCCACATTACAATCCACCATGCAGGCTGTCAATTGAGAAAGGACAAGGGAATCAGAATGAAATTCAGCGAAGACACAGGCAACGCCACCAACCGCATCACGGGTTACGGCAAAGACTGGATAAGGGTCAATCAGGAAACACTGACAAACAGCTTTATTTTGGGAGCCAACACCCTGATGACAGAATGGCGGCCTACCCGCATGGAAGATCTGACTGTGGATGACTTGCAAGCACTATTTGCCCTACAGTCTGAAGTTATCATTATTGGTAGCGGGGCTGTTCAAACTCTGCCAACCGCAGCTATCTGGAAAGCGTTGGTACAAAACGGCATCGGCTTTGAAATCATGAGCACCGATGCCGCTTGCCGTACTTATAATGTATTGTTGTCGGAAGCCCGTCGCGTGGCTGCGGCTTTCTTCCTGTAGCAAGCCCGAAACAGGGAATTACACCATACCCAGCAGGCTTTCCCCGGAAAGCCCCTTGTTTTCAAGAATACGGCGCAGGCGCTTGAGGGCATCCATCTGGATTTGACGTACCCGCTCACGGGTCAGACCCAAAGCAGCACCCACTTCTTCCAGTGTAGCACGCTCGTGACCATGCAGGCCGAAACGGCGCACAATCACCTCCTTCTGCTTGAACTCCAACTGGTTCAACCAGTTATCAACCGACTGGGTAATGTCTTCATCTTCCAGCTTGCTGGCAGGCTCGTCACTTTCATCGCTACTGACAAAATCCACCAGTGGGCTATCACCTTCCTTGCCCACCGGAATATCCAGCGACGTGATGCGCTCATTGAAATCCAGCAACTTGCGCAGGGAATCAACCGGCTTGCCCATGGCTGCCGCCACCTCCTGCACGGATGGCTCATAACCCAGCTTCTGGGTCATTTCACGCACCTTGCGCATGTAGGCATTCAGTTCCTTGTTGACATGAATGGGCAGACGGATGGTGCGGGTCTGATTCATCAACGCCCGCTCAATGTTCTGACGAATCCACCAGGTAGCATAAGTAGAAAAACGGAAACCACGCTCAGGATCGAATTTTTCTACCGCATGGATCAGGCCAAGGTTGCCTTCCTCAATCAGGTCTGGCAGCGGCAGACCCCGCCCCATATAACGACGGGCAATTTTGACAACCAGACGCAAATTGCAGGTAATCATTTTTTTGCGCCCCAACTCATCACCATTACGGGCAAGCCGCCCATAGATAATTTCTTCCTCAGGGGTCAGTAAGGGAGAAAACTCGATTTCACGCAGATACAATTGGGTGGCATCCATATCATGCGTAGCAACCGACGAGGACACGACAGGAAAAGCCAGCTCCTCACTGTCACAATCATCATCGATATCCGCATCCAGCTCAGGCACATCGTCATCTTCTTCGGTGGTAGAAAATGCAACGAACTCTTCCTCTTCGTTGCCAGCGCGAGTCTGTGGTCTTGGCATTGTTAAGACTCCTTTGTTTTTGAAAGGGCTTGGAACAAACAAGGCATTCAGCATTGCCTCCACCCTACCTGCACTTCACCGTGCAGCAAGGGTCGTTTACATCCCCAAATCGACACTCATCATTAATTTCGGAGCAAGTTAGCACAAAAGTTTGCTATCGGAAAGAGCTTAACGAAAACTTAACGCCATATCTAAGTGACTGATTATCAAGCAACACATCAAAGGCAGGAAAAAACAGATGAAAATCAAAGCTGAATGAAACCTGAATGCAATCCAGCAATAAGCTACCGTTCATCGGATTATTGCAACACATCAAGAACGATTATCGTATTTTAGAGGGCATCAAAAGATTTCCTGGACTTTCTCCAGGACGACACAACTCTTGCTAGTGCTTGTAAAATGAACAAGGCACACATCCCAGCAACAAACTAAAGCTGGAAGGTGCGCCTTCTGTCTTGATTTTTGCCCATTTCCACCTGGTGCAAACCCTGGCAACAACCTGTGTAATAACGGGGCGAAAAGCCAGATTACCGATTGCCGTATTTTTGCTGCAACTGCTGCACGTAAGCTTTACGCTCGGCATCGTTCATGCTAGACCATACCTGTTTGAGCTTTTGCTGCTCGGCAACCGGCAAACTTTTGACCCACTGATGCCACGCTTTCAACTTGGCTTTCTTGCTGGCAGGCATTTGCTTGAAACGGGTAAGCTGCTTGGAAACTGTCTGTTTCTGGCTGGCTGACAGATTGTTCCAGTCCTTGTAGCGCTGCCTGATACGCTCACGCTCTTCCGGCGACTTGGCAGCCCAGCGGCGCAAGGTCTTTTGCTTACTCTCCGAAAAGCTGTCCCATTTGTTGGCAAACGGTTGCAACACTGATTGCTCGTTACCGTTCAGATCTGACCATTTGACCTGATCCGCCGCCACCTGACCGCTAAACAGCATGGCAGCAACACCGAGAAGGGAATAGACAAAACGTCCTTGCTTGCTGGATTTCATTCCGAAGTCTCCACTGTATTATCCGCCAGCAAATAAATCGGTTCATCACTGGCAAATTCAATCAAACCTTCGGCCTCATCCCAATAGCTACCATATTCATCCCACCATTCCATCATGCTTGTGATTTCTTCAACCGTTTCATCGGCTGCTGCCGGAACCAGCCACAGCAACAAAACGAAAAAAACGCACAAACTATTACGGAGTCCTTTCCTGTCCATGAGTATCACCTGTCATCGTTAGCCGTATTCGGCTTCCAACCATTCGTAAATTTCCAGATTTTCGAGGAAATCCATCTCCTCGTGGGACATCAGTATGTCCATTTCGTTCCCATCCAACACGCTTGCCGAAGCAGAAGCTTCCGTCTCTGGCATCACCAAGGTCGAAACGGGTGGAACAGATTGTGGGGACAACATTTGGTCAGCATTGGGCAAGACCCATAACGCTACAAAGAGTGTGACCACAGCAGCGGCTGCAAATCCGTGCGCAAACGACGGAACGTGAAAAAATGACGACGAACGGTTATTTTGTTCGATCGCCTGCAATCTGATACGGGTCAATCGCACCCGTGTATGCATATCCAGATTGTCAGCAGAATAATCCAGCCCCTGTTTGACTGATTCAATCAATATGTTTTCTGTTAATTTTTCCATCACTGATACTCTCCCAGTTTTTCTCGCAAACTGTGGATGGCGCGGGAATAATGTGTTTTCACACTCCCTTCCGAACACTTCATTATTTTAGCAGTTTCTGCAATGTCATAGCCCTCCCATGCCCGCAACAGAAGTGCCTGCTGTTGGCGCAATGGCAACGTTCCGACTGCATTCAGCATGGTTTTACTCATTTCAGCCTGCAACACCTGCTCCTCCGGCTCGGGAAACTGTGTCTGGGCGATATTCTCTTCCGGGCTGAAATCATCTTCGTCATCATCCGAGCGGAAAAAGAATACCCGCCAGCGGTTACGCACTTTCTGCCGACGATGCCAGTCATTGATACGACTATGCAGGATGGCATGAAACAACGCCCCCCACTCCCCATCCGAGTGGGATGAATACTTCTGCACCAACTTGAACATCGCGTCCTGCACAATATCCAGAGCTTCTTCATCATCCTGGGTTGCCAAACGCGCAATCACAAACGCCCGATGCTCAACACCGCGCAAAAAGCTGTTCATCCTTGCCATTGACGCCAAAGCATTACGCCCTGGCGAATCCTGTTTGAGCGGGTCGTTGTGACCGGTTATCAGCGCCGTTGTATCCATCATCTCTCTTTCAGTTCGCCAGACCATTGCCGCGAACTCCCTCCTTAATAACGATTCAACCATTTAGAAGTTGACATATACCCCCCATTTAGTTTTAGTTCTGTGAAATAGTTCCCTTTTGCCCACCAAAGAGTTTGGAGAACAAAAAATGCGCTGGAAAACAGGAAGGCAGAGCAGCAATGTTGAAGACCGCCGAGGCATTGGTGGCGGTGGCGGTGGTGGTTTCCGTATCGGTTTGCTGGGAACCGTGGCAATTGTGCTGATTGGCTGGTTCATGGGCGCGAACCCGTTGCAACTGCTAGGTATGGTCGGCGGGGCAAATGCCATTCTGGGCAACATGGGTGGTGGAAGTAGCAGCAACTCCACCCAAGTAGCAGGTGGTGCTCCCAATGATGAGGCTGGACAATTTGCTTCTGCGGTTCTCGCCAGTACAGAAGATGTCTGGAATCCGATTTTCCGGCAGCTCGGAAGCCGTTACCAGGAACCCAAACTGGTTTTGTTTACAGACAGTACCGATTCGGCCTGTGGCTACTCTTCGGCCGCAACCGGCCCCTTCTACTGTCCTGGCGACCACAAGGTTTACATTGATCTGGGCTTTTTCCGCGAACTGAAAAGTCTGGGCGGCTCAGGCGATTTTGCACAAGCATACGTTTTAGGACATGAAATCGGGCATCATGTGCAAAACCTGATGGGCACAACCGACGAAGTTACCCGCTTGCAAGCCCGTATGGGCGAACGTGACAGCAACGCCCTGTCAGTTGCCTTGGAATTGCAGGCCGACTGTTTTGCCGGAGTCTGGGCGCACAAAGCCCATCAGCAGTTCAATGTGCTGGAAGAAGGCGATATTGAGGAAGCCATTTCTGCGGCTGGTGCAATCGGGGATGACCGCCTACAACGCATGTCCGGGCGGCGTATCAACCCGGACTCGTTCACCCACGGTTCCTCACGCCAGCGCATGGAATGGTTCCAGCGTGGCCTGCGCTCCGGCGATCTGCGGGATTGCAATACTTTCGGCAAGTAGTCAGCGGGGTAAATGGCGAGCCAGCCGTTCCATCGCTTCTGCCAGCCTGTCAATACTGGTGGTGTAAGCGAAACGCACATGTGTCGCTGCCTGATGGCTACCGAAATCAATACCGGGGGTAAATACCACCCCGGTTTTATCCAGCATCTCCAGACATAACTGCTGGGCATCATTACCAAAGCGCTCCATACCTGTGTAAACGTAAAACGCGCCTTGCGGTTCCACTTGCACATCAAAACCCAGTTCACGCAAGGCGGGCAGCAGGAAATCCCGCCGACGTTGCAGCTCCTGCCGTTGCATTTCCATAACGTCCAGTGCTTCAGGGGTGAAAGCAGCCAGTGCCGCATATTGTGCCGGGGTTGGGGCAGCAAGAAATACATTTTGTGCCAGACGATCCAGTGTTTCCACCCAATATTCCGGGGCAACCACCCAACCCAGCCGCCAGCCGGTCATGCCAAAATATTTGGAAAAGCTGTTGATGACCCAAATGTTGTCCGGGTCAACCGACAAGGCGGTCACATCATCCACACCGTAAGTCAGACCTTGATAAATTTCATCGACGATCAGATGACCGCCCAATTGTTGGGTGACTGCGTACATGGTTGCCAATGCTGGCAAATCCAGCACCGTGCCTGTTGGGTTAGCCGGACTTGCCAGCATGACTGCCCGCGTTGCCGCATTCCAGTACTGACGGATGTGCTGCGTTGTCAGTTGGTATTGACTGTTTGCCCCTACCGGAATCCCAACCGCCTTGCCCTCAAACAGACGAACAAAATGGCGATTACACGGATACCCTGGATCAGTCATCAACACTTCATCCCCCGGATTCAGCATGGCTCCAAGCACCAGTTGCAAAGCACCGGATGCACCGGGCGTGACCACAATGCGTTGCGGGGAAATGTTCACGCCAAAGCGCTGCGCATAATAGCCCGCAATAGCCTCACGTAGCTGCGGCAACCCTTTGGCCGCTGTGTATTTGGTATGCCCTGCCTGCAAAGCCTGGATACCGGCTGCCACAATGGGATAAGGCGTAGGAAAATCCGGTTCGCCGACTTCCATGTGGATAATGTCCTGCCCTAGCGCTTCTCGTCGCCGTGCCTCTGCCAGCAAGGCCATGACATGGAAAGGCTGGATTTCCCGCATCCGCGCAGCAGCTATGTTATGCTCAGCCATAAAATTGTTTTGCACCAATTCCATCAGGTAGTAAAAATGAAAAAATGGCTATTTCTCGGAATCGCACTGTATTCCACCCAGCTTGCAGCATTTCCCCGTGCAAACCCTGTTCCGGGGGGAATTGCGGTGCTGCCGGTTGCACCTTTGTCAGACAAGCTGCCCATTGTACAGTATGCAGGCAAGCGCGTAACAGTTGTTCCCCAAGGCGATCAATGGCAGGCATTGATTGGGCTTCCACTTGATGCCGAACCCGGCACACAACGCTTGCTAGTTTCAGGAAAACCCCTTGAATTTGAAATAAAAAACAAACAATATCGTACTCAGCGCATCAGGATCACTGACCCTAACAAAGTCACCCCGGATGAAGAATCTTCCGAACGTATTGTGCGGGAACTGAATATCCAGAAACAGGTAAGAAGCCGTTTTTCCGCCACTACCCAACCTGACCTGAACTTCATCAGACCCGTACCAGGGCGCGATACCGGAAGTTTTGGCCTGCGCCGCATCATCAACGAGTTACCCCGCAATCCCCACAGCGGTATGGACATTGCCGCTCCTACCGGCACACCTGTCAAGGCAACGGCTGCTGGGCGGGTTATTCATGTCGGTGATTTCTTTTTCAGCGGCAACTCGGTGTATGTAGATCATGGTTCAGGTGTCATCAGTCTGTATGCGCACCTGAGTCAAACACGGGTAAAGCCGGGTGACACCTTGCTACAAGGCGATGTATTGGGGGAAGTGGGTCGTACCGGGCGTGCCACCGGACCACACCTGCATTGGTCTATCTACCTGAATGGTGAAGCGGTTGACCCAGCCCTGCTCCTATAGCGCAAAAATTAATCCAAAGATTCAGTTTGGATTCAGTGACTCCGGCTTAACATGGCTTCAACTTCAGCAGAGATCGTGAACTTGGGGTTTGTGGTAGCGGTTTCGTCGTCAGAGGTTTCTGAAATACAAAAAATAAGCTGTTCCGCCGTTCTGACACTCAATGGCATAAGAGATTCGGAATGACGGCAAGCTGAGGTTAACAACCTGAACATCTTTCCTGACCGGCCATTCATTGGGGAGCTGGTTACAGGGCTGATGTTCAGGGGTAACAGACCGGCATTCCTACTTGGTAAACACTGGGAGTTGACCACGTAGTTTCGCCAGCCTGCCAAGCAAAAGGCAGCAAACAGGGGGTTTGCTTTCGCTTGGAACCGGATATTCACTGATTCCGGTGTTCTTGAGTCACCTTCACAAAGGGCGGGAATTTCATAACCCGCCTTTTTTTTACATTCCCGCATTATACAGCTTCCGTTCATAAATAAAATCTTTTTCTGGCGCAATCACTTGAATGAGATAGGCTATTTCCCCATATACGGTTACACTAACCCAAAAAAGGAGGACATATGGCCTATACACTAAAAAAGACGGTCGGCTTCATTCTTCTGGTTGTCACAATCGGTGGCGTCAGCGTGATGTCCATCTTTCATATGTTTCCACCCCTGTTCTGAAACGGAGCAATGATGAGTGCTGCCAAACGCTACGAACCCACCCTGCATAATGTCCGCTACGGAATCAAAGGCATCTTGCTGTACCTGTTGCCCTTACCTGTCCTGATTACTGCCATTGGTTCGCTGATGCGGGGGGCAGTCATGGATACACTAGTGACTGGAGGGGTATTTGCTGCTCTGATGCTGGGAGCTAGCATTGCCCGCCACGGATTCCGCCTGCAAGGGGAATATGAACGGCGTAAAATTGCCCGTGCTCCATCAACCCCTTTCAAAACGGTAGCAGCCATTATCATCAGTCTCGCGATTGGCGTGCTGGACTGGTGGAATTCCAGCTTTGCTATGGGTTCCATCCTGCCATCCACCCTAGTTGGTGCGGTCACGTTCCTCGGTTTTGCCCTGTATTACGGGTTAGACCCGCGCAGGGACAAAGCTACCGGTATTTCCATTGGTGTCACCATTGACGAGGTACTGGATGCGCTGGATGCTGCCAATGTCAAGATTGACGCCATCGAACAGGCACGCCGCAAAATCAACAACCCGGAATTCAATGCCCGTCTGCAACGCATCACCAGCAAGGCACGTGAAGTCCTCACCAGCATTGAAGATGACCCTACCCGCCTGTCACGCGCCCGCAAGTTCCTCAAGGTGTATTTGGATGGAACTCAGCGCGTGACTGAAGGTTATGCTCGCGCTCATCAGGATAACAAACCGGTGGCGCTGGAAACCAATTTCAGCCGCGTGCTGGATTCGATAGAACAAACCTTCGCTGAACAGCACACCAAACTACTGGAAGACAATCATTTCGATCTGGACGTACAAATAGAAGTGCTGGAAACCCAGCTCAAACGCGAAGGCGTCCTCTAAGCCAATAATGATACCCAAGGAGATGACCACCATGAATGAAACCCAAACCACCACCACAGTCCAGACAGCCCCAGCCATCATTCCCGGTACTGAACTGGCTCCCCTGCCGGAAATGACTACAGAACTGGTAGCCTACAGCCAGGCTCCTACCCAGCTTCAGCAGGAAATGGAAAGCATTATTGCCGAAATCAACATGACTGACCGCAGCAGCATCATGTTCTTCGGTACCAAGACCCAGGAGCAGATGACCACCATTTCTGAAAAAATGCTCAATGGCGTCAAAAACAAAGATATTGGCTCGGCGGGCAAATCCCTCACCAACATGATTACTGCCATCAAGGGTTTCGACATTGATTCCCTCAACCCGGATGACGAGCCAAGCTGGTGGGAAAAACTGATCGGCAAGACCAAGCCGGTAGTCGAGTTCCTCAGCAAATACGAAGACGTGCGCAAGCAGATCGACACCATCACCGATGAAATGGAAGGCCATAAAACCCAGTTGCTGACTGACGTGGTAACACTCGACAAGCTGTACGAAGCCAACCTGGATTTCTTCCACAAGCTGGAAGCCTATATTTCTGCGGGCGATGAAAAATTGAAACGTCTGGACAGCAACGACATCCCCAAACTGGTTGCTGAAGTCCAGGCCAAGACTGAAGATCTGGTACTGGCACAAAACCTGCGTGACCTGCGTTCCGCGCGTGACGACTTGGAACGCCGCGTACACGACCTGCGCCTGACCCGTCAGGTAGCCATGCAAAGCCTGCCCAGCATCCGTCTGGTGCAGGAAAATGACAAAACCCTGATTAACAAGATCAATTCCACCCTGATCAACACCGTTCCGCTGTGGAAAAACCAGTTGGCACAAGCCGTGACCATTTTCCGCATGAGTGACGCTGCCAAGGTGGTAAAAGAAGCCTCTGACCTGACCAACGAATTGCTGGAAAAGAACGCTGAGACCCTGCGTCTGGGCAACGAGGAAACCCGCAAACAGATGGAACGCGGCGTGTTCGACATCGAATCGGTCAAGAAAGCCAATCAGACCTTGATTGATACCATCAACGATTCCCTGCGGATTGCTGATGAAGGCAAGACCATGCGTGCCAAAGCCGAAGAAGAACTCAAGGTCATGGAGGGCGAACTGCGACAGGCCCTCATTTCTGCCAAAGCCAAATCTGACAGCCCACGCCAAGGAGCATAACCATGGGACTCTGGGACAAACTGATGGGTGAATTTGTCGATGTCATCGAATGGACAGACGACAGCAGCGATACGATGGTCTACCGTTTCGAGCGGCACGGCAATGAAATCAAGTATGGTGCGAAACTGACCGTGCGCGAATCGCAGGTCGCTATTTTCGTCAACGAAGGCGAAGTTGCTGATGTACTCAGCCCTGGCCTGTATGTACTGGAAACCCAGAACCTGCCGCTGCTTTCCACCCTGCAACACTGGGATCACGGTTTCCAAAGCCCGTTCAAGGCTGAAGTCTATTTCTTCAATACCAAACAGTTCACCAACCTGAAATGGGGAACCAGTAACCCGGTCATCGTGCGTGACAGCGAGTTTGGGGCAGTACGCTTGCGGGCATTCGGGACTTATGCCATCCGCATTGATGATGCCCGCAAGTTCATGCAGGAAATCATGGGGACAGATGGCAATTTCACCGTTGACCAGATCAGCAACCAGTTGCGCAGCATGATCGTGACCCGTTTCAGCAGCGTGGTGGCGGGAGCCAATATCCCGGTACTGGATCTGGCTGCCAACTATGAGCAGTTGGGGCAGTTTGTTACCCAACGGATTGCACCGGAATTTGCTGCTTACGGCATCAAGCTGACATCCATCATGCTGGAAAACATTTCCCTGCCCACTGAAGTGGAAGATGCGCTCGACAAACGTACCAGCATGGGCGTGATCGGCAACCTCGACAAATACCTGCAATTCCAGACCGCTGAGGGTATCGGCAACGGCACATCCAATAGTGCGCTGGATATGGGCATGGGTTTTGCCGTTGCCAACAAAATGGCGGAAGTGCTCAACAAGCCAGCCGCTGCTGTCCCGCCCCCCATCCCGGACAGCAGTTGGCATGTAGCAGTTGGTCAGGAAGCCAGCGGCCCGTTTGGTTTGCCGCAATTGCAACACATGGTGCAAAGTGGTCAACTGACTGCCACCACGCTGGTATGGCAAACCGGCATGGCTAGCTGGCAGGCAGCCGGGGAAATGGCAGCCTTGCAAGGTTTGTTCAGCAAGCAGACCCCTCCCCCGATTCCACCAGCGGTTCCTTCCCAAAGCGCGGAATAAGCACGGCACAGCATGGCTGACAACAATACCAAACAACAGCACTTTCCTTGCGAAGAGTGCGGAGCCGATCTCGTTTACCAGCCGGGGAGCGAATCTCTGGCCTGCACTTACTGCGGGCATCAGAACGCGATCAAAACCAGTACTGAAACCATCCGCGAATACAGTTTCGAGCAGGCACTACGGGCGCTGGAGCAATCCCGCCTGCGCCCGCTGGATAATACGCAGGTAATCAAGTGCCCCAATTGTGCAGCCACGTTCGAGCTTAAACCCAACTACCATGCCGGGGACTGCCCGTTTTGTGGCACGCCGGTCGTCACGGGTACGGAACAGGCTCGCCTGTTCCAACCCAAATCCCTGCTGCCCTTCCTGATTACCGAGAAGGAAGCCCGTGAATCCTTCGACAAATGGATTGGCGGCTTGTGGTTTGCCCCGTCTGCCCTCAAGAACAAAGCCAAACGCGATGAAAAACTGCTGGGCATTTACATCCCCTACTGGACTTACGACAGCCATACCGACACGTTCTACCGGGGGGAGCGCGGCGTCATTTACTACGAACAGCAGGTTGTCACGGTCACGGTGGACGGGCGTCCCCGCCAGCAGGTGCAAAACGTCCCGCGAGTCCGCTGGACACCCGTCAGCGGTCGGGTGAGACTGTTTTTTGATGATGTACTAGTAGGCGCAACCCGCACCCTGCCCCGCGCCATTCTCGACCGGCTGGAACCGTGGGATTTGCACCAGCTCGTGCCCTACAACGAGAGCTACCTGAGTGGTTTCCAAAGCGAAATCTACCAGATTGACCTGAACGAAGGCTTTGAAATGGCACGTGGCATCATGGACAACCGCATCCATAATGCCGTACTCAGCGACATCGGCGGCGACCAGCAACGGGTACACAACCTGCAAACCCAGCACCATGCCACCACCTTCAAGCACCTGTTATTGCCGGTCTGGTCGGCAGCCTTCCGCTATAACGATGAAACCTACCGCTTCGTCATCAATGGCCGAAACGGCAAAACTCAGGGTGAACGCCCTTACAGTGTCATCAAGATTGTACTTACAGCCTTGCTGGCACTCAGTGTACTGGCAGGCGTGGGTTACTATCTGGAAAAGGCGGGCGTGTTTGAACAGGCACTGGAGCAAGGCATTGAGCATTACCAGTATCAACAGCCTTACCAACGCTTGCCCAGCAACCCTTACCAATACGACCCATACCGTTACAACCCCAGCTACGGTCGCTGATAGCCTGATGCCATGGCTCAGATGCCATACAATTGTTGCATGATGCGGATTTGTTCCACTGTCCGCCAGGGTGTCTCCAGAAACAGCAACATATCCGGGCAAGCAGCCGTTGTTTTCAATTGCTCAAACACCTGACGCAAGATCTGTGGCGACAAGGGTTCGGTAGTACGTAACAAGCCACAGTGTACACCAGCAGAAACTGACGGTACTGCCAGCAGTTCTCCGGCTTGCTGCACATGCAAGGCAAATTGTTCCTGCCATTCATTGGGTAACGCGGTCACTGCATCCACCGTCACCCATAAACCCTGCACTTGTTGGAACAAGTGTTTTCCAATGGCCTCCTGTACCTGCGACCAATGGTCAGCCCGCAGTAATGCCGGGGTGATTTCCACAAAGAAACGGAACTCGGGGCGTACTTCTGCCATCCATAAAACCGCTTGCCGGGCTGGCAATTCATCCCAAACCGAGACTGGCAACAGCACGCTAGCAAACTCGTTGGCGTAATAGGAAATCTGCCACTCTTGCGGCAGATCTTCCGGGTAAAACAGCCGTTGCCAGTCAGCAGGCGACCAGCCATAAGCTGCCAGTTCCAGACTTCTCAGTTGGCTTGCAAAACCAGTCATTGTCTTGTTTCCCCCTCTACGCCAGACAGTCATAGCATAACTTACCCCTCACAACCTTGCTGCCTCCTTGTAACAAAAAACCGCCCGCTACTTGACAAAAACACTCAGGAATATTACTTTGGTAATATTCAAACAAATTACACCCTTACCATCAGAGATATAAAGAGTCCACATCACCACATTAGAGCCACAATCAGGAGGGTCAGATTATGATGTTTAGCGATGTATCCCTGGATGAAATGTTCCCTCGCGCCATTCCGGTCATGCGTGCCCCATTGCCAGTACTAAAAACCGATAATGTCTACAAGCACATTGAGCGGCGTGCTGCTGCATTAGGTATGACACTGACCGGTGAACACATGGATGTCATTGATTTTGTCCTTGAATTTTACGAGCACTGTGATGATTGCCAGAATGCCCGAATGCTGGCTGATCTTGTGCAGGATGAATTTGCAGGTAAAGGCGGGCGCAAGTACCTGTATCAACTGTTCCCCAACGGCCCTCTTAGCACTATTCATGATCTGGCAGATTTGCCTAAACTGGGCAATGAAACTGACAGAAGTTTTGGCACCAACTGGTAGATTATCAGGAATCTTCTCTCGAAACCCGGTCGGATATTATTTTCGATCGGGTTTTTTGTTTATGTTCAGTTTAGAACTTATAGAATGAAGCCCTGTCATAATCCATAACAAAAAACAGGGGTTTGATCAAATGGGGAAATTTCAGGCTGCGTTGTGGCTGGGCGCTACAACGGCATTACTGGGTGGCTGTGCGCCAACCTTACCTTATCCAACTTACAGCATGTACGCTTATGCACCAATGCCGGAAGGGGGATCCCAATACGGATTCTATGATGATGGTGTCCGACCTTATTTGGCTTCTTATAATCGACCTTATCCATCACGACCACTATTTTCCCAACAATACGAACCGGATGACGCACCCGCACGGCGAGCCTTGCTGGCACAGGCACATCAGGCATTGGGGACACGTTACAAGTTTGGTGGCGAAACACCGCGTGAAGGCTTTGATTGCAGTGGTTTGACCCAGTATGTCTACCGAAATGCCAATGGCATCAACCTACCACGCACCGCAGCCGAACAAAGTCACGCCAGCCGCACCATCAGTTTCAATGAGATGCGCCCCGGCGACCTGATTTTCTTCCGTACCAGCGGCAGTACAGTCAACCATGTGGGCATTTATATAGGACGCGGACAATTCATCCATGCCGCTTCCGGTGGAGCCAAAGTCACTGTAGACAACCTGAGCCGACCCTACTGGCAACAACGTCTGGTCAAGTTTGGCAGTTTTCTCGCGTAATACAATGCTTTGAACCATCCCATCCTGTTTCTCGACCAATAGTCCGGTCAGTGTTTCTTTGAAACAAAACGACTATACTATGTGGCGGAGATTATTCCACTTCAATACAAAGGAGAAACGAGATGGGACTGTTCGATTTTGCCCGTGATATTGGCAAAAAACTTTTCGGCAAAGAAGAAGAAGCACCAGCAGCCCTGGAGCAGCACATCAATGAAGACAACCCCGGCGTAAGTGGTTTGCAGGTACAGGTGCAGGATGGTGTAGCTACCATTTCCGGTCAGGCAGAATCCGCCGAAGCACTGGAAAAAGCTGTACTGATGGCAGGCAACGCAATGGGCATACAGGAGGTCAAGGCCGATGGCATGACCATTGCTGATGGTAGCCAGATCGGTGGCGATGATGAATTCTACATCATCAAGAAAGGCGACACCCTGTGGAAAATCGCTGAACACGCCTACGGCAACGGTGCGAAATACACCAAGATCGTGGAAGTTAATCGCGAAGTCATCAAAAATGCTGACCTGATCTTCCCAGGCCAGAAAATTCGTATTCCGAAAAACGTCTAACCAAAGGAAACACCTACATGGATATGGGAAACCTCATGCAACTGGGTGCCCAGTTGTTTCAGAGCCAACTGGATAAAGACCGTGACGGTCAACTGGAAATCACTGAAATCGCTTCTGCCATGATGGGGCTTATGGGCAATAGCCAAGGTCAGTCACAAGCTGGCGGCCTCGGCGGGCTAGTTTCCATGATTGCCGGAATGCAGGGCGGTAATGATTCAGGTCTGGCTTCACTGGCTGCTTCATGGCTAGGTCAGGGAGCCAATGAGCAACCATCTGCGGGTCAACTGTCTCAAATGTTTGGTCAGGACAAAATCGCCGCATTTGCACAGCAACTGGGTATCAGCCAAGAATCGGCACTGAGCGGCTTGCAAGCTGCCGTACCGAATGTTGTAGACAAGGCATCACCTAACGGTTCCCTGGATCTGGGCAGTATGCTGGACGCAGTGGGTGGCGTACAAGGTGCGATCGGGCTGGCAAGCAAGCTGTTCGGGCGTTAAGACTAACCGCTCATCCGATCACATAAAAACCGCCGAAAGGCTAATGCCAATCAGTTAAGCTGGTTGGCATTTTTGTTAGTAGCGTTTGGGTATGTAAAGTCACCGCCGCCTTGTCCTGCTGTAGCAGCCACCACTGACTACCACTGACTTGCGTACACTGCCATTTTCCGACGACCAGCATCCATCCTTTACTACTTTCATGGCATACTTGCAGCATTGGACGCAAACGTCATGCAGCCGCAAGTCTCGACACAGGTTTTCCCTGTACGGCTTGCCATATAACAAAACAAGGTGGCACACCAATGAAACCAGCAGTTTATGTATCCATAGCCATGCTTGGCATCCTGGCAAACATGAATGTTGTCAACGCTGAAATGTACAAGTGGACAGACAAAAACGGTAAAACCCACTACACGGCGACACCGCCTCCTGCTGATGCCCAAGGCAAGAATATTGAAGATGACATCAAGCTATCCACTGGCAAGCTGGGCAACGTCATCCCTAAAAACACCACTAGCGCTGCTGAACCCAAAAGCGACATGGACAAAGCAGCAGAAGAAGGCAAGAAAAGCGAGGAAAAACACCGCGATTTCTGCCAGCAACAATCTGCTGCCCTCAAGCAGATGACCGCCAATGCCCTGATCAAATGGAAAGACGATCAAGGAGAACGCTTCCTTACAGCGGAAGAGAAAACCCAGAAAATGAAAGAGATGGAAAAAAACATCAACAGCATGTGTCGCCCTGAAATGTTCAAGGATTCGCCCGACCGCCAAACCAGTGCTACCGAAAAAGCCATGGATGAACGCCTGTCAGGAGAAAAGGACGAAGGCATCAATGCGGCAAGCACTACCGGTACGGCTAGCAGCGATGCAGGTACAGGCAGCGCCGCTCAGGAAGGAGCAGCCACCAAGTCCATACCCGCTGCCAACTGAGCTGAGGGTTTGCCTATTGATGTGTAGCAGACAACCATAAACCGGCTGAATTTGCGCCTTGTTTGCATTAATATGGATACCTTCTCCAGCATGGTAAAAGGCAGGTGTACCCATGACCCTATGCAGACATCCCGTTTTATGCAGCGTTTTGCTTGGCATGTCCCTGTTGTTGTCTGCCTGCACCTCCTTACCGCTTACCCGAAATGATGCAGAACTCAAACAAGCCTACCTCGCTGCCGTCAAGGATGCGGAGCAAACCGAACCGCATGAAATTTCAACCAAACTGACCGCCATTACCCCCAGTAATCCACGCCTGGTCTGGAAAGGGCAAGACACTCGCAACCCGCAGGTTCGGGTTGCCACCTGGACAAATTACAACGGCTATGATGACAAGATACACCAAACCATGCGCCTTTCCCGCGAGGTATGGGTGACTGCCGTACCTGAATTCAAGGATTTTTGTACTCGCATCCGTGGCGACAAAACCCTGCGGCTGGAACAGTTACTGGGGTTGCCGCCTGCTTCCGGCAAAACCAAAGTCGTGGAAATGTGGGTGAATCCCGCTGACCTGTTCCGCCCCAGTCCCGACCCTGAAATCAGCGACCATGAAGCGGGAGTGGATTTCCCCCAGTCCAGCCGTCTTGCCATCAGTGACAGCCACAAAGCCTGGATCAACCAGCTCAAAAGCGGGTCTTACGGGGAAAAAGGCTATCCGTGGACACGGTTGGGCTACACCTATGACTGGGGGCAACAATCCGGTCACGTCGGCCTGAGCGAATTTGTCATTACCAAGGGCGCTGCTGTCGAAATTGCGGAAGTTGCACCCACAGCCCAATACTGCCAGCCACACTGAGGTTCAGCGCAAGCCTGCCAGATCAAACAACTGCCCGTATTCGCGCATGGCGTAACGATCAGTCATGCCCGCAATGAAATCGGCAATCGCCCGCGCCCTGCCCGCTTCGCCAGTCTCGGCTTCATAACGTTTGGCAAACGCCTGATACTTGGGTGTGAGCAAACGCACATCCTGCATGTAAGCGGCAAACAGCGCCCGTACCACTTGCCGAGCCCGCCAGGTCATGCGGTAGACGGTCGGGTGGAAATACAGGTTTTCGCGCAAAAACTTCTTCAGCACGTTTTTCTGGCTGCGCATGGTCTCACTGTAACGTATCAGCGCGGCAGACTGGGCACGCACCTCTGCCAGTGTTTGCACCCCGGAAGCCAGAATGGCGGCCTGGCTGCTTTCGGTCAGGTCAACCACCATGCGCCCGATCATGCGGCGCAAGGTTTCGCGGATCAGACGCCGCCCTTGCAGATCAGGGTAAGCCTTCAACACAGCCTCGTATTCGGCAGCAAACACCGGCACTTCCTGCAACTGCGCCAGCGTGATCAGACCGGAACGCAAACCGTCCTCAATGTCATGGTTATTGTAGGCAATTTCATCTGCCAGATTGGTAAGCTGCGCCTCCAGCGACGGCTGGGTTTTGTTGAGGAAACGCTCTCCCACATCGCCCAAAGCGGCGGCGTGTTTGACTGCGCAATGCTTGAGGATGCCTTCGCGGGTTTCAAAGGTCAGGTTAATGCCGGGAAAATCAGCATAGCTATCTTCCAGCACATCCACTACCCGCAGCGATTGCAGGTTGTGTTCAAAACCACCGAACGCCTTCATGCAGTCGTTGAGTTCGTCCTGCCCGGCATGACCGAACGGGGTGTGGCCGAGATCGTGGGAAAGGGCAATGGCTTCCGTCAGGTCTTCATTCAGACCCATGCTGCGGGCAACGGAACGGGCAATCTGTGCCACTTCCAGCGAATGGGTCAGGCGGGTACGGTACAGGTCGCCTTCGTGATTGACGAATACCTGGGTCTTGTATTCCAGCCGCCGGAATGCCTTGGAATGGATGATACGGTCGCGGTCACGCTGGAACTCACTGCGGTACTGCGGTGCGGCCTCCGGGTAGCGGCGGCCTTGGCTATGTGCCGGGTCGGCAGCGTAAGGGGCAACGGAATACTGCATCACATCGCCCGGTGCAGCCAGCGGATTTTCAACAAATCAGTAAACATACGGATAGAATCCTTGATCGGGTCTACTTTGGAACCGTCCATGTGTTCCCACTTTACCGCCACTTCCTTGATTTTGAAACCCTGCTTGCGGGCGATGTACAAATGCTCCACATCAAAACCGAAGCCGTAAATGCGTTGTAACAGGGCAATACGCTGGGCTGCCTCGCGCCGGTATGCCTTGAAACCGCACTGGGTATCCTTGATGCCGGGAACCGACAGGGTGCGTACCGCCATATTGAAGATCAGGCTCATTGCATCCCGATACCACGGTTTCTTTTCCACCTCGGAATCTGTCAGCTTGCGTGAACCGATCACCACGTCATAACCCTGGGCAAAATACGGCAGCAGCTTTTCGATTTCCTCAATCGGAGTGGAAAGGTCGGCATCGCTGAACAACACGATCTCGCCGGAAGCCTTGATCATGCCGCGAGCAATGGAAAAGCCCTTGCCGACGTTCTTGATGTTTTCCATCAACTGGCCTTCGTCCTGCTCCTTGGTTTCCTTGCCGTAGATGTCGATGAATTTCACCACCTCGGTCGTCAGGTCGCGGCTGCCATCATCTACCACAATGATTTCGCTGCGATACGGCTGGGCAGACAGGTAATCCTTGACCTTGTAGAGCGAGTCGGCAATGCGGTTTTGCTCGTTGTAGGCCGGGATAATGATGGAAAGGTAAGGTCGTTCGTTATTCATGTTGTGTTGCCTCGGAAGGTTTTGCCACCAGCGCCACGCCCAGCATGATCAGCACAATCCCCGCCGTTTTGCCCAGCGTGAAAGATTCGCCAATCCGGGGCCATAGCACCGCGCCCAGATAGACCAGAATGTACCCCAGGCTCAGCAAGGGGTACGCCACGCTCAGCTCAAAATGACCAAGCACATAAATCCACACCAGCATGGCAATGGCGTAACAGGCAATACCCGCCATCACCCACAGCAGGCCAAACCACTGTTCCACACTGGCATTGCCGTTTTGTAGCGCCGTGAAAAAAACCGTCAGTGCACCCAGTGCCTGCATCCCTGCCTTCATGAACAGTTGCCCCAATGCACCGCATACAATCGAAGTCGCCAGCAATAGCCATTTCATGCCACACCCCCTACCAGCAGCGAAATTCCCAGCATGATCAGGGCAGTACCTAGCCAGCGACGCGGTGGAATAGTTTCGTGGAACAACCAGCGAGCCGCCAGCATCACCACCACATACCCCAGACTGAGCATCGGGTAGGCAATGCTCAGTTCCAGCCTGCCCAGCACCACCAGCCACAGCAGCAAACCCGTACCAAGGAACAGCACACTCAACACAATATTGCGCCTGAACAATAATTGCAGTTTTGGGCCGGTATGGGTGGCAAAATCGTGGGCAGCCAGTTTCTGGAAAATCTGTGCGGCACTGCTGCACCCGATTGACACCAGCAGCAATACGACTACCCACAACGGAACATTCTGGATCATTGGGACTCCTTCGCCTGATAGCGGATGTCGATGTGATGTGCCTGTGCCGTTGCCAGTGCAGGCAGGCGCAGCATCAGGGTATTGGAATTGCTGCGTTGCCAGCCGAAACCGGTTTTGTCAGCCGCAGGCAGCGGTTTGCCATCCACCATCACAGCTTCCACCGTAGCGATTTCTGCCAACACCAATTGGATTTCACGTTGCTGGGGCGCATTGGCATAATCACCCTGGGCAGCTTCGATCCACACTTGCTGACGGGCGGTGTCACGTTGCTGGCGGATGCGGGTGCTACGTACCTTGCCCTGCAAATAGGCGGTGGTTTCACCGTCATCTTCGTACAGGGTGAATTCAGTGGGCTGGCTATGTGGGAAAATCTTCAGTTTCAACAGGGAAGGTTTTTCCATGCTGCCTAGCTTGCGTCCAAAAGCATCGGCACTGTCATTGCCGACCTCCAGCAAGGGAATGATTGCCCCGGCACGGGCATACAGAGGCAAGCGGTAAACCTTGTGCTGGAACAACGGCACGTCTTCCAGCCATTCACCCTGGCTGCTGCGCCATGTGTGGCTGTGGTAATCGAACCATTCACCTTTAGGCAGGTAAACCCGCAAGGTGCGGCTATCCGGGCGGGTTTCGAGTGCTGCCAGCAACTGATCACCAATCAGTTTCTGCCCACCCATACCGCGCAAATTCGGGTCATGCTCATCCGCCAACACGGCCGGGGCAATGATCGGGTCGCCAGTACGGTGGGCGCGGTGTGCCAGCGAATAGTAATACGGCAGCAATTCGTAACGCAGCCGTACATTGGCCAGATTGCTGGCAACATCACCCACTTTGTCTGGCGCGGTCTGGTAGCAATTGCACACATTATCGGCATGTGGACGTAATGGCAGGTCAATCAGCGCAGCAACGGCAAACCAGCGGGTGTATAGCGTGTTGTAATCCTCCGGCTTGCCATCAAACGAGTTGCGGTAAAAACCACCCGCATCCGAACCGAAATAATCCACGCCCGACAAACTCATCTGCATTTGCGCATTCAAATGTGACGCCAGGTTTGACAGCCGTGCCGGAATATCACCTGACCACATACCAGCACCGTAACGCTGCATTCCTGGCCCGCCCGCCCGTGACAGCATGAAAGGGCGTTGCTGGTTGCCATGACGCTGATAGCCATCAAAAATTGAACGATGCCACAACAGGTTATACAGGTTATGCACATCAGCATGACTGGTTTTGCCGGGGGAATAACCGTGGTAAACGCCGTCAGCCGCATAATCCATTGGCTCACCCAAATCCGTCCAATGTCCAAGAATGCCCATCTCCACCAGTGGCTGGCGTTTCCAGTCATGCCAAAATGCCCCGGTTGCCGGGTTGCTCCAGTCGATCATGCCGCCCTTGCCCCACCAGGGTTTTTTCGCCAGATACACCGGCTGCCCATCAGGCTGTTTGACCAGCAAACCCTGCTCATGCAGTCTCTGATGCTCCGGCAACCCTTTGCTGATGTAGGATTCCTCAATCAGCATCAAACCCAGATGCTGTTGCTGAGCCAGGGTTTTGATCTTGTCGGCGGGGTTGGGGAAATGGCTTTCATCCCAGCTTAGCGCCCCCATGCGGCTGTCGTCTGAATCTTCACGGATACCACCGAACCACTGCAAATCCAGCACCATGCCATCCAGCGGGAAACCATTTTTCTGCAAGGACTGGCTAACCCCATCCAGTTCCGCCCAGTCATCATAACCGTATTCGGATACCCACAAACCAAACAGCTTGCGGTTGGGAACCAGTGGCGTACCCACCAGTTGCATGTAACTACGCCGCAAATCGGCTAGTGAATCCCCAAGGCGCACATAGAAACGCAGGTCATCACCACCTTTCACCCCCACCTTGAACGGGTCATCATGAAAATCCCAGTTGTGCGGGTAAGGGTTGTCCAGAAACAGCGCCCACGGGGTCATGTCCTTGCCCAGGGCATACAGGATCGGAAACTGGGTATTACCAACCAGACCGCCTTGCGCATCCACCATCTGGTTGCCGTATTTGCTGCCAGCAACCCGTTTGCCCCGTTGTAACCAGTCACCATCCAGTTTACCGGGGGCGGGATGCGCCTGCCCCAGACCGTAAAGCTGTTCGGTGTTACCCCTGTCCATAGTCAGGGTTAGCCAGCCTTGCTCACCTGTACCGGGGCAAACGCGCGTGACAGCACGTTGCTTACCCTTATCGTACACATCCAGACAGAGTGACGTACTATCCAACGTTAGCTGTACTCGTCCGCTACTGGCGTTTTGTTTGCCTTCCGCCTCCCGCAACTCCATCTGTGCCGGTTTGGTGGCACTGTCCAGCACATAAGGGCTGGCAGGAAACGCTGGCTGGTTGCAGGCATCACCCGTGCGGTAACTGGCTCGCAGCCAACCGGATTCCAGCAACTCTGCATCCAGACATTCCTGCCCGTGGCGGGCACTGAGCATCCCTGCGACAGAGCATTCCGACCACAACAGTAATACAGGCAACAGGTAACAGAGTTTCATGTGGCTTTACCTGAACATGGCATCTTCACTGACAGGAATACGGGGCGGCTGGGTGCTTTTGTACAATTCCAGCACGCCGCTTTTCTGGCGGCTCATCACTTCACTGGTTTGCCAGGGAATTTCGAGTATTTTCTGGTAGCCACGGCTTTGCATCACGCCGCGCAAGTCGTTGTTGGTTTTGGGTTGAATCAGGTTATTAAGGAAAACGTAAGTGAATTTTTTATCCCACAAGGCTTCGACGACATCCTTTTTCTCGAATTTGCCATCCATGTTGTTATCCATCCAGCCCAGTTCCTTGATACGATTTTGTGACAATCTGCCGAAAGCGGCATAGCGCATCAGGTAAGGATCTTCGCTGGCAATAGTCGTGCTCTCGGTCAGTGGCTCAGCTTGGATGGCGTCGATAACCGGGCGGGCATCCGGGTAGCCGTTTTCCATATCACGCAGGAAAGCGTAATTCAGCCCCACCATACCCAGTACCAACATGGTCGCGACAGCTTGCGCCCCCCAACGAAACTGGTATTGCTGCAATACCTGCCACAACAACCATGCCATTGCCGGAATCAGGAACAGCAATGCATATACCAGATGTTTATACAGCGAAATCATGTTCTTGCCCTGCAAGTGATACGCCGCCAGTGGCAGGGCAAATACCAGCAAAGCGAGTAGGATCCCTATGGTACGATCACGCAGGATGCCTCCCTGATGCTGTCGCCACTGCCAACCCAGTGCTGCCATCCATAGCAATAGCGGCAAAGCCAGATACAGGGTTTCAACCCACAAGATGTACGCATGATTGGAATTTGCCCCGTGAGTACCCTTGATCTGGATGTTGTACAAGCCCTGCAACTCCTGCCAGTGCCAGCCGACATAAGTCCCCAGCACCAGTGCCATGCCCAGACCGAACAGCAGCCCCACCAGCGGTGACAACCACACAGCAACCAGTGTCAGCAAGGGCACATACGCCACCACCACGTACTTACTGGTGACAGCCAGTGAACACAGGATGATGGCCGCCAGCAAGGCAAGATAACGCGCCTTGCCCACGTGCTGGCAGGCCAGCAGCAACGGAGCCAGTGACAAACTGAAAAACGCCAGGGCAATGATGTCGTAAGTGGCAAACTTGCTGATGAAAATATGTGCTGCCTGCATCGCCAGCAGTGCCACACCCAGCCAGGCAATTGCAACCGACTGGAACAATTGGCGCACGAAAAAATACACCCCAACCAGCGACAACAGGCCAAACAAACCTGCCACTGCCCGCGCCCCCGGCAAACCAGCGACAGCCTCCCCCAGCCCAAGGATGTACCAGTTCAAATTGGAACCAAAAATATAGCCATAGGTTGACCATTCCTTGCCTGCCAGCAATTGCTTGCCGACAAACAGGTAATCGTATTCGTCGATATGTCCGCCATTGAAATGCAACAAGAGACGCATCAAGGCAGAAAACAGCAGACCACCGGCAATGGCGGCGAGAAACAGGTACGGTATCGCAGCAGATCTGGCTGGGGTTGCCACAGGCGTTCTCCCTTGCATTATTGTTGTATGCGTAACGGGTTCAGGCAGTACCGTATGGCGGTACGCTCTTGCTTACAGTCATACTAATCAATAGCATTGATGAACGCGATATAAAAACTGATAAATGGCGGTACTCCATGAGAACAGAAACCCTGCAAGCCCCTCCTTCATTCGCCAGCAGCATCCCCGCAAGCTGGGCATACCCGGAAACTGGTGCAACACGTGACCTGCGCCTAGACTTTATGCGTGGCTTTGTGATTCCACTATTGTTTGCCAGCCACTTCGAGTTTTTTTCCCTGCTGATGTTTATTGGCTGGGAACGGATTGGGATGGTGTCAACCGCCGAGATTTTCGTCATCCTGTCCGGCATTGTGGTCGGGATGGTGTACGGCAAGAAAGTCAAACGCGATGGCTTATCCGCGACCATGCCGGGGCTGATACAACGTTCGGTGGATTTGTACCGCATCAGTGTGGTGATGATCTTGCTGGTGGCGGCAATCCGCTATGTACCGTGGATCGACAGCACAGTCATTACCACTTTTTACGATGCGCCCATCAACCAGACCTACCAGCTTTATCCGCCCCTGGATACCAATTTGTCGACCCTGATCAGCAAGGCGTTGCTGCTACAAATCGGCCCGCATCAGTTTCAGGTGATTGGCATGTATGTGGTGATGTTCATCCTGATTACACCCTTGGTGTTTTTCATGTTGAGCAAACAACGGGTGGGACTGCTGCTAGGGATTAGTTGGGTGGTGTATGCCATCCATTATGGTGCGCCATTCCAGTCCTTGCGTCCAACCGGTGCGCAATTTGAATACGCTTTCCCGATCATGGCCTGGCAGTTGATCTACGTACACGGTATTGTGGTCGGGTATTACAAACAGGAAGTTGTGGCCTTTTTCCGCACTGCGTGGGGCAAATGGTTGATTATGGCGAGTGTATTGCTATCGTTAGGGTTTATCTTTCTGACATGGAATCATCCATTACCCCACATTTCTCAGTGGATTACCTTGAACATGATTCCGGCGGAAACATTCAATTACCTTAATAGCGAGTATTTTGCCAAAAACAAGATTGGTATTGGGCGCTTGTTGAATGTAGTGGTGTTGTTCATCAGCATTTATGCACTGCTAACCGTGTGCTGGCGACCACTTAACCGTGCTTTGGGGTGGTTTTTCATTCCGTTGGGGCAGGCATCGCTGTATGTGTTTTTCATCCACGTGTTCCTGCTGCTGGCGATCATGAATACACCACTACCGGGGTACAACGATTTTGGGGTAAACACCGCTGTTCATGCCGGGTTATTGGCACTGGTGTGGGTAATGGTGAAAAAGGAGTTTTTGTTCCGGTGGATTCCGCATTGAGGAATTTGTTGGGGCGGGACTGAAAAAATCGTGCGGGGGATGTGGGCGCACCCCCCGCAAACCCCATCCTTGGGATATTAGCGACATCCTGTCACTCAACTTGGGGTGCTTGTATTCTCACACAACCTTAACGAAAAATGAATAGAAAAATGAATGCAAACTGAACTTGTTTTAACCAATCCACTCAAATTCAAAGCAAATTCTCTGTTTACAGTTCGCCTGTGTTTGCGTAATGTCAGCATAAAACACCCTAACCACCGACACAGGAAGCAATAATGAAAACACCTACCAAACTCGTCTTGCTTGCGACCATACTTCTGCTCCCCCTGCAATCAGCCTCCGCTGCCAGCTTCGATTGTAGCAAAGCCAAAAGCTGGTCAGAAAAGACCATCTGCAATACCAAACAACTGTCCAGCCTGGATGATTTGCTGGCTGTTTCCTACAAAAAAGCCCTAACTGCCGCTTCAGAAACCACTGCATTGAAAGCCTCCCAAAAAGAATGGCTAGCGGAGCGTGATACCTGCACAGATGTTGACTGCCTCAAGGAAACCTACACCTCACGCATTGCCGAGCTGAACGACATCATCGCCAACGCAACCGATACCAGCAGCGACAACAACGGCTGGTACAAATCCAGTGCCCAACCCAGTCTGGTAGTGCGTGATTCCCCCGATGTCACAGGCAAAAAGCTGGGTAATGTTCCCCCCGGCGGCAAAGTCAAGGTACTAGCTAACACTGGCAAAAACGATTCCATTGGTGGGCGCAGTGGCACCTGGGTCAAAATCGAATGGCAGGGTAAGAGCGCTTATGCTTTCGATGCCTTTCTGGAAAAACTTGCCAGTCAGGATGCACAGCCAGCCCAACCCAAACAGTCAAGTGGCAACACCCGCACTATCGAAGGCGTCATCAGTAGCTATGAATGCGGTGACAACTGCTATCTGACTATTACAGACAAACGTGGCGAAGACCACTCCGGCTTGTGTGCCGCCGATTTGTGTACCCCGTGGAACGATGTAGCAGCAATGCCTGGTAGCTTTAAAAACCGCAAGGTCAAAGCGAGCATTGGTACTGGTACTCAGTACGACGGAGCGGGCAATGTCATGGGCGAAATGGATGCTTTTGAAAGCATCACTTTGCTGAACTAATATCACCACAGTTAACGTCAAAAATGAGAGAGGAGAGACCATGGAACGCCGTTCATTTTTCAAGAAAGCTGCGGTCAGCGCCGCAGCTCTGACCGTAGCCACCCCTGCCCTGCTGGTTGCTGAAGAACAGGCAAAATCTGCCGATCTGCCCGCCGTTAGCTGGCGTCTGACTTCCAGTTTCCCCAAATCGCTCGACACCATTTTTGGTGCATCAGATGTCCTCGCCGCTGCACTCGCCAAAATTACGCAAGGTAAATTCACCGTCAAAGTATTCGCCGCAGGTGAAATCGTCCCCGGCCTGCAAGTGCTGGATGCAGTGCAAAATGGTACGGTGGAAGCGGGTCATACTGCATCCTATTACTACTTCGGCAAAAATGCTGCGCTGGCGTTTGATTGCGCAGTCCCCTTCGGTCTCACCTCCCGCCAGCAAACGGCGTGGATGCTGCATGGCAACGGCATGAAACTGATGCGCGAACTGTTCGCCGAATACAACGTGGTCAACTTCATGGGCGGCAATACCGGCGTGCAGATGGGCGGCTGGTTCAACAAGGAAATCAACACAGTCAAAGATCTGGAAGGTTTGAAATTCCGTGTCGGTGGCTTCGCTGGCAAAGTCCTGAGCAAACTCGGTGTTGTCCCGCAGCAATTGCCAGGCGGCGAAATCTACCCTGCGATGGAAAAAGGCACGATTGACGCTGCCGAGTGGGTTGGCCCTTACGACGACGAAAAACTGGGTTTCGCCAAGATCGTCAAGAATTACTACACCCCCGGCTGGTGGGAAGCAGGCCCGCAGCTTTCCTTCTACGTCAACAAGGAACAATGGGAAAAACTGCCGGATGCTTACAAAGCGGCATGGGAAGCGGCTTGCCAACTGGCACACAACGACATGCAAGCCAAGTACGACGCACTCAACCCGCAGGCACTCGCCAATCTGGTGGGCAGCGGGGTGAAATTGCGCTCCTTCAACGAGGAAATCATGGAAGCCTGCTTCAAGGCTACGCTGGAAACCTTCGAGGAAGAAGCCAAGGCCAACGAAAAATTCAAGAAAATCTATGAAGACTGGAAAGTATTCCGCAACAACCAAGCGCAATGGTTTGGGGTAGCGGAACAGTCTTACGCCAAGTTTGCGTTTGGCAAGAAGTTGTAAGTTTATGGGAATGCCTACCTTCGCCCTACCCCTCACCCCCCAACCCCCTCTCCCTCAAGGGGCGAGGGGGAGCAAGAAACCTATTCTCTTAGCCCCTCTCCCCTTGAGGGACGCCCCCTCAGGGGGCTGGGTGCGGGGTTGGGGTGAGGGGTACTCTTCATGCTACTAAAATTCTCCCACGCCATTGACACCCTCAATGGCTGGTTCGGGCGGCTGGCCAACGTGCTGATCCTGCTGGCCTGCGTGGTCAGTGCGGGCAATGCCCTGTTGCGCTATGGCCTTGATCTCAGCGATAACTGGCCACTGGAGTTGCAGTGGTATCTGTTCGGCGCGGCAGTCATGCTGGGCACGTCTTACACGCTGGCGCAGAACGGGCATGTGAGGGTGGACATTGTTTACGGCAATGTTTCCGAGCGCACCCGGTTGTGGATCGACATCATCGGCCTGCTGCTGTTCCTGTTGCCTGCCTGTACGCTGTTTGCGTGGCTGTCGTGGAAGACGCTGTTCCTGCCATCGTGGGAAATCCTGGAACATTCCAGCAACGCCGGGGGGCTACCGCGTTACCCGATCAAGTTCATTTTGCCGCTGGGCTTTTTCCTGCTGGTGCTGCAAGGCTTGTCGGAACTGATTAAACGCCTTGCCGCCCTGCATGGCGACATCCAGCTTGACACCCATTACGAGAGGCCGGAGCAATGATAACCCTGGACATAATGCCGCCGCTGATGTTCGCAGGGCTGGTGCTGTTCATGCTGTTCGGCTTCCCGGTGGCGTTTTCACTGATGGCGGTGGGGCTGTTCTTTGGCTTCATTTCGATTGAAATGGGCTTTTTTACGCTGGAGTTTTTGCAGGCCATCCCGCAGCGGATTTTTGGTAGCGTGATCGCCAATGAATTGTTGCTGGCGATACCGTTTTTCACCTTCATGGGTGCAGTACTGGAACGTAGCCGTCTGGCAGAGGATATGCTCGATTCGATGGGGCAGTTGTTCGGGCGGATGCGTGGGGGCTTGGGCTATTCGGTGATTCTGGTCAGCTTTGTGCTAGGGGCAATTACCGGCACGGTGGCAGCGCAGGTGATTGCAATGGCGATGATTTCGCTCCCCGTTATGATGCGTTATGGCTATAACATGCGCTACACCACCGGGGTACTGGCTGCTTCCGGGACGATTGCGCAGATTGTGCCGCCCTCCTTGGTACTGATCATCCTCGCCGACCAGTTGAAAACGCCGACGGCTAGCGCGGATGTGGGCACGATGTATCTGGCGGCATGGATTCCCGCCGCCCTCCAGATCAGCCTGTTCCTGTTGTACACCTTTTTCCTGACCCGCATCCGCCCGGACTGGCTGCCGGGGATACCGGAAGACAAGATCGAACTGAAAGGCGCGGCCTTGTGGAAGAAAGCCTTGCGCGGAATTATCCCTACCGCCGTGCTGATTTTTCTGGTGCTGGGGACGATCATGCTGGGGATTGCCACCCCGACTGAATCGGGTGCAATGGGCGCGATGGGTGCAGTGTTGCTGGCATTCCTGCGCCGCCAACAACTGGGCGGTACAGCAGAATGGGCAAGCCTGATCAAGCAGGCGTACAAGAATACGGCGCGTATCACCTCGATGGTGGTGTTCATCCTGATTGGGGCGACCACGTTTTCGGTGGTGTTCCAGGGCGTGGATGGCGGGCATTGGGTGGAAAGCCTGTTTAGTGACTTGCCCGGTGGCTGGGTCAGCTTCCTGATCATCGTCAACCTGTTCATTTTCTTTTTGGCGTTTTTCCTCGATTTCTTTGAGATCGTGTTCATCCTCGTACCGTTACTGGCTCCGGTGGCGCAGAAAATCCTCACCCCGGAACTGGAAGCGATGGGCTTTAGTGGTGCGGATGCTGCGACCGCCGCGCTGGTGTGGTTTGGCATTACCTTGAGCATCAATATCCAGACCTCGTTCATGCACCCGCCGTTCGGGTTTGCGCTGTTCTATTTGCGCGGGGTTGCGCCGAAAGAGGTGAAAAGCAGCGACATTTACTGGGGAGCAGTGCCCTGGGTGGTGTTGCAGATGATCATGACGGTGATCGTGATGTTCTCGCCGGGGCTGGTGACGGCCTTGCTGGACAAGGGTCATGCACAGGTGCAACAGGGGCAGGAGTTGAACTTCACTATTGAAAACGGCAAACCGGCAACAAGTCCGGGCAGTGGGGACATTCCGTTCCAACTGGATGGGCAGGCTCCCGCCAAACCGCAGGAACCTGCCAAATCACCAAGTGGCGAAATCCAGTTTCAACTGGACAAGTGATTACTCACCAAGCAAGGGGACGGGAGACACGATCATCCCGTCCTCATCCGAATACAGATACTGCCCCGGTGTAAACGTGACATCATGGAAACGTACCACTTCATTGCGCAAACCCACGCCACGCTTGACGCTCTTCAGCGGCAAAGTGCCGAGGGCTTTTACGCCAATATCCATCAGGCCGATGTCCACGGAATCGCGGATCAGACCGTAAACGACGATGCCATTCCAGCCGTTTTTCACCGCTTTTTCGGCGAGCATATCGCCCAGCAGGGCGCAACGGGTAGAACCACCGCCATCCACCACCAGCACTTTGCCCTTGCCATCTTCGGCAACCAGTTCGCGTACCAGTGAGTTGTCTTCGTAAATCTTGATGGTAACGATTTCGCCAGAAAATTTGCTGCGACCACCGTAGTTGTTGAAACCCGGCTGTACCACTTGCAGTGGCTTGTCTTCGTTGGCGTCGAGCAGGTCGGCTGTTTTGAAATCTGTCATGAGGAATGCTCCTTCGGAGTACCCCTCACCCCAACCCCTCTCCCTCAAGGGGAGAGGGGCTAAGAAAGAAGAGGGGTAAGAAAATAGATTTCCTGTCCCCCCTCTCCCCTTGAGGGAGAGGGGGTTAGGGGGTGAGGGGGTTCTTAGTGGAACTGCTCTTCTTCAGTAGAACCGGTCAGTGCAGTTACGGAAGAAGCGCCACCCTGGATGACCGTGGTAACGTCGTCGAAGTAACCAACGCCAACTTCCTGCTGGTGAGAGACGAAGGTGTAACCTTTGTCACGCGCAGCGAATTCTGGCTCTTGTACCATTTCGACGTAGTGCTTCATGCCTTCGCCGCGAGCGTAAGCGTGCGCGAACTGGAAGGTGTTGTACCAGTTGACGTGGATACCTGCCAGGGTGATGAACTGGTACTTGTAGCCCAGTGCGGACAGCTCTTCTTGGAAGGAAGCGATCTGGCTGTCAGACAGGTTCTTCTTCCAGTTGAAGGAAGGTGAGCAGTTGTAAGACAGCAACTGACCAGGGCACGCCGCTTGTACTGCCTGAGCGAATTCACGCGCGAAGCCGATGTCAGGTGTGCCGGTTTCACACCAAACCAGATCTGCGTAAGGCGCGTAAGCGATACCACGGCTGATGGCCTGTTCCAGACCGTTCTTGACGCGGTAGAAACCTTCAGCAGTACGCTCGCCAGTCAGGAATGCCTTGTCGTTGGCGTCGTGGTCGGAAGTCAGCAGGTTGGCTGCTTCAGCGTCAGTACGTGCCAGAACGATGGTAGGAACGCCCATCACGTCAGCAGCGAAACGTGCTGCAATCAGCTTCTCAACCGCTTCGTTGGTTGGAACCAGCACTTTACCGCCCATGTGACCGCACTTTTTCACCGCAGCCAACTGGTCTTCAAAGTGAACGCCCGCAGCACCAGCAACGATCATGCTTTTCATCAGTTCAAAAGCGTTCAGGACGCCACCGAAACCGGCTTCAGCATCCGCCACGATTGGCAGGAAGTAGTCGATGAAGTTTTCGTCGCCTGGATTAATGCCTTTAGCCCACTGAATTTCATCCGCACGCTGGAAAGTGTTATTGATGCGACGCACCATAGTAGGTACGGAGTTATACGCATACAGGGACTGGTCAGGGTACATGGTTTCAGAGGTGTTGCCGTCAGCAGCAACCTGCCAGCCGGACAGGTAAACCGCTTCCAAGCCCGCTTTGGCTTGCTGCATGGCTTGACCCGCAGTGATAGCACCAAAAGCATTGACGTAGCCTTTTTTAGCACCGCCATTAACTTTTTCCCACAGTTTTTCTGCACCACGCTTAGCCAGAGTATATTCAGGCTGGAGAGAGCCGCGCAGACGCACGACGTCTTCTGCGGTGTAGCCGCGCTTGACGTTTGCCCAACGTGGGTTTTCTGCCCAGTCTTTTTTCAGTGCTGCAATTTGCGCTTCACGAGTCATAGTCATGTAAAAGTCTCCTCAGAGTCTGATGAAGTGAACGAAACCGGTAAAAATTTTCCAGGCTAACACCTGCGGGCAGTACAATTGCACTACCCTTCCTCCTCGTGTCCGCTTTTGCGAATCTCTCAATTATGTGTCAACAATTCTTGCGATTGATGGTCGCCCGATGTTATGTGACAGTTAAAGTGTCGACAATAAAATTAATTCAATCCTGACCATTGATCAGGCCAATAATGCGACCCGTTTCAAGCTGCCGCTTCAGCCTGTTCCTCTGCCTCGACCAGTTTAAGCGTCGATAGAGTATGAGCGCGGATATGCTGTAACAACTCCACGTCTTTGATTAATGATTGACCATAAGATGGAATCATCTGCTTGAGTTTTGCTTGCCACGCAGGGGAAGCCATGTCAGCAACAAAGCATTTTTCCAACACCTGCAACATGGCTGTCACCGTAACAGAAGCCCCCGGTGAAGCACCCAGCAGCGCCGCAATAGTGCCATCTTTTGCAGCCAGTACTTCAGTACCGAATTCCAGCTTGCCACCTTTTTGCGGGTCTTTCTTGATGATCTGCACGCGCTGACCAGCCGTTGCCAGTGTCCAGTCGTCATTATTGGCATTGGGGAAATATTCACGCAAGGCATTCATGCGTGACGTGTGGGTTTGCAGTACCTCGGTGATCAGGTAACGGATCAAATCCATGCTGCCCATACCCACTTTCAACATCGGCCACAAGTTATTCAGCCGGATGCTACCAAACAGGTCTGTAAAAGAACCCTGTTTGAGGAATTTGGTAGTAAAACCGGCAAACGGCCCAAACAGCAGGGCATTTTCACCATCAATGACGCGCGTATCCAGATGCGGCACCGACATGGGCGGAGCACCGATAGAGGCTTTGCCGTAAACCTTGGCGAAATGCTGGCGCACAATCTCGGGCTTTTTGCATACCAGCCACTGACCACTGACCGGAAAACCGCCATAGCCTTTGCCTTCAGGAATTCCTGACATCTGCAACAGGGGCAACGCACCGCCACCCGCACCCAGAAAAACAAACCGGGCAGAGAAACTGACAGAATCAAAAATACTGTTTGTACTGGTAGCACGGACATACCAGCGTCCATCAGGCTGTTTCTTGATGGCGCTAACATCGTGACCAGCCAGCAATTCAAAGTCACTAAAGGCTTGCAGGCTGCCAACCATACTGCGGGTCAGGGAACCAAAGTTAATGTCGGAACCATGCATTACCCGTGTTCCAGCAACCTTTTGCGCAGGATCACGCCCATCCATAACCAAAGGCATCCATTCACGCAAAACTGCCGGATCTTCGCTGTATTCCATCCCGTCGAACATGTGATGTTGCCCGATGGCTGCAAAGCGTTTGCGCAAGAATTCAACGTTTTTGTCGCCCCAGACAAAACTTAGGTGAGGTGTCGGGTTAATAAAGGAAGAGGGTTCAGGCAATGCGCCCTGCTCGACAAGGTAAGACCAGAATTGCAGGGTACGCTCAAAGGATTCATTGATTGCAAACGCCTTGCTGGCATCAACGGTTCCGTCCGGTTTTTCCGGGGTATAGTTCAGTTCGCAATAGGCAGCATGACCAGTACCGGCATTATTCCAGCCACTGGTACTTTCCATGGCAACGTCCTCCAGACGCTCAACCATTACCATCGACAGGGAAGGATTCAACTGTTTGAGCAACACACCCAAGGTTGCACTCATTGTCCCCGCGCCCACCAGCAAAACATCAACCTGCTTCGTAGCCATACTTACCTTCAACACCCAAGATGACGGAGACACAGATGATAAAACGGGAAAGCAGCTAATTTCCACTCAAAAAATGATTATTTTTTGCACAATTGTCGACAATGCTGCAACGCAAACAGGCTCCAAGCCTTATAAAATGCGGCATTGCAGCATTTTTGGCAAATGGAAATTTTCTTTCCAGCTCGCACAAGTAGGCACACAATCAGTAGCTGAACAAGCTAGCCAGGCATTGATAGAATACTGATCCACAATGGGTATTGTCGACAATATAAATTCTGTGTTGCGCTAGTGCAGGCATAAAAAAAGCGGAGACTAGCCCCGCTTCACTCTCCTCCTATCAAATTCTTTTGCTCAGAATTCTACGCTGTATGCAACACCGACAGCATTCTGATCCATACTCAAATCAAACAAGTCCGAGCCTTGAACCAAATCTTTATTGCTGCCTTTAACTGTATTATCAAAAGCATGAACATAAGATGCTATGAGTTTAGACTTAGATGATAGCTTCACTTCTGTACCAAGGGAAACATGATTTTCAACTACAGCAGGAGCCAAAACACCAGCAGTTGTATCTTCAGAGCCGACAGGAGATTTACCCCGATTTACACCTGCCATGATCGCAACTTTATCTGTAACTTTGTGCTTTACACCTAACTTATAAACGGTTTGATTATCCCAACCAAAAGCATCCTTGACAGCATCAATCTTAGCATAATCAATACGCTGAATATCAGCAGCCACCAATGTTTTAGGCGTAGCTTGCCATGCAACCCCTACTGTAGTAGCGGCAGGAACATCAAGTGATTTATGCCCCCCAAAAGTATAAGTATCGAAATCCCCCATTGCCACCTTGGTTCTATGTGAAACACCTGCAGTAACACTAGGAGATATTTTACCTTGCCAACCTACAGTTGCACCTAAACCAGTAGAGTCCTCATAATTGTAAGCATGTCCCGGAAAAGTAAAACCTGGGTTAACTTTTATCTTATGTCTAACCAAGTTGGCAGATATACCGACTGCATTATTCTCATTGATCTTATAAGAAATTGTTGGAGATACAAATAATTGCTGATAGTCTACCCCTGCTTCAGAACCAATGCTTGCACCTGCGGGGAGCGCACCAGGAAATGTCAAGGGAATAGCGAAAGGATTAGCTTTTTCATAAGACGTATTCATTCCACCATTGCCATAAACAACAACACCGGCGGAAACTTTTTCATTAATTTGTTTCTTATATCCAGCTTCAGGAATAAAAAAGGTATCTTTTCCATTTCCATCATACTCAGTATCAGCGGGCATACCTACGGCTGTCCCATTAAACTCAGCTTTCCGGCTTGGCATAAATACCTCTACACCAACATCATATCCATCGCGGATAAAGGCTCCTGACGCAGGGTTAGTTCCCATGCTCATCGTATTGGCAGCATAACCAGCACCTGCCCCACCCATTGCACGGTGTTCCATACCTACGCCAGTAGGTGCCAAACCATTGGTTGCAAAAGCAGCTTGAGAACCGAGAGCAAGCAAAATAGATGATGCCAGCAAGGTTTTGTTGATTGCGCGACGCATGTAACTCCTCCAGAACGATTTTGTCGTAAATTTATCAATCTTTGTTGCAGAATAGTGACAGAGCATCATTGAGCTGTCAAATGGTTATTATTGACCTCCTCAATGATCATTCAGAATATTCGGATATAATAAAATTAGCGATTCGTTATATTACAGCAATAGCGCCTCAACTTTCAGCAGGTCTTCCTCCGTATCTACCCCAGCCCCTGGCACTTGCATTGCCATATCCACATGAATTTTGTAGCCATAGGATAGTGCCCGCAGTTGTTCCAGCTTTTCCAGTTGTTCCGGCAGCGTTGGTGTCAATCCGGCAAATGCCTTAAGGAAACTTGCCCGATAGGCATACATGCCGATATGCCGCAAGGCATAGTCCCGCACTGCCATGCCCGCATCGCGCTGGAACGGAATTAGGGCACGGCTGAAATACAACGCCATGCCCGTTTCATCCCGCACGACCTTGACGACATTCGGATTCACAAAATCAGCTTCATCCGCAATCGGTGTAGCCAACGTGGCAATACCCGCCTGCGGAAAACGAGCCAGATTACGCGCCAACTGATGCAAATTGGCAACTGGCGTCAGGGGCTCGTCACCTTGCAGGTTGACCACAATGGTGTCATCTGCCCAGCCCTGTTGTTGCACCACTTCTGCCAGCCGGTCACTGCCGGTTTCATGGGTGGAAGCCGTCATCGCAACCTGCGCCCCGAAACCCGCACAGACAGCACGGATGCGTTCATCGTCTGTCGCCACCAGCACAGTGGCGAACCCCGCTTCCAGTGCCCGTTCATGCACATGCTGGATCAAGGGTTTGCCTGCCAGCAGACGCAAGGGTTTGCCCGGCAAACGGGAAGAACCGTAGCGGGCAGGAATCACCAGAACCGTATTCATTCAGCCAGTTGCTCCACCTCTTCCTGGGTCAAAGGGCGGGCTTCCTCTTCCAACATGACCGGAATGTTGTCGCGGATCGGATAAGCCAGACGTGCCGATTTAGAAATCAGTTCCTGTTTGGCCTTGTCATAAATCAGCGGCCCTTTGGTCACGGGGCAAGCCAGAATTTCCAGCAATTTCTTGTCCATGATGAAATCCTTGTAAATGTGTCAGCAATGTTTGGGTCAATTCGGCATCCAGCGCAGCCTCAACTGGCAAATACCAGCAATGGCGATTGGCGAATGGGCGGCATTTTACCGCATCTTTCTCTGTCATCAGGATAGGCCGGGTATCCCCGAAATGCAGCTCCTTGCCGGAAAAAGCATGATGATCTGGGTAAATACAGGGCTCAACCTGCAAACCAGCCTGTTCCAGAGTGTGGATGAAACGTTGTGGATTACCGATTCCCGTCACAACTCGCACACTTTGCCCTGTCAGAGTCTGTAATGGCTTGCGCTCACCCGTGGCGAGATTAACCAGCGTATCGCCCCGCATGTGCATGTTTTCACCATTGATCGCCACAACATCACAGGCTGACAGACGGCTGAGCGATTCACGTAATGGTCCGGCAGGCAGGCACAAGCCATTGCCAAAACGCCGTTGCCCATCCACCACGCAGATTTCCAGATCACGCCCCATGCGGTAATGTTGCAAACCGTCATCAGCAACGATGATGTTGCAGGCATACTGGTCAAGAAGCCGGGAAATGGCTTGATTACGGTCTTTGCCAATTACCAAAGAGACATTGGTGCGTTGAACGATCAGCAAAGGTTCATCACCAACTTCACTGGCGGAAGCATTGGCAGAAACATCGCGCCATCCCCCCTTGTCCAAGGTTACGCCATATCCCCGGCTTACCACCCCCGGTTTGAAACCCATCGCCCGCAAGTGTTCCACCAACCAGATCACCAGCGGTGTCTTGCCAGTGCCACCGACGGAAATGTTGCCCACCACAATCACCGGAACAGCATGTTTAACCTGTTTACGTCGTTGCAACTGGCGGTTCAGAGCACTCAGCAGACAGAAAACGCCGGTCAATGGCAACAGCAGGTATTTGCCCAGCCAGCCATCGCCGTACCAGACATTCAGCAACCAGCGTTCAAGTGCTTGCTTCATCATGGAATTGTAGCGCGTGCAGTCGTGCGTACTGACCATTCTGCACCAACAGGTCGGCATGTTTGCCGGATTCGATGATTTCCCCATCCTGCATGACCAGAATCCGGTCAGCATTTTCAATGGTGGAAAGACGGTGGGCTATCATGAAGGTGGTACGATTTTCCAGCAAACGGTCAAGCGCCGCCTGAATATGACGTTCGGATTCAGTATCCAGTGCAGAGGTAGCCTCATCCAGAATCAGGATTTGCGCAGAAGAGAGGATGGCGCGGGCAATCGACAGGCGCTGGCGTTGCCCACCTGACAACATCACGCCGTTGTCACCAATCAGCGTATCAAACCCTTGTGGCAGTTTTTCGATGAATTCCAAGGCATGGGCAGCTTCAGCCGCAGCGCGGATACGTTCTTCCTGCATCCCGCGCATGTCACCATAGGCAATGTTGTTACGTACTGAATCATTGAACAGCACAATATCCTGCCCCACATAAGCGAGATGGCTGCGTAAATCACGCAGACGAATGTCCTGCAACAGCACACCATCCAGCCGGATTTCGCCAGTTTGCACATCATGGAAACGTGGCAACAAGTTCACCAGCGTGGTCTTGCCACTGCCTGATTTGCCCACCAGCGCGATTTTCTCACCCGGCTTGACCTTCAGGTTGATGTTGCGTAGCACAGTCTTGTCGGTTTCCGGGTAAACGAATGCCACATCGCGGAATTCGACTTCACCCCGGCACTGTTGCAGTACTTGCGTCCCGTTGTCACGCTCGGTCTGGCTGTCCAGCAATTCAAAAATGCCTTCACCGGCAGCAATCGCGGTTTGCAATTGTGCATTCAGTTGTGTGAGGTTGCGGATCGGGGTCAGCATCAGGATCATCGACATGATGAAAGACATGAACGTACCGGGAGACAGGGTTTCCAGTGTCGATTGACGGGTTGCAATATACACCATTGCCGCCAGTGCCACTGCCACCATGAATTGCACCAACGGGGTACTGAGCAACTCCGTCACCATGCGTTTCATTTGCAGATTGATGTTGTCCTCATTGGCTGCCGAGAATCGCTGCGACTCGTACTGCTCGCCGTTGAAAATCCGCACCACTTTGTAACCACGGATCATTTCATTGGCAATCTGTGTCACCTGCCCCACTGAATCCTGTACCTTGTGGCTTAAACGGCGCAAACGGCGGGTGGCATACACCACAACCACGGTAATCAGTGGGGCAATCACCAGCGTTGCCAGCGTCAGTTGCCAACTCTGATAAAACATCAGCGCCAGCAAACCGATAATGGTGACGGAATCCTGCACCAGAGACGTGATACCCCGAATACTGGCATTGGCGACCTGATCAATATAGTAACTGACGTAAGCCAGCAACTTGCCAGAAGACGTATTCTCAAAAAACCGTACCGGCATCCGCAACAGGTGGGCAAACACCTGATCACGCAGGGTTTTGGTCACTTGTCTTCCCACCAGCCCGATGTAATAACCCGACACGAACATAGCAGCGCCACGCAACAGGAAAATCCCCAAAATGCCCAGCGGCAACCATGCAATCACCGCCTGATCACGTTGCAGGATCGCCTTATCCAGCAATGGCCCCAGAATCCACGCAAACAGCGGCTGGGTAATGGCACTGACAATCAGCCCTACGATAGCCAGCAACAGGTAATGCCCATACGTCAGCGAATAACCAATCAGCCGTCGGTAAACCTGCAAGCCAGTCGTGCGGGGTATGTTCATCCTATTCCTGTGGTTTGCGGCTTGACTGTGATGTCGCCAGCGAGAAATTGGTCAGACCCAAGCGCCCGGCAATATCCATCGCCGTAACAACCGCCTGATAATCGACATTAGCATCAGCGGAAATCACCAACGGTGGCGTATTGTTGCCCAAATCTTCCAGCGTCTGGCTCATGGCCTGAAACAGGGTTTCCGGTTGGTTGTTCAGCACTTCGCGCCCATTGATGTAATAACGCCCCTGCCCGTCGATCAACAGTTCCAGCTTGTCCTGCACAGCCGTCGACGCTGTATTGCTGGCAGTCGGCAGTTCAATCTTGAGTTCGGCATTTTTGTCAAAGGTGGTTGTTACCATGAAAAAAATTAGCAACATGAACACCACATCAATCAGTGATGTCAGGTCAACACCACTGTGGGTACGTTCGCGGGTACGGAATTTCATGCAGGCCGCCCTCCACGTGCAGGAGGTGTTCCCGCAGCCGGAGCAGGACGTTGCTGAGCTGTGCTAGCTGCCACAGCCGGGGCAGGACGTGCCGCAGCACCCGCAGGCATGGCGGGCATGGTTTTACGGTTGGAATTAGCAATCTCGATCAGACGCAGGGCTTCACGTTCCATGGTTGCCACATAGCCATCCACCTTAGCCTTGAAATAGCGCTCAAACACCAGTGTGATGATGGCGATCAGCAAACCCGCCACGGTGGTAATCAGGGCTTCGGAAATCCCCCCAGCCATTTGCTGCGGGTTGCCGACTCCGGCGGCATTGATAGCACTGAAAACACCTATCATGCCCAACACGGTTCCCAACAGACCCATCATTGGTGCAATCGTCACCACCGTGCCCAACGCTGGCAGATAACGTTCCAGTTCCTGCACCGCGTGTCGCCCGGCTTCCTCGACATTTTCCTTCATGATGTGGCGCGGCAGTTCACGGCTTTCCAGCCCGGTCGCCAACACCCGCCCCATCAGGGAACTGTTGCGCAATTCATCGACCTGTGCATCCTGCAACTTACTACTACCGGCCAGTTTGCGGGCGCGTTCAATATCTTCGGCGGGCACAACCTTGCCCACACGCAGCGACATGAAACGTTCGATGATAATAGCTACTGCAATGACCGAACTCAGGATCAGGGGAAACATCATGATCCCGCCAGACTTGATTAATTCAAACATACCTATTCATGCCTCATTTTTATATGATTTAGCCCGTGAGTGTATGATGGTGATTTACCACAAGGAACAAACGCAGAAAAGCATAGCATCATACAATGATGCTTGCCCACAACAAAAAGACTTCAGCGTTTGTAGAGATGCGGTGCTTTGGCCTTGTTTGCCATCAGGCCGGAACGCCCCGGTTTGCCCGCAAAGGGCGACTGGTAAACCGCAGAAACCCGCCCGCCTGCTTTGGATACTTTACCGCCCGTTGTGGTCACGGCAGGCAAGGCAACCGCCTGTCCACTCAAACGGTTATACACGGTCAGCACTCGCCGGACATAATGCTGGGTTTCATTGTAGGGGGGAATTCCCTGATACTTGTCGACAGCCCCTTCCCCAGCATTGTAAGCCGCAATCGCCTTATACAAGTCGCCGTTATAACGTTGCATCAACCAGCTCAGGTAGCGGGTTCCGGCATGAATATTCTGGGTACTGTTGAAAGAATCCTCCACACCAAAGCGGGCCGCCGTTGCCGGGATCAATTGCATCAAGCCCTGCGCCCCCTTGGGTGACACGGCAGTGTTGTTGTAACAAGATTCAACCGCGATCACCGCCTTGATCATCGCGGTATCCACCCCGTATTGCCCGGAATACTTGCTGATGGTTTCCAGATGCGGGGTAGCCTTTTTCTCGATGCCATCGGCATTCATGCTGACACAAACCTGCGCCCCGGCACTGGATGCCATCCCCCACAGCAAACTTGTTGCAAGCAGCAATGCATACTTCATCTCAGACCTCATACCCACGGGAAACTAATATATTAGTATAGACTAATACATTAGTCCCCATTTGGTGCGACAGGTTCAATGTAGCGTCAAATATCACGCAACAATTCGTTGATACCCACCTTGCCACGGGTTTTGGCATCCACTTTCTTCACAATAACCGCACAATACAGACTGTATTTACCATCGCTGGAAGGCAGGTTGCCGGAAACAACCACAGAACCCGCCGGGACACGCCCATACATGACTTCGCCAGTTTCACGGTCATAAATACGGGTACTTTGACCAATGTAAACGCCCATGGAAATGACGGAACCTTCTTCAACGATCACGCCTTCCACCACTTCGGAACGCGCACCGATGAAGCAGTTGTCTTCAATGATGGTCGGGCCTGCCTGTACCGGCTCCAGCACCCCACCGATGCCTACACCACCGGAAAGGTGAACGTTTTTGCCGATTTGCGCACAGGAACCGACGGTTGCCCAGGTATCCACCATCGTGCCACTATCCACATACGCGCCAATATTGACGTAGGAAGGCATCAGCACGCAGCCAGGAGCAATATAGGAACCACGGCGGGCAATCGCATTCGGCACAACACGCACACCACCTGCCGCAAACTCTTCCGCACTCAGCCCCGCAAATTTGGATGGAACCTTGTCGTAATACTGGGTGCAGCCGCCATCCATCACTTCGTTGTCATTCAGGCGGAAAGACAGCAATACCGCCTTTTTCAGCCACTGGTTGACTTCCCACTGGCCTACCCCGTGCTGGGTGGCAACCCGCAGCTTGCCCTGATTCAGCAAATCCAGCGCTGCATTGACCGCATCGCGGGTTTTGGCGTCTGCATTACGCGGGTTGATGTCGGCGCGGCGTTCAAACGCTTCCTCGATGACTGCTTGCAGTTCTGCAACTTGTGACATGTCTCTCTCCTGATTTTTAAAGGTTTTCGGTTACGCGCCGGATACGTTCCGCCGCTTCGGTACATTCTTCCAGCGAAGCCACCAAGGCCAGCCGTACCCGGTTACGCCCCGGATTCAGCCCATTCACATCCCGAGACAGATAACTGCCCGGCACAACATTGACATGGGCGCGTGCAAACAACTCACGGGTAAAAATTTCATCATCCACCGGGGTTACTGGCCACAGATAGAAACTGGCTTGTGGCAGTTTGACATCCAGCACCGGTGCAAGGATTTCCATCACTGTGGCAAATTTCTGCCGGTACAATGCCCGGTTGACCTGTACATGCGTTTCATCATTCCAGGCAGCGATACTGGCGACCTGAAACGGCGGTGGCATCGCACAACCGTGATAGGTGCGGAACAACAGGAACTGTTTCAGTACCGCTGCATCCCCAGCCACAAAACCGGAACGCATCCCCGGCGCATTCGATCGCTTGGAAAGACTATGGAATACCACACAACGCTTCCAAGCAGTATTCCCCATTTGGGCGGCAGCCTGTAGCAGCCCCGGTGGAGGCTGGTCTTCGTCAAAATACAGCTCGGAATAGCACTCGTCAGACGCGATGATGAAATCGTGTTTTTCTGCCAGCTCCAACACCTGCCTGAGAGTCTCCAGCGGCATGACTGCACCGGTCGGGTTGCCGGGGCTGCAAATGTACAGCAACTGGCAACGCTGCCACACCGCATCCGGTACGGCGGCAAAATCCGGGATAAAACCGTTGTCCTCAGTACAGGGCAGAAAAACCGGCTCAGCCCCCGCCAGCAATGCCGCTCCCTCGTAGATCTGGTAAAACGGGTTGGGCATGACCACCGCAGCATCTGCCCTGCGCTCCACCACGGTCTGGGCAAACGCGAACAAAGCCTCACGAGTTCCGTTGACTGGCAGCACATGCTGCTCCGCATCCACGGAACCCGGCGGCAACTGGAAACGCCGCGTCAGCCAGCCTGCAATCGCTTCCCGCAACGCTGGGATGCCTTTGGTCAACGGGTAGTTAGCAAACCCACCCATGTTGGCAACAACCGCCTGATGGATAAAATCCGGCGTGGGATGCTTTGGCTCCCCCATTGCCAACGAAACGGCAGGCAAATCAGCCGGAGCCACACCTTGCAGCAAAGTGCGGATTTTTTCAAACGGGTAAGGTTGCAGACGTGCAAGATCAGAATTCATCAGCCGCTGGTTTCCTGATTTTCTCGAAAAAGGGGCAGTATACCGGAAAAAGAAAAAGCCCCGAAACGGGGCTTTTTCAGGATCACGCTGAAACGTGTTGATTACTTGGCTTTGGAAACCATGAAATCAACCGCGGCCTTGACTTCGGCATCAGACAGAGCAGGGTTGCCGCCTTTGGCTGGCATTGCATTCTTGCCCTTCAGGGAAGATGTGTAGAGAGCATCGTTGCCAGTTGCAATGCGCGGCGCCCAAGCAGCCTTGTCACCCAATTTTGGTGCGCCCGCAATGCCCATGTCGTGGCAGCTAAAGCACAGACCTTTATAGACTTTCTCGCCGTTAGCAGCACCACCAGCCATGCCGGACATGCCTTGCATTCCAGACATACCGCTCATGCCTGCCATGCCTTCC
>DILV01000004.1 GCA_002425225.1 Thiothrix sp. UBA5583
CCACGGGAAATCCCAAAGAGCCACGTTTCTCTAATAGATTCAGTTCTGCCGCGTTGGATTGTAACAGGCTGTGATAGTCGAAGAGGTGTTGGTGGATTAGTTTGAATAGTACAGGCTCATGTTCGTGGCTTTCCGCTTGTAGGTGGTCACGTATGACCGCGTGCAGGTAATGCGACTCCTCTTGTTTTGTCCAGAAAGAATAAGCGGTCAATTCATGTAAGCTGATGACGGCTGCGCCGCCCAGAAAGGTTTCACATAAGTTGAGGAACAAGGTTTCATCCAGCCAGCGCGTGTAGGAGGCAACCCGTAAAGCGCGGCGCGTCGTATCCGGTAAATGGCTGATGAAACGGGCAAGCATTTCCGGCTCTTTGCCACCGTATTCATCCGCTTGTGGGGTGAGGTTGCGCCGTTTGCAGCTTTCGTATTGGTCAACCTGCAAGTTGAGGTAGAACGGAATGCCTTTAGCACTCTCCACAATCCGCGCCCGTATGTCATTTTCGACCACGGGAACGGTTTGCAGGAAGTTGTCAGCATCGGTGTCTGTCAGGTGTTCCAATGGGCAGGGCGTGATGATGACTTGCCATTCTTTGGGGTCTTGCTGCGCCCATGCCAGTGCTTCGCGCCCCAAAATGACATGCAAGACGGCAGGCGATTCGCTGACCAACTTGCGTACCCACTTATCAATCAACAGGTCAGTTTTGCTGGGCTGGTCACGCCACAAGGCTTCGTAAGTGTCGTACAGGAACACAACACACCGCTGGGGAGCATTGATTTCGTTATGCAGCCAGTCATCGACATCAGCACCAAAAAATCCGAGTAATTTGTCTTCCAGTTCGTAGGCGGAGAATCCTTCCAACCCGACCAATAGTTCTGTGCCGCGTGTTTCCATCCAGCGTTGCAAAATACGCTTTTCATCAACTTTGTGCAGGCGTTCGAGTGCTTTCCCCAATAGTGGTAAGCCACTCAATGCTTCAGCCGTTGCTGCCAAACCTTGTAACAAGTCATGTGGTTGTTTGAACAATTCGGGATAGCTGGTTTCCAAGTTACGCCCTGCTTGTGTGATGGCAAAGTAACGCGCAAATGCGGTATCAAACGCAGGAAACCAGAGCTTGCCGTTAGCTGCCAATTGCAGACGCAGTGCCATTAGTGCAGCAATGGGGTTACGCTTGTTGCTGTCTTCAAAGTTGATTTTTGCCCATGCGAGTTGGCGTTCTTCACTATTGGGCAGGCTGTCGAGATGTTTTTCAAACTGCCCGCACAATGCCGATTTGCCTTGTCCACCTACACCATAGAAGTTCAACACACGGTATTTATTTTGATGTTGCTGGGTGGCGACCTGTTGGGCAAACAATTCACGCGCTTCATCGCGGTCAGTGAATACGCGATTTGCCTTGAAGCTGGCAGGGCGGTGGCTAGGCGTTGGCATGTGAGTCTCGTGATGCGATATGTTGAAAATAGCATCAGTCTATCAAAATCTACGATGAGAGCAGTGGCCTATTTTTTTGGATGTAGGTTGATCAGACGTTGCTTGCCAAAGTATGGTAAAACTATCGCTATTCTGTTGCTTAACGTCTTGTCAGGCTATGTCGAGGTTTTATTATGGAACGTGCTTACGAAGAAGTCATTGATTTCATTGCTGGTGGCACGACACCCGGCAAAATTATTGCGTTCCGCCCGTCCGAAGCATCCAAGGCACGGGTAAGTGAACTAATCTACAAATCCAAGAATGCTAGTATTTCTTCCGAAGAAAAGGATGAGCTTAGCCACTACATGCAATTGGAACACCTGATGCGCTTGGCAAAAGCCCGCGCCCAGCGGTATGTGGTGCAATGAGTTCGACTTACATCAGTGCAGACTTGCGCCGCGTGGTTACAGCGCGGGCAGGTAATACCTGTGAATATTGCCGGATTCATGAGGACGATACGTTTTTTGGTTGTCACATTGACCATGTAATCAGCGAAAAGCATGGCGGCTTGACGACTGAGGAGAATTTAGCCGTTGCTTGTTCTCCCTGTAATTTGTACAAGGGCAGCGACGTTGGTTCTGTGACAACAGCCGGTGTTTTTACACGTTTTTTTCATCCACGCACCGATGATTGGCATGAGCATTTTGTATTGGTGGGGGCGGTGCTAGAAGCCCGCACAGCAATCCGGGGTGATAATGCCCCAGCCTATTTTCAAAGCGTTTGGTTTGTAGCTCAATGTCGCGGTCGTTGATTTTGACCATCAGTGAGTCGAACATACCCATGTGTCAATCCTTCTGGCAATGTGGATACGGCAAGTATAGGGCATCTATGCAGGTGATGAATGGGCTAATTCTCATCAGGTAGCTGCCCAGCTCCATCAGGTCGGATTCAATGTTGGGTTCAATTCTGATGATTGCGTATCTCTCATGGCTTGGCGTTGCGGGTTGCGGTATCGGTCAAACGGTATCGGCTCCTATGGGTAGGGTAGATACCGTGCAGGATACCGCAAAAAAACGGGCTGGTATGGTTCTGGTGGGACTATATGGAACAGTAACGCGGCTCTAAGGCCGCGTTCTGTATGGGTTTTCGGTACTGCATGGGTCTGCTGATACCGTAAATTGGTGGAGGCGGCGGGAATTGAACCCGCGTCCGCAAACCCTCCATCTGAAGGCTACTACATGTTTAGTCAGTCTTTTATTTAACCCGATCACCACCGACAGACAGGCTGCTCACGGGCTGTCCCAATACTGTTTAGTGGTTTGGCCTTGGGCGAGCCTCCCGCACGATCTTATGATTGGATGATGCCTGAATATTCGTACTGCATAAGCACAGTAGCGATCAGACAGCTTTCAACCGGTTATTAAGCGGCGAGAGCGTAAGAGTCGTCGTTTGCGACTATTGTTTGTGACTAGTGTTTGAGTGGTCATCACACCCACTACATGCTCCCCAGACTTTGTGATCCACGTCGAAGCCAAGTCGCCCCCGGAACTGTTTTCAGCAAAGCTGTTGAATGCGCGATTATATGCTTTGACGTCTGGTATGTCATGTAGTTCCGTATCCGGTGGCGGCAAGTATCTGACAGGCGTTAGTGACGTAGGTTAAAAACGATTTGCCCAGCGTCGGTCAACAGCTTGTGGCGGATAAGCCAGTGACGGGCATCTTCTGCATCTTGATGAAACCAGTCGGCAGCAGAACCCAGGCGGAAGGTATATCCCCAGTTATCCATGTCCTGCAACATGCGCCCGCTGCCCATACCGGGAATCAGGTCGGCGAGCAGGATTTGCAGGTAGCAGACAGCATCTTCCTCATCGGTTTCTCCGCCTGCATCGGTATGCAGGTTTTGCCGCCGTTGCTCATCCATGCAGATGATGTGGCAGCTTTCATGCAGGATAGAGTGAACCGGCGTATCAGGGCGAGCCAGCACACTCAGGCCGATGATTCCGGCTTCTGCTTCCTTCCAGTAGCTACCGGGAATTTCTACTCCAGCAGGCAGTTGCTCGAAGTGCAAACCGAAACGTGCCAGTAATGCAACCACAGGCTGTCTACCAAGTTCACTCAGGCGCAAGACTTCGCTCACGCCAAAAACCTGCCAGCACTGGCAATGGCGACAGTCAACAGGCCAATCGCCAGGTTGATGCCAATCAGAACACGGATTTTGGCAAGGGCTTTGCCTGCTTCCTGCCAGCGCATTCCTAATACATAGTCATGCAGACGACGATAGGGCACAAAGTACACAAACATGAAAATGCCCATCATGACCAGACCAAGGCCATTCATGGCGTGGACGAACAATGGGGCATTTGCCATGCCGCCGAACCTGTTGAACAACATCCAGTAGCCAGTAGCGAGGATTAGGGCAACAGCCGCCCAAACCCAAGGGAAAAAGCGTGCAAATACCTGTGACCACAGTGGCAGGCGTTGGGGTGGCTCCAGAATGCTGGCAGCAGCAGGGCGCAGAGCTACATAGGCAAAAAACATGCCTCCAACCCAAATGACAACAGACAAAATGTGTAAAGCAATCGCAATCGACACAGCAAGGGGTTCCTTTGTGAAATTAAGCCCATCATTTTACACCGAAAGACAGTAGTTACAGCAACTTGAAACGTTGTAACAAGGATGCCAGTTTGCCGGAAGGTGCTGTTTGACTGTTGCCAGATTGGTAGTAGTAATAATTGGCATAGTCATAGCCAAAATTTCCTCCCCGGCGCATGTCTACGCGATTCAGCAAAATGCCGGAAAGGTTGGCATGGGATTGGCGCAGCCGTTTGAGGGCGTTACCGAGGGTACTCAAGTGGGTGCTTTCTGCACGGACTGTTACCAGAGTGGTATCCGCCAGGGATGCCAGAATGACCGCATCTGCCAGGCCCAGTACCGGCGGGCCGTCAATCAGAATCAGGTCATAGGCATCACGGGCTGTTGCCAACAGACTTTCCATCTGGGCTGATGAAATCAGTTCTGCGGGATCGTCTGGTAGCGTACCGGCGGGGATCAGACTAAGGTTGTTGATGCCGGTTGCTTGCACCATTGCGGTGGTATCACCGTAGCCTTCTAGGTAATTGGAGAGGCCGGTTTCGTTGGTAATACCCAGTGTTTTGTGCAGGGATGGATTGCGCAGGTCGGCGTCGATCAGCAATACCTTGTTGCCTGCATTGGCGTAGGCGCAGGCAAGATTGGAGGTAGTGGTGGATTTGCCTTCACCTGCATGGGCGCTGGTGACAAAAATGATGCCTTTGCTGCCATCTTGCAGGACAAAACGCAAGGCAGTACGCAAGGAACGGAAGGATTCGGCAATACTGGAACGTGGTTCTTTGACAGCGAGCATTGCCAATTGGTCTGGGGTGTAGTCCTGCACGGCGGGGACAATACCGAGTACAGGCAAAGCGGTGGCGCGTTCCAGTTCGGCAACGTCTTTTACCCGGTCATCCATGAAATCACGCAGGAAGGCTGCTGACATACCAAGCAATAAACCCAGCAGTGTGCCGAAAGCCAGATTGGTCGAAAGGCTAGGCTTGAATTTCTTGAGTGGAACCTGCGCCTTGTCGATGATGACAACGTTATTAGCTGCCATACCACCTGCCACACTTATTTCCTTCATGCGTTGCAGCAGGCTTTGGTAGAGTTCCTGATTGGTTGTGACTTCGCGCTGGAGAGTATTGTAAGCGATGGACTTGTCCTGTTCCTGCATGGCGGCGGCTTTGGCTCTGGCAATGCTTTCGTGTACCAGCGATTCTTCTTTTTTGATGGCTTCCAGTTCACTGTTGATGCTGGTGAGTTTGGTGGCAATTTCTGCATCAATCTCATTTTCCAGATTGCGGATTTGTTGGCGTAATTCTGCGGTGGATGATTTTTGGGTCTTTAATTGGTCAAGGCGCTGAGCCAGTGTTTGCAGGTAGGCAGAGTTGTCCTTGAGGATACCAATGCGCTCAGCGGCTGGACGAGCCTTGTCAGACAGCACAGCGAGCTTGCTTTCCTTGTCAAAACGCTCCTGCTGGATTTGTGATAGTTTTTCGGAGAAAGTTTGCACATTCATGGAAGACGTGGTGACATCTTTACCATCAATCTGAATGATTTCATGTTCCTGGGCGTATTGGGTTAGGCGTTTTTCTGCTTCTTCCAGCTTATTTTTGGCCTCTTGTACGCTACCGGACAGGTAAGTTTGTGCATCAGTCGCGGCGGAGGAGCGGCGTTCCATGTTCATGGCATGGAAGGTGGCGGCAACCGCGTTGGCAATCTGGGCGGCCTGTTCCGGGCTGGAGGATTCGTAATGGATGGCAACCAGCCGCGAGTTTTTGACTGGTTCGACACTCAGGTTGTCAATCAGTTGTTCTTCAAGGACAGTTTGCTTGACGCGGGGATCATCGCTGCCAAACCATTGCTTGATTTTGCCTATCAGGGAACTGGGTGGTGTGTTCTCATGCAGCTTGAGGGTTTCAATGACTTTGGCCGCCAAAGCACGGCTGCGGATCAATTCAAATTGTGTCTGGTAGAAGTCGCGGGTATCGCGGATGTCGCCACTGTTGTTGAGATCGGATTCACCAAATTTGATTGTGGTTCCTTCCCGCTCAATTTGCAATGTCGTGGTTGAACGGTAAACATTGGCGCTGAGCAGTGTGTACAGTAAGGTCAGCAGCACGGTCACACCAGCAATCAGGGCTATCAAGCGTTGTTGCCTGACCAGTGTCTTCCAGAAATCACGCAGATCCAGCGTATCCCTTGGTTTGGTCTCGGGGCGCTGCTGCTGGTTGCTGCGGTATGGAAGGTTGTTGCGGTTGTCTTGTTGCATGGTCAGGTTACATTACTAAAGTAAAAACTGGCGGAAATACAAATATTCAAGAGCGGATTGTAGCAACTCTTGAGCAAAGCATACTAACCGGATTTTTCCGGTGTCCGGTAGAGCGAGTTGATAAATCGCCGTAAAGGTGTTTCCACCCACTGGAATGAAAGTATGGCTGTTCCTGTCAGTACAATGACAAACAGGTAAAAGTGCAGGGCGCTGTTGTCAGGAATCCAGCCCGCTACGACTTTTTCATAAATACCATGTAGGGGTTTTTGCAGGATATACAGGGAAAAACTGGCCTCACCCAGCAAAATCATCCATTTGTGTTGTAAATACTGGCTGAGGTGACTGGTATTGAGAGCCAGTAACACAATAAAAACCAGAAACAGGGGGGCAATCAGGCCATTGGTATAATCAAAACGGATACCGGTTGTAGCGATCAACGGCTGGCGGGCAATCAGCAACAAGACAATCAGGGCAATGCAGGCCAACAGACCAGCATGATTGAGCAAAGGAGAGGAATAAGATTGCAATTTACCTTCCAGTAGCCATACACCAGCGATGAAGCCAATGACAAAGGTATTAAGGTGCATGATGGGGCTGTAGTAAATGAAATCATGTAATGCGGAAAAGGGGGCATAGTCGTGCGTGTTCAACAGCACGGTGTGTGCCACCTGGGTGCTGAGCCAGAGTACAACGCTGCCAATTATCAGTGCTTTGAGATGATGGCGTTTGGCAACCAGTAGGAGCAAGGGGAAGAACAGGTAAAAAAATGCTTCCACGGAAAGCGACCAGCCCGGAGAGTTGAGTGTCAGTGGATAGCCGGGAATCCATGCCTGCAACATGCTGATACCAAGGCCGACGGTCAGGGGATCACTGCCAGCCTCGTTGAATTTGGCAGCAATCATCACCAGCAATGCCAGCAGGTAGATAGGGTAGATGCGGGCAAACCGTGCCAGCCAGTAACGTCCACTGGCAAAGGGTTGGTTGTTGTCAGGCCGGTAATAGGCAATAGCCATGATAAAACCGGACAAAACATAAAAATAACTGACAGCGATTGGACCTGCGGTCAATACCGGGTTGAGTAACGGCAAATTGGCAGGGAACACATTGACCCCGTAATGGAAGAAAACGACACTTAGCGCAGCGATATAGCGGGTGAAGGTAAGTTGGTCAATTTTCACAGGTTAGCCAGCTCAGTAGGCATTCCTGTCATGCAGGGTCTTGAAAGCAGTAACAAAAATAATTTTCATATCCAGACCCAGGCTCCAGCGGCGAATATATTCCATGTCATATTCCACCCGTTTTTGCATTTTGAACAGGGTATCCGTTTCACCACGCCAGCCATTAACTTGTGCCCAGCCGGTAATGCCAGGTTTCATCAGGTGGCGTAACATGTAACCGGGAATGATCTGCTTGTATTCTTCGTTATGCGCGACGGCATGAGGTCGTGGGCCGACAATCGACATGTTGCCCTGCAATACGTTGAAAAACTGGGGGAGTTCATCCAGCGACGTCTTGCGCAGAAATGAGCCTACCGGGGTAACACGATGGTCGTTGCGGGTGGCTTGCCGGATGTTGTTGCCATTTTCACATACTGTCATGGTGCGGAATTTCCAGACCTGGAATTTTTCGCCTCGCAAACCATGTCGCGTCTGTTTGAACAACACAGGCCCCGGTGAAGTCAGCTTGATCGCTGCCGCTATCAGTAACATCAGAGGTGATACCAGCAACAGCAGCAAGGAACCAATGATCAGGTCTTCCATGCGTTTGAGGGCAGTATGCTGGACTGACAGGGGGGCTTCATGGACGCAGAGGACAGGAGTGTCAGCAATCTCCATGTAGCGGCTATGCAAGAGTGAGGTTGTAAAGTGGTCAGGAATGAGGCGGATTGGGGTGATGCTGTCAGTGAGTGAACGGATCAGGCTGAGGGCTGCTGAATGCTGGTTGCTTGTCGGAGCCAGATAGATTTGATCCCATTCCCCGCAACGGGCTGCTTCCAGCAACTCCTGCTTGCCCCCGATACGGGCATAATGTCTGGGCAGATCCAGCGGCTTTTCTTCATTACCCAGTTCATAAAAACCGGCAATCTGAAAACCGGATTCGGGTTTTTGTTCCAGCGCACGGGCAAAGCGCAAGCCCTGTTCAGTAATGCCTGCGATAGCGATGGTGCGGTTGTTGATACCGACTTGTTTGAGGCGGGCTTGTAGCGTGCGCAAGGTGTAACGGTTGGCAATCAACAGGACGGGCGTCATAAAGAGCCAGCTTATAAGGACAAACCGGGAGAAGTCATCAGAGGTTTTTGCTGCAAATATGACAAACACGACCAGCAGGAAAGTTGTCAGCCATGTCACCAGTAAACGGATGACTTCATCGCGCAGAAACGGGCGAGCACTCCATGAGGTATAGATGTCTGTAAAGCGGGCAATCAAACCAAACAGGAGGGACGTGCCCAACCCGGCAGCAAGATAGCCTGCTGTGTTGTGGGCATAAGCGCTGTCATAGAAGGAACCCAGCGCCAGAACACCTAGAATGACCAGTGTATCTGCACTGCGGTAGATCAGTTCGGAGCTGATTTTCTTGTCTACCTTCATGTTTTCCATTCAACTGTTATCCTCTGTCTGGCGGTCATGCTTTCAGACTGCCACGGAATTTTGTTGTCATTAGGTAACTTGCAGCGCGAAATCTTACAGGTGTGATGTAAAAAAACAACACCTCACGTAAAAGTTTTTCACCAGACAGACGAAAGGCTGGGAATCTCCATCTGTTTGTTGTGCAAGCATATTTAATATAAACAGCCTTTTTTGACACTCAGGGCTGCTGAAAACTGCCCTTAATATAGCCTATATATGGCTTCTTTGTCGCAGAAAAAACACAAGCGGCAGCGTTTTCTTGATCAATTTGCCAAATCCCGCGATTAGCCCGGCAGGCGTGATGTACTATCTGTTTCCCACCGATAATTGCGCAGGTTACGATATTGCCAGGTAGCCCGCAGGCGGATGAATAACGTAATTGATAAATATACTGATGCTGGGATGAAGTCCCGGCTAAACAGCTTGTTGCGCAGGATACTGCTGTAAGGTTTTTGCTCTGTTTGGGAGCACAAACCGGATGTCGCCAGTTGCATGTTACCCAGCCGTGCCCGCGTCTTGATCTTGATCAGAGAGGTCAGGGTATGCGGGGCGGCAATGAAAATTTGCGCACCGGCAATGTTGCGGCGTTCATGCCGTGCAAACTGGCAGCGGACAAAACCGTCATCATTGATCACTTCCGGGAAACGGGCAAAGCGTTGGTGGCCTGCCTCACTGACAACATAGCTGCATGTGGCGACCACACCTTCACGGATGTAAGGGAGTTGTAACCAGATGTGGTAAAACTGCCGGACAAACCAAGATGAACGGGAAGTATCAATCACGGGTTCCGGTGCTGCCAGCAATGTCTCGCCATTTTTCATGCCGGTTACGATGGTCTGGATAGCGTTGGCAGACAGGCGTGTATCTGCATCAATGTAGAACACGGGCCAGCTCGTAATGTGTTTTTCAGCCTCATTCAGGGCATTGACCTTGGATGGTTTGGCAATATCCAAGCAAATGGCTTGCGGATATTCATTGCGTACAATCTCGGCGGTGTTGTCACTACAGCCGTTGCAGGCCACAATCAGGGTATCCAGCCCCGGCTGATCCATGAGGCTGTCAAGACAGCGGCGGATGACAGTTGCTTCATTATGGGCGGGTACAATCACGCTTGCCATCAGCGGTATCCCCGTAGCCAGTCGGCACGCTGTGCGTACACCATCTGCCATTGTTTGCGTTGTTCGGAATGCGGTTTGAACAGGGTGTGCAACAGGTGTTTGTTGAGCACATACCAGTACAGCAGGAAATGTTGCAGGGGGCGTTGCCAGCGGGGGGCATGACGGTTGGCAAGTTCCACTTTGCCCTTGAGCAGCTTGACCATCTTGGCGGAAAAGTTGTTATGGCTGACGCCACCGTGATGGATAATGCGGGCATCCGGGGTGACAATCGGCTGATGTCCGTAAGCTCTGGCTCGCAGGCAATAATCGGCTTCTTCCGCATACATGAAGAAGCTGGCATCTAAGCCATCCAGTTTGTCCCATAGCTCACGGGTAGTCAGGAAAAAACAGCCAGATACAATGTCGACTTTCTTGACGGTATCGCGTTGCCAGCAGCCGTAATTGACCCGGTTGAACAGGCAACTGTGGCTGAACAGCTTGCTTAAGCCCAGGGCGCTGAACAGCAACGTGCTGAGGGTGGTTTCAGCCCAGGCGTGCTGGCTGTTAAGGCTCAGGTCATTGTTCAGGGTAACGCCACTCCAGATACCGTTACCGGGGTGTTGTTCGGCGAATTGCAGCAAGCGGTCAATGGCATTGTCGAGAATGACGGTATCAGGATTGAGCAGCAGTAAATATTTCCCCTGTGCTTGTGTTACCCCGGTACGTACACCTCCGGCGAACCCCGGATTTTGCCCGGAATCAATCAGCTTGATGTCGGGAAACTGTTCGCGGATGACCTTGACTGAATCATCCTGTGAGGCATTGTCCACCACGATGATTTCAAAGCGGGTTTGCCGGGTTTCACGCAAGACGGATTCCAGTGCCCGTTGGATGAATTTGGCTGTGTTGTAGGAAACCAGGATGATGCTCAGCTCAGGTGTGCTCACGCCAGCCTCCCGTAAGCAATGGTCTGGATGCCGGATTTCAATATTTTTGCCGGATTGCCGCCCACAATGGAGTTGGCAGGAACATCTTTGGTGACAACACTGCCAGCACCGACAATCACCTGATCACCGATGGTCACGCCGGGCAGGACAATGGCGCCGCAACCGATAAAGCAGTTTGCCCCGATTTTGGTCACTTGCTCAAAACTGCCGCCATGCCGCCGGGTTGCATAGTCATGCGCCAGAATGATGGAATCAAACGCGATATAGGTTTTTTCACCAATTTCGAGGCAGCGTGGATTGGTTTTGTCCAGGCGTGCCTTGAAGGAAATGCGCACATCCGGGGCAATTTTCATCCCGTACAAGGTGCGGAAGTACCAGGTGCGCAGCCACAGCAGGCTGTCCCGGAACCACACCAGCCACATGTAAACTCGCTGGTTGACAAAACGTAGTCTCATAAGCGTTCGCCATCGGTTGGTTGTGTGCCTGAATCCGGCAAGCTGCCGGTTTCATCCCAAGTGTAATAACGTGCCCAGCCAATCATCCCCAGTGCAAAGAAAAACATGGGCTGGAGTTTGCCAAAATAATCAACGGTAAAGCCGATCAGGATCAGGGATAAAAACGACAGCAGCCAGGCTGTCACCATCCAGCGGGTTGCCTCAGTATGTTTCCAGCTATGATTCAAGGTGCTGAAAGTGGCATACAGGCTGGCAAGCAGCAGCAGGAATGCGGCAAAAATTCCGTGTTGCAAGGTCAACAGCAGCCAGAAACTGTCAATACTGTTGCCAAACCAGTCAGTGATCCAGTATGGGCGTGTCCAGTCGTGCAGGCCAGGGCCGATCAGGCCAATGCCCATAATCGGGTTGTCTGCGATGTCATCCATGCTGTGTTCCCACTGCATCATGCGGAAATAGCCAGTATTCGGGTTAAAGGTCAGGTACGAAATCAGGATGCCGAAAAAGCCCCGGTTGGAAAATGCATTGATCAGCATGGCTCCGGCAATGCCACCGAAAAACAGGGCAATCCACAAACGGCGGGCACTATGCCAGAAGCGGGTTAAAATAGCGATACCTGATTGAAAAATAAGGGATAGCAGGGGGGCGGAAGACAAAGTGGTAATCATGGAAATCACCAGTCCGACCACATTCAACCCTACCAGCAAGCTGCGCGAGCGTAACCACCACAGGAAAGCAAACGGGAAGAACAAGGCCAGCAGGGAACCATACAGGATGGGATGCTCAAACAGGCTGGTTGCCCGCATGATACCGCCACGGATGTAGTAATGCGTATACAAACGGTAGTCGAGTGCATCATGCCCGGTCAGCCACTTGGCAATGTCATGCATGAAGCGGTGCTGGGCAAAGGCTTCATAGATGGCAAACAGGGTCAGGGATGTCAGAATGATGATAAATAGCCGATTGATATGGAAAAAGCGTTCCGGGGTGGTAATAAACAGGCGTGCCAGCCAGAAGGCTCCCAAGGTTTCAATCGCGTAAATGCCGGTGGATTCCACCGATTGTTGCAGCCCGTGGTTATGCCAGATGCTGGCAAAGGCCAGTATTATCAGCCCGATCAGCAGCACATCCACCAGATCGGCCTGTTCCAGCAGGGTTTTGATGTTCAGCAATGCGTACAGCAGGGTAACACCCAGCACAATCCGGTACGGCTCAATACGCACCGATCCCGCCATGGTGTAAAACTCCACCGGGATGAATACGGATATGACGAACAGGATGGCAAGTAGTCGCAGCATGATAATCCTTATGATAGCCGTCCCTGGTCATTTAGCAGGCGATTTTTGAAGAAAAACACTATTACCCCCCCCGTCAACACCAGATTGGCGAGCAAGGTCGCGCCCGCAGCACCTTCAATGCCATAGTGCGGAATCATCAGCAGATTGGCGATAATGTTCACGACCAGCGCACTCATGAGCAGGATATTCAGGTAACGTACCTGTTCCTGAATGATGAACATGAAAGAAAACGTCAGGCTCATCGCCCGTACAAACTGTGCTACCAACAGGATGGCCAGTGCCATGCCCGCCTGTACATATTCCAGGCTGAAAACTGCCAGGATGAAATCACTGGTCATCAGTAACAGCAGGGTTACGATACCGAGTACACCTGCTACCAGCCCGGTTGCCTGCCAGAAAAATCGCCGGGTCTGTTCCGGCTGCTGCTTGTGGATTTTCAGCAGACGCGGGTAAATGGTGGCATCCAGCGCCCCCAGAAAAAACAGGCTCACAAATGACAGGCGTGCCGCGACCGTAAACAGGGCGACATCTTCGTTGCTGAGTAGCAAACCAGTCAGCAGGGTGTCTGCCCACAGCATCAGGAAGGAAAAAAAGGAAACCGGCGCGAGAGGCAAGGACTGTTGCAGCACATCCCGTACCTTGAACGGTGTACTGACGGCAGGTGACAAGTCCTGCCACCACGGGCGCAACCAATGGAATGACCACAAACCTGCCAGCAACAAGGAGGCGATATACAACCACAAATAATGCTGGTTTTGGGTGAAGATCATCCAGAACACAACAATCAGCAGCATGTAAGTGACTGCCGGAAGCGCGTTTTGTACCAGCAGGGATTGGGACGTATGGCGGATGGCTTTCAGGAAGGCCGAGTTCAGCATCACCAGATTGAAAAACAGGATACCGCTACCTGCCGCCAATAATGGCAACAACTGGATGGCATCATCAAACAGCAGGTGTTGCGTCAACGGGGCAAACACGAGCCAGCCCAGCATAAACACCACACTGCTGAGCAGAACCAGCCGGTAGGCAGCCTGCAAGTATTGCCCCTGTTGACGTTGTTCCGTTTCAGGGATGCGGGCAACATCCCGCACCAGCCATTGCTCGACCCCCAAACGGCTAAACAGGGAAATACCCGTCACCAGCGTCATCAGCATGAACACCATCCCGGCCTCATGCATCGGCAAGTTGCGGGTCAGGGTAATGGCTACGGCGAAATTCAGACCTACCCCGGCAAAACGTGCGATGGTCGACAAGGCACTGGTTATTAGCAGGGAATGGTTTTGCAGGTTCATGCCGGTTTGCCGCCCTGTTTGGGGAAGCGGATGGCCTGATCAATGAAATCAACCAGGGTTTGTCGGCGTGCTCCGGGTGTTTGTGTGGCTGCTTGCAGGTCGTGTTGCCGTTCCAGCAGGGCATACAGTTCGTCCTGGCTGGTGGCGGTATATACGCCAGACAGTTTGCCCATCCACGCTAATCCGTCCAGTTGATGGTCATTGCGGTGTTCGCCCAAAGCGTGTTGGCGATTCATGACGATGATGGGTTTGCGGTTTTCCAGTGCTGTGATGATGTTGCCCATGCCTGCGTGCGAAATGATCAGGCTGGCAGCTTGTAGATGCTGGTTGAAGGTATCCGTGGTCATGAAGCGTTCCCAGCGCAAATGCTGCGGCAGGTACTCGCCACCGGCAATCTGGGCGATACCTGCCATCTGGTGCTGTCCCACCCATTCATCCACGCTGCGGATCAGGCGGTCGAATGGAAATTGCGTACCTACGGCGACAAAGATCACAGGACTGCTCCCTTGAACAGGATGTCCTGCCCGTTACTCAGGTGTTCCCATTGGGTCAGGAATACATCAGCACGTTTTTGGGCAAGGCGACCGGCACGGGAAATCTGTTTCACATTGGCGATACTGTCTACCCAGATGGTGCGGATACCGAGCAGGCTGCCGAGCCAGACAGCCACAAACCCAGGGGCGGCGCCGGTGGAGAGGATGGCTTGCGGGCGTTCTTTCAGCAGCACATACAGCACCTGCAAAGCGCAGGGAATCAGCTTCCACTTGTCATCTGCACTCACATCGGTGACGGAATACACCTTTTTGCCCTTGAGCGTACTGGCTGTGCCGAACAGGTCGCCGGGCATGGCGTAAACAATATGGTAACGTCCTTCCAACCCCTGACACAGGCGGGTCAGTTGTATCCAGTGACCTCCGGGAGAGGAAATGGCCAGCAACTTGGGAAGGGTTGTGTTCAAGTGGGTTTCCTCAAATAGAATGCAGCCTGATCGCCCTGATTGATTGCGTTTAATTCACGTGAACGTTGTTCAAAGGCGCGGATTTCCTTGGCAGTAAACAGGGCATTTTGCGGCGATTCTGCCCATGAACGCGGGTCACGCAAGGGAATGTCCTGCTCGTATTGCTTGCTGCCCCAGAATTGCAGGGCAAACGAGTCATACACGACCTGTTCGAGCTGAAAGCCTGTTTGTGCCGCCAGTGCCTGCATACTGTTGAGCGAATGCAGGAACAGATGGCGTGGGGCATCCAGTTGCACCCAGTTGACCCCGTATTCCTGCCATGCCCAGGAAGACACGGTGGGAACCCGCACCAGTGCCATACCGCCGGGTGCTAGGATACGGAATGCCTGTTGCAGGTTGGCTTGCTGCTCAGGCAGGTGCTCAAAGGAATGGTGAAACATCACCAGATCCCATTGCCCGGTTTCACTGAAAATATCGCGTTTTTCGATGTGCAAGCCGTTGGGGTAACTGATGTCTGCACGGTTGAACGGGTCGATGCCCAACAGATGCTGAAAGCCAATCTCACGCAGGGAATGCAGCAAATGACCTGCACCACAACCCACATCCAGAATGCGCGATGTCGGATTGATTCCGGCAGGGCGCAAGCTGGCCAGTTTGGCATTGGGGGAGAGGAAATGCATGATGCGCCCAAGCTGGCAGTGCCCGGTGGCAGCCCAGGTGTCGCGCATCCGCAGCAGCTTTTGTTTCAACGCACTACCGCTGTTACCGACACCGCTGTAGGAATAGTAATTGTCAGGGTAATAATCTCCCAGATTGCCGGGAATGCTGGCAATTTGCAGACAGCCACAATCGGCACACTGGAAATAAGGGTGCTCATCACGCAGGCCGAGCATCATTTCCTTGGCTACGTAAGCGCGGTGTGCACCTTCACTGCCACAGATACGGCATTTCATCAGGTTTTGTCCCCATGTGTACCGAATAGCTGGATGCCTTCCTGCCAGAATTCCGGTCTTGCCAGATACCATTCCAGTGTTTTTGCCAGGCCAGACTGGAAGGTTTCTGCCGGTTCATAACCCAGTTCGCGGCAAATCTTGCTGTTGTCGATGGCGTAGCGGCGGTCATGACCGGGGCGGTCTTGCACGTAGGTGATGTGCTGACGGTGCGGCACATGCGGTGAAGCAGGGAAGCGGCTATCCAGCAGGGCGCACAGTTCATGGATCAGGCTCAGGTTGGCCTGCTCGTTATTGCCACCAATGTTGTAGGTTTCCCCCACCCGCCCGGTGCGGATGATCAGGTCGATCCCCCGGTTGTGGTCGTCCACGTACAGCCAGTCGCGTACCTGTTGCCCATCACCGTAGATGGGTACGGGCTGACCTTGCAGCAGCCGGGCAATTGCCAGCGGGATCAGCTTTTCCGGGTACTGGTAAGGGCCGTAGTTGTTGGAACAATTGCTGGTACTGGTCTGCAAGCCATAGGTATGCTGGTAAGCCCGCACGATATGGTCGGAAGCCGCCTTGCTGGCAGCATACGGCGAGTTGGGAGCATACGGTGTGATTTCGGTGAATGCCGGGTCAGTAGGCGACAATGTGCCATACACCTCGTCAGTGGAGACGTGGTGGAAACGGTGGGCAAAACCGGGCTTTTCTTCCAGCCAGACTTTTTTTGCCGCTTTCAGCAGGCTGTGCGTACCGTCAATATTGGTTTTCAGGAAAGCATCCGGCCCGTAGATGGAACGGTCAACGTGCGACTCGGCAGCAAAGTGCACGAGGGTGTCGATGTTTTCTTCACGCAGCAAGGTTTCCACCAGTGGCTGGTCGAGGATGTCACCGTGTACAAAACGGAAACTGCTCTGGCTTTCCAGCGGTTGCAGGTTCTCGTAACGGCCTGCGTAGGTCAGCGCATCCAGCACAACCAGCCGTGTATCCGGGTACTGTTGCAGCCAGTAGTGGACGAAATTGGTGCCGATGAAACCTGCTCCGCCAGTGACGAGCAGGTTACGGGGTTGATGTGTCATAGTCATGTTGTTGGAATCTGTTGTTTCAATTCAGTCAGCATCTGCCGCAGGCTCACGCGCCAATGGGGGAACGTGTAACCCAGCAGTGTTTCGGTTGTGCGTTTGTCCATCACGCTGTAGGCCGGGCGGCGGGCAGGGGTCGGGTATTCTGCCGTGCGCAAGGGCTTGACCGGCACTGCCTTGTTGAGTAGCCCCAAGGCCAGTGCTTCTTCCTGAATGGCAATGGCAAAATCGTACCAGCTTGCCACACCCTGGTCGGAGCAATGGAAGATACCCTGCGGCTTTTGCGCGATGAATGACCATAGTGTGGTTGCCAGCGTGTGTGTCCAGGTCGGTGTACCACTCTGGTCAGCGACCACCCCCAGCGAGTCACGTTCTGCCATCAGGCGCAGCATGGTCTTGACGAAGTTATTGCCATAAGCTGAATACAGCCAGGAAGTACGCACAATGGCAGCACTTGGGCATAGTGTCTGTACGGCTTGTTCGCCTGCCAGCTTGCTTGCACCATACACGCCCAGTGGCTGGGCGGCGGCTTCCGGCAGGTAGGGCGAGGATTGCAGCCCCTCAAACACAAAATCGGTGGAAACGTGCAACAGGTAGATGTTCCGTTGGCTGGCTGCCTGTGCCAGTGTTGCCGCTGCATGGTGGTTGATGGCATAGACACGTTCTGTTTCGCTTTCAGCCTTGTCTACAGCGGTATAGGCGGCGGCATTGATGATGGCATCCGGCTGCTGGGCATCCAGTACGGTATTGACCTGCTGCGGCTGGGTAATGTCCAGTGATTCATGGTCAGTCGGGATCAGGGTGACATGCGCAGGGCAGGTGGCTTGCAATTCGGAGCCGAGTTGCCCGTTTGCGCCGGTAATGAGGATTTTCATGGGAAAGTGATGGCCTCCTGCCAGCTTTTGCCTTGCGCATCCTTGCCGGATACCAGTGGGGGTTGTCCGTTAGCCAATGGCCAGTCAATAGCCAAGGTCGGGTCATCCCAGCGGATGCAATGTTCGTGTTGTGGGGTGTAAAAATCCGTGCACTTGTAGAGGAATTCGGCGGATGCACTCATCACGTAGAAGCCGTGGGCGAAACCGGGCGGAACCCACAGCATGTGATAGTTTTCATCGGACAATTCTGCACCCACCCATTGCCCAAAAGTAGGCGAGGAACGGCGTAGGTCGACGGCGACATCAAATACTTTGCCGCTGGTGACTCGTACCAGTTTGCCTTGTGCCTGTTCTGTCTGATAGTGCAGCCCGCGCAGGATGCCTTGACGGGAGCGGCTGTGATTATCTTGTACGAACGACAAATTCAGCCCCAGTTCGGCAAATTTGCCTGCGTGCCAGCTTTCCATGAAAAAGCCACGGGCATCACCGAACACGGCGGGTTCAATAATCTTCACATCAGGAATGCGGGTGTCGATCAGTTTCATGCCAGTAATCCTGCCAGATAATCGCCATAGCCGCTCTTTCGCAGTGGTTCTGCCAGATGCAGCAGTTGTTCACTGTCGATGTAACCCATGCGCCATGCCACTTCTTCCGGGCAGGCAATTTTCAGCCCCTGCCGATCTTCAATCACGCGGATATAGTTGGAAGCGTCCAGCAGCGAGGCATGAGTTCCAGTATCCAGCCAGGCCGTGCCGCGCTTGAGCATTTCCACCTGCAACAGGCCACGCTCTAGGTACATCTGGTTGACGGTGGTGATTTCCAACTCACCGCGTGGGGAAGGGCGCACTTCGCGGGCAATATCCACTACCTGATTATCGTAGAAATACAAACCGGTGACGGCGTAAGGGGAGCGCGGTTTGAGCGGCTTTTCCTCGATACTTAACGCCTTACCGTTGGCATCAAACTCAACCACCCCGTAACGTTCCGGGTCTTTGACGTAGTAGGCAAACACGGTCGCCCCGTGTTGCTGGCGGCTGGCTGCTTGCAAGCGACTGGACAAACCTTCGCCGTAGTAAATGTTGTCTCCCAGAATCAGGGTGGCGGGGGCATTGCCAAGGAATTCCGCACCAATCAGGAAGGCTTGTGCCAGCCCTTCCGGTTTGGGTTGCACCGCATACTGGATGTTCAGACCCCACTGGGAACCATCGCCCAACAAGTGCTGGAACTGGCTGGAATCCTCCGGGGTGGTGATGATCAGGATGTCGCAGATACCCGCCAGCATCAGCACTGTCAGCGGGTAGTAAATCATGGGCTTGTCGTAAACCGGCATGAGCTGCTTGCTGACGGCACGAGTCAACGGGTAGAGGCGGGTGCCGCTGCCCCCGGCGAGGATGATGCCCTTGCGTTGAATGCTTGTTGTATGCATAAGTTCGGCGGCTCTTGGCCTGAGTTGGTACAAAGTGGCTAATTGTAGACAAATGCACGGAAATTTCAGCTTATTCCGGCGACCGGATGCACATCAGTAGGGTTTATCCGGCTATCGACACAGGGTAGGCGCATCAGTAGCTTGTGCTACACTCGGGCAACCGATAACAAACAGTAATGGTGAGGGTTGCAATGGATAATCCAGGCACATGGCTTGAACATCTCAAACATCCGATGGTACTGGCAGGTTTTGTCCTGTTTGTGCTGATTGGTTTACTGAAAGTATTTATGGGCAGCAAGGATTTGAGCGAAGCAAATGAGCGTTTGCTGCATAAAGGCATGAATTTTGTATTTGTGCTGGGTGTGTTGATCATTGTCGGCGGTTTTGCTTTCAGTATCATGAAACCTTCCCCGGCAACGCCGTTAGCCGCAGGTGGCAATGCCCCGGCAGCACCCGTGACAACCGGACACCAAAGTCCGGTCGTGTCAGGCAGCCAAGGCGATGTCAATATCAATTTCGGCACACCACCTGCCAAGTAACGGCTTTGCCGGAGGTCAACAAGCGCGGTGGTTTGCCAAGCGCCAATAAGACGGCAGGAAAACACCGACCTGTCACGAAACTGACACACTTCTCAGGTTAAATCGCTGAATAAAATGGACTTCTTACAGGTTTAACATGAGTACGATCCTGATTGTTGATGATGAACAGCCTATCCGCAGTATGGTGGGCTTTGCTTTGGGGCGGGCGGGTTTCGAGTTGCGCGAAGCTGCCGATGCCGAACAAGCCTATGCTGAAATTGATCGCCAGCGCCCCGAGCTGATCCTGATGGACTGGATGCTGCCCGGCGCGAGTGGGCTGGACATCGTGCGGCGTTTGCAGCGCAACGCGGAAACGCAGGATATTCCGGTCATCATGCTGACAGCCCGCACGGAAGAAAGCGACAAGATCAACGGTTTCAGCGCTGGGGTTGACGATTACATCAGCAAGCCGTTTTCTCCGGCTGAGCTGATTGCACGGATTCAGGCGGTATTGCGCCGCAGCCGTAATACCCAACCTGCCGAATCGCTGGAATTTGCAGGGCTGGCGCTTGATCCGCTCAGTCACCGCGTGACAGCCAACGGGGTGGAACTGGAGTTTGGCCCGACCGAATTCCGCCTGCTGAAATTTTTCATGCAGCACCCTGATCGGGTGTATACCCGCGAGCAACTGCTGGACAACGCCTGGGGGCGCAATGTGTATGTGGAAGAGCGCACGGTGGATGTGCATATCCTGCGCTTGCGTAAAGCACTGGCTCCGCATGGTTGCGACCACTATATCCAGACAGTGCGCGGGGCAGGCTACCGGTTTTCGCCGACAGCTTAAACACAACTGTCACACAATCGTCACTGTCTTGCAGCATTGCCCCCGCAGAATGTGCAGTATATCCACTGCCAGACGTGAATTCTTGTGTCAAAACCTCTGCTTCAGCTTGTCCATGCCAGCACCCGCCTGACGGTTGTCACCGAGACGTGGCCGCCGGAAATCAATGGAGTGGCGCATACCATCAGTCGGATGGTGGAAGGTTTGCGGGGGCGTGGTGGCTACCAGATCCAGTTGGTGCGCCCACGTCAGTTGGCACGTGAAAAAGCCCGCCGCGAAGATGGTTTCCATGAATACCTCGTCAACGGCCTGACCCTGCCTTTTTACAAGGAAGTGCGCCTGGGCTTTCCGCAATACCATGCCCTCAAGCGCCTGTGGAAGAAACAGCGCCCGGACATCGTGCAAATCGTCACTGAAGGCCCGCTAGGCTATTCGGCGATGAAGGCGGCGAAAAAACTCGGCATTCCGGTCATCAGTGATTTCCACACCAATTTCGACCAGTACAGCCGTTACTATCGTTTGAGCGGTTTTTTCAATCTGGCAAAACGCTATTTGCGTCACGTCCACAACCAGACGCTGGTCACGCTGGTTCCCACCCGTGAGCTGCAACAGCAACTGGCTGCGAGCGGTTATACCAGGGTCGGCATTCTGGAACGCGGTATTGATACCCGCCAGTTCAACCCTCAGCGGCGCAACCTTGCCTTGCGCCAGCGTCTGGGGGTGCGTGACGACCAGTTGCTGGTGACGCTGGTATCACGCATGGCGCAGGAAAAAAACCTGGATCTGGCGTTTGTGGCGTTCCGCACCATCCAGCAACACGTGCCGGATGCGCAATTCCTGCTGGTCGGTGATGGCCCGGAACGCAAACGCTTGCAGGAAGCCCATCCTGACTGCCTGTTCGCCGGGATGCAGACCGGCACGGCACTGGCAGAACACTATGCCAGCGGCGACCTGTTTCTGTACCCCAGTACCAGCGAAACCTTCGGCAATGTAGTGCTGGAAGCGATGGCCAGCGGTCTGCCGGTCGTAACTTTCCATTATGCCGCTGCCTACGAACACATCCGCCACGCTGACAACGGCATGGCAGTACCACTGGATGACAACGCCGCTTTCATTGATGCCAGCCTTGCGTTGGCGCGTGACCCCGTTTTGCGCCAGCAACTGGGCGAATGTGCCAGCCAGACCGCGCTTGGTCTGAGCTGGGAAAAGGTGGTGGAGCGGCTGGATAACACGATTCAAACTGTCTTGCGCGAGGTGCGCCATGAAACTGCTCCATCAGCTTAACGACCGTGAAATTCCCCTGTGCCTGCTGTTCAACCGCATCAATCACTTGAAGCCGGTCAGTCTGTTGTTTGCCGCCGTCAGCCGTTTGGGCAATGGTGTGTTCTGGTACGTGCTGATGTTGATGTTGCCGCTGCTGTACGGCTGGGAAGCTGTGCAGGTTTCGCTGCACATGGGGCTGGTGGGATTGGCGGGGGTATTGATTTACAAATGGCTGAAAACCTCCACAGAACGGGTACGCCCCTACCACCATAACGGTGACATTTTCCAGAATGTGGCAGCACTCGACCAGTTTAGTTTTCCCTCCGGGCATACCTTGCACGCGGTCAGCTTTAGCTGGGTATTGCTGCATTACTACCCCGAATGGGGCGTGCTGGTCATCCCGTTTGCGCTGCTGGTGGCGTTGTCGCGGGTAATTCTGGGGCTGCATTACCCCAGTGACGTGCTGATCGGGGCATTCCTGGGCGCGGGGCTGGCACAAGGCAGTGTTTGTCTGTTGTCCTGCGTGTTTTAAGGAGGATTCACCATGACCTTGCAACCCGTTACCCTGGAAGGCCGTTTGGTAAGGCTGGAGCCACTGGTCGAATGGCATTTTTCCGAGCTGTTTCAGGCAGCCCGTCGTGATGCCCGCATCTGGCAATACATGTTCTACGGTGACATGAGCGAACGCAGCAACATGGAAGCCTTTCTCGTCAATGCCATCCGCTTGCGTGAAGCGGGGACTGACCAGCCGTTTGCAGTGATCGACAAGGCGTCAGGCCGTGCCATCGGCAGTACCCGTTACCGCGACATTTGCATGAAACACATGAAGCTGGAAATCGGCGGCACATGGTATGCACCCGAATTCCAGCGCACCGGCATCAACCTTGAAAGCAAATACCTGTTGCTGCGCCATGCGTTTGAAACCTTTGGCATCTTGCGGGTACAGTTCAAGACCGACATCCGCAATGCAGCATCGCGCAAATCGCTGGAAAAAATGGGGGCAGTACAGGAAGGCATTTTGCGCCGCAGTGCCATCATGCCGGATGGAGTCATCCGCGATACAGCTATCTACAGTATTCTGGACACCGAGTGGGGGATGGTGAAACAGGGCATTGAAGCCCGCCTGCAACGCCATGCCTCACGCCCGCTTTTATCGCTACTGGAATCAGGACATTACCTTGGACATGGAACCACACAATCCCACAACAACAAGCATTGACGCACCAGCCCGTAAGGATGTGCCGCTGGATAACCCGGATTTCTACATCAACCGCGAACTGAGCCTGCTGGCTTTCAACTGCCGGGTACTGGAGCTTGCCAGTGACCCGCAGATTCCATTGCTGGAACGCCTCAAGTTTCTGTGCATTTCCAGTTCCAACCTTGACGAGTTTTTTGAAGTACGGGTAGGGCGGCTAAAACAGCAGGTGGGGCTGGAAATTGCCGCACTGGGGGCAGATAGCTTGTCGCCTACTGCGGTGTTACGCCTGATCCACCAGAATGCCAGCGATCTGGTGGATCGCCAGTACAAGCTGCTGAATGAAACCCTGATCCCCGCCTTGCGTCAGGAAGGGGTGTATTTCGTGCGCCGCACCCATTGGGATGAGCGCCAGCGTGCCTGGCTGTCGGATTATTTCGACCATGAACTGATGCCGCTGCTCAGCCCGCTGGGGCTGGATCCGGCACATCCGTTTCCCAATGTCATCAACAAAAGCCTGAATTTCATCGTCAGCCTGCAAGGCACGGATGCTTTCGGGCGTGAAATCGACACCGCCATTGTGCAAGCACCGCGCAGTTTGCCGCGCATCATCCGCTTGCCTGCCGGGATGGCAGCGACGGAAAACTGTTTCGTGTTCCTGTCGTCGATCCTGCACGCCTTTATCGGGCGGCTGTTTCCGGGGATGGAAGTGCTGGGCAGTTACCAGTTCCGCCTGACCCGCAACAGCAACATGTTTGTCGACGAGGAAGATACCGACGACTTGCTGGAAGCCATGCAGGGCGAACTGCCGCAGCGCAATTACGGCGAGGTGGTGCGGCTGGAAGTTTCCGACCATTGCCCGCAGGACAACATCGACTACCTGATGGAACAATTCGACCTGCAAGCCCGTGATGTTTACAACGTTAACGGCCCGGTCAACCTCAACCGCCTGATGGCGATCAGCGATCTGGTGGAGCGCCCGGAGTTACGTTTTCCCCCTTTTCGCGCTACCCCACCGATTACGGAACGCTACCCGGAGATTTTTGAGCGTATCCGCCATACCGATGTGCTGTTGCATCACCCTTACCAGAGTTTCCAGTCGGTGATTGATTTCATTGGGCAGGCTGCCAGTGACCCGAATGTGCTGGCACTGAAAATGACCCTGTACCGCACCGGCAAAAAATCCGCCATTGTTGAGCATCTGGTGCGGGCAGCCCGTGCAGGCAAGGAAGTCACGGTGGTGGTGGAACTGCGGGCGCGTTTCGATGAGGAAGCCAACATCAACCTGACCAACCAGTTGCAACGTGCCGGGGCGCATGTGGTGTATGGCGTGGTGGGTTACAAGACCCATGCCAAGCTGTGTCTGGTGGTGCGGCGTGAAAGCCAGCAGTTGCGCCGTTACGCCCATCTGGGTACGGGTAATTACCATCCCGGTACTGCGCGTATTTATACCGATTTCGGCTTGCTGACCAGCAACCCCGACATCACCGAAGATGTGCACAAGGTATTCCTGATGCTGACCGGGTTGGGCAATATTCAGGGCATGAAGTCGCTGCTGGTGGCACCTTTCACCCTGTACAACAGCATCCTGCAAAAGATTGCGCGGGAAATCAGCCACGCCCGTGCGGGTATGCCTGCATTGATCCGTGCCCGCATGAATTCGCTGATTGAGCCGCAGACTATCCACGCGCTGTATCAGGCGTCACAGGCCGGGGTACGGGTGGAACTGGTGGTACGAGGGATTTGCTGCCTGCGCCCCGGCATTCCCGGCGTGTCGGACAATATCCATGTGCGTTCGGTGATGGGGCGCTTTCTGGAACACCCGCGTGTGTTCTACTTCCTGAATGCGGGGGAGGAGGAGGTGTATTGCTCCAGTGCTGACTGGATGCCGCGCAATTTCTTCCGCCGGGTGGAAGTGGCTTTCCCGATCCTCAACCCCAAACTGCGGCAGCGGGTGATCCACGAAGCGTTTGAGCTGCACTTGCAGGATAATACCCAAGCGTGGGAATTGCAGGCGGATGGGGCATACCTGCGCTGCCAGCCGCAAGAGGGTGAAGAGGCGCTGACGGCACAGTCGGCGTTGTTGCAGGCATTTTAATGCCCCCGAAAAAACAGCTCGTATAGCGTCAAACCGATTTCCACCACAATCAGGATGACGATGTACCATTCCACCCGATGGCTGCGCTGGGCTTGCAACAAGTCCAGCAGGGTTTCGGCGGTGTTGGAAATGACTTCGAGTTTGCGTTCCAGTGCCAGATGGCGTTCCCGCAGCTCGAATTCGTCTTCCAGTCGCAGGTAAAGCCCTTCGAGTTCAGGGCGTTCCCACAGCAGGTCTGGTTTGTCGGCAACTTCGGCACGCCCCACACTGCGCTGCTGGCTGAGCAGGGAATCACCAATGTAACTGAGTAATTCGCGCATTTTGCGCCCGCCTTGCCCGCGTTTGCTCAGGTTTTGCGCCAGCGGTTCGATCTGTTCAAAGGTTTTGGCAACCCGTGCTTCGTCATCCGACAGTACGGAACTGCGGGCGAGCATTTCCGCCACCAGTTGCAGGCGCTGGATGGAAGTATCATGCAGCCACAGGCAACCTTGCGCATCAATGCCTTCCAGTACGCTGGCATCAATCCGCAGGTTGATCTGCTCGTTTTCAGGCCAGGTACGCGGTTCGCTGGTCAGGGTCAGCAAGCGTTCCTGAAATTGTGCTTCCTGTTCGTTGCTCATGCCGACGAAAACCGCCACACCGTAACGCAGTAAAACCACGCAGCCACCGCCAGGAATGGCAACGGTCAGCGGGTTGATGGCAAGGATTTCATCGGCGCGGAACGGCTTGGTGTCAATGCGGCTACCGATCAGGGTAGCACGGATGCGGATACTGGTATCGGTTTGCGGGTTGAGGTGCAGATTATTGATGTTGTTCATTGCCGTGTTGTACTGGTTGGGGATGCCGATCACTCACCGTGGATACATTCTACTTTCAAGAAAAGGAAAAAGCTCTCTACGCAGGAGTTGTCATAGCACTTTTTTTGATTTAGCCCAACAATCCCAGACACCCACAAGAAGTGAGTGCACTAGACTCGGCACTTGAGGTGAAAAGAGCAAGCGGCTGAAATAGCCAAACTCAAATGGAAACTCTGGGTGACTCAGGAAGGGGTTGATGAGCTAAACCACAAAAGGCACTCCGAAGAGTGCCTTTGTGTTATCTGTGTGTGCTTTTGTACTGTCGATTACTGGGCAGTAACCGGTGCAGCAGGTGCTTGTGCAGCAGGCATCACTGGAGCGCCGTAGCCTTCTTTGGCGAAGTTGTTGTAGCCGTAACCATTGCCAGCGCCGTTGCCATAACCGTAACCGTTGCCAGCACCGTACCAGTCGCCATTGCCTTTGCCGTTGGCAGCCATGTCAGTGTTCATGTCGCTCTTGCCTTTGCCTTTGAAGTTGATGCTGAATTCAACTTCGCCGTCAGCATTGCCTTTGCCACGCCCCCAGCCGTTGGCATCACCAGCACCGTTGCCGTAGCCTTGACCGTTGGTAGCAGCAGTGGTTGTGCCATTGCCGTAGCCGTTGCCATAACCAGAACCGTTGTCGAAACCGTCGAAGAATTCAGCGGAAGCAGCACCGGACAGAGCGATCAGGGCAGCGAATGCGATAGCTTGTAATTTCATGGGTTAATCTCCTAGCAAATTTGTTTAAACTTCAGTATGTGAATATAATAATATTATAAGATTCTAATGTAAAGAGGAATTCTGCACTTTTTTGCAAATTTGTGCTGACCGGTTTGCTGATTGTGGGGCTCGCGCCTGGAATGCATGGTGTCCTTGTGTAAGTAGCCTCACGCTGTGGCAGAATACCGCCATGCAACCAACCCAGACCACACCATTCGACCCGCAGGATTTCCTTAAAACCGTGCCGCACAAGCCTGGTGTGTACCGGATGCTGAGCGCTACTGGTGAAATTCTTTATGTCGGCAAAGCCAAGGATTTGCGTAACCGACTCGCTAGCTATTTCCGGGGAACCATTGCCAACTCGCGCACCTTTGCGATGGTGCGGCAAATTTGTCAGGTGGAAATTGCCCTAACCAACACCGAGGCAGAAGCCTTGTTGCTGGAAAGCAACCTGATCAAGAAACATTCGCCGCGTTACAATATCCTGCTCAAGGATGGCAAAGGTTATCCCTATATCCACATTTCTACGGAACAGGCATACCCGCGAATCCAGTTTTACCGGGGTTCGCGCAAGATTCCGGGGCAGTTCTTCGGGCCTTATCCCAGCGTAGGCGCAGTGCATCAGGCTTTGCACCTGATGAAAAAACTGTTTCGGGTGCGGCAATGTGAGGATAGTTATTTCGCCAACCGTTCGCGCCCCTGTCTGGAATACCAGATCAGGCGTTGCAGTGGCCCTTGTGTAGGCTTGATCGGCAAGGATGAGTATGCACAAAGCATCCGCCATGCCGTCCAGTTTCTGCAAGGTCGCAGTCAGGATGTGATCAACGAACTGGTGCAGAAAATGGAAGCGGCGGCTGTTACGCTCCAGTTTGAAAAGGCGGCTGAATACCGTGACCTGATTGAAAGTTTGCGGCATATTTCCCAGCAGCAATATGTTAGTGGCAGTAATGGTAATGTGGATGTAGTAGCGATTCATGCGGATTCCGGCATTGCCAGTGTGCAGGTTGTCACAGTACGGAATGGCAATAATCTGGGCAACCACAACTTTTTCCCCAATTTGCCGGATGAGAGTGCCGGTGCAGAGGAAATACTGGCTTATTTCCTTGCCCAGTATTACCTGAATCATGATGTCCCCGGCGAAATTCTGGTGTCAGTACTGCCGGAAGAGACGGAGGTGCTGGAAGAAATGTTGACCCTGAAGCAGGGGCGCAAGGTTGCCATTCGCCAGCCACAAAGGGGTGAGCGCAGCAAATGGGTAGAGCTGGCAGTGCGTAATGCCGAACAGGCGTTGCAGATGCAATTGCTCTCCAAGGCTGGAATGCAACAACGCCTGTTTGCCTTGCAGGAAGCGTTGGGTTTGGCGGACATTCCCGCCCGCATGGAATGTTTTGACATCAGCCACACGCAAGGGGAAGCAACGGTTGCCTCCTGTGTGGTGTTTGATCTGAATGGCCCGGCCAAGTCGGAATATCGGCGTTATAATATCGAGGGTATCCAGCCAGGGGACGATTACGCTGCTATGCATCAGGCATTGACCAGACGGTTTCGTCGGGCAACAGCGAACGAAGGCAAACTCCCTGATATTCTTTTCATCGACGGTGGCAAAGGGCAGGTTGCACAAGCACTTGATGTTCTTGCAGAATTGCAGGTAACAGGAGTGGATGTGGTCGGTGTTGCCAAAGGCGAGGGACGCAAACCGGGGTTGGAAACCCTGATTATTGAGCAAGGGAATGGGCGTCTGGTATTGCCGGAGTATTCCAAAGCCTTGCACCTGATTCAGCAAATACGTGATGAAGCCCACCGTTTCGCCATTACTGGACATCGGGCACGGCGGCGGAAGGCGCGTACCCAATCCCCCCTGGAACAGATCGACGGGCTGGGGGCAAAGCGACGTCAGGTATTGCTCAAACAGTTTGGTGGCTTACGGGCAATCGAACGTGCCAGCGCGGAAGAGCTGGCGAAAGTGCCCGGTATCAGTCAGGAACTGGCGCGGCGGATTTACGATTTTTTTAACGGGGAAGAGAATTGATATGGTGTTCAACCTGCCGCTGATGCTGACGTGGTTACGGATTGTGTTCATTCCATTGCTGGTGTACCTGTTTTATCTGGATGAGCCTTGGGCTCCACTGGCTGCTGCAACCGTGTTCGGCATTGCAGGTCTGACAGACTGGGCGGATGGCTATCTGGCACGTTTGTGGCAACAGGAGTCCCGTTTTGGGGCTTTCCTTGACCCGGTAGCTGATAAGCTGATTGTGGCAGTTGCCCTGATTCTGCTGGTGGAACGCGAAGCCCATGTGTGGATGACCTTGGCGGCAGTCGTCATTATTGGGCGAGAAATCACCATTTCTGCCTTGCGTGAATGGATGGCGGAAGTCGGGGCGCGAGGCAAGGTGGCGGTGGCTTTTATCGGCAAGCTCAAGACGACGGCGCAGATCGTTGCCCTGATCTTCTTGTTGTATAATCAGGACTTGTTTGGTTTGCCCTTGCGGGAATGGGGTTTGGTTGCTCTGGCAGTGGCTACCTTGTTGACGGTCGTTTCTATGCTGCAATACCTGCGCAGCGCTTTTTCTGCCATACCCTGACATGAAAAAGCCCTTTGCCGCAAAGCAAAGGGCTGGTACAGCGAGGGATGGTTTTATTGCTGTCCGTTGATCAACAGGTTTTGGTATTCCTGCAAACGTGCCCATTCACCCTTGGCAGCAAGCTCTGCCTGATAAGGCCAGCTATTCGGGTCGTGCATTCTGAACTGACTTCCGGCTGCTTCCAGCAAGGGTTTGATCGCATCCGGTGTCATGGCTGCCAACTGCTCAAAGTTTTGGATACCGGCAGTATTCAATACCTGTTCGATTTTGGGACCGATACCTTCCAGCTTTTTCAGGTCATCCTTGCGACCCCCACCAATTCCGGCAATGCTGGCAGCTACACTGGTAGCAGTGGCAGCAGCATCAGATACCGCTGTTGTCGCACTACGGGGAATTTCCGAGGTACGTGGGCGTGCCGGAACATCATTACCACTGGTGCGCAGCAGGCTGTTGATGTCGGCGGTGTAGCCGCCCTCCCGTGGTATGGGGCGATTTTTGTAACCGTAATCAGCGGAAGTATCAACGGTGCAGCACAAGCCCATCTTGCGTAGCAGCCAGCACAACAACATGCCCAGCAGGAAAGCCAGTAATAACAGGATGATGATTTCCATGCTGGCAGTACCAAACGTGTAAGTTGGATTCATCGTTTAGTCCTCCCGAGCGGATTTGTTGCGGAAATAGCAAAACAGAAAACCTAGCAGAAACGCAACTGCCAGCATGATGATGACATCCAGACTGGCGCTGGTCATGTCGTAACGGCTTGTAATGTCTTTGAACATGGTTACAACTCCAATCAGTTTTTCACAGGGTTAATTTCAACCCGGCGGTTTTTCTTGCGGCCTTCTTCGGTGTTGTTGTCTGCCACCGGCTTGTCTGCCCCTTCGGAGGATGCCTTGATGCGGTCTTTGGGTGCGCCCAGATCAACCAGCATTTTCTGGAGCATTTCAGCCCGCTTTTTACCAAGTTCCTTATTCTTGTCAGGTTTGCCCTTGTTGTCGGTATGCCCGACGATAGTAACAGTGGCAGAACTGTTGTCTTTCAGGAATTTGGCAACTTTCTCGAAGTAGGCCTTGGTGTCATCCGCCAGTTGTGGATTGGCTGAACCGGTTGGGAAATGCAGGCTGGCAGGGCCAATGTTACTACCATTGGCAGATGGGGCAGCTTCCATTGTGATTTTGTCCGCATCTGCTTTGGCTTTTTCAGCAGCCGCTTTATCAGCGTCAGCTTTGGCCTGTTCGGCAGCAGCCTTGTCTGCATCTGCTTTGGCTTTTTCAGCAGCCGCTTTATCAGCGTCAGCCTTGGCCTGTTCAGCAGCCGCTTTATCAGCGTCAGCCTTAGCTTGATCTGCTGTGGCTGAGCCGTTTTCGTCAGGATCAAGGTAGCTGGCAATCTTGTTGCCATTGGCATCTGCTGCATCATCTACTTTGCCGTCACCATTGGGGTCAGGATTTTCAGCTTTGGTCAGGACACCATCACCATCGTCATCATCATCGAGTGCGTCGATTTTGCCGTCACCATCCGTGTCTTGTGGTGTACGTGCGATTTCAACTGCATCGGGAATCCCATCCCCATCAGAGTCTTTTTTGGTTGGATCAAGGCCAAGCGTTTTTTCTTTTGCATCAGGAATCCCATCCCCATCAGCATCCATTTCCGGGACAGGTGCTGCTTTATCCTTGTTTGCATCTTGTCCAGACATTGCTAAACCAGCGTTGGCAGCACCTGCTGCAACCTGTGTGACCGCTTTGTCTGCTTCGCAGAACCCTTTGACTTTGCAGGTGTACCACCACCAGCTACCGACACCCCAGATGCCAGCTAGCAGTAATACAATTAATGATTTCAGTTTCATGCAGGGGAAACTCCTTTGGTTAGGGATTGTGAGAGTTACTGAAGCATACATTTGTTTATAGTATGCGATACATTGAATTACAACCAGAGAAGATGGCAGAAAAAATAGAACGAAAGGCATAAACACAACGATGATTGTGTTTATAAATCATGGTGATATTTATTATTTTTACTTTATTTAAGAGGGCGTTGCAAGTACCGGTCAGCACTGTTCCCACGGTAGTCCATGAAAGCGCCAACCGCCCAGTGTTCCCCGGTGGTGATTCTCGTCACGTTCACCCTCAAAACCTTCGTCTACATGCATGACGCGCTGGAATCCGGCATCCAGCAAAGCCCCCGCTGCTTCGTGTGAACGCTTGCCACTGCGACAAATCAGTACGACGGCAGTATCCTGTTTTGGGTTGCCATCCTTGAAACGCTTTTCTACCAGATTCTGGACTTCCGGCACAAAATTGGGGTTTACATCCCAGTCGGGTTCATCAATCCAGGCAATGTGCACGGAACCGACCGGATGCCCGACAAACAGGTATTCCATGGCAGAACGAATATCAACCAGAACGCTACGCGGGGTTTCCTGCAACAGGGCATAAGCCTGCTTGGGGGAGAGGTTTTGTACCTCAGACATGGTTGTTGTCTCCACTGCTGTTGTCATCATGTGCACGTATTTTGGCAATGATAGCGCAAATCCCGGCGTCACGTGATTCCCGATTGCCGATTAACCAGTCGAGAATTTCCTGATCCTTGGCTTTCAGCAGACGCTCGAAGGCAAACTGTTCCCCCATGTCCAGATCAGCAAAACAGTCATGCAGGAAATTACCTAAGGGACGATCCAGTACTTGCAGGGTTCGGCGACAAGCCCAGCGTAAACGTACCATGCGTTCAGCATGGAACGCTTCAGTCATGGGCGTGCCTCAGTTTTTCGATCAGGTCAGTGTACATGGTTGGTACGGGATCTAATCCAAGTATCATGCCAAACAGCAAGGGATCCTGCATGTCGAGCAATTCATCAAGCTGCTGGATTTCGTCCGGGGTAGCTGCGGGGTAGTGAGCTTCCAGGTAATGCTGAAAAATCACGTCAAGTTCTTTCATGCCGCGCCGACAGCGCATTTTCAAACGGGAAAGTTCGCTCATGGTGCCATCCTTTATTATTTCTTGTCCCCCGCTCCCCTTGAGGGAGAGGGGGCTAGGGGTCTCACCGCCGTTCGATCATCTTTTTCTTCAGTTCGCCAATGGCCTTGGCTGGGTTCAGACCTTTCGGGCAGGTATTGGTACAGTTCATGATGGTATGGCAACGGTACAGGCGGAACGGATCTTCAAGGTTGTCGAGACGTTCACCGGTTGCTTCATCACGACTGTCCACCACCCAACGGTAGGCTTGCAGCAGTACTGCCGGGCCGAGGTAACGGTCACTGTTCCACCAGTAGCTGGGGCAGGAGGTGGAACAGCTTGCGCACAGGATACACTCGTACAGGCCATCCAGTTTCTTGCGGTCTTCCGGTGATTGCAGGTGCTCACGGTCAGGTGGAGCAGGTGTCCGGGTTTGCATCCACGGCTTGATGGAAGCATATTGCGCATAGAAATGGGTCAGGTCAGGAACCAGGTCTTTCACCACGGACATGTGTGGTAATGGGCTGATCTGGAGATCGCCATCAAACGCACCAATCGCCTTGATACAAGCCAGCGTGTTGGTTCCACCGATATTCATCGAGCAGGAACCACAAATCCCTTCACGGCAGGAACGGCGGAAGGTCAGGGATGGGTCAATCTCGTTCTTGATCTTCAACAGCGCATCTAGCACCATCGGCCCGCACTTGTCGAGGTCGATTTGGTAGGTATCCCAGCGAGGGTTCTGCCCGCTATCCGGGTCGTAACGGTAGATGCGGAAGTTTTTCACTCGGGTCGCACCGGCAGGCGCAGGCCAGGTTTTGCCTTCCTTGATCACAGAGTTGGCAGGTAACTTGAATTCAGCCATGACACTTCCCCTTAGTAAACCCGTTTTTTCGGTGCGATGTATTCAACTTCATCCGTCAGCGTGTAGGTGTGGACGGGGCGGTAGTCGATCTTGACTTTGCCGGATTCATCTACCCAGGCGACAGAGTGCTTCATCCAAGTGTCGTCATCACGATCCGGGAAGTCTTCACGGGCATGTGCGCCACGGCTTTCTTCACGGTTGAGGGCGCAGTTGATGGAGACCTGGGCGCAATCCAGCAGGTTCGCCAACTCAAAGGTTTCCATCAGGTCAGAGTTCCACACCAGGCTGCGGTCAGAAACGTTGACATCATTGAAGCTGGTATAAATGTCATTCATTTTCGCCACACCTTCCTGCATGGAGTCACCCGTGCGGAATACGGCAGCGTGTTTCTGCATGGTGCGCTGCATATTGTCGCGGATTTGTGCAGTTGTCAGCTTGCCGTTAGCCTGATGGATGCGTTTGAAACGATCCATTGCTTTTTGTACGCCTGATTCTGGCAGGTTGTGTTGTACTGCCCCCGGTGTCAGGGTTTCGGCACAACGGTTAGCGGCAGCACGCCCGAACACTACGATGTCGAGCAGCGAGTTGGAGCCAAGGCGGTTGGCACCGTGGACGGATACGCAAGCACATTCGCCAATGGCCATCAGACCGGGAACCACGCTGTCAGGGTTCCCATCCTTTAGGGTGACAACTTCGCCATGATAGTTGGTAGGGATGCCACCCATGTTGTAATGCACGGTTGGCAGTACTGGAATCGGTTCTTTGGTTACGTCCACACCGGCGAAGATTTTTGCACTTTCGGCGATACCTGGCAGGCGTTCGTGGATAACTTCCGCACCCAGATGTTCCAGATGGATATGGATATGGTCTTTCTGCGGACCAACCCCACGGCCTTCGTTGATTTCCACGGTCATGGCACGGCTTACTACATCACGCGAAGCCAGATCTTTGGCGTTCGGTGCATAACGTTCCATGAAACGCTCGCCCTGTGAATTGGTCAGGTAGCCGCCTTCACCCCGCACGCCTTCGGTAATCAGGCAGCCGGAGCCGTAGATGCCGGTGGGGTGGAACTGGGTAAATTCCATGTCCTGCAAGGGCAGGCCAGCGCGAGCGACCATGCCGTTACCGTCACCAGTACAGGTATGGGCAGAAGTGGCAGAGAAGTAGGCACGACCGTAACCACCGGTTGCCAGCACCACTTGCTGGGCACGGAACAGGCGCAGGATGCCGTTTGCCAAGTCCCATGCCATCACGCCACGGCACACGCCATCTTCGTCCATGATCAGGTCGGTGGCGAAATGCTCGATGAAGAATACCGCATTATGACGCAGTGATTGCTGGTACAGGGTATGCAGGATGGCGTGACCAGTACGGTCAGCCGCAGCGCAAGTACGCTGGGCAATGCCTTTGCCGAATTCGGTGGTCATGCCGCCGAACGGGCGCTGGTAAATACGACCATCTTCGGTGCGAGAGAAGGGTACACCTTGGTGTTCCAGTTCGATAACTGCCGGGATGGCTTCGCGGCACATGTATTCGATGGCATCTTGGTCGCCCAGCCAGTCGGAACCTTTTACGGTGTCATACATGTGCCATTGCCATTTGTCCGGCCCCATGTTGCCAAGTGCGGCAGACATACCACCCTGTGCCGCCACGGTATGGCTGCGAGTTGGGAAGACTTTGGTGATACAGGCTGTGGACAAGCCTTTTACCGCCATCCCGAAAGTGGCACGCAAACCCGCGCCGCCCGCACCTACCACTACAACGTCATAGGTATGGTGTTCAATCTTGTATTCGGTCATTGTGTCTTAAGCTCCCTTAATCAGCCCGCAAATGCAACACGTAAAACACTCAGAATGCTGCTGGTTCCCAGCAAGACCAGTACCAGTTTCATGGCGACCAGCGCTGTTACCTTCACGCCATCATGATGGATATAGTCTTCGATAACCACAGTCAGCCCCTGGCTGGCGTGGAAGAAAGCGGTGAACACAAACAGGGTCAGCATGGTGGTGGTGAAAGGTTTGGCAAACCAAGCGGCAACCGTGGCGTAATCAGCACCCACGTGGGAAGCGACGGCAAAGGCAACCCACAGGGTCAATGGAACGAGTGCCACCGCAGTCATGCGCTGCATCCACCAGTGTTTCACGCCGTCACTGGTACTGCCTAGGCCACTGGCCCGTTTGAAAGGCGTCAACAAACTCATCAGCAAAACTCCTCAACAGGCTTCAGGCAACAATCCACAGCAGGACAGTCAGAACAAACGATGCACCTACCACAATCTTGCCGCTTAGGTAGACGGTAGGTAGGTCAAAACCGAAACCGGTATCCCACATCAGGTGGCGGATACCGTTGGACAGGTGATAGAACAGCGCCCATGTCCAGCCAAATAACACTACTTTGCCTAAAAAAGAGCCAAGAATGGCATTGGCAGCGTTGAAGGTTTCAACCCCTCCGGCAAGTGCAGACAGCCAGTACGTAACCAGCAGCGTACCCACTGCCAGCACGATACCTGTGCCACGATGCAGGATGGATAGCACCGAAGTGATTTGCGGTTTGTAAATTTGCAAATGCGGCGACATTGGTCGGTTTTGCGTGTTCTTCATGGATATTCCCCGTTGGTACAAATTCTGCGTAACACTGCTCTCAAACTTCGGATGGTGACACTTTATCCAGCATCTTGCAGGCATAATCCCGTGATGCCCTGATATGATGACGCATCAGGGTTTCTGCCATTTCCCCGTCACGTCGCTCAATAGCCGCCACAATCAGGTTGTGTTCCTGAAATGCCTGTTCACTGCGGTTGAAGCTGGCCTTGAGACGGAAGCGGTAAAACCGCACTAGGTCGTACAAGTCCTGGCACAACATGCGGATCAGGCGCGAATTCTTGCTTCCCTGGATGATGGAAAAGTGAAAATCGAGATCAACATCTTGCTGGGAATAGTTATGGTGTTGATCAATTTCCGCTTTATGCCGTTCCAAGATACGTCGCAGCCGCGCCACTTCATCCTCTGCCATGTTCTCTGCTGCCAACCGTGCAGCCATGCCTTCCATCGCTTCGCGTATCTGGTAAATTTCCATCAACTGCGAAGTCGAGAATCCGATGATGCGTGCACCAATATTGGGCTTGCGCGTCACCAGATTGCAATTTTCCAGTTTGCCAATCGCCTCCCGCAATGAACCCCGGCTTACGCCATAGGCTGTGGCTAGTTCGGGTTCACTAATTTTTTTGCCAGCCGGGAGTTCCCCTTCCAGGATGGCACGGCGCAGATCAAGGAAAAGCTTGTCTGCAATCGTAACCGGCTCCTGTAACTTACATGCCGTTGCAAATGCCATGGTGCTCCTCATATTTTGTCGACATATTGTCTGTTATGTTGACAATAATACCCTGAAACAGCGTTTTTTCAAGCGAAACATCCTGACATTGTTGACACTTTCAAGTTATAATGTCGACATCATAACGAGAAAGTGACAGTGTATGACTTGAAAAACAGCCTTGCATTGCAGCATTTGACATCAAGATGTCGACAATGCACTATTTTGCTGCGATGCGTCAAGTCAGGAGTGTTTGATATTTACCATCAAAGTAGGTTGAAAAGATGAATAAAGGTGAAGGGCAGGCTACGGCCTGGAATGCTGATACACAACTCGACGGCAACAGCATTTTATATTTGGAGGAAATGTACGAGCGTTACCTGGAAGAGCCTGCGTCAATTCCAGCGAGCTGGCAGCACTATTTTGATGCATTGCCACAAGTCAACGGGCAGGAACGGGATACCCGCCATTCTTTGGTGCAAGACTATTTCCGAGCCTATGCTGCCAAACCCCAGGCGTTCGCTACTCCATCTGCTGGTGGAGCCGATCTGGAGCATGAGCGCAAACAAGTTAAAGTATTGCAGCTTATCAATGCTTACCGTTTCCTTGGGCACTTCCATGCCAAAACTAACCCACTAGATGAGGCCGCACCCTCTTTCGTCAAAGAGCTGACCCTAGCTCATCACGGGCTTGGTGAGGGAGATCTCAAAACCACTTTTAACACGGGATCACTGGTTGGTCCTGATCAGATGACCTTGCGTGACATCGTAGCGCAACTGGAAGCAACTTACTGTGGACATGTCGGCGTGCAATACATGCACACCACCAGCACCGAGCAGAAACGCTGGGTTCAGCAGCGTCTGGAAAGTATCCGCTCCAAAGCTGAGTTCAGCAAGGAAGAGAAGCTCGAAATCCTCGACCGTCTCACGGCTGCCGAAGGTCTGGAACGTTACCTGCATACCAATTACGTCGGTCAGAAACGCTTCTCGCTGGAAGGTGGTGAAAGCATGATTCCGATGCTGAACAGCCTGATCCAGCACGCCGGTAGTCTGGGAGCACAGGAAATGGTAATCGGCATGGCACACCGTGGTCGCTTGAACGTGCTGGTCAACGTGCTGGGCAAAGCTCCATCCCTGCTGTTCGGCGAGTTTGAAGGTAAGTATGCCAATGTGGGCGACCGTACTGGTGATGTGAAATACCACATGGGTTTTGCCTCTGACATGATGACACCGGGTGGTCAGTTGCACGTGGCGATGGCATTCAACCCGTCGCATCTGGAAATCGTCGGTCCAGTGGTGGAAGGTGCGGTACGCGCCCGTCAGGATCGCTGGGATGAAGGTTCCGGCAACAAGATCATTCCAGTGGTGTTACACGGTGATGCTGCATTTGCCGGTCAGGGCGTCAACATGGAAATGCTGCAAATGGCAGACACCCGTGGCTACCGCACTTACGGCACGATCCATATCGTCATCAATAACCAGGTTGGTTTCACCACCAGTGCAGCAGCAGATGCACGTTCCACCTATTACTGTACCGATGTCGCCAAAATGGTTGACTCGCCCGTGTTCCACGTCAATGGCGATGACCCTGAAGCTGTGGTGCTGGTGACGAAAATTGCCATGGATTACCGCAACACCTTTAAAAAGGATGTGGTGATTGATCTGGTGTGCTACCGCCGCCACGGTCACAACGAAGCGGATGAGCCTTCCGCTACCCAGCCGGTCATGTACCGCAAAATCCGTTCCCTGCCGACCACCCGTGAACTCTATGCCCGCCAGCTTGCGGCTGAAGGTGTCATCAGTGCAGAAGAAGCGAAGGAACGTGTGCAACGTTGCCGCCAGCAATTGACCGAAGGTGCACCTACCGTACCGCACCTGCTGGACAAGAGCGAAGCGCAGAATCCGCATCCGGTCAACTGGAAACGCTTTGTCGGCGGAACCTGGGACATGCCGGTGGATACCACCATCGACGCCGAGTCCGTCAAAACACTAGGTGAGAAGCTGACCGTCCACCCGGAAGGTTTCAAGCTCAACTCCCGTGTTGCGCGTATTGTCGCAGACCGCAAGAAAATGGCTGCCGGTGAGCAACCGATGGATTGGGGTTTCTGTGAAAATTTGGCTTATGCCACCCTGATTGATGAGGGCTATCCTATTCGCCTGTCGGGTGAAGACTGCGGTCGTGGTACCTTCTTCCATCGCCACGCAGTATTCCACGAGCAGGAAACCGGCGAAACATTCATCCCGCTGCAACACTTGTCTGAGGCGCAACTGCCGTTCGTGGTTATCGACTCGTTGCTGTCCGAAGAAGCGGTATTGGGCTTTGAATACGGTTACGCCACTACCGAAGCCAACACCCTGACTATTTGGGAAGCGCAATTCGGTGACTTTGCCAACTGTGCGCAAGTAGTTATCGACCAGTTCATCAGTTCCGGTGAACAGAAGTGGGGGCGTTTGTGTGGTTTGGTGATGTTGTTGCCGCACGGCTTTGAAGGGCAGGGGCCTGAGCACTCTTCCGCGCGTCTGGAGCGTTACCTGCAACTGTGCGCCCAGGACAACATGCAGGTCTGTGTGCCAAGTACCCCGGCGCAAGCCTTCCACATGCTGCGTCGCCAGATGTTGCGTGACTACCGCACACCACTGATCGTAATGACACCGAAGAGCCTGCTGCGTCACCCGTTGGCTGTCAACAGCATGGAAGACCTCACTGAGCGTGGCTTCCAGAACGTGATTGATGAAATCGACGCAATTGACCCGCAAAAAGTTACTCGCTTGGTCATGTGCAGTGGCAAGGTTTACTACGATTTGCTGGAAAAGCGTCGTGCAGAAAAGCTTGAGCATGTTGCCATTGTGCGTGTAGAGCAACTCTATCCGTTCCCGGAAGCGGACATGAATGCCATGCTTGACCGTTACCCCAATGTTGATGTCAATGTCTGGTGTCAGGAAGAGCCGCTCAATCAGGGCGCATGGCTGAGTATCCAGCCGTCCCTGCGTCAAGTGCTGGGTGGTCTGGCTCGTCTGGATGTGGCAAGCCGTCCGGCGTCTGCTTCACCAGCGGTGGGTAGCCCCAAGGTTCACGCCAAGCAGCAGCAATCATTGGTCAACTCTGCATTGGGAATTATCACGCCATAAACTTGAGGGGAGATATTATGCCGCTTATGAAGCATTATCAGGATGCCATCAGCGAGGGTGTGATCCAGCAAGATCCCGCCCAACTTGAAGGTATCAGGGTGTTGCAGAAAGTTTGGGACGAGTTGCTTACGCCACGAACCAAAACCGTGGCTTCACGCAGCTTGCTCGCTGTATTTTCCAGGCGGAATAACGTTGCCCCTGTCGTTGAACCTGTGCGCGGCGCTTACTTGTGGGGCGGCGTCGGGCGCGGCAAGACGTGGTTGATGGATATGTTCTATTCGCGCATTCCGCTGACTGAAAAGCGGCGGATGCACTACCACCATTTCATGTTCTTCATTCATGAAGAGCTGAAAAAACTCGCGATGCATCGTAATCCTCTGGATATGCTGGTAGCAAACTGCTCTAAGGAAGTACACCTGTTGTGCATCGACGAATTTCACGTCATGGATATTGTCGATGCCATGCTGCTGCACGGTTTGCTGGATGCGATGGGTAGACATGGCATTACCTTGGTGACGACTTCCAATCGCACGCCCGACGATTTGTACCTGAATGGCTTGCAACGTGAACGTTTCTTGCCCGCAATCGCCTGGTTGAAACGGCACACTCATGTGGTCGAGTTGGATAACCACATCGACTACCGCATGTTAAAACACGTCAGCCATGACAGCTTTCTGGAAGATGAAGCTGCCATTTTGGTGGAGCATGAGCTAGAAAAGCATTTTGCCAAATTGGCAAAAGGGCATATCCATGTCGGCAAGGACATCGAGGTGCAAGGACGGATTCTGCCTGCCCATCGGGTGGCAGATAACATTATCTGGTTTGATTTTAATACCTTGTGTGAAACGGCTCGTTCTACACGCGATTACATCGAATTGGCTGAGCGCTTTGAATACATCATGCTTTCTGGTTTACATGTGATGAATGAAGAGCATGAAGAGGCTGCCCGACGTTTTCTCAATCTGATTGACGAGCTATATGATCGTGGTGTGCAGTTCATTTTTCCGACTGCCATCGCCCTGGAGGATCTTTACAAAGGGCAAAAGCTCAAGTTTGAATTTCAGCGTGCATTGAGCCGGTTGAATCAGATGAAGGGTGCTGAGTGTCAGCAGATGAAGTTGGGCGCGGTAGGCTGAAATCCTTAAAATGTCGACAATTTAAGGGATTAATCCTTTAAAACTTCTGCAAACGCGCGTACAATGTCGACAATCAAAGGTTGGATAGTAACTGATGCGTCTGTACGCATATCCATTGTATGCTAGATGGGCGCTTTGCAATAAGTACAAAAGAGGATGTGTATAAATGAGCAGTGAGATTCTGACACCGGTACTGCCGGAGTCCGTCGCCGATGCGACCGTGGTTGCATGGAGCAAAAAGCCCGGTGATGCCGTCAAACAAGACGAAGTACTGGTTGAAATTGAAACCGACAAAGTGGTGCTCGAAGTACCAGCCCCCGCAGATGGCGTATTGATCGAAATCGTGCAAGATGCCGGTGCAACTGTTACCAGCAGCCAGTTGCTGGGTCGCATGGAAGTAGGCGCTGTCGCTGCTGCACCTGCTCCTCAAGTTGCAACTGCCCAGGCTGAAGCACCTGCTGTGCCTGCCGCTGATCCTCAAACTGCTCCCGCCGCCCGCAAGCTGATGGCTGAAAACAACCTTTCTGCTTCTGATGTGGAAGGTTCTGGTAAGCAAGGCCGTATCCTCAAGGAAGATGTGCAAGCTGCTGTTGCTGCCAAACCAGCCGCCGCTCCCGCGCCTGAGGCATCTGCCGCTCCCGCGCCTGCTCCAACAGTTGTGGTTGCCGCTTCCGGCTCCCGCATGGAACAGCGTGTGCCGATGACCCGCCTGCGTGCCCGCATTGCCGAGCGCCTGATGTACGCCAAATCCTCAACTGCGATGCTGACCACTTTCAACGAAGTCGACATGAAGCCGTTGATGGACATGCGCAACGAATACAAAGACGTATTCGAGAAAAAACACAAGGCGAAACTGGGTTTGATGTCCCTGTTCGTCAAGGCAGCCGCTGTCGCGCTGCAACGGTTCCCTGAAATCAATGCCTCCATCGATGGCAATGATATTGTTTACCACGGCTACTGTGACATCGGTATCGCCGTTTCCTCAGATCGCGGTCTGGTGGTTCCTATCCTGCGTAATGTTGAAAACATGGGTCTGGCTGGCATTGAATCCGGCATTGCCGGTTATGCTGCCAAAGCCCGTGAAGGCAAGCTGGATATGAATGACCTGTCCGGCGGAACGTTCACCATAACCAACGGGGGCGTTTTTGGGTCGTTGCTATCAACCCCAATTCTAAACCCTCCTCAAAGCGCGATCCTGGGGATGCACTCGATCCAGAAGCGCCCTGTCGTTGTTAATGACCAGATCGTTATCCGCCCGATGATGTACGTGGCTCTGTCTTACGACCACCGCATTGTTGACGGTCAAGGTGCTGTTACTTTCCTCAAAACCATCAAGGAACTGGTCGAAAACCCGGTTCGCCTGATTTTGGAAGTGTGAGGTAATACAGCATGTCTGATAAATTTGATGTCATCGTCATTGGGGCAGGCCCCGGTGGCTATGTCGCTGCCATCCGCTGCGCCCAGCTCGGTTTGAAAACCGCCTGTGTGGAAGAGTGGATCAACAAGCAGCAAAAACCAGCCCTTGGCGGGACTTGCCTCAACGTAGGCTGCATCCCTTCCAAAGCATTGCTGGAAAGCTCTGAACGTTACGAAGAAATTGCCCATCACAATGCCGATCACGGCATTACGGTTGACGGTTTGCAAATCGACGTGGCGAAGATGATTGGCCGCAAAGATAAAATCGTCCAGCAATTGACTGGCGGCATTGAACAACTGTTCAAGGCAAACGGTATTACCTGGCTGCAAGGCCGTGGCAAGCTGCTGGCTGGCAAACAGGTGCAAGTGACCGGACACGATAGCGCAATTACCACCTATAGCGCGGACAACATCATCGTCGCGGTCGGTTCCACTCCGATTGAACTGCCGATTGCCAAATGGCTGGATACCCGCATTGTGGATTCCGCTGGTGCGCTGGATTGGGAAACCGTTCCTGCCAAACTGGGTGTAATCGGTGCAGGCGTGATTGGTTTGGAACTGGGTAGCGTATGGCGTCGCCTCGGTTCTGAAGTGGTGGTGTTGGAAGCGATGGATGATTTCCTCGCATCTGCTGACCGTGATGTCGCCAAGTCAGCCCAAGCTCAGTTCAAAAAGCAGGGGTTGGACATCCGCCTCAGTTCCAAAGTTGCCAAAGTGGAAGCGACTGATACAGGTGTGGTTGTTACCTATAACGACCCACAAGGCGAGCAGACGCTGACCGTTGACCGCCTGATTGTGGCTGTCGGGCGCAAGTCTAACACTGCTGGCGCGTTTGCGGACGATTGCGGTGTGCAACTGGATGAGCGCGGTCGTGTGGTTGTGGATGGTCATCTACAAACCGCTGTGCCGGGTGTTTACGCCATCGGTGACTGCGTGGTAGGGCCAATGCTGGCACACAAGGCATCGGAGGAAGGCGTGTTGGTTGCTGAGCAGATTGTTGGTCAGAAACCGCACATCAATTACGATGCCATTCCGTGGGTCATTTACACCCACCCTGAAATTGCGTGGGTTGGCAAGACCGAGGCTGAATTGAAAGCCGCAGGTATTGCCTATAATGCAGGTAGCTTCCCGTTTGCCGCCAACGGTCGTGCCAAGGCGATGGATCAGGCTGATGGCTTGGTGAAAGTGCTAGCAGATGCCAAAACTGACCGTATTTTGGGTGTACATTTCGTCGGGCCATTGGCCTCTGAGCTGGTTGGTCAGGCAGTGATTGCCATTGAAGCAGAATGTTCGTCAGAAGATTTGGCACGGATGACCTTTGCACATCCGACTGTTTCCGAAGCGATTCATGAAGCAATGTTGGCAGTTGACGGACGTGCCCTACATGCCGTTGGCAAAAAGCGTAAGTAAAAAAATCATTTCATAAACGCTCAACGCCACGGTCTGCGATGCGCAGATACGTGGCGTTTGTGCGAATATACACCGCGTTTTTGCGGTGAAACCAAAAGGAACGAAGGATGAATCTACACGAATACCAAGCCAAAGCCGTATTCCGCCAATACGGGATGCCTGTCCCTAATGGTACGGTAGCAACAACAGCGGCTGAAGCAGAAGCAGCGGCAGCCTCCTTGAGTACTGTGAAAGTTGTGGTGAAAGCCCAAGTTCACGCCGGTGGTCGCGGTAAAGCCGGTGGTGTGAAACTGGTTAGTACGCCCGCCGAAGCGGCTGAGGTGGCGGGTAATTTGTTGGGCAAAAATCTGGTTACTTACCAGACTGACAAAAATGGTCAGCCGATCAATACCATCCTGATCGAAGAAACCTGCAACATCGCCCGTGAATTGTACCTCGGTGCAGTACTTGACCGTTCCAGCCGTCGCGTGGTCATTATGGCGTCCACCGAAGGTGGCATGGAAATCGAAAAGGTTGCCCACGAAACCCCGGAAAAAATCCTTAAAACCGCGATCGACCCACTGGTTGGTGTCATGCCTTACCAAGGGCGTGAACTGGCGTTCGGTTTGGGTTTGAAAGGCGACCAGATCAAGCAGTTCACCAACCTGCTGAGCGGTCTGGGTAAGTTGTTCAAGGAGCGTGATCTGTCGCTGGTGGAAATCAACCCGCTGGTGGTGACTGCTGAAGGCAACCTGCTGTGTCTGGATGGCAAAGTTAACATTGATAGCAACGCGCTGTACCGTCAGCCTGCCTTGCTGGAAATGCGTGACAAGTCTCAGGAAGATGCGCGTGAAATCGAAGCTTCCGAATGGGATCTGAACTACGTTGCACTCGAAGGCAACATCGGTTGCATGGTTAACGGTGCGGGTTTGGCGATGGCAACGATGGACATCATCAAGCTCTCCGGTGGTCAACCTGCCAACTTCCTCGACGTAGGTGGTACAGCTACCGCAGAACGGGTTGCGGCTGCGTTCAAAATCATCCTCTCTGACAGCAACGTCAAAGGCATTCTGGTCAACATTTTCGGTGGCATCGTGCGCTGCGACCTGATCGCGGAAGGCATCATCAAGGCCGTGCAGGAAGTCAATGTGAGTGTGCCAGTCGTGGTGCGTCTGGAAGGCAACAACGCTGAAAAAGGTCTGGAATTGCTGGATAAAAGTGGTTTGGCAGTTGTTACTGCCAATGATCTGGGCGATGCTGCCCGCAAGGTTGTCGCTGCCGTAGGAGAAGCCGCATGAGCGTATTAGTCAACAAAGACACCAAAGTCATTTGCCAAGGTTTCACTGGCAAGCAAGGCACTTTCCATTCCGAACAAGCGATTGCTTACGGCACAAACATGGTCGGTGGTATCACACCAGGCAAGGGCGGTTCTGAGCATTTGGGTTTGCCGGTGTTCAATACCGTGCGCGAAGCGGTCGAGCAAACGGGAGCGGATGCCAGCGTTATCTACGTTCCCGCGCCATTCTGCAAAGATTCCATCATTGAAGCCGCCTACGCAGGCATCAAGCTGATCGTATGTATTACTGAAGGCATCCCCGCACTGGATATGCTGGAAGCCAAGATCGTGGTCGATAGCCTCGGTGTGCGCCTGATCGGGCCAAACTGCCCCGGCATTATCACACCGGGTGAGTGCAAGATCGGTATCATGCCGGGTCACATTCATCGTCCTGGCAATGTTGGTATTGTGTCCCGTTCCGGCACCTTGACTTACGAAGCGGTCAAGCAAACCGGCGAATGGGGGCAAAGCACCTGTATCGGTATCGGTGGCGACCCGATTCCAGGTACCAACTTCATTGATGCTTTGACCTTGTTCCAAGCTGACCCACAAACTGAAGTGATCCTGATGTGTGGTGAAATTGGCGGCTCAGCGGAAGAAGAAGCAGCGGAATTCATTAAAGCCAACGTGACCAAGCCAGTGGTTTCCTACATCGCAGGCGTTACTGCTCCCAAAGGTAAGCGCATGGGGCACGCTGGTGCGATTATTGCGGGTGGTAAAGGCACAGCGCAGGAAAAGTATGCTGCACTGCAAAACGCGGGCGTGTATACTGTGCAATCTCCAGCCGAGCTGGGTAAAGGTGTCGCTGCTGCTTTCGCTGCCCTCAAGGGATAAAACTTCTTCTTATTGATTTTTGCTTTGGAGTGCCCTCATGACCAAACAGACCGTTACGCTGACGGATAATGCTACTGGCAAACAAATTGAGCTGGATGTCTTGCATCCTTCAGTAGGGCCACAGTGCATCGACATCCGCAAGTTGCACAAGGAGCTGGGTTATTTCACCTATGACCCCGGTTTCATGTCAACAGCCAGTTGCTCCAGCCAGATTACGTATCTGGATGGGGATGAGGGCACATTGCTCTATCGCGGCTACCCGATAGAGCAATTAGCAGAACACAGTACTTTTCTGGAAGTGTGTTATCTGCTGTTGAATGGAAATTTGCCAAACGCGATGGAACTGGCGGATTTTGAATACATCATCACACGTCATACGCTGCTGCATGATCAGGTGCAAGGTTTCTACCGTGGTTTCCGCCGTGATGCACATCCGATGGCAACGATGGTGGGGGTGGTCGGGGCGCTGTCTGCGTTCTACCACGATGATCTGAATATTCATGACCGCGAGCAACGCAAGCGTTCTGCGCACCGTTTGATTGCGAAAATGCCGACGATTGCGGCATGGAGCTACCGTTATTCGATGGGTTTGCCGTTTAACTACCCGCAAAACCGTTTGAAGTATGCTGAAGATTTCCTGCATTTGATGTTTGCTGTGCCGACTGAGCCTTATGTGGTTGATCCGCTGATGGCGAAAGCGCTCGATGTGATCATGATCTTGCACGCGGATCATGAGCAAAATGCGTCTACGTCTACGGTACGTCTGGCTGGCTCTTCGGAAGCTAACCCGTTTGCGGCAGTTTCAGCAGGGATTGCTTCATTATGGGGGCCTGCGCACGGTGGCGCCAACGAAGCAGTGATCAACATGTTGCGTGAAATCGAGAAGTCTGGTCAGCCGTTGTCGCATTGGATTGCACGGGCAAAAGACAAGAACGACCGTTTCCGTTTGATGGGTTTTGGGCATCGGGTGTATAAAAACTATGACCCACGTGCCAAGATTATCCGTGAGTTGGCGAACCAGATTCTGGATCGTTTGCCACCGGGCAATCCCAATCAGAAGCTGTTCGATATTGCGCGTGAACTGGAACAGGTTGCGTTGAACGATGACTATTTCAAAGCGCGTAATCTGTACCCGAATGTGGATTTCTATTCCGGGGTGATTTTCCTGAGCATGGGAATTCCGGTCAGTATGTTTACGGTCATGTTCGCACTGGCACGTACCATCGGCTGGATTTCGCAGTGGAATGAAATGATGGGTGACGAGGAGTCGCGCATCGGTCGTCCACGCCAGTTGTACATGGGTGCGGAACGCCGCGATTACGTACCAGTGGATAAGAGATAAAGAAACCGGGTTTCTTATAGATTTCATGTTGTTTTGAGGAGATTGATTGTAATGTTGGAAGCGTACCGCAAACACGTTGAAGAACGCGCTGCCCAAGGCGTTCCCCCTAAGCCACTGGATGCCGCGCAAACCGCAGCACTGGTTGAATTGCTGAAAAACCCGCCTGCGGGTGAAGAGGCGTTTCTGGTTGATCTGCTGGAAAACCGCGTACCTGCCGGTGTCGACGAAGCCGCTTATGTGAAAGCCGGTTTCCTCGCAGCAGTTGCCAAGGGCGAAGTGAACTGTGGTCTGGTGAGCCAGGTTCGCGCCGTCGAGGTGCTGGGCATGATGCTGGGTGGTTACAACGTGCAACCGCTGATCGCTGCGCTGGACGTGCCTGCAACGGCTGATGCTGCTGCCACCGCTCTGTCACACACGCTGCTGATGTTTGATGCATTCCACGACGTGGAAGCCAAAGCGAAAGCAGGTAATGCTGCCGCACAGAAAGTCATGGAATCATGGGCTGCTGGTGAGTGGTTTACTTCCAAGCCTGAAGTGGCTGAGAAAATCACTGTTACTGTATTCAAGGTTCCCGGCGAAACCAACACTGACGACTTGTCGCCTGCACCGGATGCATGGTCACGCCCTGACATCCCACTTCATGCCAACGCGATGCTGAAAATGCCGCGTGACGGTATCGAGCCAGAAGTACCGGGTTCGGTTGGTCCGCTGAAGCAAATTGAAGCGGTTAAAGCGAAAGGCTTTCCGGTTGCTTACGTCGGTGACGTGGTAGGTACAGGCTCTTCACGTAAGTCTGCCACCAACTCTGTGCTGTGGTTCTTTGGCGATGATATGCCGGGGATTCCTAACAAGCGTGCGGGTGGTTACTGTTTCGGTAGTAAGATTGCCCCAATCTTCTTCAACACGATGGAAGACGCTGGTGCATTGCCAATCGAGATGGATGTTGCCCAAATGAACATGGGTGACGTGGTTGATGTGTATCCGTATGAAGGCGTTGCCAAGCGTCATGGTACGGATGAAGTTATCTCCACTTTCGGTCTGAAAACCCAGGTGCTGTTGGACGAAGCCCGTGCGGGTGGTCGCATCAACCTGATTATTGGGCGTGGTTTGACGGCGAAAGCGCGTGAATCACTGGGTTTGCCACCCGTTAACCTGTTCCGCTCGCCTGAACAGCCTGCTGATACGGGCAAAGGCTATACACTGGCGCAAAAAATGGTTGGCAAGGCTTGCGGTCTGCCGGGTGTACGCCCTGGTATGTACTGCGAACCGAAAATGACTACGGTGGGTTCACAGGATACTACTGGCCCGATGACCCGTGACGAGCTGAAAGACTTGGCTTGCTTGGGCTTCTCTGCCGATCTGACCATGCAGTCTTTCTGCCATACGGCTGCTTATCCTAAGCCGGTTGACGTGGTAACTCACCACACGCTGCCAGATTTCATCATGACCCGTGGTGGTGTTTCTTTGCGCCCTGGTGATGGTGTTATCCACTCTTGGTTGAACCGTATGTTGTTGCCGGATACTGTGGGTACAGGTGGTGACTCGCATACCCGTTTCCCGATCGGGATTTCCTTCCCGGCGGGTTCTGGTCTGGTAGCGTTTGCTGCTGCGACGGGTGTTATGCCGTTGGATATGCCGGAATCTGTTTTGGTACGTTTCACTGGCAAAATGCAACCAGGCATCACGCTGCGTGACCTCGTTCATGCCATTCCTCACAAAGCGATCCAAATGGGTCTGCTGACGGTTGAAAAGAAAGGCAAGAAGAACGTGTTCAACGGCACAGTGTTGGAAATCGAAGGTTTGGATCACCTGACGGTTGAGCAAGCCTTTGAACTGTCTGACGCTTCTGCGGAACGTTCTGCTGCTGGTTGTACTGTTGCGCTGTCTGAAGCATCGGTTGCTGAATACCTGCGTTCCAACATCGTGATGCTGAAATGGATGTTGTCCGAAGGCTATGGCGACCCGCGCACCATCGAACGTCGTATCGGCAAGATGGAAGAATGGCTGGCGAACCCAAGCCTGATGCGTGCGGATGCGGATGCAGAATACGCAGCCGTGATCGAAATCAATATGGATGAGATCAAAGAACCTATCCTGTGTGCACCGAATGACCCGGATGATGCACACCTGTTGTCTGAAGTAGCTGGCCGCAAAATTGATGAAGTCTTCATCGGTTCTTGCATGACCAACATCGGTCACTTCCGTGCGGCGGGCAAGTTACTGGATGCTGCCAACAAGCAAATCCCAACCCGTATGTGGATTGCCCCACCAACCAAGATGGATGCGGCGCAGTTGAGTGATGAAGGTTACTACAACATCTACGGTCGTGCCGGTGCGCGGATGGAAATGCCGGGCTGTTCACTGTGCATGGGCAACCAAGCACGGATTCAGGAAGGCTCTACGGCAGTTTCTACCTCTACCCGTAACTTCCCGAACCGTCTGGGGACTAATACTGACGTGTTCTTGGCTTCTGCTGAACTCGCGTCTGTGGCAGCGGTTCTGGGTAAATTGCCAACCGTTGCAGAGTACATGGAATATGCCAACAAGCTCAACAGCATGTCGGCTGACATTTACCGTTACCTGAACTTTGACAAGATGGAAAACTACCAGAAGGCTGCGGCGAAAGTTGTGCCGATTCCGGTAGTGGCTGGGTAAAAAGCCATCACCCCTAGCCCCTCTCCCGCGTAGCGGGCGAGGGGAAGCAAGAAGCGCCATTGGTCGAGGTGTTAAGTCTAATGGCGTATTGATCTGGCCCAGCAATCCCGGA
>DILV01000040.1:0-33694 GCA_002425225.1 Thiothrix sp. UBA5583
TCCTCAAAAAGTCGCTCGCCATTCAACAGGAAATCGGCGACAAATCTGGCGAAGGCACTACCCTCAACAATATCTCGCAAATCTATTCTGCTCGCGGCGACTACGACACCGCTCTCGACCTCCTCAAAAAGTCGCTCGCCATTCAACAGGAAATCGGCGACAAATCTGGCGAAGGCACTACCCTCAACAATATGGCGACAACTGCTCATGCTCGCGGCGACTACGACACCGCTCTCGACTTCCTCAAACAGTCGCTCGCCATAAGACAGGAAATCGGCGACGTGGCGGGTTTGTGCGCGACTTTATTCAACATGGGGCATATCCATTTGCAAAATGAAGAAATCGCAGAAGCCCTACAAGCATGGCTAACGGTTTACGGCATCGCCAAACAGATCAATCTGGCAAATGTGCTGCAAGCACTGGAAAGTTTGGCAGGAAACCTTGGCTTACCGGGTGGGTTACAAGGCTGGGAAGCCTTAGCACAGCAAATGAACGCAGAATAAATCCCTCTTATCCCCCCTCTACCGCTTGGCGGGAGAGGGGGCTAGGGGGTGAGGGTCTTTACCGATAACTCTCCACACTCGGACAAGAACACACCAGATTCCGATCCCCATACACATTATCAATCCGGTTCACGGTAGGCCAATACTTCGCCGTCGGGCTGACCCCACACGGGAACACTGCCTCGGTCTGGCTGTAAGGGCGTTCCCAAGCATTCACCAAATCATCCAGCGTATGCGGCGCATTCACCAGCGGATTATTGTCCGCAGGCCACACACCCTCCTGCACCTTGCGAATCTCTTCCCGAATCGCAATCATCGCATCGCAAAAACGGTCAAGCTCCTCTTTCGGCTCGGATTCGGTCGGCTCAATCATCAGCGTCCCCGCCACCGGAAACGACATGGTAGGCGCGTGGAAACCGTAATCCATCAAGCGTTTAGCGATGTCCGACTCATCAATCCCCGAAGCCGCCTTCAACGGACGAATGTCGAGAATGCACTCATGCGCCACCCGCCCATTTGCCCCCCGGAACAGCACCGGATAATGCTCAGCCAAGCGTTGCATGATGTAATTGGCGTTCAAAATCGCCATCTCCGTCGCCCGCTGCAAACCCGCCGCGCCCATCAACTTAATGTACGCCCACGAAATCGGCAGGATCGCCCCACTCCCATACGGCGCAGCCGACACCGCCCCCATTCCATCACTCTTAAGCCCCTCGCCCCTTGAGGGAGAGGGGTTGGGGTGAGGGGTTTCTTCCACATGCCCCGGTACAAACGGAGCCAGATGCGCCTTCACCCCAATCGGCCCCATGCCAGGGCCACCGCCGCCGTGCGGAATCGCAAACGTCTTGTGCAAGTTCAAATGCGATACATCCGACCCCATTTTGCCCGGTTTCGACAAGCCCACTTGCGCGTTCATGTTCGCACCATCCATGTATACCTGCCCACCGAACTGATGCACGATGTCACAAATTTCCACGATGTCTTGCTCAAACACCCCGTGCGTAGACGGATAAGTCACCATCAGGCACGACAAGTTGTCGGCGTGTTTCTCGGCTTTCGCCCGCAAATCCGCCACATCCACGTTACCGTTCGCATCGCACTCGACCACCACCACCTTCAGGCTCACCATCGCCGCCGACGCCGGGTTCGTGCCATGCGCCGAACTCGGAATCAAACACACATCGCGATGCCCCTGCCCAATACTCGCCTGATAACGACGGATCGCCACCAACCCCGCGTATTCGCCCTGCGCCCCCGAATTCGGCTGCATCGAAATCGCATCATAGCCGGTGATTTCCACCAACCAATCTTCCAGTTCCTTAATCATGGCGCGGTAGCCCACCGTCTGTGCCTGTGGCGCAAACGGGTGAATATCCGCAAATTCTGACCAAGTAACCGGCAGCATTTCGGTGGTCGCATTCAACTTCATGGTGCAAGAACCCAGCGGAATCATGCCGTGCGCCAACGAGAAATCCTTATTTTCCAAGCGTTTCAGATAACGCAACATCTCCGATTCCGAATGGTGCGTATTGAATACCGGATGCGTCAGGAAATCGCTAGTGCGCTGGTAGCCGGATGGAATCCCACTGAAACCTTCTGCAACAACCGCAGCGTCCAGCGCATCCACATCCAAGCCATGCCCAGCACCCAACAATACGTCGAACAACTCGGCAATGTCCGCCCGCGTTTTACGCTCATCAATGCTGATACCGATGTTGCCATCAGGGAAATGGCGGAAATTGATGCAGGATGAATAATCCCCCCCATCCCCAGCCCTTCCCCCGCAAGGGGTGAAGGGAGCAAGAGAGGAAGATTTGACGACCGTCAGCGTATCAAACCAAGTGTCATTCAACAGTTGGACACCCTTCTGCTGCAAGCCCTTCGCCAGAATATTCGTCAGGCGATGAATCCGCCCTGCAATCGTCTTCAGCCCTGACGCGCCGTGATACACTGCGTAGAACCCCGCCATATTCGCCAGCAACGCCTGAGCCGTGCAAATATTGGAAGTCGCCTTCTCACGGCGGATATGCTGCTCACGGGTTTGCATCGCCATGCGCAACGCTTGCTTGCCGTGGCTATCAATCGAAACACCGATCACGCGCCCCGGCATGGTGCGCTTGAACGCATCCTTGGTCGCAAAGAACGCCGCATGAGGCCCACCAAAGCCCATTGGCACGCCGAAACGCTGCGAGTTACCCACCACGACATCCGCGCCCATTTCACCGGGAGCTTTCAACATCACCAACGCCATCAGGTCAGTTGCCACGCACACCAACGCTTTTTGGGCATGGGCTTGTTTAATCAGGGCTTCCAGATCGCCGACTTCGCCAGTCGTGCCGGGGTATTGCAACATTGCCCCGAAAACTTCGTGCTGCGCCAACTCGGTATACGGGTTGCCGATCACCAATTCAAAACCGAAGAATTCCGCACGGGTTTTCAGCACGTCGATGGTTTGCGGATGCACATCCGCACCTACAAAAAACTTATCCGACTTGAGTTTGTTGGAACGCTTGCACAACGTCATCGCTTCCGCCGCTGCGGTCGCTTCATCCAGCAAGGAGGCATTAGCAATGTCCATGCCCGTCAAATCCGTGACCATTTGCTGGTAATTGAGCAAGCCTTCCAGCCGCCCTTGGGAAATTTCCGGCTGATACGGCGTATACGCGGTGTACCAACCGGGGTTTTCCAAGACATTACGCAAAATGACGGGCGGTACGATGGTGTCGTAATACCCCATACCGATGTACGACTTGGCAACGGTGTTTTGTGCCGCCAACTGCTTGAGGTAAGCCAGCGTTTCGGCTTCAGAACGGCTGCTATCGACTGCCAGCGGTGCATCCAGACGAATGCTGGCAGGCAAGGTGCTGTCAATCAGCGCGTCCAGTGACTCCGCACCGACGGCTTGCAGCATCGCTGCGGTATCCGCTTCACTGGGGCCAATGTGGCGGGCAATAAAATCATCGTGTTGTTCAAGTTCGTACAAGGTTGTCATTTAATCGTTACCTGCTGTGTTCTTCCCCCCCATCCCCAACCCTTCCCCCGCAAGGGGTGAAGGGAGCAAGATGGAAGAAGGGAGTGCTTCTTGTTCCTTCCCCCCCTAGCGGGGGAAGGTTAGGATGGGGGGTTCTTAAAAATTACTCGTCACATTCCGCTTTGTATGCGTCTGCATCCAGCAGTTCGCCCAGCGCGTCTTCATCATCCACGCGCATGGTGAACAGCCAGCCATCACCGTAAGGGTCGGAATTAATCAGTTCCGGCGAGTCTTGCACCGCTTCGTTGCTCTCGATAATCACACCGGGGACAGGGGCGTAAATGTCAGAAGCTGCCTTGACGGATTCGGCAACAGCGCAACCATCTTCCGCGCCGAATTCTGTACCGGGTTCAGGCAAATCAACGTGTACGAGGTCGCCCAGCAATTCTTGCGCATGGTCAGTAATGCCGACGGTCACAGTGCCGTCGCCGTTGTCGCGTACCCATTCGTGGGATTTGGTGTATTTCAAGTCAGAAGGAATATTGCTCATGTTGTCACTCCAAAATTTGATTACAAAACAGATTTGCCATTGCGGGCGAAGACAGGTTTTACCACTTTCGCCGGGTGCAATTTGCCGCGAATATCGACGTTACAGGTATCGCCACAACTTGCCGGAACCCGTGCCAGCGCAATCGCTACGCCGAGTGTAGGCGAAAAAGTACCACTGGTGGTTTCACCTTCGCCACCTTCACAAACAACTTTCATGTGGCTGCGTAAAACGCCCTTACCTTCCAGTACCAGCCCGACAAATTTTTGCGGGATTCCGGCGGCTTTCAGGGCTTCCAACGCGCTGCGACCAATAAAGTTACGGTCTTCCGGCTGCCAGGCAATCGTCCAACCCAAACCCGACACTAATGGGGAAGTGGTTTCGTCCATGTCCGTGCCGTAAAGGTTCATGCCTGCTTCCAAACGCAGGGTATCGCGTGCGCCCAAGCCAATCGGCTTGATGTCGGCGGCAAGCAGTGCGTCAAAGACTTTGTGCGCTTGCTCGTTGGGGAACATCATTTCAAAGCCGTCTTCGCCGGTGTAGCCAGTGCGGGCAATGAACCAGTCGTTGACGAATGCACCGTAGAAAGCCTTGAGTGGCTCGACAATAGCAACTTCGTTGGCAGGCATAATGCCCATGACTTTGGCGCGTGCATTGGGGCCTTGCACCGCAATCATAGAAAGGTCGTCACGTTCGGTCAGGGTGGCATCGAAGCTGGCAATTTGCTGTTGCATCCACGCAATGTCTTTGTCGCGTGTGCCTGCATTCACCACAATACGCCATTGGGTTTCGGTGATGAAATACACGATCAAATCGTCGATGACCGTGCCTTCGGGGGTCAACATACAGCTATACAAAGCTTTGCCGGAATCTTTCAGCTTATCAACGTTATTGGCGAGCAGGTATTGCAAAAAGGCTTTGGATTGCGCCCCCACGAGATCGAGGATGACCATGTGCGACACGTCAAACATCCCGGCATCGTTGCGGACTTGGTGGTGTTCTTGCAGTTGTGAGCCGTAATGGATGGGCATTTCCCAGCCCGCGAAATCGACCATTTTCGCACCGGATTCAAGGTGCTTGGCGTAGAGTGCAGTACGTTGCATTGTGTTATTCCCAACTAACAGGCATAAAAAAAGGGCGGCAGACCGCTTAAAGTCTGCCGCCCCTCTGTCCTGTTACCTGAGAGATTCCCGAATTTTACCCCTCACCCCAACCCTCTCCCTCAAGGGAAGAGGGGGTAAGAAATCCGGTTACTACCCTTCGGTGAGTGCGTCCGCACTGCTCTCCAGAGTCAGATATAGTTCTGCCAGTCCTTTTGCCTGAGCGTTTCCGGGCGGAATTGCGCCTTCGGCGGTTGCGGCAAGCATCTGCTGCGCAACTCTCTTCTGCCAGTGTTTACTGAATGCGGGGCATTGTACAATGAGAGTTCTGCATAACCAAAGCACCAATCAGCAAAACTCACTGCAAAGGAATAATCAACCGATGAAACGCACCCTGCAACTTGTTTCCGCAACCCTATTGGCTTTCGTCTGCTCTATGGGAACTGCCCTCGCCGACTGGGTACTCGACAACAGCAAATCTGCCCTGTATTTCGTCTCGATCAAAAAAGACCATGTGGCTGAAACCCACACATTCAAGGAGCTTTCCGGGCGGATCACATCCGCAGGCATGGGCAATCTGGACATCAATCTGACCAGCGTCCACACCAATGTGGATATTCGTGACGAGCGTATCCGCGACCATCTGTTTGAAACCAAAACCTTTGCAAAAGCCAGCGTCACGGTTGACCTGAGCAAGAGCGGCGTGAAACCCGGCATTCAGCCAGTCACGGTCACACTGGATTTGCACGGGGTAAAAAAGGAAGTGCAGGCACTGGTCGCACTGACCGAAGTGGGCAATAGCGTACAAGTTGCCACCGTTGCCCCCATCCTGCTGAATGCGGCTGATTTCGATCTGGCGGGCGGGCTGACCGCGATGCGCGAAATTGGCGCGGTGGAAAGCATCAGCAATGCTGTGCCGGTGACGTTTTTCCTGAGCTTCGTCAAACAAAGCTAACGGGCAATTGCCAAACCTTGCACCACTTGCGCAGCAAGCTCTGCCAGCAGGGCACTTTGCGCTTTGACAATGCCATCGACACCGGCTTCGCTGGCATTGCGTTGCAGCGTAAACGGCGTTGAGCGCAGGATTTTGCCATCACTGCCTGCCTGAAGCTGCCACAAACCGCGCAACACCACCCTGCCACCCGCAATGCCGTCAAATTGGTCAAGTTTGAAAGCCACCTGATATTGCGGGGTCTGGCTGAGTTCCCACGGAACAACCTGTACCCGCGTACCGGGCAAGCTGGCTTGCAAGTAGCTGCTCAAGACAGTGAGCAATTCATCTTCCAGTTGCCCTCCCCACAAATGGGTGTCGGAAACTTCCAGGGTGGTGGCATCCTTGCGGATGACCATGCCTTCACGATCCAGCAGGGTTGGCAGAGTCACGGGGCCAACCCCAAGGCTGTTGATGCGGGCGGAAACATCGGCAGCAACCACAGTATTGCCGGTATCCACCGCGAGGGTGTGGTACAGAGTTGGTGTGCTGCTACAGGCAGACAACAGCAACAGGCTCAACAACACAGGTTTCTTCATGCTTAATCCTTACCCTTGATCAGGGAACTCGGCTGGCGTTGCAGGGTTTCGGTCAGGCTGCGCACCGAGCGGGAAGCGGCGGTCACTTCTTCCAGCATTTCCTGCAACTGGTATTGTGTCGGTGAATTCTGCGCAGTCAGGCGGTCAATATTTACCAGAGAACCTTGCAGCTTTTGCAGGGTTTTGGTGACTTCCTGAGTCACACTCGGCAGCGTTTCTCTGTCTACGGTTTCCAGCACTTTTTTGGCAGCTTTGACAGCTTGTTCCGCTTCTGTCAGCACGTTATTGAGGTTGTCAACGGCCTTGTCGAGCTTGCCACTGTTGACCAGTTTTTTGATGCCATCCAGGGTTTCCTGCAAGCTGCCCATGATTTCGGTTGCCATACCGGGCAGGTCATCCAGTGATGAACCCACGGTCGGAAATTCGCTGTAGAACTGGGTGACAGTAATCTGTGCTGCTTTGGGTTCTTTTTCCATGCTCAGAGCGATGAGCTTGTTGCCGGTCAACAAGTTGCCGGTTTCCAGCCTCGCCCTTAGACCCTTTGCCACCAGTTGGTGCATGGCGGTTTCGGCATCCTGCTTGCTGATCTTTTCGTCGAAATGCTGCGGCTGGATGGAAACCAGCACTGGAATACGCACATCCAGCGTTGCCCTGTCCATGTGCATGTCGATGTTTTCCACCTGCCCGACCGGAATGCCCTGAAATTCCACCGGCGCACCCACGGTCAGACCACGTACCGAACCGCCAAAATACATGACGTAATACAGTTTCTGGCTGTACTGCTTTTCCTGCGCGGCAGCGTAATTGCGGTAAAGGATGAATTCTGCCCTCTCTGCGCTGACATCCCCCCCGGCGATGGATTTGGGCGTATCAAAGGCAATACCGCCAATCAGCAGCGACGTCAGCGATTCCATGCGGAATTCTGCCCCGGAAGCGGTCACATTGAATTCCGCTCCACTGGCATTCCAGAAACGGGTATTGCTGCGCACCAGTTCGTAATACGGCTGTTTGTCGCCCCCCTGATCGCGGATGAAAATTTCCAGACGGATCTGGTTCATGTCCGGTAACGGTTCATAATTGATGACTTCACCGACTGTCAGTTGCTTGTAAAACACTGGCGAACCCACATCAATCGACCCCAGCGAGTCGGTCAACAGGAAAAAGCGCCGCCCCTTGGCAGAAGGCACAATCACTGGCGGACGTTCTTCGGCAATGAAGTCGTAAGATTCTGGCTCATTATTGGTTCCCGGATCCATGCCGATATACGTCCCGGACAGCAGCGTGGTCAGGCCGGAAACGCCTGAGCGGTTGATGCGCGGCGACACCACCCAGAAACGGGCATCACTGCCCAGATGCCCACCGATTTCCTTGTTCAGCTCAATGTCCGCGATGACGGACTGCAAATTCTCATGCAAGCGCAGCTTCTTGACCTTACCCACCGCAACCGCCTTGAAACGCACCTCGGTCTTGCCCTCCGCAATCCCTTCCGCACTGGCAAACTGCACCGTAATGGTCGGGCCTTTCTGCTGCCACATCTGGAACAGCAACCAGAACCCCACCAACAAGGCAGCCAGTGGAATCAGCCACACCGGCGAAGGCCAACGCTGCTCACGTACCTCCACATCCGGCAAACCATCATCATGCAATTGCACGTTACTCATTCAACCTCGTTCCTCTTGCCGGGACAAATCCCAGATCAGGTGCGCATCCAGGGTACGGGCGGCAAACATGGTCAATACCACCACTGCCGCAAACGACAGGCTACCTGCGTTGGCTTCCACCCTTGCCAGATTGCCGAATTGCACCAGCCCCACCAGAATGGCTATCACGAACATATCCACCATCGACCAGCGCCCCACATGCTCAATAACCTTGTACAACATCAGGCGGTCACGTTGCCGCCAGCGTGACTTGAGCTGGATCGTGACCAGCAGGAAACCCAGTGTCAGCAGTTTCAGCAACGGCACGACTACACTTGCCACAAACACGATCAGCGCCAGCGGCCACTGCCCGGAATGGAGCAAGCGGAACACCCCGCTGATGATGGTATCCGGCTGCCCTGAACTCAGCTTGTAAAAACTCATGATCGGCATGACATTGGCAGGGATGTACAGAATCATGGAAGCAAGCAGCAACGCCCAGGTCACTTCAATACTGTTGGACGGTTCCCGCCAGCGCAGCCTTGCCCCGCAACGCGGACATTGCAACACAGTGTAACGGTCTGTCCTCTTTGGCGGATGACTCAGACAGCCACAGGTGCGGCACTGGAGCAAACCGGCCTCGCGTGCCGTTTTTGCCTTAATTTGTTGCTGCATCCGCTTTGCCCCGTTCCAGTTCCCGCCAGACCGTAAAAGGATCGAGCATGGCAGTTGCCGCCGCCATAATCAGCACCAGCCCGGCAAATGACCAGAACGCAGCCCCCACAATCAGGCTTGCCATATCCCCCAGCTTGACCAGTGCAACCAGCATCCCCAGCATGAACACTTCCAGCATTCCCCACGGCTTGAGTTCCCGCATCCAACGGAACAGCACAATCGCCAGTCCAGGCTGCCAGCGAAAACGAATGGTCAGCAACACCCACAGCAACGACAGCAACTCCAGCAGCGGAAACAGGATGGTATTCAGGAACAGTAACACCGCTACCATCTGATAACCCTGCGTCCAGAAAGCCTGGCTGGCTCCCAGCAGGTGCAATTCGTATTCCACCCCCTGCGAGCGCAAACCCAGCAAGGGAAACACATTGCTGAGCAAAAACAGGATCAAGCCAGCCAGTGCCAAGGCCAACACAGATTCCAGCATGTTGGCTCGGTTGCGGTACAACACCGAACCACAGCGCTGACAGCTTGCCACTTTCCCCACAGCCACAGGCCGGTAGCGGTGCAATTGACCGCATTCCTGGCAAGCAATGCTGGAAGAAACCTCAATCATCGACAGCCCCACTGTTTAAGTCCGCCCAGTATAAACGATTGCTGTAAGCTGGAACATTTTGTGCTGGATAAGCCTCCAATGTAACGGTAGGCTTGCAGAAAAAATAACACGGGGGCAATCATGCACGAGCTGACACAGGAGCTTTACGGCAACTTGGGTACATTACTGGCATCCATCGACTACCGCGACCCGATCTGGATTATCGTCGCCTATCTGTTCGGTTTCATCGTCTGGCAAATTGGCCTGCCGCCACTGGTGGGTTTCCTGCTGGCGGGTTTCGTCCTGAACATGGCGGGTGCATCCGGCGGGGAATTCATCCATGAAATGGCGGATCTGGGTGTTACCCTGCTGTTATTTACCATCGGCCTCAAGCTGAATGTGCGCCAGTTGTTGCGCCCGGAAGTATGGGGCGTTGCCACTGCCCACATGGGAGCCATCAGCTTGGGCATTGGTGCATTGCTGTGGCTGCTGGCAGGTTTTGGCATCCCGCTGCTAACCGGCCTGACGCCTGCCTCTGCGTTGCTGCTGGGGTTTGCCCTGTCGTTTTCCAGTACCGTGTTTGCGGTAAAAGTGTTTGAAAACAAGGGCGGCATGGGTTCGCAATACGGGCGAGTAACCATCGGGGTGCTGATCGTGCAGGACATCGCTGCCGTGGTTTTCCTGGCGGCTTCCACCGCCAAACTGCCCTCCCCCTGGGCTGCCGTGACCCTGTTTGGCTTGCTGGCAAGCCGCCCGCTGCTGGTGTTGCTGCTGAAACGTGCCGGGCATGGCGAGTTGCTGATCCTGTACGGGCTGGTACTGGCGCTGGGTGGCTCCACCCTGTTTGAACTGGTTGGTCTCAAGGGCGATTTGGGTGCACTGTTTTTCGGGGTACTACTGGCACAACATCCCAAAGCCAGCGAACTGGCAAAAGCCCTGCTCAGTCTCAAGGATCTGTTTCTGGTCGGCTTTTTCCTCAGCATCGGCATGGCGGTAACGCCGTCGTGGGCAACGGCTGGTGTGGCTTCGTTGCTGTTGTTGCTGATCCCGGCGAAAACCCTACTGTTTCATGTGCTGTTTGCCCGTTTCCGCCTGCGAACCCGCAACGCCACACTGGCCTCGCTGGCATTGGCAAACTTCAGTGAATTCGGCCTGATCGTCGGTGCCATTGCCGTCAGCAACCAGTGGCTGGCGCAGGAATGGTTGGCGGTGCTAGCGATTACGGTAGTGCTATCGTTCATCATTGCATCCCCGCTGAACATTTATGCCAATAGCGTTTGCCAGCGACTATGCCCCTGGCTGTACCGGCTGGAACACAACCAGCGCCTGCCGGAAGACACCCCCCTGCATTTGGGCAACACCCGTACCCTGATTTGCGGCATGGGGCGCATTGGCAGTGGCGCTTACCGGCAACTGGAAAACAGTGACAACCAGGGAACTGTCATCGGGGTAGATTTCGATGACGACAAGGTAAAACGCCACCAGCAGGCAGGGCATCGCGTATTGCACGGCGATTGCAGTTCCCCGGAATTCTGGCATCGCATCCATCCTGACGAACAACATCTGGAAACCCTGTTGCTGTGTATGCCTAACCATCAGGCCAACCTGAAAACAGCGGAAGCCGCCCGTGCCTGGGGCTTCAAGGGGCATGTTTCTGCTGTGATCAAATACCCGGAAGAAGCCCCCCAGCTTGACAAGGTGGGTGTCAACTCGGTGTTCAACATATATGCCGAACTGGGTGGCAGTTTCGCGCAGAATGTCCAGCACAAACTTGCCCGCAGTGAGGGAAAAACAGGATATTGATCCAGAGCGACCGATTTACACCACGAACGGCTTGAACCGGCAGCGGATTTGTTTTACAAGGAGACCGGATCGCACATTATCAGACTTCACTAATACGGGAGAGACAGAAACACATGGCTACACGGGAAGAACTCAGCGCACAAGCATCCGCCTGCAACGATGCAGCCTCTTACGCCGCCCTCGCCAAACAGGCTGCCGCCGAACCGGCTGACCTCGATTATGCGAAAGAACTGCTGGCAAAAGGCGAATCCAACTGCTCTTTCCCCGACCATTACGTCGCTGTGGCCGAAAGCTATGTTGCCGCTGGCGACAAGGACAAGGCCGCTGCCCTGTATGAAGAAGCCGCCGGAGCCTGTTTCGACGCCAAAGAAAAAGCCCTGGTCGGCTACAGCATCGCCCTGCACCTTGGCGACAAGGACAAAGGCCGTGCCCTGCTGGAAGAAGCCATTGGCGAAACTTCTAACACCAACGAACTGCTCTCCTTTGCCGCTTACGTGCAGGAAGCCCTGCAAGACAATGCCCTTGCCAACAAACTGTTCAGCAAAGTCACTGGCAAGTGCAAAACCATCGCCGATTTCCAAACCCTCGCCGCCGGTATCCTCAAGGACGGCAACGCCAATGCCGCCCGCATGGTGTTCAAGAAAGCGTCCCCGTCCAGCAGCGAAACCGCCGATGTAGTCACTTTCGCCACTGGCTTGAAAACCCTGTTTGGTGATGACAAGGAAGTGGCAGATACCCTCGCTGACGCCGAAAGCGGCTGCATGTTCCCGGCACAGTTCGTTGCGCTGGCAGGTGGCTTCATGCAACTGCTCGGCGACAAGAACAAAGCCGAAGAACTGTTGGAAAACGGCAAGAATTTCGCCATGAGTGGGCAGGAAAACCTCGACCTTGCCACCGGTTATGCCAGCCTGCTGGGCGACCAGTCGACCGCTGCCGAACTGTACAACAATGCACTGGGCGAATTCAGCCAGAAAGACGACCTGCTCAAACTCGCTGCTGCCGCTGCTGCCAACATGGATGACAAAGGCATCGCAGGCAAGGCATACGACAAACTCGCCAGCAAACTCAATACCGTCACTGATCTGGCAATGCTGGCCAAAGCCGTCAACACCAACCTTGGCGACAAGGATCGGGTAGCCAGCATTTACGCCGCTGCCGAAGCCAAGGCCGACACTGCCTCCGCACTGGTTTCCCTTGCCGCTGAAGTCAACGCCAGCCTGCAAGACGCCGCCAAAACCAACGCGCTGTATAGCAAGGCCGTCAACGTTTGCAAGGTCTACAGCGACAGCAGCAGCGTGCTGGATGCACTGGCAAAAACCACTCCCGACGCCGCCCTCGCCAGCAGCGCCCTGCAAAAGGCGATGGAACTGACCGAAACCAACGCCCAAGTGCTGGACGTTGCCCAACGCGCCCAGAAACTCGGCGACAGCGCCATTACCGTACAGGCACTCGACAAGGCCGAAGCCAACGTCAGTTCACTGGATGAAATGCGCAAACTGGCAATGGCTGCCAAACAACTGATGGCTGATGACGCCGAACGCAACACCCGCATCGGTGACAAACTCGCCAAACGCGAAGCCAGCCAAGCGCGTTATGTCGAATTCCAGAATCAGGAAAAAACCCTTTCCCGCCCCAAACAGTTCATCGACCTGGCAGGTGCGGTGATGTCTGAGCTGGACGACGCTTCCTACGCTACCCAGTTGCTGAATACTGCCGAAGAAAAGATGCAGGACTCCGGCAGCTTCAGCTTTGCCGCTTACCAGCCGCTGATCCTCGCAGTCGGCAATCTGGTCAAGGACAAGGCATGGCTGGGGCGCTTGCTGGATTTGGCGGCTGCCAACAGCAATACCTTCGCGCAGGTACGCAACCTCGGCGAAACCGTGTGCAAGCAACTGGCTGACAGCGCGTTTGGCAAGGAATGGACACAGAAATTCTACGCCGACCAACTCGCCAAGCTGGACAGCAGCAATGCCAGCACCTTCGAGTACAACAAGCTGGCAAAAGCGGTCAAGGAACACCTCGGTGACGACGCGCAAGCCCAGCAGATTCTGGATAAGGCCGAAGCCAAAGCACAAAACCATTTCCACTTTGCCTATCTGGCGGAACTGGCGCAAAACTGGGGCAATGGCGGCAAGGCCGACAGTCTGTATGCCAAAGCCGTGGCTGCTTGCCAGAATGCGGGGCAACAGCGTGAACTAGCGGATTTGATGCAGAAAGCGGGCGTGACGGCTAATCTGCCGCAGATAGGAGCCGAAGCGCAGCGTGGTAAAGGTCACTACTGGTAAGACCATCAACCCCGGCATTCCTCGTTCCACACAAGGTGGGATGCTGGGTTTCAGGAGGTGGTAGGTCTCATGGCCTTACCCCTTCCACCACACCAGCGTCCGGTTATTTACCGGCATCTCAACATCATGAAGCAAGGTCATCCCCGCAGCCACTGCCAACCGCTTCAGGTCATCCACATCCCGAATTCCGCTGTATGGATCACGCATTTTTAGCCACTGATCAAAGCGGGCATTACTCTCACTGGTGTATTGCCCTGCGTAGTTGAATGGCCCGTACAGTACAAACAACCCGTTCTGATGCAGCAGTTTGCCAATACCTGCGAACAGGGCTTCCACTGCCAGCCAGCCCATGATGTGGGTGGTATTGGCGGAAAACACCGCATCCACCGCCAGATCAGGCCACGGGTCACGCAACACATCCAACGCTAACGGTGGGCGGGTATTCGGCAAGGCTGCCTCTGCTAGCCACAGGTTGATACCGGGGTGGTTTTCCGCCATATCACTGGTATGCCATAGCAAATGTGGCAAATGGGCAGCAAAATGGACAGCATGTTGCCCCGTACCGCTGCCTATTTCCAGCACACTGCGGCAATCGCGGAACAGTGGCGCGATGACTGCAAGAATAGGGGCTTTGTTTTGTTCACAGGATTCGGAGAATGGTTTCATCTCGCAATCATTACTCATCGGATAACATGCCAGCGAAGTTGATTTGTCATTGCCAGCATCTTAGCAGCACTTGCCGCCACTGCAACAGCCACCGGCTGCCGTTGCTGCGGCTGCGACACCACCCAGCCAGCCTTCCACCGCAACCCTAGACGGAATACCGCCTGCGTGGACGACCTTACCATCCACCACCACGCCGGGGGTGGACATCACACCGTAGCCCATGATGGAAGGCAGGTCTTCGACCTTTTCCATTTCCACCGCCACATCTTTTTCTTTAGCCACATCTTCGATCAGCTTGAAGGTGGTTTTACAGTTGGCACAACCGGTGCCGAGGACTTTGATTTGCATGGAATACTCCCTGCTTTAGTAACGTTACAAAACGAGATTAAAAATATACCCAACCAGCAGGATGCCGCCTGCTACCACGCCAATAAAGGTGGTAATCAAACGTGGTTTCAGCACTTTGCGCAGGATGATCATTTCCGGCAAAGACAGCGCAATCACGCTCATCATAAAAGCCAGCACCGTACCGAGAGCCGCACCTTTCGCCAGCAATGCCTGCACGATAGGAATAACCCCGGCGGCATTAGTATACATTGGCACACCCAGTAATACCGCCGCAGGTACTGCCCACCACACATCTGCCCCCATGAACGAAGCCATGAAATCTTGCGGCACATAACCGTGGATCAGCGCCCCCAAACCAACGCCAAGCACGATGTAAGGCCAGACTTTTCCGACGATTTCGCGCACATGCCCGAAACCGTGCTGGATGCGTTCCCCCCAAGACATCGCACTTGCACCGACATTGCCAGCGGATTGGGTATTTTGCATCTGACGAACCCAATCTTCGAGGTATTGCTCCATGTTCAGCCTGCCTATCAACATCCCTGAGAAAATCGCAATCAGCAAACCCATAACCAGATACAACGCGGCAACTTTCCAGCCAAACAAACCGAATAGCAGGATCAGCGCAACTTCATTCACCATCGGCGCAGCAATCAGGAATGAGAATGTCACACCCAGCGGCACACCTGCTTGCAAAAAGCCGATAAACAACGGCACGGCAGAACAGGAACAAAATGGGGTGACGATTCCCAAGGTTGCCGCCATCGCATTGCCCACGCCCAACCGCTTACCGGAGAGCATGGCACGGGTACGTTCTGGTGAGATGAAAGTGTGAATAATACCCATCACAAACACAATGCCGATCAGTAGCAGCAACACTTTCGGCATGTCATAGAAAAAGAACTGCAACGCCCCACCAAGGTGGCTATCACGCTCAACAGGCAGTGCAGCAACCAATGCTTCCGAAGCCGGAATCAGCGAGCGGTACAACAAAAACCACACCACGACTGCCAGCAGCAGGAACAGCAACGGTTGTTGCTCGGGAAAGCGTCGTAATTGTTGGATGGATTGCATCGGTCGTCTCCTAACGTTAGCAGCACGCTTGCCCGGATGCCGTCGGTGTGCAACAAGCACCACCTGCTTCCACCACAGGCGCAGCAACGGACTGCTCATCAAAAGCCGTATCCAGCTTCTGTGCAGCTTCGTCACGGATATGGCGGGCAATGTCTACTACGGTATTGATGTGATCTTCAGACACGCCCAAGGAGCGCAGACGTTGCAGTTGGCACAGCCCCATTGCCGGGTGCTTTGCTGCAATGCCAGCCGCCAGTGACACCAGCGCGACGATGGAAGGATGCAAGGGTGGGGTTGGATTGTTACGCATATCACTCATAAGGCATATTCCTCGTCATACGGTTTGTCGCCTTGCACGATCAGGAAGTTTATAATATTCGATTTAGCAGATATACTAAAGAGTGTGGTTTCAGGTAGTGAAGTATCCATTCAGCCTGCACAGTTTTCCCCGGTGCGGCTGGCATTCTCCAAACGCTGCTGATCTAGCTGAAACAGGGTTTCAGTCATGCTGCCTGAATACAGGTTGCCCAAGGCAGTTCCAGCCCAAGTGGGTAGGTCAGGGTGCAGGCGATAATACACCCACAATCCGGCTTTGCGGTCTTGCAGCAAACCGCTTTCGCGCAGAATGGCGAGATGGCGGGAAATCTTCGGTTGCGCCAGTTCCAAGGCTTGTGTGAGTTCACAAACGCATAATTCACGCCCGCTTGCCAGCAACAACAGGATGCGCAGGCGGGTTTGGTCAGCAAGAGCTTTGGTGAAGACTTCCAGTTGCATAATCATTCGGTGGTGATTGAGGATGATGGGCAGTATAGCGCGGTCGCACCTACCTCGCAGGCATATAGCAAAATGAACTTATGATGACAGCTATTCAAATATATTCGCACAAGCGCATATAACGCACCCCATGACAACAGACTTTGGAGAAAATCATGGCAAACATCGGCATCAATGGCTTCGGGCGCATGGGGCGTCTAGGCATCCGCGCGGCGTGGGGTAATCCGGCTTTCACGTTCACACAGGTCAATGAAATTGCGGGTAATGCGACCACTTCCGCACACTTACTGAAATTCGATTCCGTACAAGGCATCTGGCAGCCGGAATGCAGTGCGGATGATGCCAATATGTTTGCTGATGGCAAAACGATTGCCTACACCTCCAACAAGGCGATCAGTGAAACGGACTGGTCGGGCTGTGACATCGTGTTGGAATGCACTGGCAAGTTCCGCAAGGTTGAGCAGTTACAGGCGTATTTCGACCAGGGTGTGAAAAAGGTTATCGTGGCTGCACCGGTCGAAGGTGCACTGAACATCGTCTACGGCGTGAATGACGATTGGTACAAGCCGGAAGAGCATCACTTGCTAACAGCTGCTTCCTGCACCACCAACTGCCTTGCGCCAGTGGTGAAAGTCATGCACGAAAAGGTCGGCATCAAGCACGGCTGCATGACCACGCTGCACAACATCACCAATACCCAGACCATCATCGACAAGGGACACAAGGATTTGCGCCGGGCGCGGGCTTGCGGCGAATCCATGATCCCGACCACCACCGGTTCCGCCAAGGCCATCACCAAAATCTTCCCGGAACTGCAAGGCAAGCTCAACGGCCATGCGGTGCGGATTCCTTTGCTGAATGCTTCCCTGACCGATTTTGTGTTTGAAGCAGCACGGGAAGTGACAGCGGAAGAACTGAATGGCTATTTCAAGGAAGCGTCTGAAACCTACCTGAAAGGCATTCTGGGTTACGAAGAACGCCCACTGGTGTCGGTGGATTACAAAGGCAACCCGCTGTCATCCATCATCGACGCGCCTTCCACCATGGTCATCGACGGCACGCAGGTGAAAGTTTATGCGTGGTACGACAATGAATGGGGCTACATGAACCGCATGATGGAATTGGCGGCGAAAGTGGCTGCGAGTCTCTGATGAACATTGACCTGCGCAATTACCTGACCGTCACGTTCGGCTACTGGGCATTCACCCTGACCGATGGCGCAATCCGTATGCTGGTGGTGCTGTATTTCCACCAATTGGGCTACTCGCCGTTTCAGGTGGCGATGCTGTTCCTGTTCTACGAATTTTTCGGCATCGTCACCAATCTGGTAGGCGGTTGGCTGGCGGCGCGGCTGGGTCTGAATGTCACCATGCACATGGGGATGCTGATGCAAATCGTGGCGTTGGGGATGCTCGTTCCCACTCACTTGCTGTCTGTACCGTATGTGATGTTTGCGCAAGCCCTTTCCGGCATTGCCAAAGACTTGAACAAGATGTCCGCCAAAGCCAGTGTGAAAACACTGGTTCCTGCCGATGCGGATGCCCGTTTGTTCAAGTGGGTAGCGGTGCTGACCGGCTCCAAAAATGCGCTGAAAGGAGCTGGTTTTTTCCTTGGGGCAGCGTTGCTGCAAGTTGCCGGGTTCCAGTATGCGTTGCTGATCCTGGCGGGTGGCTTGTTTGCGGTAACGTTGGTGACATTGGCTCTGTTGCCGGAAGAAATCGGCAAGTCGAAAGCCAAGCCCAAGTTTTCCCAGGTGTTTGCCAATAATGCCGCCATCAACTGGCTGTCGGCAGCGCGGTTCTTCCTGTTCGGAGCGCGGGATGTGTGGTTCGTGGTGGCTGTACCCGTGTTCATGGCGAGCGTGCTAGGCTGGAGCTTCATGCAGGTGGGTACGTTCATGGCAGCGTGGGTGATTGGGTATGGCATTGTGCAGGCCAGTGCGCCTGCCTTGTTACGCTTGAAAGAACACGCGCCGGGTGCGGGTGCTGCGCAATTCTGGGCATTGGCGTTGCTGCTAGTTCCGGCAGGGATCGCTGGCGCATTGGGGCAAGGCTGGGCTGCCGGAACAGTGCTGGTTGCCGGGCTATTACTGTTCGGGGTGGTGTTCGCCCTCAATTCCGCGCTGCATTCCTACTTGATCTTGGCCTATGCTGACCATGACAAGGTGGCGCTGAAGGTCGGGTTCTATTACATGGCGAATGCAGGCGGCAGACTGGCTGGAACAGTGTTGTCCGGCTGGAGTTATCAGCACTATGGGCTGGAAGGCTGTTTGTGGTTTTCTGCCGGGTTTGTGCTGGTGGCTTTGCTGTTGTCATTGCCGCTGACCAGCCGTTACGAATTCCGCGACAAAGTGACCACCAAAGTCACCCTCGCCCATTGCGGGCGAAGTCATCGCCAACCCCGGCTGGGCTAATGCAATTCCGCCAGAATCACCCGCTGTGTATCCAACATGGAATCAGCAATGAAATCCAGAAACGGTTCGATGTCGCCCCTATCCGCCGCTGCGAGGGCTTGCAGGTAAATCCGCCGCTTGGTGTTGCGCACAATCACGGGGGTATAGCCCTGAATCATCAAAATCAGGTTCATCAATATCCGCGCCCCCCGCCCATTGTCATCATCGAAGGGGTGAATTCGCACCATGTTGTAGTGGGCAATTCCCGCTACCGTGACGGCATGAAGCTGGTTCAGATTTGCGTTTACCCAGTCACATAATTGCTGCATTTCCAGTGGGACTTGTAACGGTTCGATGTAATGGTGGATTGAACCATCCTGTTGCAACACATGGTTCGGCTGCGATTTATACTGCCCCGGCGTGGCGAGCTTTTGTACCCGTTGCCATTGAGAATTCAGTGCAGGGGTAGATTGCACGCCAGCCAGCAATAAGGCATTGAGTTCCTTGATCAGCCCTTCGCTGATGGTGCGTTTCTGCGCTACCACATCAAACAGCAGGTCGATGGCTTCGGCATGATTGCGGGCATCGAGAAAGTCCTTGAACGGCTTGCCCTCGACCGTCAGCCCTTCCTGTAAAAAGAAGATGGTTTCACCCAGCGTCAGGGTGCTGCCTTCGATGGCGTTGCTGTCATACGTCCATTCGGCGCGGAGTTTTTGCTGGAGGGGTTGCCAGCGGTCAGGCTGTTGCGTGCGCAAATGCTGGATGTCGGCTTGCGCGGCGTCGATAGCTGCCAGTTTGCTGGTCAACTGGGCGGAGGGCTGGAATTGGTAGGAAGGGTTTTGCATACGTTATACTTCTAGCATAAATACCGTTAGTTCAGGAAAGCAAAGCTGCCGCCGCAGTCACTGCCGTGCCAATCGCTGCCTGATGTTCAACAACGAAGCCACCAACATCGGTCATGTCTTTGGCAACGTTGGTCAGTTCACGCAAACCACCCCAGAGTTTACCTAACACCGATTGGCTTTTCTCTGTTGGCTGCTTTTCGTCGGATTTCACCGCTTTGCGCACATCGTAAACGGCTTCCAGCACATCATCGGATAGGTGAGCTTTGTGGCATAGCATTTCATCCAGCACAGAACTGATGATTTGGCGTTGGTCGGCAGTGATGGTGACGTTATCCGAGTTATATGTCGAACCGTGTTCTGTGGCCAAATTTTTATTAGCGATAAGCAGTCCAAAATAGGTAATGCTCGTAGGGCATTCCTCCACGCATACCACACCAGCATATCATGTCCTTTCTCGCGACAAAGCGTCTCAAGGTCTTCTTTGGTGGGGAGTTCTGCCATGTAAGTCCAGTTCGTGATTGAGGTCAATGCAAGCATTTTGGCACGAATGGAGGGGGATTTCAGCAGAATAAATATGGTTCTTTACACCATAAACCTGCAATGCCACAATATTCCCATGCCAGCTACCAAACTACTGCACACCAAAGAAGAATATGCCCAAGGTTTCGTGGAAATCGTGATCTGGCACGTTCCCAAGCCTGTTCCGCCGTCGGAGCATCCATTCAAATATCGACTGGTCTACATCGTCGATGGTGAGAGGGTGGTCGGCTACGACAACGAACGCGGCAAGGGCGACCACAAGCATATCCGAGGGCTTGAACTATCCTATGATTTTCAAAGTCCAGTCCGTTTGGTGGCGGATTTCATGCAAGATATTGAAGGGGTAAACACATGAGCGAACGTATTCTAACCATCAAAGTCGGCTCTGGCATCCAGTCCTCATTAGCACTCGCCCAACAGATGATGGAACGGTTGGAGATCGGCGAAGAACCCGCCCCTTACTTCGGCGTAGGCTTCAAAAACGTCAGCCAGATGCTCAGTGTTTTCACTCCTAAACGCTGGGACTTGCTGGCAACGTTACGCGAACACGGCGCAATGAGCATTGCCGAACTCGCCCGCACCTTGCAACGCGACTACAAAAACGTCCACAACGACGTGGAACGCCTGATGGAATGGCTTGCCATCGAACGTGATGCCAACGGCAAAATCTTTACGCCCTATTCAGAAATCGTGGTGGATGTGCATTTGCCCCAGCAAAAAGCGGCGTGAGCTTGAACAAAATGTCCTTTTCCCCACAATCCCCTGCCTCCCAACCCTGTGCCAAACCCTACATACCCCATTACAACAACACCCAAGAGCTTGAATAATATGTAATTACCACACATGGCACGCCCCTTGCTTGATCTTCCCCATTTGGCAACAGGAGCACGACATGACCGATACCGACCTCTCCCTCGACCTCGAAGAACTGGTCAGCGCCGAAGACTTCCTCAACTACTTCGACATCCCGTTTGACCAGACCGTGGTTCACGTCAACCGCCTGCACATCCTGCAACGCTTCCACAACTATCTGGCGAAAGAGCCAGTCGCCAGCGACGACGATGCCCTGCGCGAACAGTACACCCGCCTGCTGACCAAGGCGTATGGCGACTTCGTTGATTCCGATGCCAAGACCGAAAAAGTGCTGAAGGTCTACCGCATGAACGAGCCGCAAACCGCTTTCATCCCGCTGGAAAGCCTGTTCGGGCAGGGGTGACGCCATGCCCCAGTACGAATACGGCGCGAAAGTGCGCGTGATCCGCAACGTGCGCGACGATGGCACGTTTTACGGTGCAACCATCGGCAAACTGCTGGTGCGGCGTGGCAGTGTTGGCTACGTGCGTGATGTCGGCACCTTCTTGCAAGACCAGATCATCTACTCGGTGCATTTCCTCGACGAACAAAAAACCGTCGGTTGCCGCGAAGAAGAGCTGATTGGCGGGGATGACCCGTGGGAACCCAGCCTCTACGAATTCCGCGACAAAGTGACTACCAAAGTCACCCTTGCCATTGAGGGCGAAGTCATCGCCAACCCCGGCGATGTCGGCGAAATCCTCAAAGTGATCAGCGGCTTGCCCACAGGCTTCGCCTACCATGTGCGCTTTCCCGGTCGGACGCTGCAAGTTCCTGAAAAGTTGCTGGAAGAAGCCCCCATCCCCGGCCCTTCCCCCACAAGGGGTGAAGGGGGTGAAGAGGAAGATGGGAGTGCATCTTGTTCCCTCACCCCTTGCGGGGGAGGGTTAGGGAGGGGGGAGAATTTCTCTCCATGCGAGGATGACCCCGATGCCTAACCTCAGTTTCGCCGTCATGGGCAAGCCGCCCGCCTACCGCTACCACCTGTTGCGCAACGCGCTGGAAACCTTTCAGAAAAACCTACCGAATCTGGATGAACAGGAATTCAACCGCGTCTGCCAACGCGCCGACCGCAGTTTCCAGCTCGAATCACTCGCCTTGCAAAGCCCCGAAGCCAGCCAGATCCTCATCCAGCCCGAACGGGTGGACATGGCCTTGCAGGAAATCGCCGACCGCTATCCCAACGACGAAGACTTCACCATCGACCTCAGCCAGAACGGCCTGACCCCCGACACTTTGCGCCAAGCCTTGCAACGCGAACTGCTGTTCGATGGCATCCTGCAAAAAGTTGCCGCCCGCAGCATCACCATCAACGACATTGACGTACAGCTTTATTACGAAATGAACCGCAGCCGTTTCCTCCAGCCCGAAACCCGGCTGGTGCGGCAGATCCTCATCACGGTCAACAATGACTACCCGGAAAACCAGTACGACACCGTGCTGCAACGCATCCGCAAGATTGCTGCCCAGGCCACTGGCAACGCCAAACAGTTCGGCAAGCTGGCACGCCAGTATTCCGAATGCCCGACCGCGATGGAGGGCGGCAAACTCGGCAACCTGCCTTACGGCAAACTCTACCCGAAACTTGATGCCGCGCTGTTCGCCCTGAGTGCGGGGCAAGTCAGCGCACCGATCGAAACCGAACTCGGTTTCCACCTGCTGCTGTGCGAACACATCTACCCCGCACAACAGGTTTCCCTCACCCAGGCCAAGCCGCAAATCCGCGCCTTGTTGCAGGAACGCGCCCAGCGCAACTGCCAAAAGGCATGGCTGAAACAACTCGAAGCCAGCACCACCCCGGAGGTATCCCCATGAGCGACACCACACCCGCCTGTTCCTTCTGCGGACAAGTGCAAACTGCCCACATCCCGCTGATCGCAGGCATGAACGGGCACATTTGTGAAGCTTGTGTGCGCCTTGCCCATCAGGTTATCAGTACCTGGAGCCGCAAGCGCAGCATGAGCGAACCGCTAAAAGATTCCCCCAAACCGCTGGAGATCAAGGCCATCCTCGACCGCTACGTAATCGGTCAGGACAGCGCCAAGGAAACCCTCTCGGTGGCGGTCTACAACCACTTCAAACGCCTGCGGGTCGAAACCGACCAGCCACGCATCTGCACCCACCCCAACAAGTCCGTGGTGGAACTCGATAAATCCAACATCTTGCTGCTGGGGCCTTCCGGTACCGGCAAAACCTTGCTGGCAAGTACCCTGGCGCGGATTGTGGGCGTACCGTTCGTCATCGCCGACGCCACCACCTTGACGCAAGCAGGCTACGTCGGTGAAGATGTGGAAAGCATCATTTCCCGCCTGCTCGACAGCGCCGACGGTAACAAGGAATTGGCGGAATGGGGCATTGTTTACATCGACGAAATCGACAAACTCGCCCGCAGCGGTGAAAACTCGCACGGAACCCGCGACGTGGGCGGTGAAGGCGTACAACAAGCCCTGCTCAAACTGGTGGAAGGCACGCCGGTCAAAGTCCCCGCCAAAGGCCGCAAAGACCAGGCTCCAGTGATGCTGGACACGCGCAATATCCTGTTCATCGTTGGTGGCGCGTTCTCCGGGCTGGAAAAGCTGCTGGAAAAACGCCTGAAACCGGGCGCAAAAGGCATTGGTTTCCACGCAGCCCACAGCAACCCGACCGAAGCCGAAAAACTCGCCGACAAGCTACGCCTGTTCAGTGAAGTGCAGCCGGAAGATTTGCGCCATTTCGGCCTGATCCCCGAATTCATCGGGCGCTTCCCGGTGATTACCGCCCTGCACGACCTCGACGAAGATGCGCTGATCAGCATCCTCACCGAGCCGCAAAACGCCCTGACCAAGCAATACCAGCAACTGTTCGCGCTGGATAATGCGGAACTGGAATTCACCAACGATGCACTGCGGGCGATTGCGCAGAAGGCGATTGCACATGGTACGGGTGCGCGTGGTTTGCGCGGGGTGCTGGAAGGGATGCTGCGCAAACTGATGTTTACCTTGCCGTCGGAAGCAAACGTGGCGCGTTGCGTGGTGACAGCGGAAGTGGTGCAGGGTGAGGCTGAAATTGCGCTGGAATACCGTGAGCCTGAAACCATTCAACTTGAGGTCACCGTGTAAGCGTAGTCTTACACAATTGCCGTCGCCTTGATTTGCGCGAACACCGTCATCCCCACCTTCAACCCCAATTGCACCGCAGATTTCTGGGTAATGTGTGCCAGCAATGGCACGCCGCCTAGGTTCAACCTCACCACCACTTGCCCAGACACAGGCTTTGCCATGCCGCTAATGGTGGCGGGCAACACGTTGAGGATGCTGGTTTGCACCGGTTGTTGCAGCGTCAAACTGACATCACGGGCATCAATGCGTAAACGCAACGGTGTACCGACGGCAGTTGCCTGCTGGTAAGGCAAGCTGATAACGCCCCCGGCAAAACCGACGTGGCTGAGGTGAAACGCTGGCTCGTGATCCCACACTTTCACTTGCAATACGCTGGAGGCTTCTTTGCCTTGCGACATTGGCGAATCCAGCCGCGTCAACACCTCCGCCAATGCGCCCGAAGCCACCACCTTGCCAGTCTCCAGCACCACCAGATGGTCGGCGAGTTGGGTCACTTCCTGCGGTGAATGCGTCACGTACAGAATGGGAATATCGAGTTCGCGCTGCAAGCGTTCCAGAAACGGCAGGATTTCCTGCTTGCGCTTGAGGTCGAGGGCAGCGAGTGGCTCATCCATCAGCAACACTTGCGGCTTGAGGGCAAGGGCGCGGGCAATGCCGACCCTCTGGCGTTCCCCCCCAGACAATTGCGCGGGGATTTTATCCAATAAATGTTCAATCCCCAACATCGCCACGATCGCCTCCAATTCGACCGCAGTGGCGGCTTGGGCTGTGCGTTTACGCCCGTAATCAATGTTCTTGCGGGCAGTCAAATGCGGGAACAGGCTGGCTTCCTGAAAGACATACCCTAGGGGGCGTTGGTGGGGCGGCAAAAACACACCCTTCGTGCTGTCTTGCCACACTTGCCCCCGTACTTGCAAAAAACCGCTGTCCGGGCGTTGTAACCCCGCAATGCAACGCAACAAGGTGGTTTTGCCAGAGCCGGAATGCCCAAACAATGCCGTTACCCCGCTCCCCGGCAATTGCAAATCCACCGCCAATTGAAAGCCTTCAAACGCCAATTGAAAGCGTGCATCTACGTGTGCAAGTGCGGTATGCGTCATATTTTCGGCATCCTAATCCCCCGATTGAGGGTATACATCAGCAATAATACGATGAAGGAAAACACCACCATACCGCCAGCCAGCCAGTGGGCTTGCGCGTATTCCATCGCCTCGACGTGATCGTAAATTTGCACCGATACCACACGGGTTTTGTCGGGAATATTGCCACCAATCATCAGCACCACGCCGAATTCACCCACGGTATGCGCAAATCCCAAAATGGAAGCCGTGAGAAAACCGGGTCGCGCCATCGGTATTGCCACGCTGAAAAACGCATCCAGCGGTGTTGCCCGCAACGTGCTTGCCGCCTCCATCAGACGCATATCCAGCGTTTCAAACGCATTTTGAATGGGTTGCACCACAAACGGCAGCGAATAGAACACCGATGCCACCAGCAAACCGGTAAAGCTAAACGGCAACGTCCCCCACCCCAATGAGTCGGTCAATTGCCCAATCGGCCCTTTTGGCCCCAAGGTAATTAACAAATAAAACCCGATCACCGTCGGTGGCAATACAATCGGCAACGCCACCACAGCACTCAAGGGGGCTTTCCACCAGCGGCGAGTACGCGCCAGATGCCATGCCAGCGGTGTACCGATTACCAACAAAATCAAGGTGGTCAATCCGGCTAATTTGACCGTAAGCCAAATAGCCGACCAGTCACTAGGAGACAGCATGATTATTGTGTCTCAGGCGTTGTTTCAGGCAAATCGTAACCGTAACTGCTGATAATGGCTCGTGCCTCTGCCCCTTGCAGGTAATCCAACAAGGTTTGAGCAGCGGCGTTATCCTTGCCCTTGGTTAACAATACCGCGTCTTGCGCCAATGGTTGATACATCTCTGCGGGCACAACCCACGCCGAACCGCTTTTGAGTTTGCCATCTTGTTGCACTTGCGACAGCGCTACAAAGCCGAGTTCGGCATTGCCCGTCGACACAAAATCAAAGGTCTGGGTAATGTTTTCACCTGTCACCAGTTTGGGCGTGATAGCGGCAGTCAACCCTAATTTTTCCATCACTGCCATCCCCGCTGCACCATAAGGTGCGGTTTTGGGGTTAGCAATCGCCAGATGCTTGAAGTCGCCTTTGCTCAATACCTCACCATTGGCATCCACATAACCGTCGGTACTGCTCCACAACACCAGTTTGCCGAAAGCGTAGGTAAACTGAGAGTCGGCTGTTGCCAATTTGTCTTCAATCAGTTTTGTCGGGGTCTTGCTATCAGCCGAAAGAAAGACCTCAAACGGTGCGCCGTTAGCAATCTGCGCGTACAGCTTGCCTGTTGCACCGGCAGAGATTTTCAACTCATGCCCACTGGCAGCTTTGAATTTTTCCGCAATGGCTTCTAAAGGCTTGGTGAAGTTGGAGGCAACAGCAACTTGCACTTCATCTGCCCAAGCACCGGCAGTACTGAAAGCGATGGCAGCGGCAAGCAGGGTTTGTTTAAACAGTTTCATGGTGATTTCCTTAAAAGGTGATCCTCGTGGTACGAAGATTACCATCACCGATACTAGATACTAGGTTACTCGATGCAATGGCGTGTTATTCCCCCAACGCAGGCAACAAACGCGGGTCGCCCTTGATGTCATCCCCTTTGCCCCACACCGTCACCGCTTCCACAAACCACTGACGCTTGGTCGGGTGCGGCTGCAACACGTCGTATTCGGCAAAGAACGTGCCGTCCGCATGGAACAGCAGCGAACCCGTTTTGTAGCCGCTGGTGGGGTGCATCCACACCCCCAGCAGCGAATCCAGCCCTGAAAACGTGTCGCGTTGCAGGCTGTATTGCACATGGCTACCCAGCGTCACCTCGGCACGTTCCGGCGGAAAACCCAGCTTGAGGATTTGCCGGTTGAGTTCCTGACAGATCACAGCAGCTTGCACCGCAGTCTGGAGGACTTTCTCTGCCAAATCATCACTACTCATCCTTCATCCCTATCATTCGTCATCATTATTGCGATCACGCCGTTCCACCGTTTCCGGGTCAGCCGTAATCGGGCGGTAAATCTCCACCCGGTCGCCATCCGCTACTTTGGTATCCAGCTTGCTGATTTTGCCAAAAATCCCCACCGCCTGATGTTCCAGATCAATGTCCGGGAACTGCTTGAGCAAACCGGAATGTTCAATCGCTTCCTTGATGGTGCTGCCTTCCGGCACTTCCAGCTTCAGCCACGTCTGTTTAAATTTATCCGCGTAAGCGATTCCCACGTTCATGCTTTTCTCCCATCCCACACCCGCTTCCCCGCCAGCAGTAAACCCAATGCCATAAACCCACCCGGCGGCAAAATCATCAGCAAAAAGCCCTTGTAACCGGGGATGATGGTCAATTCCATGAAGGAAAACGCTTTGCCCAACAACAATGACGCACTAGCAAATAACGTGCCGCTACCCAGCACTTCGCGCACGCCACCGAGGATCACCAAGGCCAGCGTGAACCCCAGCCCCATCATCAACCCATCCACCATTGACGGCACGGGCGAGTTCTTGGACGCAAACGACTCCGCCCGCCCCAAAATCGCACAGTTGACCACAATCAGCGCAATGAACAAGCCCAATACCTTGTACAGCTCATGCACCCACGCATTCAGTGCCATATCCACCAGCGTCACCAGGGTAGCAATCAGCACAATGTAAACCGGAATCCGCACCGCCGGGCTGACAATATGGCGCACCGACGACACCAGCAGGTTGGAAACCACCAGCACTGCCGTGGTTGCCAGCCCCATGCCCAAGCCATTGGTGGCGGTGCTGGTCACAGCCAGCGTCGGGCACAGTGCCAAGCCTTGCGCAAACACCACGTTGTTGTCCCACAACCCATCACGGGTGAGGCGTTTATAGTCAGTACTCATGGTTTCACCTCCAGCATTTCCGCCTTGTGGGCTTCAAAAAATTGCAAGGCTGCGTGCAGGCTTTTCACCACCGCACGCGGGGTAATGGTTGCACCGCTGAACTGATCGAATTGCCCACCGTCCTTTTTCACCTTCCACTGGTCTGCGGGCGGATTGCCCAGTGACAGTCCAGTAAATTGGGTAATCCAGTCTGCCTTGGCGGCTTCAATTTTGTCGCCCAGCCCCGGTGTTTCCTTGTGTGACAGCACCCGCGTGCCGAGGATTTTGCCTTGCGGGTCAAGGGCAATGATGGTGCGGATTTCGCCCGCATAGCCGAAGCCGATGGTTTCCCACACCAGCGCGGTGACTTTGCCTGCTTTTGTACCTTGGTAGATGGTTACGTCCTTACCATCTGCACCTTTGAGCAGCAGCGGTTTTGCCACCATATTGTTGTCGTGTAAATCATCCGGCACGACTTGTGCCAGCGATTGTTGCAGGTCTTCCATCTTGCGCTGCGCAATCGGTTCGCGAGTGGCGTTATCCACCCCCAGCAGCAAGGCGGCAGCAATTGCGGCGCACGTACCCAACAGGATAGCTTGGTAAGGGATGCGTTCCAGCAGCGGAGTTTTGTCTGGGGTTTTGGCTTCAGTCGTCATTATTTGTTCTCCCCGCTGGCATAGTTGAGCGGTTCGCCCTTGCGGTCACGTCCGTAAATGCGTGGGCGGAAATAGTGGTCAATCAGCGGGGTGAGTGCGTTCATCAGCAATACCGCGAACGCCATGCCTTCGGGGTAGCCTGCCCATGTACGAATCACGTACACCAGCAAGCCACAACCCGCGCCGAAAATCAGTTGTCCGGTCGCTGACACAGGTGACGTGACCAAATCGGTAGCAATGAAAAACGCGCCCAGCAAGGTAGCCCCCGCCAGCAAATGCACCTCCACACCAGGGTAAACGTCGGGGTTGACGGCGTGCATGATCCCCGCCAACAGCAACAAGGTGCCGAGCAGTGACACCGGAATGTGCCAGGTAATAATGCGTTTCCACAACAGGAACAAGCCGCCGAGTAACAGCAACACCGCTGAGGTTTCGCCCATACTGCCGCCCATCATCCCCAGCCCCATGTCGCTGACACTGGGCAAATGCTCGGCAAGGCTGGACAAGGTATGCCCTTGTCCGGTTTCCGTGCGGATATGCCCCAGCGGGGTTGCGCCGCTCACCCCATCGACCGTCACCCAAGTAGTCATTTCCAGCGGGAAGGAAATCAGCAACGCTACCCGCGCCACCATCGCCGGGTTAAACAGGTTTTGCCCGATACCGCCGAACACTTGCTTGCCAATAATGATGGCGAGGAATGCGCCCAACAGCCCGATCCACCAAGGTGCAGTCGGTGGCAAGCTCATCGCCAGCAACCAGCCGGTGAGGATTGCCGAACCGTCGCTGAGGTATTTGCCGACGGGCTTGCCCATGATTTTCAAGGCAATCGCTTCCGCCAGCACGCAGCCGAGGATGGTGATCAGAAACAGGCTGATGGCAGGCAAACCGAACAGGTACAAACCGAAAATGGTCGCTGGGGCAAGTGCCAGCATCACCAGCAACATGGTGGTATGCACGCTTTTGCCGGAATGGGTGTGTGGGCTGGAAATCAACAGGCTCATGCGCTTGCCTCCTGTGCGGTTTTAGCAGCGGCAGCCGCTGCGGCGGCTTTTTTGGCGGCGGCTTCGCGTTTGCGGCGTTCCATCATTTCCTTCTTCGCCCGTTCTTGCGCTGCCATGCGTTCGTTGCGCTGTTCAATCAGGCGTTTGGTTTCATCCTGCTTATGCTTGGCGCGTTGGCGGTTGGCAAGTTCACCCTTGGCGTAGTTGAAGTATTGCACCAGCGGGATGTGCGCGGGGCAAACGTAGGAACACGAGCCGCACGCGATGCAATCCATCAGCCCCAGCTTGGTGACGGCATCGAGGTTGCCAGCGCGGGCATTGGCGGCCATGTCCAGCGGCAACAGCCCGCACGGGCAGGCTTGTACGCAACTGGCGCAGCGGATGCAGGGCGATTCCTGATTTTCCGACACTTCTTTGGCGGTGAGGGCGAGGATGCCGTTGCAACCTTTCACCAGCGGCACGCGGGTATCGGGCAGCAGGTTGCCCATCATCGGCCCGCCGCTGATCAGACGGGCAGGTTCGGTGTTGAAACCTTCGCAATGGTCGATCACGTCCTGCACTTTGGTGCCGAGCAATACCCGCAGGTTGCGTGGCTGGCGTACTGCCCCGCCGGAGACGGTGACGACGCGCGACACCAGCGGTTTGCCTTCGCGCAAGGCATCACGGACTGCCAAGGCGGTTGCCGGATTATGCACCACAATGCCGATGTCCGCCGTCAAGCCACGCGCAGGTGTTTCCAGCCCGGTGAGGGTTTGCACCAGATGCTTTTCCGACCCCATCGGGTAGCGCATCGGCAAGCCGACCACCTGGATATTGGGAAAAGCGGTGGCGGCTGCGCACATCGCCGCTTGGGCTTGCGGCTTGTTGTTTTCGATGCCGATGATGATATTTTCTACCCCCAGCGCGTAAGCCATGAGGCGGATGCCGTCGATGACGTTGGCGGAATATTCGCGCATTACCCGGTCATCGCAGGTCAGGTAGGGTTCGCATTCCGCGCCATTAATCACCAGCGTATGCAGCTTGTAACGGTTGCGCAGATTGAGTTTGACGGCAGAGGGGAAGGTTGCGCCGCCCATGCCAACGATTCCGGCAGCGGCGACACGGGTGGCGATTTCGGCGGGGTCGAGGGTGAACGGGTCAGCAGGCGGGGAAAGTTCCACCCATTCATCCTTGCCGTCCGGTTGCAAGGTGATGGTGTGTACCGACAGACCGGAAGCGTGGTGCGCGGGGTAATGCCCGACCCCGACCACACGCCCGGAAGTAGGGGCATGGATGGGCGCGGAAATCATCCCTTGGCTGTTGGCGAGCAATTGACCTTTGAGGACATGATCGCCGCGCTTGACCGCCGGTTTTGCCGCCGCGCCGATGTGCTGCTGCAAGGGAATGTGCAACAGGCTGGGCATCGGCAGGTCTTCGATGGCTTTGTCCGCGCTCAGGGTCTTGCAGTCGTGCGGGTGTACGCCGCCACGGATGCGGAACAGCTTGCTGATTTTTTGGGGTGCTAGGAATCCCATGAGATTTTCCCGGAAATGGCTATGGGGTGAAGTTATGCAGGAGATATGCCAGCGGCTTCATCACCTCCCATCTCATTGAAATTATTAGGCTGATAGTGTGGATTAGTGAGGGCGTTTACGACAAAAAGTGAGAAATGTAGGGTTTGTTACATCGGTAGCCGACAGATGATGGTGAGGGTAGATAGCTGAACCAACATAAGCGTAGTATGATCATTTCAAGATACCGCTGATGGAGAAGCACCATGCAATTGACGCTTGATATTCCAGAAAAATTCTTTATTTACCAGTCACCTGTAGAACTTGTACGTTTGCTCAAACTTAACACCGCCATCGATCTTTATCGGCGGGGACGATTCTCGGCAGGGGCGGCTATTGAATTCGTCGGCAATATGGATCGTTACGAATTCCTGTATGAATGCCGCAAGCGGGACGTTGAACCGCAAACCTATGAAAGCACCGAAGAATTACAGTCTGAAATTGACATGCTGGCAAAGGAGTTGGCGTGATTATTGTCGCGGACGCATCGCCCTTGGTTGCCTTGGCAATTTGTGATTGTCTGGATGTGCTGGAACAGTTGTTCAATGAGGTCAAGGTTTCACAAACTGTGTATGAGGAAGTGACGATCGGCAACAAACCGGGTTCGGACAAACTTGCAGCGTATTTGCAGGGGAAAATCGTCGGGCTGAATCTGGACAACTACATCATCGGGGGCGATTCGCTAGACAAAGGTGAACTGACATCCATCGCCCTGTATAAACACCTTCAGGCTGATTATTTGCTCATTGATGAGAAGGCAGGGCGTAAGGTAGCAAAGCTCAATCATGTCAAAATCATTGGCAGCCTTGGTGTCCTGATCGAAGCCAAGCGTAAAGGCATCATTCCCTCGCTCAAGCCTCATGTCGAAATATTGCGCTTATCTAAAGCCCATTTTAGTGATGATTTGCTGGATTATGCATTAGCTGCTGTTGGTGAATAGCAAAGCCATCAGTGATGGACGTTGTGAAGGTGATTTGCGTAATCTCAGTTTCGCCAATACCTTATACCTTACCAGATTGTAGCATGGCTTAGGCGATGCCACCCACCGCCGGACTCGGCCAGTACCACGTCTGCACCGTATGCGTCAGTGGGCGCATTTCAATACATTCCGTTGGGCAAACTTCAAAGCACTTCTCACAGCCGGTACAAGCATCCGCAAATACCGCATGAATCTGCTTGGAACTGCCCAAAATCGCATCCGTCGGGCAACGTTTAAAGCACTTGGTGCAGCCGATGCACAAGTTTTCATGCACATACGCAATCATCGGCCCCTTATCCGCCACCCCGGAAAGGTCAATGCTGACACCCAGTTTTGCCGCCAGCGTTTCCGCCAACGCCTTGCCACCGGGCGGGCAAGCGGTCACGGGGGCTGCACCATTGGCAATCGCCTCCGCCGCCGGGCTGCAACCGGGAAAGCCGCACTGCCCACACTGCGAACCGGGCAGCAGGGATTCAATTTCTTCCTGTAACGGGTTGCCTTCCACCTTGAAATACTGGCCTGCCAGCCCTAACAGCCCACCCAGCAACAACCCCAAGGTCATCAAAATCAGAATCGCAGTCATGCTCTTTCTCCCTTTCCTATTGGCTCGCCAGTCCCGCAAAGCCCATAAACGCCAGCGACAGCAACCCGGCAACAATGAACGCAATCGGCAACCCGCCAAACGCGGCTGGCACTTGCGCCAACGCCAACCGTTCCCGCAAACCCGCAAAAATCACCAGCACCAGCGTGAAACCCACCGCAGAACCAAAGCCATACAGCAAGGTTTGCAGAAAACTGTGCTGTTCCTGCACATTCAGCAGAGCCACCCCCAATACCGCGCAATTGGTGGTAATCAGCGGCAGGAAAATCCCCAGCACCTGATACAGCGCGGGCGACACCTTCTTAATCACCATTTCGGTAAATTGCACCGTCGCCGCAATCACCAAAATAAACGACAAAATCCGCAGAAAACCCAGATCAAACGGTTGCAACACCCAATGTTCCAGCATCCAGCCCGCCACCGACGCCAGCGTCAGCACAAACGTTGTCGCCATGCCCATGCCAATCGCCGAATCAATCTGCTTGGAAACGCCCATGAACGGACACAGGCCAAGGAACTTGACCAATACCACGTTGTTCACCAGCACTGTGCCGAGCAGGATCATGAAATATTCCATTGCGCATTCCCTGAAGTATGTCTTGGAAAGTGCAATGCAGGGAGCGTGCCAGCCGCTGCAAGCCTTGCTTGGTGTGGGTTTGGGGCGAATGTTGCCACGTGTGGTTTGTAACAAAGGAGGAGGATTGTCGGGTTTGCTACATGAAGAAACCCCTCACCCCAACCCCGC
>DILV01000040.1:33949-37880 GCA_002425225.1 Thiothrix sp. UBA5583
GGGTCGTCCCTCAAGGGGAGAGGGGGAACAAGAAAAAGAGCGTCTTAGCCCCTCTCCCCTTGAGGGACGACGCTGAAAGCGGCTGGGTGCGGGGTTGGGGGTGAGGGGTTTCTCCCCGCTGGCACGCCTATTGCAGCGCAATAAAGCAAAGCAATCGTGGAAACCGTTATGCACAAGCCAAGCACCTCATTCGCCGCCCACTATGCCGACCTTGCCAGACTTGCCGGATTCGAGCATGTGACCCCCGGCTTATCGCTGCAAGCCATCCTTGAAACCGTGGAGCAAGCCCCCGTTGCCATTTCCATTACCGATACCCGCGCCAATATCCTCTATGTCAACAGTGCGTTTGAGGAATTAACCGGCTATTCGCGCGATGAGATTTGCGGGCAAAACGAATCGGTGCTGTCCTGTAAAACCACCCCGCTGGAGATTTACCGCAATTTGTGGCGCACCATCCAAAGCGGCAAGGATTGGCGCGGCACGCTGGTGAACCGCAACAAGGCTGGCGAACGCTACCTCGCCGAAGTGAGTGTCGCACCGGTTTTGGATAGCAAGGGGGCTATCACCAATTTCCTCGGAATGCACCGCGACATTTCGGTGATCCACCACCTGGAACAGCAACTCAAGCACCAGAAAATTCTCTCCGACACCATTTTTGACCTTGCCCCCGCCATCGTGGTTTTGCTCGACAACCAGCGCAATATCCTGATGGATAACAAAGCCTACAAACGCCTGAAAGCCGAATTCGGTACAATCGAACCCGTCCACCTGTTCCTCAACGCGCTCAAGGATCGGCTGCCAACGCTGGACGGGGAAACCTTCGACAATTTCCGGGACGTGCAAGTCCGTTTCGACGCACCCAGCGGCACTGAATGCTGGTTTACGCTTTCCGGCATCCATGTCGCCGAACTCGACCATGCTGCGCAAAACTTTTTTGCTCCGGCGAACCCGAACGGGCATTACCTGTTATTGGTTGCCACCGATATAACCACCCGCAAAGCCGAACTGGAACGCGCCCGCATCCAGCACCTCAAAGTGCAAATGGCGGAACAGGAACTCACCAGCAGCATCCGCGAAACCTTGGCAGGCGCGATTTTCCAACTGGAAACCCCGCTCAACGTTATCCAGGCCGCGCTGGTGATGCCGCCCTCTTCCACCGAAGCCTTGTACCCGGTGCTGCAACAAGTGCTGGAGTCGTCTTACCGCGCCATCAATGCCATGCGCATGGCCTTGCCCAGAGCCGAACACGGCACGTATTCCCTGGTCAACATCAATCAGGTGCTGAAAGACTTGCTGATTATGGCAACCGACCGGATGCTGGCTGAAGGTGTGGTGGTCGATTGGCAACCCGAACCCGTATTGCCTGCCATCATGGGCAACGAAGCGGCATTGCGCCGACTGTTTAACTACCTGTTGGACAATGCCCTGCTGGCACTGCACGAAGCGGGGCGTGTCTACCGCGAATTGCGCATTCAAACCCGCTTGCACGGCGACCGTATCGACGTGGAAATCACCGATAATGGCAACGGCATTCCCCCCAAGCAACGCCTGAAAGTGTTTGAACCCTTCCAAAGTGGCTGGAAACGCGGCAACGGCAATATCGGCATGGGCTTGTGCATGGCGCAAGAAATCGTCAACAACCACGAAGGCACAATCAGCATTGACCCTGATTACCCCGACGGTTGCCGTATCCGCGTCAATCTCCCCCTAAAAGCCAGCAACGGGGGGATGGAATGAGCCACGACAATGCACAATTGCAACAAAACCTCAACTTGCTGGAAGACGAGTTATCCTGCATCTACGCCGTCAGCAAGGTATTGAACCGTTCCCTCAACCTCAAAGAAACCTTGCGCGAAGTGCTGCGCGTGTTGCATGAAGAAGGTCAGCTCGAACACGGCATGGTCAGTTTATTGGATGATGACAGCGGCGATCTGTTGCTGTTTGAACTGCACCGTGAAGACCATCTGACGGTCGGCAATGTGCGTTACCGGGCTGGTGAAGGCATCATGGGGCTAGCCATTGAAATGGACAAGCCGCTGATTATCCGCAAACTGGCGGATGAACCGCGTTTTCTCGACAAACTGGGTGTCTACAACCCAGATCTACCGTTGCTGGCAGTCCCCATTCGGGCGCGTGGCGATGAAATCGTGGGTGTGTTGGCAGCACAACCGCCCGCCGAATTGCACTTGCTGGGCGAACGCCGCCGTTTCCTCGAAATGGTCGGCAACCTGATTGGGCAAAACGTGGCGCTTGCCACCCAGGTTGCCAACGACAGGCAGGAATTGCAAAAGGAACGCGACTCGCTGCGCCGCAAGGTCAAGGGCGAATCCGGCTTCGCCAACCTGATTGGGCATACCCGCGTCATGCAGGTGGTGTTCGACCAAGCGCGGCAGGTGGCAAAATGGAATACCACCGTGCTGATTCGTGGGGAGTCCGGCACCGGTAAAGAGCTAATTGCCAACGCTATCCACTACCACTCACCGCGTGCCAATAACACTTTCATCAAGCTCAATTGTGCGGCGTTGCCGGATACCTTGCTGGAATCCGAGCTGTTTGGGCATGAAAAAGGTGCGTTTACTGGGGCAATCAGCCAGCGTAAAGGACGTTTCGAGCAAGCGGACGGTGGCACACTGTTTCTGGATGAAATCGGGGAAATTACCCCCGCCTTCCAAGCCAAGTTGCTGCGAATCCTGCAAGAGGGCGAATTTGAGCGTGTCGGCGGCAGCAAAACCCTGCAAGTGGATGTGCGTGTGATTGCTGCCACCAACCGTAATCTGGAACAGGAAGTGCGTGAAGGCAACTTCCGCGAAGACTTGTATTACCGCCTCAATGTCATGCCCATTATCATGCCACCGCTACGCGAACGGTTGGAAGATGTGCCGGATTTGGCAAAATTTCTGGTCACTAAAATTGGGCAAAAACAGGGGCGCAAGCTGGACATCAACGACAGTGCAGTACGGGTGCTGATGCACCACCATTGGCCGGGTAACGTGCGCGAACTGGAAAACTGCATGGAACGCGCCGCCATTCTCAGCCCTGACGGGCATATCGACGCACAGGTGATTCGTTTGAGCGGGATGGAAGCACGCACCACGCTATTGCCGCCGCTTGAAACCCATAACAAAGCACGGGTTGACTTCAGTGACCCCGATCTCGATGAACGGGAGCGGGTGATTGCCGCGCTGGAAGAAGCGGGATGGGTGCAAGCCAAAGCCGCCCGCTTGCTGAACATGACACCCCGCCAAATTGCTTACCGGATTCAGATACTGAACATTCAGGTGCGGCAGATTTGAAACCAGTGCGCTGGTTTTCCTCATGGTGTTTTACTGCTACACTTTTCTCATCGTGTATTACGGTATGACACCATGACAATTTCTGTACGGCTTCCACCAGAAGAGCAGCATATGCTGGAAATGGCAGCGCGGCGCGTAGGGCGCAGCAAAAGTGATCTGATGCGGCAGGCGGTGCGTGAACTGTGCCAGCGATTGGCAACAGACAACCGCACACCCTACAGTTTGGGGCAAGATTTGTTTGGTGCGGGCAGTCTTGCATCTGCCCCGACTGATCCGCTGAAACGCCAAATCTGGGAGAAATTGCGTGCCAAACACCAGCGCGTGGGTTGATACCGGCTTTCTGGTCGCACTATTTGCCAAAGACGACAAACATCACACTTCAGCCCAAGCATTCTTGAGCAGCTTAGGAAAAATCGAATTGCATTCCATCTGGCCTGTAGTGGTGGAAGCCTGCTTTTTCCTCGATACATCCGGCAAACTTGCTCTGCTCCAGTGGATAGAACGCGGGGCATTGACGCTACACAACATCAGCACACAGGATTTGCCTATCGTCCGCAACACACTGGAAAAGTACCAAAACCTTGAACCAGATTTCACCGATGCCGCACTGGTAACATTGGGTGTGACCGGAAGTGATG
>DILV01000029.1 GCA_002425225.1 Thiothrix sp. UBA5583
GGTGGCAGAACAATTTGCAGTGCTTCCACTGTAAAGGCCGGTGCAACTCCAGTTATAACTGCTGTTCCTGGTAGTGACGCTAGAGGCTGTACCCACGGTACACAGGTTGGTCGGCTGACTGGTCAACGTTGCGTCATTATCATTTCCGCAACTGCCATTCACAGCGGCAGGGCTGACGGTGAAACTTTTATCCACATCCGCTGCTGCATTATATGTGCTATTCCCTGCTTGTTTGGCGCGGATCGTACACGTTCCTGCTGCAACTAGATGTACGCTCGTACCTGCCACTGTGCATACAGTTGGCGTTTGACTACTGAAACTCACGGTCAGATTGGAGCTAGCCGTCGCGCTGATATTGAAATCAGCAGTACCCAGCGTTTTATCACTGAGTGCCCCGAACGTAATCGTTTGGCTATTTTTCAGTGTCGTGCTGCCGAAACTGCCGCTAATACCGCCCACTGTTAAGGTACTGGAAACACTACTGGCATAGTTATTAGATGCGGTGTGACGCACACACATATACTGATTATTTGTCACCGTACCACTAGCCGCGAAACCTGCAACACCGCAATTGCAGTCATTTGCTGATGAAACACAAGCCTCGCCATTGTCGGCAGTCCAGGCGGCAGGGCTGTCAATTCCCAAGATTTGCACTGGGGCGGAAACAACCGCTGCATTCAATGCCACGTCCATTTTTGCCGTGAAACTGAAAGCATCCGGGGTGGTGTCAGAAGAAACAAACCCTGACTGATAAATGCTGCCACTCTCACCGACTGTAACGAAAGTATTCTTGAAGAAAACAGCCGCATTACGGTTAGGCTGGCTGGCTGTTGTCAGCAGATTCCAGTTTTCACCATCGGTTGATACCAGATTGATGTCTGTTTCATCCCCCTGTTGAGGCGCATTGACTCCAGCGGAGAAAAACAATCCTGGTGCATAGGCATTGGCGGGCGTTGATTGTGAATCAGGCTGTTTGCTCTGGAAATTCATCCCTCCATCGGTTGAATAACGAATACCTGCATAAAAACCACTGGTTATAAAACGGTTACTGAGATAATCAATGTAATACAATGATTTCCAGCTAGACATCGCCATAGTACCGGGGTCTGCCCAAGCTATCCCATCGGTTGATGTTAAAACGCGACCACCACCTTTGTTGGTGACTGCAACGAAAGTGCCGCTCCCGTATGCTACACTTTTGATATGCTCAGTTGTACCACTACTGCTTGAAGTCCATGTAACACCATTCGTCGAGTTTAAAACCCTACCATTATTCCCCACTGCTACCCAAGAACCATTTCCATAAGCCACACTTAACAACGTTGAACTGATAGTGGTATCAAAATGCCTACGAGTCCACGTTACTGTATCCGTTGATGTATAAATGACACCAACCCAACCATCTGGATTCCAACGGTAGTCATCACCAACCACGACCCATAAACCATTGGTATAGTAAACCCCATACAATCTAACATTGCCGCCAAGATCCGTTTTACTCCAGGTACTAGCATCATTGGATGTCAAGATTTCTCCATTGGAAGCCACCACCGCCAGTTTATTGCCATCACTGGCAATATCACGCAGGCTACCCGTACTATTTGAGGCTCGGGAATTCCACACGTTCAGTGGATCTGTCACCGTCACGCTTATTTGTGTGCTATCAACCCCGCCTTTCATGTCGCTCACGGTCAGTTTTACCGTATAAGTACCACCGACTGCCCATTTGTGCGTAACAGTTCCCAAATTCGGGTTGATAACACCATCACCAAAATCCCAGTAATAGGCCAGTTCATCATTCTCGGCATCACTAGCGTTGGCAGAAAAACTAATATCCTGACGTGCTGCAACCGAAATTGATCCATTGATGCCTGATACGACTGGAGCAGTATTTCCTGTCACAGCCATATTGACCCTGACATCAACCCATTCATCAGGCGATGCACCGCCTTTGTTTACAGGGGTAATATGAATATTGGCAATCGCATCGGAGTAGGTTTTTCCCAAAACAATGGCTGCATCATTTTTACCATCGGCAGAATTAGGGGTGGTATCCAGTAACCAACCATCGGTCGCCCCGTTTTGTTGCCACTGTAAATAAAGCCCGTTTTCCATGACTTTATTGCTATCAAAGTTTTGGCGGTGACTAACCCAATAATGTCCGTTTGTTCCACCCCGGCTGATGCGCAAAGCACGGTTACCACTGGCATTGGTATGGTCAAACCGCTGGATACGGTATGTGCCTGAAGTCGTGACACTTTGCCATTGGCTAGTTTCCAGCCAGCCTAGCTTATCGCGTGCTTGCGGATGGAAGGTTGAACGCGAGTCATAATTCGCCCCCATCGTATCGTAAATGTCACCGTAATCTTCCGTGGCACCACTACCCACGACGGAACCATCTGTGGTATTCCATGAGTGTGCATGAAACAAACCGTAGTTATGCCCACCTTCATGGGTAAACACAAAAGTACTGTCGTAGTTGTATATCCACATTTTACTGCCACCCACCGTGGCGACCCCCGCTGCGGATGGATGGTTAATGCCAAAATAGACGCCGATAATATCGTAGCTACTTAAATTAACACCTGTGTTCAGTGCGTTAAACGCAGCAATGGTATCATTGTAAATATCCCCTCCCCTGAAACTGCCATTGTTATAATAATACGCCGTGTTATTAGATAAAGTTGGTATAGCACTATCGGCATTGACTGTGTAATCAAACCGCGTTTTACCCTGTGACATGCTTGCCATATTGTCGGAGGTTTCCTGCAAAACCGTTTCCAGACGTGACTTGGCGACAGGCACATCCAGCTTGTCAGGAAAAACGGCTCGAATGAAATAAACTTTCTTGGGTGTCGTTGTCCATGGTGATGGAGCAGCGAGCAACTGATTAATCTGGCTACTCAAAGAAGATGACGCCGTATTACCTGTGACGGAAGCAGGTGTTTCTGCTAGCTGGAACAGTATCTGTGAGCCTACTTTAGGGCCGGTTTGTTGCTCCAGCTCAGCCAGTTTAAGGTTAAGCCGCTCAACATTCACAGCCGAAGCGAAATAAAATACCTGCCCACCTGCCAATGCCATAACAGGCTCACCCTGAATGGTTTCACCGGTAAAAAAGTCGTGTTGGGTATTCGTCGTTCTGGCTGGAAATGTTTTTTGGATATAGTCCGCATCTTCTGCCTGTACTACCTGTAACGCTGCCGGATGGATGATGGCTACATCGTCTAATGCAATCCCTTGAGTGGCTAACCCGTCTTTGGAGAGGATTCCCGCCCGACTACCGTGAGGCACTAAAGTCAATGACTCATGGTTTTTAAAGGTAAGCGTAATCTGTTCGCCAACGGTGCGTCGATTCGGGTCAAACCGTGGCTTGTTTTTTTGCGGATTCAGACCAGACTCGTCTGGTAAAATCATTATATCAACGCGCTCACTGAACGGTTTTTCCACATAAGGTTTAATAGTTTCGGGTAATGCTGCGTATTCTTTCAGGGAAACCGCTTGCGCTAGTGCTTGCGCCGGATTAGTACGCATCAAGGATTGCATGGCTGTCTTGCGTGCTTGGGCGAGTTGCAACCCTTCTTCCAACTCATCAGGCGTGACAGGTGAAACGGCTGCTTTTTCCATCCACGCATCAAAGGCTTGGAAAGTCTTTGGTTGCGTTGTTGCCGTGACTGGCTGTGTTGGGGTACTACCATCCTGAACGACTGCTTGCTGGGTTTCAGGTGCAACGTTGGTTGACGATGCCGCGAGCGGCGCGTCACCCGCACTTGGGGTTACTGCCTCAAACGTCACGGGCGAACCCAGATAAACACCTGCACCCAACAACAGGGCTAACGCAATCACTTTATGCATTTTCATTATTTAACCATGCTCCAAAAATACTTATCACGACGATCTTAATACGAGCGTACTTTGCCCGCAGCCGAATATTCCAATATTTTCCGGTCATTAGCGTTGGTCGTATCGAGATACACCACTTGCGTATTGCCATTATTGATGAAAAACGGTGTCTTATTGGCGTTGCCATAACGATCAAACCACGCTTGCGGGGCAACGAGCTGGAAAACATACGCCCCTTTACCCCCTTTCTGGATACTGACATTCGGCAAGTCGTAAATAGCTGTGTCAGTCAAATCCTTGTTCTGCAAGTTATTCCAGCCCACTCCATCCTCTTCGCGTTTGGTATACAACCATTTACCATCACTATCAATGAATTTGATAAACAGTGTCTGATGCCCCTCCTCAATGCTGGATGAGCCGATATAGACGGTAGACGTATCAAAAACCGTACTGGGTATACCCGACAAAAGCAGGTCGGTGTTACGCACATGGTTATGTACCCACCCTCCCGGAATCAGGTCAATCGCGTATTCATTTGCCAGTGCCAACATCGGGTTCAGCTTGCTTTCGCTAACCCCAGTTGTACCTTTTTCCCCAGTCACCACTGAACGGAAATCCTTGTTGCTAACATCAGCAAACAAACTACTGATTGCAGTGCCGTTATTGGTGATACCAGACAACTTGCTACCTTCCGTAATCGAGCTTCCCCCAGCGATAAAGTTGTCATACTTGCGCAGTTTGTTCGGGTCTTCATCGACACCATTGGCAATGAAGCTATCAGCTACGTCTACTGCAATGCCTTTGGAAGCCACCAGATTGCCGTAAAATTTCAGGTTAACCAATTTGCTTTTGTCAGTGATGCCATCCGCAATTTCCGGGCTGGAAAGATCGGCAATAACGCTGTTATTGTGAACTTCCATATTCGGATTCTGTTTCAAGCGAATATGGTCAATACCACCGTATAACACCAGATTGTGGGCAATCCGACCTTTGGGGTCAGTGTCTTGGGTTTCATCAATCGCAATCGGTTTGCCTTCATCAATGGTCAGGTTGGAATAACCTTTGTTGAACACACGTGAATAAATGCGCTGTTCCACCCTCAACAGCAGATTACCTAAGAAATCAAAGCGATATGGGTATTCATCAGTATAAACATCCAACCCCTTGTCTACGTTATCAGTGGGATTGACATGGAAATTCCGTTCCCATTTACGCATGATGCCGTGACCACCGCTCAAAGAAGAATGACCGACGTTGTAAATCACGTTGTCATGCACATTAACGTAACGCCCTTTATAAATATTGACCGCTTTTTGGTAAACATCGTGGATGACGTTATTACGCACGGTAATGTAGTTGCCGTCCACATTGAAGGCTTGCCCACCACCGATACTGCGATCACCTAACGGGTTCCACCAATTATTGCGTAACATGGTGTCGTGGTCTTGAATGGATTTGCCATCGACTTCAAAACCGTCAATCACGATGTGCGAAGCATCTTCTTCAATGGTGAAAGCTGACATACCAGAGAAACTGAACTTTACCCGTTCACCCGGCAAGCGGGTCAAAACCACCTGATTGCCTGATGCACCGTCAATAGCACTCCCTATTGTCACTGCGGTATTGTCATAACGCCCACCCCGGACATAGACCGTGCGCTTGCTTGCATTCAGTGTTGCGGCTGCTAATGCGGTTTCGATATTGGTGTAAGGGTTGGTAATGCTGCCTTGTGCGCCTATTGGGTTGGCAACCGTGCCACCCGGCACAACGTAGAACGCATTGGTGGGGTTTACAGCAACCAACGCCACGGTGACGTTTACCTGTTTGTTGTAGACCGTTGTGCCGTTTTCTTTGGCAATGATAGTGAAGTCATGGCTACCGACCTGCGAACTGTCGGGTTGCCAACGAATCACGCCTGTTTTTTCCTGGATACTCATGCCCATGGGTGCGCCCACCAATTCAAAACTGGCGGTTTTGTTAGGGTTGCTATAATCAGCCGTGGCAGCAAAGGCTTGCCCGGATTTGGCTGTTCCACCCGATACGTCATCCACCAATGTTGCGTAAACCTTGAAGTCAGGGTCGGTGGGGTTATGCCCATTGTAATAGTTATCAAGGCTATGCAACGGGTAGACCAGCAGTTTGTTGTCTTTTGTGCCCTGTTGGGTGTTATCGTTTTTACCCTTGATCGTAACGGTTTGTGGCGTGTTCCAGTTTGCCGGGGTAAACGTCAGGATGGTTGCACTTGTCAGGGTTGCGGTAGTGGTGTTTGCCAACACCAAAGGCACATAGACATCGCTGGTTGGGGTTTGCGTCAGGCTGATTTGGTATTGCTGTTCACCGCCGGATTGGGTGGCACGACTGTTGGCAACAGGGGTGACAGTGACAATAGTAGGGTCAATTTCTTCAAATGTCAGGTCAAGGTAAGTATCAGTGTTGCTTTTGAATAGCTCTTTACGGGCATCATTCCCTGTTTCATCGACGATAAAAACGATTTTTCCGGCAGTTACTCGCTGGCTTAAAACTGTGCTACTGGAAGCACCTGCTGTCAGGGTAATACGCCCGTATTCCGTTGTGCCAAATAAGGGCTGAGTGTTTCCCCATGTCGCAGTGGCAGCATTGGGAAATGCCGGATCAGTTGACACAAAGAGACGCACTGGATCAGTTTCTGTCTTCGATTTGAGGGTTAGTGTTGCACTAGTGATATTATCCGTTCGCTTGCCGCTTAGTGTGGTGGGAATATCAAAATACAGCAAGCCAGCGGTCGCAAACGAACCTGTGATACTGCGGAGTAATAGGCTGGATTGACTGCTGTAATTGTTATTGGGATTGTCCTGCCTAACATAGGTTTGCGCAGAGGAATTCACCCGCCCGGTGAAACTGGGAATAGTTTGGATGCTGTTATCGAGTGGGCGGTAGTCCTCGTTGTCGAGTGTGCCATCGTTGTCGTCGTCGGTATCAAACACGTCCGGTGTTTGGTCGTTATCGGTATCGCGGGTCAATTGGGTGTATGGGTCATCAACAACTGTATCGCAAGTGCTTAGCCCCAACGAATCACACAGATGCTGTTTTGCGGTATCACTGTCTTCCAGTACGACATTGCGTCCTGTGGCTTGCGATACGGCTTGCAACGCTGCGGTGGGGGCGAACGGGTCACTGAAGTCATTCAACTGAACATTCTGCAAGGCAGTCTGGGTCGCGCTGTCGATCTGGATACCGTTCTGTGGGTCTCCATCACTATCAAGAGCCATTAACAAACGCACCCGATTTAGGACTTGCGGATCAGCTATATCATTGACCCCCGCCAACTCTAGGGGAGTAATGACACTATCCGCCAACACATTAGTTGCACCTACTGGCGTACTAACGGGCTGAGCTTGCCCCAAAAAAATACCGCCGATGTAGAAACTAACCGGTTGCCCTTCCACGTATTGAAACTGTCCGGCATCGTTAGTTGTACCGCTGACACCACTCCCGGCATCATACGTCACGCCTGATACCACACCATCCAGCAAGACCGCCGTTTTAGTGACAACAGTGTTCACAGTGCCACTTCCACCACCACCGCCGCACCCAGTCAAACCCAGTAAAAATGCACACATTACCCAAATTCGCATCTTCTCACCTGTCATTTTAACTTTCTCTGTCATGGCGTTAAGATCGCATCCAGCACAGGCTGCTGTTCCGTAATCCATTGCCCTGTTGCGCGGTCATAAAATTTGGTATCAGAATTTACTGCAAACGGAATGTTTGCTTTATCCAGTTCACTTGCGACAAACCGGGCAAATTTAACTTGTTCGGGAATGCTGTAATCGCCCCTGCCACGATTTTCATGTTCGTTGAAATTATTTGCCATCCAAGCACCTACCCACGTAGGAATGCCGTTTTGCTCTTGCCACGCCTTACCCAAAGCAATTTTGTCGTGGATAAGCTGTTGTTCGGCGGCATTGCCATTAGTCCATTGTTTTTTGGGGTTGTGACGCGAAGGCCCTGCTGCGTAAAAATGCCATTCCACCATCAAATGCTTGTCGGGGGGCAGGCGTAAGTCCACCAAGGCTTCCGGGGCAGACAAATGACCAGGGGCAGCAATCAAAATGCGGTTAGGATGCGTCTGTCGGATCAAAGCGATGGTTTGGGCATGGATCGCGTTCAGCACATCAGGATGTTTCTTGAGCTTGCCAGACACTTCGATAATGAGGTTAAACGCCAATTCGGGCGGATAGCCTTTAAACTGTTCAGCGACTGCTTGCCACCAGTTTAAGAATGCCCGTTGCGACGCGGGGTTCAGCGGGTCACGTTCCAAGGGGTCACCTTGATAGGCAATGATCGGCATTAACCCCGCTTGCAACGCATCATCCACTACTTGCTGCAAATGTTTCAGCAAAGCTGGTGAAGCGGTATCCGCCACCCTAATCCTGACGTGCTGCAAACCCCGTTGCTTGAAATCGGCGGGCATTTTTCGGTTGTAAAAACGCAGACCTTGCCGGGTTTTAGCCCAATCCACATCCATGCCCTTGCCGAGCATGGACTGGTATTGTTGTGGGGTAAGCATACTATCCGCACTGGATGGGGATGAAAATCCCACTAACCCTAACATTAAAATCATCCACACCCAGCGGCTGATACCCATCGTTTTGTTTCCTTTATGGCGTACAGCTAAACAAATCCCGGTCTTCATAACGGTAAATCCGCATATTGTCGTCCCGGTCGGTCAGCGTAATTTGCTTCAAACTATCCGCAGCGGTATCCCACGTATCAAAAATTTGCTGCTTCATACGGCATAAATAAGCTGCATCAATGGTTTCACTGAACACCGGATTTTGTACGCGGATGCCGTACTCATTCACTGTTTGTGCCATGCGTTGCAAATCGGCAGCAGGTACGCCAAATGTCGCATCAATCCCCGCTGCGGGACTGAAATCCAGACTTGTAGGGTTACTAAACACCGCACTACTCAAAACCGAACTATCCACAAGACTTGAATCCGCACCATACGTCGTCAAATTATCGTCATGCAACTGCGCGTAATTGTTGTTGCTGTCTTTTAAGGTTCTACGCAAGCTTAAGGGATGAAATAGGTTATTATCGACAACCGTATCTGTTGAAGACTGGATAGCGAGTTCACCAGTATTGACCACTTGCGCATTTTGGTAGAAACCGTTGTTGCGCACGATGACATTGTTCATGGTATTAATGCCAAAGCCCGCCTTGCCGTTAAATAGCAGCAGGTTGTTTTCGACCCGTGCAATGCCTGTGAAGGTTTTGGTATTGTTTTGAGCGTGTAAACCATTGCCTTCGTCAATCGCCAAGTCTACGTTACCTTTGCTGAACACATGAGAAATAAGCCGTGACTGGTTGCCAAACACAAGGTTGCCTTTCATTACCAAGCCTTCCTTACCTTTATTGCCCGTGACGGTGGTTAGGTAAGAATTAGCAATGCCATGTACGCCCCCCGTACTCCACCAACCGTTGTGGTAAATCACATTGTTTTCCACCCGGATCATGTCAGAGCCGTTGCTGCCCATACCTGCCCCGGCGAAATCGTGAATCACGTTGTTACGCACCGTAATGTTCTGTGAGGTATTGGTACTAATGCCGCGCCCGGTGGTTTTAAGACTGGTTTCACTCCACCAGTCATCCATCGCATTCGCCAAGGTTAGGCTCGATGCTGTGCCTGCCAACTCCAGACCTTCCACATTCCAGTATTGTGCGCCAGTGAATTGCAACGCCGTGACATCGGAAATCAGCCTAGCGTATTCATTACCATAAGGGCGCAAGGTGATGGGGGCTTCGGCTGTACCTTTGGTGGTAATCCGCGCCAATGCACCGTAAGCACGATTGGTAAACGATTTGCCGTATTCCGCATTGAAATAATCACCACCACGCAAATACAGCGTGCTGCCTGCTGTAGCGACACTGGCAGCTTTGGCAATACTGCCATACGGTGTGGTAGCAGAACCGTTACCTGTGATGTCGTTACCATCAGGTGCAACGTAAATCCCTGCCAAATCCGCAGCACCAGCCGTCACTGCTAACGGCACAGTAAGCTGTTTAGTTCCTACGTTATCCGTCACACTGACGCCAACATAGTGCTGCCCAGTCTGGTTACTGGTCGGTGTCCAATGCAAAATGCCCGTTTTCTGCTGAATCGCCATGCCCTGTTTCGGGTTGTTCAAGGCAAATGTCGCACCCGCTGTTATCGGCAATTTGCACTCGAAGGGCGTTCCTGTGCCAAGTTCAGGCAGACAGTTTGTATAGTTTGTGCCACTGCGTACCGTCACACCAAACGCTGGTAAATTCACGGTAGTGCGCCCATCCGAAACACCAATCACAATGTTGTCGAAATTGACTGTCCGGTCAGTAACCGGAATCCCTTCCAACTTACCCGTGGTCTTGTCAAAAGTCGCCCAACTGGGTTGCCCGCTGATGCTAAACACCAAACCACTGGCAGGTTTATTCAAATCGCTGGCAATGGGCTGGAAGCGGTAAGTAAAGCCAGAGCGCACACTGCTATTGGGCGTACCGCTGATGGTTGGGGCTGGGTTGCTGATGGCAATGCCAAACGCAGGCAAACTGGTTTTCTTGTTGCCATCACTGGCACTGATGACTAGGTTGCTAATCGAACCGATTTCTGCATCGGTTGGAATACCCGTCAATACCCCAGTGCTGGTGCTGAACGTCAACCACGCGGGTAAGGCTTTATTAATGCTAAACTTGAGCTTGTCACCATTGGCATCCGTTGCGACTGGAGCAAAGCGGTAACGCTGTCCGGTGTAAACGCCTGATGCAGGTTCGCCCGTCAGCACAGGTGCATCATTCGTCACCGTCAAATCAAAGGCAGGTAATGACACCTTGGCTAACTTGTTATCTTTGACGGAAATGACAATGCCCGTATAGGTTTTAGCATTTGCCCCAGTCGGCGTACCACTCAACTTGCCCGTCGCCGTATCGAAACTTGCCCACGTCGGTTTACCTGTAATGCTGAAGGTCAGGGTATTCCCAACATCAGGATCAGAGGCGGTTGGCGTAAACACATACGGTGTTCCCGCCGCAATTTGGGTAGCGGGCACGCCACTAATGCTGGGTGGATGATTCACCGTCGCTGCCAACGATTGGGTGCTCCAACCCAATCCCACACCGAGACACAGCAAAGAGGTTGTCAAAATTTTATACTGTTTCATGCACTTGTTTCTCATCCAGTTTTTACGGAGTTGGGTCAACCCACGCACTTGTGCTGCCATGCTTTTAACCAACAGCATCCCAAGAGAAGGTGTGTGATGACCCTACCAACGTGCTACCCGCCGCCGGTGAGGTTATGGAAGGAGCGGCACTCGCAACCCCGCCAGCAAATAAACTCGACACCACGAGCCACAACAGGGCAAACAATAACGAACGGGCGGACTCTCTCATCGTATCTCCCTCACACCTAACGCCAACTATAGATTTGTCTTATTTCACTGATTAACGGTTCAAACAGTACTACAATTACACCTCAGAATTCGGGGGGGATAACTGCCAGTTTTCCGAGTCCATTATTATCTTTTATCATTGGCAATAGATAAACAGACTTATTCAAGAATGACTTTCAAGGAAACCATGAAAATAAAGAATCTCGGTGATCTGGAAGTTTTCATGCTGACCGCCGAAAGTGGCAGCCTTTCCGCTGCGGCACGGCTGCTGAACATTTCCCCTGCGTTGACGAGTGCAGCACTCAAACGTCTGGAAACGGATTTGGGCTTAATGCTATTCGTGCGTTCTACCCGCAGCCTGCGCCTGACTCCCGAAGGCCAACGCCTGCTACCCGCTGCCAAACTGGCATTGCAAGAACTGCACGATGCACTTGAGGAACTCAGTACTGGCAAGCAAGTCATCCGAGGACATTTGCAAATTTCCATCCCTTCCGACTTGGGGCGTAACCAGGTACTGAACTGGCTGGATGCATTTCAGAACGAATACCCTGAAGTTACCATCCGCCTGCATTTGAGTGACAGCATCACCGACCTTTATCGCCAGCCAGTGGATGTCGCCATCCGCTACGGGGATTTGCCCGACTCCAATCTGATTGCCTTGCCGCTGCTGCCACAAAACCGGCGCGTACTGTGTGCTTCCCCTATCTACCTTGCCAAACATGGAAAACCCAACACGCCGGACGAACTTTCCCGGCACAACTGCCTACGCTTTAATCTGGATGATAATGTCCACGAACAATGGCAGTTTTACCGCGATGGTCAGACCCTGACTGTCATGGTCAACGGCAACCGCAGGGCAAACGACGGTGATGCTGTCCACCGCTGGGCATTGGCGGGACATGGCATTGCCTACAAATCCATGCTGGACGTGTTACCCAGCTTGCGTACAGGTGAACTGGTCAGGCTATGCCCGGACTGGGAAGGGGAACCCACACCCCTGTGGCTGGTGTGTGCTGACCGCCGCCAGTTATCACCAACAGTAGTGCTATTGCGCGAACATTTGCAAAAATGCTGTAAGACGACCGTAAATTAATTCAATAAATAATCAAATAATTAATTTTTATTAATGCCTTTTATCTGACTTTATACGACATTTAAACAACCCAGTCACAAGCACGCCAGCATATTCTCCTAGCCTCAGGGATAACAAGAGAACATCTCACGATCCCGAGGCCAATATGCTGATAACATCCCTGCTGGCAAGCCTGTGTGTCACGTGGCTTGCATTAATACTATTAAAACCTGTTGCCTTCCGTGCTCATCTGCTAGACATCCCCAAAGGACGCAAACAACATGACGGTGCTATCCCCCTGATTGGTGGTCTTGCCATTTTCGCCGGATTATCAAGCACCATCATTATGACCATGCCGCTGGATTCCAGCCTGTCGAGCTGGCTGCTGTGTTCGCTGGGGCTGGTATTGCTGGGGGTTGCCGACGATGCCGAAGACCTATCGGTGCGCCTGCGCCTGACCATGCAGGTGTTGCTGACTTGCGCCCTGTGCATGGGAACTGGCCTGCATCTGGAAAACCTCGGCAACCTGCTGGGGCTAGGTGAAATACATCTGGGCGCATTCGGCTACCCGTTGACTGCCATTGTGGTTGTTGCTGCCATCAATTGCTTCAACATGATTGACGGTATTGATGGATTGTTGGGTTTCGTGTCGATGGTATCGTTTGCCAGTCTGGCCATCCTGTTTGGTTCACAGGGAGGCGGCTTGCCTTATGTGATTGCATTGGCATTCATCGTTGCCCTTGTCCCCTACCTTGCCAACAACCTATTGATCGCCCCCTTCAGGCAGAAAATCTTCATGGGGGATGCTGGTTCCATGCTGATCGGTTTCAGCATCATCTGGCTGTTGCTGGAAGCCACCCAGCGTGAAGTGGCTGTCATGCGCCCAATCACTGCCGTGTGGCTGATTGCACTCCCCCTGATGGACATGACACGGGTAGCATTGCAACGCATACGTCTGGGCAAATCACCGTTTGAAGCCGGTCGCGACCATTTGCACCACATTCTGCTACGGGCTGGTCTCAGCAAAATGCAGACATTGTTCCTGATCACGCTACTGGCAATGCTGATGGCTGCTACTGGCTTGCTGTCCGAATGGCGGCAAAGCAATGAAACCCTGCTGCTGCTGGCTTTCCTGCTCAGCTTCATCATCTTCCAGTCCAGCGTCAATTATCTGGATGCCAGCGGCAAAAGCCTGCCAGAACTGCTAGCACGCTTAAACCCGTTTACTCAAACTGCGCAGAAGATGGCTGCAAAATCCGAAAGTAAGTAACGAATGGCGGCATTTTCTCCGGCTTCAGGCGCATGGAACGCTCCTCAAAATACGGGGGAGCCGTTTCATCGGCATACACCCTAACCTGCATCCGGTACAACGGCTGCTGACTGGCATCCAGAAACGCACCACCGAAATCCGGTTGCACATATTCACCTTCGGAATCTTCACGCTTCTGCATATAGGCATCCACCTTGGCAGCATCGCCTTCTGCCAGCAGCAGCAACATCTGCCGTGGAGCCAACATCGGGTTGATACCCGCCGCCCCGGACTGGACGGTCAGATAGCGGGTCAGCGATGCATAAAGCTGCGGTGTCATCCCCATAACCTGCTGCAATTCTTCAATACGCTCGAAAGGGGCATCCTTGGCTCCAAAAGGCAGCCCTTCGTTTTCATAATCGTTGTCTTCCGCACCATTCAGCCGCTTCAGGTCATCCACATCCCGGAAGTCTTCCAATACATCCAGCATGTTTTGCACACCCTGTTCATCCATACCGCCAGCCTGTTCCAGAATCAGTTGCAACAAGGGGCGACTGGCATAATTGATGTCGATCAGACCATTTTCACCCACCATGCGGATTTCAACCTTCGCACCTTCGTACTCCCATAGCAAAGGTGTTCCGCCCAGTTTCAAATCGCGTTCCTTGTTGGGCAGATACAGTTGCATGACTGCGTAATGGGCAGCGGCATCGGCAATGGCGCGGGCATGGGCGGAACGACGGGCGTAATCCACCATGCTGCTTTCCGTGCGGGTGGCATACAGCAGACTGGCTGCTAGCGTCATCATCACCATGATCATCCACAGCACCACAATCATGGCAACACCGGATTGCTTATTGCCCATAATCTGTCACCTGCGGCAAATCGACCAGCAGTTCCGGCCAAGCACGTTCCTTGTCAGCCAAAGCCAGCTTCAACATGTGCGGGTACACAGGTTTGTCTTCCCACTCGCCGACCCATTCAGGCTCTTCGTCTTCCTTTTCTGCCCCAAAATAGCTGAAAGCCGCACCCTTGAGACCATCAAACACCGTCACCGGCTCGGCATCCTTGAAAGCATCCTCCCAGGTAAGCTCTGGGCGGTAAGGGGCATACAGCATTTCCAGTGCCTGACCGTTTTTGCTGCTGACAATATTCAGCTCAATCAGGAATACACCACCCTGGTGTTGCAATGGTTGGAGGGGAGCAGCGTAACGCAGTGAGGAAGAAGTGCCTGCGAACGCATAGGTCTGCTCTTCCTTGTCCCCTTGTTCGCCCTTGATGCGCACCACCATCGCCTGCCCAAGCTGGCGGCGCAGAAAATCGGCAACCAGGCGCATGTCCTCGCTTTTGTTCATGCGGGTATCGGCTGCATCCCAGCTACGCCCAATGGTATTGAATGCCGCAAACAGTGCCAGGAACAGCAGGGAAACCAACGCAAAAGCAATCAGCATTTCCAGCAGGGTGAAACCGCGCTGTTTCATTGCTCCTCCCCGAAACGCAGTGACGACAGATGGAATTCACGCGGTTTGTCACCGTTTTGCCACGTCACCACCACCTCTACCCGGAACAAATGCAGCGGAACCTGCACTTTTTCCATTTTTTCATCCGGTTCAACGGCTTCCATCTGCACTTCCCAGCGATAACCGGAACCTTGCTCTTCGCCACTGACACTGCCTTCCTTGACTTCAATGTCATTGCCAACCGCCGCCATGCGGGACTCGGCGACCTGCACGGCAAAACTGTATTCATCCGCCAAGGCTACGCTGCGCATGGCAGAACCAAACAGTTGCAGCAATACACCCACCACCAGCCCCATCACCACGAAGGCGACCAGTACTTCGAGCAGTGAGAAACCTTTACTGGATACTGACACGCCCTGTCACCCACTCGACATTGACCTTGTAGGTCTGCTGGTTATAGGTCAGTTCCACCGAACCGCCGGTAGAACTGCCATCGGGATAGAACTGGATGCCGCCCTGCTGAGCAGAATCGACCTGAGCAGCACTGGTATTGATTTTACCTTCCACCTGACTGTTGAAGGTGCGACTGGCATCCCCTGCCCCACCTTCGATCCAGAAACGCTTGTCGGCAATATTCATTTTCCATAGCACTGGCTGCTGGCGCATGACGGCCTGAGCGCGGGCATGGCGCAAACTGGCAGCGACTTCTCGGCTGCTTTTGCGCAATACCGGCCCCTCACTGAGGGAAGTAGCAACCACTCCCATCAGCAAGCCGCCGAGGACTAGCACCAGCAGCACTTCCAGCAAGCTGAAACCGCTTGCCTTACTGTTTCCAGAGCGACAGGTCTGCATCTTCGCCTTCACCACCAGCAGCACCATCCGCACCCATTGAAATCAGGTCATAAGCCTGCCCATTGCCACCCGGACGCTTGTACTGGTAATCGTTGTTCCACGGGTCTTTGGGCACTTCACCTTTTTTCAGGTAAGGGCCGTTCCAGCCACGCGCACTGGAAGGCTGGGCAACCAGCGCCTTGAGACCATCTGCGGTAGATGGGTAACTGCCCACTTCCAGACGGTACATATCGAGGGCGGCACTGATGTTTTCGATTTGCACCTTGGCAGACTGGCTTTTGCCCTTGCCGAGGTATTTCATCGCCTGCGGGCCGACGATCCCAGCAATCAGGCCGAGGATCACCAGTACGATCATCAGTTCGATCAGGCTGAAGCCGCGTTGCGTGCCGGAAAGGGGTTGCTTGCGGGGTTTGCGTTGCATTTCTAGCTCCTTGTTATTAGCCGTTTTGCGGCCTTTATTGTTGTGGTTTGTTATTGGGGATTCTTACTTAACTAGGTCAGCCATATTGATCATTGGCAGCAGTACTGAACCAATAATCACCAGAATGGCGACTGCCATGACCAGAATCAGCATCGGTTCCAGTAATGCCAACATCTGTTTCACGGACGTTTTCACTTCATCATCGTAAATGTCTGCCACTTCACGCAGCAGCTCTTCCATGCGCCCGGTTTCTTCACCAACGCGCAGCATGTGCAAGGCGTAAGGGGGAAATACGCCTTTGCCCAATAATGTACGGGTAAGGCTTTCGCCCTGCTTAAGGCTGTCGGCAGACTCATCCACCGCCGCCGCCATCACCCGGTTACTGACGGTATTCCTGGCAATTTTCAACGCACCCAGTAACGGTACACCGTTATGCAGCAAGGTTCCCAAGCTGCGGGAAAAGCGTGCCATTTCCACCTTGCCGATCAAATCACCGACAATCGGCCAGCGCAACAGGCTACGATCCAGCCCGGTACGCGCCTTTTCATTGGTCAGGATGTATTGCACTAGCAATAACACCAGCAAGAAACCACCCAGCACCGCCCACCAGTAGTGTTGCAAGGTATCTGCTGTCCCCATCACCACCTTGGTAATGGTGGGCAAATCACCACCCATATCCTTGAACATCTGCGCAAACTGCGGCACAACAAAGGTCAGCAACGCAATAATCGACACCACCGCAACAAACGCCAGAATAGCCGGATAAATCAGTGCAGAAATGACCGTGCCACGCAATTCCTTGGCGCGTGCCATGTACTCTACCAAGCGAGCCAAAGCATCATCAATCGACCCGCCTGCTTCCCCGGCACGCACCATGTTGATGTAGAAACGGGAAAACTTGCCGCTGTCTTCCAAGGCATCGGCAAAGCGTTTGCCACTGCGCACACTGCCCTGAATCGCTTGCACCAGCTCAATGACCGGTGCTTTGTCGCTGATTTCCAGCAGAATGCCCAATGCCCGATCCAGTGGCAAACCGGCTTTCAGCATGGTTGCCAGTTGCTGGGTCAACGCCATGATGTCGTGCTGGCTGATTTTTTTACTGCCGAACAAACCAGCGGAACGTTTGCCGGTGGCGGGTTTACCTGCGGCAGCGGCATTTTTACTGGCTAAAATCCTGATCGGGATCAAACCCTGCGCATTCAGGCTCTCGGCAGCCAGGGTTTCGCTGGCAGCTTCCAGCATACCCTCTTTGGGTACACCTTGTGGCGTAATGGCCTTGTAACTATAGGCTGGCATTCGGGGTTTCCTCCGCCACGCGCAGCACTTCTTCCAATGTGGTTACACCCTTGAGGGCTTTCATCAGGCCATCTTCATACATGGTACGCATTCCAGCCTTGCGAGCCTGTTCCTGCAACACGCCAGCATCTTCATGCTTGAGGATCAGGCGGCGCACAGGGTCATCCATCACCAGAATTTCATGGATGGCACTACGCCCCTTGTAACCGGTATTGCCACAGGCATTACATCCCCTGGCGTGCCACAGGCGCAGTTCGCCTTCCGGCTGGTATTTGCGCAACCCCAGTTCCTGCTCAATTTCAGGCAATACCGGGTGCGATTCGCGGCATTGCGGGCACAAACGCCGTACCAGCCGCTGGGCAAGGATGCCGTTGACCGTGGAAGTGATCAGGTAATCTTCAATCCCCATGTCCAGCAAACGGGTGATACCGCTGGCAGCATCATTGGTATGCAGGGTGGAAAGCACCAGATGTCCGGTCAGGGCTGACTGGATGGCAATGCGGGCGGTTTCCACATCACGCATTTCCCCAATCATGATGATGTCCGGGTCCTGACGCACGATGGAACGCAAGGCGTCGGCAAAGGTGAGGCCAATTTTGGGGTTGGCCTGAATCTGGTTGATGCCTTCCAGCTCATATTCCACCGGATCCTCCACCGTCAACACCTTGTTTTCCGTGGTGTTTAACTGGGTGAGGGCGGAATACAGGGTAGTGGTTTTACCGGAACCGGTCGGCCCTGTCACCAGAATGACCCCGTGCGGTGCATCCAGTTGCTGTTGGATTTTACGCAAGTTATCGTCGGAAAATCCCAGGGTATTCAGGTCAAGTTTGACACTGTGCTTGTCGAGCAGACGCATGACCACACTTTCACCGTGCATGGTAGGAACCGTGGATACACGCATGTCGATTTCCTTACCCTGTGCCCGTAGCTGGATGCGCCCATCCTGGGGTAAACGGCGCTCGGCAATGTTCAAGCGTGCCATCAGCTTGAGGCGGGAAATGATCGCAGCGGTCAATTGCTGCGGCGGTGAATCCACCTCGTGGATGACACCATCAATGCGGTAACGTACCTTCAGATGGTTCTCGAATGGCTCGATATGGATGTCGGAAGCCCGTTGGCTCATGGCATTGGTCATGATCTGGTTGACCAGCCGAATGACTGGTGCTTCACTAGCCATGTCTTTCAGATGTTCGATGTCATCCAGATTATCATCATGACTGCTGATTTCAAACTCATCATCCCCTGCCCCGGCTTCCTTGCGGCCTGCTTCATTGCCGTACAGACGCTCGATATTGGCACGGATTTCACTGGGCAAACCCAGCAGCGGCTCCACCAGCTTGCCACTCGCCATACGGATTGCATCCAGAGCAAACTGATCCTGCGGATTGGACATGGCAACCACCAGCCGTTCTGTTTCCGCCAATACCGGCACAACTTCAGCGTTGCGCATGTAATTGACAGCGATGCCGGGGTTTTCAACCGCCAGAGAAGGATAATCCTTGCTGAGCGCCATGCGCACATTCAAATGGCGTGACAGGACAAAAGCCACCTCCTGTTCGGTCAGCATACCCAAACGCACCAGCACACTGCCGAGCGGCTGACGTATCTCGGTCTGCGCACGCAAGGCACGCTCAAGATCAACGGGTTTTAGTTTGCCTAGTTTGACCAGCCTTTCGCCAAACATTGCGGCTGGAGCATGAGATGTCGCAACCTGCATGAGAGTTCTGTCTTTTTTATTATTGTGTTGGCTTATTCTATGAAGGTAGGGGAAACATGCAAGCAGTTTCCCCCCGAACGGTCAGTAAAATGAAAACTAGAAACCAGCCCCACCCATGAACATCGCGCCACCGATGCCTGCCACCATCAAGCCGATCATCATCACGATGAAAACCAGCGCCATGATACCAACCAGTTTCCAGAAACTGGCCTGCTGTGCCAAAGCCGCTTCCAGATCAGCCACGCCCAGCGATTCGACCGCACGTTTGATGGAACCGGCATAACGCAACAGGTAAAGGGAAGCCATGAAGTAAATAACTGCTATCAGCAAATACATCACGCCCATGCCGATCATGATGCCTGCACCTGCCATTGCTCCCAATTCAGCATCCGCCCCTCCCATCGAACCCATCATGGCACTACCCAGCAACATCGGCAGTGATCCCAAGGCCATTAAAGCAGCACCGATAAAGCCCAGAATGGCAAGAAACAAGACCCACGGGCGGGTTTTACTCAGTGAATCGACAATGCTGTCGGTCAACACGCCGGAACCACCAGCAACATCACGCACACTGGAACGTGGCGTGGCAAAAGCATCCTGAACACTCATGGTGTCTATCCTTTTATTGTTGAAAACATCCAATTTAGCACCAAAGCGGTAAAAAAACCCACGTTTCCTCCAGACGGTGCTAATCTCAATGGGAATGGGCGCTGCTGGAATGCAGCATACGCGAGTGTCAACCTCACAGAAAATCCTGATGAATATTGTAAAACTGGCCTGGATGGTCGCCTTATTCCTGTTCCCCTGCATCAGCCTGAGTGCTGGTACTACCAACACGGTCATCGTGCTGGATGCATCCAACAGCATGTGGGGGCAAATCGACGGCAAAAGCAAAATCGAAATTGCCCGCGACAACCTTGCACAACTGTTGCAAACACCAGCCGCACCCCAAAGCATCACCCTGATCACTTACGGTAGCCAGCACAAATCCGACTGTCAGGATATTGCCGTACAACAAGCCAGTACCCCGGCAGAACTACTGCAACAAGCCAGCAGTATCATGCCCAAGGGGCGCTCCCCCATCAGTGCCGCCATTACCCAGGCAGCGACACGGGGCAACCACATCCTGCTGGTCAGTGACGGGCAGGAAAGCTGTGATGCCGACCCTTGTGCCGCAGCCAAACAACTGAAAGCCAGCGACCCCGAGTTGCGTATCCATGTACTTGGCTTCCGGGATGACCCTGCCTCACAACTGCGTTGTATCGCCGAGCATACAGGCGGCACATTTGCCCTTGCCGGGGACACTGCCGCACTGGCGAAACTGCTGGAGACACCAGTTGCCAATGCGACTACCACCACGCCAGCCATACCGGCAGACACACCCGGAACCCTGCAACTCACGCTGGGCGCAGGCAACAGCCTTGACAACCTGCCCGCCAGTTTTCTGCTGTATGATGCACGTGGCGAACACCTCAACACCTTCACCACCCGCAAGGAAATCTCCCGGCAACTCCCCCCCGGACAATACCGGGTAGATGTACTGTGGGGGCAACTGAAACTGTCCGAAACCCTGCAAGTCACCGCAGGGCAAACCACTACACACCGTTTCGATCTGGGTGGCATGGGCAAACTGGTGCTGGACGCCATTGACAGCCGCCAGAATCCGCTGGATGCCAATTTCACCTTGTACACCCGCGATGGCAACTTCCTGTCCGATCGCCTGCTGAAATCCAGCATTACCGAACAACTACCAGCCGGTTCATACCGCATCAAGGCCGTGCGTAACCGCCAAAGCCAGGAAGCCACCCTGGAAGTCGCTGCCGATGGCGAAAGCCGCCACACCTTTGTGTTTGGTCAAGCCGACTGAAAAAAGATTCCGCTGGCACTTGCCCAGCTCCTGATGCAAAATGCAGATGGGGCGTCGCGGTGCATTCGCTAAAGATGAAAAAATAACGCAAACTTTCACGAACCACTTCGCACATCCCCGGTCTAATCCGATACCAGCTATAAGAATCTGGCATGAGCCACTACACATAACACAGCTTGTTAAAGGAGCTATCTGTATGAAACATTTCGTTTATTCCCTCAGCGCCATTGCCCTGTCCGCAGCCATGCTGTCCGGTTGTGGCGCTCCCATGAACAACGCACAAACCGGCGCCATTGCAGGTTCAGTGATTGGCGGGGTTGTGGGTCATCAATTTGGTGAGGGTGAAGGCAAAACCGCAGCAACCATCGCGGGCGGTATCGCGGGCGGTTACATTGGCGGTCAACTGGGTGCTGGTCAGGATCGTTATGTCCAGCCACAACCACAACCTTACTACCGCCCCTACTAAGACATGCCCCACAAGCAGCCCTGTCGCATGGGCTGCGCAGTGGGCAGCCGATCAAGAACCAAGGAGTTTTTTATGAAAAAGACAATGGTGCACACCGTAGCAACTTCTGCCATCGCATCCTTACTACTGGCAGGCTGTGTAGCTGCTCCAATGGATAATGCCCAAACAGGTGCCATCGTTGGCTCGGTACTGGGTGGGGTTGTCGGGCATCAATTCGGTGATGGCGACGGCAGAACAGCCGCCACGATTGCTGGTACCATCCTGGGTGGTTATCTGGGTTCGCAGTTTGGCAGTCAGTATGACCGCCAGCGCCTTGGTTATGCCGTTTCCAGTGGTAGCCCCGTCAGTTGGCAAAACCCACAGACTGGCTATCGCTACAATGCAACGCCTGGGCAGGCTTATACAACCAATAATAACCAGGTTTGCCGCCCGGTTAACGTAACTGGCTATATCGACGGACAAGCGCAAAACGTACAAATGCGTGCTTGCCGCCAACCAAATGGTCAATGGGTTACTGTTAACTAAACAGTGATTATTGGGTCTTGCCCCTTGTCCTGCGGGTGTGCGGGGCAAGGGGGTTTCTTGCAGGCATTTCTTCCTTCCCTCCCCTTCCCTGTATACAATCCCCCCTCAATCAAGCCATAACATGAGTAGCGCATGGACATTGTATATGTACGCGACCTGCGTCTGGATGCCCGGATTGGCATTTATGAGTGGGAAAAACGTATCCTCCAGAAAATCCGTATTGACCTTGAGATGGCCTGGGACAACCGCCCTCCAGCCGCCAGTGACAATATCCAGGACACCCTCAACTACAAGACCGCTAGTAAACGGGTGATAGAACTGGTAGCGCAGGATCACTACGAATTGGTGGAACGTCTGGCAGAAACCATTGCCAGCACCTTGATGGCGGAATTGCAGATTCCCTGGATTCGGGTCACGGTTGGCAAACCGGGAGCGGTTCGCGGTTCCAGTGAAGTCGGGGTCAGAATTGAACGGGGAAATCCGCAATGGCAAATGTCTACATAAGCATCGGCAGCAATATCGACCGAGAAACCAACATCTGTTCCTGCATCCAGCGACTCAGGCAGGCATTCAGGCGTATCACCCTGTCCCATGTCTATGAAAGCCCGGCAGAGGGTTTTAGCGGGGAACCCTTCCTGAATCTGGTTGCCGGTTTTGATACCAACCTGTCACCGGACAAACTACGCATCTGGTTGCGCCAACTGGAAGATGACCACGGCAGAATCCGCAGCCGGGAAAAATACAGTGACCGCACGCTGGATGCCGATCTGCTGATGTACGGCGACCTGAACCTGCAACCCGGACAAAACCTGCCACACAACGATATATTGCGTTACCCGTTTGTCCTGTTCCCGCTAGCAGAAATTGCCTCTGAGGCGTTACATCCAGCCCTGCAACAAAACATCGGCACACTGGCAAGCGAATCCATTTTGTCTGCCAGCTCGCTCAAACCTGTCAAGCTGACCTGCCGCTAACTGTCAGGCAGCAAAATGCTGTTTCAACTGCTGGATAAACTGATCCAGCCGGGCATCCAGCCCGCCGCGCTGCCGTGCAGCCAAACGTGCCAGCGGGTTGCTGGTTTCCTGAACAGCGGTAAACGTAACACGGGTTCCGCCCGGAACCGAATTCAGACGTGCCTGACGGGTTCCCCGGCTGCTACCCTGGTGGATTTCAAGCACCAATTCCTGTTGCGGGGTCTCCTTGAGCTTGCGAAGGGTAGCGGGTGAGCCCCGCGATGCCTTTTCCAGCCAGCGCAAACCGGCATCATCATCCAGCATTTGCACACTTTGCAGATCCTGCCTCCACTGAGTCTGGGCTTGCAGGTTATTCAGGGCTTCCCAGACTTCAGCCGTTGGAGCCTTGAGCAACTCCACCCGTGTGACCTGCTGACGTGGCGGCAAACCCAGCCCAATGAGCAACGGCAACAACAGCAGCAACACGCCGACACTTAATGCGATCCACATCATTTTCCATTCATCCCTTAATGAAGAACCCTGATTATAGCCTCAAACGCGAAAAGCCCGGACTAGCCGGGCTTTCAAGAATCGCAAAAACCAGATCAATTACTTGATCTTGGCTTCCTTGAACATAACATGCTTGCGCACAACCGGATCGTACTTGCTGAACTCCAGTTTGTCTGGGGTAGTACGCTTGTTTTTGGTTGTGGTGTAATAAAAACCGGTTCCTGCGGAAGAAACCAGCTTGATCTTGTCACGACCGCCTTTCTTAGCCATTTGCTGTTACCTCCGTCAATTAAACTTTTTCGCCACGGGAACGCATGTCAGCAAGAACGGTATCAATACCTTTCTTGTCGATAATACGCATACCGCTGGCAGAAACGCGCAGACTTACCCAACGTCCTTCGCTTTCAACCCAGAAGCGCTTGGAATGCAGGTTGGGCAGAAAACGGCGCTTGGTCTTGTTATTGGCGTGCGATACGTTGTTACCTGTAATCGGACGCTTACCTGTTACCTGACATACACGAGACATCGGGATACTCCAAATTCTGCGATTCTGAAACTCTAAAGGTGCGCGAGGATACCAGAACAACCTGCCACAAGCAACCAACATACCTGTTTTTTTACAGCAAACTGGCTTGCCCGATTTCAGTGGCAAACGCGGGTAAATCTGCCAACCCCGGTAGCTTTTCCTGCAATTGCTGGTGAAACATCAGCGCCAGTTCCGGGGCAAGCTGGTTGTCAGGTGTATGCAGAAAAATGCGCGGGCGCTTGCCTTCCCGTATCCAGCGGGCTGTTTGCGCTACCCAGCGATCCAGCCAGGCATGATTGTCTGCCAGCACGGGATGCCCGATATAACGCAATACCGGGCGTTCCGCTGTGGCATCCAGTTGCACCGGCAAACGCGGCTTGCGGGTCTGGGCTTCACGGGTAGCCTCATCCATTGGCAAAGCGGCATGGAGCGGGCGACTCTCAAAAATCACCCGATCCACCCCCAGCTTTTCCAGCAGGGCATTATACGTCGCACGCACAGGGGTATCAGTGAAAAATGCCGGATGCCGCACTTCTACCGCATATTGGTAGTCGGCTGGCAAATCACGCAGGAAAGTTTCCAGCATCGGCAATTCATCCGGGGAAAACGAAGCAGGCAACTGAATCATCAGGCCGTTGAGACGCTGCCCGAGTGGCTCCATGCGTTGCAGGAATTCCAGGGCTTCCTTGCGGGCATGGATCAAATGATGCTGATGGGTAATGGCACGGGGAAACTTGCAACTGAAACGGAAGGTATCCGGCGTTGCTGCCATCCAGCGCAACACCATTTCGCTGGAGGGGGTGGAATAAAAGGTGGTGTTGCCTTCCACCGCATTGAATACCCGTGCGTATTGCGCCAGAAACTCAGCCGGACGGGCATCTGCCCGGAACAAGGAGCCTTTCCAGTGAGCATTTGCCCACAACGGCAGGCCCAGATAATAAGGTAGTGGATTCATCCCTTGACTCCATTACTGTAATATCAAAACCTTAGCATATAATATCAATTAGTTACAATATTGGCGCCAGCAATCTTGCAATATTTTCAAGCAACTTGGCGGATTTCCCCAGTTTTCGCCGCTGTTTTTTGCTCACTTTGCGGGCGTTGGCGCAAATGGCAAGGAAATCCTGTTCCAGCTTGCCTGCTATTTCATTGCCATAGAAGAACAGGTTGCCCTCGAAATTGAGACGGAAACTGCGCTGATCCATGTTTGCCGAGCCTAGCGTGGCGAAATTGCCGTCAATCATCACGGCTTTGGCATGGGGCATGGCACGGTGCATTTCAAACACCTGCACCCCGACTTCCAGCAATTCATCAATAAAGGAACGCCCCGCCGCCAACACCAACGGGTGATCGGAACGCCCCGGCAACAACAGGCGTACATCCACTCCCCGCAAAGCGGCTGTCTGCAAGGCCATCAGGATGGGTTTATCCGGCACAAAATACGGTGTTTCGATCCAGATACGTTCACTGGCAAGGTTCATGGCAGCAAACAAGACAGTATGGATGGCTTGCCAGCGTTCATCCGCTGGGCCACTGGCAAGGAACTGCGCACAAATATTCCCGACGGGCTGTAAGGGCGGGAAATAGGTTGCGCTGACCAAATCCTCCCCGGTCGCGTGATACCAGTCCTGACAAAACACTTCCTGCAAGGCATAAGCAACCGGGCCACGCACACTGGCGTGCAGATCCTGCCAGGGTTCACCGCGCCCGGCATACACATCCCCCACATTCATCCCGCCGGTAAAGGCAAGGTTGCCATCCACGATGACGACTTTGCGGTGGTTTCGGTTGTTGAGGTTCAAGCGGCGGCTGAGAATACTGACCTTGAGAAAACGTTCCACCTGCCCGCCCGCTGCCTGCAAATCGGCAAAAAAGCGCGGTTTTGCCTGACGGGAACCGACATCATCCAACAACAGCCGCACCTCCACCCCACGTTGTGCCGCCCTGAGCAAGGCATCACGCAAGCGTTGCCCGGTATAGTCAGGCTCCCAGATGTAGTAAACAAGGTGGATATGCCGGGCAGCCGCATCAAAGGCGTTTTCCAGCACAGTAAATACACCCGCACCATCACGCATGATGTCAACGGCATTACCTGCCAGCGGGCCGACCTCATCCAGTGTACGTACCAGTTTCAGCAAGGTGGGAGCTATGGCGGCAATTTGCGCCTCACCCTGCCCGTCAGGCTGCACTCTTTCCAGAGCCGGTGCCAGTTTTTCTTCTACCCTGCGGCGTTTGCGGCGGCGCAGGTGCAAACGGGTAGTGCCAAACAGCCAGAACAACAGCAAGCCGATAAAAGGCAACAACACGATCACCAGCAGCCATGCCAGCGTCGCCCCTGATTCGCGCCGTTGCATAACGATGGTCGGCAGCAGGGTTGCCACAATAATAATGTCCAGCAGTAGCAAACCTATATTCCACCAACCTGCCAGATAAACGCTCAAACTGCCACTCCATTTTGATTATTTAACCTGAGTTCGGGATAAGAACAGAAGCAACCTTTCATGTGACAATGGTGAGTAACCACACTCCACGTTGACACACCAAAGGCTGCCCTTCCCATGCTAACACGCTTATTCTGTGAGATTGACGATTTTTGCCAACACCTACCTGTTCATAACACAACCGTCATTTAACCGTCACTATCCAGTCATTGCCCAGCCTTAATCTGCCGCGATAATTCGTTATCGTTAGAGAGATTTGCATGGCAGGCATTCCTGAAGCACTGCGTGACGCAGTTCATCAACACGCCCCGACTTCACTGATGGGGATGCAGCAACGTTTATTCAGTTTCTGGTTCAACAGCTTTATCTATAACCAGATCTGGGAAGACCCGGCGGTGGATTTGCAGGCACTACAAGTGACACCTGAAAGCCGTATCCTGACAATTGCCTCTGGTGGTTGTAACGTGCTGAATTACCTGACCGCGAACCCGGCGCATATCACTGCGATTGACCTCAACCCCTATCACATGTCTTTGACCCGCCTGAAACTGGCGGCGATGAAACACCTGCCGGATCATGCCAGTTTTTATGATTTTTTTGGCTATGCCGACCGTGATAACAACGTAGCGCTTTACAACAAACACATCCAGCCGCATCTGGAGGAAGAACTGGAGAGCTTCTGGCAGGGGCGCAATATCCTCGGTCAGAAGCGTATCCACATGTTCCGTGATGGTTTGTACCGGCATACCCGTTTTGGCTATTTCATGCGTTTCTTGCACTGGATTGCCCGCCAGACCAATTACCAGCCGGACAAGCTCCTGCGAGCAAACAGCCTGTACGAACAGCAGGCGATTTTCCGTCAGCATATCGCGCCGTTTTTCGATAACCGCCTGGTCAAATTCGTTGGCAAGTTGCCCATCTCGGTGTTCAGCCTTGGTATCCCGCCACAGCAATACAAGGCGATGAAAGCACAGGGTAACTTGATCGAACAATACCGTGAACGGGTTGAGCGCATCGCTTGCCAGTTGCCAATCCAAACCAACTACTTTGCCTGGCAGGGTTTTAGCCATAGCTACGACCATGAAAAGCGTCAAGCCATCCCCGACTACCTGAAAGCCGAACATTACGACACCATCCGCAGCCAGTTGGGCAAGGTAGATACCCACCTCGGTTCGATGATCGACTTCCTCGAACAGCAACCCCCGCACAGCTATGACCGTTTCGTGTTTCTCGATGCGCAGGACTGGATGACCGATGACGTACTTACCCGTCTGTGGACGCAAGTGGCAAGGGTCGGCAAGCCAGGCACGCGCATCATCTTCCGTACTGCGGCTGCCGAATCACCGCTGGAAACCGCCCTGCCTGCCGAATTACGCAGCCAGTTCGTCTACGAAGCCGAAACCTCGGCGCAACTGTTCCAGCAAGATCGTTCAGCTATTTACGGCGGCTTCCACCTCTACCGCAGGGTCGACTGAGATGGATGCAGCACAACAAATGGATCGGCAGTACCGCTATCAGCGCTACGTTTATGACTGGTCACGCAAGTATTACCTGTTGGGGCGCGACACCCTGTTGCAGGAAATGCCAGTCGAAGCAGGCGATACAATCCTGGAAATTGGTTGTGGTACAGCACGTAACCTGTCGAAAATGGCTTACCGTTTCCCATCTGCACGCCTGTTTGGGGTGGATGCTTCCAGCATGATGCTGGATACCGCCCGTGCCAAACTGCAAGGCACGTTATACGAGAACAAGATTACCCTGCGGCAAGGGTTGGCGGGTCAGATCAGCTACCGTGATTTTGGGCTGGAAAAACCTTTCGACCACATTGTTTTCTCCTATGTACTGTCGATGATTCCCGGCTGGCAAAAGGCTCTTGAGCAAACCCTGCCTATCCTCAAACCGGGTGGCTGCCTGCATGTGGTGGATTTTTCCGACCAGACTTCCATGCCTGGCTGGTTTCGTAAGCCATTACTGACCTGGCTTGGCTGGTTCCATGTTCATCCTGACCCGGCAGTGCCTGCTTTCCTGCAACAACTGGCTACCCGACACGATGACCAACTGCGTATGCGCCAGTTACCCGGACGCTACGCCTTGCTTGCGCATTACCAGAAAAAGGGGAACTCCAATGACCATCAACCAGACATCCCGCACCTGGCGAAGTATCTGGATTTCTGATACCCATCTCGGCTCTCGCGGTTGCAAGGCCGAATTCCTGCTTGATTTTCTCCAACACAATCACGCCGAACACATTTATCTGGTCGGCGATATTGTGGATGGCTGGGCGTTACGCAAACGTTGGCATTGGGATTCTTACCATGACCAGATTCTGCACCTGCTGTTTGAGCGAGCGCAGCGGGGCGTCAAGGTAACATACATCAGCGGCAATCATGATGAATTCCTGCGCCCCTTCATCCATCACCAAATCACGGCAATCCATCTGGAAGATGAGGTGGTGCATACCACGGCGGATGGACGCCAGTTTCTGGTGCTGCACGGCGACCAGTTTGATGGGGTGATGCAGTTTGCCCGCTGGTTGGCAAAACTGGGGGACTGGATTTATGAGCGCCTACTGGTAGTCAACACGGTTTATAACCGATGGCGTCAATGGCTGGGGTATCCGTACTGGTCATTGTCGGCTTACCTGAAAAACAAAACCAAGTCAGCGGTGAATTTTATTTCCGCCTTTGAGGAAACGCTGGCGAAAGAGGCCAGACGGCGGGAGCTGGACGGGATTATTTGCGGGCATATCCATCATGCCGAAATCCGTGACATTGACGGCATCCTCTACTGCAACGATGGTGACTGGGTGGAAAGTTGTACAGCACTGGTGGAAGCGTGGGATGGCAACCTGAGCATTGTGCAATGGATAGAAGTTACAGCGGCAGTAGCAAAGCCACGGGATACGCGAGTAGAGGCTAATCCGGTGGTTGCATGAATGACGTAACAATAAGGTAACAATAAAGTGTGTAGTGTGAGACTGGGGCGCGGGATCGCCCCTTTTTTTATGTGTAGCGTGGTAATAAAAAAGGGAGCGGTTGCCCGCTCCCTCAATTATTGTCAGAAGAGAGTTTCTTATTTCAGAGAGTTGACTGACACAGATTTCAGGTTGGCGGCTGCATCCTGAGACGCTTTCAGTTCATCAGCTTTCAGTGGGATCAGACCTTTGTCAGCCAGATAGCCGTCAGTACCCATCGCCGCTTCGCTGGTGAACTCAGCCAGGAATTCCTTGATGCCTGCGACCTGACCAACGTGGCCGTTCTTGGCGTAGATATACATGGAGCGTGCCATTGGGTATGAGCCGTCCATAACAGTTGCTACAGATGGCTCAACACCAGCAATCGCAACTGCTTTCAGAGCATCAGCATTCTGTTCCAGGAAGCTGTAGCCGAATACGCCAACCGCTTTCGGGTTAGCTTGCAGCTTTTGCACGATCAGATTGTCGTTTTCACCCGCTTCAACGAATTTGCCATCTTCACGCAGAGTGTGGCACTTTTCCTTGAACAACTTTTCATCTTTCTTTTTCAATTCAGGGATGCCCTGGAACAGCATACAGCCTTTTTCCACGCCCAGTTCGACGAAAGAGTCACGAGTACCGGAGGTGGGTGGTGGGCCGATAACTTCGATAGCGTGCGCTGGCAGGTTGGGGTTTACGTCTTTCCAGGTCTGGTAAGTGTTTGCTACGAAGCTGCCATCCGGTTGAGGGATTTCTTTGGCAACAGCCAGATACAATTCGCGTGCAGACAGTTTGATTGGCTCTGCGTTTTTCGATTGCGCAACAGCCAGACCATCGTAACCGATCTTGATTTCAGTGACTTCATTGACGCCATTTTTTTGGCAGGTTTCCATCTCGCTTTTTTTCATGCGACGGGAAGCGTTGGTGATGTCTGGAGTTTCGATGCCAGCACCAGCACAAAACAGTTTCATGCCGCCACCAGTACCAGTGGATTCAACTTTGGGCGCAGCACCGCCATTTTTCTTGGCGAACTGTTCAGCTACCGCAGTGCTGAAAGGGAATACAGTAGAAGAACCGACGATTTCGATGTTGTCGCGTGCTTGTGCAACGCCAGAAGCAGCGACCAAGCCCAGTGCTACTGCCAGAGTGAGTTGTTTCATTCAAAAGTCTCCTTCAAAAAAATCCGGGATGGACTGGCGCGGATACTAGGAACTTTTAATGAATGTTTTATGGCGGTTATATTAAATATTTATGAACTTGGTTGGTGGCTTATCCCGAACTCAGGTTATTTATAAAACACACAGTTACCCGACTTGACTTCAGGGCAAACCCTACGTTGGTCTATTTTAAATTTCTCAGGTTCATTGATATGGTAGGATAATCGCTTACGCCCAAGGTGCAATAATTAAAAATATGCCAGAATCACTAACGAGGAAAAACCCCATGACGATTGGACATGCCGAACAGAAAGGAACACTGATCTACATCTACGATGTGGATGGCAGACAAACCACCTCTATTTCCGCCCCAGGACGTTGGCCCGATGACGGCCTCAAAGGCTTTACCGCCCAGTCCGTCCACGTGCAGAAAGGAACCCTGATTTATGCGTATGATGAAACAGGTCATCAGGTTGGCAGACCATTACCTGTGCAGCACGGCAATGTCGAATACATGAAAGTTGCCAAAAACCGCCAACTGCAAAAAACCGAACAGATCCTGCTGAACAAAAAACACCGGCAAGACGCTCTGTCAGCCTGATGCCAATGTCCCGCATGATACCGGTATGATGTCTGTATCGGCGGGGCGTTACGCCTGCTCCTCCCATCCGCCAATCCTTGCCATTCATCCGGCAATCTTATAAGGTTGTCGTATAAAACTTATTGCATCCGGCACTAACAATACAACAATAAGGGATTGCGCCCATGAAAGTGTTTCTATCCATGCTGACAATGGCTGCCCTCAGCGGCTACCTGATCAACACGGCTTCCGCAACATCCAGTGACTTGCAAATCATTACCGTGGGCAAACTCAAAGCCGCCCCCAGTGTTGATGGCTCCGCCGACGACTGGCAAGATGTGACTGGCATCAAAATTCCCCTTACCTATCTGAACAAACCGGAACTGACCAAAACCGTTACCCTGAAAGCCGGTGTGTTCGGCGATGAAGTCTTCTTCTACAGCGAGTGGGAAGACAGCACTGAAGACACCCAGCACAAACCACATGTGTGGGACGAAACCCAGCAGAAATACGTGGAAGGCCCACAACGCGAAGACCGTTTCGCCCTCGAATTTGCGATGGTGGGCGATTACGACGCCAACTGGTTTTCTGGCAAGGAATTCAAAGCCGACATGTGGAACTGGAAAGCGGGTCGCACCAACCCGATCGGCATTGCCCACGACAAGATGACTATTATCAGCAAGCAACCGATGCAGGAAGCGTACAAGACAACCTTGCCAGATGGTTCTGACCTTTACATTCAGCGCCCTTCCGATGCAGATCGTGAACCCTATGTTGCCAAACGTTATTTCAAGAAACAGCAGGACATCATGCCCAAATACCTGCCACTGGAAGAAGCCCTGCCACCCAGTAGCGATGACGTGAAAGCCAAAGGTGTGTGGAAAGATGGCAAATGGCATCTGGAACAACGCCGCAAACTCAATACTGGTTTTGCCGATGATGTACGCTTTATAGCGGATAAACCGGTCACGGGCGCAATCGCCGTATTCGACCATGACGACAACGAGCGCCACTTTATTTCTACCACACTGCGCTTCCAGTTTTAAACCAGGGATTTTTCATGCGACCCTTTACCAATATGCGTCTGCTGCAATTGATTGACAGCACCCTGCTGGTTCTGTTGCTGGGTATATTGGCACTGTTACTGTGGTTCAGTCTGGGCAATGTTGCCAGCAATGCCCAACACAACCAGCAGCAAGCAACACACGCCTTGCAGGAAGCATATCAGGCATTCCAACAGCAGATGGTACTGGAATCACTGGTAGACGAGCAGCGTGAAGCGTTTGATACCCTAGACGAAGCATTTTTCCAGTTCACCATGAACCCCAATAGCAGCAAGGATGGCTTGCCGAAACTTCAGGAGCTTTCTAGCCACCTGCACCAGCACAGTCAGCAAATGCTGGCAAACTGGCCTGCCAACGGTGGGCAGGAACTCAAAAACCAGTTTGAGGAAACCAGCGGCATCATGGTCAATCTGGTGGCAGAGCTGGCAAGCCTGTCGCCGGGTCACTGGAGGCAGCTTGCCGTTGATGCGCACGACACGGCATTGGAAGCCCGCGAAATGCTGGAACAACTGGAGGGTATGGATGATGAACTGGCAGAACAGGTTGCCTTATCCATCCAGCAATCCATCCAGCAAAATGCCAACCTCGCCAGCGACATGATGGAACGCCTCAACACCATCAAGCAACGCTCCCTGCTGGTAGCCGCACTGCTGATAGTGGGGCTGGTCATCAGCCGCCTCTATTTCTCCGGCAGTTTCAAACATCTGGTGGAAACTGCCCAGCGGGCGCAGTCAGTAGCGGAAGATGCCGTCAAAACCAAGGCACGCTTCCTCGCCACCATGAGCCACGAAATCCGCACCCCCATGAATGGCGTGATCGGCATGACCCGCCTGCTGATGAATACGCCGATGAGCAAGAAACAGACCGAATTCGTGGAAAGCATCCACCTCAGCGGCGAACACCTGCTTACCGTCATTAATGACGTGCTGGATTTTTCCAAGATCGAAGCGGGCAAGCTAGACCTCAAACGCGAACCGCTGGAACTGCGGGCGTGTATCGAAGACGTTCTCAACCTGATGACTTCCAAAGCCCTGGAAAAAAACCTGGAGCTGGCTTATGCCGTTGGCCCTTCCATCCCGCTGTTCATCGAAGGTGATATGGTACGTCTGCGGCAAATCCTCACCAACCTGATCGGTAATGCCATCAAATTCACCGAACAGGGTGAAATCACCGTATTTGTAATGCCACGCAACCATCAAGGAGAAGACTTCGAGCTGGAATTCCAGATCAATGATACGGGCGCAGGTATTCCCCCCGACCGGCTGGAAAGCATCTTTGAACAATTCAGCCAAGCAGATAATGCCCTGACGCGCCGGGGTGAGGGCACTGGGCTTGGCTTGGCAATTTCACGCCGTCTGGTGGAAATGATGGATGGCAAAATCTGGGCAGAAAGCACCCTTGGCGTAGGCAGCCGCTTCCACTTTACGCTTAAAGCACGCCGGGCAGAAGGCAAACTCAAGCCCTTCCTGCACCCTGACATCCCGGAAATTGTCGGCAAGCGTATCCTGATCGTGGAAAACAATCCTGCCAGCCACCAAGCGTTGCAGGACTTCTGTTCAGGCTGGGGAGCTATTACGCAAGCCTGTTGCTCATCCAGCGAAGCCATTGCCCTGATTGCCAGTGGTCACACCTATGACATTGGTCTGATCGACAGCAATCTACCGAACGCTTCCGCGCTGGAGTTCGGCAAATACGTGCGCAGCCGTTACAGCAAGCAGGCATTCCCGCTGATCCTGATTGCCCCACCCAACGATGCCCACCCCAAAGAAACCGTGCGGGAAATTTTCAACCTGTACCTGACCAAACCGATTACCCGCAGCCGCCTGTTCGACAGCCTGATGACAGTGCTGGGCGAACTCAACCTCGTCACCGTGCGCCAGGAACAATCACGGCTCAAACTGGGCGAACGCCTGCCCTTGTCTATCCTGCTAGCAGAAGACAACCCGATCAACCAGATTGTGGCGACCTCCATCCTTGATGAAATGGCTTACAAGGCCGAAATTGCCGAAAACGGGCAGCAAGCCGTCGATGCCCTGCGCAAAAAGCCTTACGACGTGATCTTCATGGACATGCAAATGCCGGAAATGGACGGGCTGGAAGCCACCCGCACCATCCGTGCAGAGTTTCCGCCTGACCGCCAACCGATCATTATCGCCATGACCGCCAACGCGATGGAAGGCGACCGGCAGGAATGCCTGGATGCGGGCATGAATGACTACATCAGCAAACCGATCCTACCGGAAGCGATCGAGGCTGCCTTACAACGTTCGCTTGCCAACCTGCACCCGCAGGCAGAGCCAGCATGACAGGCCGACCGTTATCATGAAACTGTTGCGTCATCCCATTAGCCTTCCTTGCCTTGTTGACGTGTTGATGTTGGCATTACTGGCGGCAACCGTGTTCAGTCTGCTGCAACCGCAACACGTGCCATCCAGCCTGAGTACAGGTTTACCCTGGCTGATGCTGACAGCTATCGCTGTACTGACCGTGACCCGCATCTACCTTGCCAGCCAGTTGCGTGCCATTACCCACATTCTTGCCCAGGCAGAAGCCGCACAACATACCGCCGAGGAAGCCGTCAAAACCAAGGCGCGGTTCCTTGCCACCATGAGCCACGAAATCCGCACCCCCATGAACGGCGTAATCGGCATGACCCGTTTGCTGATGAATACGCCGATGAGCAAGAAGCAAAGCGAATTTGTGGAAAGCATCCACCTCAGTGGCGAACACCTGCTGACCGTCATCAATGATGTGCTGGACTTTTCCAAAATCGAGGCAGGCAAGCTCGATCTCAAACGCGAACCGTTTGATTTGCGTGCCTGTATAGAAGACATCATCAGCCTGTTGCACGCCAAGGCGCTGGAAAAGAATCTGGAGCTGGCGTACACCGTAGGCCCTTCCATCCCGTTGTTTATTGAGGGCGATCAGGTACGCTTGCGGCAGATTCTCACTAATCTGGTCGGCAACGCCATCAAGTTCACCGACCGGGGCGAAATTACCATTTTTGTGCTGCCCCGCCGCCACAAAGGCGATGAATACGAACTCGAATTCCAGATCAATGACACCGGCCCCGGCATTCCTGCCAACCGGCTGGAGAGCATTTTCGAGCAGTTCAGCCGTGCTGATGACAAGCTGGTGCGCCAGCGCGAAGGCACAGGGCTGGGGTTAGCCATTTCCCGCCACCTGATTGAAATGATGCATGGCAACATCTGGGTGCAAAGCACCGTCGGGGTTGGCAGCCGTTTCCACTTCACCATCAGGACACGCAAAGCCAAAGGGCAACTCAAGCCCTGCCTGCAAAACAATATCCCAGCCATCACCGGCAAACGCATCCTGATCGTGGAAAACAACCCCGCCAGTTGCCAAAGCCTGCATGATGCCTGCAAGGGCTGGGGAGCATTGGCTGATGTAGTGCATACCTCCGCCGATGCCATCAGCCGCATGGCAATCGGCAAATCGTATGACGTGGTACTGGTTGAAACCAACCTGCCGGGTGACACACCCTTGACGCTGGCGCGTTACATCCGCAGCCGCTACAGCAAGCAGGAACTGCCGCTGATCCTGATTGCACCGCCCAATGACCGCCACCCTAAAATCGTTGTGCGCGAACTGTACAACCAGTACCTAACCAAACCCGTTACCCGCAGCCGCCTGTTCGACAGCCTGATGACCGCACTGGGAGATACCAGCCTGGTTATGCCCAAACCCGCCAAATCCAGCCTCAAGCTGGGCGAATGGCTACCTTTGCGCATCCTGCTGGCAGAAGACAATCCCATCAACCAGATGGTTGCCACTGCCATTCTGGAAGAAATGGCCTACACCACCACGGTGGTGGAAAACGGCGTACAAGCCCTGGAAGCCTTGCGCACCCAGCCTTACGACGTCATTTTCATGGACATGCAAATGCCGGAAATGGATGGGCTGGAAGCCACCCGCCGTATCCGCGCCGAGTTTCCAGCGGAACACCAGCCGGTCATCATTGCCATGACTGCCAATGCGCTGGAAGGTGACAAACAGGAATGCCTGGATGCAGGCATGAACGATTACATTAGCAAACCCGTGTTGCCAGAAGCGGTGGAAGCTACTCTGCAACGCTGGTGTTTACCCAAGGAAAAACAACAAGAGGAACCGGATCATGCAACTGCTATCCACTGAAGCCCTGCGACATTTGCCCGCAGCCATCCTGCCCCGGCTAGTCGACATGTTCGGCAAAACCACCCCGGCATTACTGACGGACATCCAGCAACATGCCAGCAGTGGCGACCTGCGCGCCATGGCGCAGGCTGCTCACAAACTGAAAGGCTCTTGCGTCAGTCTAGGGGCAGAACAGATGGCAGCCATCTGCAAGGAATTGCAACACAAGGGCGAAAGCAACGATGCCAGCGGCATCAATGAATACGTGGCGGAACTGACAAGCATCTACCCTGCCACGTTTGCGGAAATGCAGAAACTGTAACCATACAGGCACGGCTTGCTGTCACAGGCAACTGGACAGCAAACCTTATACAGCAAAACAGTATGCACCCTCGTTCCACCATCTGCACTTTCGCCCGCTTACTTGATTTTAATCAGTTTTCATCAACCTCACTGCATGGACTTCGGCTACAGGCAAGGTCTACACTGGCTCATGTCTTCATACGAATTTTATTTTCTTCATACCAAGGAGAATAACAATGCACATTCCTGATTCGATGTTACAAGGTGCTGTCTGCTCGGTCACGGCTGCGGTCAGTGTGGCTGGCGTGCTTGCTGCTGCCTGGCTAGTGATGAAAGCCGAGCACAAACCATCGGCTGGGCGCTTCGCTGCCGTCGTGGCGCTGATTTTCGCCGGGCAGATGATGAATTTCCCGATCATGAACGGAACCTCTGGGCACTTGTTGGGCGGTGTACTGGCTGCTGCTGTGTTGGGGACACCGTTGGGTGTACTAGCGATTGCGCTGGTTGTCACCATCCAAAGTCTGGTGTTCTCGGATGGTGGTGTAACCGTGCTGGGGGCGAATGTGTTGAATATGGCGCTGATTGGCGCAGGTGTGGGTGGCTGGTTGCAGCAGAGGCTGGCTGGCTCACTGGGGCAATACGTATCCACCGCCGTGGCTGCGTGGTGTTCCGTGGTATTGGCATCCGCTGCGGTCAGTCTGGAGCTGGCAATTGATGGTCAGGCTGCACTGGGAACGGTATTACCTGCGATGGTCGGGACTCATGCGCTGATCGGTCTGGGTGAAGCTGCTATTTCCGTGGCCGCCGTTGCCCTGCTGCTGAACTGGGCGGAAGCGCAAGGCAAAGCACATGTTGCCGTACCTTTGCTGGCTGCGGTGCTGGTGGCTTTGCTACTCAGTCCATTCGCGTCAGGTTTCCCGGATGGGCTGGAATGGGTGGCAGGGCAATACCAGTTCCTGCATGAATCAGCACCTGCGTTTGTTGGTGCGATGCCAGATTACACCGTTGCAGCCATCAGCAATGAAAGCCTCTCAACCGGTGTCGCAGGGCTGGCTGGAGTTTTGATCTGCTTTGTACTGGGCTTTGGCTTGCTACGTGGCATGGAACGCCTAGCCACACAACGTTAATGCAGGTGACAAGATAAGTTGCCATGATGAGTGCGATGTTCACTGGTTACAATGACAAGGCACAGACAGCGATCAAGCAAGCGTTGGGCTAATTGCGCCAGCCGTGCCTTTACGGCAAGCGGAACAAATGCTTGTCATACGCCACCCCGCCCCACAACAGATATGCCAGCGCGTCCCTAGCGCGTTCGGCATCCACTGGGGCGGTATCCGGCACGGAACGCCCCTGCGCCTTGTCATACACAAAGGCCACAGCAGGCTTGTCCGGTTGCAGCACGGTCAGGCGCGAACCTTCCAGCAAAGCAAAATTCTTTTCGTATTGCATCAGCGCCCTGCCCTCCCAGTCAGCCGGGGTCTGAGTCAGGTCACGCCCTAGCATCGGGTAAGTTGCCGACACCCCCATTAGCGACAGCAAGGTCGTGGGCATGTCGATCTGGCTGACTACCCGCGCATCACGCCTGACCGGCACATCCCCCCCCAGGATCAGCCCCGGAATGTGGAAACGCTGTACCGGAACCAGCTCATCCCCCGTCACCCGCGAGTCATGGTCAGCAATGACCAAGAAAATCGTGTCCTGCCAGTAACCTGACTGCTGTGCCAGCTTGAAAAACTCACCAATGGCGTAATCGGCATATTTCGCCGCATTGTTGCGGGTTGCCTTGGGCTGTTCATGCAATTCAATACGGTTGTCCGGGAACTCGAACGGGTCATGGTTGCTGGAGCTGAATACCAGACTGAAAAACGGCTTGCCTGCCGCGTGCATCCGCTTGAATTCGGCATCGGCACGGCGCATCAGGTCTTCATCCGACACCCCCCACGAACCGGTGAATACCGGGTTTTGATAATCCTTTTGCTCGATGATGTCCTGAAAACCGTTACCGAGGAAAAAGCCGCGCATGTTGTCGAAATGGCTTTCCCCACCATAGATGAACTGGGTGGCATAACCGCGTTTGCCCAGCAATTCCGCCAGCGAAAAGAAACCGGACTGGCTCTTGTTCAGCTTGACCACGGCCTGATTGGGGGTTGGGGTAAAACCCGTCGTAACTGCTTCAATACCACGCACCGAACGGGTTCCGGTCGCATACATATTGTCAAAAAACCAACCCTGCTGCGCCAGTCGGTCAATATTAGGGGAAAGCGGTAAACCACCCAATGCGCCGATGTACCGCGCCCCCAGGCTTTCCTGCAACAGGATCACCAGATTTTTCGGCTTACCCGTAAAACTGGCGGTGTTATCACTCAAGGTTGGCAAGCTATCGGAACGGAACGCCGCCGCAGGTCGCCCACTGGCTTTGCGCAAGCGTTCCACCATCTCGGTTTCCGGCATTTTGCCGTAGGCGGAAGTCCACTCCAGCGTGTCATCCTGCATCTGGTCGATGGCAAACATCAGGGAATAGGTGGAATTCGTCACCAGTGAATTGAGGGTCGCATCCGACGAAAAAGCCACCATCGACGGGTTCAGGGCACGATGCCCCAATGTCGAACGCGCCCCCAGCACCACCAGCACCAATACCAGCAACGCCAACACCGGGCGCAGATACCAGCGCGGAAACCTCAGGTCACGCACACAACGCCCAGATAACCACCAACCAACCCACAACACCAGCCCGCCAACCAGCAACCCGGCAAACAGTTCCAGCTTGTGCCCCAGCCACAGGGTACTGAACACTTCTTTCGGATAAATCAGGTATTCGACAAAAATGTGATTGGGGCGCAAACCGTATTCGGTAATGAAACCCGGCGTGGCGACTTCCATGAACACCAGCAACCACAAGCCCAGCGTCAGCAGGATGCGTACAACCCATAACCACACCGTACCGGGAAACTGCTTGCCACCCAGCAACACCGTAGCAGCAGCGGCGATGCCCCATACCCAGCAAATGGTGGCAACATCCACCCGCAAGCCTTGCGACAGCATGACACCCCAGCCCTGGTTTGCCGTTACCCGCTCACCGTACCACGCCATGAACCCTAAGCGGCTCAGGCTGAGCAGCAGCAATGCCAGTAAGGCAAAGCACACGAATGGCCATAGCGCCCCTGACCATTTTCTGATTGATGTCATGTTAGAGAATACCCATTGCAACCATAGTGGGCAGCATTATTTCTGCTGCCCACCCCAAGGTTCAAGTTGTTTTATTACATTCTGACTCAGGCAAAGGTGTCAGACATCAGGTTGCTGAACCATTTGTTCATTTCTTCGTAATTATCCTTATTGATAGTGGCGGATTCCACTACACCAGCCCCGGCAGGTACCATCGTCTTCAAAGCGGGATCATACTTGAAAGCAACCGACAACCAAGAGGCTGTCGTTTTGGTAATCGGCGTGTAACAAGCTGAGTTGGTTCTAGGGTTGGGGTTGGGACTTTCACCACGCATTGCCCGCACAATCGCGTCGGCACACACTTTTGCCTCCGCATTGGCAATATGCCCGGCCTTGGGCTGCCCACTGGCGTGCGAATCACCAATCACATGGATTTTGGCAACAGCCGTCGACTCGTAACTCAGCAAATCCACCCCCGCCCATTTACCCGTAGTATCATTCGCCAACCCAAGACCTGACTGGGTGATGATGCTGGCAGCACGCTGAGCGGGAATGGCATTGATAACCTTGCCTTTAAAGCTGCCCACGGCTGTGTTCACCGTACCGGTATCCGCATCAATGCTGTTCAGGATTGCATTCGGCACATAGGTAATATTTTTGTGAATACTGGTAAATGCCTTACCGAAATTGTTTGGCTCCGCCAGAATCCCGTTATTGGCATCCAGCACAATCACCTTGCCACCTTTTTTCACGCGGGTCAGGTAATCAGCCACCACGCAGGCACGCTCGTAAGGCCCCGGCGGGCAGCGGTATGGTTTGGGCGGGATGGTCAGGATGAAGGTATCCTTGTTGGTCATGGCCTTGACCTGAGCCTGCAAGGACACAGTTTGCGGCCCTGCCTGCCATGCGTGGACAATTTTCGCTTTATTGCCAATAGTTCCAGACACCGACAAGGCATCAAAGGTGATACCTGGAGCCAGTACCAGATGCTCGTAAGGCAAGGTTCCGCCATCAGCCAGTTTGACCTGTTTGCTGGTAGGATCAATGGCAGTAACAGATGTTGTCTTGACTTCGATACCGTAATTTTTCTTCAGAGCTGTATAGTTGTATGCCAGCTTGGCAAGGGTTGTATCCCCCGTCAGCACCTTGTTGCTGAAAATGTTGGAATAATAGATGGCATTGGGTTCCACCAGCGTTACTTTCACCCCTGTACCACCCCACAAACGCAGGTATTTGGCAACGGCAGCACCTGCCATGCCGCCACCCACCACCACAACCCGACCGTTTGCCCCGGTATTACCCGGTACAGCCGCTGCTGCCAACACCTGTTCCAGCGGCAGAGTCAAACCGGCTGCCGCACCCATGCTCAAATAGCGTAAAAAATCCCGACGGTTCATAAGCTCTGCTCCCCTTTATTGCTTGGAAAAATAGTCAGCGATCAAGGCAACTTCCTCATCGGTATACGCTTGCGCATGGACATTCATGATGTCCTTGTTGGCGGTATCCCATTTCATTTCCAGCATTTCTTCCACGATTTCGGCGGCAGACTCTCCGGCAAGGCTTTCCATGCCGTAACCATCCGTGCCGTGGCACTGAAAGCAATTGGCTGCCAAGGTACGTCCGGGGTGATTGAGGGTGGCGGGGTTTGCAAAGGCTACGGCTGGTAAGGCTACTACCGCCGTCAGTAGCACTTTTGCTACCATATCGGGTATCTTCATCATTACTATCTCCTACGGTTTGCTGAAAGGCTTACCCATGACGGGTAGGTCGTCCATGCCCCGCTGCTCGCAACAGTGGGGCATTCTTGAAAATCAGGTGTAGTCAGTCATCGGGGTCTTCACGCTTGATGCGCAAGGCCAGTAGTTTGTTTGTACCAATGGTTTTACCCTTTATTTCCAGATAATCACCAATATTCAGGTGACTGAAATTCATCTGCGGAATATCCGCATCACTCTCGTCTTCCCACAAGGTCGAGGTATTCACACTGACGGTATAAATACCCAGCCTGAAAGTTTGTGCCGTCGGATCAATGGCAGTGATATTGCCTTCCAGTTCATCAATATCACTACTGTCGGACTGCTTGATCTCCACCTTTTCCGCCACGATGACACCAGCGGCATTGGCATTGCCCTCGATTTCTACAAGAGCATTCAGCGCCAGATTGCTGGCAGTGCCACCTTCAAAACGGGTACTGGCATTGGTTGTCACGGCAACACCGTTGACCGAGAAATCACTGCGGCTCACAAAGCGGGTAATCACACCTTCCACCTCCACTTCCGTGCCTTCCTTGAAGGTGATGCCCGCATCCTTGCGTTCCACTTCGCTGGCAATCATGCGGCTGCCTTGTAGAGCCTGTTGGCTTTCTGCTTCCACATACTGGCCTGCCTGCGGAATCCCGGACGGGAACCCCTGCAACACCGCCGGTGAGTAATCCACAATCAGGTTGCTGAGGGTAAACGTCTGGTTGGTGGTATCCACGGAACCGATTGTTCCCTTGACCTCCAGCGTTTCACCCGGCACATAGCGAACCTGCAACAAACGAATGCTGGTTGCCACCAGCTCACCATTCGCATCGCGTATACCGGAAACTTCCACCACATTGCCCAGCTTGAGATCAGCCAACAGCTTGAATCTCTCGAACACCGTCAAGGCATTGGTTTTTACCACCTGCCCCAACACCCACAAGCTCTTGCCATCCACCGAATCAGCCGACACAGCCGTTACCGTGCCTTGCAAGCCACGGCTGAAATGCACCGCACTTGCCTTGCCGGTGACGCCATCAGCATTGACGTTGCCTTCAACCGTGATGTACTCGCCAAGGAAATATTCGTTCTGCCCACTGGCTGCGACCCCGTTGCGGGTAAAGCTGGCGGAATCCACATCGTATTTCACCCCGTTGACAAAAATGCTGCCAAACGCAGTAATCGGCCCGGTAGAGATGCCCGTACCACCAATGCCACCGTTGGCAACCGTCAGGCCACCGCCGCCACCACAAGCCGCCAGAATCAGCAGTAATGCTGTTGCCAAAAGTGTGGTCATTGCTTTCATGTAGGTTTACCTGCCTGTTCGGGTGGCTCAATCACGGGTTCTGCAAAATAATAAATACCGACACCAGCCCGCATCCTGCCTGTACCTGCGGCTTGCGGGTTACTGTCCCGATCCTGGGTAGCCAACCAGCTATTGAACTTGATGAGCAAATCCAGCCCATCCTTGTTGACCATCGCCTGCAATAACGGGAGGGCTTCTTCAGGAAGGTTGTCGTAGCTGACCTTGCGCTGGAAACGTAACTGGCTGCGGTCTGTCGTAATCAGGTTATGTTCTATGGTGGTAATCAGGGCAGCCACATCCGTTCCCAGTATGGAGAATTTTTCATCTTCGCTGCCGTGCGGAACATACCCGCCCCCCATCAGCTCGACTTTACCGTCAGCTGTCAGTTGCACCGCACCCAAACGTTCCATTTCCTGCAACATGGCACGGTAGGGCATGTCACCACTGTAACGGCTCACCAATGCGGCAAAACTGCCGGTTTCCCCCTGTACGGACAACGCGGCAGGCTTACCCTCACCATCATGGAACTGGTCATCATGCAACCAGCCTGTCATAACCCTCGCGCCACGATTGTAACTGGCTGTTGGCAACCCGGCATCGGGCATCTGCCGTAACTGGGCAACATCCTTGCGGGTCAGTCCGGTAGCAATGGCAATCCGGGAAGTGGTCGGACGCTCACCCGCTGCCGCCAGCATTTCTTCTGTCACCTCTACGTACACCTGACGTGCCAACTGGCTGAATTCGCCAAAAGCCACACCCTTGCGATACAGGATACGTACCAACGGCTTGAGAATCCGGCGAGTGGCATTCAACAACATCTTTTCCATAACTTGGGAATTTATTCCCAAATTTGAAAAATGTCAAAGCCCTTTTGTCCGATCAGAACAGCAGCGTAAAACTTAAGCCCTGCCCATCCTTGCCGACAGCTACTGTCATCTGCGCCTGATGAATCGCCGCAATCCGTTGCACAATCGACAGCCCCAGCCCGCTGCCGCTGGCAGATGTACCGAGAGCACGGTAGAAACGCCGGGAAATTTTCTCGCGCTCTTCCGCAGGCAAGCCGGGGCCATTGTCACTGACCCGCAGGAATGCCTTGCCCCCCTGCTTGCCGATTTCCACCTCCACCTGTGTACCGGCAGGCGTATAGCGGATGGCGTTATCCAGCAGGTTGCGCAACATCACCTGCAACAGTGCTGGCAAGCCGTTGACGGCAACATCCTCCCCTTCCAGCAACGCCAGCTCCACCCCGGCGGCAACAGCCGCAGGCGCAACCTCAGCGATTACCCCGGCAGCCAGTTTCTGCAAGGAACAGGTTTGCAAAACGGCAGTATCCACACTTTCCAGGCGTGCCAATGTCAGCAATTGCTCAATCAGATGGGTTGCGCGGTTGCAACCGGTCAGGGCATTGGTCAGGGCGCGGTTGCGTTCTGCCGCATCGTTTGCCCCTTGCGCTACCTGCAACTGAGCCTTGATCCCGGCAACCGGAGTACGCAATTCGTGGGCGGCATCGGCAGTGAAACGGCGTTCGTTTTCGATCAGCTTGCCAATGCGGGCAAACAGGTGGTTGAGACGTTCAATCAGTGGAGTCACTTCACGCGGAACAGCGACATCCAGCGGAGCAAGGTTGTCCGGCTGGCGGCTGGCAACCGCCTGGGTCAGCTTGACCAGCGGGCGCAGGCTGGCAGCGATCACCCACCACAGCAGCCCTGCCAGTACCGGCAAGGCAGCCCACAACGGCAACAACAGATTACCGGTAATTTCCCGTGCCAGATCCGCCCGCATATCTGCCAGCTCAGCCACATGGATCAACAGATCCCCGGAGTTATCCCAAATGGTGAAAACCCGCCAGTGCTGACCTGCAATCTCGGCATCACTGAAGCCTGTACTGTTACCTCCTAACGGGACAGAAGGAGCGTTGCTGGAATGCAATTTCAGTTCTTCACCCTCTTCCCACACCTGAAAAGCAATATTGCTGGAATATTTGTGTAACAAAGGGGCGTGTTCGGTTTCCATATCGTCCAGCTCATGCGCAGACTGGGCAATCAGCAGGGTTGCAGCCTGCGCCAGATGTGCATCCAGCAACTCATCCAGTTCATGCCGCGCATCACGATACGTGAAAGCTGCTGCTCCCAGCCATACCAAAGCCACCACACCCAGCACCAACAGTAGCAAGCGTTGCCGTAGGGACATCAGTCACCTGCCTTGTCACGCGGGATCAGGTAGCCAACACCACGGATGGTTTCAATCAGGCCGGGAAACAGCTTGCGGCGCAGGTGGTGGATATGGACTTCGACGGTATTGCTTTCCACTTCCTGCCCCCACGCATACAACTTGTCTTCGAGCTGGGCGCGGGATAGCACCCGGCCTGCATTCAGCATCAATGCCTGTAGCACGGTAAATTCGCGCCCCGCCAGATCGACCGGCCTGCCTTGCCAGGTAACGCTATGCCCGGCGGGGTCGAGTTCCACCTCGCCCACCCGCAGTACCGGATTGGCATGACCGGTGGATCGGCGGATCAGCGCCCGCAGACGGGCTGCCAACTCCCCCAGGTCAAAAGGTTTGACAAGGTAATCATCTGCCCCCTGATCCAGCCCCCGGATACGGTCTTCCACCGTATCGCGGGCAGTGAGGATCAGCACCGGCAAGGAAGACTGGCGGCTACGCAGGTTTTGCAATACATCCAGCCCGGACAGGCGCGGCAAGCCCAGATCCAGCACAACCGCAGCGTAGGTTTCACCGCACAAGGCATGGTCAGCCTGCACACCGTCCTGCACCCAGTCAACCGCATAACCCGCCTGTTGCAACCCCGCCTGAAGCGCATCACCCAGCAGGGCATCATCTTCCACCACCAGTATCCGCATACACGCTTTAACTCCCTTTCTCCCTAATTCATACCGAATCTTTTTCAGGCAGATTTTTATTGCCGGTCACCATGGCTCGCACCAGGTTTTCACCGTGCAAGCGGCTGCTGACCACCACGCCCAGCACGTGCAGAAACACCAGCAACAAGGTCAGGTTGGTCGCAACTTCATGGGCTTCTTCCCAAAACTCTTCACCAGCCTCTTTTTCGCCTTGTGCCTTGCCCTCATGTTCCTCGTCTTCATCGCGGTCGGCATAAGCAGGAGAAACCAGTGAAGGCACGTCCATCTGTGCCAGTGGCCCGCGCCCTTCTTCCACCGCCAGCAATTTGATGCCGGTAAACCCGGTTGCCAATACGCCCAGCAACAGCAATACTACCATCCAGCCACCTGCCGGGTTATGCCCCAGATAGTGCTTGGGGTGGGTGGTTAGCAGGGAGCGTAAATACTCAATCACCGCTTGCGGTGAATAAATGAAATCACTGAAACGGGCATGTTGGGAGCCAATAAAACCCCACAGGATACGGAACAGGATCAGGCCAAACGCAATATAACCGCTAATTTCATGCACGCTTTCCCATTCTTCCGCACTAAGGTAAGCAACGGCGAATGAGGCCACCAGCGACCAGTGAAAAATGCGTACCAGTGGATCCCAGACCCGCACTGTTTTACTTTGATTTTCCATAAACATTCTCTCCGTCTTAAAAGGTTAAACCGCCCAGATAAACCAGCAGGAACACAGCAACCACTCCCAACATCCCCAGCCCCAAACCTGCATAAGGGCGGGCAATGCCTTGGTCAGCATGGGCAGTCTTGTAACCCGTCACCATTGAACGTGGCAGGTTTTCCTTGTGCAATACACTGCTGACGACCACCCCGGCAATGTGTACCAACACCACCAGCAACATCAGGTTGGCGGCAATTTCATGCAACTCTTCCCACCAATCTTCATCACCCAGCTCCCAATACAGACCCAGACCGCTAACACTGATCAGCAAACCCAGCAACAGTAACAGGAAAATCGCCACCCCACCCGCCGGGTTATGCCCGACATGATGCTGTGGCTGCTGGCTGAACAGGGAACGCACATACGTCACCACTGCTGACGGTGCATACAGAAACGAGCTGAAGCGGGCGTAAGCCGTGCCTGCAAATCCCCAAACCAGCCGGAACAGCAGCAGGCCAAACATCAGGTAGCCCAGCGCCACATGAATGTCGCGGTAACGCTCGGATTCCGCCGTCAGGTAGGCTCCCGCAAACGACACCGCCAATAGCCAGTGGAACACCCGTGTGGGCACATCCCACACCAGCACACGTTGCAACATGACCTGATCTCCTTATTTCGGGATACGGATATTGTCTTCCTCAAAATCACCCTTGTCTGCTGCGGTATGGCAAGCCATGCAGTTGGAAGCACTCTTGATGGCATCCCGCTTCCACACCGCCGGGGAAATTTCATCGTGCTCATGCTTGAACCAGCCGGTTTCAGTGATGCGCAACACGGGCTTGCCCGCCGCAGACTTGCGTTCCGACGCTGCATTCTGCTCCAGGAACGGCAGGATTTCGGCAATGGTAGCGGCATCCAGACTCGCGTCAGTATCGAAATGCTTGTCCAGCGTGCCCATCATTTCCCGCCAGGAAGAAGCGGGCAGCAGGTTAGGCGGGTAGGCAATATGGCAGGAACTACATTCTGCCTGAAAGGTAGCGTTGGTCGCAGTGAAACGCTTACCCTCACCCCGCTCATGCCCCCTGCCCTCGTGTTTCTCACCACGTTCACCGCGCTCATGCCTGTCATCATCGCCAAAGGCTTGCATGGCACCGAAACCGGAGAGCAGTGCGACCACCAGACTGATGGCAACGGCGAATTTTTTGCTGTTGAATAACATGCTCAGTCCCTCACTTGATAGTCAGCAGATAAGTCAGCACATCGCCTTTTTCCAGCGCAGTGCACTCACGATCCAGCACATCACCGCAATTGCGCTTGAACCACTTTTCCACTTTTTTCGGGTCGGTGAAACGCTCGGCATTGGCAGAAGGTGCCAGTGCCTCAATCGGCTTGTCGGTTTTGGCGTGTTTGCCTGCACCAGCAGGATTCTGGGTATGGCAGGAAGCGCAGCTCCAGTCGTTACCGTGGGTATTCTTGAAAAACAGCTCGCCACGGGTAGCGTCAAACGCGCTGAAAGCCGGGTCGGCACTTTTGGCTTGCGTGGTGTAACCATCCAGAATTTCCTGAGGCGTTTCAGCAAAGGCCGGAGCCGCCAACAACAGGGTACAGGCGGATAACGCCAGCCAGTATTTATCTAACAACATGACAATCTCCTATCAGGTTTAGTTTAATCACAGGATCATGCTGCGCCATCAGCCTTAAATGATCCTTAAAGCAGAAAAAAAGCCACTGCGGACAGTGGCTCAGCACTTGCCGAAGAGAAGCAACTTTTAGGCAAACGTGTCGGCAAACAGGTTATTTGCCCAGTCAAACATCCGTTGATAGTTTTGGCGGCTGGGTGCGGAGGCTTCACCACTGGATTCCGGCACAATTTTCATCGTCCGGCTAACCGTATCGTAAGCAAAAGCCGCCGTCAGCCAGGAAGCTGTTGTCGCAGAAATGGGGCTATAACAAGCAGAATTGGTGACAGGTGCAGCAAACGGCGGGTTGCCCCCCAATAAACGCAAAATCGCATCGGCACACACCTTGGCTTCAGCATTGGCAATATGCCCGGCTTTGGGCTGCCCGGTTCCCTGCGAATCACCGATAACGTGGATATTTGCCACCGCCGTTGATTCATAGCTCAACGGGTTGACACCCGCCCAATGCCCACCAACATTTGCCAACCCTGTGGAGTGGATTATTTCACCCGCACTTTGTGGCGGAATTACATTCAGCACATCAGCGGTGTAGTCTCCCAGACTGGTATGGGCAATTTTCCGGGCAGAATCCACCGCAGTCAGCACTGCATTCGGTACGTAATTCACTATCCCGGCATATGTCACGGTGAAGGCATGGTTGAAGGTTTCCCGTTCCGCCACGATGTCAGCATTTGCATCCAGCACCGTCACCGTCGCGCCGGGTTTGTTGCGTTTGAGGTAATCTGCTACCACACATGCCCGCTCATACGGCCCTGGCGGGCAACGATACGGCTTGGCAGGAATAGTCATGACAAACTTGCCATTGTTCGGCATTGCCGCCAATTGTTGTTGCAGCAACGTGGTTTGCACACCCGCCTTCCATGCATGGGGAATCACGTTGCTATCCAGCCCTGTTACCGGCAGGAATTGCACCCCTGGCGCGATAATCAAGCGGTCATAAGCAAGCGTAGTGCCACCACGCAAGCTCACGGTTTGATTATTGCCATCGACACCGTTTACCCAGTCGTTGATGACGCGGATACCGTATTTCTGCGCCAGCACATTGTAATTAAAAGTAATCTGGCTCATGTTCATCTGGTTGTTCAGCACCAGATTACTGAGGATGCATGAATTGTAATTGGCATTCGCCTCGATCAACGTCACATCAACGGCGGTTGACCAATGCCGCAAATATTTCGCAGCCGTAGCCCCAGCAAAACCACCTCCGATCACAATCACATGTGGACGGGTCGTGGCTGCGGTCACAATCGCAGGGAACCCGGTGGCAAGGGTTGCCAAACCAAGGCTTTTCAAAAATTGACGGCGGGTTGTTGGGTTCATGGTAACTGCTCCAGGCAAAAATGAGGTAAACGTAGAAGTGAAATAAAAGATGAAAAATCAATCATCATCGCCATCATGACCACCTCCTGCCACACCGCCGTATTTGTTCGCAAAGTAAGCGGCAATCGCGTCAATTTCACTCTCGGTATAACCTTTGGCCTGATGATGCATAATATCGTTCAGATTGGTGCTGTATTTCATCTCTCGCATCTCGCTGGCAATTTCACCCGCTTCACCAGCCAGACCTTCAATCCGGCTTACTGAACGCCCTTCCGTTCCGTGGCACTGGAAGCATTGGGCAGCCAGCAACCGTCCTCCATCCGGCACAATAACGCTGCTGTTACCGCCACCAATCTGAGTGGAATCACCGTCATAGTGACCGTCATTGTCATCATCCGAATCTTCATCATCACCAGTACCATCATAGTCACTATCAAAATCGTTATCTGCTAGGTCTGGTATTCCATCACCATCATCATCGTCATCATGGCGATTAGGTACACGATCCCCGTCATCATCCTCATAGGTGTCGATAATGCCATCACGGTCAACATCCATAGGATCAGCAAAAGCCGTATCCACCCCCACATCGCTCGCCGATAATGAAATATCAACAGCTAATGCACTGTCTTCCACGCCATCCTGATTAGCATCGGCACGCATGGCAGAACGGTTTGTTTTCAGATCAATATACCCCAGACTGACTGCGCTACCTGTGCTGGTGAAAGCAATACTACCCGCGCCATTTTTCGTCAACCGGATAGGTGTCACCACCCGGTTGGCAAAATCGTTTTCATTGGTCGTCATCACCAGACGGCATTTCACATTACGTGGCAAATTGAGTGTAAAGGGGTGCTGGGCTGTCCCGTTATGTTCAGACTGTGTACTGTAAATTTGCCCATTTGAGCAAAATGCTTCAATCAACGTTCCTGGCACACTCCCGCTGATGCTGTAGGTCATGGCTGTCACCGCATTTTCACCACTACTGGTTGATGCCCCACCACCACCACAAGCCACCAACATGCCACCCAGCATGGATGCAAGGGCAAGCCTTATTTTGATGTTCATGAAAAGACTCCTTCTGTTACTGCTCGAATGATTGGGAAATTATTCCCAAATTTATCCATTGTCAAAGCGGCATTAGTGCTAAAATCCCCGCATTAGACATATGCCCAATAAAGGAACACGCTCATGCACCACAGTAAGGAAACCTTTTTCATCGCATTGCTGGTCATCGTTACCCTGCTCAACGTTTACGATTTCTACAACGACTATCAGGAAAGCGAGCACAGCCGTATTCATCTGCTGGTAGAAGCCCTGATTATTCTGGTATCGGTAGTCGGCATTAGCGTCCTGATGCACGAACTTTGGCAACGGCAACAGGAAACAGAAAACCTGCGCAAACAACTGAGCATCACCCGCGCCGACCTGAATGAAACCAACAGCAAACTGCGTCAGGCCAGCCGCCAGTACAGCGAAGTGATCCAAGAACAATTAGGCAAGTGGGAGCTAACCCCCAGTGAGCAGGAGGTCGCCTTGTTACTGCTGAAGGGGTTGAGTTTTGAGGAAATTGCCGGTGTGCGTGACACCAAGGAAAAAACGGTGCGACAGCAGGCAACTGCCATCTACCGCAAATCCGGTTTGAATGGACGGCATGAATTTGCCGCTTGGTTCTTTGAAGATTTTCTGCAATAAGCACGGTTCAGTTAACTACTTTTTCCTGACGGATTTCCCCCTTGAAAAGCCAGCCTGCTTTGCTCGCCATCATCCTCACCCTTGTTGCCTCGGTCATTCTGGCGGGGATGGACTCGCTGGCAAAATTCCTGATGCAGGATTTTTCCACCCCACAAGTAACCTGGGCACGCTTCCTGTTCCACAGCATCATCGTCTCGGTGCTGTTTTTTCGGCAAGGCTTGCGGAAGGTTGTCACCACCCGTGCACCGAAAACCCAGCTCTTGCGCGGCTTGTGCATGATCGGCATCAATACCTCACTGTACCTGGCGCTCAGAACCATCAGCCTGGCGGAAGCCACAGCCCTGATGTACCTGTCGCCGGTGCTCGTCACCTTGCTGGCGGGCATTTTTCTGGGCGAACGCATCCTGCCGCGCCACATGCTGGCGGTTGCGCTGGGTTTTGCCGGGGTACTGATCATCACCCGCCCCGGTTTCCAGAGTTTTGAACCCACCATGCTGCTGGCATTTCTGGCTTCCTTCCTGCTGGCCTTGTATTTCCTGCTGACCCGCAAGGTGGCAAGCGTGGATGACCCGCGCACGTCGCTGTTTTACACCTCGATTGTCGGTGCAGTAGTGTTGAGCTGCCTGGTTCCGTTCTGGTGGAAAACACCTGATGCACAGCAGTGGCTGCTGCTGATCAGCATGGGCGCATTGGGGGCAAGCGGACACTTCCTGCTGATCAAAGCCTATACCCTACTCCCGGCTTCGGAACTGTCACCCTGGCTGAATGCACAACTGGTTGCCGCCACCCTGTACAGCCTGTTCCTGTTCCACGACCCACTGGGTTGGGCGTTTTTTGCAGGAACTGGCATGATCGTGGGTGCGGGGCTGCTGTTATGGCTGATGCAGCGCCGCGCCCGCTGATACCTCAGTAACAACCACTATTTGCCGGAAGGCTTGGGCGCTGGCGGCTCCTTGCCGGGAGGCCAGGTATACAGGTTGCGCCTTTTTTCCTTGTTACCTTCCGCCGGGGCTGATTCCGGTTTGGCATTGTCTGCCGGGCTGCTGTCTGCTGGTTTGGCTGGTGCTTCCGCAGGTGGGATGTCCGGCCAGGGCAAGGCTTTGTCCTTGGCATCGCTGACCGTTGCCGCCAGCAGTGATACAGCCAGCGCAACAGTATGAATGGGGGTTTTCATGTGCATGTTTGTTACGTTTGTTGTTACCTGGGCGCACACAATACGGTTAGGCAGCAACAATGCAAATTTTTCAGGAAAAGCGGTCGCCCGCAGACGGTTTGTCAGGTGGGCAAGACAGGCTTGACGCTGCCCATTTGGTTAGTTTAGGCTAACTATTATTTTTTAAGCAAACCAAACCAGAACACAAGGAGGTCATGGATATGCCCACACCATCTGCCGTTTGTACACCGGTACTGCCATCGGGACAGTTGCTAAGCCTGCGCAACCGGGCTGCCATCATCACCAGCGCAGATGATGGTTTGGGAATTGCCATTGCCCAGCGGCTGGCGGAAGCAGGGGCAGACCTGTTGCTGTGCGGTACAAACCGGGCACGCCTGCTGCACACCTGCACACAGATACAGGATGCCTGTGGGGTCGAAACCCACATCCTGCTTCAGGAAGCTGCCACACCTGCCGCCGCAGACACCATGATCCACCATGCCATCCGGCACTTTCCGCACGCGGACATTCTGGTCAACAACGCCTGCCTCTTTCCAGCCCACCCCATGCAGGGAGCAGACAACACGGTCTGGCAACAGATCAGCAAAACACATTTGCCCAATATTCACAGCGCATCCCTCGGTCTGGCGCAACATTTGCGTCATCAAGGCAAGACGGGGGTGATCCTCAACATCCTGTCACTGGCCACCGCCAGCACCCTCAAAACTATCCGTGATCATGTAACCATCCAGCATGTGCTCGCCAACACCACCCAGGCGATGGTCGCCGAATTCACCGGCTGGGACATCCGTTGCCTGGCGCTAGCGCCTACCCGCCTGTTGCGGACAGCCGTCGACCTCAGCCCGGAGGTGGGGGCACTGATGGCAGAAAATCCCAGAACCCGGCAAGCCTTTGAGGATTACATCAATGCCATGCTGGCAGACAAAACAGAACAGGATAACGAAACGGCAACGCTTGCCTTGTTTGCCGTCAGCGACATGATCCGGTTTGCATCAGGAAGCATGATTCCGCTGGACGGCAACCAGCCGATGTGGCATTGAATATTTAGCCGGAATTCTGCTCAATGCACAAACTGACCAAAGCGCAGGATGATGGTTCTGCTGCCCACAAGGCGTGACAGGCTTTATCCAGCAACGCCTGCAATTGCTGCAACTCTTCTTTTGCCAGCACCTTTTCCAGCATGTCAGCCGTCTGTTGGTAAGCGGCGAGGTCTTCTTGCTGTACCGCAATGGCCTGGGGGGTTGGCAGCAACAGGCTGGTACGGGCATCAGAGGGGCTGGGCTGGCGCTGGATATAACCCTGTTTTTCCAGCTTGCTGACCATGGCGCTGGCAGAGGCTTTGGTGATTCCCAGCAGATTCGCCAGATCGGTCAGGCGCACACCTTGCGGGTCGGTATTGCTCAAGGCGTACAGGTATTCCATCTCGGTATTGGTCAGGTTGACGTTGCCACTGGCGCTGGCATGACGCCGCCACAGGAGCCACATATACCAGTCAAGCTGTTTGAGAGATTCACCAAGCTGCATCAGTATCAGCCCTCATCCCGGAGAAAAACGGGCAGTGCCAGATGCGCCATCGCATCCGTGGCGGTTCCCCGCAGGTATTCCTCCTCCAGGTTCAGTGCCGGGAAATCGGCGATGATCTCGGCAGCGGCAATGCTGAGCAGCTCCACTTCGGCATCGGTGGCGGTTTCATCAAAGATACTGCGCAGGTGAATGGTTCCGGCGCGGTATTCTGCGGAAAAAGCACGCAAGGAAGCCGGGATATTGCCTTGTAGCGCCCGCAGGGCACTGGGGAGGAGGTCAGTTTCAGGGTTATGCATGGGCTTTGCTCCCCGGTTTGGGTGATGCGCGTTCTGTCTGAATCCGCTGCAACAACACGCTGGCGGGTTCATCATCCGGGTCTTGCGGGACGAGTTCGCCACGGAAGGCTTTCGCCAGAATCGCCTGCGTCAATTTATCCAGCCGGGCTTTGGCGGCCTGATACTGCCGCTCGACCGTATCCGCCATCGCAAACAGCGACTCCACCCGCCGCACGATCTCCGCCTGTTCTTCCATCTCAGGCAAGTTGATCAATAACTCCCGAAATTTCTTTAGATTCACTTTTTGCTGAGCAACTCCAGCCGTAATATTTTGAATCTGGGTTTGAAATGGCTTTGATTGCAGATAGAGATAAACAAAATCCCTATTGGCTTTCTCTGGATCAACATCCAACTTAATGCAGTCAGATGTAATAATTCCTTCCGGGCGATTTTCAGGATATATAGCAACATCTCCAGGTGGATCACCCATTTTTGTAATCAGTAAACTTCCCGGCTTTACCCTGTGTGCTACAAGCTCGGCAAATTTATCATCATCAACAAATTTTGTACCTTCTCTTCCGAAGTTATTAGCCCTGATCTCTCGCACAAAAACCAAAGGATGCCCTTCATCACGATAATCAACTACCTTCAAGTTACTTCCGAAAGGTCCAATTCCTAATGAGTATTTTTCATTTTTTGCAATTAAATTGACGGTAATTTGATCAATCTTCCAAATCAGTGAGTTCTCTTCCCGCCACTCACGGGTCAACTCCCCCGAAGTCGCCGCAACCAGCACCGCCTGCCGGAAGCGTTTCAGCAGTGTAGGGATGTTTTCCAGACGGGTCTGGGCAGTTTCGACCTTGACAAGCAGGCTGTCGAGTTTATTGGCAATGCGGATTTGTTCGGGGAGAGGGGGAATCAATACATCAAGACTTTTAAGATCACCTAAAGAAATATTTTTCATTGCCCCACCACGGGCATTACTCATTGCTATCTGATCTGCTTTTTCTTTGAGCTGTAAGCGTAGAAAATTTTCTTGAAAATAATCTGTCACCCCACGAATTATGGCAACAGCTTGATTTGTATTTGCTGGCAAATGCTCTTTTTTGACAAGGGCAGTTTTCCCAATAGTTCCTGCGATGCTGAATAAGATGTCATTTTCTTTGAATTGAGATCGTGCTAGAAAGTCATGAGCATCATTACCTATATATTGACTTATTGAGTCTAAATTTATTCCATTGTCATTTATATTTTCAACTTTAACAAAAGGCACTCCCTCTTCTTTATATCTGAAGCCTGCTGTAGTTGGAGTTGTTCCTTTGGTAATTGCTTTTGCAATAAAACCAAGTTTAATAGTTTCCCAGCCGGGGGGGAGTGCTGCGCATGAAGAAACCCCTCCTGACCTCCCCTTGTCAGGGGAGGGAGCAGAGGCGGAGTCGGGGGCTTTGCTCCCTTCCCTGATAAGAGGAGGGTTGGGGAGGGGGTTCTTCAAGTCGTTATTCATAAACCGGCAGCTTCGTGCAAGGCATCAATCAGCCGAGGTTTTTCGTGGCTGATAACAATCTGCCCAGTGTGTTTGTGATGGGGAAAGGTATCCAGATCAGGGAAGTGTGGTGTATCGTCGTAGCGGAACAACAACCGGTTTGCATCATCCTGACAGTGATAGCGGTAGCCCAATAAATTATGCAGCCGCACGCATGACCCTTTCTACCTGCTGGTGTAAGGCGAGGTAGTGCTGGTAATCATTAGCCCACTCGACAAAAGCGATGTCATCGGGCATCTGACCTTTGCGGTAAAGGTCGACAAATGTTTCTGAATCCATGCCCTGCTGGCTTTCATACAACCCCAGCCGTTTGCTGACCGCAATCAAGGCATCTAAAGGGGATGAGTAGTAGACTCGCTGTTTGCGCATATCGAACTCCTGCTGTTAAGCACACACCAAAATCTTACCACGCTACATTGCTGCTTGCTCAATGATGGATTCTTCCGCCGCCCCCAGCTCCACCAGAATCGCCTGCAACTCGCTCATCGCGCCCGCCATTTCTTCCAGCGCGGCGGCAATCAGCACATCCGGCTCCGGCAGGTTGGCGCTGTCTTCGCTGCTGTCATCCCGAATCCACGATAAATCCAGCGAGTCATCCTTGGCGGCAATATCAGCGCGGGAGTAGCAGCGCAAGCGGCAGGTATCCGGGTTGCCGTGTTGGTCGATGAAGGCTTGGCGGGCAGTTTCATCCACGCGGGTCAGGTCATCGCCAACCGCCGCACAGAACTCCGCCAAATGGCTGGCACTGAACACGGTGCGCTTGCCAAACTGCGGCATGTTGGCTCGTAAGTCATACACCCACACGTGCTGCGTATTGCCCTTGTCCTGGCGCACATCCAGCGGCTTGCTAAAAAACAATACATTGGTTTTCACCCCCGCAGCGTAAAAAATCCCGGTCGGCAGCCGCAAAATCGTATGCAGGTTGCACTTTTCCATCAAATCCTTGCGGATGGTGCGCCCGATGCCGCTTTCAAACAGCACATTATCCGGCAGCACCACCGCCGCCCGCCCACCCGGTTTCAGCATCCGCAAATACATCAGGTGCAAAAACGCCAGTTGCTTGTTGGAGGTGTAATGCACCAGATCATCGCGGGTCGGCACGCCGCCGCCCTGTTTCGTCCCAAACGGCGGATTCGCCAGAATCAAAGTAGCCAGCGGCAACGCCTTGCCCTCGTTGGAAAGCGTATCGCCGAACATGATCCCGGTGTTGTCATCATCCACCGCCAGATCGTGCAGCATCAGGTTCATCATCGCCAGACGGCGCGTATCCGGCACCAATTCCATGCCGAAAAAGGTATCGTGCTGGTACTGGTCATACGCCGCTGCATCCAGCGACTCCACGTCATTGTGCTGCTTGATGTAATGGTGCGCACTGATCAGGAAGCCGCCCGTGCCCGCCGTCGGGTCAACGATTACGTCATCCAGCGTCGGTTTCATCAGCCCGACCATCGCATTGATCAACACCCGTGGGGTGAAATACTGCCCCGCGCCGGATTTTTTCTCGGTCGCGTTGATTTCCAGCAAGCCCTCGTACATATCGCCCAGCCCCTCGGCTTTGGCACTGTACCAGTCCATCTTGTCGATTTCCGTCACCAGCTTATTGAGCGTGGCAGGCTTGCGGATCACGGTGCTGGCATTGTTGAAAATCGAGCGGGTAATCAGCGAGCCGTGCGAACCCAGATGAATTAACAGCTTCTTGTATTCCTCCAAGCGGGAAGCGGCGTTGTAGCCTTCCAGATCAGCCCAGCGGAAACCTGCCGGAATGTGCTCCTCCTGCCCGGTTTCCTGCACCATTTTCAGGAATACCAGATAGGTGAGTTCGTTGATGTACTCGTGATAGGTCACGCCGTCATCACGCAGCAGGTTGCATAAGTTCCAGAGTTTAGCTACGAGGTCTTGGGTGCTCATGAATTATTGTCCGGGAAACAGGCGTTTAAAATCCCTGTGAAAGTTGGCAGGAAGGTCGGAAATGTAACGCCAGTAATCACAAAGGCCATTAATGGTTGCCATATCCGTATGACCACAATCCAGCATGATTTTCAGCAGCTCCAAAGTGGGCATTACCTTTGCGTCAAAGGTTTCTGCCAGTGCTATCATGTCCTGATCGTCGGTAACAACGGGTATACCAAGTTCAATGGCATAGGCGATATACAGTGCATCCACTTTTGATGGGCCGGGCAGTTCCGTTTGCACATGATCCCACAGGTATTCAAAAGTCGTGTCGATGGCTTTTTTTTGTTTTTTGCCGAGGGAGGGGAAATGCTGACGGTTTTCTGCAAACTCTTCTTCCGTCACCCAATGAAACTTGCTGCGCAACTTGTAGCTGGCTAGCTCCTGATTGAGTTCCGGCAGAATGTACAGGCAATACTCATTATCCCCAAAAGGCATAAATAACAAAGGACGAATGGTTTTTGCCAACCTGAGATAAGCATTGGTATCAACGAGAATTTTGCTTTGCGGCATCAGGTCAACTCTGCGTGGATACTCCGCGCGTCCAGTAATGGCATATCCAGTACAGTTTGTACGAATCCAGGGCTTTTATTGTATTGGCTAAGGTATTTTCTTAGCAGTTCAAACAATGGGGTTTCAAATATGGCTTCTGTCTTGGCGATATAGTCCCGTGCGATTGGCTTTTTGTTTTCATCCAGCGCAGAATCACCAAACAGGGTTTCACTGAGGTTTTTATATTTCTTGTTAAAATTAGTAACCGCACCATGAAAAGTATTGCCCAGACTGATTTCAGGTTTACCTAGCGCATTCGCGTACTTGTTGACCTGAGCAATTACCGTATAGGGCGAAATGACCAATTGATCTGCCAGCGCAATAATGTGGCTAATCTTTGCTGGCGATGTGCGCTGAACACTGATTTTTTCATAAGCACTTTCCGCTAACTCATGCGGATATAACAAGCTGGCGGCAAAAGCATCCGCAAAATCTTCTGCCTCATCACCCTCCAAATTGGGTGATAGGCAGTGACCGAGTTCATGCGCCATCCAGAATTTAAAATCGTGGATATTGGTGTCCAGATTCAGGTATACCCAAGTGCTTTGGGAATCCGGCAGGAAAATATGCACTGCATTTTCATGGCGCTGCTTACTGCCCCAAAGTACCGGAATAACAACTGCCTGAAGCTCACCAAAACGACGGATAAGGTGCTTGAAATCAACATTATCTGTTGCCCCAAGGTTAATGTCTTCCCGAACCTTGGTTGTTACCTTGCGCAGGTATTCATAATCACAACTGGGTGACTTGAGTACGGGCGGCATCTGCAACGTATCAAACGGCAAATAGGGAACCAACTGACGCAAAAAACGCCCCATTTCCTGGGCTTTTTCTACGTGGTGATCTTTGGTTTTAGTGCCTTTCATCTTGCGGAAAGCAATTTTGGGTGTGAAAGGGTCTTCCTTGATAACCAGTTCAGCAAAACCCAGATTCAGCAGCTTACCGAGTTGTAGCAGCTTATTCGGACGGGGAAAAGACTTGTCGCTTAGCCATTGCGAGACGGCTTCTCTGGATACATCCAGCTTCTCGGCAATTGCGGTTTGGGTCAGTCCCGCCTTCTCGATTGCCTCACGAGCCTTTTCGGCATTCAGTCTTTTTTGCATACGCAGAGTATAGGTCAACGTCAAGTTTTGTCAAGTTTATAGGGGCAGCAAGCCCTATCCCCACAACGCCCGGTTGAACTGCTGCAAGACTTCACCGACCGGCTGTTCAAACAGCTTGTTGGCACGCTGGATGCCACCCTGATTTTTGAACACGCCCTGATTCAAGGCGGCTTCATCGACAATGATGTTGGCTTTCATCTGCTTGGCAATCAGTTCTAGCCACTGCTTTTGCGGTGTTTTCCATGCCTGTTGGCTGAGCATGTTTGCCAGTGCCTGATCGACGCGCTGTTCCCACGGAATCAGGGCTTCGCCCAAGGCGGCTTGGCGGATAAAGCCAATGATGCGGGCTGCGATTTGCTCACTGGTGACTTCGTGCCAGGCGGTTTGCAAATCCTGTTCGCGGAAATGGTTGCGCTCCAGCTCCACCGCCAGCGCTTTCAGGCTTTGGCGGGTCAGTTCCCACGGGCGTTGCACCACCGTTTGTAGGGCGACCATGCGGTTACTGTTGGCATTGATGAAAGCGTTGAAGGCTTGCAAGTAATCGTCCGGTTTTTGCCCTGCACCATAGCCGGTGGAAATGTCGACCACTGCGTCGGCATGACCGGAAATCACCACAGGTTGACCATTGCCGCCCGCACCTTTGGCCTTACGATCCAACAATTCGCCCAAGCCCGGATGTTGGGTAAACCACGCGGCGTCCTCCAGCGGCAGGGTTTTCAAGGTCTTGGCAAACTCGGCAGGCGACTGACCAACAATGGCCTCAAACTGGCTGGCTTGTTCATCGCTGAGGTAGTTTTTCTTTACCTGCAATTTGGCAATGAACTGCTTACGCGCCAAATCCTGCAACTGCGGCTCGGTATCGTGCTGCATTTCCTGTTGTAGCTGGTTGAAGCTGATGTCCACATTGGTCACGACCGGCTTCATGGTGTTGACGCTTTCGAGCTGTTTGTAGATGTCTACCGCATCGTAAATACGGAAAGGGCCTTTACCGATTGCAGGGCATAGCCGCGTTGCCCGCCCCAGCATTTGTTCAAACAAGATACGGCTGTTGACCCGGCGCAAAAATACCAGATTGCTGATGCTCGGCACGTCTACACCCGTGGTCAGCAGGTCAACCGTCACCGCGATATTGGGCAGGCGGTCGTTCTTGTAGGAGCGGAGTTTATCCAGCGGCTTGTCACTCGCGCCGGTAATTTTCTGGATGGCATCATCCTCGATTTCGCCGTGATAAGCCGCGCAAGCCGCCTTGAGGGCTTCCACCACCTCATCGGCGTGCTTGTCGGTGACACAGAACACCAGCGTTTTGGCTGGGGAATACGGATTGATGGCGTCACTTTCAATCAGCCACTGGCAAATCGCTTTGGTGTTTTCCGGCGCGATTACCCGGCGGTTGAATTCGGCTACGTCAAAGTTCAGTTCATCCGGCGTATTCCAGCTTTCCAGCGTATTGGTTTCCGGGCGGTAGACCTGCACTTCTTCATTCACGGCATAATGGATACCCTGTTCCGCCAGTTTGGTATGGATGCGGATCGGCGGCAGGTGGTCGTTGAGATAGCCATCCAGCACCGCTTCCGGGTAGGAGTAACTGAACACGGGTTTGCCAAAAATATCGCTGGTATGCAGCGCGGGTGTCGCCGTCAGACCGATCATGAAAGCATCGAAATAGTCGATCACGCTGCGGTATTTGGACTGGTAATCCTGCTGGTTGCGGAACAGGATTTCGGTTTCGCCCAATTCCCGATCCAGCAGATAGCCGCGATGGCATTCATCCACAATGATGCAGTCGTATTGCCCGACACCGGGTTTGCTTTCGTTATCGCCTGGATAGAGGATGCGTTGCACCAACCCTTGCACGGTTGCCACATGCACTTTGGTGTCATCGGCAGGCATGGGTTTCGGCGGTTTGTCCTTATCCATCCCCAAGACCGCGAAGGTGTCGGCGAAAGTGTTCAGATTTTCCAGCCGGATTTCACAAAAATCGGCGGTGGTTTGTACGCCCAATGCCGAACGGTCAACCAGAAACAGGATGCGCCGGAAGCGTTCCGCCTTAAGCAAACGGTACACCAGCGCAATCGCGGTTTTGGTTTTGCCCGTGCCGGTTGCCATTGCCACCAACGCCCGGTCTTTGCCGTCACGGATGGCGCTTTCCACGGTGCGGATGGCGGCAATCTGGTAATCACGCAGCCGCAGATCATAGTCAAAGCTCATACGCGCCAGCGTGTCTTCGGCCTGTTGCGGGGTTTGCCGCAGGTAGGTCTTGATTTCGTGCGGGGAATACCAGCCCTTGAGGGCGCGGCGACGGTTGGCAGCATCACGTACATCCAGAAACCAGATGCCGCTTTCCTGCTCCAGTTGTTTCAGGTACGGGCGACCGTTGGTAGCGAACGTCAGCGGAACCCGGAACTCATCCCACTGTGCGTCAAGCGTGAACGCACCTTTTTCCTGCAAACCTCTGGCGTAACGTTTGGCCTGATCAATGGAACTGTAAACGTGCTTGGCGTGTTTTTTGGCTTCCACTACCGCAACAGGCGTTAGCCCCATGAACAGCACATAATCTGCCCTGCCATCTTTACCGTCAAAGTGGCAAGGCCATTCGGCAATGGCGCGGTTTTCATGCGCTACCGGACGCGCACCTTTGGCGTAACACAGGTTATCGGTATCTGCCAGCCACCCCGCTTCATTGAGCTGCGCGTCAATCAGTACGCGGGTTTCGGCTTCGCTCAATTCCAGCAGGGATTTTTCGATGCGCTGGATTTCTACCGCTTGTTGTTGCTGATCCTGTTGGGTAAAGGCTTGTTGTAAACTGGCATTGGCTACTGCCATTTGAGCCTGGTATTCGGCAAGTTTGGCTTCATTTTCAGTCGCCAGTGCTTCCCAGATTTGGCTTTCCGCTGCCATTTTCTCGGCGCGTTGGCGTTCGGCTGCGGCTTTATCAGCTTCTGCCTGTTTGAGCTGTTCGGCGACCACCAGCCGTTCCGCCGCGCTTTGTTGCTGGTGTTGCAACTCGCTAACCATCTGTTCCAAACGGCGCACGTCTGCGGAAGGGTCTTGGGGTTTGAGGAATGGGGCAGGTTTGAAACCCTTGGCTTGGTCGCCGCCGAAGGTGCGGTGATACCAGACACTGAGCGCGTGGGCGACTTGCAGGGCTTTGAGCGCGTCGCGGTGATTGCTGGAGGTGATGTTGTGGTTGGCTTCGTTACCCAGTTTGCGCAGGGTATGGAAGGCATCCTTGATACCCTGATCTAATCGCAGGGTGAAATCCAGCTCACGCAGCAAATCGACCTGTTTGATTTCCTGCCCAAATGCCACGCCGACACGCGCAGCGATGGACTGCGCCAGCGCTTCACCAAGCTGGCGCATCTTGATCAAGGTGGTATTGGGGTCGGCAATAAAACAGCTTTCGGCCGTCTCCGCCAAACGCACCAATAACGCATCGTGATGTTTCAGGAAGTGGAAATTGCTGTCACTGTTCATTGACAGTCAATATAACACCCACCCTGCTCAATGAGAATATTTTATCCCGCGCATCATCTTAACGACCGAAATAGTAACGGTAATCCGCACACTGATTGATCACATCCTTGTAATACTGGGTATCTTCATAAGCACGAATCTGCCGGAAATAGGTTCCATAACCGTTTTTCTTGGCAAATTTCACGGCTTTGGCATAGGGCTTGCCACGCACGTGCGGCCAGTGGTCGTTCAAATCCACACCCTTTGCCTGCTGTTGCATGTAGAACTCGTCCTGCTCGATTTTAGCCAGTGCATACAGGGTCTTGGCTTTCAGCTCACGGTCGGTCGCGTGTTGTAGGGCAAGCTGGTAATGTTCGCGTGCCTTGCTGAGGTCGGTTTCGCCTTTTTTCCAGGAAATGGGGGAACGTTCTGTCCTGATCAGCATGGGCGAATTGCCGAACCAGCTCATGTTGTAATAGGCCGTACCCAGCAGGAACTGGGTTTGCGCATCAGCGGGGTTCGCACTGACCTTGCTGGTCAGGTCTTGTAGGGTGTCAATCACTTCCAGCAGGGTCATGGCTTTGGCTTTGCCCCGGTTGTTGCCACTACGCCCGCTGTCAAACGGGTTGTAGGTGGTTTTGAACAGCTTGCCACTGGCTTCTGTGGCAGCGGCTTTGGCCTTGTCCAGCACCCCGCTAGCCAGGTACTTGCGGGCAATCAGTTCGCTGGGGTCGGCATTGACCACAAACTTGTTGGTTTCATAGTCAATTTCGCCAAATGCCTTGCTGAAATCCGCCACCATCCGTTGTTCCAGCCGGTTGGGGGAAGGCTTGGCTTGCAGGGCTTGCAGCTCGCGGATTTCGTCGACCTTGATCGCATCCAGCGCAATATCGCCACGCCGTTTGGCAAGATAGGCTTTGCCGGGTTGCAGGGCTTTGGCATAAAGCGGCTCCAGTTTGGCGTAGGTATAGGTCATGATGTCCTGGGTGCGGCGCTTGTAGGGGCTGGTGTATACGTCGTCTTCGCCTTCCTTGTTGACCGGTTTTTCCAGCGCTTCCACCGCTGTCAGGTTGTCAGCAATGACGGCTTCGCCTGCTGCATCCAGCGTGCCCAGCGTTTCCAGATACACCAGATGTTGCAGTGGCTTGGCATAAGCCAGACGCGGGTCGTTCGGGTAGGCAGACACAAAGTTTTGCACATCCGCCACACTGACCGGCTGGGCTGACAGCACTTTCAGGTAGATCGCCGCATAATCCGTCAGGAACAGATCCTTGCGCTTTTTGTCCTGCCTGACCTGTTCGACCAGTTGGCTGAGTTGCCCCAGATACTGGCTACGGCGCTCGCGCAGTTTCTGTCTGGCTTCTTCCGTTTTGGCTTCCTCGAAAGCGTTCAGGTCGCTGATCAGGACATCCCGGTTGATGCCTCGTGCGGCTTGCAGCCACGGATCAGCCTCATTGCCGGGTGAACGGTCGGCAAACTGGGCAAATTCCAGTTCCCGGAACAGCATGGTGTCAAACCAGTCCGAATCGGGCGCCAGCGCATACACCGACTTGAGTTCTGCCAGTGAGTTGGCATCAACTCGCAAGGCACGCACAAAATGCATCAGGGCTTTTTCATCCTCGTTTTTGCACAGTGCCATCAGCGCATCCCATTCCGCATCGGTCTTGATGCTGAAATTGACCTGCGCCTGAAGTTTCTTGGTGTCGGTTTTAGCCAGCAAGGTAGCGAACTGGTAAGCCGCTTCGGCACGCTTGCCCTCCCGCTGCAATGCCCCGGCGTACAGCAAGCCTGTCCAGATGGCGACTTCCTTGTCCGGCTGCTGAATGTCAGCAGCAAGGCGGCTGTATTCGCTGATGGCTTGCGCGTATTGCCCGGTGTAATGCAGCAGGCGGATCAGCAAATACGCATAACGCTGCCGCAGGAACGGGTCAGTTGCGCTGGCAAGCTGCTGGTTGATTTCGCTGCTGACTGCCTTGCCCAGGGTTGCGTTTTCCGCCTTTTGTTGCTGCTGCTCTTCCTTGCTCAGCCAGCGCGGATCACCCTGGTTGGCAAGCGGTTCCTGCTTTGCCACGATCCCCAGATAAGTTTTGACCGCTGGTGGCTGGCTTGCCAGTTTGTCTTCCGCCCGTTCATACACAATCGCCCTGGCATCTTCGGCAGACACTTTCAGGTACTGGCTCCAGGCTTGCAGGTTGTAGGTTTCTGTCACCTGACCTTCATCGTATTCATCACTGTTGTAGGAGCCAGGGAAGTAACTGCGGCGACGCTCGAAATGCTGTTTCACCAGCTCGCCATACAGGATGTCGAGGCTTCTGGAATGGTAGAAATATTCCGGCTCACTCCAGCCGCAGGAAAAAACCGCAGCAGAAAACAGGGCACTGGCGAGTGCTGCGATCCAGAACAGCTTTTTGAGGTATTTCATGGCGACTTGCTCCTCTGTGAAAAACGGGCGGCGATGGCGGCAAGCTCCTGCGGATCAAAACGTACCGCATCATTGAGCGCATAAAAAATGACTTCATCCGGTTGCATGACGGCGGTCAGGGCTTGTGCTGCCTGCTGCAAGAGCGGAAGGTCAACCGTATCCACCCGCAACTCGTCGTCCGGGTAGAGGTAATAGTCCTGCCAATAATGCCCTTGTGTCACCCGATAATGGTTGTCTTTCAGACGTTCGGTTTTATCGGCATTCACCTCGGCACTATTGACCAGTTGCACCAGCCTGCCCTGACGGATAACCCGTGTTTGCCGGTACAGTGGCAAGGCCAGATCCAGCGGCAAGGGGTATTCGGCAAAGTTTTGCAGGTAACGCTGACCCACCGCATTATCAAGAATATAGTTCAGCGTATCAGGATCACGAATATCACTCATGTTGTAATACATCAGCACCGCCCGTTCCGCCGGGGGCACGCCGGTACGCTGGGCATATTTGACCTGATGCAGGCGCAGGGTCACGCTGAGATGCGGGTAATCAGCCCGCAACCGTTCCAGAAAGGCGAAATAATCATCACGAGTCTGTTCCGTCCAGTCACAATCCACCTGCAAATGCTGGTATTGCGTCGGGGGAATATGGGTAAGGATTTGCTGGTAAACCGTCTCCATTTCTGCGTATTTCAAGGCATCGTTATCCAGAAACACCACGGGAATCACCGGCACGGAAGGCGGGCTACGCACAGCCGTCGGGTTGACCGACAGGCTTTGTTCCCGATAGCCAATATCCAGCAACTTGAGGTAAAGCCGGGTGGGTGCGTAAATGTGCAAGCGTGCCGGGTCATCCGTATAGCTGTTGGCCCAGTGGTAATAGCTGACATTGGCAGGAATCCCCACCGGGTTGCTGTTCTTGCCCGCCCCCCAGTACGCCACACCCAACCCGCCCGCCAGCAAGATAGCAATGGCAAGGTAACGCCAGACCCGTGATGTTGTTATTGCTTTAAACATGCGTCCATCCGTTTACTGCTTGCAAGTGTTATCCGTATTACAGGAACGGGTTGGCGACCTGCGCGGGGCTATCCACCGTAATGACAGCAGGTAATGTGCCGCTGGCTTGTTCCGCCTGCAATACTGCGACGATTCCGTCCAGCATCTCCTTCAGCTTCAGCGCCAGTTCCAGCCCGGCAACATCGTGGGTCAGATCAAGGCTGCCGTGCAGGGAAACACGATCCAGCCGGTTTTCGATGTTCAGCCCGTTGAGGATACGGGTTTCAGCTTCGTTCCTGAAAAAATCCATCGGTGGTTACTCACGGTTGTGGCAGGGGCATAACAGCCGCCTTGCTGGCAGCACTGATACCGGGAAACGGGTCAATACCTGCCAGTTGGGTCAGCTCGGCGATACTGACTACCTTATAGTTCCTGTTGGCATCATTGGCGACCCAGTATGCGCCACTTTCGCCGGTATTGGCATCATACACCGCCTTGAAATAGTTGCTGGGAACCAGTACCCGGTTGTTGATGCGCTGGAGGGTCGCACCCGCAAACACCACCCCGGAAACCACAAACAATTCCCCGCGCTGCATTGCCAGATTGCGGGTTTTGGACTCGATGGCAGACCATAGCCCCCGGTTGTTGGTAGGGTTTTGCGGGGTCATGTTCGCCAATGAAAAACTTTCACTCATGGCTTCCACTGTCGGCATATCAGCCGCCGGAGCCAGATGCCCCCGGTCATAACCGGAATTGGCATAATCCGCCAGTTCCGCCCGCTGTGCGGCAGGCAAGGATGGCTCAGCGTGGAAATTATCCTTGCGGTCGATGTTTGCCAGCAATTCACCGGCAGTCAGGCGTTCACTTGCCCACAACGGCGTGCGGGTTACACCGGAATGCAGCACGGAATATTCGGAAAAACACACCGCACGGGTTTGGCTGGTCAGATTGCCATTCACCAGCCGGGGTTGCGCCCCATTGAAATAATCGCCCTGACAGCTATTGCCTTCGCTACCGGCAGTCATGCCATTGCCGACTGCCCCGCCAGCACCGCTACCACCGGGAACAGGTACGGGAATGGCTACCCCGGAACAGGCCGTCAAACTGCCGAGGATAAACAGCGCGGTAATGGGTTGGCTGGCAAACTTGATTTTCATGGTATTCGACTCCCTTCGGTTGCAGGTATACGCTTGTCTGTAATTTGCTGCATTGCAACAAAAACTTCATGTCGATGATGAACTTTATGCATTAACGTTATGACCAAGGCAGTACTACGCGGCTTTGAGGTATTTTTCAAGCACCCAAAGCCTGATTCTTATACATTTCCTGACCAATGAGGTCATTAGCTTATGAAAAACTACCTTGTGATGGGTGAAAAATGGGTGCGTGCCATCGTGTTCGCCGACGAGCAATGTGCCGACCGTTATATCGAAAAAAACTGTACCAACATCAGCTACCAGCGTTATTCCGCAGAAGAATTCAACGCAGCTTATGCTGATGCCGAATTGCGGGTGATGGAATACGGGGTGAATGACTACATGGCGCGGGCGCTGATCGTGATTTGCCGCGATGCCAAGGGCAACCGGTTGTCTGATTGCTGAGAGCCAGGAATCCAGCCCTAATCATCTTCCAGTTTTCATACATCATCCAGACTGTTGATTTGCAAAAATGCCTGCCACACCTCATCAGGTTCCCATTCCGGCAACGGTTTCTTGCTGGATCAGGGCGGCAAATGCCTGCGTCAGTTGCTGATAGCAGTTGCGATCATGCAGGCAACTGTGCAGCAGGCTGGCAGGGAAAACTGTATCGTATCCCTGCCATAGTCACGCACGCTGAAACAAGCCGCGACGAATCAACTTGCCGCTAGATCGTAAAACTCCCTGAGCGGCAGGTTGATTCCCAGCGTATCCAGTACCAGCACATCGTCCAGTTGGCTATAGACACGCAGCAGCCATTCATCCTGTTTCAGGCGCTGAAAATGTTCAACGGAGACGGTTTCAGGGTCAACCAGCAGATAATCCTGCAAGCCCGGAATTGAACGGTAATGGGCAAACTTGCTGCTACGGTCGCTGTGGGCTTCCAGCCACGCAAACGCAGGTTTGTTATAGAAAATTCGTTTTCTTCATCATTAGAAGCTATTTTTGCATCAATGTGGCGACACACCGGTCAGTCTCCGCCGGGCTGGCTTGCAATGCATTAGCGACATTTTCCCGGTCTTTTGGGCTACGATTCTGACTGAGCTTGTATTTTGCCTGCACTTCATCCACCTCCATGATAAATCCCGTGATGGCCTCCAGCATTTTGTCCGGGTAGGTGGGAACCCAGGCGTTTTCACTATCCCCCTCGAAATGTCGGCTCATCCGGTTAACCAGTTCGCGCAAGGCTTCGGGATCGTTGATCAGACTGACACGCCCGTAAACATGCACGGCGGCGTAATTCCAGGTGGGTACGCCCGTCATTTTATTGGATATGGAACTGACCACCATTGCCTACGCCAAGAACAACCTGCCACGCCTGATCCATGCCGCCGAAGCAGGCGACGACATCCACATCACCCGCCACGGCAGGCCAGTCGCCGTGCTGATTTCCGAAGAGCGCTACCAGCAACTGTTCAGCACCGGTAAAAGCGTGTTCCAGGCCATCCTGCAATGGCGTGAACAATACGGTGGCATTGACCTGAGTGACGAAGAGGTTGATAGCTGGCGTGACCGTACCCCGGCACGGGAGTTTGCATGGGACTGAAATACCTGCTGGATGCCAACATCCTGTCCGAACCCACCAAAAAGCAGCCCAATCCCAATGTATTGCATAAGCTGGACACCCATGCCGGTGAATATTGCACCACTGTCACCGTCTGGCATGAACTGAACTATGGCCTTGCGCGGCTGGCGGATTCCCAGCGTAAGGATGGACTTGCGGCTTATCTGCAAGCACTGGAATGCAGCGGTTTGCCGATATTGCCCTACGAAAAGCCTGCCGGGGTATGGCTGGCCCTGGAACGCGCCCGGTTTGCCCGACAAGGTATCAGTGTCCCATTTGCCGATGGTGAAATTGCTGCCGTTGCCTTCACCAACCAGTTGCTTCTGGTGACACGCAATGTGGGCGATTTCAGCATGTATGAGCAGCTAGCCATTGAGAACTGGTTTGAGGATTGATTCCTCCATGGCCCTCTACCACGACATCGCCGCCCGTCTCACCCCCCATCTCGATAACGGCGTCTACCTGCCCGGTGTGTCGGAGGAATCGTCCACACCGATGACTGGCACTGGTTGAGCCAGTTGCTCAGGGAATGGGCTGATCCGGCAGGTTTTCCGCTACCTGTTCCACCGTTAGGTAACGCTCCAGCACGTCCACCACCACGGGTAGCGGCTCTGCCCAGATGCCCGGCAAATCCTGTTCGCCCGGATGCAGGATCGGGAACGCCAGCTTTTCCAGCGGTGGGCAAAAAGCGGCATTCACCCCCCGCTTGTTGCCGCGAGCATCCAACCGATACCAACCGTATTCCGGCAGGTACACCGCATTCAGGCCATGCAGGCAAAACGGCGGCTCATCGGTAATGGTCAAGCGCTGGTAACACAAACCTGCCGGAATACCATTCGCCCGCAGCAGCGCCGCCAGCAAATGGCTCTTGGCATAGCAAAAGCCCGTGCCGAAACGCAGCACGTCGGATGCCTTGCAGGTCACGGGATTCAGGCGGTAATCCCAACTGTGTTTGATCTGGTCACGCACGAATTCAAAACAGGTTTGGGCAATGGCTGGCGGCGATTCCAACCCTGCCGCCAAGGCGGTGGCGGTGGCCAATACCTCGGGGTGCTGCCAGTCGATGTATGGGCTGCTGACCCGGTAGGCATTCAGATCGGTGTTCATCGGTGTGGCTCCTGTGGCATGGCTACATTGGGCAGATTATTACCGCACTATTGTTGAACTGGCAAAATGCAATATACTGGATATATACTTTAAATATATATTTCAGTTGGAGGTATTCACTTATGCAAACCACGACCCTGTTCCAGAATGGCGCGAGTCAGGCGGTGCGCATCCCGAAAGAATTCCGCTTTGAAGGCAAGCAGGTGGAAGTGAAAAAGATCGGCAACAACCTGATCCTACACCCTATCTGCAACTCATGGGACAGCCTGTTCAAGAGCCTTGAGCAGTTTTCAGCCGATTTCATGGCAGATGGACGCGAGCAACCCGCACAACAACAACGTGAAGACCTGTTTGCATGAACTACCTGCTGGACACCAATATTTGCATTTACCTCATCAAGCGCAAACCGCCGGAAGTGCTCCAGCGTTTTCGGCAATTGCAACCCGGCAGCGTTTTCATTTCATCCGTGACTACTTCGGAGCTTTACTACGGCGCACAGAAAAGCCAGCGGGTACAAACCAATCTCGAAGCCCTGAACAATTTTTTGTTGCCGTTCCGTATTGTGGATTACGACGAATCCGCCACCTTCCTGTATGGCGAACTGCGGGCTGATCTGGAAAAACGCGGTCAGCCGATTGGGTCGCTGGATATGATGATTGCCGCCCATGCGCTGAGTCTGGATGTGCCGCTGGTGACGAATAACACCAAAGAGTTTGAGCGGGTTAAGGGGTTGAAGCTAGATAATTGGGTTGGCTAACCAACATTGCTTGAGCTGTTTCTCAATACTCGGTAGAAACTACGTCTCCTCATACTTGTCAATGCACCTCATTATTGACGATCAAAACGGCAAATGTGCTATGATGCAAATAATTATTGTCAACTAAGATTATCGTCATTATCAGATAAGGACTAACAAATGGCAGATCATTACTTTGGCGGTGCATGGACTGAAATCAAGTTGGAGATACTAAAAAAATACCTCGATTTTTATACTCAAGCATTGAAAAATAAACCTTATGAACTTCTCTATATCGATGCATTTGCAGGATCAGGAAACCGTTCGGAAAAAATACCTGATGCTCCGTTACTGGGAGAAAATGAACAGAAACTAACATACGATGGTTCTGCCAGAATAGCATTGGATATTGAACGGAAGTTTGACCGCTATCTATTCATTGAAGCTAGCAAAGAACGTTGCAATGCATTGGAAGCATTAAAACAAGAGTATCCGTCTCAACATATAAGAATTGAAAATTCAGATGCCAATCAAGTACTTCAGAATATATGCAGTAACAAGAAAACATGGCAATCACAAAAATATCGGGGTGTTCTCTTTCTTGATCCGTATGGTAACAGTGTGGAATGGAAAACCCTGGAAGCTATAGCCTCTACCCGCTCTTTGGATGTCTGGTTTTTATTTCCCATCAGCGGAATGAACCGACAACTCAACCATGAGTTTGAGAAAATTGAAGATTATAAAGAGAGAAATCTCAACAAGATTCTGGGCACAGATTCATGGAAAACTGAACTTTACAAGAGGGAGCAAACACAGGATTTGTTTGGATCAACAGAAAAAGTTAGTCGTGTCAGCATGACAGATATGGAAAAGTGGGTAAAACAGCGATTGGAAAACTGCTTTCCTCGCGTTTCAAAACCACTGCCCCTACCACACGATAGAAAGCCCCAACAGTTTTCCCTGTTTTTCTGCATATCAAATCCAGACCCAAAAGCAATAGGGTTGGCGTTAAAGGTTGCCAATCATATCCTTAAATCTCCGCAGTAACAGGATAACTATCCCATATAGCACCATCCAGAGTTCGCCCATTAAGATGCTTGTTACGTTTTACGCCATCTGCTCCCCAGGTTCCCCATTGCTTAAAGAAGAAACTGGAACCTGAATTTTCACATTGTCTACGAATACTGGATACCCATTCTGGTTTCATTGGCCTTGCTTTAGGGCCACTTTCACCACCAACAATGACCCAATGAATATTTGACAGATCAATTAAACCCAAATGTTCCAGCAGCGGTTCAACCGACAAAAAACGTATTTTAGCTGGGATATGACGTAGCTCATCAATACGCGGAATGCCATATTCACGATCCTCAACCGTTACACCTAACCAAACATTCTCCGGCACATGCCGACCCATGCAGAATTCACGCATCCGTGTCGCTCGCTTGGTTAGAATTTGATAGGTATGGTGAGGTGTTTGTCTTATTACATCAAATACCTGCTCAAGGTACTGATCAGGAATGTCTTCATGGAATAAATCTGACATGGAATTGACGAAATACATGGTCGGCTTCTTGCGTGTCAGCGGCTGTGACAAACGCTCAGGCATCAGCGATAGCTTGAAACCGTTATCGTAGCCCGGTGTTCCCATGGCTTGTAAACGTCTTGCCATTGTCTCAGCGTAACAATGCTTACATCCTGGCGATATTTTTGTACAGCCAGTTGCCGGATTCCATGTTTGTTCTGTCCATTCAATTTTGCTTTGCGTACTCATAACCATGCCCTCCATGTTTGGGCTGTCTCAATATCCTGTTGTTTGCTCACAAACATCCATTGTAATACTTGTTATAATAAACCGAACAAAGAACGAACAAAAGCATTTTCTGATTCTTCAGCATAATGCCGGTAACCCTATCAGGATTTCAAGTCTAGCCCCCCATCCCACACCCAACAACACGGCATATGCGTATACCCAATCCGCCCGTAATACGCATTCGCCGCTGGAGCGGCAATCAGTATCAGTTTGCAATGCCTGCCCAATTGCTGCAGGGTGAGGATTTGCAATTGCTTGCCGATGCCCTGCCGCTGGTAGTCTTGGTCAACCGCCAGAGCAGACAGGTAACATCAACCACGCTGGTGCTTCTCTCCAATCAGCTCAATCTGATAACCATCCGGGTCTTCGAGGAAGGCGATGATGGTCGTGCCCGCATTCATCGGCCCGGCTTCGCGGATGATTTTGCCGCCCGCTGCCCGCATTTTCTCGCAAGCAGCGTACACATCCGGCACTTCCAGCGCGATATGCCCGAACGCCGTACCCAGTTCGTACTTGTCCACGCCCCAGTTGTAGGTCAGCTCCAGCACGGTATTCTCCGTTTCGTTGCCATAACCGATGAAGGCAAGGGTGAATTCGCCCGCCGGGTAATCCTTGCGGCGCAGCAGTTGCATACCGAGGACATTGGTGTAAAACGCAATCGAGCGTTCCAGATCGCCGACGCGCAGCATGGTGTGAAGGATTCGCATGGTAAAACTCCTGACAATACAATCCGCCCATTTTGCCCCGATCGGGTCATAGCGGCAAACTCACAGTATTCAGTGCGCTGCCAGCCGCGCCATCACCAGTTCCATATTCGCCACAGCCAGCGCCGGTTTGACCTCAAACACCTTGCGGCTATCAGGAAACTGCCGGTGCAATTGCGCCAGCGCCGTGAAGTAATCCCACACCTGCGTGTAATCATCCGCCTGGTTCAGACCAAGACTTTCGCTTTCCACAAAAGTGAGGTGCTGGTCGGTCAGCCCGTTGTTGGCGTGCAGGTGGAAATGCAGCCGCACGCCTTTGCCTTCCAGTTCATGCAGCCATTGCAACCATTGCGGCAGGCTTTCCGGCGACCAAATCTTGGCATGACCGATGTCGAAACAGCAGTGGACGTAACGCAATTCCAGCCGCTCCACCAGCTCAAACAGCCAGCGATAAAACGCCAGCGAGTGGAAGGTATTCTCGATGTGGACAGGATGGTCGTATTCCGCACAGAAGCGTTCCAGCAAACGCAATTGCCGCACCAGATGTTCGCCCAGTGCCTCACGAAACGCCGGGCGCTGGCTGAGTGAATAGGTGTGTGCGTGCATGATGGAATACGCCGAACCAAGTGCTTTGGCAGAGGCAAACTGCTGGCGCAATGGTTCTTCGTAGCGGTCAAGCCCAAACAGTGTCCCTTGGTAATGGTTGAAATGGGTGTTGATGGGGATGGGCTGAGCAGCATCACGCAGAGTGGCAACGATAAATTCCCAGATTTCCGCATCGCCCGAATACAGACCAACCTCCAACGGGCGTTGCTGGGCAATGGCGGCGTGAACCACGGGCGCTTCGTCCACGAAGTTCTTTTTCATGATTTTGTAGCCGAAGTTTTGCATGGTGTTACCTCCAGCCAAAGTTCAGGGTTTCGCCGCTTGCAGGCGCTCAAAGACTTTCGTCGCATACGACAGGTAAAACTCGCCTTGCGCATCGGTTTCATGGTCAAGGGTGATGGGCAGTTTAGCGCCCAAACTTTCCGCAGTATTGAGCCGGTTCGGGAAGACTGATTTGTTGCGTGCCAACCAGATAAATTCGCGGTGGGCAGGCTCGGTGAACACCATCACCAGTAAGGCAGCATGGTCGGCTTGCATCACCGCACACAAGGCGTTTTCAAAATCCTTCATGCGGGTGAGTTCTGCCGCACTGGGCAAGCCTTCGGCGTCGAGTTCGGTAAACTCCCACAAAATGCTGAAGCGTTCCGGGTAATTCCGAAACGGGAAATTCTCCCCCACATCCAGCATCCTTAACAGGTGTAAACCGTCATCGGCGGCGGCTTGCTGGACGACTGTCCATAAGGGTTCGGCGGGGTTGCTTGAGTTGTCTGTCATGTTCATTCACCTGGGTTTGCTGCAAGGGCGTTATCTTAAGCTAAATCGTCGCATACGACAGGTAAAACCTGAGCAACAGCTAGCTCATGGACTTTTGCGCACAGCAGACACTTCTGCTAGAGTTTGCTTCATGCGCAAATACATCGTCACATTGCTCATTCTGCTGATGACCGCCCTGCCGGTGTGGTCAGCAACGGTGTTGTGCCACCATGAACAAGGCAACCCCGCTGCCAGCCAGACCATGCCGCAGGGCGGAGATCACCATTGTTGCCTTGACCAGCAGCAGCTATCTGACGGGCAAACAGCAGCGGATACCTGCCATTGCGACCAGTTCCAGCACGCCCAGTTCATCCTGAGCCTGCCGGTCACACTGACGGTCGCACCTGCCAGCCATTTTGTCCCCCCTGCCTTGCCCTTGCCGTCCCTGCCGGAACGGGTTGACCTGCTTTATCGCCCCCCCATTGCCTGACCTGTCACAAGCTTTTTGTTTGAACTACCCGAAACCAGCGGCGTCATGTGCTGCTGGGCAAGCATTCCTGTCACAAGAGGTCACAATGAACAAGTTTTTGTATTTTGGCGAACAAGTGGACGGCTACGCCGTGCGCGTCCTGAATGAACGTGAAGCACGGGCGGCGGCTGGTATCCTGTTTGTACTCGCCTTACTGTCATTCCTGTATGCCTGGCGCACGATGGATTTTCGCTACACCAGCATTTTCATCACGTATTTCATGCTGGATTTTTTCGTGCGCGTGCTGATTAACCCCAAATATGCACCCAGCCTGATTGTCGGGCGCTTTTTTGTTTCCCGGCAGAAACCGGAATATGTCGGGGCAAGCCAGAAACGTTTTGCCTGGAGCATCGGGCTGGTACTGTCAGTGATCATGTTCGGCTTCGTTGTCATCCTGGAAATGATGACCCCGATCAAAATCTACATCTGTCTGGCCTGTCTGGTACTACTGTTCAGTGAAACAGCATTTGGCATCTGCATTGGTTGTGTCATATACAACTGGTTTGGCAAAACCCCGCCCGAACTGTGCCCCGGCGGGGTCTGCGAACTGCGCGACAAGGACGACATCCAGCGGATCAGCCCGCTACAAGCCATTATTGCCTTGCTGGCACTGGGCATTGCCGGGGGCATGGTCTGGCAGGTGATGTAAACTGCCAAACCGGTTGGCGGGGATGCGGGCTTTATGGCTTGCCCAGCATCCCCACACCGGTCATCACCAGCACCATGCCTGCCAGATGGAACCAGCCGAATGGCTCCCCCAGTACCAGCACTGCCAACAGGATGGTGATAATGGGGCCGGATGTACCCACGATGCTGGTACGTGCCGCCCCAATCCGCCCAATCGCTTCGCTGACCATGAAACTCGGCAACACCGTGCTGAAAATACCCAGCAGCAACACATAGCCCCAAGCCATTGGACTGACCAGCAAATCAGTAAGCCGGTGGGTCAACAGGAAATGGATGCACACAAACACGGTTGAAGTCAGCATGGCAACGCAGGTAAACAAACGGCTGCCCAAGCGCCCGATCAGGGCTTTGCTGAATATCACGTAAAACGCAAAGATCAAGGCAGCGGACATCACCAGCACCACACCCAGAGCTGCATTTTCTCCACCCAATTGTGCCTCATGCCCATACAACAGCATCACCCCGCTGTAGGTCAGCACCAGCGCCAACAGGATACGCCGGGTAATCGCTTCACGCAGGAAAAACCAGCCCAACAGCGTGGCCATGATCGGGTAGGTATACAAGGTCAGCCGTTCCAGTTGCGCGGAGATATAATTCAAGCCCTGCATGTCCAGCCACGACGACAGGTAATAACCCATAAAACCCAGCAACATGACGGTTGCCAGCTCTTTGGGAAAAGGCTTGACGGTTGCTGACTGCCGCAACAGCCAACCCAGCATGAGCAGATAAAAGGGTGCAGCCACCAGCATCCGCAAGGTCAGCAAAGTGACCGTATCCACCCCTTGCGCGTAAGCCAGCTTGATGAAAATCGACTTTAGGGCGAACAGGGCTGTACCCATGACTGCCAATAACAAGCCGGTTCGGAAATGGCGTTGCCGTGCCGTGTCTGGATGTTGCTCCCGCATGTTGGACTCCGTAGGGGCTGCGGGATGACGACCAACTGGCTGAGGGTTCTCCCGCAGCTAATCAGTAAAAAGGCAAAAAACTAGCTGCTCCGCGTTGTCAGGCGGGGCTTTAGCCAGCGGGTGGCGAAGGTGGATGGAAAAGTGATGGTGTTCATGGCGGACACTATACAGGGGACTGGCGGTTTTGTGCAGCAAGTCTTCGAGATCAGTTTCGCCATCCAGCGTTCTAGGGTAATTTCCCCCGTCCGCACCCCCCGCTCCAGTGCGGTTTTCAGCGACATCTCCATCTGCTACGTGCAAGTTTACCGACGGGCAGGTAAACGCAACACCCCGGTCGCCAGCGCCGTTCCCAGCACAATCACTGCCCCACCCACCAGCATCGGCGTACTAACAGTTTCGCCCAGAAACAGGCTACCCCACAGCACCCCGAACACCGGGATCAGGAACGTGACTGTCACCGCCCGCGATGCGCCCACTTCCGCCAGCAGCCGGAAAAACAGCACGAACGCCAGCGCCGCTGCCCGCTTTGCCCGCGCCACCACAGCAAGGGCAACAGGCACGCCACCGCAATCGCCACCCGCAGCCAGATCAGCGGAATCGCCCCGAACGCCGGAGCCGCATAGCGCATGAACAGGAATGACCCGCCCCACAGGGCTGCCAGCAGGATCAGGTCAAACAGGTTACGGGGCGTCATACGGGGATGACAGGGATGGGGTAAACGTTTCTGTGGTACATGGTTTGGTGGTTACGGTATCTGCTAAAGTCATGTTTCCTATAGTGACGGATTCACCCTCATGGCACCCGGTTTAAGTTTTCCTGTCATTGGTACTTTGCTGAGGTGATGAACTGACCAAAGGTTTCGCACCAGACGATGACGCTGGTGTACTGCGCCGGGTTGATGCCGGGCGGAACCTTGACGACAAAGTTGTTGAACGTTTTGACATCACCCACCAATGCCATCTGTGGTTTCAGGCGATTGAAGTCGACTTCCGTTTCTACAAACGTTGGTGAAAGGTAGAGCTTGTAATCAGGACCTGGAGCCAATTTACCCATCAAGGAAATCGAATCCGTACCCACTGAAACGCTACCCTCGCCCCAGTGCAGCCCGTCACTGTCTTTGAGATCGCGCCGGAACTCCCCTTTATAAGTCGCCGCCCCTGCCGCTGCGGATACCTCTGCCACTGTGGGCGCGGCTGGCGCAATAAGAATAGGCAACCAGTAAATACCTGCCGCAAAGCCAAGCGCACTAACGATAGCGTGGGAGAACAGCAGGGTAACAAACGTCCGTAATTTCATGATTAACTTCTCCTATACGCAAGATCATAGATGTATATTTCGCTGCATTCCTGTTCAAATTTGTGTAGCTCGTAGGCAGTGCCGGTCAGTTCAAGGATTGTGCTGTTCCACGCGACAAATTTGCTGGCATCGGTCGATAATACCCATAACGTCGCCGCTGGAGCGTTGATGTCGATACCGATACTCGTTTGGCGGCTGAACAGTTTCTTCAGGGTTGTTGCCTGACCGTTAGCCATAGGTAATTGATTCATTGATATATCCTCTTATGGTGTCATGCCATTGTCAGGCTAAAGTAGCTGTAAATGAATACTCGCAGTAAGCATGGGGTCAAGTAGGTGTTGTGCGTGGCAGCATCAACAGTAACTTGCTGACCGTATTCCAGTTGCGGGCAGTGGCAGGAACACCCAGATTTTTTTTCCACCTTTTCCGCGAGTGATGCCCCGGAACAGGGCGATGCAGGTGTGCATGTCTCTTCCCACCAAGGTTTTTGAGTAGGTATGCAAACGCAAGGCAAGGTTAAGTGCCGTAGCGGCGCGTGATCTCAGCGACTGAGCCGACGACGAGTTTTTCGAGGACTGTTAGGTCGATGTCGCTCAAGCGGCGGATATACAGGCAAGCCTTACCCATCTTGTGTTTGCCGAGTTTGGCTAGCAGGTCTTGCTGTTCTGCGCCTTCTGCGACGAGATACACAACCAGATCCTTCCCACGGATCGCAAAGCCAGTCAGGCAGGATTCGCCTTTGTGCCCGCTGGCGTAAGTGTACCGGTATGAGCCGTAACCCACGATGCTCGCTCCCCACATCTTGGGGTCGTGCTGTGTGACGTTGCGCAGCATCGCCATCAGCGCCATGCAGTCGGCGCGTTGCGCTTCGTTGGCTTTGGCGGCAATGTAGTCATCAACGCTGGCATCGGTTGGCTTGGTTTTAGCTTCAGCCATTGGGTGAACCTTCAAGGGGTGAAATAAATGTTGCCCCGCCCGCATAACAGGCAGAGCAACCATTATCAAACCAAGAGTTTAGCGCAAGGCATCAATGCCAGCCCCAAAATTGATATGGAAAACCCCACCATCCATCACCAAGGCAGGCACAGACTGGATACCCGCTGCTTCAGCATCTGCTAACCTTGTCTTATCCTCACCCAAGTGGACAATTTCCACATCATAGCGGGCGGGGTCGAGAGCATTGGCGACAGTTTGTTCAGCAGCAACGCATACCGGGCAACCGGCATGATAAAAAACAGCTTTGGTTTTCATGGCATTTTTCTCCTGAAATTGTTACGGTGGATGCCTCAGTGACACACCCACAGCTTAGCCCCCTGCACCGCCCAAAAACAGCAGGCACTTTTTGGTTCCCTACCTACCTTATGGTGTAACCTCATGAAAAACAAAACAGAAAAAAAACCACCATCAAGCCGCTCTACCTATCGACAACTGGAGGATGTGGTCGGGTGTAAATGGTCAGTTTCTGTCTTGCAAGCAATTGCGGAAGGCATTTCCCGCCCCGGTGCGTTGGAACGTCATATCGACGGCATTTCCACCAAAGTTTTGGGTGAACGCCTGCGCAAACTGACGGCATATGGCTTGTTATCCCGTCAGGTTTACCCGGAAATACCACCTCACACCGAATACACCCTGACAGACAATGGCAGAAAGCTGGCGGCGATCATTGCCCAACTACAACGCCTGGATAACGACATCCGCTCAGCGACTGACGACGTGCAATAAGGAACATCATCATGCCCGCCGACACAAGCAAGTGATAATGGGGTCGGATATGCATGGTCGTCTCTATACAGGGTGCTTTTTCATTGGCGCAAGAGTGTCGGTTAGGGTGATGCCGATGGTGTCCATTTAACGTTCCTCATTCCGCCGGAAGCAATCAAGCGTATGGTCATTCACCATCCCCGTCGCCTGCATGTGCGCGTAACACACGGTCGAACCCATGAATTTGAAGCCGCGCTTTTTCAAATCCTTGCTCATCGCATCCGATTCCGGGGTGGTGGCGGGGCATTCAGCCAGTGTACGCCAATGGTTAACGATGGGTTTGCCACCGACAAACTGCCACAGATAGGCATCAAAACTGCCGAATTCTGCCTGCACTTCCAAAAAGCGTTGCGCGTTGTTGATGGTTGCCAACACTTTCAGGCGATTGCGGATGATTCCAGCGTTGCCGAGCAATTCCTCGACTTTGGCAGCGTCGTAGAGCGCAATTTTTTCGGGGTCGAAATTGTCGAAGGCTTGCCGGTAATTCTCACGTTTGCGCAGGATGGTGTACCAACTCAAGCCCGCTTGCGCCGATTCCAGCACGATGAACTCGAACAGTTTGCGGTCATCGTGGACGGGTACGCCCCATTCTTCATCATGGTAGGCGACGTAATCGGGTTTGCTCAAATCTACCCAGGCGCAACGGCACGGGGCGGAGAGTATTGGATCAATGATTGTCATGTTTCACCAAGGGGTTCAGCCAGCAGTGTGTGCCCAAAACCGCAGTGTAGTACAAGACCCCTGACAACGTACTGTCAGGATGTCGGGTATGTCTGTTTTTTAACTGTATGCGTACCGGCTTGCGTCTGAGAATATTCCGTGCTTGCATCTGCCCTTGCTGATGGATTACGAAGGAGGTGGACGGCAAGGAATTGGCAGCGCTGATTCCGTCCTGTACTGGCGAATGAAAGCATAAGGATCTAACCCGTGATAATGACCCTCATCCTGTTATTAACCGGCATTTCGCTGATCGGTGGGCTGCTGCTCACGGCTGCACTGGTTTTCGGCGATCCCAAACCCCTGCCGCCCTTGAGCGGGGTCAGCGAACCGTTCAACAAGGTGGATTTCTCTGACCTGCCAACACTGGATTACGCAGCGGCGCGAGACCATACCCCGCTGGCCTACCGCCACTACCCCGCCAGCTCAGCGCGGGGCAGCGTGGTGCTGATACACGGTTCCTCTGCCAACAGCCGCAGTATGCATGTGCTGGCGAAAGCCTTTGCCAGCAACGGCTTGCACGCCTACGCGCTGGATATGCGCGGGCATGGGGCAAGCGGGCAACGTGGGCAGATTGCTTATCTGGGACAACTGGAAGATGATATCAGCGATTGGATGCAGGCCGTACAACCGACGCAGCCTTGCACACTGGTGGGCTTTTCCTCTGGCGGCGGTTTTGCCTTGCGGGTGGCGGGCAGTGAGCGGCAACACCTGTTCCAGCATTACCTGCTGCTGGCTCCCTTCCTCGGTCAGGATGCACCAACCTATCGCCCGGAATGCGGCTGGGTCAGCATGGGTGTGCCACGAATGCTTGCCCTGAATATCCTGAATGGTTTCGGTATCACCGCTTTCAATCACCTGCCAGTGACCCGCTTTGCGCTTGATCCGGCTGCGGCGGGGGAATTAACCGCAACGTATTCCTTTGCACTAGCGACCAACTTCCGCCCGCCAGCCAACTACCGTGCTACTATCCGCGCTGTCCGCCAACCGCTGCGCATCATTGTGGGCAAGGCTGACAAGGTGGTGGTGGCAGAACAGTTCGAGCCGGTATTCCGGGAAGCTGGCAACCCTATCCCCATCACCCTGCTGGAAGGAATAACGCATGTGCAATTGATTTTGCAGCCCAACGCCATTGCCAGCATCCTGCGCTGGCAAGACTGATCAGGCTGCCTCCAGCGCCTGTTCCACATCCCGCAGCAAATCCGCCGTATCCTCCAGCCCTGCCGAAACACGCACCAACCCTTCGCTAATCAGGTGTTCTGCCCGTTCTTCAGGGGTGTAGGTGGAATGGGTCATGCTGGCGGGGTGTTGCGCCAGACTTTCCGCATCGCCCAGACTGACGGCACGGGTGATCAGATTGAGCGCATTCATGAAACGGCAGCCAGCCTCGAAGCCGCCCTTGAGTTCAAACGCAACCATGCCGCCCGGTTGCGCCATCTGCCGCTGTGCCAATGCGTATTGCGGGAAACTTGCCAAGCCGGGGTAATGGCAAACCGCCACTTTGGGATGAGTGACCAGCAGCTCTGCAAGCGCTTGCGCATTCTGGCAGTGGCGATCCATGCGCAGTGCCAGCGTTTTCAGACCGCGTAGCACCAGAAACGCATCCTGCGACGACATTACCGCACCGGTCATATCCTTGATGCCGTAGAAACGTACCTGGGTCAGCGTTTCAGCATCGCCAACAATTGCCCCGGCAATCAGGTCGCCGTGTCCGCCGAGGTATTTGGTGGCGGAATGCACCACATAATCCGCCCCCAGTTCCAGCGGGCGTTGCAAATAGGGGGTGCAATAAGTGTTATCCACCACTACCTTACAGTTGTCGTACTGATGGGCAATGGCTGCAACCGCCGGAATATCCACCAACCGCATATTGGGGTTGGCGGGCGATTCAAAGAACACCATGCGGGTTTTCGCACTGATCGCTGCCGCCAGGTTGGCGGGGTCAGCCATATCGACATGGGTAATGGTCACACCGAACTTGTGCAGACCGTGGTTAAAAAACGCATAGGTGCAACCGTACAGGGTCTTGTCGGCAATGATTTCATCGCCCGGTTGCAGCAATGTCCACAACAATGCAGCGGTCGCGCCCATGCCGGAAGCCGTGACCAATGCTGCTTCGCCGCCTTCCAGATCAGCGATGCGCTGTTCCAGCAACACCGTGGTGGGGTTGCCAACCCGTGAATAGACGTAGCCCTGCTGCTCCCCGGCAAACCGTTTCATGCCGTCTTCCACCGTCGGGAAGGTGTAGGTGGAACTCAGGTGTATCGGCGGATTGAGGTCGCCGGTTCCAGCATACTGATCCCATCCATGATGAATGGCGCGGGTAGAAAAGCCCATTTTCTGGTCGGTTGCTTGGCTCATGGTTTCCTCCAAAGCGTATTTTCGATGTAGCGGAACAGAATTACTCCCCAGCGGCACTGGCGGTTTCGTATGCTTCGCTGGCTTCCATCCACGCCATTTCCACCTCTTCCAGCTTGGCATCGGTGTTGCTCTTGTCGAGCAGCAGTTGCTTGAGCCGGTTTTTGTTGGCTTCGTTGTAAATGTCGGGGTCGGCGAGTTGGGTTTCCAGCACAGCTTTTTGCTGGTTGAGTTTGTCCATCTCCTGCTCCAGTTTTTCGACCTTGCGCTTTAAGGGCTGGAGCTGTTTGCGGCGTTCAGCGGATTCGCGGCGTTGGTCTTTGCGACCGGCAGAAGTGTGGGCAGCGGCAGGTTCATCCGAGGGTTTGGCAGCCGCTTCTTCGGCGCGGAAACGGTTTTGCAGCCACACGGCGTAGTCGTCGAGGTCGCCATCGAATTCCACCGCTTTGCCGCTATCGACCAGCAGCAGCTTGTCGGTGACAGTTTTAAGCATGTGGCGGTCGTGTGAAACAATCAGCATTGCGCCCTTGAATGCCTGCAAGGCCATGCTGAGGGCAAGGCGCATGTCGAGGTCGAGGTGGTTGGTCGGTTCGTCGAGCAGCAACAGGTTGGGGCGCTGGTAGATCAGCAAGGCCAGCGCGAGGCGGGCTTTTTCACCGCCGGAAAATGGCGCGACGGCCTCTTCCACCCGTGTCCCCTGAAAGGCGAAACCACCGAGGAAGTTGCGCAAGTCCTGTTCGCGGGCTTGCTTGTCGAGTTCACGCAGGTGTTGCAGCGGCGACTGGTCGGGCTTGAGCTGTTCGAGCTGGTGCTGGGCGAAGTAGCCGATTTTCAGGTCGGGAGCCTGCCAGCTTTCGCCCGCCTGCGCTGGCAGTTTGCCCGCGAGGAACTTGATCAGGGTGGATTTGCCCGCACCGTTGGGGCCAATCAGGCCGATGCGGTCGCTGGGGAAAATTTGCAGTTCCACCTTGTCAATGATGGTTTTATCCGCATAGCCGAGGCGGGCTTCACGCACATGCAGCAGGCGGTCGGGCAACTTTTCCGGGTCACGGAAGCTGAAATGGAACGGCGAATCGACGTGCGCGGCGGAAATCACTTCCATGCGTTCCAGCGCTTTCAGACGGCTTTGCGCCTGACGGGCTTTGGTGGCTTGGGCGCGGAAACGGTCGACGTACTTCTGCATGTGTTCGCGTTCGCGCTTCTGCTTTTCGTAGGCCGATTGCTGCTGGGCGAGTTTTTCCGCACGGGTGATTTCAAAGGTGGAATAGTTGCCGGTGTAGAGCGTGAGCCTGCCGTGTTCGATGTGCGCGATATTGGTGCAAATGGCGTCGAGGAATTCGCGGTCGTGCGAAATCAGCAGCAGCGTGCCACGGTAGCTGTTCAGCCAGTCTTGCAGCCAGATGACCGCATCAAGGTCGAGGTGGTTGGTGGGTTCGTCGAGTAGCAGCAGGTCGGAACGGCACATCAGCGCTTGCGCGAGGTTGAGGCGCATCCGCCAGCCGCCGGAAAAACTGCTGACCGGGCGAGTGATTTCCTCCGGCTTGAAACCGAGGCCGTGTAACAGGGTGGCGGCGCGGCTTTCAGCGGTGTAGCCGTCGATGGCGTCGAGGCGGGCGTGCAGTTCGCCGAGGTGTGCGCCGTCGGCATGTTCGAGCTGGGCGTGCAGACTGACGTATTCGGTATCGCCTTCGAGCGCGTAATGGAGCGCGGACTGCTGGCTGGAGGGCGTTTCCTGCTTGACGTGGGCAATGACCCAGCCGGGCGGCATGGAAAAGTTGCCGGTATCCTGCGAGATTTCACCCCGGATCAGGGCAAACAGGGTGGATTTGCCAACGCCGTTCGCACCCGTAACACCGGCTTTCTGACCGGGGTGGATGGAGAAGGAGGTGGATTCCAGCAGGGCTTTAGCGCCGCGCCGGAGGGTGAGGTCGGAGAAGACTAGCATGGGAGAACTCTATCGTTTGTTGGCTTCGTCGCGGGAAAGGAAATCAGCATCTTCATCCAAATGCACAGGATCATTAGCATATTTTTCGATGAAACCGACATCTTTACGCAAGTTATTTCGCCATGCGGTATAGTCCGTAGAATACTCTGCATCTGCGGCAATCGTCCCATCCTGTTGACCGAACAGAAAGCCTACAAAACCTGCCAGCATTTGTAACTGCTCAGGATTAAGTTTTTGTATTTTCTGCCGAATATTTTCCAAATCAGACACACCGTGACTCCAGCTTACTTTCTGGCGCGAGTATACCACCAAACTCACCGCCGCTGCGCGGCAGGGGCGCTGCCCCTGCACCCCGCCAAGAGCGCGTCTGACTCCAACAAACGCTGCGGCTACTCCGGTAACGCCGCTGCATTTGTCTGCGTCAGCCGCGCAAGAAACCCCGCCTCCGGCGGCGGCTCCGCTGCCCTGCATGGCCTGAGCTCAATGACCTAGCACAAGCCGGAAGCCAAGGTCGACGTTACGCCCATCAGGCACGAACCAGTCACGGTAGGCAGAACGGCAGGACCTGCCGTCATTGAGCCACGAGCCGCCGCGCACCACGCGCAGGACGCCAGCTCCTCCTGAACCCTCCGGGTCTGTTACCGGCTCCGCCGGTAATTTTTCCTGCCATGCATCCTGACACCACTCCCACACATTGCCGTGCATCTCATATAAACCCCACGGATTGGCTGGAAGCGATTTGACCGGAACGGTTTTCTGCCGGTATAAACCTTTCTTGCCATTGGCGTAGGGATAATTACCGTAATAATTGACTTGCTCAGGTGTAATGTTATCACCGAAAGAAAACGGGGTATGGGTTCCCGCCCGGCAGGCGTATTCCCACTGAGCTTCTGTCGGCAGCCGTGCATTCAGGCCGGACACCATGCTATTCAGGGTCTGGAAAAACTCTTGCGTATCGTCCCAGCTTACCTCCTCCACCGGGTTGATTTCACTGTCTTTGAAGATGGCGGGGTTGTTACCCATGACCGCTTTCCACAAAGCCTGGGTACAAGCTGTGTCGCCCAACCAGAAACCTTTGCCCAGCGTTACCTGATGGCGGACTTCCCGATCAGCATTACGTTCCGGCTCGGATGCAGGCGAACCCATCCAGAAAGTCCCCGGTTCAATCCAACGGAAGCGCTGGGTGACGCCTTTTACCAGCAGGTCGGCGTAGCGCCCGTATTGGTCTTGCCCTGCATCCTGCGCCCAAACGGGCGATTCCCTCACCCCAACCCCTCTCCCGGAGGTAGAGGGGCTAAGAGGTGTCGCATTCTCTTGCTCCCCCTCTACCGCTTGGCGGGAGAGGGGGCTGGGGGGTGAGGGTCTTCCCGCACGATCCCCAACCGCCCCCAGCAACACCGCCCAATCCCTCGCCCCACAAAAATCCAGAATCTGCAAATGCCGCAACCACAACGGATAACGCACCTTCTCCGCCAACACCGGAATGACCGGAATGCCGATTTCCTCCGCCATGCTGACTTCGTTATGCACCCACTTGGACGTGCGTACCTTTTCGGAGACGACCAACACCATCACATTGCTGCTTTCAAGTTCAAACTCCAGCTTGTGATACCAGACATCGCCGGGTTTCAGGCCGATGACATCACGGAATACGGCAAAGCCAGCCGCCTGCAATTGCTGCTGAATTTCGGCGGCAAGATTTTCACCGTGGCCGCCGTCGCGGGCGTAGCTGATAAAGGCTTTAGGCATGGTTTCGGCTTGATTGATCGAATGGGTGCTACATTAATAGCAGACAAACCGCAGGATGTGAATGAGTTGACCTTCCCCACCACTCGCTGCAAACTATTGTGCATTGCAATAATAACCATCGCCGCAGGAGACAACCATGCAAAACCCCATCGTCAGCATGGCACAGGAATCTTTTGTCCTGATCAACCAACATTCCCACAGCCTGACCATGCAGGTCGGCAGTGACTTTTTCCCACTCAGCAGCCTGATTTGCAGTTTCCAGCAAGACGGTGAAAACCTGAATGCCGCCGTTATTGCCCCACACGAAGATCTCCAGCAACTGGCACGCCGGGTTGTATCCTTTCTGGGCGCATACATGCGGGTTGGCAATATCCTCAAGCTGGAACACGATATTCTGGCTTGCATCAGGCAATGCCTGAGGAACCACCCGCACGGCTGAGCACCCTGCCCTGCCCACGCTTTCTGGCAAACTGATACAACCGCTCCCCCAGCAACAGTGCCAGCAACACGCTATACACCAGTGGCATATCGGTACGCACCTTGCTGTCCGCCAGCCACCAGAAATGCAACACCCCCAGCAGAGTCAACGGGTAAACCAGCCTATGCAAGCGCTGCCAGTTGCGCCCCAACCGTCGTATAGCCGCCTGGAACGAGGTTGCTGCCAGCGGAACCATCAGCACAAACGCCAGCATCCCCACGGTCATGAAAGGCCGGTCGAGGATGTCGAGCCAGATTTCTTCCCAGTCAAAAAACTGATCCAGCCATACATAACTCAGCAAGTGCAACGTGCCGTAGAAAAAGGCAAATAGACCCAACATGCGCCGCAACCGCAACACCTGTACCCAGCCCGTTGCCCGCCGCAACGTCGATACCAGCAAGGTCAGCAGCAAGAAACGCAAGCCCCATTCGCCTAGGCTGCGGGTCACGGTTTCGATCGGGTTTGCTCCCAGCGTATCCTGCCACACGCCCCAACCCAGCAAAGCCAGCGGAACCAGTGCCAACGCAAACACAGCAGGCTTGAACAGTTTGCTGAAATACGGTTCACGGATGTGCATCAGAAGTTTTCCTGCAAATCCATGCCGCTATACAGGCTCGCAACCTGTTCGGCATAACCGTTGAACATCTGGGTATCGCGCTTGCGGAATTCACCGATGCGGCGTTCCTTACGTTGGCTCCAGCGCGGGTGGCTGACTTGCGGGTTGACGTTGGCGTAGAAACCGTATTCATCCGGCACGGTTGCCATCCACAAGGTGGTCGGCAGTTCCTCAACGAAACTGATACGCACAATGGATTTGGCACTTTTGTAACCGTATTTCCACGGCACGACCAGACGCAAGGGTGCGCCACACTGACCCGGCAGGTTTTTGCCATACAAGCCGGTTGCCATCAGAGTCAGCGGGTGCATGGCTTCGTCAATGCGCAAACCTTCCACATAAGGCCAGTCATAGGCGCGGCTTTTTTGCCCCGGCATTTGTTCCGGGTCATACAGGCTTTCAAAACGCACGTACTTGGCTTTGGAAGTCGGCTCAAAACGTTTCAGCAAACCTGCCAGTGGGAAACCCAGCCAAGGCACGACCATCGACCAGCCCTCTACACAACGCAGGCGGTAAATACGCTCTTCGGTCGGGTTCTGCTTGAGGATGTCTTCCAGCAACAGCTTGCCGGGTTTCTCGCATTCACCATCAACCGTGACTGTCCACGGGCTGGTACGCAACTTGTCGGCACGCAAGGCAGGCGCCTGCTTGCCCTGCCCCAGCTCGATGAAATTGTTGTAAGTGGTGATGTCTTCGTAAGGCGTTGGCTCATCCTCCCCGGCAGCATTGGCCAGCAGCGGTATTCCACCTGCCCCCAGCAAGGCAAAGCCGCCAAGGGATTTAAGGAACTGCCGCCTCTGCCGGTACAATGCCTCGTCAGTAACATCGTGGTCGCGCAAGTCGTGTGGGTGTTTGATGAATATCATGGGATACCTCCTGTTTCAGCTATTACGCTACAAAGCGGCATCTGGATGCAAATACCCTGCAACAAAGCTATGCTTGCCAGACATTGCCAATGACTTTGACCTTTACCGGGAAGCAACATGAACAAACCTGCCACTTTCATCATCGGCCTGCTGGCATTTGCGGTCGGCATTGCTGTTGCCAAGTATTATGTATCCAGCAACTCAGCCCAGTCAGACGGGATGCAACCCGACATGATCACGACCGATGCCAACGGTACCACCGTTCCGGTAATCGCTGGCAAATTCGGCGGGGATTTCACCCTGACACAAGGCGGCACACCGCTCAAACTGAGTGATTTCAGCGGCAAACTGGTACTGGTTTATTTTGGCTATGCATCTTGCCCGGATATTTGCCCCACCTCACTGGCGATCATTTCCGCCGGATTACGCGAATTGTCTGCCGAACAATTGGCGCAAGTACAACCGGTATTCGTCAGCGTCGACCCGGAACGCGACAATGGCGAAAAGCTGATGGCTTACGCCAAACATTTCCACCCTGCTTTCATTGGCATCACTGGCACGCCAGAGGAAGTGCAACAGGCTGCCCGGCAATACGGTGCGTTTTACGCCAGAGTGGAAAGCAACTCGGCGATGGGCTACCTGATTGACCATACCTCCCAAAGTTACCTGTTGAGCAAGGATGGCAAATCGGTGAAAATCCTGCCGCACAATATTACCCCAGCGATGGTTGCCGACAGCATCCGACAAGGCTTATGATGTCCCCATACAACAATAATGGCACAGGGTTTGCTTTAGTATGCATTTCCCTAACCTGATGAGGTGCAACATGAAAACGCGATTGCTGGCATTCATTCCCCTATGGTTCGCAGCTACTGTTAGTGCGAATGATTTTGCGGAAATCCCCGACTTCAACCCGAATACCGCCACCATGATGATCAGTGCGGCACGCGGTATCAGCCCGAAAAGCACGGGCAAATACGGCGATGTTTCACTGGATCAAAGCAACGGGCAACTCGCCATTGTGGATAATGTATCTTCGCCCAGTTGCGTGGCTTTCCTGCAATTGGCCAATAACGCCAGCGATGCCGACCAGTCATTAAGTGCAGACACGATTAACCTGAACTGCCATTAATCCGTAACAATCTGACAACTATATAAAAAATCATGAAAAAAACGGCTTTAGTGAGCCTTCTGCTGTTGGCAGGAGGCTGTTCCAATACCACCCTTTCCACCAAAACCCTGAATGAGGAAACACCGGTGGTGGCGGTCAGTAACATGACCCCCTTGCTCCAGTGCGTTGCCAACAATGTGATTGAGGCATACGGTAGCAAGGGGGCTTACCATAGCCAAAGCAACCCTGCGGGGGTGAAAAAAATGCTGGTGGTGATTGAGGAAGACCAGTTTGGTGATGGCACGGTACGCAAGGAAGCCGCCAATGATGGCCCGCTGGCAGACAACAATCAGGCACAGATGAAAGCCATCATCAACCGCCTGTTGCCCAGTCACATTGTGGCGCTGCCCTCGCGGGAAATTCCGCTGCTACGCCGCAACAGCCTCAAAAGCTCGGCAATCACGGCATTTGGCACGTTAGACCCCACCCAGTATTTAGCCCTGAGCCAGCAATACCGTGCTGACAACATCGTGTACCTGTCCGGCTCTTTCAACCGGCTGGATAATGAAACCCCGCAAGTCGACGCAGGGCACGGTACGCACATCAAGGAAGACGGCGATCTGGGTGTGGCGTTCAGCACCGGCAAGGCCAAACAGGAATCCATCGTCGGCCTGAGTACCTCCATTGGGCACGTCGGCACCAATACCGAACTCAGCTCCACCCTGATTGAAGCGCGGATGCAAAAAACCTCCGGCGAAATCAAGTTCAGCATGGTTCCGGGCGATACCAATGTTGCCCTGAGCAAAAAGGTCATTCTGGCGGAAGGCGTGCAAGGGACACAACACATGTTGCTGGAAGCGGCAGCCTTGTGGTTCATCGGGCTGGCTTACGCAGAGGAGGCCAATCTGGATGGCTGCATGGGTACTGCCAGCGACCCTGCTTATCTGGTCAACCAGCAAAAGGACTGGGGAACACTCAAGGAAAAGGAAAAAATTACCCGTATCCAGCAATTACTGGAACAAGCCGAGCAACTGGCTGCGGGTGACTATCAGTCGGGCGTGCTGGATGCCCCCACCAGAAAGGCCATACGTGCCTATGAAGCAGCGCATGGCCTGTTCTACACCCCACATTTGCAAAGCAATCTGGATCGGCTGTACCTACAGCTTAGCGCCCGGCAATAACCTGCGCACCAACCACGGATTTGCCAGAACCATTGGAAGAGACCGCGATGTTTTCAGCGAACAGCATCTGCTTGGTCGCGCCATTCACGTTCAAGTCACCCTTGGCGTGAATGACCTGAGCACCGACCACTGAATTGTCCACGTTGCTGGCCTTGACGGCGACATCCGCAGCAAACATCAGTTGTTCAACCGAACCGTTGACGTTGATGACACCGTTGGATTTGGCAACCTGGATGCCCACTACCGAGTCATTCACATTGGCTGCGGTGACTGCTGCCTCGGCTACATGGATTTCTTGCAAAGCACGACCGTTGATATTCAGGGCGGTTTCGGAATACATCACCTGTGAGCCGACAACGGATTCCTTGCTGCTATTGTTCTTGTCTTCCACTGCATTCACGGTGATTTCATTGGCTTTTTGTAACTGGTAAGCAAAACCGTTGACGTTGGTTCCGGCGAAAGCAGTACCAGACAGAACCAGGAGGGAGAAAGCTGCTGCAACGATAGTGTTTTTCATGTGAGGCTCCAGAAAGTTAAGTTGTTGATGGGAAGGTTATTGCAGGAGCCATGCCAACCCTTGCATCCCAATAAAAACAATGACTTGAAAAAGACCACCTGCCACCAACCACCAATGTGTGTAGAAGCTCCACAGTCCGCTGGAAAAAACCTACAGGCCGATTGTAGGTTTTCTACAATCCCTCCTCCGGTTCATCCAGCCCATACTTCTGGATACGGTAGCCCAGTTGCCGGAAGGTCATGCCCAGAATGCGGGCTGCCCGCGTGCGGTTCCAGCGGGTGTAGTCCAGCGCCCGCAGCACCAGATCGCGCTCGGCATCTTCATCTTCCGGGTTCCACACATCATCCGGTAGCAAATCACCTGCGGTTGCCTGCGACTGTTCCGCCACTACTGCCACCGGCTGAGTAGCAGCCGTAGCAGGCTGATCGAAACGCACCGCTTGCAGACGCAAATCCTTCACCTCGATCAGGTCGTCGTCACACAGAGTACAGGCTCGTTCGAGGATATTTTCCAGTTCGCGTACATTGCCGGGGAAAGCGTAAGCCAGCAGCGCAGCGCGGGCAGCGGGTGACAGGGCAATGGGGTCTGTTTGCCAGCGTTCGGCAATGCGTTGCAGGAAAACATCAGCCAGCAGCAAAATGTCTTCCTGACGTTCACGCAGCGGCGGCACATCCAGCCTGATGACATTCAGGCGGTAATACAAATCCTGCCGGAAACGCCCAGCCAGCACTTCCTCTTCCAGTGCCTTGTGGGTTGCACTGAGGATACGCACATCCACCGGCATTTCTTCCAACCCGCCCACCGGCTTGACCGCACCTTCCTGAATGGCACGCAACAGCTTGACCTGCATGGTCAACGGCAAATCAGCGACCTCATCCAGAAACAGCGTGCCTTTGTTCGCAGCCTGAAACAAGCCCTGTTTGTCACTGACCGCGCCGGTAAAACTGCCTTTCTTGTGCCCGAAAAACTCGCTTTCCATCAGATTGTCAGGAATTGCCCCGCAGTTGACCGGGATAAAAGGCGCATTGGCTCGCGCCCCCTGCTGATGGATTTCGTGCGCCACCCGTTCCTTGCCGCTGCCGGATTCGCCGTGGATATAGACGGGAACCTGCCCGCGTGCCAGCTTGCGGATGGTTGCCTGCAATTGCTGCATGACCGGCGCATTGCCGAGAATGCTGCTTTGGCGTGTGTCAAGCGTGGCAGAGGGTGCATTCTTGCGCGGCTTGCTGGCTTTTGGGTTCAGCACGCTTTGCAGCAACTCGCGCAAACGTACCAACTCCACTGGCTTGGGGATGACATCCACCGCTCCGGCTTTCATCGCCGCCACCGCTGAATTGACCGTAGCACTGCCACTAATGAAAGCCACCGGCACGGGCGGTTGCTGCTGGTGCATCTGCTGCAACAATGCCAGCCCGTCACCATCCGGCAATGCCAGTTCAGCCAGACACAATACCGGCGGGAAACGGCTCGCTTGCGTAACGGCTTCAGCAATAGAAGGTGCTGTTAACGTATCCAGCCCCATCCGCAGCAGGGTCAACTCCAGACGTTCGCGTTCGGCAGGGTTGCCATCGACAATCAATACGGTCTGCTCAGGCATGTCATTACCTTGGTTGTGTTATTTTCAGGTAGTGGGAAAGCATGGTCCGAATGCCTATCGCTTGATCCACTGCCCCATGGTTACGAGCATCACATTGAGATCAATCGGCTTGGCAATGTGGTCATTCATGCCAACTTCAAGGACTTTTTCCTTGTCACCCTCCATCGCATTGGCAGTCAAGGCAATGATGGGCAGGTGCTTGAATCTTGCTTGCTGGCGAATCTGGCGGGTGGCTTCGTAGCCATCCATTACCGGCATCTGGCAATCCATCAATACCCCGTCGAACTCACTGGATGCCAGACGCTCCAACGCCTCTTGACCATTGTTGGCAGCTTCAACCATCAGCCCACTCATTTCCAGCAGCGCAATGGCAATCTCTTGGTTGATTTCGTTGTCTTCTACCACCAAAATTCTTGCCCCCTGCAACCGGGCGATAGTCTCGGCGAGACTGGCTGCGGCATCCGGCTGTACTGCCATGACGGTGCTGGTTTGTTCCTGCACTTCCACCGTGAAATGGAAGGTGCTGCCTTTGCCGAATTCACTTTCAATCCAGATAGTGCCATTCATCATTTCAACAAGCTGCTTTGAAATGGCTAATCCCAACCCCGTTCCGCCGTACTTGCGCGTGGTGGAATCGTCCGCTTGTGAGAATGGCTGGAAAAGCCGCGCCTGTTGTTCCGGCGTTAAACCAATACCGTTATCCTTGACGCAAAAATGCAGCAACACGGATGCTGCGCGACGTTCTGCCAGTGTTACCGCCAGTGATACCTCTCCACCCACCCCGGTAAATTTAACGCCATTATTGCCAAGGTTCAGCAGAATTTGCCGCAATCGTAAGGGATCACCGATCAGATTGGTGGAAAATAGGCTGGAGTCGATGTGCAATCTCAGGGTTTGCCCCTTGCCTGATGCACTGGGTTCAAGCAGTGCGGCAAGGTTGTCGAACAACTCCTGCAAACAGAAATCAATACTTTCCAGATGTAACTTGCCGGATTCGATTTTGGAGACATCCAGAATGTCGTTGAGGATACCCAGCAGGTTCTTGGCGGAACGGTGTACTTTTTCGAGGTAATCACGCTGTGTTGGCGATAAATCGGTTTGCAGTGCCAAGTGTGCCATGCCCATGATGCCATTCATCGGTGTGCGGATTTCATGGCTCATATTGGCAAGAAAGTTACTCTTGGCGAGGGATGCCGCTTCGGCTATATCCCTGGCTTGCAACAATTCGGCTTCGGATTGCTGCAATGAGATAATTTGCTGCTGGATGATTTCCCGGCTGTCGCGATTTTGTAGCAGCGTGCCAACCAACTGGCAAAACACGGTGAATGAGCCGGTGAGTTCCTTGACTGGGCTATCGTACAACCGATGGTTTTGCACCGAGACCATACCCAGCACCAAGCCTTGCAGTTGATTACGGGCATTGACCAGCGGATTGACCAGCAGCAAGTAGATGCCGAGTGGCAACAAATCTGCCTGATTGTGGTAAACCAGTGGTTTTTTTTGCGGGGAACATGCAGCCGAAAAACCATGCTCACCCAGCCATGCTGCAAACAACCCCCAATCCACCGTTTCGTCCAACGACGTGGAAATCGCAACCGGTTGGGGAGACAGGTAGCCCTCGGCAGTAAATAGCCAAACGGCCCCTGTCTCCAGTTCAAACATATCGACAATGGCTTCGGCAGCAGTTTCGGCAAACAGCGTCATATCGGCTTGTCTGAGAAGCTGCTGACTGTAGCTGTAGATCGCCTCAAACCGCGCCAGCTCCCGCTCCAGGCGGTAGCCGGTATCAATGAGTTTTTGCTCAACCAAAGAAAACGATGACTTGCGGCGAAGCGCCTCATATTTGTTTTTTAAGTCAAGGTACTCTTGTTCGCTTACCATAGTGTCAAGTTATTTAGCGGCGGTATAGCGCATAAATGGCGGTCGTATAATTATGATAAGTGTTCACCCCGCCCAGCTTGGCGAATTCACCGAACCCGTAAATACCCAGCCAAGGCGGCACTTCACCATCGCAGGAAAGCGGGTGCTGCATACAATGCACCAACTCGTCTTTGATCACTTTTGAGAATAAAAAGCGCCCCCGTGCCAGACAGTCGGCGTGGAAGACAGCCACGGGTGTCCGACCGCTGCCCTGTTCCGCGAACCATTCCATCATGCGGTTCATCTCGGAAAAAATGAGTTCCTCGTCTCTGACCGTCAGCCACAGCTTGGTGCCTTGCGGGCATTCCGTGGTGTAATACATCACGCCATCATCGCTGCGCTTGGTGACTACCCGCAGGATGTGGTCGTTGCCGTATTCCTTTTTGAGATGCTCCGGCAATTCCTCAGCCAGTGCGCCAATGGGAATGGTGTCGCCACAGGTTGCCGATGCATCCAAGCCTAAGCGTTCGGTATACACCTCCCAAGCGGGACGCCCATCCAGCTCGATAATCCGGTGTCCCTCCGCGCGGGTCACTTCCATTGGTTCGCCTGTCGCCAGAAAACCGTGCGTTGCGCGTGTCACCACTTCCAGCGTCGGGTCAGCAAACCCCACTGCGATTGCAGCATGTTCATAAACCTGATTGTCCAGAAACTGAAAACTGATGACCCCTTTCATATTGTCGGCGGAAGTCGCCCCGAAAATCGTCACGCCGGGATTCAATTGCGATTCGATGCCCGCAATGCAGCGATCATTGGCAATATCAATCCCTGAGGCGAGGAAATAGACCATATTGATCCCCGGATGCTGCGCCTTGAGTTGGCGCCCCAGTTCCTTGCCTTTTTCGTAGGAGTTGCTGCCGAGGATGCCATCGACATGCGCTACCGAAATCTCTTCCGGCGCACCGCGCACCGCCATGATGGCGACATCTTTCATCGACTCGCTGACGCCTTCTTTACCCACGATACCGCAGCAGGATGCGCCGACAATGCGGGCGCCGGGAGCCATTGCATGGGCTTGATCAAGGAGGTGCTGAAAGTTATGCCCCATCGACGCATAGATGACGAGCAAATCACAATCAGTGGCGTGCCCTTCACCGAAGGCAGCCTCCATGCATTCCGTGATGGCGCGTTTGGAATTCACCATACGGGTGCTGGCAGAATGGAAACTTAGCATAATCACACTCCTTATTATTTTCAGAATTTTCGGAATCCAACCCTGATAGGGACTCTTCCCTGAGCGGGAAGAGGGTATCAGTTTACGCTGAAACAGCCGTTCGTTTGGCTTCCACTGACAAGCGGTTAGTGAAAGTCAGCCTTGAGACAGGAACACCAAACTAGGTTTTTGCCAGTTTTTCCGCGAACGCTGTAGTATCATCAACAGCAACCGGATTTCGCCGCCAAGGAATTATCATGCTGTTCGCCGCCCTCACTGCCACCCTCGAAACCGCCTTCAACACCTGGCTAAAGCTCGACAAACAAACCCACGGCACTGCGCTGGAACGCCTGCAAGCCCTGCAAGGCAAGCTGATCTGCCTGCATATCAGTAACCCCGATCTGAAGCTGTATTTCCTGCCAACCGCAGACACCGTGCGCGTCACAACCACTTATGAGGCCGAACCAGATGTCACCATCCACGGTTCCGCGCTGGCACTGATGCGGCTTTCCTCCGCTGAAGACACTGGCAAGGCGATGCTGGAACAGGGCATCAAAATTGATGGCGACATGGGGCTAGGCAACCGTTTCAGCCAGATTCTGCGCGAAATCGACGTGGATTGGGAGGAATTGCTGTCACGCGCTGTCGGTGATGTCATCGCCCACCAGATGGGGCAACTGGCACGCGCCACCAAGGGCTGGCTGGAGGATTCCGCCCATGCCATGCGCCTGAATACCCAGGAATATTTGCAGGAAGAAGCCCGCCTTGTGCCCGCTGATGCCGAGTTGCGCCAATATTTGGATGCGGTCGACACCCTGCGCATGGATACCGACCGACTGGAAGCACGGCTCAAGCGGCTGGAAAGCAATCATTAGCCACGTACAGAGGGGAAATGAACCTCGACCTTTTCAACACAATCGACAGTGGCACAAGCTCTGAAGAAACATACCCGTAAGTCATTGATTTGTCGTTATCAGGGTCTTGCCGTATGTTTCTTCCGAACGCCCATGCGGCGGGCGGCTGTACCCCGCTAACGTTTCGCAAAGCCTGTTAGGAGACAATACGAAGCGTTGTATTTATCGGCTATACTGCCTGCACATAATCAATGACAGCCCAATCGAAGAGTTAACTGGATGACGACCAAAGAAAACGTGATTGAACAGAAACTCATTGAGAAGCTGCAAGACCTCAAATACACCTATCGCCCCGACATCCGCGATAAAGCCGCGCTGGAAAACAATTTCCGCCAGAAATTCGAGGCGCTGAACTGGGTCAGTCTGACCGATGCCGAATTTGCCCGTTTGCGTGACGAAATCATTACTGCCGATGTGTTCACTGCTTCCCAGTCCTTACGCGAAAAAGGCAAATTCACCCGCGAAGATGGCACGCCGCTGGAATACATGCTGGTTAACCTACGCGACTGGTGCAAAAACGATTTTGAAATCATCCACCAGCTACGCATCAATACCGACAGCAGTTACCACCGTTATGACGTGATCTTGCTCATCAATGGCTTGCCCTTGGTACAAATCGAGCTGAAAACCCTGCAAATCAGCCCGCGCCGGGCGATGGAACAGATCATCGAATACCGTAACGACCCCGGCAACGGCTACACCAATTCGTTGCTGTGCTTCATGCAACTGTTTATCGTCAGTAACGAAAACAATACGCTCTACTTCTCCAACAACCGCGACCAGCATTTCAGTTTCAATGCCGACGAGCGCTTTTTACCGATCTACCAACACGCTGATGAGAACAACGCAAAAATCACGCACCTGCACCATTTTGCCGACGATTTCCTCGAAAAATGCCGTCTTGGGCAATTGATCAGCCGTTACATGGTACTGGTGCAGAGTGAACAGAAAATCCTCATTATGCGCCCCTACCAAATCTATGCGGTGCAAGCTATCGTCGACTGCATCCACCAGAATCGGGGCAACGGTTATATCTGGCACACCACCGGCAGCGGCAAGACACTGACTTCATTCAAGGCATCCACCCTGCTGAAGGATAACCCCGACATCCACAAATGCCTGTTCGTGGTTGACCGCAAAGACCTCGACCGCCAGACCCGCGAGGAGTTCAACAAGTTTCAGGAAGGTTGCGTTGAACAAAATACCAACACCGCAGCACTGGTGCGGCGGATGCTATCGGATGATTACGCCGACAAGGTGATCGTCACCACCATCCAAAAGTTAGGGTTGGCATTGGACGAAAACAGCACCCGCAATAAAACCAAACAAAAACAGGGGCAACAAACCTATAAAGAACGGCTGCAACCGCTGCGTGATAAGCGCGTGGTGTTTATCTTCGACGAATGCCACCGTTCCCAGTTCGGCGAGAACCACAAAGCCATCAAGGCATTTTTCCCCAAGGCACAACTGTTCGGCTTTACCGGCACACCGATCTTTGAGGAAAACGCCACTTACCAGCAATTTGACGGGACTGTCGGCTCCTTCAAGACCACGGAAGATATTTTCCAGCAGGAACTACACGCCTATACCATCACCAACGCCATCGACGACAAAAATGTACTGAGCTTCCACATCGACTATTTCGGCAAGAATGGCGACCAGAAACCGCAAAAAGGCCAACTCCCGCCGCCAGATGCTGTCATCAGGGCGGTTCTGGACAAGCACGACAGCGCCACCGACCAGCGCCGCTTTAATGCTATCCTTGCTACTGCCTCCATCAATGATGCGATTGAATACTACCAGCGCTTTAAAGCCATTCAGGCGCAACAGCTTGAGGAAGATGAGAACTTCACCCCGCTGAATATCGCCTGTGTGTTTTCGCCACCGGCAGAAGGCAACAAGGATGTGATCCAGCTACAGGAAGACCTGGCGACGGAAAAGGCCGACAACGAACAGGAGCCGGAGCAAAAGAAGGCCGCGCTCAAAGCCATTGTCGACGACTACAACCAGCAATACGGCACGAACCACACCCTCAACGAATTTGACTTGTACTATCAGGATGTGCAGCAGCGCATCAAAGACCACAAGTACAGCAATGCCGACTACCCGCGCCAACACAAGATCGACATCACCATCGTGGTGGATATGCTGCTGACCGGCTTCGACTCCAAATACCTGAATACCCTGTATGTGGATAAAAACCTCAAGCACCACGGGCTGATACAGGCATTTTCGCGCACCAACCGGGTGCTCAACGACACCAAACCGTGGGGCAATATCCTCGATTTCCGTTATCAGGAAACCGAAGTCGATACTGCCATCAGGATGTTTTCCGGTAAGGAGGATCGGGATCGGGCAAAAGAAATCTGGCTGGTTGACCCTGCCGAGAAGGTAGTCGAGAAGTACACGGCAGCCGTCGCCAATCTGGAAACATTCATGGCTGGCAAGGGTTTGGCGTGTGAGCCTGCGCAAGTCGCCAACCTCAAAGGCGACAGCGCCAAGGCTGAGTTCATCAACCATTTCAAGGAAGTACAAAAGCTCAAGACCCAACTGGAGCAATACACCGACCTCGACGCGGAGAGCAAAACCACCATCGAAACGCGCCTGCCTACCGACACTTTACGCGGCTTCAAAGCGATGTATCTCGACACCGCGCTGGAACTGCGGCGCAAGCAGGGCAAGACCGAAGACCCCAACCCGGATGTGGAGCAACTGGAATTTGACCTGGTGCTGTTTGCTTCCTCGCTGGTCGATTACGATTACATCATGGGGCTGATTGCCGAATCCACCGCAGCAGGCAGGATGAAAATGTCGCGTGAGCAATTGGTCGATATGATCAGTTCCAACGCCAGTTTGTTGGATGAACGCGATGACATCATTCCCTATATCTATAGCCTGCCCACCGATAGCCCGTTGCAAGAGCATGAAATCCGCGAGGGTTATCAGGGTTACAAGGCGAAAAAAGCCGCTGAGGAACTGGCGGGTATCGCCGACCGGCACGGGCTGCAAACCCAAGCCCTGCAAGCCTTTGTCGATGCCATCATGAGCCGCATGATCTTCGACGGCGAACAACTCACCGACCTGCTCGCGCCATTGGAACTCGGCTGGAAACAGCGCCGCAAGGCAGAACTGGCGCTGATGGAAGAGTTGGCTCCCTACTTGAACAAGCTCGCGGGTGGGCGCGACATTTCGGGGTTGAATGCGTATGAGTAGGCTCACGAACCAACAGGACTTTAGCGAAGTTTTGCAACACATTCAGCAGGCACGCCAAAGCGTCTTCACGAACGTCAACACGGCATTAATTGCGTTGTATTGGCACGTCGGCAAAACCATCAGCCACAAAGTCCAAAACGAGGCATGGGGTAAGGGCGTAGTCAGCGAGTTGGCACGCTACATTAGCCAGCATGACCCTGATGTTAAAGGTTTTAGTGACAAGAATCTGTGGCGGATGAAGCAGTTCTATGAAACCTATCAGGCGGATGAACAACTCATCCCACTGGTGAAACAATTGCCGTGGACACACAACACCATTATCTTTTCACGCTGCAAGACTGCTGAAGAACGGCAGTTTTACCTGAAACAATCCATTAAGGAACGTTACGCTTCGCGGGAGTTGGAACGTCAGATTGATTCAGCACAATTTGAGCGGATGTCGATGGGCAACCAAAAACTCTCGGCACTGCTGAGAGAATTACACCCCACTATTGGCGACACCTTCAAAGATAGCTATGTCCTTGAATTTTTAGGATTGCCCCCCGTACACAGTGAAAATCGCCTGCAAAAAGCACTGGTGCAGCACATGAGGCAGTTTATCTTGGAATTAGGCAAGGACTTCATCTTCATCGGTGAAGAATACCGTCTGCAAGTGGGCAATCAGGACTTTTTCATCGACCTGCTGTTTTTCCATCGTGGCTTATCCGCACTGGTGGCGTTTGAGCTAAAAATTGGCAAGTTCCTGCCCGAACACCTTGGGCAACTCAATTTCTATCTCGAAGCACTGGATCGTGACGTGAAAAAGCCGCACGAAAACCCCAGCATTGGCGTGTTGCTGTGCCGTGACAAAGATGATGAAGTGGTGGAATACGCCTTATCACGCAACCTCTCGCCAACGCTCATCGCAGAATACCAATTGCAATTGCCGGATAAAAAGCTACTACAAGCCAAATTGCATGGGCTTTGTGCTGGCATGGAGGATGGCAATGAATAATCAGCCCCCATTCCCCATTTGCATTCGGAAGAAACCCCACCCCCGCCTCCCCTTATCAGGGGAGGAGCTAAGAGGCAGCACCGTTTCTTGTCCCTCCCCTGATAAGGGGAGGTTAGGAGGGGTTTCTTCCACGGTACAAGAGGCAAGCCATGACTAAACCAGAAAAAAAGGCATTAGTGCCAGCCTTACGTTTCCCTGAGTTTCGGGATGCGGGGGAGTGGAAAACAGTAAAGTTAAAGTATGTAGCAAAATGCACCACACTTAAAAATACAGATGGCAGAAATAATAGAGTTCTGACGAACTCAGCAGAATACGGCATTGTTGACCAGCGTGATTTTTTTGATAAAGACATTGCGAATCAAAATAATCTTGAAGGTTACTACATTGTTGAAAAAGGGGATTATGTTTACAATCCTCGAATATCTACCTTTGCACCCGTCGGCCCCATTTCAAAAAACAAGCTTGGCACGGGTGTAATGTCGCCACTTTATACTGTTTTCAGATTTAACGATTCCAATAATGACTTCTACGAGCATTATTTCAAAACATCGCAGTGGCATAATTATATGCGCGTTGTATCTAACAATGGTGCAAGGCATGACCGTATGGCTATTAGTGCCGCTGATTTTTTGGCAATGCCGTTACCAGAGTCACTTTCCGAAGAACAACAAAAAATCGCCGATTGCCTTTCCTCCATCGACGATCTGATCACCGCCCAAACCCAAAAACTCGCCGCCCTCAAGGCGCATAAAAAAGGGCTGATGCAGCAACTCTTCCCCGCCGAAGGGGAGACTGTGCCGAAGTTGCGGTTTCCTGAGTTTCGGGATGGGTGGAAAAAAAACAAACTAGAAAACCTTATTGAACTGTTATCAGGGTATGCCTTTCAAAGTGAATATTTTTCTGAGAACGGGAAAAAACTGCTAACCCCTAAAAATTTTACAAAACATGGGGCGGCAAACTTTAACAAAGAGAATACAAAATTTACCATTGAAGAATGTGATTCTAAGTATGCTTGTCGACAAGGTGACTTGTTGTTGCTATTGACAGATTTAACACCATCATGTGAGCTGCTTGGCAAGCCTATATTGCTTAAAGAGAATGAAGAAGTGTTATTGAACCAGCGTATCGTTAAAGTAACCCCAAAGAATCCACTGGATATTAGGTTTTTACTTTACTTCTTCTCAACTGAAACATACCACAAGAGAATTAGAGATACAGCAACAGGCTCTACTGTTCGGCATAGCTCAAATAAAATTGTTCTAGGTACACAAATTTATATGCCGTCAATCGAAGAACAGCAAAAAATTGCGGATTGTCTTTCTTCGGTTGACGAGCTGATTACTGCGCAAGCTGAGAAAGTGGAGGCACTCAAGAAGCACAAGAAAGGGCTGATGCAGCAGCTTTTTCCGAGCATGGATGAGGTAGGTGCATGATCTTTCAGACCATCGCCAAAGAAACCCCTCCTAACCTCCCCTTATCAGGGGAGGAACAAGAAAGTGGCATGATTCTCTTGCTCCCTTCCCTGATAAGGGGAGGGCTGGGGTGGGGATTCTTCAAGAAGATTCGTTACCGCTTCCAATTGCCTAAACCTCTCACAGCAGAGACAACCCAACCGAGCCAACCATGATAGAACAAGATAAGAATAAACCGGATGACACCCCCGTGGCACTCACTCCCTTGCCAGCAGGTTATCAAGACTGGCTGATTAGCCTTAAAACCCGCATTCACACCGCACAACAGCGGGCAACATTAGCGGTTAACCGTGAGTTGGTGTTGTTATATTGGCAAATAGGGCAGGAAATTTTAACCCGCCAATCCACGCAGGGTTGGGGCGCGAAAGTGATTGACCGCTTGGCGCATGACTTGCGGGTTGCTTTTCCTGACATGAAAGGATTTTCACCGCGTAACCTCAAATACATGCGTTCTTTTGCCCAAAACTGGAGCAGCAGTGAATTTGTGCAAGAGGTGCTTGCACAATTGCCGTGGTATCACCACATCACCTTATTGGATAAGCTCAACACCCAAGCAGCTCGTGAATGGTATGCCCAACAAGCCATCACCCACAATTGGTCTCGCAACGTATTGGTGATGCAAATAGAAACTAACTTGCTAGATAGAGCAGGTAAAGCCGTCAATAACTTTGCTCAGTGTTTGCCAACACCTCAATCTGACTTGGCACGAGAATCGCTGAAAGACCCTTATCGCCTAGACTTTTTGGGATTAGGACAAGAGGCACAGGAACGAGCTGTCGAAACTGCATTGGTTGAGCACATCACGCAATTTTTGCTGGAACTAGGTGCAGGCTTTGCTTTTGTTGGCAAGCAAATTCATTTAGAGGTGGGTGGAGACGACTTTTATTTGGACTTGCTATTTTACCACCTAAAATTGCGTTGTTATGTGGTAGTCGAACTCAAAGCGGGTGACTTTAAACCGGAACATACTGGGCAAATCAGTTTTTATTTGAGTGCGGTCGATTCATTGCTTAAACACCCAGATGATCAGCCCTCCATCGGATTACTGTTGTGCAAAAATCATAACCGCATCGTAGCAGAATACGCTTTGCGTGATAGTCATAAACCCATAGGCATTGCCCAGTATCAATTGGGTGATGCTATTCCAGCCGTGCTTGAAATCGGTTTGCCCACCATTGAGCAAATTGAACAAGAACTCAGTATCAAAACACACCCAAACGATAAGCCATGACTGAATCAGACCAAAAGAAATTGGGTATCACCCTTTGGAACATCGCTGACGACCTGCGCGGTGCGATGAATGCCGATGACTTCCGCGACTACATGCTGTCGTTCCTGTTTTTGCGCTACCTCTCCGACAACTACGAAGCGGCCGCGAAAAAGGAACTGGGTGCGGATTACCCGGATACTGCCGACCTGCCCAACGTCACACCGCTGAGCCTGTGGTATCAGGATTATGCGGAAGACGTGGCGGATTTTGAAAAGCAAATGCGCCTCAAAGTGCATTACGTGATCGAACCCCAATACCTGTGGAGCAACATCGCGGAATTGGCGCGTACCCAAAACCCCGACCTGCTGACAACCCTGTATAACGGTTTCAAATACATCGAAGAAAAATCCTTTGGTGGCAATTTTCAGGGGCTGTTTTCCGAGATCAACCTGCATTCCGAAAAGCTGGGCAGAAAACCGGCTGAGCGCAATGCCAAACTCTGCACCATCATCCAGAAAATCGCCGAAGGGATTGCCCAGTTCAGCACCAACACCGACATTTTAGGTGACGCCTACGAATACCTGATCGGTCAGTTTGCAGCAGGCAGCGGCAAAAAAGCTGGTGAGTTTTACACCCCGCAGCAGATTTCCACCATTCTCTCTGAAATCGTCACGCTGGACAGCCAAGAACCCAAAACCGGCAAGAAGAAAAAGCTGGAAAATGTGCTCGACTTCGCCTGTGGATCCGGTTCATTGCTGCTGAATGTCAGAAACCGGATGCGTCAGGAAGGCGGGACAATTGGCAAAATCTACGGGCAGGAAAAGAACATCACCACCTACAACCTCGCACGGATGAACATGCTGCTGCACGGGGTGAAGGATACCGAATTCGAGATTCACCACGGCGATTCCCTGCTCAATGACTGGGGCATCCTCAATGAGATGAACCCAGCGAAAAAGCTGAAATTCGATGCGGTGGTCGCCAATCCGCCATTTAGCTACCGTTGGGAACCTAACGACGCGCTGGGCGAGGACTTTCGTTTCAAGAACTACGGTCTTGCGCCTAAATCCGCTGCTGACTTCGCGTTTTTGCTGCACGGCTTCCACTTCCTCAGTGATAACGGCGTGATGGCGATTATCCTGCCGCATGGTGTGCTGTTTCGGGGCGGGGCGGAGGAGCGCATCCGCACCAAACTGCTGAAGGACGGGCACATCGACACCGTGATCGGTTTGCCGCCCAACCTGTTTTTCTCCACCGGTATTCCGGTCTGCGTTCTGGTGCTGAAACGCTGCAAAAAACCGGATGATGTGCTGTTTATCAATGCCGCCGACCATTTCGAGAAAGGCAAGCGGCAAAACCGCCTGCTGCCGGAGCATATCGACAAGATTGTCAGCACTTACCAATACCGCAAGGAAGAGGAACGTTATTCGCGCAAAGTGGGCATGGCAGAAATCGAAAAGAACGATTACAACCTGAATATCTCGCGCTATGTCAGCACCGCCAAGGGCGAGGAAACCATTGATCTGCAAGCGGTCAATGCGGAACTCAGAGCGATTGAGAAACGCGCCGTACAAGCCTCCGAGACCCACAACGCCTTCCTCAAGGAACTGGGGTTATTACCGATCTGATGAGGTTGGGTTTTGCCTTAGCGTTTCGGCGCTTTCTGGATGCTGTCGACCGACACATGCACCACCGCCGATTTCTTGCTTGCTGGCGGTGTGTTCCCGCCCTCATCCCGCCCTTCCACATGGAAATAGCGGTAGCCGTTGATGATGCCGGAAATGCCCGCCCCCTTGCCTTTCAGGTCATGCAGAACAACCGCCAGGATGTGCAGCACGCTGAAACCCAGAATGATGCTAGCTAGCACGTCATGCCAGCCAAACATCGACATGCCAAGGAAGCTGTTTGCCGAGTTGTAATACAGCCCGCTGAACGCACACAGCAGCAATACCAGCCACAACAACGGGTAAAGTTGTCGCCAGAACGGATTATGCGCAAACCAGTTCGGTAAGGGCGCACGCGCAAAGCTCAGATAAAATAGCAGCATTTGCTTTACGCCTACCCATTGCGCCCGATCCGGCAACAATGCCCGCCAATGGGCACTACCCGGCAGCATGAACAGCAGAATGACCCGTGCAACCACTGCCACGATCAGCAACTGCCCGACAATCAGATGCCAGTCGCGCCAGAATTCGTAATCCGCCGCCCCCAGCCCGATGGCCCAAACGCTGACAAACTGAAACAGTACACCAACAGCAATCAGCCAGTGGGGCAGGCGTACCCAACCCGACCAGACCAGTATGTGGCGGATGGTTTCCTGTGGCATGGTATTCCCCTTCTGCAATTTACGTATAAGGGCAAGTGTAAGCGATTGCCCACCAGCATGGGAAAAATCGTTACGCTGCCAGCCTGCGCCCCGACTTTGGTCAATACCGCCACAGTTGTCACTTCCTGACAGGCACGTCACTGCCAATGGCTGACGCACATTCCTAACAATAAAATAAAAACCAAAATTATCAATAACTTGGGGTTTCCACCAACGTTGGCACGGGGGTTGCAATAATCCTCTCAGTCAGAACAGCGTAACAACAACAAAAGAATTTATCAGCAAGCCCCAAGAAGCAGAGAGCAGGCATAATCATCAATAACAACAAGCTGCCTAGCCATGTTTCGACTCCTCTAACCCCCGCCCTAAAGCGGGGGTATTTATTGGCAGTAACAGCCGGTCTCGTTATCGGTGGATTCTGACCAAACCATGACATAAATCAACTTTCTATTATAAGCTGAGATAATCAGTTTTTGTTTTTAACTTGCCTAAATGCTACCTTGTTGTTACTTGCGAAACACAATGAGGGAGTTACCCATGAAAAAGCACAAGGCGTATTTTTACGCCTCCATCCCCCTGTTGCTGGCAGCTCAGGCAGGCCATGCCGCCAACTACTACGTAGCTACCACAGGCAACGACACCAACGCGGGTACGGAAGCCGCACCGTTCAAGACCATCCAGAAAGCCGCTAACACCGCCAATGCGGGAGATACCGTCTACATCCGAGGTGGCACTTACAGCGGGGTGGTACTGGTCAGCAAATCCGGCACAGCGGGCAACCCCATCACCTTCACCAATTACCCCGGTGAAACTCCGGTGCTGGACGCCACCGGCAAAACCAGTGCCGATTACTGGAACGGTATTTTCACCATCCGGGGGACTGCCACCAACAAAACCCGCCATGTCCGTGTCAGCGGTTTGAAGGTACAAAATAACACCTCCTCCAACGGCTTTGGCATCTCCTGCTATGACTGTGCTGACGTGGAAATCCGCAACAACAAAACCTATAACACCCGCCTGTCCGGGATCGTGGTGGGCTATGGCGACCGGGTGGTGGTGGATGGCAACGACATTGAGAAAGCCAACAACGGCGGTGAACATGAAAACCTTTCCGTGTTGCGGGAAAGCAGTTTCGTGACCGTCACCAATAACGTGGTGCATGATAACGGCAATGATGCTGGTGGCGGTGAAGGCATCGACATCAAGCAAGGTTCACACGACGTGCTGGTGCAAGGCAACACCGTTTACAACAACACCAAGGTCGGGATTTATGTGGATGCCTGGAACAAGCATACCTACAACATCCTGATTGACCGCAACAAGGTTTACGGCATCGGCAAAAGTGCCATTACCTTGGGATCGGAATGCGGCGGCCCCTTGCGTAATGTCACCATCAGCAACAACCTCGTTTACAACAATACCCGCCACGGGGTGAATGTCGGTATTTGGGGCGATATGTTTGGGCAATGTGGCAGCCCAGCCCCCACCCCCGGCAACATCAACGGGGTAAAAATCGTCAATAACACTATCGTCGGCAATGGTCAGGTCGGGATCAATTACACCCGTGATGCAGGTGTCCCCATCCACCCTGAATTTGGCAATATCTACGTTGCCAACAACCTCATCCACGACAACGGGCATAAAACCCTGAACTTTGCAGGTTGCCCGATCTCCAACAACGGCAATGCCGACGTTGCATCCCATTACACCATCGAAAACAACCTGCTGAATGGTCCATCCGGCAAGCCACGGTGTGACTGGGGTAGCGAAATGCTGGGGGTTAACCCCGTACTGGCAGCCCCACAACTCGCCAGTGCTACCGATTTCCACCTGACTGCCAACTCACCCGCCATTGATGCGGGTACGGCAACCAACGCCCCAGACCATGATTACGACGGTCTGGTACGTCCCATGAACGGGGTGTGGGATATAGGGGCTTATGAGTTCTCCGGTCAACCACCAGCCCTGAACATCACCACTACCAGCTTGCCACAAGCTACCGTAGGCACAAGCTATACCGCACAAGCCAATGCCAGCGGCGGGGTTGCCCCTTACTCCTGGCAGCTTGTCAGTGGGGTTTTGCCTAACGGCTTGAACCTGAGTGCCACGGGCTTGGTAAGCGGAACACCCACCACAGCAGGGACAGCCACTGTCACCTTGGGTGTCACTGATGCCAACGGCGCACTGGATACACAGGAATTGGGCTTAGTGGTGGCAGAGCAACCCGTTGCCGTGCCACCGAATATCACCACCACCAGCCTGGCGGCAGGTACAGCGGGCACAGCCTATAGCGCAACCTTAGCGGTTAGCAGTGGCACAGCCCCGTATACCTGGTCACTCAACAGCGGCAGCTTGCCAGCAGGCTTGTCCTTGAGTGCTGCGGGCGTCATCAGTGGTACACCCACCACGGCGGGGACAACCAGCTTCAGCGTTAAAGTGACCGATGGCAAAGGCTTGTCGGATACCCAAGCCCTGAGCCTGACCATCAACGCCACCCCACCAGCCACAGGCAATGCGGACATGGCATTGACCGTGTTCAAGGCAACCAAGGCCAGCGTCACCAAGGGTACAGCCGCCGAGTTCAGCTTCACGGTGAAGAACAACGGCAATGATACCGCCAGCAATGCGCGTTTTGTGTTGCCGTTGCCTGCCAATATGGCATGGGTCAAAGGTGGCAACGGTAGCGAATGCAGCGCCACCACTACCCAAGTGACGTGCAGTTTTGGCAGCTTGGCAAAAGGGGCTTCACGTACCCGTTACCTCTACCTGCGTCCTGCGGTGACGGGCAGTTATGCCCTGACAGGTACAGCCACCTCCGACAAGGGGGACAGTAACCTGAGCAACAACAGCGTAGCCATCACCTTGACCGCACAATAAGCAATCTGACTTTTCACGAGAAGTTGAGGGGGAAGCCGAAAGGTTTCCCCTTTTTTTCTGGCTGGCACACACTCACAACTCGCTTTCCCCTGTGTTCATGAATATTTCCCATATACTTAAAAAAATCATTACCACCCAAGGAGACACCCCATGAGCTACATCGACGGATTCGTATTACCCGTTCCCGAAAATCGTCTGGAAGACTATCGCGTAATGGCGCAACAGGCAGGCGAAATCTGGATGGAACACGGCGCACTCGCCTACAAGGAATGCGTGGGCGAAGACCTGAGTTCCGAATTTGCCAACAATTCTTTCCCACGTATCGCCGGGGTGCAGGAAGGTGAAACCGTCATTTTCGCCTTCATCGTCTACCAATCCCGCGAGCACCGCGATGAAGTAAACGCCAAAGTCCACCAAGACCCACGGATGCAATGCGGCGACATGAAGGATTTGCCGTTCGATTGCAACCGCATGAATTACGGCGGCTTCACCACCTTGGTAGATTTGTAGAGAAAGTCAGACCCTCCTGACATGATGCTGTCAGGAAGCAGCATCTATACTAAAAAAACCAATCAACAATGACCCACCAAAGGAGTAATACCATGAAAGCGAACCCCGTCGGCTGGTTTGAAATCTACGTGCAGGATATGCCTCGCGCCATCGCCTTCTACGAAGCCATGCTTGCAACCAAGCTGGAAAAGCTACCCATGTCTGACCCTGAAGCCTGGCCTGATCTGGAAATGTGGACGTTTCCGATGTCCGATTGCGACAATCCTACCTATGGTGCTGCGGGCGCACTGTGCAAAATGGGCGGTTGCCCATCCGGTGGCGGCGGTACATTAGTGTATTTCAGTTGTGAAGATTGCGCAGTGGATGCCGCTCGCGCCGCAGCCAACGGTGGCAGCATCTTCAAGGAAAAAATGCCGATCGGCGAACACGGTTTCATTGCGCTGGTGTTCGACACCGAGGGCAATATGATCGGCCTGCATTCGATGGCGTAAGGCTGACCCATGCGCCGTGCCGACCGTTTGTTTCAGCTTGTGCAAATCCTGCGTAACAAGCGGCTGGTCACTGCGCGTGAACTTGCCGAGCGGCTGGAGGTTTCCGAGCGCACCATTTATCGCGACATTCAGGACTTGAGCGTCTCTGGCGTGCCGGTGGAAGGCGAAGCCGGGGTTGGCTATCACCTGCGTTATTCGCTCGACATTCCGCCGCTGATGTTTACCGCTGCCGAAATCGAAGCGCTGGTGGTGGGTGCGCGGATGCTGCAAGCCTGGGGTGGCAGTGAACTCGGCAGCAGTGCGAAATCGGTACTCGACAAGGTTCATGCTGTCATTCCCACCGAACTGCACCGCCATCTGGAGGAAAGCCGCCTGTTTGCCATGCGTTTCGGGGTGCGCGAAGACCTCGAAACCACCCTCGACACCTGCCGCCATGCGATTGCCCAGCACCGTTACCTGCGGCTGGATTACCAGCGGGCTGACCACGAATGCAGCCAGCGCGATGTCAAACCACTGGGGCTGTTTTTCTGGGGCAATGTGTGGACGCTGACCGCATGGTGCGAATTGCGCCACGACTTCCGTACCTTCCGCCTCGACCGCATCCGCTGGCTGGATACGCTGGACAAGATTTTTGAGGAATCGCCGGGGCAAACGCTGGGCGATTTCGTCAGGCTGATGCAGTCAGAAGGCTATTGAGCCTAAATCGTCCAGGAACCATGCGCCAAACCGACCAGTGTCCACTGGTTGCCACCACCCGCATCTTTGAGGATCACCATCAGGCTAGTCCAGTCCATGCCGTTATAGGCGGGGTTGGTTCCGGGCTGGTGGTATTCGACGATGCGGTATTGTGGCTGCGGGAAACTGCCCAGCAGATTGTTGATCAGGTTGCCTTGCGAGTGGAAATCGCTGTTGCTGCTGATCAGCGTGACCGTGGCATTGCTGTGGTAGGGGAAATCCCACACGTAGCGCCCGAAATAGTCGCGCACATGCAGCATGATCGGGTCGCCGGAACCATCCTGCGTTCCCCAGTTGCGGGTCGGCGGATTTTGCAGGATGAAATCGCTTTCAAACGCGGTGGCAGTCAGGATCTGGTCAGTGGCTTCCGTGCGGTAATACGGCATGAAACGCACCCCTGCCGCATCAAACAGGCTGGTAAACGGCTGCAAGCCGCCGCTGCCGTTTTGCAGGTTGTTGATGGCTTGCACCACCGTATTGGCTGCCTGCAAAGGCGTGCCGCTAATGACTTGCTGGTTGTTGTTGCTGCTGTTGGGGGTGTTGATGCAGGCACTGAGCAAGCCCGCCAGCAACAGCATGAGGATTCGTTGAAACATTGCGCACCTCCATTGATTGTGCCAGGGGAAAGAACTCCCCCTTACACCTCAGTATAGCAGGAACGGCTGGCGTGCCTCCGCCCATGCCTGTTCATCCGGGATAGTCAGGGCATCCAGATCGGCGGGGCTGGCTTGCGCATCATCCACCCATTCACGCAGCAGCGGTGAGCCGTTGATCACGTCGATCGGCAGCTTGCCGAATGCGTATTCGTAAGGGAAATCACGCCACAACGCATAGTCGGGGTAAAGCTGGCGGATGGCCTTGAACGCCAGCGCCTGTACCCGCCAGGGGCGGAATGTCGCATAGTCGTAATGCGGCGCTTCCACATGGATTTGCACCCCGGCACACAGCTTGCCGACATGCTTGTGGAAAGTCGGCTCAAACCAGCATTCGCGCAGGATGCAGCCGTGCAACCAGTGTGGCGCCATTGCCTGCATGGTGCGGATCACGGCACAGGCATCAATGTCGGGTGCGCCGAACAACTCCAGCGGGCGGGTTGTGCCGCGCCCTTCGGAAAGGGTTGCGCCTTCCAGCATCACCGTCCCGGCGTAGCAACGCGCCATTGACAGGTTGGGCGCATTGGGGCTGGGGTTGACCCATTCACGTTCCCCCAGCGGCCAGCCGTAGCCGGGTTTGGATTCCGGTTGCCAGCCTTGCAGGGTAATCACGCGGTAATCAACATCCAGCTTGAGCTGGTCAATGAACCACAGGCCGAGTTCGCCCATGGTCAGACCGTGGCGCATCGGCATTGCACCCGCACCGACGAAACTTTCCCACCCGGCACGCAAGCTCAGCCCTTCCACCGGGCGGCCTGCCGGGTTGGGGCGATCCAGCACCCACACCGACTTGCCGTGTTGCGCTGCCGCTTCCAGCACGTAACGCAGGGTGGTGATGAAGGTATAGATGCGGCAACCCAAGTCCTGCAAATCCACCAGCAGCACGTCGAACGTCGCCAGCATTGCATCCGTGGGGCGGCGCACTTCCCCGTACAGGCTGAACACCGGGATGCCATGAATGGGGTCGAGGAAATCGGGCGATTCCATCATGTTGTCCTGCTTGTCGCCCTTGATGCCGTGCTGCGGGCCAAAGGCGGCAGTCAGTTGCACATCCGGCAAGGCGGCAATGGCATCCAGCGCGTGGGTCAGGTCGGGCGTGACCGAGGCGGGGTGTGCCAGCAGGGCAACGCGCTTGCCCGCCAAGGGCGCACGCAGGGTGGAATCATTGAGGAAGCGGTCAAGGCCAAATTTCATGGGTGAATCCGTCACGGTGGTGGAAATCGGGGCGTTCGGTTGGGTGTGTTAGTGCCCAGTAGCATTTGCTGCCGTCGAGCAACGCGATGACAGCGGTAATGCCGAGTTGCCAGGGGGTTGCTGCGGGCAGGTTGGCGGGGGTGATGATGGCGCTAACAACAAACCCATCCCCAACCCTGCCCTTGTCAGGGAAGGGAGCAAGAGAGAGCGTGGGTGCGGCTGGGTCTTGCCATGCCAGCCGCTGCCGGTAGTCGCTGAAAGCATACGCCGCCCACTGACCGGAAGGGGAAAAGTTGAATTCGCGGTAGGCGCTGTCGCCCACGACACCGACGAAGGCTTCCAGACAGGTGTGTTCCCACAGGTTATCCGTGAACTGCGGGGGTTGCGCGGGGGGAATGCGTACCTGCGCCACATCACCGTGCAGGTGGTAGCACAGGCGCAGGCTGCCGTCAGGCTGGCGAGTGGCGTTGGCGTGCAGCGATAGATTGATTGGGCAGGGTGTGGCAGGGTGGCAGTGCAGCTCAAGCAAGGGTGGTTTCCCGACAATTTTGTAATTGGCGGGAAGTGTGTCGCAGTGCCGGGGGAAATGCAATTGCTGCGCGGCTTAGCGCCCCATGAAGGCATCCATTTGCACCATGCTGCGGATTTCTTCGTGCAGTTCGGGTGCGGGGGTGATGTTGCCGCTGGCGTCGACCTTGTTGCAACGGATTGCACCGGGTGTGTTGGCGATACCACCGATCCGGCGTCCGCCCCAGAATACCTCGAAGCCGCGTGTGCCGCTCAGGTCGAGTTGCGCTGTCTGGATGCCAGCCCCGGCACAGTCGGCGGTAGCGACCGGGCTGTTGCTGCGGATGTGGGTGGTGAAGGAATCAATCAGGATGGCCTCTTCCCTGCCGCCTTGCGGGGCGAGTACCGCCGTCAGGCGCGAGTTGTTCCAGCGGTTGAGGCTGGAAGAGGCGCAGCTTGTGCCAATCGGCAGGTAATAGACCTTGATGTCATCGTCCGCCACCCCGACCAGGCAGAGCGTGCCGCTATTGCTGAGGTTCTGGGTGGTATTGCCGGGGGTCTGGTTGTCACCGACAGGCGGGTTCGGCACACAGGCCGCGAGGGTGGCACACGCGCCCAGCAGCAGGACAGGCATGGTTTGACGGCTAAACATGGGATGGCTCCTTGATGATGAATACCGGCTTAGACTGCGGGCGAGGGAAATGGTTTGGGCTGGTGCGGTTTGAATCACCCGGCAGTTCCGGCTACTATCCTTGCTGTTGTCCCTTATGCATGACTTGTTGACGCTTATGACCCCGCCCCCGCTGGAAATTGCCCTCGAACGCATCGACGAATGCCGCCGCACCCGCTCGACCGAACTGGATTTGAGCAAGCTCGGCCTGACGGAAATCCCCCCGCAGGTGTTTGAACTGACCTGGCTGGAAAAACTGGATGTGTCAGGATACTGGGTTAGAAGTCACAAATACGGGGACATCAGGGAAATCCCCCCATCCATTCAGCAACTAACCAAGCTGACTGAATTCAATTGCGCCATTAACCAGATCAGCGACCTGTCGCCGCTCAGCGGCTTGCCTGCCTTGCAATCGCTTTCCTGTAGCTCTAACCAGATCAGCGACCTGTCGCCACTCAGCGGCTTGCCTGCCTTGCAATCGCTTGACTGTGAGGACAATAAGATCAGCGATCTGTCGCCGCTCAGCGGCTTGACTGCCTTGCAATCGCTTCACTGTGGGGGCAATAAGATCAGCGACCTGTCGCCACTCAGCGGCTTGCCTGCCTTGCAATCGCTCACATGCTGGAGTAACCAGATCAGCGGCCTGTCACCGCTCAGCAGCTTGCCTGCCTTGCAATCGCTTGACTGTGAGGGCAATAAGATCAGCGATCTGTCGCCGCTCAGCGGCTTGCCTGCCTTGCAATCGCTTGACTGTAGCTATAACCAGATCAGCGACCTGTCGCCCCTCAGCGGCTTGCCTGCTTTGCAAGCGCTTCACTGTGGGTCTAATGAAATCAATGATCTTTCCCCTATTGACCACTTGTTATTGTCAGGCCAGTTAAAAAAATTCTATTTTCATGACAGCCCTAAATCTGGCATTCCAGCAGTATTACTAGGTGAAAGGGAAATTAATGATTGCCTCGAAAATGTCAAACATTATCGCCAAGCCATTCTGTCACATGGCTCAGTAACTCAAAAACAACTCAAAATCCAGTTGGTCGGTAACGGACGTGTGGGTAAAACCACACTGGCAATTGCCTTGGAGACAGGCAAACCTGTCAATCAAGACTGTGAGTCAACCCACGGCATCACCATCAGCACCTTGCCCATGACGCTGTATGGCGAAGTTGAACCTCTCAACGTGCAATTATGGGATTTTGGCGGACAGGAAATATACCACGCCACCCACCGCCTGTTTCTTGCCAATGAATGCCTTTACCTGTTGCTATGGGCGGAAGAAACACCCGAAATACAGGAAGAAACCCGCCATCACGTTACCTACTGGTTGGAGTCAATTCATGACCTGAGTCCTGCCAGTACGGTTATTGTGGTAAAAAACCGCATTGATCTGGGCGAACAACAACCTGACCGCCCCGCTTTGCCACTTGAATTGCCGGGTGTTGAGCAAATAGAGGATTATGAAAAAATCTCGGCACGGAAATATTGGCGCATCGGCATTCTGGAAGAAAAAATCAGGGATATTGTTACCCGCAAGCTGCAACACAAAGTGACGTTGACGTTGCCAAAGCCTTGGGTAAAAGTACAGGAAACGCTGGAGAAACTCAAAAGTGAAGGGCAAACCGGGTGTGACCGGAAGTGATGCTCTTTTTGCGGCTTCGCCGTTACCCCTCACCCCAACCCCGCACCCAGCCCCTTACAGGGTCGTCCCTCAAGGGGAGAGGGGCTAAAAAACATCTTTCTTACTCCCCCTCGCCCCTTGAGGGGGCAGGGGGTGAGGGGTAATTCGGAGGGTGATGCTGTCTAATTTTAAGCGGCATTGCAGGTAGCGAAG
>DILV01000041.1 GCA_002425225.1 Thiothrix sp. UBA5583
GCGGTTTAATGCGATTACCCTACATACACGCTGAAATGGCATTGACAGCCTGTGCCCCGAAGCGCTATTATGCGCCCCTCTCGGCTATGTAGCTCAGTTGGTTAGAGCACATCACTCATAATGATGGGGTCACTAGTTCGAATCTAGTCATAGCCACCATAAGACAGTTTCATGCAGTGTCATGAAGTCCCAAAAAGCCCTTGCAGGCCGCAATCTGCAAGGGCTTTTTTGTCGCATGGTATCCCATGTTGTCCCACTGAGTCCCAAGAAATTGTTGGTAATATTGATGGTATCTCTGCAATCAAAGTTACGAGATACCACCAATGAGTGAAAAACTGATGTCGCGTCCCGTATGATCATAATCTCTATAGACTTTGTGAGTGAAGTCATATATCGGAAGCCACGTCGTTGCACGTGGCTTTTTTGTATCCACGGTTTATATCCCGAAAAAATCAAATAGTCGCAGCCATTTTGGGGTGTATTCCTCAATCATTCGTATTATGATGCGAGTCTTTTCCTTACGCCTTAGCGATTTACGGAGATTAGTGTGGAACTGACCGGAGCCGAAATATTCGTCGAGTGTCTCAAGGCAGAAGGGGTTGATACCATCTTTGGTTATCCGGGTGGAGCTGTCCTATTTATTTATGACGAGCTCTACAAACAACAGGATAAAGTCAACCATATTCTGGTAAGACATGAGCAGGGGGCTGTACATGCAGCCGAGGGTTACGCGAAAGCAACCAACAAGCCAGGAGTGGCACTGGTAACATCAGGCCCTGGTGCAACCAATGCCGTGACCGGTATTGCGGATGCTTACATGGATTCTGTGCCGCTGGTGGTGTTCACCGGGCAGGTTCCACGTCACCTGATTGGAAATGATGCTTTCCAGGAAGTGGACATCGTGGGCATTACACGCCCATGCGTCAAACACAACTTCCTCGTGACTGACGTAAGGGATTTGGCTTCTACTATCAAGAAAGCCTTTTATATAGCTAGTACAGGCCGTCCTGGTCCGGTGCTGGTGGATATTCCCAAAGACATTACCACCGCACGTTGTGAGTTCCATTACCCCAATGAAATCACCATGCGTTCCTACAACCCGACCTACAAGGGCAACAAACGTCAGGTTCGCCGTGCGATTGACCTGATGCTGGAAGCCAAACGCCCGGTACTGTATACCGGTGGTGGGGTTGTGTTGTCTGGTGCAGCGCACGAGCTGACTGAGTTTACCCGAGAACTGGGTTTCCCGATCACGGAAACACTGATGGGCTTGGGTGCGTTCCCGTCGATGGACAAACAATTCGTCGGCATGTTGGGAATGCACGGTACGTATGAAGCGAATAACGCCATGCACCATGCTGATCTGGTCATTGCCATTGGGGCGCGTTTTGATGACCGTGTAACCGGCAATATCGAAAAATTCTGCCCGTATGCCAAGATTATCCACGTTGATATTGACCCGGCCTCCATTTCCAAAAACGTCAAGGTGGATGTGCCGATCGTTGGTGATGTCAAGCACGTCATTATTGACCTGCTGGAAGAATTGCGCAGCCGTGAGGAACGCCCGGATGCATCTGCTTTGGCTGACTGGTGGAAACAGATTGGTGAATGGCGCAAAGCTGATTGCCTGAAATATAATCAGGACATGAATGCCGAAATCCGTGCCCAGTTCGTCATTGAAAAATTCTGGGAGTTGACCAGCGGCGATGCCTATATCTGTTCTGACGTAGGTCAACACCAGATGTGGGCAGCACAATATTACAGGTTCAACAAGCCGAATCGCTGGATCAACTCCGGTGGTTTGGGCACGATGGGTTTTGGTCTGCCTGCCGCAATGGGCGTGCAAATGGCATTTCCTGAAGAGACCGTTGCCTGCGTCACGGGTGATGGCAGTATCCAGATGTGTATCCAGGAGCTGGCTACCTGTACGCAATACCACTTGCCGATCAAGATACTGTGCTTGAACAATGGGTATCTGGGCATGGTGCGTCAGTGGCAGGAATTCTTCTACCAGAAGCGTTACGCCTCGTCCTATATGGATGCACTGCCTGATTTCGTTAAACTGGCGGAGGCTTATGGTCATGTCGGGATGCGTATTGAAAAGCCAAGTGATGTAGAAGGCGCATTGAAAGAATCGCTGATCATGAAAGACCGTCTGGTATTCATGGACTTCATCACCATGCAGGAAAATAACGTGTATCCGATGGTTCCTGCCGGTGCAGGTCACAACGAAATGATTCTGGTATAGGTGACAAAATGCGGCATGTAATTTCCATTCTGATGGAGAATGAAGCGGGCGCGTTGTCGCGTGTTGCTGGATTGTTCTCCGCTCGTGGCTACAATATTGAATCATTGACGGTTGCACCCACTGATGATGCAACCCTTTCCCGCATGACGCTGGTGACTCGCGGCAGTGATGAAATCGTCGAACAGATCGTCAAGCAGTTGCACAAACTGATTGATGTGGTGAAGGTGATGGATCTTGCCCAGTTCTCGCATATTGAGCGTGAAATGATGTTCATCAAGGTGGCTGTCGACAAAAATTCTGCTTGTGAAGCGGTCAAGCGTCTCTCAGACATTTTCCGGGGCAATATCATTGATGTGACTGACAAGATGTACACCATTGAATTGACCGGCGACCGCAGCAAACTGGATGCGTTTGTGAATGCCCTGAAAGACTTCCGCATTGTTGAAGTAGTGCGTTCCGGCAGCATGGGTATTGCGCGTGGCGAATCTTCTTTACGTGTTTAACAAATATTTGATTGTATTAAGGTATTACATAAATGGCACTGAACATTTACTACGATAAAGACACTGATCTTTCCATCATTCGTGGCAAAAAGGTTTCCATCATTGGTTATGGTTCCCAAGGACATGCACATGCTTGCAACCTGAAGGATTCCGGTGTGGATGTTACGGTTGGCCTGCGCTTGAATTCTCCATCTGTTGCCAAGGCACAGAATGCTGGTTTGAAAGTGGCTGCGGTGGCTGATGCAGTGGCTTCCGCCGATGTGGTCATGATCCTGACCCCGGATGAGTTCCAGTCCCAGTTGTATCGCAACGAAATCGAACCAAACCTGAAGCAGGGTGCAACGCTGGCATTTGCCCATGGTTTCGCCATCCACTACAACCAGATCGTGCCGCGTGCGGATCTGGATGTCATCATGATTGCGCCTAAAGCACCAGGTCACACCGTGCGTAACGAATATGTTAGGGGTGGTGGTATTCCTGACCTGATTGCTATCCAGCAGAATGCTTCCGGTCAGGCCAAAGAACTGGCATTGTCTTACGCTTCTGCCATCGGTGGTGGTCGTACCGGCATTATCGAAACCACGTTCAAGGATGAAACTGAAACCGACTTGTTCGGCGAACAGGCTGTCCTGTGCGGTGGTGCGGTTGAACTGGTCAAGGCAGGTTTCGAGACACTGGTGGAAGCCGGTTACGCGCCGGAAATGGCTTATTTCGAGTGCTTGCACGAGCTGAAACTGATTGTAGACCTGATGTACGAAGGCGGTATCGCCAATATGAACTACTCCATCTCCAACAACGCGGAGTATGGCGAGTATGTGACTGGCCCTGAGGTCATTAACGAACAGTCCCGCGCAGCCATGCGCAATGCCCTGAAGCGCATTCAGAACGGTGAATACGCCAAGATGTTCGTCACTGAAGGTGCGATGGGCTACCCGTCCATGACCGCATACCGCCGCAACAACGCAGCTCACCCGATCGAAATTACTGGCGGCAAGCTGCGTGCGATGATGCCTTGGATTCAGAAGATCGTCGACAAGTCCAAGAACTAATCCGGTTCTGCTTGATGGCTATGACAAGGGGTACGTTTTGCGTACCCCTTTTTTTATCAGTGTATTACCGAATAGCCGCGCAGGCGGTGGGCAAACTTTTCCAGAGCGCTGATGCCGGTTTGTTCGGCGGCACTGATCCATTCCTGAATGGCCTCCAGACGTGCTTCCTGGCTTATGGTCGTGCGTTCCCACAATTGGTACAGGCGCTGTTGGAACTGGTAGACGGTCTGGATCGTCTGGCTTTCTGCCAGAATGACTTGATGGCGCAATTCTGCCTTGGTCACGGGTTTGATAACCTGGCGTGCAAAGTTGGAGAGCACTTGCAAGCGATTGCCCAGAATGGCACTGACCGTATCGGAATCCGCCACCTGTTTGTTGGGATTGATGCGCAGGCGGGGAGCCAGTTTGCGTACTTTCGCCATGTGCAGGGTTTCAAGGACACGGATATAGAACCAGCCGATGTCAAATTCATACCAGCGGTTGGAAAGCCGTGCCGAGGAAGCAAAGGCATGGTGGTTGTTATGCAGTTCTTCCCCGCCAATCAGGATGCCGATAGGGGAAATGTTGGTGGATGCATCTGTGGTATTCCAGTTGCGATAACCCCAGAAATGCGCCAGCCCGTTGATGACACCGGCTGCCCAAAATGGAATCCATACCATTTGTACCAGCCATACCAGTATGCCAGGCAAGCCAAACAGCAGCAGATCAATGGTTAGCATCAGGGTGATGCCTAGCCAGGGGTAGGGCGTATACAAGTGGCGTTCCAGCCAGTCATCAGGTGTGCCTTTGCCGTATTTTTCCAGGGTCTCCTGGTTTTTGCTTTCCTGACGGTATAGCCATGCACCCAGCCACAGGACAGTGTGCAAGCCACGGGTTTTGGGGCTGTGTGGGTCGTCTGCTGTTTCGCATTTGGCGTGGTGTTTACGGTGAATGGCGACCCATTCACGTGTGACCATGCCGGTAGTCAGCCAAAGCCAGAAGCGGAAAAAGTGTGAAGGAATTGCGCCCAAATCCAAGGCGCGGTGTGCCTGGGTGCGATGTAAAAAAATCGTAACGGCTGCAATGGTGATGTGTGTCAATCCCAGTGTAACCAGTACCAGTTGCCATGCAGGCAAGTCCGACCATAAACCCATGCAATACCTCCCCTTAACCAGCAGTTGTGACACAGGGTACTTTACTCCGGGTCTGTACCCTATGTATACAGCGCCCGAAATTCAGGTTTGTCTACAGTAAAGTGTTGCCAAGGTGCTATATTTTCTTTTCTTATGTAGCGGCAGGTTGGTGCGTTTGTCCTGGATAGGCACGAATCTTGCTACCCATGAATAACAACAAGGCGTGCAAGTTTTTTCAGGCTTGCTGCTGATAATATTGATCTTGTCGACCCGGAAATTTATATGAAAACAGAATGGAATCAATATGATCCCGGTTCGTTGTACGACGAACTGATTGCAGCCAAACACCAACCGCGTGAAGCCAGTTTCCGCTTGGTAGAGTACCTGCGCCACCTCACCCCTGACCGGTTCCGCCAGTGTGTGCAGGAATCGGAAGCCGTTATTCGGGAAATGGGTATCACTTTCACAGTTTATAGTGATGCAGGCAACATTGACCGTGCTTGGCCGTTTGACATTATTCCGCGCATTATCCCCGCCAAGGAGTGGGACTGCACTGAAATGGGGCTGAAGCAACGCATCCGTGCCCTCAACAGGTTCATTCAGGACATCTACAACGGTGCACACATCATCAAGGATGGTGTTATCCCGGCAGATGTGGTGCTGCAATCCAAAGGCTACCGTGAAGCCTGCCTCGGTATGACGCCCCCGCATGGTGTGTGGGCAAACATTTGTGGCTCCGATTTGGTGCGTCACAGCGATGGGGTGATGTACGTGCTGGAAGACAACCTGCGTGTGCCTTCCGGCGTGGCATACATGCTGGAAAACCGCAACATTACCAAGCGCGTATTGCCGGAGATTTTCAATACCCTGCCGATTCGCCCGGTCAGCGATTACCCTGCGCATTTGTACGAAATGCTGGCTTCTCTGCGCCCGGATCTGGACGACCCGACCATTGCATTGATGACTCCCGGTATTTACAACTCTGCTTACTTTGAACATGCCTTCCTTGCCCGGCAAGCCGGTCTGGTATTGCTGGAAGGAGCGGATTTGAGCATCGGTAAAGATGGTTACGTCTACATGAAAACCATCAAGGGTCTGGAACGGGTCGATGTGATCTATCGCCGTATTGATGACGAGTTCATCGACCCGGAAGTGTTCCACCCTGATTCAATGCTTGGCGTTCCCGGTATCATGCGTGCATGGAAAGAGGGCAAGATTGCCATCGCCAATGCACCGGGATGCGGCGTTGCCGACGACAAGGTGATTTACGCCTACGTACCCGACATGATCCGCTACTACCTCGGTGAAGAACCGACCCTGCCCAACGTGCCCACCTACGTGTGTCGCCGTCAGGAAGACCGCGACTACGTGCTGGAACACCTTGCCGAGCTGGTGGTGAAACCTGCTAACGAATCTGGTGGTTATGGCATGTTGGTAGGGCCACATTCCACCCCGGAAAAGGTCGAGGAATTCCGCCACCTGATTCAGGAAAATCCCAACAACTATATTGCCCAGCCGACCTTGAGCCTATCCGTTACGCCCACCGCTTGTGAAATACAAGCCAACCCGGCGGAACAACGCCGCGCAGATGACCCGCAAACCCGCATCAGGATTGCACCGCGTCATGTTGATTTGCGCCCTTTCATTCTCAGTGGCAAGGATATTTTCGTCACCCCCGGTGGCTTGACCCGTGTAGCGCTGGTGGAAGGTTCATTGGTGGTCAATTCATCACAAGGCGGTGGCAGCAAAGACACCTGGATTGTGGGCGACGTACTGGAGGGGGAGGAAATCTGATGTTATCCCGTGTAGCTGAACGAGTTTACTGGATGGCGCGTTATCTGGAACGTGCCGAAAAAACCGCCCGATTGATCAATGTGCATACCGCGTTGCTGATGGATTTGCCGGGGCGCATGGAAATCAACTGGTATACCCTGATCCGCCTGTTCAATGCTGATAGCCTGTTTCGGGAGCATTACCAGCGTGGTGATGAAACCAGCATCATGCTGTTCCTGATTGCTGACCGTAACAACCCGGCATCGTTGGCAAGTTCGCTGGCAAATGTGCGTGAAAACGTGCGCACTTCGCTGGATGTGTTGCCGGAAGAAATCTGGGAACAAGCTAACCAGATCCACTTGCTGATGACTGATAGCCTGCCGCGTATCGCTGACCGTTACAACCGGCAGATTTTCCTGCGCGAAGTGATGAAGCATTGCCAGTGCATTCGGGGTGCATTGGATAGCCACATGAGCCGCGATCACAGCTTCGATTTCATGCAAATCGGCAAGCATCTGGAACGTGCCGACATGAGCAGCCGGATTCTGGAAATGACCTCGCTGCTGCTGTCTGAAGGGCGCAGTGACACCTTGCGCAAATACGATGGCATTGTCTGGACAAATTTGCTGCAAGCCCTGAGTGCGCGGCAAATGTATTTGCAGCACATCCATTCGCGGGTGGAAGGGCAACGGGTGATGCGCTTTTTGCTCAACGACGATGTATTTCCCGGTTCCATTGGCTACTGCCTGTCAGCCATGGGGCGGCGGATGCGCTACCTGCCTGATCCCGAACTTGCCGCGACGATGGCACAACGCATTTTTGAGCATCTGCAAGCGCACGACCTCAGCACGATTCCGGCGGAACAGGTGCACACCTTGATGGATTACTTGCAGGTTGAGCTGGGGGTGTTACATGGCGAAATCGCCAAAACGTGGTTTTACCCCGACCACGTAGGCCAACAGCAATCACAAGGATAAGGGCTTTATAATGAGTATTCATGTCGCTTTAAACCATTACACCGGGTACAAATTTGACCGCCCGGTCAGCCTGTCACCACATGTGGTGCGGCTACGCCCGGCGGTGCATTCGCGCACCCCGATTCTGGCGTATTCTCTGAAGATCAAGCCGGAAAAGCATTACATCAACTGGCAGCAAGACCCGTTCGGTAACTGGCTGGCACGCTTGGTCTTCCCCGAAAAAACCACCGAATTCAGCGTGGAAGTCGATGTGGTCGCCGATATGGTGCGCATCAACCCGTTCGATTTCTTTTTGGAAGAGTATGCGCAGCAATACCCATTCAAATACGATGCAACCCTGCAAAAAGAGCTGGTTCCGTATCTGGAGGTGATGGAAGACGGCGAGTTGCTGCAAGAATGGCTGAAGGGTGTAGATTTCAAGCAGCCGAATACCGTGCTGTTTCTGGTGGCGATCAATAGCCGCTTGCAGGGGGATATTGGTTACAACATCCGCCTCGAACCGGGGGTGCAATCGTGTAAGGAAACCCTAACCAAGAAAACCGGGTCATGCCGCGATTCGGCGTGGTTGCTGGTGCAGATTTTGCGGCACTTGGGGCTGGCAGCGCGGTTTGTGTCCGGTTATCTGGTGCAATTGACGGCGGATGAAAAAGCCTTGGATGGCCCTAGCGGCCCGGAAGCCGATTTCACCGACTTGCACGCTTGGACAGAAGTGTACCTGCCGGGTGCAGGTTGGGTGGGGCTTGATCCGACTTCCGGTTTGTTTGCGGGCGAAGGGCATATCCCGTTGGCGTGTACCCCGTCACCCAGCAGTGCCGCACCGATTGATGGTTTTACCGACAAGTGCGAAGTCGAATTCGATTTCCACAACAAGGTGAGCCGCATCCTCGAAGACCCGCGTGTCACCAAGCCGTATTCGGATGAGCAATGGGCGGATGTGTTGGCACTGGGTAATCAGGTCGAAGCCGATTTGGTGCGTGGCGATGTGCGCCTGACGATGGGCGGCGAGCCGACGTTTGTGTCCATCGACGATATGGATGGCGCAGAATGGAACACGGCGGCGTTGGGCGAACACAAGCGCGAACGGGCGGGTGTGCTGTTACGGCGGATGCAGAAGGTATTTGCGCCGGGCAGTGTGTTGCAGTTTGGGCAGGGGAAATGGTATCCGGGTGAACCGTTCCCGCGTTGGGCCTTGGGTTGTTTCTGGCGACCGGATGGTTTGCCAGTGTGGAAAGACCAGAGTCTGGTGGCAGATGACCAGAAGGATTATGGCTACGGCGATACCCACGCCAGATTGTTTGCCGAAGCGGTTTGCACCAAGCTGGCATTGAACAAAAAGTACCTCGTGCCGGGTTATGAAGACCGCTTGTATTATTTGTGGAAAGAGGCGAACCAGCCCGCGAATGTGGATTGGTTGACCCTGAGCCTGCGTGATAGCAAGCACCGCAATGATTTGGTGATGGCGTTACAGCGCGGTTTGGATGTGCCAACGGGTTACGCGCTGCCCTTGCGTTGGGATGATGCGGCGAAAAGCTGGGCGAGTGCGCAGTGGGAATTCCGCCGTCAGGAGATGTATTTGATCCCCGGCAATTCGCCTATGGGTTTCCGTTTGCCGCTGGATAGTTTGCCGTGGACGGCTGAGGATGAGCGCGAAGTCGAGGCACAGCCTTGCCCGTTGGCCGATCGCCCGCCGTTGGCGGATTTCCACGGCGAAGTGGAGCAGCGTTACAGCGCGTATGTCGCGCCGCTTGAGCCAACCTTGCAACACGCGGATGCGACCAAGGCGATGGTGAAGGAGTGGCGCGAAGTACCGCGTACCACCTTGTGTGTGCAGGCGCGGGAAGGGCGTTTGCATGTGTTCCTGCCGCCGTTGCATTTCCTAGAGCATTATCTGGATTTGGTGGCAACCATTGAAACCACTGCCGCTGAATTGCAGATGCCGATTTTGCTGGAAGGTTACGAGCCGCCGTCTGATCCGCGTTTGAAGTCGTTTAAGGTCACGCCTGATCCAGGTGTTATCGAGGTGAATATTCATCCAGCGAAGACGTGGGTTGAGTTGGTTCACAATACCGAAGTGCTGTACGAAGAGGCGCGGTTGTCGCGGCTGGGTGCGGAAAAATTCATGCTGGATGGGCGGCATACCGGCACGGGTGGCGGCAATCACGTCACGCTGGGTGGGGCTACGCCGAGTGATAGCCCGTTCTTGCGCCAGCCGGATGTGTTACGCAGTTTGTTGACGTTCTGGCAGCACCATCCGGGGCTTTCGTACCTATTCTCTGGCATGTTTATTGGCCCGACCAGTCAGGCTCCACGGGTGGATGAGGCACGCGATGAGAGTTTGTATGAGTTGGAAATTGCCTTCCAGCAAATGCCGCAGGGTCACAACGACCAGCCGTGGTTGGTTGACCGTTTGTTGCGTAACTTACTGATCGACATTACCGGCAATACGCATCGGGCAGAGTTCTGCATCGACAAGCTGTATTCGCCGGATTCTTTCAGTGGGCGTCAGGGTTTGCTGGAATTCCGGGGCTTTGAAATGCCGCCCCATGCGCGGATGTCATTGGTACAGATGTTGCTAATCCGTACCCTGATGGTGCGTTTCTGGAATACGCCGTATGCGCATCGCTTGGTGCGTTGGGGTACGGCATTGCACGACCGTTTCATGCTGCCGCATTACGTGTGGGAAGACATGAAGGATGTGTGCGCGGACTTGCAGGCGGCGGGGTATCCGTTCCAGTTGGAGTGGCTTGCGCCGTTCCACGAGTTCCGTTTCCCGGTGTATGGGCGGGTGCAGTATTGCGGTATTGAGCTGGAATTGCGGGCGGCGTTAGAACCGTGGAATGTGTTGGGCGAGGAATTGAGCAGCCAGGGCACGGCGCGGTTTGTGGATTCGTCGCTGGAACGGGTGCAGGTGAAAATCAATGGTCTGACCGATTCGCGCTATGTGGTGGCGTGTAATGGGCGGCGTGTGCCGATGAAGGCGACCGGTGTGCAGGGTGAGTATGTGGCGGGGGTGCGGTTCCGCGCCTGGCAGCCGCCTTCCGCGTTGCATCCGACGATTGGGATTCATGCGCCGCTGGTGTTTGACATTATTGATACCTGGAATGGGCGTTCGGTGGGTGGTTGCACTTACCATGTGTCGCATCCGGGTGGGCGCAATTCCGAGATCTTCCCGGTGAATGCGTATGAGGCGGAAAGTCGGCGCTTCTCGCGTTTCCGTGAGGAACATACACCGGGTGTGATTGAGCCGAAGTTCTTGTCGGAAGCCACGCGGGCGTTCTATGAGCATGGGGCGAAGCCGCAGCCAATGAGTCCGCCGCTGGAAGAGGTGAATGCGGATTATCCGTATACGCTGGATTTACGGCGTTCGTAAGAAAGAAACCCCTCCTAACCTCCCCTTGTCAGGGGAGGGACAGGATTGTGCAACTGCCGATCATGCCACCGACCCAACACCACCAGCGCAACCACAGCCCCCAGCAACGCCAGTGCCATATCGGATTGCGTATCCCACACATAGCCTTGCGTACCCAAAAACGCTTCAGCCGATTCGCCTGAAAATTCCGCGACCGCCCACTCAATCAACTCGTAGAGTGCACTGAATGCCAGACAGAAACTCACAATGAAGAAATTCATCCAGCCGCGCCCGTTAATGATGGCTTTGCGGATGATGATTTCGCGGGCAATCATCGCGGGCACGAAACCTTGCACAAAATGCCCCACTTTGTCGTAATTGTTGCGCTCAAAGCCGAACCATTCCTTGAACCAGTCAAACAGCGGCACTTCCGCGTAGGTGTAGTGCCCACCCACCATCAAAATGATGCAGTGGAACAGGATCAGCACGTACACCAGCGGCGTGAGAGGAAATGACCTGTAAGTAAACGCCAGCACCACGATCCCAAGCAGTGCAGGCGCAACCTCCAGAAACCATGTGAAGTAGTCTTTTGGGTGGATGCCTGACCAGAGGAGTACAGCAGCAAAAATAGCGAGCCAAAGTGTTTTTAACATGCGTTGCGGGTGTCCTGTTGGTTAGTCTGCGGGTGGATCATAGCGCGGCGAGTGTCACAACAAGTTGTTGTATGGTCTTTTCACCCTGAGCCGACATACAATGCAGTCATCATTCATCATAGCCAACCAACAATCCATTGCCAAAGGTGAACCGATGAAACCTGAACATGAAGCCATCGTCATCAAAGCCCGCAAGAATGCGGAAGAGCGTGCCAAAGGCTACCGCGAACTGGCGCTGAAAATGTACCCATGGGTCTGTGGGCGTTGCGGGCGCGAATTCAACCACGCCAACCTGCGTGAACTGACCGTGCATCACCGCAATCACGACCATGACCATAATCCGCCAGATGGCAGCAACTGGGAGTTGTTGTGCCTGTATTGCCACGACTATGAGCACCAGAAACTGCTGGAAGCCGCTTATGGCGGATCAGCCGGAACGCAAGGGCTAGCAGCAGCTACCCATAATCCGTTCGCCGACCTGAAAGAAAAGTTGAAAAAGAAATAGTGTCTGACGCAGCAAGTGGTTTTCGGCTCAATTAGCTCGTCCATCCTGCCTGATGGTTTGTGCCCTTTGCAGGGTGATTCGATGTGTTAAACTGCAACGCAACATTTGCCAGCCCCGGAGCCAATGCCATGAGCAGCACCAAACCCGTTTCCCGTGTGACCGTCACCACTTTGCGCAAAATGAAGCGCGAAGGGGAAAAAATTGTCATGCTGACAGCTTACGATGCCAGTTTCGGCAAGGTGCTGGATGCACAGGGTGTCGATGTGATTCTGGTCGGGGATTCCCTCGGCATGGTTATCCAGGGGCATGAAACCACCGTGCCCGTGACCGTGGATGACATGGCATACCATACTCGCGCGGTCAGCCGCGTCTGCCAACGGGCGCTGGTGATCGGTGATTTGCCTTTCATGAGTTATACCTCGCCGGATATGGCGCTACGCAACAGCGCCCGCCTGATGCAGGAAAGCGGCGCACACATGGTGAAACTGGAAGGCGGCGCACCTCAGGTAGCAACTGTTGCCCAGCTTGCCCATCATGGCGTGCCAGTTTGCGCCCATCTTGGCTTGCAGCCACAATCCGTCTACAAGCTCGGCGGTTATCGGGTGCAAGGGCGTGATGAGGCTGTTGCCAGACAGATGATTGCCGATGCCAAAGCCTTGCAGGAGGCAGGAGCCGACTTGCTGGTGCTGGAGTGTGTGCCGGTGACGCTGGCGGAACAGATTACCCAGGAGCTGGAAATCCCTACCATTGGTATTGGGGCAGGACGTGCCTGTGACGGGCAGGTATTGGTACTGCATGACATGCTGGGCGTTTCCCCGCGTGCACCAAAGTTTTCCAAAGACTTTATTGGCGCTGGCTCAACCATTCCACAGGCTGTGGCTGCTTATGTGCAGTCAGTCAAAGCCGGAACATTCCCTGAAGACCAGCACTGCTTCTTTTAAAAAGGTCACATCATGCTCATCGTCGAAGACATTCAAGCCCTGCGTGCCCAAATCAAAACCTGGCGCAGGGCAGGTGAAACCATTGCGTTTGTACCTACTATGGGCAACCTGCATGACGGGCATGTGGCTCTGGTCAAGCGGGCGCAGGAGTTGGGCAGCAAGGTGGTGGCTTCCATCTTTGTCAATCCCACCCAGTTTGATCGTAAGGAAGATCTCGCTGCTTATCCACGCACGCTGACAGAAGATTGCCAGCACTTGCAAGCGGTTGGCACTGACATGGTGTTCACCCCAACGCCTACACTCATGTATCCCGGTGGAGGGCTGGCGACCAGGGTGGAAGTGCCCGGTATCAGTCAGTTGTTGGAGGGTGCTTCGCGTCCCGGTCACTTTACTGGTGTATCTACGGTGGTTTGCAAGCTGTTCAATCTGGTGCAGCCGGATGTGGCTGTATTCGGCGAGAAGGATTTCCAGCAGTTGATGTTGATTCGGCAAATGGTGCGTGATCTGGATATGGATATTGAAATTGTGGGATTACCTACAGTGCGCGAAGCGGATGGTTTGGCGATGAGTTCCCGCAACGGCTACCTGACGGTGGAAGAGCGGAAAATTGCTCCAGCTTTCAACAGGATTTTACGGGAAGTGGTTGACGCGCTGCACAAAGGCAGGCAGGATTACCCCCCGTTGCAGGCAGAAGCCATGAAGTCACTGGAATTACAGGGATTTCGCCCCGATTATGTGGAAATCCGCCGGGTATCGGATTTGCTGCCGCCAGAGGACGGGAAGGAAGCATTGGTTGTGTTAGGGTCTGCCTGGTTGGGCAAGGCTCGACTCATCGACAATATTCCCCTGAAGGATTGAAAATTTTAACAGAAACATCATAATGCCATTGCTCTGCAAAATACTTCAGAGAGCTATTAAGGAGGAACCATCATGGAGCTGACACTGCTCAAATCCAAACTGCACCGTGTTACAGTCACTCATGCTGAGTTGGACTATGAAGGTTCTTGCGCAATTGATGACAATTTTTTGCGCATCGGCAATATCCGCGAGTATGAGCAACTGCATATCTATAACATCACCAACGGTGAGCGTTTTTCAACATATGCTATTCGCGCGGAAGCTGGTAGTGGTGTAATTTCAATCAATGGTGCGGCTGCCCACAAGGCCAAAACAGGTGATTTGCTCATTATTTGCACTTATGCCAATTTTAGCGAAGCGGAAGCCAACCTGCACAAGCCGGAGTTGGTGTATTTTGATCGGCAAAACCGGGTGACGCATACTTCCAGACAGATTGCTGTGCAGGCTGCCTGAGGAAGGTGGATGTCGACGAGTGGTATTTGTTTATCATGAATGCCACTTGAATGCGGCAATAAGGAAGTGTTATAAAGACGCTTGAAGGAAAACCGTGTGAGTTCGAGCTGTTGTTATTGTTATCGCTCGATACCCACCGGTAATAGGTCGCTTATTTTTATTATTCTCACTTGCCAGGGTCTGCTCACCCTAGAATTGTCAACCCCTTAACAATTCGTGGCTCGTGGTTATCCTGTAATGGAACCGGTTTGCTATCACAGATAGTCAAGCCGGAGTGCTTTCCCATTCAGTTCCATCTGTATCCATACTTGTTGTTATTGGTGTATGCCCCTATCCATGTGGGCTATCTTACGGGTTTGTGCTTAATCAATACTTAATTAATAGAATTTATTTTAATGTCTATTTGATTGATTTTTCAGGCTTATTGCTTCATGTTTTGTTCAGTTTCAGCCTAATTCCCGGCTGCGGTTAGCCCAAATCATCGAAGCCTGCCAGCTTGTAAAGACGTTTGGCTTCGGCTTCATCCTTGGGAACGCCGTGGCCTTGCTGATACATCATGGCTAATGTGGTAAGGGAACCTTGCAGCCCTTGTTCACCGGCCTTGCGGAACCATTTGACGGCTTCTTCCCCGTTTTGAGCAGCGCATTCGCCCTCCAGATACATAAAACCTAGGCCATGCTGGGCAAGGCCGTAGCCCTGTTCGGCAGAGGCTTTCATCAGCTTGTAGGCCATCAGCTCATTGCGGACGACACCGAGGCCATTCTGGTGCATGATGGCGCACAAGTGCTGGGCAATCTTGTCGCCTTGGTCGGCAAAAGGGGACAGCATTTGCATGGCGCGTGAAAAGTGCTTGGCTTCAAATGCTGCCATGCCGCTGGCAAAATCCATTGATTCAGCATCGGATTGTGACACGATAATCTCCTTGAACGTAAAATCAGTCCCAATCTTAGCGCATCCGGGGTCATTTCCTGAAATAGCCCGCCCGGATGTCAGTGTTACCCCCATAGGGATATTCAGTATCAGGGGGGGGATTCTTAAACTTTCGCGACATGGAAAATGCCACGATGACCGATATTGATACTGAGCGCAATTTGAAATTGCACATGCGCCAATGCATCCAGAAAGTAGCAACAGGCCCTGAGTACAGCAAGGATCTGAGCTACGAGGATGCATATTACGCGATGCGCCACATCCTTGGCGGTGAGGCTGACCCGGTACAGGTTGCTGTCTATTTTATTGCTTTGCGCATGAAGCGTGAGACAGACGAGGAAAACCGTGGCACATTGCAGGCACTGATTGATACGTCAGTAATCAACACAGCCGATGTGGATGAGGTACTGGATATTTCCGACCCTTATGATGGCTATGCCCGTGGCGTGCCTGCTTCCACGTTTGTGCCGGTGGTACTGGCGACGATGGGGGTTCATGCGGTGCTGCATGGTCTGGAGCAGGTAGGGCCAAAATTTGGAGCAACCCATCACAAGGTTTTGAAGGCAGCGGGGCTGAATGTCAATCTGACACCAGCGCAAGCTGTTGCCCAACTGGAGCGAATTGGCTGGACTTACCTTGATCAGAGCCAGTTTGCCCCAGGTTTGCATGACTTGATCCCGATCCGCCAGCGCATGATCAAACGGCAAGTGCTGACTACAGTCGAAACTTTGCTGGGGCCGATTCGGGGCAAGCGCAAGACGCATTGTATGGGCGGCTATGTGCACAAGGCATACCCGCCCATCTATGCTTCGCTGGCGCGGCAGGCAGGCTTTGACAGTGCCATGTTTGTACGCGGCATGGAGGGCGGTATCATTCCTTCCCTGCAACAGGCAGGCAAGCTGTTCTATTACTACGACAAGGGTGAGGAGCAGCAACGGGATCTTGATCCGAAGGATGTAGGCATCCAGGCAGCAGTACGGGCAATTCCATTGCCGGAAGATTTGCCAGCCGCACCCGTGATCGGTGATGAAATTGCCACGCTGGTGGATAGTGATGCACTGGCAGCAAGTGCTGCCAGGCTGGGTATGGCAGCTTTGGCGGGCGAAAAAGGTTTGATGTACGACAGTCTGGTATATTCTGCTGCGATCTGTCTGACGCACCTGGGGCGTCATGGTTCAATTCAGGAGGCCGCTGATGCGGTACGCGCCACGTTGGATAGTGGCAAGGCGCTAGAAACACTGCGTGCTGCGGCGTAATAGGCCCCACGTTTATTTTCATTTTGATTAGAGAGGATTTGGCAAATGAATATGCAGTATTACAACGCTGTAGTGGAAATGGAAAAAGCGGGTGTTGACCCTGAGTTCCTGCAAGGTTGGCAAGGTGGCTACCTGCTGAACCCGATGCGCGAAGAACAGCGTCTGACGGAAGCCTATGAAGCTGGCTATGCTGCTGGTCAGGAAAAAGACATGGAAGCCTACAAGGAGTGGCTCCAGGGTTAAGTTCTGCACACCTGGCAGGTATACGGGAAGCGGGCATTGCCCGCTTTTTGTTGTCGCTGATTTACCTGCGTTTATCCGGTATCGCTAAGCCGTTCAACCGTTTCCTTGCACAATAACCCGAGCAATAACAACAAAACGGGTGTGCCGCCTTGATTCCCCAGCTTGTAACCGCCATCAATGATTTGCGTGACATCGTGCCTGCATGGGATGTGCTTGCCCGTCACGCACTGGAACCCAATGTCTTTTATGAAAGCTGGGCTTTGTTACCCGCACTGGAAACACTGGCTCCCGAGCATTTGAGTATTTTACTGGTGTGGGAAGACTCGTCACATTCCGCCTTGCTGGGTTTGTTTCCCGTGTTACGGGAACGTACTTACCAGAAATGCCCCGCCAATCACTGGACAAACTGGCTGCATCTGCATTGCCCGTTAGGAACTCCCTTGGTACACCGTGATCATGCCGAAGCGGTTTTGGGTGTGATGCTGGGGTGGATGGATGTGTATTCCGGTGCGGTGGTGGTTTCCCTCGACAAGATTCCGGCAGATGGTGCGTTTGCTGCTTGCCTGCAACAGGTAACAGACTTGCAAGGCCGGATGCTGGATCAGCGTGATGGCTGGCAACGTGCCTTGTTGCAAGGGGGCGTTGCCGGTGATGAGTATGTTGCTGCTCATTACCGCAAGAAAAAGCTCAAGGAATATGGCCGCTTGCGGCGGCGTCTTGAGGAACAGGGCGAGCTTGAATACCAGATGTTGTTGCCGGGAGAGCACGGCAACCTGAACCAATGGACGCATGATTTCCTGCGGCTGGAAAGCAAGGGCTGGAAAGGACGGGCAGTGACGGCGATGGGCTGTCATGGTAGTGAACGCCTGTTTGCCGAGAGCCTGATCCACAATGCTGCTGAACGTGGGCAGTTGATGATGCTGAAAATGCTGTTGGATGGTGAGCCGATTGCCATCAAGCTGAATCTTGCCAGTGCTACCCAGGGTTCTTATGCCCTCAAGATTGCTTATGATGAACGTTATGCAGCCTACTCGCCCGGCGTTTTGCTGGAGCTGGAAAACATTTATGCGCTACTCGACAAAACCCATCTGGGTTGGATGGATTCCTGCGCCGATCCTGATCACCCGATGATTGACCACCTATGGGCGGGGCGTCGCCACATGGTCAACTACCACATCAGCACCCGTCAGACTTTCAGCAAACCGTTGCTGCATACTATGCGGCTAGTCAAGACGGCTTACCACTATTACAGAGGTAGCCGTGTTTGATGGGAGGCTTACTGCGTGGTTGAAGGTGAACCAGCTTCCTTGAGGTATTTGAACAGGTCACTGTCTGTCGACAACACCACGGTTGAATCCTGCGTGACGATGGATTTGTAGGCATCCATTGTGCGAGTGAACTCGTAGAACTTTGCTGCCGCTGGGCTTTGGTTGTAAGCATTGGCGTAGATTTCAGCGGCTTTGGCATCACCTTCACCCCGGATTTCCTCTACCTTGCGGTAGGCTTCTGATTGTATCCGGTTCAGGTCACGGGTCATGTTGCCCCGGATACGGGCGGCCTCGCCATTGCCTTCGGAACGAAAGCGTTCGGCAATCTGGCGGCGTTCGCTGATCATGCGCTCAAAAATTTTCGGTTGCACGCTATCGTTGTAGTTGATGCGTTTGAAACGGATGTCGAGCAGCTCAATGCCAAACACTTTCACTTTTTCGGCGGCAGCCTTGAAAATTTCCTGTTCGACCTGCTCACGTCCCTTGCGGATCGGAACCAGTGAGCCAATGGGTGTGCTGTCTTCGCCTTTGGTGGCTTCGGCATTTTCCAGCAGGATGGGGTCTTTGAGCGGAATCCGGTCTTTAGTGGTGCGGACGATTTCAATCAGCTCGTGTTTGGCAACGGCGTTACGGGTTTCACTACCGAGAATATCGTCCAGCCGCGACAGGGCACTGCGTTCGTCACGCATCCGCAAGAAATAGGCCATGGGGTCGATAATGCGCCAACGGGCAAACAGGTCGACGGAGATGTAGAGCTTGTCCTTGGTTGGCATGTCGGAAGGGCTACCATCCCATTCCAGCACGCGCTTGTCGATGCGGTTCACGGTCTGGATAAAGGGCAGTTTCATTTTCAGGCCAGCTTCGGTTTTGGGTTCACCCACCGGTTTGCCGAACTGGGTAAGGATGACTTGCTGGGCTTCGCCGACGGTATAAAAAGCATTGAACAACAGATAGGCCACCAAGGCAGCAACGATGAGCAAGAAACGGTTCATTGGCTGGCCTCCTGTGATGTTGGCTGGGGAAGTTGCCTGTTGAGGTTCAGCAGTGGCAGGATGCCTTGCATGTTTTCGTCAACCACTACCTTGTTTTGTACGTCAGGCAGGATGGTTTGCAGGGTTTCGATGTACAGGCGGCGCTGGGTGACTTCGGGCGCTTTTTGGTATTCGGTCAACACGGCATTGAAACGAGCCACGTCACCTTCTGCTTCGTTGATGCGCTTGAGGCGGTAGCCTTCAGCTTCGCGGATACGCTGGTCTTTTTCCCCTTCTGCCAGTGGAATGACCCGGTTGTAATCGCGGCGGGCTTCATTGATCAGGCGTTCCTTCTCCTGCTGTGCCTGGTTTACTTCGTTGAAGGAATCCTGTACCGGGGCTGGCGGGTTGATATTTTTCAGCTGTACCTGGTCGATGCTGACACCCATTTCGTAACGGGTGGCCAGTTGCTGCATTAGTATCAGGGCTTCGGCCTCGATTTCCTGACGCCCGATGGTGAGGACTTCATCCACCGTGCGGTCGCCAACGGCTTCGCGCATCACGGATTCGGATACGTCACGCAGGGTTTGCCCCGGTTCGCGCACCGCAAACAGGTATTTGGTGGGTTCACTGATACGGTATTGCACGACCCATTCCAGCAGTGCGGCGTTCAGGTCGCCTGTGACCATCGGGGATTCTTCTTCAGGGGTATCCGAGTATTGGTCGGGGTTGGTGGCGTTATCGGTATAAAAGCCAAATTCCTGCTTGAGCTGGCGCTTGACCGGCAGGATGGTAGCAACATCAACACCCAACGGGATTTTGAAATGCAGTCCCGGTGGTATTTCTGCCTGATATTTGCCGAAGCGTTGCAGTACGGCAACAGAATCACTGGGTACGGTATACCACGATGACCATGCGACGATAGCCAGCAGTATTAAAACGATAGGGGCTGCATGAAACAGGCGCAAAAATGACTGCACTGGCGAAATACCCACAGGGGAGCGCCATTTCAGTAGCGGAGCTGATGATTCCTTGCTCATCGTCGTCCCTCCTTCTCATTATATTTTCATTAGGGATCTACGATACGCCGGATGTCTGCTTTTGGCGAGTGTAGTTGGGCAAACGGCAGCAGCCGGGCTACAACAAGCCCTCAAACGGTATGATGGTCACGTTTGTGCCTGCTGCCACATCTCCCCATTCCAGTGGCAGCGCAATAAAGCAGTTAGCCTGGCTCATGGAACGCAAGATATGCGAACCCTGCTCGCCGGTGCTACGAACTTGCCATTGTCCATGACTGTCACGTTCACAGATGCCGCGCTGGTAATCCTTGCGTCCGGGGGCTTTTTTCAGGGGAGTGGTACATACAGCAGTGTATTCCGGTACGAGTGATACGGTTTCGCCGCGTAAAGTCAGGATAGCCGGGCGCACAAACAGCAGGAAGGTTGCCATCACCGACACCGGGTTGCCCGGTAGCCCAAAAAACAGGGTGTTGCCGAGTGTGCCAAACGCCAGCGGCTTGCCAGGTTTGGCGGCGACTTTCCAGAAGTTGACCTGACCCAAGCGTTGCAGGGTGGCAGTGACAAAATCGGCTTCTCCGACCGAAACGCCGCCGCTGGTAATAAATACATCGGCCCGCTGCATGGCTTGTTGGAAAGCATGTTCCACCGCGTCCGGGGTGTCGCGCACCACGCCGAGGTCGATGATTTCCACATCCAGCTTGTTGAGCAAGCCGTATAGGGTGTAACGGTTGCTGTCGTAAATATCACCGGGTTGCAGGCTTTCGCCGATGCTTTTGAGTTCGTCGCCGGTTGAGCAGAACGCGACCCGAGGGCGACGCAAAACCTCGACTTCGCCAATGCCCAGCGAGGCAAGCAAGCCCAGATCGGCAGAGTTAAGTTTGTGCCCGGCTGCCAGTATGGTGTCACCAATGCGCATGTCTTCACCAGGGTGGCGCACGTTTTCACCAGCCTTGGGGGGCTTGTTTATCTGGATGGTGTCGCCGTCACGTTGTACGTTTTCCTGCATGACGACGGTATCTGCACCGTCAGGTACGACTGCGCCAGTCATGATACGGACACATTCACCGGCATGGACGCTACCTGCCAACGGGCGACCGGCAAAAGAACTGCCGATGACCCGCAGGGCTTGCCTGTTGCCGAGATCGGCATGACGCAGGGTATAGCCATCCATTGCTGAATTGCGGTGTGGTGGAACATCCAGCGGGGCGGTGACAGCCTGTGCCAGGATACGTCCCCGAGCCTGCCACAGGTTGGCTGTTTCGTGGGTCGTCAATGCGCTGATGCCTGTCAGGATGTGGGCTTGCGCTTGTTCGACACTTAGGGTTCCGTTAGGCAGGGTGTCACAGGAAATGGTACTGGTTTGGCTCATGCTGGCATCATCAGGTCAGGTAGAAAAAACCGAGTATATCAGTGTGTTTTAGCCAGTCGCCAGCGCAGCAACAGGTAGCCGCAGGTGGCAGACAGGATGGAACCCAGCAGAATTCCCAGACGGTCATCCACCATCGAGTTTGTTCCGCTTTGTTCAAATGCCAGCGAGCTGATGAACAGGCTCATGGTAAAGCCGATGCCTGCCAGCATGGCTACGCCGTAAAGTTCCCACCAGCCAACCCCCTGCGGCATTTTGGCCAGCCGCAACTGGATGCCCAACCAGCAGAACAGCAGGATGCCCCATTGTTTGCCGATGAACAAACCGGTTGCAATTCCCAGCGGGACAGGGTTGAGCAGGGATTCCAGGGACAAGCCTGTCAGGGCAATACCGGTATTCATAAAGGCAAACAGTGGCAGGATCACGAAGGAGACCGAGCCGTGCAGGTCATGTTCCAACCCTTCGGCGAGTGTATGGTTTTCACCGGGGGCAGGGCGCAGCGGGATGAAAAACGCCAGCAACACGCCAGCGAGCGTGGCATGGACACCCGATTTCAACACGGCTACCCACATCACTAGCCCGACCAGCAGGTAAGGCGATAGCGACAGGAGACCACGCCGGTTGAACAGGAACAGTACCAGCAAGGCGATACCCGCCACTACCAGTGACGTAACCGACAAGTCGGTAGTGTAAAACAGTGCAATGATCACAATTGCGCCCAGGTCATCGACAATCGCCAGAGTCAGCAGGAACAGCTTGAGGGCGGCGGGTACGCGCTTGCCCAGCAGTGACAGCACCCCTAGGGCAAAAGCAATGTCGGTAGCGGTTGGGATGGCCCAGCCACGCATGGCGGCAGCATCCCCCTGATTGAATGCTGTGTAAATCAGGGCGGGCATGAGCATACCGCCGATGGCTGCCAGTATTGGCAGGGCAGCTTTGGCGGGGTCAGCCAGTTCGCCGTGCAGGATTTCGCGCTTGAGTTCCAGCCCTACCAGCAGGAAAAACAGCGCCATCAAACCATCATTCACCCATAGCAGCAGGGGTTTGGCAATGTGCAAGGCTCCAATGCGCACTTCCACTGGAGTATTAAGCAGGGCATCGTACAGGTATTGCGCAGGCGAGTTGACGGTAATCATTGCCATGACGGCAGCAATCACCAGTAGGATACCGCTGGCAGATTCAAGTTTGAGGAATTGTTTGAGTGTGTATTTCATGCCGGTATTATCCCAGTTAGCCAGCAGGCATGACAAATAACACTTGCCATTTGCCCTTAATTGCAGCTTTGCCATTTGTTGATGACGGGGATATGATGTTTTTGCCCTAGTTAATAACCCAGAACATGTTGCACCCGCAGAGGTTTAGTCGATGCAGAATTTGTTAAATGTGGATCAATCGTTTACGCATTACGCTGTGCGTCAGGTCGAATTTGCCGATATTCCCAAGTGGTTACGCCAAGGCGCTGCGGATATTAAAGCCAACCCTTGGTCTAGCCTGTTGTATGGGATCATCTTTACGCTGGTGGGGGGCAGCATGAGTATCCTGTCAGCCAACAACCCCGGTTTTTTCATGGCAACTGCGGCTGGTTTCATGTTGCTGGGGCCGTTTCTTGCGCTGGGGCTGTATGACCTGAGCCTGCGTCGTGAACACGGTGAACCGGTCAACTTTTTGCAGTCTACGCTGGCATTGAAACGAAACCCGGTCAACCTGACGCTGTACGCAGCGGTGTTGGGTGTGCTGATGCTGTTATGGTTGCGGATGTCCACCATCGTGCTGGATGTTTTCCTGCAAGAGACGGCAGCGGCTGAGCTACACAGTTATTTCGGCTTTATGGCGGCACTGCTGGGGTCAAAAATGGGTTGGTTGTTCACACTGTCGTTCATGTCTGTGGGGTTGATGTTTGCGCTGGTGTCCTTTGTCACGGGCGTGGCTACCGTACCGATGTTGCTGGAGCGCAAGGTGAGTCTAGTGACGGCATTGAATACCAGCATCCGCGCCATCCTCACCAACTGGAAAGTCATGCTGGCGTGGGCGGCGAGCATCGCACTGATTATTGGCGCGGGTTTGTTGCCGTTTAGCCTTGGGCTGATCATTGCCATGCCGCTGGTTTCGTATGCCAGTTGGCACGCCTACCGCGCCATGGTTGAGCCAGTATGACCCTTGAGGAACTTACAGCCCAAATTGCCCTCGGCGAAGACAGTCGCCGTCAGTTTAAGCAGGATATTCACAATACCGATGCGTTAGCCGCCGAAATGGCGGCTTTTGCCAATACGGATGGTGGCGTGATTTTGTTGGGTGTTGCGGATGATGGTGGGTTGCCGGGTTTGAGTTTGACGGATGTGGCGCGTTTAAACCAGATGATCAGCAATGCTGCTTCCCAGCATATCCGCAGCCCGTTGGCTGTACAGACTGAAAATATTGCGTTGGGTGATGATGGGTGCTTGTTAATAGCACTGACTATTCCCAAGGGTTTGGATAAGCCCTACTTTGACCGTAATGGCGTGATTTGGCTAAAAAGTGGAGCAGACAAGCGCCGGGTCAATTCCAAAGAAGAATTGCGCCGCTTGTTCCAGAGTGTGGATTTGTTACACGCTGATGAAGTCCCGTGCAAGGTAGGTTTGGAGGCGATTGACCGCCACAGTTTGGCAGAATTTTTACACGCAACCTATGGTTTGGAGATTCCTGAGCAAAATACGGATTTGTTACGTTTATTGCAAAATATGAACCTTGCAAACGTTGATGGATATGTAAACCTCGCTGGGGTATTGTTGTTTGGTAAACGCCCTGAATGGGTAAAACCGGCTTTTATTGTCAAAGCGGTGGCATTTCCGGGTAATGTCATTGAGTCCAGCAGCTACGTGGATAGTGAAGACATCGGTGGCAGACTGCGGGATATGTTCGATGATACCTTGCGTTTCATTATGCGTAACTTGCATAAGCGGCAGGGACAGCAAGGTTTCAATTCAGTGGGGGAGCCTGAAGTACCGCGTTTGGTATTTGAGGAACTGCTGGTTAATGCTCTGATTCATCGGGATTACTTTATCAGTGCACCGATTCGGGTGTTGGTTTACGCTAATCGCATTGAGATTATCAGCCCCGGTCATTTGCCTAATAATTTGACCGTCGAAAAAGTCAAAGCGGGTAACTCGAATTTACGAAACCCCGTTCTAGCATCGTTCATCGCTAAAAAGCTCTTACCTTATCGAGGTTTAGGCTCAGGTATTCTCCGAGCCTTGGAAGCGTGGCGGCAGATTGATTTCAAGGATGACCGCGAGGCGTGCCTGTTTACTGTAACGGTGTGGCGACCTGCGGATTGATTATTCTGCCCCATGCATGACTTCCGTCAGCGTTAATCCTGCCAGTGAGCGGATGCTGCGGGCAAGGTAGTAAAACACTGCCAGCATCATCAGCATGGAGGGGATCGCAATCATCGGGTAACTCATCAGCGTCAGTTGCCCCAATTCCTCATTGAATGCCGCCGTGCCGCTGGGGCTGGTGACAATGTAGGTGGCGAGGAAATAGTTCATCGTCGCAGAAAAGGCGAAGGTTCCGCCAAACAGCCAGTTCGCGGTTTGCAAGCGTTGGTCGAATTCACGCTGGGTTCCACGGATAGCCAGTTGTTCCTGTATTTTTTCGACGTGCAACAAGCGTTGGTTGAATAGCACGGTGCGGATCAGCGGGTACTTGGTATAAGTGGAGCCAATTACCGCAATGCCCAAAATGGCGGGAATAGCGGCTTCCTTGACCGCCAGCCATTGTGTATCCAGTTCCAGCAAGCCAATACCGCCAGTCAGCAACACACTCACCAGACCCAAAGCCGCGAACAGGTTGATTTTGCGGTTGCGTATCCAGTCAAAGATTCCCCAGCCTAGTGGGAATGACAGCGCCAGTATCAGGGCATTCGTTGTACCCAGTTGTTCGGGGGTACTGAGTTTCATCAGGATCAGTGAAGGAATCACCAGAGTGAGGGCGATTTCGAGTAATGGGTTGGATTTCGGTGTGGTATTCATGGCAAGGTATTAGCGTTTCGTGTCAGCCGTTATTCGTGGGCGCTATTAAAACAGGAATGCTTGGCTGAGGAAATAAAACACCACTCAAGCATCCCATTTCAGCGGCAACCTGATCCTGATGCGCAAGCCTTGTGGTGTACGGTTGCTGGCGTGAATGCTTCCCCCATGACTTTCAATTGCTCGCCGCGCAATGGCAAGCCCCAGTCCGTAGCCATGCCGGTTGGCACTGCCCGCACTGCTGCGCTGGAATGCCTCGAAAATGCTGTCCAGTTCCGTTTCTGGCACGCCTGTCCCCTGATCATCCACATTAATTTGCAACTGCTCGCCCTGGCGGTGGATGCTCAGGTTAACGCTGGTATTGGTCGGGGTGTGGTGGATGGCATTGCGCACCACGTTTTCCAGCGCCCGATACAGTAATTCGCCGCGCCCCTGAAGCAGCGGCAGATCGTCCACATCCGCCTGGAATACCACCTGCCGCCCCATCGCATCCGCCTCGAAGCGGGCATCATCAATCACCGCATCCAGCAATTCCAGAATGTCGATGTATTCATCCAGTGGTTGTGGCACGCCGGATTCCAGACGGGAGAGCGTCAGCACTTCACCGACGAGTGTGTCCAGTCGCTCGGCTTCGTGTTCGATGCGATCCAGACTGCTGGCAATCTTTTCCGGCTGCTGGCGGGCAAGCCCGACACTGACTTGCAAGCGTGCCAGCGGCGAACGCAGCTCGTGCGATACGTCATGCAACAGGCGGCGTTGCGATGCCATCAGGTTTTGCAACTGACTGGTCATCTCATCGAAAGCACGCCCTAGGTCGGCAATTTCATCGCGCCGTTTGCCAATCGACGGTGTGACCCGCTGGCTGAAATCGCCTTTGGCAACTGCACCGAATGCCTTGCGCAACACGCTAACCGGCTGGGAGAAATACCAGGCCAGCAGGAAGCTGGAGATAAAACTGACCACAATGCCGGAGACAATCATGAAAGAAGGGGGAAAGTGGCGTGGAGGGCGTAACTGGTTTTCCTGGCGGAATTGCGGGAACTGCCCGGCAACCGGTGCGAACAGCACGTAGTTTTCCGCACCTGACTGCACACTGCGGACAATTGGCAGTTTCAGGTTCTGGGTAACGGCAATACGCACCCGTTCGAGGGTATCGGCGGAAACGGTGCGCCCCAGCAGTTCCGCGCCGTTGCTATCGACAGCGTATACCTGGAGGTCACGCGGGGCTTCATCCTTTTGTTCCTGCAACATGTTGCGCAGTGCTGGTGTGCCGCCGTACAGGAACGTGTTGGCAGCGGCCTTGACGGCAATTACCGAATGGGGGCGGATGACCACATCCTTTTCCATTTCTTGCAGGTTGTTGTGGTGCATCCACACCATTGCGCCAGTGATGCCGCCAGTGACCAGCAGGGTCAGCCAGAATGTGAGCAGGATTTTCCAGAACAGTCGCCCCATGCCTTATTCCCCCACCAACTGGTAGCCAATACCCCGGATGGTCTGGATGCAGGAGCGCCCGTCCGGCAGGTTGCCGAGTTTGTGGCGGATGCTGCTCATGTGTACGTCGATGCTGCGGTCGTAACGGGTAAGCGTGCGCCCTAAACCGTGGGTCGACAGGTCGTTTTTGCTGACGGTTTGCCCGGCGCGGCGTGCCAGTACTTCCAGCAGGTTGAATTCGGTGCTGGTCAGTTCCAGTGGCTGGTTTTGCCAACTGGCTTGGCGCTTTTCCGGCAGCAGGGTTAGCCCGCCGACTTGCAGCGGTTCGTGCTGGTTGTTGGCAGTGTCCGGGTTGGCGCGGCGTAAAATGGCGCGGATGCGGGCGGCAAGTTCACGCGGCATACACGGTTTCGGTACGTAATCGTCTGCGCCCAGTTCCAGCCCGATAATGCGGTCGATGTCGTCGCCCCGTGCTGTCAGCATCAGTACCGGTATCTGGCTGTGGGTGCGGATGCGGCTGAGGGCTTCAATTCCGCTCATGCCGGGCATCATCACATCCAGCACTACCAGCGCATAATCGCCATTGAGGGCTTCGCGCACGGCAGATTCCCCATCGTGTACGGCAGTGATGCTGAAGCCTTCACGCTCCAGGTATTCGCGCAACATATTGGTGAGTTCGATGTCGTCGTCGACCAGTAATAGCTTGCTCATGATGGCTCTCACGGGTTCTTGCATAGCTTGCATCATACGGCGAACCAGCGGTGGGGGGAGGGAGTTTTTGTATGGTTAAAGCGGGCGTCCCTGCCCAACATCCATCCTTGAAGCTGCTTATTGCGCTCCCATTACCCCATTCAGCACTTCCATCGGGTTACGCTGGTTTTGCTTGGCTATCGCATCCAGCGAAGTGGCTGCTGCATCTACGGCAAATCCTTTTTCCTGCAATTTCGCCCGTAAACTGTCCGGGGTGTTGCCGGTAATATCGGCTACTTTGTCCAGCGGGGCAGTCAGCAGGACTTGCGCTGCCTGCATTGGGCCGCCACGCCCCTGTGGACCACGGCGTTCATCACCCTGAATCAGCATCGCTGCAAGCAGTAATAAGGCAAACACGCCGATAACGGCTACTGCCGGTTTCTGGCTGAAATAACGGCTAAATGCTCGCCAATTGACAACAACGTGCAAGCCGACAGCCAATAGCATCAACCAGCTCAGCCATTCGTGGGCAACCTTGATGATGCCGAGTTCGATATGGAAAAACATCATGACGCCGGTAATGCTGATCAGCATGAATGCACCGATGGTCATCGGTGTGGCCCAGCGGCGTAGGGTGGTGGTGTCCATGAGCACTCTCCTGTAAAAGTGGTTTTCACTACTATCATTGCCGACCACTGCCAGCTCGCCAACCGCTTTTACATTTCTTTACACGAGCTTTACCCACCTTAACTCACGACTACGCCACACTGGTTGCATGGAACATCAAGCAAGGAATCCGACCGTATGTCACCCAAATCACCCGTGTTGCTCACCCTTGCCATCAGTCTGGCGCTGACGGCGTGTAGTCAGACTCCGCCGCGTAGTGACACTGCTACCAGCACGGTGCAAATAGCACCCACCGCAAGCAGCAGTACCCGCACCCCGGTACAAGCCGCTTGGTGGCAGCGTTTCAATGACCCGCTCATGACCGCCCTGATTCAGGAAACCCTGCAAGCCAGCCCCGACATCAAGACCGCGCAAGCCAGCCTGCGGGCAGCCCGCGCCCAGCGGACGATTGCCGGAGCCAGCCTGCTGCCTACCCTGAATATCGGTGGCTCTGCCCGTCGCAGCGGTGGTAATGACAGCTACGGCGCAAGCCTTGATGCGAGTTGGGAAGCCGATATTTTTGGTGGCAACCGCCTCGCCAGCAGCGCTGCCGAAGCCGATGTGCAGGCGACCCAAGCCAGTCTGGAAGATGTCAAAGCCTCACTTGCGGCTGAAGTTGCCAGCAGCTACGTCAACCTGCGGCTGGCACAAGCCCGTCTGAGCGTGGCACGCCAAAGTCTGGCAGCACGTCAGGAAACCGTGCGCCTGATCACCCTCAAGCAACAGGCCGGGCTTGCCAGTGCGCTGGAAGTCGAGCAGGCTAACCTCAGCCTCGGTCAGTCGCAGGCACAAATTCCGGCGCTGGAAAGCAGCATTACCCAGAACCAGCACGCGCTGGCGACCCTGACCGGCAAGGAACCACAGGCGCTGCAATCCCGGCTGGCGGCAGCCAAACCGGTTCCGGTAGTGGCGGTGCAGGTGGCAGCAACCATCCCTGCCAATGCCATCCGTCAGCGCCCGGACATCCGTGCCGCCGAATACAAGGTGCAAGCGGCTTCCCTGCGGGTCGGTGAAGCCAAAGCCAATCTGTACCCCAGTTTCAATCTGGGCGGTTCACTCAGTGCCAGTAGCGTGAGTGTGGGCGATTTATTTGACCCGGCGAATGTAGCACGTTCGTTACTGGCTTCCATCAGTGCGCCCCTGTTTGACGGTGGCAAGCTGAAACAGCAGGTGGAAAGCCGTGATGCTGCCCGCGAACAAGCAGTTGCCAGCTACCAGAAAGCCGTGCTGACCGCACTCAGGGATGTTGCCAATGCCTTTGCCAGCCTGCAAGCCAACCGTCAGCAGCAGCCGGTGTTGCAAAACAACGTCACGCTGGCCCGTAGTGCCGAAAAGCTGGCGCAACTCAGCTATGACGCAGGTACGGCAGATTTCCAGAACGTACTGGATGCGCAGCGTTCAGTCCTGAGCGCTCAGGAAAGCCTGCTGGCAGCACAGGTCGACAATACACAAGCCGTGATCAGCCTGTATAAGGCGATCGGTGGGGCATGGTAAGGGGAAACGACATGAGTACAACCACGACACCATCCGTTCAGGATGTCCTCAAACAGCAAGCGGGCAGCAAGGGCAAGCGCGTCTGGAAAAATACCCTCGCTATGCTGGTGGCACTGGCGATTGCGGGGGGCGCAGGCTGGTATTTCTTCAGCAAGCCCGCCACGACCCGTCAGCCCAGCTATCAGACCCAACCGGTCAAGCGCGGCAACCTCAGTGTGACGGTGACGGCGACCGGCAACCTCAAACCGCTCAATCAGGTGGATATTGGCACGGAACTTTCCGGCACGGTCGACAAGGTACTGGTCGATACCAATGATACCGTCAAGAAGGGGCAGGAACTGGCACGCCTCAACACCACCCAGTTGAATGACACCATTACCAAGAGCAAAGCCGCGCTGGCCTCTGCCGAAGCCAAGGTCAAACAGGCCGCTGCCACTGTCAAGGAAGCCCGCGCCAACCTCAATCGCCTGCAACAACTGCACGCGGCTTCGGGTGGCAAGCTGCCTGCCAGGGCAGAGCTGGATACAGCCGCTGCTACACTGGAACGTGCCCAGGCGGATGAAGCCGTCAGCAAGAGCACGGTGACTTCCGCCAAAGCCGAATTGCGATCCGCCGAAACCAACCTTGGCAAGGCCATCATCACCTCGCCGATTGATGGCGTAGTGCTGTCACGCGCGATTGAACCGGGGCAAACGGTGGCGGCTTCCTTCTCCGCGCCGACCCTGTTTACGCTGGCGGAAGATCTGGCGAAGATGGAACTGGAAGTCGGCGTGGATGAGGCCGATGTCGGGCAGGTCAAGGATGGGCAAACAGCCGAATTTACCGTGGATGCCTGGTCTGGGCGCAAATACCCCGCCATCATCACCCGTGTAAGCCTGGGTTCCACCCTGTCGGATAACGTCGTTACATACCTGACCACCATGACGGTGGAAAATGCCGACCTGACCTTGCGCCCCGGCATGACCGCTACCGCCACCATTGCGACCAATGCGCGGGATGATGTGGTGCTGATCCCGAATGCGGCCTTGCGTTTTACCCCCTCGCCAACGGCAGGCAACGCTGGAACGGGTGGTGCGCAAGGTCAAAACAGCAGCTTCCTCTCCAAGCTGATGCCACGCCCGCCCGGTGGCATGGCACGCCAGCAACCTTCCAAACCGGAAACGGATACCAGTAACAGTGAACAGACTGTGTGGGTGCTGGACAACGGCAGCCCTGCGCCGGTCAAGGTCAAGACCGGTATCAGTGACGGCATGATGACCGAAATGGTGGCGGGCGAGTTACAAGCAGATAGGCAGGTCATTGTTGGCAGTAGCAGTGCCAATGGCAACGGGGGAGCCAAACCATGAGCGCCCTGATTGAGTTCCGCAACATCACCAAAACCTACGGGCAAGGGCAAGCGGCGTTTCAGGCATTGCGCGGGGTGGATTTGCGTATCGACGAGGGCGACTTCGTGGCGGTGATGGGGCCAAGCGGTTCCGGCAAATCCACGGCGATGAATATCATCGGCTGTCTGGACGTACCCACTTCCGGCGAATACCTGTTCCGCGACGTGCATGTGGAACAGCTTGACCGCAACCAGCGGGCGTTGTTGCGGCGCAATTTCCTCGGCTTTGTATTTCAGGGTTTCAACCTGCTGGCACGCACCACCGCGCAGGAAAATGTGGAATTGCCGCTGCTGTACCGGGGCGAATCCACCACGACCCGCGAGCAGATGGCAGCGGCGGCACTCGAACAGGTCGGCCTGACTGGCTGGGGGCATCATACCTCAGCGGAACTCTCCGGCGGGCAACAACAGCGGGTGGCGATTGCGCGGGCGATTGTCACCAACCCGACCCTGCTGCTGGCGGACGAACCAACCGGCAACCTCGATACCCAGCGCAGCCGCGAAATCATGGAATTGCTGGCTTCCCTCAACCGCGACAAAGGCATCACCATCCTGATGGTGACGCACGAACCGGACATGGCGGAATACGCCAAGCGGGTGGTGCACTTTGTTGACGGCAGGGTTGACAGCGATGTCCGTCACCGGGAGACAGGCTAATGTTGTGGAACAGTTTTTTACTCGCCTTGCGCGAAATCCGCCGCAACCTGTTGCGTTCCTTCCTGACCACCCTCGGTATTGTGATCGGGGTCTCCGCCGTTATCACTATGGTGACACTGGGCAACGGCGCGACCCAGGCGGTGAAAAACCAGGTCGCCAGTCTCGGCAGCAACCTGCTGCAAATCCGCTCCGGGCAACGCATGTTCGGCCCTCCCGGCAGTGGGGCGCGTGCCCCGGCGTTTGAACTGGCGGATGTGGCCGCCATTCAGGAGCGCATTAGCGGGCTGGCGGCGGTCGCACCGGAAATCAGCCGTACTGCTACCGTGGTTTCTTCCGCCAACAACTGGTCAACCAGCGTGACCGGCTCCAGCAATGATTTTCTGCTGGCGGGCAACTGGCAACTGGCTGCCGGGCGCGAGTTCAGCAAGGCCGAGCTGGATGGTGGGCAATCGGTCTGCATTATTGGTGAAACCATCCGCCGCGAACTGTTCGGCACACGCCAGCCACTGGGCGAATCCATGCGGGTGAAAAACTTTTCCTGTGAAATCATCGGTATTCTGGTTTCCAAAGGGCAGGCGACCATGGGGCGCGATCAGGATGAAATCGTGCTGATGCCGATCCATACCGTGCAACGCCGCTTGAGTGGCAACCGGGATGTTTCCAGCATCCAGGTGTCGGTGCAAAACGAAGGCGACATCGACCGGGTGAAAAACGAGCTGACCCAACTGCTGCGCGAACGGCGGCGGCTGGAAAAGGGCGAAGACGACAATTTCAACGTGCAGGATACCCGCCAGATTGCCGAAACCCTGTCTGGTACAACCCAAATCCTCACCACCTTGCTTGGGGCAGTAGCTTCGGTAAGTTTGCTGGTGGGCGGGATTGGTATCATGAATATCATGCTGGTTTCCGTTACCGAGCGTACCCGCGAAATCGGTATCCGGCTGGCGATTGGTGCGCTGGAACGTGAAGTGTTGCTGCAATTCCTGATCGAAGCCGTGGTGCTGGCGATGCTGGGCGGGCTGATCGGTATCGTGCTGGCAACGCTGGCATCGGTCGGCCTGGCGGGCGTGATGCAGGTTCCCTACAGCTTCAACCTCGGCATCAATGTACTGGCGTTCGTGTTTTCAGCCGGAATCGGGATTCTGTTCGGGTTCATGCCTGCGAAACGGGCGGCGCGGCTGGATCCGATTGAGGCGCTACGGCATGAGTAGCCGTATCCGGGTCTTGTTCCCATTCATCACTGATAATGGCTTCCCGATAACCGCGCCAGCTTGCATAACCGATCACCGGCAGCGTCGCTAGAAACGCCACAAACAGCGTTAGGAAACCAACCACTACTGATGCAAGCAGTATTCCAGCCCACAGCAGCATTGCCGGTTTGTTTTTCAACACGGCATTGAAACTGGTCAGCATCGCGGTGATGGCGTCGACATCTCGATCCATCATCATCGGCAGGGAATACACCCCGGCGCAAAAGATAACCGTGGCAAACACCGCGCCCACCAGTGAACCAATCCCGAGGAATGTCAGCCATTCCATCACCGTCGGCTCTGTTCCCATCGGCAGGAAAATATTGATGGCAGTGGCGGAACGCGCCCACACCAAAAACACGATCAGTAGGGCAAAGGCGAAAATCATCTGGTTGCCAAGGCGTTTCTTGCCTTGTTGCAGGCAAAAACCAATCTGCGGTTTCTTGCCTCGGTCAAGCTGGCAACTGACCGAGTACAGCCCCATCGCCAGTGCAGGCCCCAGGAATATAAAAGCGGCAAACAGGACGATGACCATCGTGAAACTTCCCACTTGCCAAGCCCAGGCAACGATCAGCCAACTGATAAGCATGAACAGCCCACCATATAACATGCTGAGTAACGGAGCCTGACGGAAATCCTGCCACCCCAGTTGGAGCCAGCGCAGCGGGGCAGTCGTATCCAGTTGGCGGCAAGGGGCAACGAATGGGCGGGTGTCTTCTGTCATGGACATGGCGAAACCTCCTTCTCACGGTCTATCTACAAAGATTACACCAACAATCAGGGGTTTGCTGTGTTCCTGACAAAATGAAGCCCCCTGACGGGGGCTTCATCACTCACTCAATGCGAATGTTCCGACTTAGACGACAGAACCGTCCGCATTCATCCCTTCGATTTTTTCCTCTTCCTTCGGAATCATGTGCTCACGCTTGAGACCGAACAGCAGCAGCAGCGGGGAAGCTACCAATACTGATGAGTAAATACCGAACATGATGCCGATGGTCAGAGCCAATGCAAAGTTGTGCAGTGCCTCACCGCCGAACCACAGCATGGATGTGACCATGATCTGGGTAGACAGGTGGGTGATAATGGTGCGTGACATGGTGGTGGTAATGGCACTGTCGATGATGTCTGGGATGGTTTCATCGCGCATGGTGCGGATATTTTCCCGAATCCGGTCAAATACAACCACCGATTCGTTCACCGAGTAACCGAGGATTGCCAGTACACCCGCCAGTACCGTCAGGTCAAACTGCCACTGGAAGAAGGCAAACAGGCCGAGGATGATCACCACGTCATGCAGGTTGGCAATCGCTGCCGAGACCGCAAAGCGCCACTCGAAACGGATGGCAAGGTAAATGATGATGCCCGCCGCTACCAGTAATAGCGCCAGACCACCGTTTTCATACAGCTCTTGCCCGACCTGTCCACCTACGAAATCAACCTTGCTCAGGCTGACATCAGGAGTGGTGCTTTTCAGTACGCCCATGATCTGTTCGCTGATCTGCGCACTGGAAACGCCTTCCTTCAAGGGCACACGGATCAGCACATCCTGTGAAGAGCCGAAGTTTTGTACGGCAACTTCGTGGTAGCCGGTAGCCTTGATGGTTTCACGGATGGTGTCCAGCGGAGCAGCTTGCGCATAACGCACTTCCATGACTGTACCGCCAGTGAAATCCACCCCCAGGTTCAGGCCGTAGAAAAACAGTGCCCACACCGAAAACAGGAAGGTTGCCAGCGAAATGGCCGTCGTGGTTTTGCCATACCGCATGAAGGGAATGGCTTTCTTGAAATGAAAAAACTCTAACATGGCCTGATTCCCTTAAATTGAAATTTTTTGCAGGCGTGGCTTGTAACCGTAAATCAGGTTCACAATCGCACGTGATACGGTGACGGCGCTGAACATGGAGGTGAGGATGCCAAGGCACAGCACCACCGCGAAGCCCTTGATTGGTCCAGAGCCGAGCAAGAACAGGGCGATACCTGCAATCAGTGTGGTCAGGTTGGAGTCAAGGATTGTGCCCCACGCACGGTCGTAACCTGCATTGATGGCGACTTGCGGTGACGCTCCCGCCCGCAGTTCTTCACGGATACGTTCATTGATCAACACGTTGGCGTCAATTGCCATCCCCAGAGTCAGGGCGATACCTGCCAGACCGGGCAAGGTCAGGGTTGCCTGCAACATGGAGAGCAGGGCAAACAGGAAGAAACCGTTGATACCCAGAGCCAGACTCGCAGTCAGGCCAAACATGCGGTAGTAGACGAGCATGAATACAACAACAGCCGCAAAGCCCCAAATATTGGAATTGAAGCCTTTCTCGATGTTTTCCTTACCCATGCTGGGGCCAACGGTACGTTCTTCGACAATGTAGAGCGGAGCAGCCAGCGCACCGGCACGCAGCAACAGGGCGAGGTCACGCGATTCCTTGGGGGAATCCAGCCCGGTAATCTGGAAACGTTTGCTCAACTGTTCCTGAATCCGCGCCACGTTGATGACTTCTTCGGTAGTCTTGCTGGTTTTGACCTGCTGCCCATCTACTTCCTTGCTGTCGATTTTGGTTTCAATAAACACGACCGCCATCAGCTTTTGCACGTTTTCCCCAGTAACTTTGGCGAAACGGCTTGCGCCCTTGCCGTCCAGCGTGATGTGTACCGCAGGCCGGTTATTCTGGTCGAAACCGGAAGACGCATCGGTGATGTAGTCGCCAGTCAACATGACTTTGCGCTTGAGCAGGATTGGGTTGCCGTTGCGCTCCTTGTAAAGCTGGGAACCAATCGGCGGACGCCCGTTTTGCTGTGCCTGGAACGGGTCGTTTTCCTCATCCACTAGGCGGAATTCGAGGGTGGCGGTCGCACCAAGGATTTCCTTGGCACGAGCAGTATCCTGTACTCCTGGCAATTGCACCACGATACGGTTCATGCCCTGTTGCTGGATAACCGGCTCGGCAACACCCAGTTCGTTGACACGCTTGCGCAGGGTAATGATATTCTGCTGGACGGCGAATTTCTGGATGCCAACCAGGGTGGCTTGTGAAATGCTGGCTTGCAGGCTGTTGCCATCGGCTGGCTTGCTGAATTGCAGGCTGTCACCGTAGGATTTGCGCAGGGCATTTTCAGCCGTATCGCGTGCAAACGCATCGTTGAATTTGGCAACGATACTGTCACCTTCGCGGGCAATCCCCTGGTATTTGATGTCCTGTTCACGCAGCAGGTCGCGGAATTCGTCTTCGTAACGGTCAATCGCCTTGTCGGTAGCTGCCTGCATGTCCACTTCCATCAGGAAATGCACCCCGCCGCGCAAGTCCAGACCGAGGTACATTGGGTTGGCATTCAGGGCGCGTAACCAGCCTGGTGTGGAAGGGGCAAGGTTGAGTGCTACCACGAACTGGCTACCAACTGCTTCTTTCAGGGCTTCGGATGCCTTGAGTTGTGTGTCGGTATCCTCAAAGCGGAACAGGGCTTGCTGACCGTTGTTTTCGCTGGCGCGTACCGTCAGCCCTTTGGCTTGCAATGCCTGCTCAAAACGCTGCATGGTCGCCGGATCAATCGGTTGGTCAAGTTTAGGGCTTAACTGTACTGCCGGTTCGGACGGGAAAAAATTGGGAACAGAATAAATGACCCCGACCAGCAGGATCACTGCGATCATGAGGTACTTCCAGAGTGGATAGCGGTTCATTGTTATAGGTTTCCGTTTGTTAGCCTGTACCCCTCACCCCCTAGCCCCCTCTCCCTACAGGGGCGAGGGGGAATAAGAAAGATGGCCTCTTAGC
>DILV01000023.1:0-156803 GCA_002425225.1 Thiothrix sp. UBA5583
GGCTGGCGACAAGGTCAAACTCGCCTGGACTGACAACAAGGGCGAGAAAGATTCCGCCGAAACTGATGCTGCCTAACGCTAAGGAGGTTTTCATGAAACAGGCATTTGTTACAGGTGCTGTTGCTGTCACCCTCGTGGCAGCATCCTTTGCAGTGCAGGCTGGCCCGGCAGAAGATCTGGCTGCGTTCCAGGCGCATTACAAAAAGCAATTCCCCGACATCAATCAGGCGGATTTCAAAGACGGTGCTTACGCACTTGATCCCACTTTGAAAGCCCAGTGGGAAGAAATGGAATCATCTTTTCCTCCTTACGAGCCAGATATTGATGCTGGCAAGAAGATTTGGGAAACCCCTTTCAAGAACGGCAAAACCTACGCTGACTGCATGGGTGATGTGAAAAGTGTTCGCGGCAAGTACCCGTACTATGACGCAGAAAAGAACACGGTCGTCACGATGGTAGGTGCACTGGATGCGTGCAAAAAAACCAATGATGGCGAAGGTTTTGTCAACAAGGAAGGCAAGCCATTCCTGAACAAGGGCGCGGTAGCACAATTGTCTGCCTATGTCGCAATGGAAGGCCGTGGCGGCAAAATCAATCTTGCCACCCCTGAAGGCAAAGGGCTGGAGTGGTATGAAAAAGGTAAAAACTTCTTCTATGCCAAGCGTGGTCAATTGAACATGTCTTGTGCGGATTGCCACGTTTACAACGCGGGCAAAATGATCCGTGCCGACCTGCTCAGCCCGGCAATGGGGCATGTTACCCATTGGCCAACCTACCGTTCTGCGGATGGTGAAATCACTACCCTGCACAACCGCTTCATGGGATGCAATACCATGGTTCGCGCCAATAACTTCAAGGCGGAAGGCGACGAATACAAGGCACTGGAATACTTCATGACCTATATGTCGAATGGTCAGGAGTGGAACGGCCCTGGTTCACGCAAGTAAACCTTTTCTCGATCTGATCTGACAAGTCAAACCCGGCTCTGCCGGGTTTTTCTTCTTCATTCTGCAAGCCAGACAAGAAAACTCCCGCCAAGGCGGGAGTTTTCAAAACACGATGGCACAAAACCTTATTTGGATTGGGATACCATATAATCCACCGCTGCTTTTACATCAGCATCAGACAAGGACGCATTGCCTCCCTTGGCGGGCATTGCTCCCTTACCATTCAGTGCATTAGCATGAAGGTTGCCCGCAGCAATACGACTCCCCCACGCTGCCTTGTCCCCCAGCTTGGGCGCACCCGCCACACCACTGTCATGGCAGGCAGAACAGGAAGCGCGGTAGACTTTCGAGCCTGAGCCTCCGCCTGCTGCCACCTTGGCTTGCGTGGCTGGTTTCTCAGCGGTTGCGGCTGGCTTTTCGGTGGTTGCGGTCGGCTTTTCCTGTTTGCTACTGGCAACAACAGACTTTTGGGCTTTTCCATCCCCTTTGGCAGCAGCTTGTGCCGCAGGTTTGGCAGCAGGCGCAAAATGTGGCCCTGCGGCTTTGGCTAACTCAGCCTGTTTCTGCCCTTCCATCCCCGACAATTCCACCATCTTTGCCAGCTTGAGAGCCTTGGCATCATCCCCATTGTTGGCAGACTTAATTGCATCCTGCAAGTTATCAGACATCGACTTGCCATTCATGTACCACTCAAATCCAGCTTTCGCTGCCGCAACATTGGCAGTCTCTGCCGAGGCAATCGCAGCCTTGACCTCCGGCTTGGCACTGCTGCTGAGGGTTGCTTTTTCATCACCCCCCCCTGTGGTTGCACAACCGCTCAAAGCCACCCCAATAGCCAGCGTCATAGCACACAAGACTCTTTCTCTCATAAACCCCTCCTCTCTATCTGGTTGATTAAAAAAGCCTTATTTATGATAAATTTAATTTAAGTTCAATGATATAGATTAATGACGAAATTGTTAAAAAATGTTGGACAGCACGCCAACCCACGATACCGAACAACAAAAATGGAATAATCAGCCCACCTGTCACATCGTCGTAAAGACCTGTTTTTTGCTGCCCGGAGGGATCATGCGTTTTATTGCAACACTCATCATGACGATGTGCTGGTTACTGGCATCCAGCGCCCGCGCCGAAGCACAACTGCCCCCCGTGGTCATGGAACTGCTCAAGGTTTCCGAACATGTTTACTATGTGCAAGGTGCTCCGGGGACTGCCACCCAGAATCATGGTTTCATTTCCAATGCTGCCGCGATTGTCACTGAGGAAGGTGTTATCCTGTTCGATACCCTTGGCTCCCCTGCACTGGCGCAACTATTGCTGCAAAAGCTCCAGAAAATCACCGACAAGCCGGTCAAAAAAGTCATCATCAGCCATTACCACGCCGACCATATTTACGGCTTGCAAGTCTTCAAAGATCAAGGTGCAGAAATCATAGCCCCAGCCGGTGCGGAGGAATACATCAATTCCGACAATGCCGAAGCCTTGCTGGCATCGCGCCGTCAGGATCTTGCCCCGTGGGTCAATGCCGAGACCCGTCTGGTCAAACCCGACCGTTACGTGGAAGCCGATGAGGAAATCAAACTCGGCGGCGTTACCCTCAAACTGATTTACAACGGTAAAGCGCATTCTGACGGCGACCAAAGCGTGCTGGTCGAGCCGGATGGGGTGTTGTTGATTGGCGATCTGATTTTTGAAGGGCGCATCCCTTACGTCGGCGATGCCAACACCAAAGTCTGGCTGGAACGCCTGCAAGCAATGGCAGCGGGCAAACTGAACGCAATGGTTCCCGGTCATGGCCCGATGTCGAAAAACCCGCAGGAAGTCATCCAGACCACTGCCAAATACATTGCCTTCCTGCGTGAAAAGATGGGCAAAGCCGTGGAAAACATGACCCCGTTTGAGGAAACGTATGACGCGACCGACTGGGGTGATTTCATTCACCTGCCTGCTTTCGATGAAGCCAACCGCCGCAATGCTTATCAGGTCTATCTGTCGATGGAACAGGAAAGCATGTCATCACCAGCCACCAGCCGTTAGGAGGCTTGTCGTATGCCCACATCCTGGTTTGCCACCTGCAAGAACTTGTGGTTTCGTGACCCCTCAGAAACTGCACCGTACCTCAATGACACGGCTGTGCGCATCCGTGCTGGTTTGCTGTTGTTCATTCCGCTGTTCATGGGCTGGACGCTGTACGATTCCATCTACAGCTCACCGTGGCTGGCAACCGGCGAGCTGATTCAGGATACGCTGGAAACCGATTTCGACGGGCGAATTATTTACCAAGTTGAAGTGGTACGCCGCACCTATGATTACACCTTGCAGACATGGCTCTTGCTCTATGCCTTATTTGAAATGCTGGCGGGCATGTTTGTGCTTACCTCACGGTTTTCACCGACCATCCTGATCTCCAGTTTTTTGGCACGCGGCAAACGCCCTTTGTGGAAACCGCTGCTACCCAAGCGTTTTGCCTGGGCAATCGGCGCGAGTCTAGTCGCAACCTGCCTGATCTTTTTCAACCCGGAAGTATTCGCCGGTTGGGTGAATGTTGTCATGGGTGAAGAATGGCTACCTACCACCGAAAACTACATGCCAAGCTGGATTCCGACTACGCTGGTATGGGTCTGTATTGGCTTTATGTGGCTGGAAACTGTCCTGGGTTTTTGCGTCGGCTGTCAGGTTCATGCCTTGCTGGCGAAAGTGGGCATCTTTGAGGAGGAATGCGAAGCCTGCAACAACCTGGATTGGGACAGCCCGCCACGCAAACCCTAATGGAACCACGGCGGTATTAGCCATGCACCGCCACACCCACCAGAAGTCCCTCTGCACGAGATCAGTTTGCAAGTACCGCTTACAAGCGGCAGGTCTGTCATGGTTTAGCGCCCCAGCCACTATGCTAAACTTGCCCTAACAAATAACGGGCAACCTGTAAAAACATCATGAAAACCTTCATCACCCTCCTGCTGACCCTGTGGTTCTGCACTCACGCCGCTTACGCCCAGGAACGTCCCAAAATCGGTCTGGTACTCGGTGGTGGCGGTGCTGCCGGGGTTGCCCACGTCGGGGTGCTCAAGGTGCTGGAAGAAAACCACATCCCAATCGACGTGATTGCAGGCAACAGCATGGGGGCGATCGTCGGCAGCCTGTATGCTTCTGGCATGAGTGCTAATGAACTCGAAAAAGTGGTCAACGGGCTGGACTGGCCTACCCTGTTCCGGGATGACCCTGCCCACCAGATCAAGTCATTCCAGCAAAAACAGCAAAGTGCGGACTTTTTCAGTGCCTTCAATGTCGGGGTTGCCAGGGAGGGGGTGAAACTGCCGACAGGGCTGATTGATGGGCAACGCCTGATGTTCGAGCTGCGCCGCCTGCTTGCCCCGGTCAGCCAGATCAACGATTTCGACCATTTGCCGATCCCGTTCCGGGCAGTGGCAACCGACATCCGTACCGGGGAAACCGTGGTGCTGAAAAAGGGCAATCTGGCAACGGCGGTACGAGCTAGCATGTCGATTCCGGGGCTGTTTGCACCTGTCACCATCGACAATCGCCTGCTGGTGGATGGGCTGGTTTCCAATAACCTGCCAGTGGACATTGCCCGCCAGATGGGAGCTGACATTGTGATCGTGTCGAGCATTCCGCCCGAAACCAACCGCAAGCTGGATTCCGCGCTCGACATTACCTTGCAGACCATGGATTTGCTGATGCGCAAAAGCAGCCAAGCGCAGCTCGACAGCCTGACCAGCCAGGACATCCTCATCCTGCCGCCGGTTGGCGAGATTGGCAGCCTGCATTTCGAGAAAGTGACAGAGACTATCCCGCTGGGGGAACAGGGGGCGCGGGCGCAATTGCCAGCCCTGCGGCAATTGCTGGCAAACCTGGGTGGGGAGACGGCAACCCGGCAGGTGACAACGGTTCCAGCAGCCGGAGAGCAGCCCATCCGGGTGGCGCAGGTGCAGATCGACAACGGTTCTTCCCTGAGTGACAAGCTGGTGCAGCAGAAACTGGGTATTCAGCCGGGTGAAGTGCTGGATACCCAACGTTTGCAGGCTGGGCTGGATCGGGTTTACAGCCTCGGCTACTTCAGTCTGGTCGATTACAACCTTGCCCAGCGCCCGGATGGTCGTTACGACCTGAAAGTGATTGCCCACAAGGCTGCGGAAGGTGAACAGCGTCTCAGCGGTGGTTTTGCCCTGGGGGACGATTTCAACGGTGATACCCGCTATCAGGCTGGGGTGAAATACGTGCGCCAGGGCTTGACCGGCAAGGGCACAGAATTGCGCTTGCAAGGGGTGATCGGTGAGCGCATCCTCGCCAAGGCCGAGTCGCATCACCCGCTGCGTGACGACAAGAGCACTTTCGTTGCCCCCAAGGTGTGGTATCAGGAACGTGACGCCAGCATCCTCAGCGACTCGCAACAGGTGGCGGAATTGCGAGCCAGAGAGGCCGGGGCGCAAGTGGATGTCGGGCGGGAGCTGGGTACAAGTGGCGAAGTGCGGGCAGGGGTGTTTTACCACCGCATCAAGCCGGAAGTGAAAACCGGCACGCTGGCGTTAACGGATGACGCGATCACCGAAGCCGGGGTCAAGCTGCAATATCAGGCCGATACGCTGGATTCCGTCAATTTCCCCAGCAAGGGCGGGCGCGTCACGGCTGCCTATACCCACGGCATCAAGGGCATGGGCAGCGACACCGGCTTTTCACGCATTGAGCTGGAAGGTGAGCGGGTGTGGAGCAAGGACAAGCACCGCCTGATTGCCAGTGGGCGACTGGAAGCCAATGCCAACAACGAGGATGGCTTACAGTACACCAGTGGCAATGCCCTGAAAACCGGGCGGATGGCGTTTGCCGACAACGACCAGTTGATCGGCAACTACAGCGTGGATGGCTCGCTGACCTACATGCGCCAGCTTGCCGAAGTGCCGCAAATTGCCAAACTGCACGTGGGGGCATCACTGGGGGCAAAGCAGGCATGGCAAGAGCGTGATGCCGTGGCACTGGATGATTTGCGTTCTACAGGTTCGGTGTTCGTCGGGGCAGAAACACCGGTTGGGCCAGCATTTGTCGGGTTGCGCAAAACCGAAGGCTTTGATCAGGAAGCCTATTTCAATTTCGGGCGGGATTTTTAGGCACAGCCTACACCTCCAGCAGGCTGGCGATTTCCACCTTCATACGCTCCACGGTCTGGTAGCCTTCCTGGATAGCTTCTTCGGCGCGGAAAAATTCCAGCAAGCCGATGTGCTCCAGACGCGGGGTCAACAGGATTTCCGGCGGGTCGCCTGCCATGCGGCTGCGGGTAATCTTGTCCTGCATGATGTTGATGGAGGCTGCCAGTGCATCCATCAGGCCGGGGGCGGTTTCCTTGTCCCTGTTATCGGGCAGCAAGGCGGATGAATATTCACGCAGGGAAGCGGTCAGGGTATCGACAATACCTTCCACCTTGCTGCTGTTTTTGTTGGTGCTTGCTGGGGGTTTTTCTGCCGGTTTGTCGGGCTTGCCTCTTTGCGTGTGATGGGCATAACGGCGGGCAACATTGCCATTCAGGTTGACCGCAATCACGATGTCCGCCCCCAGTGCGCGGCACAGTGATACGGGCACGGGGTTGCTCAGGCCGCCATCCACCAACCACTGCTCACGATGCCGGTAAGGTGGAAACAGGCCGGGCAGGGCAATCGACGCCCAGACGGCATCCAGTACCGTGCCTGACGTGAACCAGACTTCGCGCCCGTTTTCCAGATTGGTGGAAACCGTGGCGAAAGCGCGTTGCAACCCGGCGATAGGCAGGTTTTCATCGCAGACATTGGCGTGGAAAAACTGTTGCAGCTTGTCGCGTTTGACGAAACCGTTGAACGCGGCATTCAGCTCGAAAAAGCGCATCAGTTCCAGCTTGTTCAGCGACAACACCCCTTGTTCCAGCGTGTCGAGGTTTCCGGCAGCATAGGCTGCACCAACAATGGAACCGACTGAGCAGCCGCACACGATGTCCGGGTGAATATCCAGCGCCGCCAACGCCCGCAGGATGCCGATGTGCGCCCAGCCGCGTGAAGAGCCGCTGCCGAGGGCGATACCGATACGGGGATGTTTATCTGTTGAAGCATTCATGAGCGGGTTTCCTTTTGTCGCCATTTCCTTGAGCCACACCAAGTGTAAACCGCAGAATGCCTCCTGTCGTCAACCCGAACAACAGAGAACAACAATAATGAGCCTTGCCATTGTCTACAGCCGCACCAACAACGGTCTGGATGCCCCGCTTGTGAGTGTGGAAGTCCATCTTGCCAACGGTTTGCCAGGCCTTTCCCTCGTTGGTTTGCCAGAAACTGCCGTGAAAGAAAGCCGTGACCGGGTGCGGGCAGCCATGAGTAATTCCGGTTTTAACTTCCCGTTGCGGCGCATTACTGTCAATCTCGCCCCGGCTGACATCCCCAAGGATGGCGGGCGCTTTGACCTGCCGGTGGCGATCGGTTTGCTGGCGGCGAGTGAGCAAGTGCCGACTGAAACCCTGTCAGGCTATGAATTCATTGGCGAACTGTCGCTGGGTGGGCAATTGCGCCCGGTGCGTGGGGTATTGCCAACCGCCTTCGCCGCCCTGCAAGCCGGACGCGCCCTGATTGTGCCACAGGAAAATGCCGCCGAAGCCAGCCTGATTCGGGGCTTGAAAGTCTACCCCGCCAAGGATTTGGGCGAAGTGGTGGAACATCTGCACGGTTCCGAGCCGCTGGTGCGCTGGGAACAGGCGATTGAGGCCACAGAAACCACTTACCCGTTTGACCTCAGTGATGTGAAAGGCCAATTCATGGCGCGGCGTGCGCTGGAAATTGCCGCCGCCGGAGGTCATAACCTGTTGATGGTCGGCCCACCCGGTACGGGCAAGACCATGCTCGCCAACCGCCTTGCCACCATTTTGCCGCCGCTGTCGGAAGAAGAAGCGCTGGAATCCGCCGCCATCGCTTCCATCAGTCATCACGGTTTTGATGCCAGCCGCTGGGGGCAACGCCCGGTGCGTGAGCCACATCATACCTCGTCCGGGGTGGCATTAGTCGGCGGTGGTTCACAAGTCAGACCGGGGGAAATTTCCCTGGCTCACCACGGCGTATTGTTCCTGGATGAACTGACCGAATTCGACCGCAGTGTGCTGGATGTGCTGCGCGAACCGCTGGAAACCGGCAGGATCACCCTGTCACGGGCAGCACGCCAGGCCACCTACCCGGCACGTTTCCAGTTGGTGGCGGCGATGAACCCGTGCCCGCAAGGTCGCGCTTGTGACCTGCGCGACAACTGCGAATGTTCGCCGGAACAGCAACGCAAGCACCGCACCCGCATTTCTGCCCCGTTCCTTGACCGTATCGACCTGCAAATCGAAGTGCCACGGGTCAAACACGAAGACTTGCAGTCCCTGAAAGCGGGCGAAAGCAGTACCGATGTACGCCAGCGGGTGTTGGCTGCCCGTGGTCGCCAGCATTCACGTCAGGGCAAGATCAACAATGCCCTCAGCGGGCGTGAAGTCGACCAGCATTGCACCTTGGCGGAAAAAGACCAGAAGTTACTCAACCACGCGATGGAACGCTTCAAACTGTCGGCACGTGCCTATCACCGTATCCTCAAGGTGGCACGAACCGTAGCGGATTTGGCAGAAAGCGAGGAAATCCGCACGGCGCACCTGACGGAAGCCCTCAGTTACCGGGCGCTTGACCGACTGGCAGCACAATAACCTGCTTCAGGCCAGCCACGATTACAATCACGATTCAAGGTTGGGCAATCCGGTTCCTTAACAGGCCAACACCTGCCACTTCGCACTCGACCACATCGCCCGGTTGCAGGTATTCCGGCGGTTCACGCACGAAACCGACCCCGCTGGGTGTGCCAGTGGCGATGACGTCGCCAGCTTCCAGCGTCATGCCCCGTGACAGCCATTCGATAATGCTGGCAATGTCGAAAATCATGTGGCGGGTATTGGAGGCTTGCTTGCCGATTCCATTGACCCGGCAGGCAATATCAAGGGCTTGTGGGTCAGGAATTTCATCGGCAGTCACCAGCCATGGCCCCATCGGACAGCCGCCATCCAGGCTTTTGCCCAGAAAATACTGCTTGTGGTTGAGCTGGATGTCGCGGGCGCTCAGGTCATTGATGACGGTGTAGCCAAAAACATGCGCCAGCGCATTTTCGCGGCTGATTTTCTTGCCGCCTTTGCCGAGTACCACGCCAAGTTCCGCTTCCCAGTCAAGCTGTGAACAGGTATCCGGGTCGAACGGGATGTCAACATTATGCCCGGTAACACTGGTCGGGCATTTGGTAAACACGATCGGGTATTGTGGCGCCTTGCCGGTGCGCCCCACCTGACTGGCGGTTTCCTGCGCATGTTCCAGATAGTTGAGGCCGAGGCACATCACATTCTTGCGTGGGCGGGGGATCGGCGCGAGTAGGGTAATCTCCTTCAACGGTACGCGCATTACCGCACTGGCGGCTTGCAGCGGTGCTTGCAGGTCAGTACCACTGTCAAGCAGGGTCAGCATGTCACGCCACTGCGGCTGGTCGAAAGCGGCATCCAGAGCCGGAATCAGTACGTACTCACCCTCGGCGATACAGACATAGGTTTGGTGGTTATACAGGCAGGTTCCAAGTTTCATGTATTTCTCTGCTGGAATATTGGGGAAAATCATTAAAATAGTAGCAACCGATAGTACAATGCCGCCATGACTTTCAAAAACAGGATTATTGGATTGTGGACATAGCCATTTTGTTCGGCCTGATTTTGCTGAACGGTTTTTTTGCCATGTCAGAAATTGCGCTAGTGGCAGCACGGAAGGCACGCCTGCAAAACCTTGCGCAGCAGGGGGACAAGACTGCGGCAACGGCGTTGCGGTTGGGGGAAGATCCGACTTTTTTCCTGTCTGCCGTACAGATCGGCATTACCTCCATCGGTGTCCTGAACGGTATCGTCGGTGAAGCGGCTCTTAGCCCGCCTTTCAGCGCCTGGTTGCAAACCCTGGGGGTGGAAGAACACATTGCCAACCCGCTGGCAACCGGCTTGGTAGTCGTCAGCATTACCTATTTCTCGATTGTACTGGGAGAACTGGTTCCCAAGCGTCTGGGGCAAATGAGTCCGGAAGGCATTGCCCGCTTTGTGGCTCGCCCGATGCTGTGGCTAGCCATCATTGCCAAACCGTTCGTGATGTTGCTGTCCGGTTCCACCCGTCTGCTGCTGCGCATTCTGGGTGCAAAAGACGACAACAGCAGCAGCGTAACGGAAGAAGACATCCACCTGTTGCTGAGCGAAGGTTCCGATGCCGGGGTTATCGAGGAACAGGAACATCAGATGGTACGCAACGTATTCCGGCTGGATGACCGCCAGATAGCGTCCTTCATGGTTCCACGCAGCGATGTGGTCTGTCTGGATGTGGACAAGTCACTGGAAGAAAACCTCAGTCAGGTGGAAGCCCACCGTTATTCGCGTTTCCCAGTGGTGCGCGGCAACTGGGATGAAGTGCTAGGTATTGTCAGCACCAGCCAGTTGCTCAACCAGATGTTGCGCGGTGAGCAACCCAGCCTGAGCGAACACCTCAAACCGGCTGTCTTCGTCCCCGAATCCCTGACCGGCATGGAATTGCTGGAAAACTTCAAGGATTCCGGCGGGCAAATGGTGTTCATCATCGACGAATACGGCGAAGTGCAAGGCATTGTCACCCTGCATGACATGATGGAAGCGATTACCGGCGAATTCAAACCGCAGCATCAGGATGATGCCTGGGCAGTACAGCGCGAGGATGGCAGTTGGCTGCTGGATGGGTTGATTCCGGTTCCCGAACTCAAAGACCGACTGGGTTTCCGCAGCGTGCCGGAAGAAGACAAAGGCCGCTACCACACCCTCAGCGGCATGTTGATGCTGCTGCTGGGGCGCTTGCCGCAAACCGCCGACCATTGCGACTGGGAAGGCTGGCGGCTGGAAGTGGTGGACATGGACGGCACGCGCATTGACAAGGTACTCGCCAGTGCGCTGCTGCCTGACAGTGAAGGGACTAGCTCAGACTAGCTTTCACTTTTCCAGTTGCGTAACATCGCGCACTGCCCCACGGGAGGCGGATGTGGTCATCGCCGCATACGCCTTCAATGCTGCACTGACGTAACGGTCACGGTTGAGCGGTTTCCACGCTGCGCTGCCGTTGGCTTCCATCGCCGCCCGACGGCTGGCAAGTTCCTCATCGCTGATGCGCACGTTGATACTGCGGTTGGGGATGTCAATGTCGATCATGTCACCCTCTTCCACCAGACCGATGGCGCCGCCTTCCGCCGCTTCAGGGGAAACGTGCCCAATGGAAAGACCGGATGTACCGCCGGAAAAACGCCCATCAGTAATCAACGCACACGCCTTGCCCAAGCCCTTGGACTTGATATAGGAGGTGGGGTAGAGCATTTCCTGCATCCCTGGGCCGCCGCGTGGGCCTTCGTAACGGATCAGCACAATGTCACCCGCCTGAATCTGGTCGCCGAGGATACCGGCAACTGCCGCGTCCTGTGACTCGAAAATACGCGCAGGGCCGGAGAATTTGAGGATGCTTTCATCCACACCAGCGGTTTTCACCACGCAACCATCCAGCGCGATATTGCCGAACAGTACTGCCAACCCGCCTTCAGTACTGTAAGCATGAGCCTGATCGCGGATACAACCATTGGCACGGTCAAGGTCAAGTGAATCCCAGCGTTTGCTTTGGCTAAACGCCACCTGGGTGGGCACATTGCCGGGAGCAGCACGGAAGAAATTCAGGCGTTTTTCATCGGTGGTCAGGCGCACATCCCACAGTGACAGGGCTTCCGCCATGTTGGTGGCGTGGACAGTGCCAACTTCACGGTTGAGCAATCCGGCACGGTCAAGTTCACCGAGAATGCCGAATACCCCACCGGCACGATGCACATCTTCCATATGGTAAAGCTGGGTGGAAGGCGCAACTTTGCACAATTGCGGCACTTTACGGCTCAAGCGGTCAATGTCGTTCATGGTGAAATTGACCCCGGCTTCCTGTGCGGCTGCCAGCAAGTGCAGAATGGTGTTGGTGGAACCACCCATCGCAATGTCCAGACACATGGCGTTTTCAAACGCGGCAAACGTGGCAATGGAACGCGGCAATACGGAAGCATCATCCTGCTCGTAGTAACGTTTGGCAAGGCTGACAATCATGCGCCCGGCTTCGAGGAACAGGCGTTCGCGGTCGGCATGGGTTGCGAGGGTGGAACCGTTACCCGGCAAGCTCAAACCCAGGGCTTCGGTCAGACAGTTCATCGAGTTGGCAGTGAACATGCCGGAACAGGAGCCGCAAGTGGGGCAAGCGGAACGTTCCATCTTTTCCACGTTTTCGTCAGTTTCGGCACTGTTGGCAGCAGAAACCATCGCATCCACCAGATCCAGCTTCACCACTTTGCCACCGATCACGGCTTTACCGGATTCCATTGGCCCACCGGAAACGAAAATGGTGGGGATGTTCAGACGCAGCGCCGCATTCAGCATCCCCGGCGTGATCTTGTCGCAGTTGGAAATGCACACCAGCGCATCGGCGCAATGTGCATTGACCATGTATTCCACCGCATCGGCGATCAGCTCGCGTGACGGCAACGAATACAGCATCCCGCCATGCCCCATCGCAATCCCGTCATCCACCGCGATGGTATTGAATTCTTTGGCTACCCCACCGGCGGCTTCGATTTCGCGTGCCACCAGTTGCCCCAGATCCTTGAGGTGGACATGCCCCGGCACAAACTGGGTGAAGGAATTGGCAATAGCAATGATCGGTTTCTGGAAATCCGCATCGGTCATACCGGTAGCACGCCACAACGCGCGTGCGCCAGCCATGTTGCGACCACCAGTGGAGGTACGGGAACGGTAAACGGGCATGGTAAGCTCCTAAAGCAAATCTGGGCAAAACGGCATTCTAACGCCAGATGGCGGGCGCGTCATATCCTGTCACGTTTTTTGGGTTACACTCTGGGATATTTCCACGCCATTACTGGATTGCCCATGCCAACCAACCACAAAAAAAACCGTAACCGTGAAACGACGCCCTGGTTTTCCCTGCTACTGGGCGTTGCCTTGCTGGCATTCCTCGCGCTGCTGCTGGGTTTCTGGGTACAACTGGAGCAACCGCTGGGTAAATCGCTCTACAGCGCTGCCAACCTATTGTTGAACAGCGAATTCATCAAGCCGGATGAAATGGGGCTACGTACCAGCTTGATCGTGGTTGGTCAGATGCTAGGTTACATTGCGTTCTATGGCATTTTGCTGCGCTTGGCGTGGGTATTACTGGGCGACAACCTGACCGCCTCTTATGTACGCTGGTGTTATCACGACCATATCGTGGTATGCAGCCTCAACATGCAGGGGCAAGCCTTCATCAGCAATTTGCGTAAGAGCAACCCGGAGCAACGGATCGTTGCCCTGCTCGACCACATTGATGATGAGCATGAAAGTTGGTGCCAGCAGCACGCTGTCACTTTGCTGTATGGTGACGCCACACAGGAAACTGACCTGCACGCAGCCGCTGTTGTCAGTGCCAAAGCCGTGATTGCCTGTGGGGAATCGACAGATACCAACCTACAAGTTGCCAGTGCTGTGCAAGCCATCAGCCGTCAACGCCCTGCCAACAATCCGCCACTTGACCTGTATCTGGCCGTCAACGATGCCATGCTCAGCGAAGGTTTAGGCAATGAAAACTACCGGCATTTTTTGCAACCCAACGAACGTCTGAACCCCTACCCTTACAACGCTGACAACCTGCTGGCTCGTTGGTATTTCAACCAGTATCCGCCACATACATGGGCAGACCAGCACGGGCAGCAACAAGTGCATCTGGTATTCGTCGGTTTCAGCCCATTGGTGGAAGCACTGATCTGCCAGTACGCCAAGATTTCACCCTACAAGGATTTTGTCCCACCCGCATTTACCCTGCTGGGCACAGGTGCGGAACAATGGCGCGACATGCTGGTGGCACGTTACCCTGTATTCGCCAATGGCAGAAGCGGCGCGGAACAGGTCATTGCCGGTTTATATGCACAGGAATGCACCCCGACTTTCAAGCTGGATGAAACACAACTGACAGCCATTGCTCAGAATGGAGCGGTAACAGCCGTCCTGTTCTGCGCTACCGAGGATGAAAGCAACTTCCGCCATGCCATGAGCCTGTATCAGCAGGCCCTGCGGTTCAACTGCTGGCAAGTACCGTTTTACGTGCGCTTGCAACAGAGCGATGGCATCCGCACCCTGCTGGCTTCTGCCAACGACCAGAATACCGATGCCAGCCTGACTCCATTTGGCATGGCGGTGCAGGTCTTTGACCTCAAGCGTATGATGCAAGTGGAACGCAACGCCCGCGCCGTACACGAAGCCTACCGGCAAAACATGCTCCAAGCCGCCCCCGGCACTGCCATGTCAACAGACAGCCTGCAACCCTGGGAACAATTGGCGGAAACCTATCGTGCCGCCAGCCGCCGTTCCGGCGACCATTTACCGGTCAAACTGGCAAGCATCGGTATCCACATGCAAGCCGACCAGCCGTTGGTGCTGGCTGATGCCATCCGCCTAGACGAACCGGCGGAACGACGTGAATTGCTGAGTCGGCTGGAACACCGTTCGTGGCGTTACGAACGGCTGGTCAACGGCTGGCGTTACGGGGAACAGCGCAACAACCGGCAACGGCTTCATCCGTCGATTGTGCTGTGGGAAGAGTTGTCGGACAGTGAGCGAAAAAAAGACTTGAATCAAATTGAAAATGTCAGAAAAGTGCTACTATCAGACAATATAATTTCCATATAGGAGAGTGTCATGAACGATCCAGTACATGTCACATTTATTCATGGGCTTGCCAACAAACCTAGCCCGCCTGAACTAAAACGCATCTGGATTGAAGCCTTGTCAATGCCTACCGCCACGGATCAGGGTTTTGATCCGGGAGGATCAGGCGTAACAACCAGTTTTGTGTACTGGGCAGATTTGTTTTACGCAACCCCGTTGGATTCATCGTCTTATGAAAACCTAACCGATGACCCAACTGAAGAACTTGATGCAGGCAAGGCTGAATTGTCTGAAAATGACTGGACAAAGGCACTGCGCAAACGCTTTCCTGAAATCAGTGAATCACCCGATGACACTCCAGATAGCAACAGTCCTTCAGGCTTCGAGCGCATCCCTTTACCTGGATTTGTGAAAAACAAAATCATGGCTGAGTTCATGCGGGAAGCACACGACTATCTTTTCAATGTGCAGGGTATCAGAGACATGATCCGTACACGAGTGATCAATGACTTGAGAAAAATTCCTACCAATTCCAGAAAGATCATGGTTGGTCATAGCCAAGGGTCATTTATTGCTTATGATGTAATGACCGGAGTAAATGAATGCCCCTTGATTGACGGTTTCATGACGATTGGCAGCCCTCTGGGAATTGACGAAATACAAGATAAATTGGTCTGGACACGGGAGAATGGCTTTCCAACCAAATTACGGGGTGAGTGGGTGAATATTTATGATTCACTCGACATGGTAGCTCGTCTTGATCCTTGCCTAGCTAGTGACTTTCGCCAAAATGGGCGGGAAGTCGTCATTGATATTCGTGAATCGAATCATGGTGCATGGCGACACTCTGCAACCAAATATCTTCAAGGGACGCAATTAAGGCAACACCTGCGGCGTCTGTGCCAGCGGGAGATTTGATATGCTAAGCCCTGAAAACTACTTGCAGGAACTGGAACTGGCCTTAAAGGAATACCGCTTTCAGGACATCAGCACACTGGCAGAAAAAATTGACCCCGCCACCTTTTCCCCCACACAAGTCAAAACCACCTTGTCCCTGTTACGACGCAAACGCAGATTCAAGGAACTGGAGCATGTAGCGGGGCAGTTCTGTCTCGCAGGACATAATGACCTGCTGATTCGCCGCCAATGGACACAAGCCATCCTCGATCAAAACAAACTCGAACAAGGCATCCGTGAACTGGAAGGACTGGCTCAAAAACATGATGCAACAGAAAAAGAAAGTTATGAAATCCGTGGCTTGCTGGGGCGTGCCTACAAACAGCTCTATGTCAATGAAGGTGGAGCAGACAACTTGCGTCATGCCATCACCGCTTACAAGCAGGACTGGAAATCAAAATTGGGAGACACCCGCTGGAGAGGTATCAACCTTGTAGCACTGATTAGTCGCGCACGCCGTGATGGAATCCCCCTACGTGACAGGCTTGACCCAGCAAAAATGGCAGGGGATCTGCTCGAAACCATCAAACACAAAAAAGCAGCGGATGCGTGGGATTATGCTACAGCCCTAGAAGCAGCGGTCGCGCTTGATGACGAACAAACCGCGCTGGGGTATACCCAAAAATACCTTGCCCACACTGATGCAGACGCATTTGAGATCAGCAGTACATTGCGTCAGCTTAAAGAAATCTGGCAGATTGAAGGCAAATCCATCGGGAACAGCATTTTACCCGTGCTTGAATATGCGTTACTGCAACGTGATGGCAGCAAGGTTGAGCTGCGCAACATTGGCGATAGCACCCGCAGCAGTACCGGGTTTGAAGCAGTCTGGGGACAAGAAGGCGTCATTTACATGCAATGGCTTGATACCATGTATAGCCGCTGCAATGCCATCGCTCGCATTTCTGACAGCATTACAGGAGCACCTAAAGGGACAGGATTCCTTGTCACTGGCTCAAAACTCAAACCCGCCTGGGGTGACGCTCCTGTTTTCGTCACCAATTCCCATGTCATCAGTCGCCAACCACACGACCAAGCACCGTTGATACCGGAAGAAGCATTGGTTGAATTCACCCGTATCCCGAACCGTCCAAAAGTCGCTCTTGGCGAACTCCTTTACAGCTCACCCCGTTCAGAGCTTGATGTAAGCATTCTGCGTATCGAAGCTCCACAAGGTAGCAGCAGTATTGATCCATTCCCGCACTTGCCTGTCATTAACACGGAGAATTCTGACGAACAACGGATATACGTCATTGGACATCCCTCCGGCAATGAAATGGCCGTTTCTCTCTACGATAACAGCCTTACGGAATACGAGCACCAGTACGTCCGCTATCGCAGCCCTACGGAAGAAGGCAATTCAGGCTCTCCGGTTTTCACCAAGAAACTTCACGCCATAGCGGTTCACCACCGCGCCCTGAAAGACAAAAAACTTAACGAGGGTGTTCTGTTAAATGAAATAAAAGCCAGCTTGCAACAGCCATAACAACAGCCATTTACCCCACGGCTGCCGCCACCCGCAGCAACAACGGCTCCACCGAATGCAACGCCGGTGGCGCCTGAAACAGGCACAAACGCGGTTCCGCCAGCGTCCGGTTGACGCTATCGACGGGCAGTTGTTGCCACAATTCCTCCAGCAAGCGCAGCAAAGCATCACGCTGGGTAGTGGCATCCACCAACAACACCACCCGTGCCAGTGGCACTTCCGCCAGCAGCAAACCCAACTCGAAACTACACCCCTTGTTGTGTTCCCCAAAGCCACGTAAATCCATCAGCACTGCATCACTGCGCACCGCAAGGGCATGAACCGTTGCCTTCCAGGTATTGTCGTAACAGAAAAACTCGTTGATACGGTAACGCCCATCAGGATCTGGTTTGGCATCGAAACTGCCCAGCCGCCGCTGCAAATCTTCCTCACTGGCGACAAACAGGTTACGCAGACGCAAACCCCAGAACTGCAACAACTCGTCCGGTTCCAGATTGGTTGCCGCCAAATCTGGCGCACTGATCAGGCTGATCGGGCCAATAAAACTCCAGCGCTGGCTGAGCTGATCAAGCAACTGGCGGCTGCGCAAGCGATGTCCGAATACCCGCAGCAGTAACAATGATGCCGGTTTGGGTTGCTTTTCGTCAGCCTTGCGCCGCAGCAAATGGCTACTGATCAGCTTGTAAGCCACGAATGTCAATATGAGGCTCACACTCCCACCCTGCGTCGGTTCAAACTGGATAATGATTTCAGACAAGGTAATCACCAACCACCAGCTATCCAGTGTCAGGGTCTGAATACTGGTCTGTTTCAAGCGGTAACGTTGGGTAACGTAACGCAATGTTCCCCACACAGCCAGTAACAAGATGAGCAGCAGCCCCAACCATACGACATACCGGTAATCGCTCCAGAGACGGATGTCACCCAATGTCAGGGCGAGACAGCCTAACCCTTGAGTCGCCAGCAGAACCGCAACCACCAGACTGACCGCCACGAAATAGGCAAACAACCCCACCGAACGCCACGCACGGTTATTGAGTATCCACAGCAGGAGTGACGGAATGCCCATCCAGAATGCCCAGGTCAACAAGATGCGCCCCAACCCTATCCCGTCTGTAAAACCCAGCGTCAAGGACAATGCATCCAGCACCAGCAGCAAGGCGAAATAACCCGTGAGCAAATTCCACTTGCTGCGTGCATCACCCACCCGCACCACAATCAGAGCGGGAATGACCGGCCAAGCATACAACAGCAACAGGCTGCCAAAATGTACCGGCAGAAATGCCAGATCATCCAGCCCCACCGTCAGGCTTGCCCCGATCAAGGCATGAACCAGACCTGCCACAGCATAAGCAAAACTGGCACGCTCCACCCCTTCCGCAGCAACTCCAGCCAGCGCAGGCTTTGGTAATGCAACGGATGTATCAACAACATCAAATTGCAATGCCCTAGCCGGTGGCATTCCACCCGACCGATACAAAGCTCGGGAAATCGCTCCCGTATCAGCAACCTGCCCCATTGCCTGCCTGACGTAATGACGATACAACACAACAGTCAGCCATGTCAGAAACACTGCAATCGGCAGTGCCACCAGAAAAATGAAACCAAACAGCCCGTCGCTACTGATAACACACACAGCAGGTACTTCCAGCACGGGCGCAGTATCCGGGTATGGAACGGGATAAGTATAAGCGGGCATAGGTGTCTTCCCTGTAACACGTATCCCTACAGTGTAGCCAACAACCTACCCCAGCACTGCCGACAACATGCTGATGCCCAGCACCAACCCGACCAATACCAGTAACGTCATGAACCACACATATTCATACAACAGCTTGTAAGTCAGGCTGAAATCCCGGCTACTCAACCCGTTTTGCACCAGAAACGGTTCCAGTGTGGCAAGCAAGGTTGCCTGTTGTGGCAATTCATACGGGTTCCATTGCCGGTCAAAACGCATGAAATGTGCCTGCGGCAACTGCTCGGGAAAAACCTGCGGTAAAATGTCTGAGGCCACCTGCCGGAAGCCCTGATACGCTTTTTCGGTATGCGGCATGATCAACAAGATACGCTCCGGCTTGTTCCAGCCTCGCAGCATTTGCAACTCGATACTGACACCCGCCGAACTGCCGGGGCGCAATACCACCAGCCGTGCCTCCTGCAACCAGTCAGCCACCTGCTGTTGCCACACCGCATCACTCACATAGGTACGTGCTGCCCCAGTATCTGCGATTTCCTCACCGGGGCGACCGATTGCCACATACGGCCCAAGCCCCCGCCACAGACTTGCCAACTGGATCTGAAAGGTTGGCCCCCACGGGCTGATCATCGGCTGGGTTCCGGTTGCTGCCTGCGCCCTGAACGCCGTTTGCAGGGCAGCGAAAAAGCCCCTGACACTGTAATCAGCTTTTTCATCCCCAAAAGAGCGCAGAAAAATGACAGGGGCGCGTTTGTCATGCTGGCGGAGTTGTTCCACCGATACACTCGCCAGACGCAAGCCGCGAATCCAGTTGAACACACCGCCGCCGATGAGAGACAGCGCAAAGACCATCCACAACCACTCATCGGCTTGCTCACTGCCCCAGATAAACAGCAAGGAACCCATGACCAGCATCAAAATGCCGGAATATTTCACCAGCCTGCCCGCCACCGGGCAACGCTGGGGAAGTTTTACAGGTGTTGGTTTCATCGCTGACCTCCTGCCATTGCCGCCACCTTCATCATCCCACCCTTAGGCAGAAGCGGTATTGATATGGCTCATGCACTTGACCTGAACTGTGCTTGCCCGCTCGATGGCAGGTATACTGTTGCGGGTCGCCCTTCCAACTACCGGTATGAACACACCCGCATGAAACGCCTGCTCATCCTCATCATCCGTGGCTATCAACTCTTCATCAGCCCCATGCTGGGCAGCAATTGCCGTTTTTACCCCACCTGTTCGCACTACGCTAGGGAAGCCATTGAAAAGCACGGTGCATTCAAAGGAAGCTGGTTAGCAGTTCGCCGCATCGGGCGCTGCAACCCGTGGCACGAAGGTGGCGTGGATCTGGTGCCGGAACCACGCCAGCAGAAATGTTCAGGCTGCAACTGTGACCATGAGTAGTATGCAGCCTGTCAGAAGAGTGGTGGTCAGCAGGGTAAACAGCATGGGGGTAGAACGGTGCATGGTATTCTCCAGTGGTTGTTTGATGTTCGGAATACTGCTTGTGATCAGGCAGGATGACTGAACACCAGAATCACCACCAACTCCTTCGGCCCATGTACCCCATACGCCAGCGTCTGCTCAATATCCGCCGATTTTGACGGGCCGGACACCAGCAGCGCATTGGTCGGCAAGCCTTTTTCCACCCAGCCCTGTTCCTGTACCGCTGCGGCGAAAGTGGTATGGAGCTTGTCCACTTCCAGCAAGGCAATATGCACTGGCGGAACCAGCGACATCGTGCGCGGCTCTTCTGCATCTGGCCATAGGATCAGCGTACCGGTTTCGGCGATGCCACCCAGCGTGCTGGTAAAAGCAGCGTCGATACCGTAGAACATCTCTTCTTTCCAGCCGTCGATGGGCTGCTCGTAGTGGCGTAGTGTAGGGAAACGTCCGGCTTGTGCGCTGATGGCTTGCCCCCATGTGGTGTTGGGGGAGAGCAGCAGGTTGTTCAGCCCTTTGGCATGACAGATTTCGGTCAACACATCCAGCCAGTCGCGGTGGTCGGCGTGGTGGATTTCGGCGCGTACCGCTTCCATGCGTTCGGTGAAGCGGCGGATACGTTCGGCTCTGTCCCAGTCGAATGAAGAAACATCTTGCTCCTTCCCCTGACAAGGGGAGGGTTGGGGAGGGGTTTCTTTTCTCAAACGTTGCAGGATATTGGTGCGGGCAACATTATTCATCGGCAACTCCCATCTCTTTCATGCGTTCGTGCAAAGTCTTGTCAGCCAGTTGGGGGGCGGAACGTACATTCGTCCAGGCGCTCATTTGCATCGGCAGCACACCGCGCAGACGGGCGGCGGCTTTCGTGCCGAAATTATAGATGGCGGGGTGCGAGGCTGACCACGACCAGCTTTTCCAGGCGGCGGCTTCAGCGGTGGTGCGGCGGCTGCCGGTTCCGGGGGTGGTGCTGGCATCCTTGCGCACGCCTTCGTAGCGCAGGCGGTTGATCAGGGTCGGAATCGGGATGCGTACCGGGCAGACTTCCCCGCACGCCCCGCACAGGGTCGATGCTTGGGTGAGTTCGCCGTGTACGTCCAGCCCGGCTTTTTGCGGCTCCAGAATGATGCCGATCGGGCCAGGGTAGACCGTACCGTAGCTGTGCCCGCCGATGCGGGTGTAGACCGGGCAGTGGTTCATGCACGCGCCGCAGCGGATGCAGCGCAGAGTGGCGAGCAGTTCCGGGTCGCTGTAGATGTTGGAACGCCCGTTGTCGAGCAGCACCAGATGCACTTCCTCCGGGCCATCCTTTTCGCCCGGCTTGCGCGGGCTGCTGATCATGTTGAAGTAAGTGGTGATCGGCTGGCCGGTGGCGGAACGGGTAAGGATGCTGAGCAGCGGCGGGATGTCGCTGAGCTTTTCCACCACTTTTTCGATGCCAGTGACGGCGATGTGTACCCTGGGAACGGTGGTGGACATGCGCCCGTTGCCTTCGTTTTCGACCAGACAGAGCGTGCCGGTTTCAGCGACGGCGAAATTGACGCCGGAAAGGCCGACTTCGGCGCTGTAGAACTTGTCGCGCAGGATGGTGCGAGCGGCTTGCGTCAGTTCGTCGATGTTTTCGGTGTAGGGGATGTCGGGAAACTTGTCGTTGAACAGTTTGGCAACATCCTGACGGCTTTTGTGGATGGCAGGGGCAACGATGTGCGAGGGCGGCTCGTGCGCCAGTTGCAGGATGAATTCGCCGAGGTCGGATTCCAGCGCATCAATGCCGTGTGCTTCCAGAAAATGGTTTAGCCCCATTTCTTCAGAAACCATCGACTTGCCTTTGATCATGGTCTTGGCATTGTGCTTTTGCATGATGGAAAGCACGATCTGGTTGGCTTGCTCGGTGGTTTCGGCCCAGTGGACGTGGATGCCGTTGTCGGTGAGTTTTGCTTCCAGTTGCTCCAACAATTCGGGTAGTTTGCTGAGGGCGTTGGCGCGGATGGCTTGGGCCTGGGTGCGGATGCGTTCCAGTTCCGCCGGGTCGGGGAACTGGTCGAGGCGACGTTGCATCAGGCCATCCATTGCCTTGCGGAAATTGGCGCGGACGTTGGGCTTGGCGAGGTTTTCGATGACGTGTTGGCGGAATTCGGAAATCATGAAGATTCCCCCTCACCCCACCCCCTCTCCCTCAAGGGGAGAGGGGCTTCTTCGGAAGAGCTTCTTGCTCCCCCTCTCCCCTTGAGGGAGAGGGGGCTGGGGGGTGAGGGGTTCTTCACCCGCTCCCAAAGAAACTCCGCAATATGCTGATGCGGAATCGCATCCCCCTGCTTTTCCATCGTACCGCCAATATTCAGCAGGCAACCCGCATCCTGCCCGATCAGCCGTTCAGCACCCGTGGCACGGATGGTGTCGGCCTTTTCCAGCACCATTGAGGCGGAAATTTCCGGCTGCTTGACCGCAAACGTGCCGCCGAAGCCGCAGCATTCGGTCTTGCGGATTTGTTCCAGTTTGGTGACGTTGCCGAGCTGATCGAGCAGAGATTCGATCTTGCTTGCCACGCCCATTTCGCGGCGCGAGGAACAGGAGGTGTGGACGGCGACTTTCACTGGCTCACCCAAATCTTTCAGCTCGATATGCAGTACATCGACCAGGAATTCGGTGAGTTCGTACACACGACTGGCAACGTCCAGCGCTTGCGCTTCATCCGGCTGTCCGGCGAACAGTTCGGGGTAATGCAGTTTCATCATCCCGGCGCAGGAGCCGGAGGGGATGACGATGGGAATGGGTTTGGGAAACAGCGCAAGCTGGGTACGGGCAACGGCGCGGGCTTCGTCGCGGTAGCCGGAGTTCCACGCCGGTTGCCCGCAACAGGTTTGCGCCTGTGGGTAGATGACCTTGATGTCTTCGCGCTGGAGCAATTGCACAGCGGAAATGCCCGCTTGCGGGTAGATCAGGTCGATCAGGCAAGTACCGAAAAAATAGATAGTGTCGGGTTTATTCACAGTCCGGCTCCTACGGTAGTCAGGCGGCGCATCGAGCGCAGTTTGCGTGCTTCTTCCTCATCAATTTTCTTGAGGGATTCTTCTACGAAAGTCAGGTGTTCCTGCGCAGCCTTGCGGGCTTTTTCCGGCTCACTGGCGAGAATGGCGTTCATCAAGGCTTCGTGCTGTTCGCTCAGCGGGTCGAATACGCGGTGGATGGTGTACAGCTTGTCGAGGTTGTGCGAAATGCTGTTTTGCAGCAGCGCAAACAAGCCCTGCATGACGTGCAGCAGCACCAGATTGTGCGAGGCTTCCACAATGGCCAGGTGGAATGCGGCATCGGCGCGGGCTTCATCCATCGGGTCTTTGCTGCCGTGCAGGGCAATCATGGTGTCGAAGGCTTGCTTGATTCGCACTTTATCCTCGGCAGTAGCACGTAAGGCGGCGTAAAAAGCCGCGTTGCCCTCCAGCGCATGGCGGATTTCCAGCACATCAAAACGGTATTCCGGGTTTTCGCGGAACAGGGTCAGCATCGGGTTGCTGAAGTCCGCCGCCATTGTGCTTTTGATGAAAGTGCCACCGCCCGGTTTGGATTGCAGCAGTCCGCGACTGATCAGCATCTGGATGGCTTCGCGCAACGAGGGGCGCGACACGGAGAGTTGTTCCGCCAGTGTGCGTTCGGCAGGCAGGCGATCACCCGGCTGCATATTGCCGTCAACAATCATGGCTTCCAGTTGTTCGGCGATTTGTTCTGCAATTCTTGGTTTCTTCATGGCTCTTCTGGTCTTACCAATTTTCAGGCTAGTGTAGATGTTCCGCTAGGGAATTGCAATTCTTGTACAGGCATTATCTGTATTAAGATTTTCTAATGTATTGAAAACATTATTGACATTGGCAAGGTTTCTGGATAAGAATCAGCGGACTTACCAATTTCAATATTGGTTTGTTAGTTCGATAAATTGGTATTACCAATATTGACCCGATTTCAAGCCGGAGGAGAAAACCATGTTCCGTAAACTGACCCGTGTAGCGACTGCGGTCGCTGTTGCCGCTGCCCTGTTCGTATCCACCAACGCTGCTGCTGAAGATAAAAATGTATTGCTGAAAGTACCGGTCTATTTCGGTACTCACCTGCAAGGTCTGGGCAGCACCCCGGCCTGGCTGGCTGAACAACTCGATGCGATGGATAGCAGCGTCAAGCTGAAAATCTACGAGCCGGACAAGCTGATTCCACCCAAGGAAATCCTGGAAGCGGTCAACAAGGGGCAAGTAAACGCAGGCTGGACAACCCCCGGCTACAACACCGGTGTACTGGGTCAGCAAGGCGCGATTTTCTCTGCCGTACCATTCGGGCCGGATGCGCCGGAATTCCTCGCCTGGATTTACTACGGCGAAGGCCGCAAGCTGTGGCAGGAAATGTACGACAAGAAAAACCTCAACGTACACGCCATTCCTTGCAGCATCATCGCGCCGGAAACCTCCGGCTGGTTCTCCAAGCCGATCGACAAACCGGAAGACCTGAAAGGGCTACGGATGCGCTTCTTCGGTCTGGGTGCGCTGGTGATGGAAAAGCTGGGTGTTTCCACTTCCCTGCTACCTTCCAAGGAAATCTTCCCAGCGCTGGAAAAGGGCGCGATTGACGCGACCGAATTCTCCATGCCTGCCATCGACAAGGGTTTGGGTTTCAGCAAGATCCTGAAATACAACTACTTCCCCGGCTGGCATCAGCCTGCCACCATTTTCGAGTTGATCATCAACGGCGACCAATGGAAGGAAATGAGTCCGGCGCAGCAAAACACGATCGAAATGGCCTGTAAAGCCGCGATGCTGGATGGCCTGGCGATGGGTGAAGCGATCCAGTTCCCGGTTATGAAGGAAAACGCTGCAAACGGCGTCGAAAACCGTTACTGGTCGAAGGAAATGCTGGATACCTTCCGTGCCAAGTGGGAAGAAGTCGTCAAGGAAGAAGGCGACAAGGATGCTGGTTTCAAGTCCACCTGGGAAAACCTGCAAGCCTTCCGTGACAACTACAAGGTCTGGAATGAGTGGGCATTTTTGCCGCGTCCGGGCACTGAGCGGGTAGCGAAGTAACGGGATTACCCCTCACCCCACCCCCTCTCCCTCAAGGGGAGAGGGGCTAAGAGACTACCTTTCTTGTTCCCCCTCGCCCCTTGAGGGACGACGCCGAAGGCGGCTGGGTGCGGGGGTTAGGGGGTGAGGGGTTCTTCAACCAAATGGAGGTGACGCATGGGTATGCAAACAGGTTACGAGCCGGTCTATCGAATACCGGTCGTGGATAAACTCAATGGTTTTGTGCGCGGCATCGCCCATGTACTGGCATGGGTGAATGTCGTGGTGATAGCCACCATCGTGGCACAGGTGGTGCTGCGCTATGGCTTCAGCCATGGGTTGGTGGCACTGGAAGAATTGATCTGGCAACTTTACGCCGTGGGCATCATGTTTGGGCTGGCGTATGCCGTTACCAATGACACCCATATCCGGGTGGATATTGTACGTATTAATTTGTCACCAACCAAAAAACATGTAATTGAAATTCTTGGTGTTTTGTTTTTATTAATGCCTTTTATCATTATCATTTTTCACCACAGCCTCGCATGGGTGTGGCAAGCCTATGAAATCGGTGAAGCCTCCAGTAGCCCAACTGGGTTGGGACAACGCTGGATCGTCAAATCCATTATCCCCTTGAGCTTTGCGCTGCTATTCGTGGCGGCACTGGCAAGATTGCTGCACTCCATCCTGCTGCTTATGCATAAGGGAGAGGAGAATGAGCCGGAATTGTCCGGGCGGGTTTCATTGTTGCGCCATCTATTTTCTGTTCAAAAGCATGAGACGGAGGTCAAGTGATGGACATGAATGAAATTCTCGTCATCGTGATGTTCACGAGCTTTATTGCCTTATTATTCACCGGCTATCCGGTTGCGTGGGTATTGGGTGGCATCGCCATCCTGTTTACGGCAGTAGGTTATTTTTCCGACCAGTATCTGGATACCACTACCGGACTTGATTATTCCACCCTAGGGCTGGCAGTCGGGCGCATTTTCAGCATTATGGACAATTGGGTGTTAGTTGCCTTGCCCATGTTTATTTTCATGGGGCTGATGCTCGACAAGTCGGGTGTGGCGGAACGCATGATGTATTCGATGCAACGCGCCTTCGGCAATGTGCGCGGCGGTTTGGCGATTACGGTCATGTTGATTGGCATTATATTGGCTGCTTCTACCGGTATTATCGGGGCATCGGTAGTCCTGTTGGGGCTGATGTCAATTCCGGTAATGATGCGGCAGAATTACAGCAAGACGCTGGCAGTGGGTACAGTGGCAAGTGCGGGTTGTTTGGGCATCCTGATTCCGCCCAGTATTATGCTGGTGGTAATGGGCGACCAGTTGGCATTATCGGCAGGTGACTTGTTTATGGGGGCAGTATTCCCCGGTTTGCTGCTAGGTTTGCTCTATATTATCTACATTTATTTCTACGGGGTGTTCTTTCCCCAAGCAGCACCGTTGTCGCCAGATCATGAAACAAAAGCGGACTGGAAGGTAATCAAGCAGTTATTTATTGACATACTGCCGCCCATTATCATGATTTTGGTGGTGCTAGGGTCGGTATTTGCTGGGATTGCAACCGTCACGGAAGCCTCTGGTCTTGGTGCGCTGGGTGCAACGGTGATGGCTTGGGCTTACCGCAAACTGGATTGGGCGGTACTCAAAGAGGTCGTTATCAATACCTTTAACACCTCAGCGTATATTTTTGCGATTTTTGTGGGAGCAACGGTATTCGCATTGGTATTACGGGAACTCGGTGGTGATGAGTTTGTGCAAGACGTACTCACAGGGTTGCCGTTTGAAGGTTATGGCTTGATTATCTTCATCCTGTTTATTGTGTTTTTGCTGGGCTTTTTCCTCGACTGGATTGAAATTACCCTGATCATGCTACCGTTATTGGCACCGGTCGTGGGGGCGATGGAACTGGGTGTGGATGGGCATGGCGTGGTGGATAAGCCAGTACTGTTATGGTTTGCGTTGCTGGTGGCAGTCACCTTGCAAACCTCCTTCCTCACCCCTCCGGTAGGTTTCGCCCTGTTCTACCTGAAAGGGGTTTGCCCGCCGGAAATCACCTTGTGGGACATTTATAAAGGGGTTGTACCTTTCATCCTCCTGCAACTGCTGGGGCTGGCATTGGTGTTCATATTCCCGGATCTGGTCACTTGGCTGCCATCCATTGCTTACGGCAAATAAACAGGTGTGTCATGAATCATCCCTTGATCCCTGAGTTAGTCAGGGTTGTCGGTGCGGCGAATATTGCCACCGAAACCAGCCGCACTGAGTATTACCGCAGCGGCTTCCGGTCGGGCTGTGGCGCGGCGTTGGCGGTAGTGTTTCCGCAAACGCTGCTGCATTTGTGGCGCGTGCTGCAAGCCTGTGTCGATGCCAACACCATTATCATTATGCAGGCGGCGAAAACCGGCTTGACGGAAGGCTCGACCCCCAGCGGGGACGATTACGACCGTGAGGTGGTGGTGATCAATACCTTAGCGATGGATGATTTGGTGCTGTTGAACGGTGGCGAACAGGTGTTGAGTTTTCCCGGCGCGACCTTGCACAAGCTGGAAAAATTGCTCAAGCCGTTAAAACGTGCGCCGCATTCGGTAATCGGCTCGTCCTGTTTGGGTGCGTCGATTGTCGGCGGCGTGGCGAATAATTCGGGCGGAGCATTGGTCAAACGCGGCCCGGCTTACACCGAAATGGCGTTGTTTGCGCGAGTGAATGAACACGGCAAGCTGGAAATGGTTAACCATTTGGGCATTGCCTTGGGTGAGTCACCGGAGGAGATGATTACGCGGCTGGAGTCTGGCAATTTTGCGAAAGACGGGGTGGATGACGGTGGTAAGCTGGCATCGGCTCGCGACTATGTGGCGCGGTTGCGCGATGTGGATGCGGCAACACCGGCGCGTTTCAATGCCGATGAAAGCCGTTTGTTTGAAGCCAGCGGGTGCGCGGGGAAATTGGCGGTGTTTGCAGTGCGGCTGGATACGTTTCCGATCGCGCAGCAGGAACAGACGTTTTACATTGGCACGAATGACCCGCAGGTGTTGACGCGCTTGCGTCGGCACATCCTCAGCCAGTTTGACAATGTGCCGGAAGTGGGCGAATACATGCACCGCGATATTTTCAATATTGCGGAAAAGTACGGCAAAGATACGTTTCTGACGATTGAGAAGTTGGGGACGGATTGGATGCCGACGTTGTTTGCCATCAAGGGGCGTACCGATGCGACCTTGAACAAATTGCCGGTATTGCCCAAATATTTGAGTGATCGGGTGATGCAGGGGGCAAGCCGTTTGTTTCCGCAGCATTTACCGGATCGTTTGTTGGAATTCCGTGACCGTTATGAGCATCACTTGATTCTGAAAATGAGTGAGGGCGGAATTGCCGAGGCGCAGGCGTTTTTGCCGGAATTCTTTGCGGATACGGGTAATGAAGGGGCGTATTTTGAGTGTACGCCGCAGGAGGCGAGCAAGGCGTTTTTGCAGCGGTTTGCGGCGGCGGGCGCGGCGATTCGTTACCAGACCTTGCACAGCAATGAGGTCGGCGACGAAATGTTGGCCTTGGATATTGCCTTGCGACGCAATGATGCCGATTGGGTGGAAGTGTTGCCGGAACACATTCGTAGCCAGATTGAACATACCCTGTATTACGGGCATTTTATGTGCCACGTTTTCCATCAGGATTACATTTTGAAAAAGGGTGCAGATGCGAAAGCGGTGAAAAAGGCGATGTTGGCATTGCTGGATGCACGCGGGGCGAAATATCCGGCGGAGCATAATGTCGGGCATTTGTACGAGGCGGAAAGCGGGTTGCGGGCGTTTTACCAAAAGCTCGACCCGACCAATACGTTTAATCCGGGGATTGGGAAGATGGAGAAATATAAGCGGAATTGCAGTTGTTGTGGGTGAAGGGGGATAACGACTTCTAATCCTTGTTCTGAAAACATTTAAAAATCACGGCTAGGGTTCAACGTTTATCACCCGCCATCGCCAACCCCAGCCCATAATTCATGCGCGTTGCATCGGTATTCTGGTGGCGGGCGGCCTGGGTGAATTCTTCCAGCATCCGTGCCACAAATTGTTCATCCAGATCGGCGATGATGAAAACAAAACGGCTACGCTGGTCATCGTCCGGCCAGTGTGGCAATTCCACTGAGGGGTAAAACAGGTTTTGAACCGCGTGCAACACCACCGGGCGACCGGGATATTCCTGTACATTGACGATCGCTTTCATGCGCAACAGGCGATGGCTGCAAAATCCCGCCAGCATTTCCAGTGCCTCCGCAACACCTTGCCAGGGCAATGGCTCATCAAACACCAGTGAAAAACTGCGGATACGCCCATCCACACCGGGGCTGGCTGGGCGCGTGGGGTTGCGGATACCGGGTTTCAGCAACGGGGTAGGGGCAACAATGCGGAATTGTTCCGCTGCCAGCCATTGCTTGGCCTGCACAGGTTCGGTCTGGTGGTATGCCCTCAATTTGAAAACGTGTTCCGGGTCAACCTCGCCGTGCAACACACGCACAATCGGGGCGGAGGGGTTGAGAGTGTGCAAGCGGCTTTCAAGGTTGGCAATCGTGTCGGCATCGGCAAGATCGGTTTTGGTCAGCAACAAGCGGTCAGCCGTCGCCACTTGGCGCACTGCCTCGAAATGTTCATCCAGTTGCCCGGCGGCGAATACCGCATCCACCGTGATAACTACCCCATCCAGATAATGCCGCCGCGCCACCCACTCGGAACGCAGCAGGGTTTCCATCACCGAGGTCGGGTCGGCAATGCCGGTGGTTTCGATAATGATACGTTCGTAAGGTGGTAATTTGCCGTCACGCCGCCCCATCCACAGGTTTTTCAGGGTGGGAACCAGCGAACCCTGAATTTCACAGCAAATGCAGCCACCGTTGAGTAGCGCCATTGGCCCCTGAGAATCACCGACCAGTTGGTGATCCAGCCCGACACTGCCGAATTCATTCATGATGACAGCAGTCAAGGGCGGAACACGGAACAGGCGTTCCCAAAATGACGGTTTCAGCAAATTGTTAAGCACAGTGGTTTTGCCACTGCCAAGAAAACCGCTGAGGATAGTGATCGGAAAACGGGTATCCACCACGTCATCAGGGTGTTGCTGGATGGTTGGGGTCATGTGTTTATTTCCCTGAGATTCCTATTTATTTGCAACTAACCTGCATGTTTTATACTGCACGCGGGGCAATACCCATGCAGGTTCAGTTCCACCTGTTCCAACGCATAACCGGCAGGCAAACTGACCAGCAACGCCGGTTGCAACTGTTCCAGACAAAACACCTGCTCACATTGCCTGCAATGAAAATGGGCGTGTTGATGGGGTGTTTCGGTTTGTGCATTGTAACGCCACGCACGGTCTGCGCTGTTGACCTTGTGGGCAACCCCTTGTTCTACCAGCCAATCCAGAGTTCGGTATAACGTTACACGGTCAAAACTGTAACCTTGCTGCACTGCCAGTTGCTCGATTTCCTGATGGCTTAATGCGGCTTTGGCTCCAAGCAAAATGCTCAGAACCTCCACACGGGTAGGCGTTACACGCCCTTGAGCCTGTTGCAGCAAGGCACGCGCTTCTTGTGCCATCAGTTCTGTAGCCATGATTCAACACTCACCTGTGTCAATATTTTGCAACTATATTGCATTTTCCTTGCTAATGCACATACCATTGCCTGCATTATAAACCTTTCAGATACAACGGAGTGTAACATGCGACACACCCACTTACCCTTGACCATCGCAATTACCGCCATCCTGACTGCCCCGTCTATCTGGGCGGAAACCAGCACTGATGCCCAAGTCAAGAATGCCCTCAAACCCAGCGCCAACTGGCAAGGTAGCCTGATCCTTGAAGGCGCTTACTTTGACCGGAGTACTGACGCGGACTTGCATGTGGAAGGAATGCCCACAGGCGGGCACAACCACGGTTTCAAGGAAGGCTTACATACCGGACATAACGAATTGGTGGTCAGCGGCAAACTGAGCGATAAACTCAAAGCCCGTGCAACAACCGCCATTACCGAAAAACCGGAAGGTGAAGGTAATGGCCTGGAAGCGGAACTCGAAGAAGCTTTTGTCGAAACCCAAGGTCTGGGCAATGGCGTAACCATCAAGGCTGGGCGTTTTCACTCCGATCTCGGCTATCTCAGCGGCAAGCACAACCACGAATGGGATTTTGCCGATACCCCACTGGTCTACCAGGGCATGTTTGGCGAACACACCAACGATGATGGCGTGCAACTCAGCTACATTGCCCCCACCAAGCAATTGCTGCAAGTTGGGACGGAAGTGTTTGCAGGCGAAAAATTCCCATCCGGCAAAACCGACAAAACGATCAGCGCCGCTACCCTGTATGCCAAAACAGGCGGTGACATTGGCACTGACCACAGTTGGCAAGCAGGTATCGGTCACTGGCAAGCAAACGACATCCGCGACCGCAGCAGTGCTGCACACAACCACGCAGGCGCTACAGAAACACCCCGCTTTTCCGGTAACAGTAAAATCAACACCATCAATGCCACCTACAAATGGGCACCGAATGGCAATGCCAAAGAACGCAACCTGAAATTGCAAGCCGAATATTTCCGGCGCAATGAATCCGGCACGGTTGATATGGTCGAAGGAGATGGCACGATAGCTGAAACAACCGGCTACAAAGGCAAACAAAGCGGCTGGTACACCCAGGCCATTTACCAGTTCAAACCGCATTGGCGGGTCGGCGTGCGCCATGACCGTCTGAAAATCAACAACAGTGCTGATGACAAAGATGTACTGGAAGAAGCGGGTCTGCATTCCGCAGGCCATACCCCCAAACGCAACAGCCTGATGCTTGATTACACCCCGCGCGAATACAGCCGCTGGCGTTTGCAGTTCAACGAAGACAAAAGCACGCCCGAAACGGACAAGCAAGTCATCCTGCAATACACTCACAGTTTTGGTTCACATGGCGCACATGGCTTTTAAGGAGCTTGCATGAAACGTATCCTGCTGAGCTTCAGCCTGCTGTGCAGCAACGCACTGGCACACGCCGACCTGAACATTTTCGCCTGCGAACCGGAATGGGGTTCACTGGCGCAAGCCATCGGCAGCAACAAAGTCACGGCCTACAACGCCACCACCGGCCTGCAAGACCCGCACCACATCGAAGCACGCCCGAGCCTGATTGCCCAAGCACGCCAGGCAGACTTGCTGGTCTGCACGGGCGCAGAGCTGGAAATCGGCTGGTTGCCATTACTGCTGGAAAAATCTGGTAATGCCGTCATCCAGCCTGGCAAACCGGGGCATTTCATGGCAGCCGAACAGGTGCAATTGCTGGATATTCCTGCCAAAGTCGACCGTAGCATGGGCGATGTCCACGCTGACGGCAACCCACACATCCAGACCGACCCGCGCCGCATTGTGCAAGTTGCCAAGGCACTGGCAGAACGCATGGCGCAACTCGACACTGCCAACGCCGCGCATTACCAGCAAGGTTACGCCCAGTTCAACAACCGCTGGCAAACCGCCATGCAAGGCTGGCAACAGCAAGCGGCAGGCTTGCGCGGTACGCCTGTCGTGGTTCATCACAAAAGCTGGGTATACCTGCAAGACTGGCTGGGCTTGCAAGCAGTCGCCACGCTGGAACCCAAACCCGGCATTCCGCCAACGACCGCGCACCTGACCAGCGTGTTGCAGCAATTGCAAACCACGCCCGCCAAATTCGTCATCCATTCGGCTTACGAAAACCCCAAATCGGCCCAATGGTTGTCAGGCAAGGCAGAAATTCCAGTGATCATGCTGCCCTCCACCGTCGGTGGTACACCCGCAGCCAATGATTTGTTCAAGCTGTTCGATGACATCATCAACCGCCTGACCAGCAGTCGTACCTGAACACATGGATTGGTCTTTACAACTCAGCATTCTCGCCCCCGCCCTTGCTGCCGGATTATTGGTACTGGCAACCCACATCCCGCTGGGGCGAGAGGTATTGCGCCGAGGTATCATTTTCATCGACCTGGCAATTGCGCAAATTGCCGCGATGGGGGTGATTGCTGCCCATAGTCTGGATTGGGATGTCCACGGCTGGGAAACCCAGGCGGTCGCATTGAGTGCAGCACTCACGGGGGCGGTGTTGCTCGGCTGGGCAGAACGCCATTTACAGCGACAACAGGAAGCCCTGATTGGCATTGTGTTTGTGCTGTCAGCCACTGGTGGCTTGTTGCTGCTGGCGGATAACCCTCACGGCGGCGAACATTTGCGTGACCTGTTAAGCGGACAAATCCTGTGGGTGAATTGGGTAGATTTACTCCCACTGGCACTTCTGGCTACCATCTTTTGGCTAGTGTCATGGCTGTTTCCGGCAAGGCTGGCGGCATGGCTGACAGGCAAAACCTTTTACCTGTTGTTTGCAGTGGTGATTACCGTAGCCGTACAGGTGATCGGGGTGTATCTGGTGTTTGCCAGCCTGGTGATTCCGGCATTAGCGGTAGTGCATGACTCACAACCACTACGCCATGCTTTTTTGCCGGGTGTTTTGGGCTACGGGGCTGGCATCGTGGTATCTGTTTGGCTGGATTTGCCAACCGGGGCAAGTATTGTGTGGTGTCTGGCTTTGGCAGGGCTGGGGTATCGTTTAAGCATCCGACCCACTTGATGCCAAGTGAGGTCGTGCCGGACTCGGGCTTGAAGTCCGGCACAGTGCTTCAGACGGTACATGGGGGTGTCCGCCTGTTTCCCTCTCAGTCAAGGTAAATGGAAGATAGGGGGTAACTTCCGTGTTAGTTTTATCATTCCGTCGACTGAAACCTTAATGTAGCCTGAATACAGAAAAAAGCAAGTGTTTATTCCAATATTCACTGCAACGTAACATGCTTCGCTGATTATTTAAACAAGCAGCCTACAATCATGCACAAGGATGGAACTCTCGACCAGTTTCCCGTAAAGTGCTGGGGTTCTATTGAATCAGGCATCCGCAGGAATTATGGCTGACATCATCCGCATCGCAACCCGTACCAGTCCCCTTGCCATGTGGCAGGCCGAACACGTCGCCCGCCGCTTGCAGGAAACCCACCCCGGCCTCCAGATCGAAATGGTTGGCATGGTCACTCGTGGCGACAAGATTCTCGACAGCCCCCTGTCCAAAATCGGCGGCAAAGGGCTGTTCGTCAAGGAACTGGAGCTGGGGATGCTGGAAGGCAGTGCCGACATTGCGGTGCATTCCATGAAAGACGTACCGATGGAGTTCCCGGAAGGCTTGCACCTGCCCATCATCATGGAACGTGAAGACCCGCGTGATGCCTTCGTTTCCAACCAGTACAGCAGTCTGGACGAATTGCCGGAAGGTGCAGTAGTCGGCACATCCAGCCTGCGCCGCCAAACCCAAATCCGCGCCCGTTACCCGCATTTGCAGATCAAGGATTTGCGCGGCAACGTCAACACTCGCCTCGGCAAGCTGGATAACGGAGAGTACGATGCTATCATTCTGGCGGCAGCCGGGCTGATCCGGCTGGAATTCCAGTCGCGCATCACCGCCTACCTCTCCACCGAACAAAGCCTGCCCGCCATCGGTCAGGGAGCCGTCGGTATCGAGTGTCGCCGTAATGATCCTCGGGTAGAAAACCTGCTGGCTCCCTTGCGACACCCGGAAACGACCATCCGGGTACGTGCCGAGCGTGCCATGAACCACCGCCTGAATGGTGGCTGCCAGATTCCGGTCGCCGGATTTGCCGAACTGGTGGATGGTGCGCTGCGCCTGCGTGGGCTGATTGGTTTCCCGGATGGTTCCGCCATGTATACCTGTGAAAGAAGCGGTTGCCTGGTTGACCCGGAAGATTTGGGGCGCTCCGTAGCTGAAGACTTGCTGGCACAAGGTGGCGACAAGGTACTGGCGTCGCTGGGGATCCATGCCTGAAACACTGTGTGGCCTGCATATTGTTGTTACCCGCCCCGCCCATCAGGCCGCACGCTTCTGCCAGCTTGTCGAGCAGGCTGGGGGAAAGGTCATCCCGTTTCCGGTGATGGACATTGCCCCCCCGCAAAACCCCATAGCCGCCCAAACGCTCCTGACGGGTTTGCAGGATTATGATGTAGTCATCTTCATCAGCGCCAATGCCGTTCGTTTTGGCCTGAGCCTGCTGGATGCAGCCCAACGCCAAACCTTGCAACATCTGACCTTGGGCGCTATCGGCAAACAGACCGCCGAGCAGTTGCAACAACACGGTTACAACACCAGTTTGGTTCCGCTCAGTGGCTTCACCAGCGAAGATTTTCTGGCCTTACCCGCAACCCAACAACTGGCGGGCAAACGCATCCTGATTTTTCGGGGTGAAGGTGGGCGTGAATTGCTGGCAGATAGCTTGCGTCAACGCGGGGCAAGCGTAGATTACGTGGAAGTTTACCGCCGTCTACGCCCGTCAAATGCCGCCACCCCACTGAAACAACACCACGAAAACCGGCAGCTTGATATAATCGCCATCACCAGCAGCGAAGGTCTTTTGAACCTACTCGCATTGCTGGATAATCCTGCATGGATCAAGACGCTTCCCCTGCTGGTCGGTAGCCAGCGCATGGTGGAAACTGCCCGGCAGGCAGGGTTCAGCACAACCCTGGTTATTGCAGACAATCCCGGCGATGAGGCCATGTTTCAAGCCCTCACGCATTGGGCACAGGAATACAACGATGATCGACAAACCAGCCACACACCAAGCTGAGCACACGACGCTGAATACGGTTGACGCCGTTGACAGTTTTGACCGCGAAACCCACAAAGCCAGACAAAAAGCCTCTGGCTCAGCCCGTTTTGCCCTGTTCCTGTCAGCTCTAGCATTATTTTTCACCACCATTGGTATTGCTGCCGGTTACAAACACTGGCAACGCATGGATAGCAAAGCCAAGGAAAACGCGGCTGAAATCGTCAAACTGCGCGAGCAGTTGCAACAGGTTCCCAATAACGACGCAGTGGAAAACCTGCGCAAGGAAGTCACCGACAAAACCGCCCAAGCCCAAACAACCCATGAGCAAGCCATACAGGAAATGGCTCGGCTGCAAAACCAGACCCGCCAGTTTGCTGAAACGGTAGCCTCACAAGTGGAACAGGTCACATTCCTGCAAGCACGGGCGCAACAGTCTGCACAACCAGCAAGTACTAAAGACTGGCAGGTTGCTGAAGTCGAATTCTTGCTACAACTGGCTAACCGCGAATTGCACCTGAACCATAGCCCCAAAACTGCCATTGCCGCCCTGAAAGAAGCAGATGCCCTGCTGACCAAGCTGGGTTCAGTCAACTACCTTCCCGTGCGCCAGCAGATTGCCAAAGACATTTCCACACTCGAAGCGGTAGCTATCCCGGATATTGCTGGGCTGTCGCAACGCATTTCCGCCACCCTGTTGTCACTCAAGCCGCTGCCAGCCGTGGAAACCTCTGCCGAAGCCGACAAGGCAGAACCAGCAAACAAGCCGCAAGACAACATCGAGGGCAATTCCCTGTGGGCAGAATACAAACGTCAGGCACTAGAGACGTTGAATCACGCCGTCGTGGTTCGCCAGTTCGACCAGCCCTTGCAGACAGCACTGGATGCTGACGCCCGCCAGACCCTGTTCCAGTTGCTGAAACTGCGACTGGAAAGCCTGCGATTGCTGGCATTGCAGCGTGACCATACCGGCTTCCAGGCTCAAATTGAGTTGCTAAAAGAAACCGTCGGCACATACTACCCGGAAAAGCAGGCAGAACCCTTGCTGGCGACACTGGCGGAATTTGCCAAGGAAAACCTGCAACTCCAGCTCCCGGATATTTCCGCCAGCCTCAAGCAAATGGAAAGCGCCCGTCAAGCTGAGACCGCTGCCGCCCAGCCCCCCCCATCCCCGGCCACTGAAACAGAAGCCGTACCCAAAAAAGGAGGCAAACGCGAATGATCTTTTACATCATCATTCTGCTGCTACTGATTGCCGCCCTATTCTGGCTGGGGCAACTGGTTCTGTCCAACCCCGGCACAGCAGTCATTACCTGGGGGGTGTGGAGCATTGAAATGAAAACCGCCACGCTGGTCATGGCAGTAGTGGCGGCCTGCATCCTGTTTTACATCACGATTGCATTGTTACGGCATGTGTTCAACCTGCGGAAAAATCTCAGCCGCTTGCGTGAAGCCCACTTGGGCAGCAAGGCCAGCCGCGCCCTTACCCAGGGTCTGATCCAGTTGACCGAAGGCCACTGGGAAAAAGGCAAGAAACTGCTGATTGAACACGCCCCACACAGCGACACCCCCTTGCTGAACTACCTTGCGGCTGCCCGTGCTGCCCACATGCAGGAAGAGTATGCCCAGCGTGATGAACTGCTGAAACTGGCGATTGAAAGCGATGGCAAGGCCAATATCGCAGTAGGTGTTTCGCAGGCAGACATGCAGCTTGCCAGCGACCAGCTTGAACAAGCGCACGCCACCCTCACTCGTTTGCGGGAACTGGCTCCCAAACACCCTTATGTCCTCAAGTTGCTGGCAAAAGTCCTGTACAAACAGGAACAATGGGATGCCCTACTGGAACTGCTGCCGGAACTGATCAAGCAAAACCTGCTGAAAAACGATGACATGCACAAGGTACAAGGCGCGACCTTGCAAGCCATGTTCCATCAGCACGCCAAAGGCAAGCAGGTCGACAAGCTGTATGCCATGTGGAAAAAACTGCCGTCAGCAGTACGTGAAACCAATGAAGCCATTCTGCTGTATGCCAAAGCATTGCATACTGCGGGAGATGATGCGGCCTGTGCCAGCCTGCTCGGCAGCAGCCTGAACAAACATTGGCATGACGGTCTGGCTGACCTGTACGGGCGCATCCAGCATCACAGCCTCGCCAACACCATCCAGCAAGCCGAGAAATGGCAACTGGCACGCCCCGACAACAACCCTGCCCTATTGCTGCTGCTGGCACGCCTGTACAACCAGCAAAAGCTGTGGGGGATGGCAAAACACTATTTTGAGGCCAGCCTTAATCAGGCACCCAATGCGGAAGGCTATCTGGAACTGGCTGAACTGCTGGAAACCATGAATGAAGCAGACAACGCACAGCACTGTTACCGTATGGGCTTGCGTTACAGCATCCGTCAGGAAGGTGAAAAGCTGAATCTGGCCCCAACCCGACGCCCGCAGACAAATCCGCAGGCGTCCAAGGTAGAAGCGCCGGTAACGCCTTACAACGGCTTATAACGGCAGACGGGCAACACCACTGTCAACAGCCGCTTTGGCAACGGCTGTTGGCACACGCTCACGTAGACGCTGGTCGAATGGTTTGGGAATGATGTAATCCTTGCCAAACGACAGGCTTTCCAGATTATAGGCAGCCAATACATCCGCAGGCACAGGTTCGCGAGCCAGCTCCGCCAGTGCGTACACGGCTGCTTTCAGCATGTCGATATTGATGCAACGCGCACGTACATCCAGCGCCCCACGGAACAGGAACGGAAAACCCAGCACGTTGTTGATCTGGTTAGGGTAGTCGCTGCGCCCGGTCGCCATCAGCAAGTCATCACGAGCAGCCAATGCTGTTGCAGGCGCGATTTCCGGGTCAGGGTTGGAAAGGGCAAACACAATCGGGTTGGCTGCCATGCTGTTGAGCATGTCCACACTCAGCACATTCGGGCCAGACAAACCGATGAACACATCAGCACCATTGCAAGCGTCCGCCAGTGTGTGCTTGTCGGTTTCTACCGCGTAGTCACGCTTGAAACTGTTCAGATCAGTACGACCGGTGTGCAAGACACCCTTACTGTCCACCATCAACAGTTTTTGCTTGTCAGCTCCCAGCGCAGACAACAGGTTCATGGAAGCAATACCCGCCGCACCTGCACCCACGCAAACAATGTTCACGTCAGCCAGTTTCTTGCCCTGGATTTCCAGCGCATTCATCAAACCTGCGGAAATAATGACGGCAGTGCCGTGCTGGTCATCGTGGAATACCGGAATGTCGAGCATCTCCTGCAAACGCTTTTCGATCTCGAAACAACGTGGCGCAGAAATGTCTTCCAGATTGATGCCGCCGAATGTTACCGCAATGTTTTTTACGACGGTAATAAATTCTTCAACATCCTGGGTGCTGACTTCAATATCAAACACGTCGATGTCAGCAAAGCGTTTGAACAGGACGCCTTTGCCTTCCATGACGGGTTTGCCTGCCAGTGCGCCCACATTGCCAAGACCCAATACCGCAGAGCCATCAGAAATGACAGCTACCAAGTTGCCCTTGCCAGTATATTGGTAGGCAGTTTCGGCATCCTTGTGGATTTCGCGCACAGGCTCAGCAACCCCTGGTGTATAAGCCAGCGACAAATCACGCTGGGTCAGGGTTGGCTTGGTGATTTCCGTGGCAATTTTGCCTGGGCGCGGTTCTGCGTGATATTTCAACGCATCTTCTTTTAATGTTGACATGGCTCCTCCGCCAGTTTGATTCCGGTTGAAAAATGACTCTCTAACTGTTGTGCGTTGGGTTGTTATTGTATGGTCTTCACTAACTGGCCTGGACGCGGCTCTCCATCTGGGAACATGCCATTCAGGACGCGCAAGTGCATGGCTGCATTGTTGCGCAATCGGCTGGTCAGTGCCAGTGTATTGAAATTATCGCCAGGACGGGTATTCAGCAAACGCACCAGCGCGACCTGCCCATTACCCAAGGGCAAACGCAAGCCATCAAGCTGGCGTAAGTAAGACTCATGCCCCGGATCACGCCGCCCGCCACCGTATTGCCTTGCCTGACCAATCAACTGCTGCAAACGCTGGTCATTGCTCGGGTGAGTGGACAACAAATCACGGTAAGGCTCTGAACCGCCGCCAGTAAACTGATCATAGGCTTGCAGGGTCGCAATCACATTGACCATGTAGGAAGGGTCATAACCGGCACGGGCCAGGTATTCTGCCGCCAAACCATCAGCCTGCAATTCTTGGTCACGCCCGTATTTGCGCAGCCCAATCTCGCCTAGGGCATTGATCAGTTCTTCATTGCCCAGCTTTTCTGCCAGTACACTAGTCAGGACTGACCCGACCGCACCCCATGATGCCTGACTGACATTGTGCCTAGCTGCCACGTGACCAATTTCATGCGCCAGCACACCCGCAAGTTCCGCTTCCGAATTCAGGTAAGCCATCAGCCCGGTAGTGATGTAGATATAGCCACCCGGCAGGGCGAAAGCATTAACTGCGGGGTCATCCTGCACCGTGAAATGATAACGCAGGTTATTACGATGGCTTTGTGCTGCCATCGTCTGCCCGATGCGGCTGACATAAGCCTGTATGGCTGCATCACGGTAAGGAGGACTTTTCGCCAGAATTTCCTGATGAGCCTGCTGCCCGGCAATGACTTCATCCTGCTCCGACATCAAGGCAAACTGCTTTTCACCGGACACGGGGTTAGCGGAACATCCCGCCAGCAAGACTGATGCTGACAAGAGAATACTTGTAAAAATGCCTGTAACGCGCACGTCTACTCTCCATCCTGCAAACAAAAAAGGCGCCCATCGAGAGCGCCTTCCAATAATTGCATGAATCCGTTGCAATCTGCCAGCAATTACTTGCCGCGAGCGTAACGGTTCTTGAATTTTTCAACACGACCAGCCGTAGTGGAAATAGCCTGCTTGCCGGTATAGAACGGGTGGGACTGGCTGGAAATTTCCACCTTGATCAGTGGGTATTCCTTGCCATCTTCCCAGGCAATGCTGTCTTTGGTCGCTGTTGTGGAGCGGGTCAGGAACGCGAAGCCGCTAGTCATGTCTTGAAAGACGACTTCTCTGTAATTAGGGTGAATGCCGGGCTTCATGTTGAAATCCTCAAAATGTATTCGTATGTGCGAAAAGCGCAGCATCTTACAGTTAATTGATTGAAAGTTCAATCTCAGCCTGCACATTCACTTGCAGGTTTTGCTTGCCACCTTCCAGTGACGGTGGAGCAGGCGCACCAGCAGCCTCCATAGCTGCCATGCGGTACATGGGCTGCGGGAAATCATTGCCTACCGATTGCACATCCAGCCGCACGACCCGGTATTCTGCCCGCCCCATCCCCGTCTTGAGCTGTTCGGCACGATCCTTGAAGTTTTTCAATGCCTGGTCGATCAGGGCTTTTTCGGTTTCAGCCTGCATTTCCGGGGAAACACTGTAGTTGATACCTTCGATTCGCAATTTTTCCTGCAACTTGCCCAGTAAGCCACTCAATACCTTGCTGTCCTTGCTTTTGAGCTGGATGCTCTGGCGTACCTGCCAACCACTGATACGCCCATCGGCATACACCGGATTGGTGGTGTAATTAAGGGTACGGCTTTCCACGGCACTTTCCTGTTTGGCAATAGCCATCGCCCAGGTAATAGCCTGATTGACTGCATCAGCCATTGCTACCGTATCCTGCCCTTGCTGCTCGGCATACAACACTGCACTCAGCACATCATTGGGCACTTCTTTGGCTGCATTGACGGAAAAGGCTACACGGTCATACACAGGCTTGCTCTCCTCGGCATGGGCGGCATTCAGGGCAAACATGCCCAACAGCAAGGCGGCGAGTTGTTTTTTCATGATAATTCTCCTGATCAGGACAAAGTTTCTTCCTGCCCGGTTGGACAAACCACAGGCAGGAAGTTCATATCAGGAGTGTAGATGGCTTAGAAATTATCGGTGGAGGTAAACAGACCGACGCGCAGATCCTTGGCCGTATAAATTTCACGCCCGTCCACTTCAAGACTGCCATCCGCAATACCCATCACCAGTTTGCGGGTGATGACCCGACTCAGATCAATCTTGTAAGTCACTTTCTTGGCCTTCGGCAGCACCTGACCGAAGAATTTGACTTCACCAACGCCAAGTGCACGCCCATGACCGGGGCTACCCAACCAAGCCAGATAGAAACCAACCATTTGCCACATGGCATCCAGCCCCAAACAACCAGGCATCACCGGGTCGCCGGGAAAGTGGCAATCGAAAAACCACAAGTCAGGCGTCACATCCAGTTCCGCCAGAATCTGCCCTTTGCCGTATTTACCACCCTCATCGCTGATATGCAGGATACGATCCATCATCAGCATGTTGGGCGTAGGCAACTGGGCATTGCCAGGGCCGAACATTTCGCCATGACCACATTGCAGGAGTTCTTCACGGTTAAAACTGGATTGTCTGGACATAAAGCAAGCTCAAAAATTGTCGTAAAAGCCCGGATTGTAACGGAATATTCATGTTAACGCATAATCTGTTGCCAAACCGATGAAAACCGCCATTCCCAACCAGTGGTTATTCAGGAACGCCTGCAAGCTGGGCAAGGGTTCCCGGTTGCGTATCAGCCACTGTTGGTAAATGGCAAACCCGGCTGCCAACAACAATCCTGCCCAGAACCACAGCCCACGCCCCGCCAGATAGCCCACTAGCCCGAGTAGCAACAAGGTGAATACCTGCAAGACACCGATTACCCAGCGGTCATGTTGACCAAACAGGATGGCGGATGATTTCACCCCGATCTTCAGATCATCCTCCCGGTCACACATGGCATACATGGTGTCATAAGCCGTCGTCCACAACAGCGCCGCCACAAATAGCAACCATGCCAGTAAGGGCGGCATTTCCCCGCTGATTGCAGTAAACGCCATCGGAATTGCCCAAGCAAACGCAGCCCCCAAATGCACCTGGGGCAAATGGTGAAAACGTTTCATGAACGGGTAAGTTGCAGCCAGCAAAACAGCCACCAATGACAATGCGATAGTCAGACCATTCAGCAACAGAGCTAGCAGAAAAGCAACCAGTGACAGCACCAGAAACACACCCAGCGCCTCTTTGGCGGTGATCAGCCCGGCAGCCAGCGGGCGGGTTTTGGTACGGGCAACATGCGGGTCAAAATCACGGTCTGCGTAGTCATTGATGGCGCATCCAGCAGAGCGCATCAACACCACTCCGGCGACAAACACCAGTAGAATGGTAGTGTCCGGTACACCTTGCGCCGCAATCCACAGCGCCCACAAGGTCGGCCACAATAACAGATAAATGCCGATGGGCCGATCCAGTCGCACCAACAGGGCGTAATACCGCAGCTTTTCCATCACACCGGGTCAAGCATCAGGCGTTCAACCGGCTTGCCATTTTGCAAATGGCTTTCAATGATTTCGTCGATGTCTTCCTTGTCCACCCACGTATACCAGATAGCCTCCGGGTAAACGACTACTACCGGGCCTTCAGCACAACGGTTCAGGCAACCGGCGGAATTGATACGGGATTTGCCATCCTTGTGCAAGCCCAGCTCCTTGGTACGCTGCTTGGCATAATCGCGCATGGCCTGCGCATCAAAACTGGCACAACAGGCTTCCCCGTTGGCACGCTGGTTAGTACAGAAAAAGACGTGATGTTGGTAGTAACTCATTGGGTAAACGGCTTGCCATAATGAACATGGCGGAATTATGCCAGAGACAGGATACCCTTCAAACAAAACAGGGCGGAAATCTCCGCCCTGTCGTGCAATCAGTCAGCCAAACGGCTGGAAGATCACTTTGGAGCAGCAGGTGCAGCAGCAGGCGCGGCTGGAGCAGCAGGTGCGGCTGGAGCAGCAGCAGGTGCAGCTTGACCGGCCATGCCAGACATACCGCCCATACCAGACATACCGCTCATGCCTTGTTGTGCTGGAGCAGCAGCGTCTTTCTTAGGAGCTTCAGCAGCTTTTTCACCACAAGCAGTCAGAGCGAATGCAGCCAGCAGGGCAGCGATCAGCACACGATATTGAGTCATTTCAAAAATCTCCACAAAAAAATATTGTATGAATCTAAAAACCAGCGGGACGTGGTCTGAAGCCCCGTCTGTCATGACAACGGCATAACCCGCCATCACTATTTTCGGGAGTCACCTGCCTATCCCTGTCAGGGAACCCCACGTTGATAATGCTAGCACTCTTTCCTGATTTTTGTATAAGTTTTTTAGAAAACCTTAATATAGAGCAAGGTCAGACATCCCTGCTCCGCAGGCAGGTCAACACGCCGTTGACACTAGCCCCTTGCTCCATCAGGACTTCGCTATAATGGACATTACCAACAATCTCGGCCGTAGACTTCAGGGAAATCCGCCGGGACGCAAACACGTCGCCTGCAATCCTGCCTGCGACAACCACGACAGGCGCCCTGATTTCACCGGTGATCTCACTACCTTCCTGCAAATAGAGCGCAGCATCGGAATCAGTCGGCGCGACTATATTACCATTGATACGCCCTTGCACATACAAATCACCGTTAAATGAAACATCACCAACGATGTCAATGTCTTGCTCCAGCAGGGAAGATGTTTTCCTGGTACTCATGAATACTGCCTTATGTTTGATCCTGAAAGGTGGTCACAAGATAGTAGCAGCACTTCACGGACAAGACATCAGGATTTGGCACGCAAAGATTCCAGTTCACGCTCAAGTACCTGGATGGTATCGTCACGTACCTGCAAATCTTCCAGCAATGCCTGCGCCCGAATTTCTGCCGTTTCCAGACGCTCCAGTATCCCGTCATCAATATGATCGGTGCTATCGTAGCGTGACTGAAGTTTTTCGGCTCGTTCCTCCATGTCTTTCAACTCGCGGCGGAGAGTGGCATTGTCACGGTGGCACTGTTCCAGACGGAAACGGGCATCGAACGGGTTATCCGGCAGTTCATTGAAGGGGGATCGTTCCCGGTCTGGGGTTTTACCCCGAACCCACCAGCCTACAGCAACCCCAAGGGCTGCTGCCAATACAAGAAGAAATCCAATTTGTATCATCAAATATATCATCAAGCTACTCCCTGCGCTTCCTTCGCATGAATATTCTAGCAGTATCATACAGGTAGAGTGTGTCACCTTTCATCTGAAAAAGGCAGTCTGCACAACTTTATAGTCTATGATCAAAAAAACTTCTGATATATGCTCAGAAATCAACTATAAAGAGTACGTATTTTTAGCGGTCACATACTATGCTTGGAAAGTTGCTGCGAGGGGAAAGCACTCAAGTCCCACCTGAATTACCATTAGCCTTTAGCTTGGCAGGTGAGCGTCGTTTGCGTATCCAGAAAGATTATCAGCCGGTTGATGCGTGGCGGTTTTTGTCGCACCACATCCGTCGGCATCCCCAGGATTTACGAGCCCACACCCAGCGGATACTGTTGGCACAGCACGAATCACTGCTTGACAGGTTGCCCGGTAGCCTTCAGGACGCCTTTCTCGCATTGGACAATGCCGGTCAATTGTTGCGGCAGCGCCTGCTAGAATTGGTTGGAGAAGACTTGTCACCTGAAGACAAGACATTCTTTACCGAATGGATGAAGCAGGATACGACTCCGGCGGCAGGCTCACAGTGGCGCAAAGGCTCACTACTGACCACCGGTCAGGATCACGTGACAGCCAGATTGTTGCACATTGAGCGCAGCCAGGAAACATCGCAATATACCGATGTCATGGAGGAGGTATTTGCCTGTCTTGAGTATGGACAGATTGATACAGCGAGGGAATTGCTGGAAGCAGAAATGCTGGCTGGCAACACAAATGAAAACATGGAGCAGGAACTTGTGAACATTTACCAGTATACACGCGACAGGGAAAAGCTAAATGCAATGGTGAAACATCTGGAGGAGGCAGGGCATGAAGTTTCCGCTTTGTGGAGAGAAAAACAGCAGGAATCCGAACATTGGTAAAACAACGATAAGCAGGCAGGATTATGCTGAAACATACCAAAACCGGGCCACTCAAAGTAGCACTGTTGAGCATCAGCCCGCATAACAGGGCTATTCTGGAATTCTTTTTTGCAGGAGCAGGCCGCAATCTGTTCAAGGTTGTTACCGAATCTGAAGCAGATGTACTGATCGTTGACTATGACCATCCCGGTGCACGCGATGAATGGGAGAAACGTGCCCACTCCGGCAAGCCAGGCATTGTTCTGTCTGTCCACTCCGTCGATATACCCAACGGCATCTGGATTCCCAAGCCACTGACATCCAAAGCCCTGACTGAAGCCGCCAATCAGGCATCCAACATGCTGGTTGCCCAACCCTCCGTTTCCCGTCAGGTCGATGCCCTCGCCAGCACCAAAGAAACAGAACCGCTGCCATCCGCACAAAGCCTGTTCGGCAGCCTTTCACCACAGCCGTTTGGGGTTAGTTCCACGCCATCAAAAAAACTGCGCTCACTGGTTCTCAACCTGACGGAAGACGAGGAAGAAGACACCACGCCCGCAACGCCTTCCGTCCCCGTCGTGGAAACAGTATTTGACCCGGCAGAAAATGACATCAGCATGGAAGAAATTGCCCGCCCGGTCGAGCCTTCCATTCCTCCTGAAGTGGCTGAACGTCGCTGGCGTGAATTGTGTGGCGAGCATGAGGATGTCCACAACCCATCAGCATGGCATCTGGAAGTGATGCTGTTTACGCCGGAAAACTATCTGCTGACCAATATTCTGGATGCCTTGCGTCTGACCCGGCAAGCCGATGAGGCCGTGCAAATCAATCTGCCCAACGGGCATTTTGCCCTGCTCATGCCTAGCAGGTGTCAGGCATATTGCACACTGGACACCCGGTCAGATGAATTCAGCATGTTATGCAATAATCCTGTGCAAACCGGGCAGGTTACTCTACATATACCTAGCAGTGCCGAACTAAACCAGTTGCAAACCCAAGCCGAGGAAAACCAGTCGGGTTTACAGGACATGGAGGCGTTTGTTTGGGTGATTAGCCTGCTGACCTCAAGGGGACGCATGAGCCGCAGCATTGACATCAACCAGCAAGTCTCCCTGAAACACTGGCCTAACATGACACGCCTTGAACAGTTTCCACACATCATGCGTATTGCAGCACTGTGGAACCAGCGTCCGGGGAATGCGTTTGAGATTGCTCAGGCACTGGATATACCACAACGTTACGTTTTCGCATTTTATACCGCAGCCAGCACACTTAACCTGTTTGAAATGGATCAGACCAAACTCAAAAGTCGTGAAAAAGAAAAGCCCAAGGAAGAAAGCCGTGGCCTGTTCTCACGCCTGCTGAAGCGCTTGCTGGGAGGAGGCCGCAAGTAATTTATGAGCATCATCAACCGTAAAATCATTTTCACCGGACCTGTTGGCGCGGGCAAAACAACCGCGATTGCAGCCATCAGTGACATCAAGCCCATTACCACCGATGAATACGCATCGGACATGACCAAAAGCCGCAAGCCACAGACAACAGTGGCAATGGATTATGGCCTGATCCGGTTAAGTGAAAATGAGCGGGTACACCTGTACGGCACGCCAGGACAGGAGCGTTTCGATTTCATGTGGGATATTTTGACCAAAGGCGGGATCGGCCTCATCCTGCTGTTGGACAATACCCGCAAGGATCCCCAACAGGATTTGCGTTTCTACACCAACGCATTCCGCGATTTCATTGAAAAGAAACAACTGGTTGTTGGCGTTACCCGTATGGACATGCAACGCAAGCCAGGATTGGCTGAATACCGGCAGTGGCTGGAAGGGTTATCCCTGCAATCCCCGGTATTCGAGATTGATGCCCGCAGTCACAAGGATGTCACCATGTTAGTTCAGGCATTGCTGTTCTCACTGGATCCAGGAGTGACACACTAATGAGCGAGTATATACTCACTGAAAACCTCTACCTCGGTATCACGCCTGGCGGCACTTATTACGCCGTACAGGACAAAGCCGCCGAACCGGGGCGGGAATTCCTGCACAGGCTGTTACAGGAAGCGGAAACTCCGCTCTTCAACGTGGACGTAGCCTGTGAGTTAAGTGGCTACAAAAAGAAACGTGCCCTTGAATTTGTCCACTGGATGCAGGAAGCTGGCCTGATTGCCGGGCTGGAACGCAGCGAAAGAGCGCCGCAGGAAACACTGGAAAGGCTGCTGCCACAACTGTTGCGCAGCATGTCTGATGAAGGCAAAGCCATTCTGGCAGAAAGCCGTGGGCTTTATCTCGGCAGTGCTGGATATACGCACGAAGCTGCTGAAGAACTGGCTGCATTGAGTGCCAACCTCACGGCTGTTTATGCACGGCACAAGGAATTGTTGCAAGGCAACCTCGGCTACCGGCAACGTGCCTGGGGGCTAGTGGATGCCAGCGGCAACAGTGAAGTGGGTTTCTGGCCCCTGTACATCGGTCAGAATCGCTTCACCCTGATCATCGGAGGCGTTCCCCAGTTCAACCAGCCGGACTTCAAGCGTCTGGTGTGGGCACTGGAAATGCGTTACGGCAATACTGAAATACCTGTTTGATGTAAATCCATTACAACCAAGGAGAATAATACATGCGTTCTGAAATGCTTAATTCCATTTTGAGTGACCTGAATGGCTCTTCCGCAGACATAGAAGCCTCTGCCGTCCTGTCCACTGATGGCCTGATGATGGCATCCCTGCTGCCTTCCGGCATGGATGAAGACCGCGTGGGTGCGATGAGTGCGGCGATGTTGTCACTCGGCGACCGTACAGCGGAAGAATTGGCACGTGGCGCTCTGGAACAGGTTTTGATCAAGGGAGCTCGCGGTTACATCCTGATGACTCATGCCGGTCATGAAGCAGTCGTCACGGTACTGGCGAAACCCAATGCCCGCCTGGGATTGATTTTCCTTGATGTTAAACGTGCTGCTGAAAGTATCGGCAAAATTATCTGAGGACGGATCAACGCCGGACAGTCACGTGACGTAGCCCAAATAAGAACAGCCGGTTCTGCACACGCGAGTGTCTGATGCAGGATCAAGAGAGATTTGCGATGGACGACATGAAACCTGAAAATGTGCAGGAGCCGTACACCACGCACCTGCTGCATTACTACGATGGTACTTCACGGCATGTTCTTGTCAAAGACGAAGAAGTGCCCTTTCCTGAAGGAAAGCTGATTGTATCCAGAACTGACCTGCAAGGTGTCATAACCCATTGCAATCAGGCATTTGTGGATATGTCAGGCTATACGGAAGAAGAACTGATCGGTCAACCGCACTATATTCTCCGCCACCCTGACATGCCCAAAGCGGCATTCAAGGATGCATGGGACACCGCCGCAAGCGGTCAAAAATGGCATGGCTATGTCAAAAACCTACGCAAAGATGGGCGTTATTACTGGGTTTACGCCACCATCATCCTCAATGTCCGTGACGGACAACCCGTCAGTTGCACCTCGGTGCGGCGCAAGCCTTCACGCAAGCAGGTAGATGCCTGTATTGAACTGTACGCCCGTATGAAGCAGGAAGAAGCTGCACTCATGAAACAGGAGGTGAGATAGGCCATGCGTTATGTGATGACTGTTAGCCCTGATTTTCCGCCTACCAAAATTGCAGGCTGGTACATCTTCAATACCTGGTTGCAACGCCAGTTGGGTGAACACATCCATCTGGAACTGTATCAGGATTTTGCCAGCCAGCGCGATGCCATCCGTGCGGACAACATTGACCTGATCTATGCCAACCCCTTTGACGCTGCCATGCTGGTACGTGAGCGAGGCTTTGTTGCCATCGCCACCCCGATAAACATATCAGACGAAGCCATTATTGCGGTCTCCGCTGACTCCAGCATCCATGAAGTGGAACAGTTGCAACCCGGCACGCGGATTGCCACCACGGACGACCCGGATGTCAATCTGATTTCCATGATCATGCTGGAACCCGCCAACCTGTCAGCCCGGAATGTCGAAACCCAAACGGTTGACACCTATGTGCTGGTTGCCAAACAACTGCTACAAGGTAAGGCTGATGTAGGGTTTTTCCTGCGGGATGCCTTTCAGGGTCTTTCCAGAATGATTAGGGAGCAATTGCGACCACTGGTACGCAGTGAAATACACGTCATCCGCCATGTATTGCTGGCTGGCCCACGCTTGCAGGCACGACACGATGATTTGCGGCAATTACTCCCCGCCATGACCGCTGATACCAAAAGCAACTCGGTACTGGTAAGTCTGGGGCTACAGGGATGGGAATTACAGGGTCAGGAAGATACCGAATTTATGATTGACCTGATGGATACACTGGTTGACTAACATGAACAAAATGCACCCTACACCCCGTTTGCTGGCGACCTCGGTCTCCGCATTGGCATTGTGGTTCTGCCTAGCTGGTTCCGTGCTGGCAGAAGACAAGACATGGGAAGTCAAACCCGGTGACACGCTGGGTGCAATCATCAGCAAGGAATACCCCGGTTACACCACCAACCGGGCAGCCATCATGCAAGCCGTTATCAAGGCCAGCCCGGATGCGTTCATCGACAGCAACCTGAACCGGATGCGTATCGGCAAGACACTGAACCTGCCGAAGGCTGATTCCATTCCTGGCCTGCAACCTCCACCACCGCCCAATACAAGTGCTACTGACCCGGCAATTCAGGCAAGGCTGAAAGCCCTCGAAACCGAACGGGCAGAAATGGCGGAAACCCTCAAACTGCTGGAGGACGAAAATGCCGAATTACAAGGGCTGATCGCAGACTACGAGACCGCCAAAAAAACCAAAGATGCCGAAATCAACAAACTGGAAACCCGCATCAAGGAACTTGAAGCAGCATCTACCGGTAAAACAGCACCTGATAAAGCCCCCTCTGACAAAACCACCACGGAACCTGTATCGGCGGCAACAGGCGAACCAGCAGCCAGCCCGGCAACTGCTGATATTGCTGCACTACAAAAACAGATAGTCGACCTGCAAGGTGAAAACACCGAAATACAGACACAACTGGAAACAGCCAAGATGGATCTGGCTGACAGTCAGGGGCTGGCAGACGAATTCAAAGCCCAATTGGATGAGCTGAAAAGCAAAAACGAAGCGCTCAGCAATGACCTGCAACAGGCACGAGCCGCCACTGCCGTTGCAGAAAGCAATGCAGCCGGTTCCAACCGTCTGCCGTGGATTTTGCTGGGTATCATGGCACTGTTGATGCTGCCGCTGCTGTGGCTGTTGCGACGCAACCAAAATGAACCCAGCATCACGACCATCCCGGCAGCTCCCAAACCGGCAACTGACATCCAGCCGCTCGTTCCTGCTGTTGAAACAGTTACAACGCCCATATCCCGTAGCAAACCGGCACATGAGCAAATCCCGGAACCGGAAAAAATCGAGCCGGATGTACCGGATGTTGACCTCAAGCTGGATATTGCCCGAGCCTACCTTGATTTGCGCAACCCAGAAGCGGCAGCAGACATTCTCAAGGATGTGTTGGGCGAAGGTGGAACCCGCCAGAAACAGGAAGCTCGCGAAATCCTTTCCTTTATTAGTTGATTCGCCAATATCTGCGGTAGCAACCCGAAGGCAGCCCCATGCCGTTTATCATTAAAAATTAGCAGGTTATCCTGCTAATCCCACGATCAACCCATTCCATCCGCTTGGCAATGGCTGAGTCTAACCAAATCCATTAGCCTGTTTCCTGAGCCATTAGACTATATTCTATGGTTTCTGGATTTGTTGATGGAGTTTCCGATGGCTACCCCCACCATTTTGTACGAAAAACCGTTATTCCCGCTGGTTGTGTTTCTGGTGTTGCTGATTGCAGCAACGCTGAGCGTATTTGCCATCCTTTTCAAACAGTCAGACATCGAAACCGACCTGTTGCAGCGCACCCGGCAAGCCCTGAGCGAAGCAGGTTTACCTGCGGATGGTATCCGCTTCCAAGGGCGTGACGGCATCCTGAGCGGCGCTGTGGTTGATGAAAACGTTGCCACCCAACTGGAAAACACTATCCGGCAAGTATACGGGGTGCGGAACGTTGAAAACCGTGTCGAAATTGCGCAAACCGCAGCCATAGATGCAGCCAGTATCCCTCAAACACCGCCTCCTGCGGCCGGTCTGTACATTCCATCCAAGAAACATCCGGTAGAGCAAATCGACCTGAGCGCCATCCAGTTTGACTATGCGCGGGCAGAGCTGGAAGCCGACAGCATGAGTATTCTAGAAAACATCAGTACTGAACTTCAGAAAAGCCCGCAAATGAAAATTGAAGTATCTGCCCACACGGATGACAGCGGCACTGCACTAGGCAAAATGGCAGTAACCCAGGCACGAGCAGAGGCAATCCGCACTTATCTGCTATCCAAGGGCATCCACCCTGAACAGGTCAAAGCCCAGGGTTACGGCTCCGTCCGCCCTGTCGCTGACAATAGCACCGACGAAGGTCGCCAACAGAACCGGCGAATTGAAATTACCGTATTAGAGGAATAATTCATGGAATACCTTGCCCTCCAGATTTCTGCGTTCCTGATAACGGCAGTAACCGTTGGTCTTGGCGTTGGCTGGTGGGCATGTAAATTCATCTACAGCGGGCGAACGACAGATTGCAAGCACGAGCTGACCGGCTTGCGGCGCAATTACGAAGACATCATCAAGGAAAATGCCGCACTACGTCTGCAACTTCGCCAACTGGAGCAGGCATTGCACAAGCTGAATACGCAACCTTCCGATGCTGACTACGGGCAGTTTCTGGAAACCCGCAAAACCCTAGAATCCACCCGCAAGCAATATGAAACCCTGCTCGAAAGGCTGCACCAGCAGGAAAAAACCCTTGGCATCCTGCGCCAGCAACTGCAAAACCAGCAACAGGAACTGGCAGCACACAAACAGGAGCTTGCCAACAAGTCGGAACCTGTTGCGGTATCCCGCCCAGCCATCCTGCCAACCCTTGAACAACGTGCCAATGGACAAAGTGACGACCTGACCCTGATTCAGGGTATCAACCAGAAACTGGCCAGCAAATTACAGGCACTCGGCATTATCACGTATCGCCAGATTGCCGAGTTTACCCATGACGATGCCCGTGTCATCCAGCGCGTAATTGGTAATGACATCAATTTGCCACTGGAAGAATGGGCGCAAACAGCCCGTACCCTGTTTCAGGAAAAGTATAGCCAGCCTCAAACCTGAGCTTCAGAAGCTATGCGTTTTCTGGCGGCGTTTGACGATCAGGAAACCACGCCGCAGGTCGGCGTTATACACCAGCCCCACTGTTTGCCCCTCACCCGTACCTATAAAACAGGTTTGGCGGGTTAATGCGCGGGGCTGCCACCATGCAGCAGGTGGATTATCTGCCATGAAAACCTGCCGCATGGTTTCCTCGCTCAGTTCACGCTGTTCCAGACGGTTACTGCGGATAAACTGCTCCACTGCCTGACGATCTACCGCAAACGCAAACCAGGCCACACTTCCCCCGGCAGACATTTGCTGGACACCCTGCACATCGGCAAATGCCTCTAGCGGCGTACCAAACCAATCAGCCAGTGCCGCCCTGACATCATCCGGTTTCGCTGCCCGTAAACCGTTGGTTTGTGAAGGAAAGAAATAGTCGGCAACGTAGGGGGTCAATGCCAGACCAAGACCGGTCAGAATAACCAGCGCCATCAGGACAGGAAAAAAGTATTTCATAAGCGGAACAGCCGTAATGCATTTTGGGTTGTGACATCTGCGATGTGCGCGATGGTATCACCACGCAAGTCCGCAAGGGTAGCGGCAATGATGGGCAAGCGGGTGGGGTCATTACGTTTGCCGCGCCATTCGCTATCAGGCTGATCAGGCGCATCCGTTTCCAGTAGCAACGACTCCAGCGGCACACGGGACAGGATCGTGCGTAAGCGGCTGGCACGCGGATACGTGCACGTTCCCCCCACGCCCAGACAAAATCCCAGCCGGACTAGGGTATCAGCTTGTTGCTGGCTACCGGCAAAACTGTGAATAACACCACGACTACCGGGAAAACGGCGTAGATGCTTGATGATGTGATCGACCGAACGGCGGGCATGGATAATCAAGGGCAGATCAAATTCCCGTGCCAGTTGCAGATGTGCCGCAAACAGGGTTTCCTGCTGTTGCACATCCAGTTCCGTCAGGAAAAAATCCAACCCGCATTCGCCGACGGCTACTGGCCTTTCCTGTTCTAGCCAGTCACGCAAAGCGAGCAAATGTTCCGGGCGATGCTCTACCAGATAAACCGGATGCAAGCCGTAACTGGCATGAAAACCGGCGAACTCCGCACAGACTGCCCGCAAACGCGCCCAGCTTGCCGCAGTAATTGCCGGTAAAACCAGATCGGTTACGCCAAGCAACTGCATTTGCTGCAAAATTTTTGCCCGGTCGGTAGCAAAATCCGGCTCGTCAAAATGGCAATGTGTGTCAATTAAACGCATTTGCAGTACCATAGCTCCCTTCGGTATTCGCCATGCATGGAGCTTAACATAATGAAAAAATCCGCCCTCCGGCTTTTCCAGATTACGGATTCACACTGTTACTCCGTGGATGATCGCCCGCTCGAATGGCTCAAAGACCAGACCGTTTATCCCAATCAAACCTTGCAGTCCGTACTGGCAGCATTGCGTACCAACCAGCAACCAGAACATGCCGCCGTGATCGTCAGTGGCGATCTGGTGCAGGAAGAAACGGCAGCATCCTACCAGCGTTGCAACCAGATACTGAACACATTCCCACTACCCGTGCATGTCATCCCCGGCAATCATGACGTTCCCGAGCTGATGCAGGCCAACCTCAACGGCAATATCCGTTACTGTGAACCTATACAACTGGAAGGCTGGCAAATCATCCTGCTCGACAGCAGCGAGACCGACAGGGAGGAAGGCCACCTTTCCGGTCAGCAACTGGCTGATTTGCGCCAGCAACTGGGCGTATACCCTGAAAAACATGCACTCATTTTCCTCCACCACCATCCGGTGCTGGTCAACAGCCCGTGGATGGATTCGATGCGCTTGCAGGAAGCTGAAGCCTTCTGGGATGTGGTTGCCGATTTCCCGCAGGTAAAGGCGGTATTCTGCGGGCATCTGCATCAGGAATTTATCGGCAGCGCCTGCGTTGGCGGACAGGTCGTGCCCGTGTACGGTACACCTGCCACCTGCGTACAACTCAAACTGCATACGCCTACCTATATGCTTGACCATATACGCCCGGCCTGGCGGGACATTGTCCTTTACCCAGATGGCACGGTGGAAACCCAGGTACATTATTTGACTCTGCCCGCCTAATCCCGTACCTTGCCGCGCTGTTCAGGTGCTTGTTCATCGCAAGATGGGAACAAGGTCAATGGGAAACGGGTGCAAAACCCGTGCTGCCCTCGCAACGGTAAGCGTTTACGCAAGCCCGATACCAGCCTGACGATGCACGGTGTGTTTACCCCTCACCTCAAGGAAAACACAACCGTTACCCGTAAAAGTGCGCGATGGGCGCACCGTTTTGGAAACCCTAATCTTATGAAAGCATTCCCTTTTGCCGCTGTGTGTGGCACTGCCCTTATTTGCCTGTCCGTTTCCCCGACTGTGTTGGCGGAAGAAACCACCACCCAACTCGACGAAATCGTTGTCACCGCTGACCGCAAGGCGCGGACAGTGGACGAAACCCTCACCCCAGTTACCATCATTACCCGCAAGGATATTGAGAAGTATCAGGCAACGGATGTGGTGGAAGTACTACGTCGTGTACCGGGTTTGAGCATCAGTAACGATGGCGGCATCGGAAAAAGCACATCAATACGCTTACGTGGCACAGAATCCCGCCACGTGCTAGTGCTACTTGATGGGGTAAAACTGGGGTCAGCGACATTAGGTACTGTGTCTTTTCAACACATTCCAGTGGCACAAATAGAGCGTATTGAAGTGGTACGTGGCTCACGCTCCAGCCTCTACGGTTCGGAAGCCATCGGCGGTGTGATCCAACTGTTTACCCGCAAAAGCAAAGCGGGCTTCCAGCCTGAATTGGTATTACAAGCAGGCACCAACGACACCAACAGCGTCAATCTCAATTTTGCCGGGGGTGATGCCAACACCTGGTACAACATGGGCATTGGTGCAGAACAGGCAGGGGGTATCAATGCCCACCGCGAAGACACAACCCTTGAGCGCGACGGTTATGAGCGCAATCATGGTACATTCCGGGTTGGACACCGTTTCGCCAACCATGTCCAAGTGGAAACCAGCCTGACCCAAACCGCAGGTGACAGCGCCTATGACAATGCTTTCACGCCCACAACCAGCAACCCGACAGAAACGGCGGAACAGCAAACCCTTGCAAGCAAACTCACTGCCCCTATCAACGCAACAACCACTGTAACTGCGCAATTAGGTCAACTGGACGATACCCAGGACAATTACGACAACGGCACATTCAGCAACGGTTACAAAACCAGACGCACGATGGGCAGCCTGCAAGTGGACAGCCAAATTCTGCACTTGGGTAACTTGACGCTTGGTATAGACCAGCAGAAAGACAAGATCCAAGCCTCTGATCTTGATGTCTGGAGTCCTGGCGACCAGCAATACAGCAAAAAAACCAACAAGAATAGCGGCATCTTTGCCAATTACCAGCAGGATTTCGGCAAAACTGACATGGAACTATCCATGCGCCGCGATGCCAGCCAGCAATTTGGCAAGCATAACAGCGGGACTATTGCTGTGGGACATGACCTGTCCGATAACCTGCGCTTGAAAGCCAGTTACGGTACAGCATTTAAAGCGCCCTCCATGAATGACCTGTACTACCCAGATACCCCCTTCGGCATTGGCAACCCCGACTTGAAAGCCGAATCCAGCCGTAACCGTGAAATTGGCGTGCAAGGCAAATGGCAACATGGCACATGGGAAGCCAATGCATTCCACAACCGAGTCGACAACCTCATCACATGGCAACCTGTTGATCCCGCCAATACTTGGGGGCAATGGACGCCCACCAATGTGGGCAAAGTTGACATCAAAGGCGTGGAAGCCAGCATCAGCACCCAAATACACGGTTTTGACATCAGTGGCAATGCCACATTGCAACAAGCCAACAACATCAGCGGGGAAAATGCCGGTAAACGCCTGATCAACCGCCCACACCATCTGGCGAGCGTGGACATTGACCGCAAGCTGGGTAAATTCAATGTTGGGGCAACCGTACAAGGTGAGGGCAAGCGTTATTCCGATGCCACCAATGCCGCAACAACCAAACTACCCGGCTACGCCACTGTTGACCTCCGTGCTGATTACCAATTGTCGAAAGACTGGGCAGTCGGGGCAAAAATCCGCAACGTGCTAGACAAGGACTATCAAACCAACTACGGGTATAATCAGGACGGTATCAACGGTTTGGTGACAGTCAAATACGCACCGAAGTAATTACCCCTCACCCCAACCCCTCTCCCTCAAGGGGAGAGGGGCTTTAGGAGACAACAATGTTCACACTTTCAACGAAACACCAATGGCTGGTCGGTAGCATCTTGTTGCTGGTCATGCTGCTGACCCGCAGCCCAATGATTGACCATCTGCAAGATGCGTCATGGGCGGTCTTTTTCCTGCTGGGCTTTTATGTGCGCCCACTGTGGGCAATGCCGCTATTCTGGTTGGCAGGTTTCGCAGTGGATGCCGCTGTCACCAGTACAGGCATTGTTTCCAGCTATTGCTACACACCTGCTTACGGTTTCACTTTCCCGGCGTATGCCGCACTGTGGGGTGCAGGACGCTGGTTCGCACAGCATTACCGTCCTGACTGGCAGGGTCTGGCAACGCTGGCACTCGCCGTTGGTGTAGGAACAGCAGCCTGCTTTGCCATTTCCAACCTCGGCTTTTATCTGTTTGCAGGTTATTTTGAACAAATGGATGCAGCAGCCTACAGCGTATCTGTCCTGAAATACCTGCCCGGTTACTTACAGACGACCATGCTGTATGTTGGCATCGCAGCCCTGATACACATTGCCGTTACGCAAGTGACACCAGCCAAAACCGCGCACTAAGCCGTGTGGCTTGTGTTGGCAGTTGTTCAGACTGCCAACGCAAACCCAAGCAACCACAGCATTTCCCCGCTTTCCACTGCCGCACCCGCCGTATCCCCAGTGCAACCTTGCAAGCGTTGCAACATCATCCGCCGCAACAGCCAAAAGCCGATGAGCGCGGCGAAAAGTCCCTGCATGGAAACCAGCATTGCCACCACCAGCGTTGCCAGCGTGACCCACCATGCTGTTTCACGCGGCAAATGTTCCGTCACTGCACTTGCCAAGCCGCCCGCCCGCACGTAAGGCGTGGTCAGGAACAGCAGCAGCACCAACGCCCGCCCTAATGCCGGGGCAAACAATACCGCCAACCACGCGCCTCTTTCCAGCAACACCACCAGCGCGGCAAATTTCAGCAACAGAAGCCCGACCAACGCGATCACGCCCGCAGCACCGACCAGCGGGTCTTTGAGAATACTGTGGGTCTTTTCCACATCGCCGAAACCGCCAAGCCAAGCATCGGCACTATCCGCTAACCCGTCCAGATGCAGCCCACCGGTGATAGCAGCCCATAGCACGGTAAGAATTGCGGCTAACAGTATTGCCGGTGAATGGGGCAATAACAGAAGGGGAATGCAGAGCAACGCACCAATCAACAGCCCCACCAGCGGGTAAAACAAGGCAGCGCGAGCAAAATCGGAGGCTTCCAGCTTGCCCAGATCAGCCACGGGGATACGGCTAAGAAAAGACAAGGCGAGCAGGAAAGGTAGTAGCCGTTTTTTCATCCCTGAACCAACCCATGCCCTACCACCGAACTCACCCCGTCCGGGTACACCCGTATCCGCGTGATCTGTGCATAACCCACCTCAAATGCCAGGCTTTTCTGGTAAAGAATATCCAACGCCTTCGCCAGCACCACCCGTATCACTCCTGCGTGGGTCAACAGCAACACCCGCTGCCCCGCGTATTGCGTGGTCAGTTCCGCCCATGCTTCATGTACCCGCGCAATAAAAGTTTCCATCGCCTCCCCGTGTGGGGCAATGAAACGACGTGGCTGTTGCCACAATTGCTGCATCAAATCGGGGGACTCTTCCCACAATTCGGTGGATGTTTTACCGACCCAATCACCGAAATCCATTTCCCCGAAACGAACATCTACCCAAAACGGACAGCCCAAACGCTTCGCCAGCATCCGGGCAAAATCGTGGCAACGGCGACTGGGGGAAGTCACTACCACATCCCACTGCCCGTGTTGGGTGGCGCGTGTCAGTTGTTTCCAGCCTTCGTTGCCGAGTGGTTCATGGCTGGGTGCGCAAAACAGGTGGGGAGTAACAACCTGCCCATGGCGCAACAGGTCGATGGTGGTGGGGTTGGGTGTTACAGCGTCATCCATGAGCCAATCTTTCCTCCAAGTTACAATTTTGCGGCGACAGCAGCTTCGGCAAACGTCGCCATGTTGTTATGCAAAGCACAAGCCAAGCGCAATAACGGTACAGCCACTGCCGCCCCGCTGCCCTCGCCCAGCCGCATTCCCAAATCCAGCAGCGGCGGATGTGTAAATGCCGCCAGCGCAAACTTATACCCTTGCTCTGCCGACTGGTGCGACAACAGCAACCATTCCCCGACCGCAGGCTGATAACGCAACGCGACCAATGCTGCTGCCGTACCGATAAAACCATCCACTAGGACCGGCACACCCAATTGCGCTGCTCGCAAATACGCCCCGGTCAGTGCGGCGATTTCAAACCCGCCGATGCAACGCAATGTTTCCATCGGGTCATGGAAATGCTGGCGGTGCTTATTCAAGATGCGGCGAATGACCGTGACTTTGTGCGCCATGCCCGCCGCATCCAGACCCGTTCCTGCACCCGTTGCCTCACGAATAGGCGCATCCAGCAAGGCACAATAAAGGGCGGTAGCTGCGGTAGTGTTAGCAATGCCCATCTCACCACCGATGAAAAGGTCAGCACCCGCAGCATGGGCACGTTCCAGCGCATCCGCCCCGGCTTGCAGGGCAAGGTGTAATTGCGCTTGGCTCATCGCGGCTTCCAGCGCACTGTTTGCCGTGCCGTCGCCTGCGCGTTGGCTGACCAGTTGCGGGTGGAAAAGCGGGGTTTTCACGCCGACATCCACTACCTCCAGTGTTGCGCCTAATTCCCCTGCCAACACGCTAATTGCCGCGCCACCTGCCAGAAAGTTTTGCACCATTTGTGCGGTAACGGCTTGCGGAAAAGCAGAAACACCCTCTTCCGCCACCCCGTGATCGGCGGCAAAAATGCTGATGCAAACCTTGTCCACACACGGCTGTTCGCGCCCTTGCAATCCGGCGAGCATTACCGCAACGGCTTCCAGTGCACCTAACGCGCCCGGTGGCTTGGTAAGTCGCGACTGGCGTTCCAAGGCAACCTCAAGCACACGGGCATCGGGTAACTGACAGGGTGTGTTTAACCATTCCATGTAACTGTTCCTTTCAGTGGGTAGGGCAAACCTGCCACCATGAAAACCACATTATCCACAGATGCCGCCAGTTGCTGGTGCAACCACCCTGCATGATCGACGTAACGGCGTGTCAATTCGCCCAACGGTACAACCCCCAAGCCAACCTCATTGCTGACCAGCAGTACGTCTCCCGGCAAGCTCGGCAAACAGGCAAGTAACCCGGTCGTTTCGGTGTGCAAGCGGGTTTCATCATCCAGGCATAGCAGATTGGTGAGCCACAGGGTCAGACAATCCACCAGCAATACTCGCTGCGGGCGGGCGTGCTGTTGCAGGGCTGCCGCCAATGCCAGCGGCTCCTCCAGCGTTTGCCAGTGGACAGGGCGCATCATTCGGTGATGCTGGATGCGGGCTTGCATTTCCGCATCATGAGCCTGGGCTGTGGCAAGGTAAACCACCTCCCGCCCGGATTGCAGCGCCAGGGTTTCGGCATAGCGGCTCTTGCCTGAACGTGCACCACCAAGGATTAAGGCTTGCATGGGTATGGATAATCCGAAAAGGGACAGTTTACAATAAGCCCATGCCGCAAACGACCGAACTCATTATCACCCTGAAAAAACTGCTCAAGCGCCACAACAAGACTTACGCAGATGTGGCTGCCTGCCTGCAATTATCAGAAGCCAGTGTCAAACGCCTATTTTCCGAACAAAACCTGTCGCTGCAACGCCTGGATGAAATATGTACCCTGCTGGACATGGAAATCACCGATCTCGTCCACGAAATGCAGGCCGAACACCGCAAACCGATCAGTGAACTCAGCCACGCGCAGGAAAAGGAAATTGCCGATGACCTGTTCCTGATGATGGTGACAGTGTGTGTGCTTAACCGCTGGTCATTGCAGGATATTGTCAGCCGTTACAACTTCAGTGAAACCCAAGTCATCCGTTACCTTGCCCACCTTGACCGCTTGCGTATCATCGAATTGCAACCCGGCAACCGCATCAAGCTGCTGGTCGCGCCCAATTTCAAATGGCGGGATGACGGGCCGATCATGCAACTGTTCCGCGCCAAGATTGAAAGCGAGTATTTCCGCACCAGCTTTAGCAAGGATAGCGAGAAACTGCTCGTGTTGAACGGCATGTTGAGCGATGCCAGCAATGCCCTGTTCCAGCGCAAAATGGCGCAGCTTGCCAAGGATTTCGACACCCTCAGCAAGGATGACGCCAGCCTGCCGATCGGGGAACGCAAAGGCTCCACCGTGCTGGTTGCCATGCGTGACTGGGATTATGAGCGCCTGTTCGGGGATCAACGCAAGCCATGAACCCGCGCATCCATACCCAGAGCTGGGAAGATTACGAGCTGATTGACGCAGGTAACGGCAAGAAGCTGGAACGCTGGGGTTCGATAATCACCATCCGCCCTGAAGTGCAGGCTTACTTCAAACCCGCTCAGACCCATGCCGAATGGCAACGGCAAGCCCACTGGGAATTTCACGAAACCGGCAAGCAATCCGGGCAATGGCAAGCCCTGCAAGCTGATGCGCCCGCTAGCTGGCAAATCCGTTACCAGAACTTGCGCTTCCAGCTCGAACTGACCCGTTTCAAGCACCTTGGCCTGTTCCCGGAACAGCGCTGCAACTGGGATTTCATTGCGGAACACCTGCCTGCCGAGGGGCGCTTCCTCAACCTGTTTGCCTACACCGGGGCAGCATCCTGCATGGCACGCCACACCGGGGCGGAAACCCTGCATGTTGATTCCGTCAAGCAACTGATCACCTGGGCAAACACCAACATGGCACTCAGCGGACTGGCTGACATCAAGTGGATCCGCGAAGACGCCCTGACTTTCGCCGCGCGTGAATGCAAACGTGGCAAACAATACCACGGCATCATCATGGATCCCCCCGCCTGGGGGCTAGGCGTCAAAGGCGAACAATGGAAGCTGGAAAACCAACTGACAAACCTGCTGAGCAATGCCAATCAATTGCTGACACCTGGTGGATTCCTGATTCTCAACACCTATTCCCCCAGCATTAGCTTGCCTGACATCGCCCGGTTGGCACAGCAACACTTTCACTCCAGGCACTGCGAATGGCGCGAATTGTGGATGCAAACCAGCACAGGCAAGGAGCTTTATTACGGCAACCTGCTGCGAGCGTTCAAAAAATAGCCTTTTGGCGGCTGCACTGACATTTGTCAGCACATTCTTGCCACCCGTTTATTAATATCGGAAAGTTACTGTTTGCTTAAAAAGTCATGTGGAGTGCTCAATGAATAATGAACAAACCGGCGAAAACCAAAACTTCGATACCGAACTGACGACAGAAACTGCCGTCGAAACCTTTACTGTCCTGCAAGCCCGTTCCGAAGCACAGGATGCACAGATTACTGCTGCCGAAGACATTCTGGATCGTACCGAACCCAAACCATCGGACACGGCGGCGGCTTTCAAAGCGCTGGAAGCCATTCTGGAAGGCGCATCCCCGGATGACGCTGCCGCCCTCAAGGTTGCCCTGCAACGCTGGCAGAAATTTGAAGCCAAAATGCCGGTCAGCCCGGATGATGAACTGGTTGACGACTGGCGTAACGCGGTTTACCCCTACAAAAACCGCCTGTCACGCAAAGCCTATGAAAAACAGAAATACTACCTGCAAGTCGAGTTGCTCAAGTTGCAAGCCTGGGTCAAAGAAACCGGGCAGCGGGTCGTCATCCTGTTTGAAGGGCGTGATGCCGCCGGTAAGGGTGGTACGATCAAGCGTTTCATGGAACACCTCAATCCGCGTGGTGCTCGAGTCGTGGCACTGGAAAAACCCACGGATACCGAGCGTGGGCAATGGTATTTCCAGCGTTATATCCAGCATCTGCCAGCCGCAGGCGAAATCGTGCTGTTTGACCGCTCCTGGTACAACCGTGCCGGTGTCGAGCGCGTCATGGGTTTCTGTAACGAAAACGAATACCTGGCTTTCATGCGCCAGGCTCCAGAGCTGGAACGCCACTTGGTCAACAGTGGCGTCCACATCATCAAGTTCTGGTTCTCGGTCAGCCGCAAAGAACAGCGCCGCCGCTTCAAGGAACGTGAGCTGCATCCGCTCAAGCAGTGGAAACTCAGCCCGATTGACCTTGCTTCCCTCGAAAAATGGGACGATTACAGCAAAGCCAAGGAAGCGATGTTCTTCCACACCGACACCTCCGAGTGCCCGTGGATCATCATCAAATCAGACTGCAAAAAACGCGCCCGCCTCAATGCGATGCGCTACGTGCTGAACAAACTGGAATACAAAGGCAGGGATTCCCGCAACATCAACGGGGTTGACCCACTGATAGTGGGACGTGCCAGCCTGAGCAGTTAATAGCCATGTAAACTGATTGAAACTTTTCTTCTTTACTCCCGGTCATAGTCAGAATTAATATCCATGAATCTTTTCGACTATTTCCGGGAGGAAATCCAAGTGCACACTATTTATTCCAAAAAGTTCCTTACCTTGATCGCATTGTCATCCCTGTTGACATTAACTGCCTGCGGAGGTGGCGGTGGCGGTGGCGGAAACAGTGGCGTCACAACGGTACAGGTCAACGCTAGAGAGGCGGCACAAATTTATATTGCCAGCGTAAATACCCAAAATATGCTTATAACCTTGGCAATGGAGGAGGTACCCTATCTCGTATCGGCAGGTAAAACCTCTGCACGGGATACAGGTGTTAATTCTTGTTCGTTGGGTGGTTCAACAACACTGCGTTTTTCTGATAATGACCGCAACTCTTCCGTATCCACAGGTGATACCTACACCACTACCTACAACAACTGCAACGATGGTAATGGTACAGTCTATGTGTCAGGCAACATTTCCGGCACGATCACCGCAGCCAACGGGACACTGCCGGACTTCCTCTATGCAGGCAACCCATTTGGGGCATCTAACTGGTCTGTCCAACAGAACATGACTTTTACAAACTTTGTCACCAGAAATAGCTCCAGCAGCGAAACCAGTACCATCAATGGCTCTGCTACTGTAAATGTCTCTTATGACGCAAACAGGATAACCTACAATTCCAGCTTGACCACCAACCGCTTGCAAAGTACAGACACTTTTGCTGGTCAGCAGACACAGTTTATCTATAACCCATCCAATTTTGCCTATAGCCAAAATGTCAGTGGTGCTTACAGCATAGATCATGATGTCAGCATGAGCTTTTCCATGGACAACCAGGTTATCAACCTGACCTATACCACCGCACCGCCATTTGGCGGCAATACTGACTCCGAACCAACGACAGGGCAAGTTTTGGTACAGGGTGCAGGCCAGCCAACCATGCGGGTAACGGCTTTGGCAAATGGGCTATTTGCGTTGCTGGAAACAGACAACAATAACGATGGTATTTTTGAATCTTCGGAACAGGCTTACTGGGGTAGTCTGGGTTTCTAGTAACCGCCCGACTCAGCCGCCCGTCACGCTCATGTGGCGAAAAATGACGGGCTGCCCCCCCAGTGCAAATTCATGCCCTTGCGGCTTGATCGCCATCGACGCCAGCAGTGCCTCACGCACCTTCTCATCCTCAGTCGGATTGGCTCGCAATACCCGGCGCAAATCCACCGAATGTTCCTGCCCCAGACACAGCAATAGCCGCCCTTCTGCCGTCACCCGCACCCGGTTGCAGGTGTCGCAGAAATTGTGGCTGTGCGGGGAAATGAAGCCGATCCGGTAAGGGCTGCCTGCCGGTTTGACGTAGCGGGCTGGCCCGCCGGTATTGTCTTCCACCTCATGCAGTTCCATCTGCTGCTGCAAATCGCGCAGGATGTCATCGCTGGAATAATAGGCTTCGGCACGGTCGTGGTCGCCAATCACGCCCAGTGGCATTTCCTCAATGAAGGTGATGTCCATCCCCCGCCCGTGGGCAAATTCCACCAAGTCCATGATTTCATCGTGGTTGTGGTGTTTGAGGATCACCGCATTCAACTTGACGCGCTCGAAACCGGCCTCCAGTGCCGCATCAATCCCCGCCATCACCTTGCTGATGTCGCCGAGGCGGGTCAGGGCATGGAAACGGTCGGGCTTGAGGGTGTCGAGGCTGATATTGATACGGGTCACTCCGGCATCTTTCAGTTCCTGCGCGTAGCGGGCAAGCTGTGTGCCATTGGTGGTCAGGGTCAGGTCGCGTAAGCCTTCCAGTTGACCCAGGTCGCGGAACAGCTTGAGGATATTGCGCCGTACCAAGGGTTCACCCCCGGTGATGCGGATTTTATGCACACCAAGATCGACGAAGGCTTTGCCCAGCCGTGCCATTTCTTCCAGCGTCAGCAACTGTTCGCGTGGCAGGAAGGTCATGTCTTCGCACATGCAGTACACACAGCGCAAGTCGCAGCGGTCGGTGACGGAAAGGCGCACGTAAGTAACCTGCCGCCCGAAGCGGTCAACCAGCAGGTTTTTGTCGGGGTTAGTTGCTATCATAGGTTTGTTTTACCAAGTTCAAGCCGGGAGCCGCAATAAGCATGACGGAGCATGGGGAATGGCGCAAGGGGAGTACCACCGCAGTGGTACTGGCAGGCGGACAAGGTAGCCGCATGGGCGGGCAGGACAAAGGCTTGCTGCTGTTCCACGGGCGTCCGCTGATCGAACACGTGCTGGATGGTTTGCAAGCACAGGTCGGCAAGGTGCTGATCAGCGCCAACCGCCATGCCGATAGCTACCGGCGTTACGGCATGGTCATCGCTGACGTGGTGGAAGGCTTTCAGGGGCCACTGGCGGGTTTCGCTGCGGCCTTGCGGGTCGCCAGCACGCCTTATGTCCTCACCGTGCCGTGTGATGCGCCCAATGTGCCACCACAACTGGCAGAGCGGCTGTTAACCGCCTTGCAAAGCGAAGGGGCGGAACTGGCGGTGGCGCACGACGGTTTCCGCCTGCAACCTGTGTACGCGCTGTTGTCGCAATGCCTGCTGGACGATCTGCAAGCCTACCTGCAACAGGGGGGGCGCAGCCCGCATGACTGGTACAAACGCCACCGCATGGCAGTGGTAGATTTTTCCGACTGCGCAGCCATGTTCCGCAACATGAATACCCCGGCGGACAAGCAGATGCTGGAAGGGCGCGTGCCTTTGCTGGGTTTCTGCGCCTACAGCGGCACGGGCAAGACCACTTTGCTGACCCAGGTGATCCCGCTGTTGAAGGCGGCAGGTTTGCGCATTGCGGTGGTCAAGCATACCCACCATGTCATTGACCTCGACCAGCCGGGCAAGGACAGCTACCGGATGCGCGAAGCCGGGGCGCAACAGGTGGTGCTGGCCTCGCACCAGCGCATCATTTCCCTGCGTGAAGTCGGGCATGAGCGCCAGCGTGAAGCCTCACTGGCCGACGCCATCAGCGGCATCCTGCCGGAAAACACCGACCTGATCCTGGTGGAAGGTTTCAAGCACGAGCCGTATCCCAAGATCGAACTGCACCGCCCGAGTGTCGGCAAACCACTGATGTTTCCGACTGACGGCAATATCATCGCCATAGCCACCGATGACCCTGCGCTGGATGTGCCGCCCCATTTGCCAAAACTGGATCTCAACCAGCCACAAACAGTGGCAGATTACATCCTCCAGCGTCTGCACGGCAAACCAACCTAAAACCAACCTTTGGTTTTTACAGTCAGGTTGGGAATGTTGTAAGCAAGAGAGAGGAGAAGCACCATGAAATCAACCCGCCTGTTCGCTGGCCTGCTGGCTGTTAGCCTGAGCCTGACGGCTTTCGCCATCCATGCCGACGACACCAAGCCACCCGCCAACAAGGTCATCAAGATGGCCACCACCACCAGCACCGAAAATTCCGGTCTGTTGCAGGACATCCTGCCCAAATTTGAAGCCAACAGCGGCTACAGCGTGCAAGTGATCGCCGTCGGTTCCGGCAAGGCGCTGAAAATGGGCGAAGACGGCGATGTGGATGTGGTGCTGTCGCACGCCCCTGCTGCCGAAAAGGAATTCGTGGAAAAAGGCTTCGGCGACAAGCGCTACCCGGTGATGTACAACGATTTCATCATTCTGGGGCCGGAAACTGATCCGGCTGCCATCAAGGGTTCCACAACTGCCCCGGAAGCCCTTGGCAAGATTGCCGCCAAACAGGCTGTCTTCATTTCCCGTGGTGATGATTCCGGCACGCACAAGAAAGAGCTGAAACTGTGGGAAGCTGCCAGCACCCAACCGGCAGGCGAATGGTATCGTGAAGCCGGGGATGGCATGGAAAAGGTCATCCAGATGGCAGGCGAACTGTCAGCCTACACCCTGGCTGACCGGGGAACCTGGCTGTCGGCAATGGACAAATCCCCGCTGAAAATCCTGCACGAAGGTGACAAGGATCTGTTCAACCCTTACGGCATCATCGCCGTGAGCCAGAGCCGTTACGCTGACATCAACCACGCGGGTGCGCAGGCATTGATTGACTGGATGGTGTCCGCCGAAGGCCAGCAGGCCATTGGTAACTTCAAGGTGCATGACAGCGTGCTGTTTACCCCCAATGCTGACAAAGCAGACAGTAAACCTGCCGAGGCTGCCCCCGCCGCAGCCAAATAAACCCGCATGGCAACCTTGCTGGATGCCAGCGCCGATGCCCTGACCCTGCTGTTCAGCGGGGATCAGGCGTTGTGGGAAATCGTCGGCATTTCGTTTGAAGTCTCGGCGCTGGCCTTGCTGATTGCCACGCCCCCCGCCCTGTTGCTGGCATTCGTACTGGCGTATGGGCAATTCCCCGGCAGACGCCTGACCATTGCGCTGTTCAGTACCCTGTTGTCCGTACCCACGGTGGTGATCGGCCTGACCCTGTACCTGCTGCTGTCGCGGCAGGGGCCGCTGGGGGAATGGCGCTTGCTGTTCACCCAGACCGCGATGGTGATGGGGCAGGTGGTGCTGGCGTTTCCGATGCTGGTGTCAATCGGCCACTCGGCCTTGCAGGCGGCTGACCGGCGGGCGTGGGAAACGGCACGTACCTTGGGGGCATCACACCTGCGGGCGCTGCTGACCATTACCTACGAAGTGCGTTTCGGCCTGCTGGCAGCGGTGTTGGCTTCGTTCGGGCGCATCATTTCGGAAGTGGGCGCGTCGATGATGCTGGGTGGCAATATCCTGCACCATACCCGCAATATCCCCACCGCAATTGCGCTGGAAACCAGCAAGGGTGAATTCGCCCAGGGCATTGCGCTGGGCATGGTGCTGCTGGTGCTGGCTTTCACCCTCAACGCCTTGCTGCACCACTTTCAGGGCAAAGGACACATCGGCTCATGAATGAACTGCATTTCCGCCATATCCATCAGCATTTCCAGCAACGCCACATCCTCGACGGGCTGGAACTGAGCCTGTGCCAGACGCATTGCACCCTGCTGACCGGCGACAATGGCGCGGGCAAGACCACCCTGTTGCGCATCCTCGCCGGGTTCGACAAGCCGGAGCAGTTCCAGGTCGATACCGGCTTTGGCCTGCTCAACTGGAAGCAGTACCGCAAGACCCTGCAACCCAGCGTGCTGTACCTGCACCAGCAGCCCTACATGTTTGAAGGCAGCGTGCGCGACAACCTCGATTACGCCCTGCCACGCCAGCTCGACAAAGCCGTGCGGCAGGCACGCATCCAGCAGGCATTGCAATGGGCGGTGCTGGAACGCATTGCCGACACCCCGGCAAAAACCCTGTCAGGTGGCGAATACCAGCGGGTGGCGCTGGCACGGGCATGGCTGCGGCAACCGCGCATCCTGCTGCTGGATGAACCCACCGCCAATATGGACAAGGATGCCCGCTTACGCACCATCCAGTTGTTGCGCCAGTTGCGGGATGACGGCATGGCCTTGCTGGTTGCCAGCCACGACCCAGACTATTTTTCCTCGCTGGTCAACGAACACCTGCATTTGCAGGCAGGTAAGCTGCAAGCGGTTACAGCCAGGGCGCGATTCGCTAACATAACCCCCTTGCACCACTTTGCCTCATGAGCAGACCGGGAGTCACCCTGCATGGATACCAACACCACCCTCCGCACCAGCGCCAGTTGCGCTGACAGCCAAGACCCCACCAGCCTGTCGGTGGCTGCTGCCCGTAGCCGCATTCTGGCCGCCTTGCCCGACATCACCCCCGCCATCAAGCGCCCGTTGCGCGATGCGCTGGGACAGGTGCTGGCAGTGGAGGTGATTTCACCGTTCAACGTCCCCAACCACACCAACTCGGCGATGGATGGCTATGCGCTGCGCGGGGCGGATTTGCCGCAGGATGCCATTGGTGAGTTCCGCCTGATCGGCACAGCCTATGCGGGGCAAGCGTTTGCCGGTGCGTGTGCAGAAGGCGAATGCGTGCGCATCATGACCGGCGCTGCCATCCCGGACGGTACAGATACGGTGGTGATGCAGGAACAGGCCGAAGTCGCCGGGGAAAACCTGATCCGTATCGGCACTGGCCACCGCAGCGGTCAAAACGTGCGTCATGCCGGGGAAGACATTGCGCTGGGCAGTGCCGTCCTGAAAGCAGGTCAGCGCATCAACCCTGCCGACCTCGGCGTATTGGCCTCGCTGGGGATTGGCGAAGTCGCCGTCTACCGCCCATTGCGGGTGGCGTTCTTTTCCACCGGGGATGAGTTGCGCTCAATCGGCGAACCGCTGGCACACGGGCAAGTCTACGACAGCAACCGTTACACCCTGTACGGCATGTTGCAACAACTGGGTGCTGACATCCTCGACATGGGGGTGGTGCGTGATGACCCGGCTTCGCTGGAAGCTGCCCTGCAACAAGCATCCGCCGCTGCTGACGTGGTGATCACCTCCGGCGGCGTGTCGGTGGGGGAGGCCGATTACATCAAGGGCATCCTCGCCCGGCTGGGGCAGATCAGTTTCTGGAAAATTGCCATCAAGCCGGGACGTCCGCTGGCGTTCGGTACGCTGGGCAAGGCGCTGTTCTTTGGCTTGCCGGGCAATCCGGTGGCGGTGATGGTGACATTCCTGCAATTCGTGCAACCGGCATTGCTGAAACTGGCGGGGCAACACGACTACGAACCGCTGCTGCTGGATGTGGTCTGCAACAGCCGCCTGAAAAAGCAGCCGGGACGCACCGAATACCAGCGCGGCATCCTCAGGCGTGACGGTGGCAGGTTGGTGGTGGAAAAGACCGGCTATCAGGGGTCGGGGATGCTGACTTCCATGAGCCAGGCCAATTGCCTGATCATCCTGCCGGAGGCATGTGCAACAGTGGAGGTGGGGGATGTGGTGCAGGTGCAGATGCTGGGGTGGTAGCTATGACGACTCCCCCACCAGTTCCGCCAGCCGTTCCCGTACCCGCTCACTGCCTTGCGCCCCGTTGCACAAACTGCCGATCAGCACCTCCGGGTCACGGCAGGCAGCCACGACCTGTTCCATCACCGCTTCGATGCAGTTGCGCCATTCTTCCAGTTCCGGTGATGCAGAGCTGGGCATGAACACGCCCCGGTACAGGTTGAGCGCCTGGTCGGCTTGTTGATCCTTGAGCAATTGCCAGAGGATGACGAAATCCGCCCAGGTGGAAACCAGCAGGCGGTAGGGGCGTGAACCGATCTGCCCATCCAGCAGGTGACGCAGGTGGGACAGTTCCGCCTTGAGGGAGGCCAGGGTCACAGGGGCATCGCCATACAGGGCAGAATGCAGCCCCGCCAGCGGCAAGCCCTGCGGGTTGAGGATCAGCAGGCAGAGGATTTCCGTCTGCCGCAGTGACAGGTGAATTTCCTGCCCGCGAAAGATCACGCGCGGAAAGCCCAGGGCGTGGATTTGCAGTTCGGCATGGCGTTGGCTGTCGGGCAAATGCCGCCGGATGGTGCGAGCCAGTTCCGTCACCGCCAGTTCCCCGAACGGGGTATGGTTGTCCCACAGGGTGGCAACGCTGAAAATGCCGAGGGTTTCGCCGGATTGCGGGTGCAATATGGGGGTGGCGTAACACACCCAGTCGTGCATGTAGCGCGAATAATGTTCCGCAGCAAACACCACCACGGTGCGGCGATGGCGCAAGGCCAGGGCAATGGCATTGGTTCCGGCGGAACGTTCATCCCAGCAACTGCCTGCCACTAAATGGACTCTGGCAGCCCGCCCGTGCATGTAAGGGTTGGCTGAAGTCCACAGAATCCGCCCTAGGCCATCTGCCATGGCGGCTACCATGGAGCCATCCGCCACGACCTGTTCCAGCGCTGCCTGTACCGGCAGGATGGCCTGCCGCAGGGGGGAAGCTTCCCACAGTTTTTGCGGCAGGGGTTGCACTTCCAGTGGGGCAGCCGTTTTCCACGGATTGAGGTGTTGCAGGCAGCGTCGCCAGGAAGCCGCAATATCGGCGGCGAGTACACTGCCCGTGGTTGGCAAGGCTCCGCCGGTGACAAAGGTTTGCCATACCTGAGCCAAGGCTTGCTGACGTTGTTCCAGAACCTCCCGGCGGCTGGGTTGTTGCAGCATCCGTTCCCCTCCGTTGCTTGTGGATTTCCTGCTGCCTACCTTTTTACAACCTATGCTTGTGTATAGTCGTTTGCAAATACTGACACAGCAACCGGCTGAAATTCCAGAGGAGGAAGCGACATGCTCAAATCGCTGTATATAAATCCCGATAAATGCACAGGCTGCCTGCAATGCGAGATGGCCTGCTCGTATGAAAACGAAGGTATCTTCAACCCGTCCCGTTCGCGCATCAAGGTGTTCACCTTCCACGATGCCGGGCGTTTTGTCCCCTACACCTGTACCCAGTGTGATGATGCCTGGTGCATGAAAGCCTGCCCGGTCGAAGCGATTGTGTTCAATGCGGCGACCGGCTCGAAAGATGTGCTCAATGACCGCTGTGTGGGCTGCAAGGTCTGTACCATTGCCTGCCCGTTCGGTACGGTGAATTACAACTCTGCCAGCGGCAAGGTGATCAAGTGCGACCTGTGTGGCGGCAACCCGCAATGTGCGCAAGCCTGCCCGACCGGCGCAATCACCTACATTGATGCTGATGCCACCGGTCTGGAACGGATGCGTGCCTGGGCCGACAAGATCAACACCCAACACGCAGCCGCTTGAGGAGGATACGAACATGGCATGGACTAAACAGATTCTGCGCATCAACCTGAGCAACGCTACGGTACAGGTTGAACCCCTCAACATGGAATGGGCGCGTGATTACCTCGGTCAGCGCGGTCTGGCGACCCGTTATTTTGTTGAAGAAGTTGACCCCAGGGTCGATGCGCTCGGCCCCGACAACAAGCTGATCATGACCACCGGCCCGCTGACCGGCACGATGGCGTCCACCGGCGGGCGTTATTCCGTCATCACCAAAAGCCCGCTGACTGGCGCAATTGCCTGCTCCAACTCCGGCGGTTTCATTGGGGCAGAAATGAAAAACGCCGGGTGGGACATGATCATTTTTGAAGGCAAAGCGCCGTCCCCGGTCTACCTCTACGTGGAAAACGACCAGGTGGAAATCCTGCCTGCCGACGACCTGTGGGGCAAATCGGTGTGGGAAACCGATGAGCTGATCCACCAGAAACACCAGGATCCACAAATCCGCATTTCCTGCGTGGGGCGCTCGGCGGAAGCCGGTTGCCTGTATTCCGCCATCGTCAATGACCTGCACCGTGCGGCAGGGCGTTCGGGGGTGGGTACGGTGATGGCTTCCAAAAACCTCAAGGCGGTAGCTATCCGTGGGACGAAAGGGGTGGGCAATATCAAAGACCCGATCCGTTTCATGCAGCAGGTGGCGGCACAGAAAAAAGTGCTGGCGGACAATGCCGTAACCGGTGCGGGTTTGCCCAAATACGGTACGCAGGTACTGATGAACGTCATCAACGAAATGGGCGCATTGCCAACCCGCAACATGCGCGAAGTGCAGTTTGAAGGTGCACACAGTGTGTCCGGCGAAGCCATGCACGAGCCACGCAAATCCGACGGCAAACCCAACCTGACCCGCAATGCCGGTTGTTTCGGTTGCACCATTGCTTGCGGGCGCATTTCCACCATCGACCAGGGGCATTTCTCCATCAAGGAAAAGCCCGAATACTGGGGCAATTCCGGCGGTCTGGAATACGAAGCGGCCTGGGCACTGGGGCCGGATACCGGCGTGGATGACCTGAACGCGCTGACTTACGTCAACTTCCTGTGCAATGAAGACGGCATGGATCCGATTTCCTTCGGTGCAACCGTGGCGGCAGCGATGGAGCTGTACGAAATGGGGGTAATCACCCCGGAATATACCGGCGGGATTGAGCTGAAATTCGGCTCGGCGGAAGCGCTGGTGGCGGTGACGGAACTGACGGCCAGAGGCGAAGGTTTCGGCAAAATCCTGGGGCTGGGTTCCAAACGCATGTGCGAATTGTATGGGCATCCTGAACTGTCAATGACGGTCAAGGGGCAGGAATTCCCCGCCTATGACCCGCGCGGCATTCAGGGCATGGGGCTGACTTACGCCACCTCCAACCGGGGTGCTTGCCATTTGCGCAGTTACACCGTGGCCTCCGAAGTGTTGGGCATCCCCATCAAGACCGACCCGCTGGCAACGGATGGCAAACCGGAACTGGTGATTGCCTTTCAGGATGCGACCGCAGCGGTGGATTCCTCCGGCCTGTGCCTGTTCACCACCTTTGCCTGGTCGCTGGAAAACATTGCCCCGCAGATTGATGCGGCCTGCGAAGGCGACTGGTCTGTGGAAAAATGTGCCGAAGTCGGCGCACGCATCTGGAACCTGGAACGCGATTTCAATATGCGGGCTGGTCTGACCGGTGCGGATGACACCCTGCCGAAACGCTTGCTGAAAGACGCAGCCAACGTCGGCCCTGCCAAGGGTTTGGTGGCTGGCCTCGATGTGATGCTGCCCAAATACTACGAACTGCGCGGCTGGACAGCGGACGGGCAACTGACCGACGCAACCCGCCAACGTTACGGCCTGCCGGGATGAGGTGTGCATGAATCATGTGATTATTGGCACAGGCCCGGCAGGCGTGGTAGCGGCGGAAACGCTGCGCAAACGTTCGCCGGATGCTGACATTACCCTGATTGGCGGGGAAGCGGAGCGCCCCTACTCGCGCATGGCGATTCCTTACCACCTGATCGGCAAGGTAGACGAGGGTGGTACGCATCTGCGTACTGCTCCCGACCATTTCGACGCCTTGCGGATTGAGCTGCTGCAACAACGGGTGGATAGCATTGATGCTGATGGCAAGGCGCTGGCGCTGGATAATGGTTCACGGCTGGGTTTTGACAAACTGTTGCTGGCAACCGGTTCACGCCCGACCCGCCCACCGATTCCCGGTATGGATTTGCCGGGGGTGGTCAACTGCTGGACGCTGGCAGATACCCGCCAGATCATTGCCGGGGCGAATGTTGGCGATGAGGTGGTGTTGATGGGCGCTGGCTTCATCGGCTGCATCATTCTGGAGGCACTGGCATTGCGCGGCGTCAAGCTGACCGTGGTGGAAATGGAAAACCGCATGGTTCCGCGCATGATGGACGAAAAGTCCGGCGGCTTGCTGAAACGCTGGTGTGAAAACAAGGGCGTGCGCGTGTTGACTTCCACCCGTGTCAACGGTGTCAGCAGCGATGCAGGCAAGCTGACAGTGGAACTGGAAGGTCAGGAGCCACTCAAGGTCAGTCTGGTGATTTGCGCCACAGGTGTGAAAGCCAACACCGATCTTGCCAGCGGTGTGCTGGAGATTAACCACGGCATTCTGGTGAATGAGCGCTTGCAAACCAGTCACCCGGACATTTATGCAGCGGGTGACGTGGCGGAAGGCAAGGACTTTTCCACCGGCGGTTACAGCGTGCAGGCCATCCAGCCCACAGCGGTGGAGCACTGCGCTCTGGCTGCCATCAACATGGCAGGTGGCAAGGATGCCTTGCACCGTGGCAGCATCAATATGAACGTGCTGGATACGATGGGGCTGATTTCAGCCTCGTTCGGTTTGTGGCAAGGGGTGGACGGGGGCGGCGCTGCCACGCTGGATGCTGCCGACCGTTACCGCTACATCAACCTGCAATTTGCGGAGGATGTGCTAGTGGGGGCGAATACCCTGGGGATGACCCAGCATATCGGCGTGTTGCGCGGCCTGATCCAGAGCCGTACCCGGTTGGGCAGGTGGAAGCACAAGCTGATGGCTGACCCGACCCGTGTGATGGAGGCTTATCTGGCACAGCATATTCCGTAACGGTCATGAACATTACCCTGAAACTGTACGCCAACCTCAGCCCACTGCTCCCCGTGAATGCGCAACGCAACGCGGTAGCGGTGGAGGTGCCGGAAGACGCGACCCTGAACACGGTCATCGACCTGTTCCGTGTGCCGCGTGAACAGGCGCATCTGGTGTTGCTGAATGGCGTATTTGTCTGCCACGCAGACCGCGATCAGGCGGGGCGGCTCAAGGCAGGTGATACGCTTGCCATCTGGCCGCCAGTGGCGGGGGGGTAAGGCGATTTCTCTCCTCCAGCGCGAAATGGGGTTTACGCGGGCAGAGTTTCTGCAACTCTTGCCCGCAGCCCTGCATGGGTATGCCTATACGCAAGACGATAACCACATCCACGTTACGCTGGAGGGCAAATCATTGCGCATTACCTTGGGCGAAGAGCAGGTGCGGCGGATTGCGGCACTGGCCTTGCCGTGGGTTCCGGTGGAATTCGATTATGCGCAACTGGACGAGGTGGCTTTCCAGACTTTCCTCCGGCGCTTTGACTTGTACTACCGCAAAGGTGGTGGTTAACCACCCAACATCCCAAGGAATCCCACATGACACTGGCAACTGACTTGTTGGCACAGTCGGTGTGGTGTTTTTTTGGGTTATGCAGCCAGTTTGACACTTTCCAACCGTTTCAGTGCAATTCCAATCACACGTTGGTCAAACAGGCGAGCCTTGCGTTCCCCGCTGCCACGGCCTGCTGGCCATTCGCGCAAACCTTGCTGAATACTGGCAGTATCCGCAGAAACCTGTTCCCGAACCAGCAGCCAACCCAAGGTTGACAATAATTCCAGCCCGAATGGAGACTCGAAACCGTCAATCACTTTGGCAGTATGTTCCAGGGCAGGCAGATAGGGTTTGACGGCATCGCTTTGCAGATAGGCTTGCAGATGATTTTTGCGGGTATCGTCAAACCAAATGACATCCAGCGGGGAGGCATCACTGATACGCTTGTCACAATGCAAATAGCTGCCATCCAGCCCGTCCAGCAAGTGGCGCAAGCGGTCAGCATACGGGCCATAGATGTCTGGTTTGAAACGCAAATCCAGCGGGTTGTCACCCGGAGTGAAATGTTCGATGGCTTGTTCCAGAAACCAGGCCAGCTTCTGGATTTCCAGCAGGGTGCATTCCATACCCATGATCCAGTAGCGACGTACCAGTTCGGCAATCAATGCACGGGCAGGGGTTAGCTTTTCCACGCCTTTGCGCTTGGCTACGTTCTGGTACTTCTGGATAGGCTCATAAACCTGAATATCCACCTGCGGCAAGTTACCAAGTACATGCTCGATTTTTTCACGTACAGCAGTCCAGTCCAGGCCACCATTACCCGCGCCCAGGGGGGGGATGGCAATGGATTGCACCTGGTTTTCGAGAATGAAATGGCGCAAATCCTGCAAACCTTCAACGATCCACTCCATTCTGGAGGGATGACGCCAGTGCCGTTTGGTTGGGAAGTTGATGATCCAGCGCGGCCCCATCAGCTCACCGGTTTCGGTGACAAACATTTTGCCGGTTTGCACCTGATGGTTCTTGCAGGCTTTCTCGTACTCAATCCGGTTTTTGTCGAACCGCTCCTTGAACATCAGGGCAATACCCTTGCCCATCACACCCATGGTGTTGACAGTATTCACCAACGCCTGCGCAGGCGCATCCAGCAGATTGCCTTGAGTGTAGTGAATCATTGAAAGTACCAACCTGGACGAACGTATACCTTTAAATTCAGACCGCGTGCCGACACCTCACGGTCTATTCTCTCTTTCATCTGCTCATTATAGCAAATGACACCTAAAAGGCTGCTGACTGGGCATGTCTGGTAGACAAGTGCTTCCGCCTGATAACGGTCAAGTTTCCACGGATCATCAGGGTCACGGCGGAAATCACGCCGTTGCAACAGTGGCCAGTCAATTTTATTCAAGTCATTGAGACTATTGTAAAATGTGGTTAATGTCGAATAAGCATGGCTATCGGTAAATAAAAAAGGCAGACCCGCCGAGTGGATCTGGTGCAGGCTCGATACCAGAAAGATGATTTCTTCATTACTGCGTTTCTGGATGCCAGCCCAACCGGAGTGGATATTCTTCAGCATGACCGAGAAGGGGGTGAAGTAAAATGGCACATAATCGTTCAGTGTTCCACCCGGTGCTAATGGTACAGGGTGCATTGCCCGCTTGCTAATCAACTCAGTATTACCGATGTTGACCCAACGGTCTGAGCGTACTTTGCAGTTACCACAATGCAATCCGTTGTCCAGAATCCACCACAGGTTGTCACAATGGACAATTCGCCAGATCAGGGCTTTTTCCGGGTTAAGACTCTGGTAGTCACCTGCTGACATGATTACCTCACAAACAATGTCTGTCGATAGAACCACACACCGGGCAGTGCGGATCACGCGGCAATTTAAACCCCATCCACTCCATCGCCTGCCCATCAAACAGCAGCACCCGCCCGGTCAGGGTTTCACCGTTCCCCACCAGCAGCTTGATCACTTCCAGCGCCTGCATACTGCCGAGGATGCCGAGTAGCGGGCCGACCACGCCGTTTTCGCTACAGGTTTGCGCAATCCCGCCAACCTTGCCGTAGAAGCAGTGGTAACAGGGGTTGTCACCCAGCCATGGCTGGAACACACTGATTTGCCCTTCCCAGCGGATTGCCGCCGCAGACACCAGCGGCTTGCGGGCAGCCACTGCAACCCGGTTGATCAGCAGGCGTGAATCGAGGTTGTCGGTGCAATCCACCACCACATCGGCCTGCTGCATCTGTGCCAGCAGGGCGGCTTCATCCAGTTTGGCGGGGATGGTTGCGACGGTAATTTCCGGGTTGAGGCGGTGCAGGGTTTCGGCAGCGGAAGCCACCTTGGGCTGACCGACCTTGGGGGTGTCATGGACAATCTGGCGTTGCAGGTTGGTCAAGTCCACCACATCCGGGTCGCACAGCACCAGCTTGCCGATACCGCTGCTGGCAAGGTACATGGCAACGGGCGAACCCAGCCCGCCCACACCGAGTATCAGCACCGTGGCGGCACTGAGCCTGGCCTGCCCGTCAATATCAATCTGCGGCAGCATGATCTGGCGGCTGTAGCGCAGGAGTTGGTCATCATTCATGGCAGTTCTCCGCTGGCTTTTACCAAGCATAACGGAAGTGGCGGATGGCCTGCGCCAACTTTTTTCCAACCTTTGCGGCTTACAGTGACGAAAGGCTGCCATGGCGTTTGCGCACCAACCTTTCCCCAACCTTTTTGCCTTATGTTATCCACAAGAGCCAACGAGAGGATTTCGGCTCCAACCTGATTCAACTTTGCTAATGAGAGAGGAGACAACATGCAATACGCAAACCCGAATACTGAAGGCGCAGTCATCAATTTCAAAGAGCGCTACGGCAACTTCATTGGCGGTGAGTGGAAAGAGCCGGTCAAAGGCGAATACTTCGACAATATTTCCCCGGTCAATGGCAAGCCATTCTGCCAAATTCCACGCTCCAGTGCCGAAGACATTGAACTGGCACTGGATGCCGCCCACGCCGCCAAGGATGCCTGGGCTGCCACGTCTGTGACCGCACGTTCCAACATCCTGCTGAAAATCGCTGACCGCATCGAAGCCAATCTGGAAATGCTGGCGGTCGCTGAAACCTGGGACAACGGCAAAGCCGTGCGCGAAACCCTAAATGCTGACGTGCCACTGTCTGCTGACCACTTCCGCTATTTCGCAGGCTGTGTGCGGGCGCAAGAAGGCACTATCGGTGAAATCGATGCCAACACCGTGGCTTACCACTTCCACGAACCGCTGGGTGTGGTTGGTCAGATCATCCCGTGGAACTTCCCGCTGCTGATGGCGGCGTGGAAACTCGCCCCGGCACTGGCGGCAGGCAACTGCATCGTGTTGAAACCGGCGGAACAAACCCCTGTTTCCATTCTGGTGCTGGCTGAACTGATCCAGGATCTGCTGCCACCGGGCGTGCTTAACATCGTCAACGGCTTCGGCGTGGAAGCGGGCAAGGCACTGGCCACCAGCACCCGCATCGCCAAGATCGCCTTCACCGGTTCCACTCCGGTCGGTTCCCTGATCATGAAATACGCTGCTGACAACATCATCCCGTCTACCGTGGAACTGGGCGGCAAATCCCCCAACATCTACTTCGCTGATGTGATGGATCAGGAAGATGCCTTTGTCAGCAAAGCGGTCGAAGGTGCAGTACTGGCGTTCTTCAACCAGGGTGAAGTCTGTACCTGCCCATCCCGCTTGCTGGTACAGGAATCCATCTACGAAAAATTCATCGGCATGGTGATTGAGCGTGCGGCGATGATCAAGCGCGGCAATCCGCTGGATACCGAGGTGATGGTCGGTGCACAGGCTTCCCAGGAGCAATACGACAAAATCCTCAGCTACATCCAGATCGGCAAGGAAGAAGGCGCGGAAGTCATCACCGGCGGTGAATCCGAACAACTGGGGGGCGACTACTGCGATGGCTACTACATCCAGCCGACCCTGCTGAAAGGCACCAACAACATGCGCGTATTCCAGGAAGAAATCTTCGGGCCGGTGGTGTCGGTTGCCACGTTCAAGGACGAAGCGGAAGCGCTGGCGATTGCCAATGACACCGAATTCGGCCTGGGTGCTGGCGTGTGGACGCGCGACATGAACCGTTCCTACCGCATGGGCCGTGGCATTCAGGCAGGCCGGGTGTGGACTAACTGCTACCACCTGTACCCGGCGCACGCAGCCTTCGGTGGCTACAAGAAGTCTGGCGTAGGCCGTGAAACCCACAAGATGATGCTCGACCACTACCAGCAAACCAAAAACCTGCTGGTCAGCTACGACATCAATCCGTTGGGCTTCTTCTAAGTTTCCTCCTCCTAGCGTGGTGCGCGGGTTGGGTCAAGCCTGACCCGTGCTTTTTTAGGTGGCGTCATGCGGCGTTTATCTGAACTCAGATTTCAACAACTGTTCCATACGCTGGGCAGCGAATTTTACACCCCTCACTTGCCGCAAGGCTTGCAGCAGGCTCAATGGGTGCGCACCAATTCCAGTGTTGCCGCCATGCTTGAGCTTGATCCTGCCGAATTTGCTACCGATCCATGCCTGCAAGTTTTCAGTGGCAATCGCTTGTTGCCCGGAATGCAGCCTCTCGCCCAAGCCTACGCAGGGCATCAATTCGGCAAATTCAATCCGTTTCTGGGTGATGGGCGCAGCGTATTGTTAGGGGAAATCACCAGCAATACGGGTACATGGGATATTGTCCTGAAAGGTGTGGGCAGAACCCCCTATGCCCGTCGTGCAGATGGACGTGCCGGGCTGGATGAATGCCTGCATGAATACCACCTCAGCGAACAACTGGCAGCATCAGGCGTACCAACCAGCCGCGTGTTGTGCATCATTTCCGGCAAACCGCTGGTATATCGGCATGGCGGCTTCCAGCCTGCGGCGATCCTCACTCGCGTTGCCCCAAGCCATATCCGCTTTGGCACATTTGAATACCATTATTTTCGCCGTGATCATGCTGCCTTACGCCAACTGGCTGACCATGTAATAGCCCGCCACTACCCGGAATGCGCAGGCACGGATGAAGCACGCCATGCCCGCCTGTTTCAGGCTATCGTCCTGAAAACAGCGCAACTGATTGCCTGCTGGCAAGCCGTGGGGTTTACGCATGGGGTGATGAATACCGACAACCAGTCGATTGCTGGCATTACGCTGGATTTGGGCGAAAGCAGTTTTAACCCGGAACACGACCCGAATTACATCGGCAACCGCGAAGATGAAAAGGGTCTCCATGCTTTCGGGCAACAACCCATAGTCGGGCTATGGAACTGTAACGCACTGGCTCGCGCCCTGTCGCCACTGGTGTCAGCGCAGGATTTGCGGGAAGCCTTGCTGCAATACGAAACGGCGTATTTACAGCACTACGCACAATTGGGCGGTATCACGTAGTCATCAGCTCCGCCAGACGCTCCCTCACCAGTTCACTGCCGGATGTGCTATGACACAGTTTTTCCATCAGCACGTGTGGATCCTGACACGATTCCAGCGCCCTCCCCATCACGGCATCAATGCAATGCCGCCATTCTTCCAGCTCTGGTGATACCGATTGCGGCAGGAAGGAACCACGGTACAGGGAAAATGCCGTAGTCCCCTGCTGCCGACGCAGCGCTTGCCACACCTGAATAAAATCAGCCCACACCGGCATCTGCAAGCGGTAAGGGCGCGAACCGATCTTGCCATCCAGCAGGCGGCGCAGGTGGGAAAGTTCCGCTTTCAGGGTGGTGGTGGAAACCGGCAGGTCGCCGTACAGGGCTGCGTGGAAACCTTCCAGCGTCAGCCCTTGCGGGTTCAACGCCAGCAGGCAGAGAATTTCAACCTGACGCATCGGCAGATTCAGGGGTTTGCCCCGGAACAGGATACGGGGCTGGCCAAGAGCGTGAATTTCCAGTTCCGCACGTGGCAGGTTTTGTGGCAGGCAACGCCCGATGGCACGAGCCAGTTCGGTAACGGCAGCCTGACCCAGCGGCGTATGGCGGTTCCAGGTAGTGGACATGTCCAGAACCCCAACCACTTCGCCAGACTGCGGATGGGTAATCGGGGCTGCATAACACACCCAGTCGTGTACAAACGGCATGTAATGCTCTGAGGAAAACACCGTCACAGAACGGCGCAGCTTGAGTGCCAGCCCGACCGCATTGGTGCCTACCGAAGCTTCATCCCAACGCCCTCCGGCAGTGAAATGCACGGATTCGGCACGGCTACGCATGTGGCGGCTGGAAAAAGTCCACAGCAGACGGCCTTGCGGGTCGGCAATCGCTGCAACCAGTTCACCTTCACTGGCAAGCTGCATCATCTGTTCCTGCTCGCGCTGGGCTGCCAGGCACAACTGGGACTCCTTCCAGCGATGCAGGGTGGAATATTCATCATCCAGTGGCGCATAGACCTGGCGGGGCGGGATATGCTGGGCACTACGCTGCCACGACGACATGATGTCTTCACGGATACTGTTGCTTTTCGCAAACGGGCTACCTGTTACAAACCGGTTCCATTGCGACTCTATGGCGTTGCGGCGTTGCGATAAATTGCCAACTGTCAGATTCACTTGCTCCATACGCCTCCTCCTGCGTTCAGCTCAAGCTCTTGTGGTGTCTGGAAAACGGCCTCCCAACCTTTTCCCAACCTTTAGCGTATTACTATTGCGGGAATGTTACAAACCCAAGGTTCCCCGCTACGTTACAAGACTAGCACGCAAATCCAAACATGAAAAGAGAAATAAAACAAAATTTTCATATAAATTTAAAAATTAATACAACAAGTCACCATGTAAATCTTCGCTTTGCTCGCCTGGATAAATAAACTCATCATTTTGATTTAAATATACATTTACAATAAATCCAAATAAAAATTAATTACAATGAAATTCAAATAAATAAGAATAAAAATCATAAAACCAACGTTTTTCCAACCTTTCAACAACCTTTAACCAACCTGACAAACCCTAGCATGGCTCCTCGCACACCCGCGCAATGGGGTGTGTAACGACCTTGAATCAAGTTTTACGGAGAGGAGAAACGACATGCACAAAAACCAAATCGTGCTGGCAGTCACACTGGCACTAGTAGCAACCGCCATGCCTTACGCCCATGCAGCCACCTGGCAGGCAGGCGATTGGGAATTGGGGCTAGGCGGCAACGTCAACACCTTTTACACCGTGACAAACTGTGATAGCAGCAAGCTGGGAGCAGGTGGCGGCACTTACGCAGGTCTGGCCTGTCTTGACCCTGATACTGGTGCAATCGCCAGCGGTGACACCCATAGTGTTTCCAACGGCTTATTGCCTGCATCCCTAAATTTCAGTGCCAAAACCAAACAAAACGGTTACGACATCAGTGGTAACGTCAATGTTTATTATGGTACTGCCACCCAGGATGCCAACGGCTTGCCGGGTGATGCACTGGACTTTTCCACGGTGGATGCCCGTCAGGTTTACCTGACCTTTGGCAATGAAAAAATGGGGACAGTCAAGGCGGGACGCGACTTCGGCCTGTTCGGTTTTGACCCGATCATCAATGACATGAGCCTCAGTGGTAACGGCGCGACCTTCGCTTCCGCAGGCCCTGGCCATACCACACTGGGCGGGTTGGGTTACGGTTATGTCTATACTGACCGCCTGTCACAAATCAACTGGACTACCCCCAAGAAAAACGGGGTGGAAGCTACCGTCGGCGTTTTCAACCCGGTTGACGGGGTAGAATCAAATGGTTCATCTACCGGCGATGGCGGTCAACCCGGCGTGCACGGGCGCGTCAGCTATGACTGGGACAAAGGCAATGGTGTCAAGGGACGTGTTTCCGTCAGTGCCCTGAACCAGAAGGTCAAGCTGGCGAATGGCAACAAGCCCAGCATCAATGGTGCAGAAATCTTTGGCAAGGTGGATGTCAACAAAGCCAGCTTTGCCGCTTCCTACTATCAGGGTAAAGGCATGGACAGCCTCGGCCTGGGCGGTGTGGTTTTCCCCGGTTTTGACAGTGCCAGCGGGCAGGCTGAAAAAACCAAAGGCGGTATGGTGCAAGCCACTTACAAGGTGGGTAAAACCAAACTGGGGGTCAACCTTGCCCAAAGCAAGCAAACCAATCTGACCAAGGTCAAGAATGACAAGGTAACGGTCGGTGCTTACCACAACCTGACCGACAACCTGACCCTGATTGGGGAAGTTTCCCAACAGAAGAGCAACCTGGATGGTGTTGGTACAGACAAAAGCGGTAGCGTTGCAGTAGGGGCAATGCTGTCGTTCTAAGGTTCTCTCCCTGTACGGTTTGCTGTTCCTGAGTCAGCGGCAAGCCGTTTTCCCTGTCGATCCTGTTTGCCTGTTATGTTTTAGCCGGGTTCTCCTTTCCCGGCTTCTTTTTACCCGCATCCTGCACAACCAACCTTTAGCCAACCTCTGTTGCCGTATTCTGCAATCTCACCTTAAACCCTATCGAGAAGGAGAGATCGTATGAAAAAATCCCTGAAGTGGACCAAACCGGCATTCAAGGAAATGCGTTACGGGTTTGAAATCAACCTGTACATCATGAACCGTTGATAACTGGTCTGACCCATGTACGTTCTGGTACTGGGTTCTGCTGCGGGTGGTGGATTTCCCCAGTGGAACTGTAACTGCCCGATGTGCAGCGGCGTGCGGACGGGTGAGATGCTTGCCCGTCCGCGCACCCAGTCTTCCATCGCGCTCTCCACCGACAAGGTGAACTGGTTGCTGGTGAATGCCTCACCGGACATCCGCACCCAGCTCAATGCCAACCATGAACTGTTGCAACCTGCCCGCCAGTTGCGTGACACCGGCATTGTGGCGGTGATGCTGGCGGATAGCCAGATTGACCACACCACCGGCTTGCTGATCCTGCGCGAAAGCAAACAGCCGCTGGAACTGTATTGCACCGACAGCGTGTACGAAGACCTCACCACCGGTTTCCCGATCCTCAACATGCTGCAACACTATTGCGGAACCAACCGCCATGCCCTGCCGCTGGATGGCACGGCGTTCAGCATTCCCAAACTCGACAACCTGCGCATTACCGCCGTGGGTTTGCACAGCAAAGCACCGCCTTACTCCCCGCACCGTGAACACCCCACCCCCGGCGATAATGCCGGTTTCTGGTTTGAAGATACCGCCACGGGTGGCAAACTGTTCTATGCACCGGGCTTAGGGGAAATCGAGCCGCACCTGCACACCTTTTTCGCCAATGCCGACTGTGTGCTGGTGGATGGCACGTGCTGGACTAATGATGAAATGCTGCGCCGCGCAGTGGGTACGAAATATTCGTTGGAAATGGGGCATCTGCCGCAATCCGGCGAGGGTGGCATGATGGAATGGCTGGGAAATTTCCCCAAAGTGCGCAAAATCCTCATCCATATCAACAACACTAACCCGATTCTGGAAGAGACTTCGCCCGAACACGCCGAACTGACGGCGGCGGGGATTGAGGTTTCGCATGATGGGATGTTGCTGGAACTGTAAGGCGACAGCAGCCTCGTAACCAACCTTTCGCCAACCCAGCGCCCACCATACTGTCAGTCATCTTTGGGAGAGGAGACTGACACATGACCACAGCGTGGACACCCGCCGAATTTGAACAGCAACTGCGCTCGTTAGGGCGTTATTACCATACTTACCACCCATTCCAGCAGATGATGTACGAAGGCAAGCTCAATGCCGAACAACTGCGTGGCTGGGTGGCGAACCGTTTCTATTATCAGGTGATCATTCCGCGCAAGGATGCCGCCCTGTTGTTCAACTGCCCTGACCGCGAAGTGCGGCGGGTGTGGATTCAGCGCATCCTCGACCATGACGGGGGGCCTGCCACCAACCATGTATCCGACGGTGGGATTGAAGCCTGGTTACGGCTAGGGGAAGCCTGCGGTGTGCCGCGAGAGGAATTGCTCGATCACCGCCATGTATTACCGGGGGTGCGTTTTGCGGTCGATGCCTATATCAATTTCGTCCACAGTGCGGACTGGCGCGAAGGGGTGTGTTCCTCGCTGACCGAGCTGTTTGCGCCGACTGCGCACCGCCAGCGCTTGCAAAGCTGGCCTGACCATTACCCGTGGATTGATAACGCGGGCTTGCAATATTTCCGCAACCGCCTGACCGAAGCACACCGCGATGTTGACCACGGCCTTGCCCTGACCTTGCAGCATTTCACTACGCCTGAGCAGCAGCAACGCGCCCTGCACATCCTCAAATTCAAGCTGGATGTATTGTGGACAATGCTGGATGCGATGTATCTGGCCTACATCCAGCACATGCCGCCCTATTTCAATATCGCGGAGGTGGAACATGCCTGACCTGGATGCCAAACCGGCACTTGCCCCTGGCTACCGTTTCCAGTGGGAGCCGGTACAGGGTTGCCATGTGCTGCTCTACCCCGAAGGCATGGTGCAACTGAACGAAACCGCCGCTGCCATCCTGTCGTTCTGCGACGGGCAGCGCAATATCCTGCGTGTGATTGCCGACCTCGAAAACGAATATGCGGCGGAAGGTTTGCGCGAAGACGTGCTCAGCTTCCTCGCCGAAGCGGTTGAGCGCGGGTGGGTGCGCTATGCCTAAACCACCTCCCCCGCTGTGGCTGCTGGCGGAAGTGACCCATTCCTGCCCCCTGCAATGCCCGTATTGCAGCAACCCGCTCGACTTAATCCCCAAAAAAGACGAACTCGATACCGAAAACTGGTTGCGCGTGTTGCACGAAGCCCGCCAGATTGGCGCGGCACAACTCGGTTTTTCCGGCGGCGAACCGCTGGTGCGCAAAGACCTGGAAGTGCTGATCGGGGCTAGCCGCAAGCTGGGTTTTTACAGCAACCTGATCACCTCCGGCATTGGCATGGATGCGGAACGGGTGGAACGTTTCCGCGCACTGGGGCTGGATCACATTCAGGTCAGCTTCCAGGCCGATGATGCGGTATTGAACGACTATCTGGCAGGCACTAACTCGTTCCAGCACAAGCTCGACATGGCGCGGGCGGTGAAAGCGAACGGCTACCCGATGGTGTTGTGTTTCGTGATTCATCGGCAAAATATCGGGCAAGTGCGGCAAATGCTCGATTTGGCTGCCGAATTGCAGGCCGATTACGTGGAATTGGCAACGGCGCAATACGAAGGCTGGGCGTTGCTCAACCGCGATCACCTCTTGCCCACGCAAGCGCAAGTACGCGAAGCCGAACGCATTGCCCACGATTATCAGGCCAAGCTCAAGGGCAAGATGCGCATTTATTACGTCGTGCCGGATTATTACGAAAACCGCCCGAAACCGTGCGTCGGCGGCTGGGGACGGGTGTTTCTGGCGGTTGCACCGGATGGGCTGGCGTTACCGTGCCATTCCGCACGCGGCTTGCCAGGGCTGGAACTGCACAATGTGCGTGAGCGCAGCATTGAGTGGATTTGGAATGAATCGCCCGGTTTCAACCATTTCCGGGGTGAAGGCTGGATGAAAGAGCCGTGCCGCACTTGTGATGAGCGCGAAAAGGATTTCGGCGGTTGCCATTGTCAGGCGTTCAAGCTGACCGGCGACCCGACCAATGCTGACCCGACTTGCGCTAAGTCACCGCACCATCATCTGGTGGAAAAAGCGATTGATACCAGTGAGTTGGGGCTTGTTCCTGCCAAACCGATGGTATTCCGGCAACGCAACAAGCGGCTTGAGGTTAAGGGGTAGCTGCCTGACGTGATGCCAGCCACTCCGCCCGTTCAATACCGTTTTACAACGCTTGCCGAAACGTCAGGTTGAGACGCTCTTCACCCAACAACGGATGTTGCCCCGACTTGAGTGGCGCAATACCGTGGAACACCAACCGCGCTTCCCCACCCCACACCACCACATCGCCGTGCAGCAATGGCACTTTCACCGCCTTGTCACTGCGCTGCAAACCGCCCCACAAAAATGTCGCTGGCAAACCCAACGACACCGACACAATCGGCGCAGTCAGGTCGCGTTCGTCCCGATCCTGATGCAGTGCCATTTTCGCCCCCACCGGATAGCGGTTGATCAGGCAAGCATCCGGTGGGAAACCGGGGAAACCTGCCGCCAGTGCTGCGGCTTGCGCCAAACTACGGAAATCTGCTGGCATCGCAGGCCACGCTTGCCCACTCAGCGGGTCAGTGCTGCTGTAGCGGTAGCCTTTGCAGTCGGTGATCCAACCCGCCGTGCCGCAATTGGTCATCGCCACCGACATCGTATGGCCGCCGGGCGTTTGCATCCGACGAAACGGGGCTTGCGCAGCAATAGCACGGATGCCTGCCAGCAAGCTGTCGGTGTGGGCGATGGCGTATTGGCGCAATACCAGTGCACCGGGGCTTAAAGGTTCAGTCCACGGTTCGGGCGGGGTGTTGAAAAGGTCGAGGTTCATGGCAGAAGTAAATGCCTACGGAATTTCCCGCATGATACGCAACACCCGTTCATCCATGCACGAACGCATGAAGGCATTCATCGCGGTTTCATCGCCGGATGCATAAAACGCCAGCATCAGCATATTGAACTCCAGTTGGCGTTTGGCGGGCAGATTGATCGCGGGGTAGCCGTGCTGGAGCAAATGCCCGTTCATCATGAAACGCCCCATCCGCTTGTTCACGTCATAGAAAAACTGGCAACGCGCCATCGTCAGGAAAATGTGGATGGCTTGGTCGTAAATGTCGTCGATGTGGGCAAGGTCGGCAATCATTGCCTCGAAACGGGCGGGCAATTCGGCGACGGGGGGAGGCAGATAATCTGTCCCAGCAATCAGGACGCCGCCGGAGCGGAAACGTCCCCATTCCAGGGCTTCTTCTTTCCCGGCTGCGGCATGAAGTTTACAAGCGATTTCCGCCGAAACAGTGAATTCGCCGCATTCCAGCCAGCCGAACAACAACCGCCATGCATTGCCTTGGTTGACGGTGACTTGCTGGTCGGAAAGTTTGTGTCCGCCCACGGTGATGCCATCCAGCAGGGTTTGTACTTCCGGCAGGGTCATGTTGATGCCTTCCAGATTGACTGCATCGCAGACGAATTCGCTGAGTTGGCGCTTTGCCAGCATCAGGGCGGTGGCGGGGTTGGGGGGCATTTGCCAGTGGGTGTCGTGCATGATTACCGTACCTGTCAGGGTTTTGCTTCCGCAGCAAACAGTTGGTCAAGATGGCTGTTGCCCGTCACAGCCAACACCTTTTTGCGCACTACGTCATCCCCGATATTGAGCCGGAAATAATGCTCCTTGCCATCGGCTGCCTTTTGTTTACGCACCAGTTGGATGCGGTCAAATTTCACCTTATCCGCGCCACGGTCAGAATGGGTGCACGAATAATCCATGTGCAGACCGTTATCCAGCAAACGCCCTCTTTGCTGGAAATGGCACTCAATGTCGTCGCTGATATAAAAAAGGCAATGCACGAGTAAATTACTCCTGAAATTACTGAATAAAACGATTTCTGTTATGCCAATCTAAAAAATCAGGATTAGGGCGCAAATTCGGAGCTTCAGGAATGGAGGCGAGTTTACAGCCTTGTAAACGATAATACGCTTTTCCATTGAAATAGGACTCTTTAATTCTTGAACTAATTTTTATGGTCAAGTCGGGCTTTACAGTCACTAATCCTGAGTCAAATAGCTTATGGAAATCAGCTCTTAATAGTAGTCCATTTGAAATATCGTGAGTGCCACTTTGAGAGTATGGGACAATATGTGCTGCTTCTAAAACAGGCAATGTGCTTTCTCCTGTGATGGCGCAGCGTCGTTTATAAGCATCAGTTACTAACAGCCTAAATGACCCTTGCCCGATCCTTGGTTTTGTAAGATATGGATTTCCATACTTCAGAACATTGCTTTCTTCGATTCTTGAATTATCAGGCTTATATGCATAATTCTTAAAAACATCATCTTCATTCAGATTTTTTTGGACGTTATTCCATAAAACGAGGCCATCATTCTTTTCGGTATCATACATTTTCCCCCGGACAATGTTTGAGGAAAATGAATCAGGTGTCTCTATCTGTTGATTTTTTAAAAAAAGAATGGACTAGCTAATATGGTGCAGCCAATCAAGTTATCGGTCTTATTCTCCTGTTGGAGTGGTGATAGTAGATTTAACAGACCAGTGAGAGAATTTGCGCCATTTTTTTCTCCAAACAAATCCCATGCAACTGAAATAGGTAATGTGCTGTAAGTCACAAAAAAGCCACCGCCAGCAATATAGTTATTGGGTTTCTTTAGTTTAAATAAGAAAGGCATTCCTGAAGGGGCATTTTTGAATGGTGGTGTAGCACTAGGTTGCCAAAAATTAACCTCATCAGGCTTATTAGCCTGCTGGAAATTAAACCATGAGTTATCTGTAACGCCAACCCAGAACTTCATGCCCTTTCCCCTTGTATCATGTGTTCCACCTGCAACCTCTTGTGTTGGTAGGTGTTCAGCCGCTTATCAAGCTCCAATTGTAAGTTAACGAACAAACCATTACCCGCCTTGCGGACACGCGCCGAATACACTGGGGTCAGTTCCGGCAAATGGTCTTCAAACACCAGTCCGAACTTCTTTTCCTTGGTGATGCGCCCCATTTCCAGCCGCAACCGCTCCCGCAGGGTCTTGTCTTCAATTTGTGCAATCAGGTCGTCGATAGCTGCCACGCGAATCTGTTCCTTTTCATCTAGATGATTGATTTTTCAAGGTAATAAAAACCAATGCAGGGCTTGTCGTGTTGGGAGTCAGTATAGCCTAAAGGTGAGTGGGTAGCATCTGCGCGGCTGCCCCCTATTCTCCCCTAATTCACTATTTCCTCGCCCCCCGCCATCATCCCCAACGGCACTGCCCATAACTTCACCCCGTCACATTCCCCAAACGGCAACACCCGCTCCCCCGCATACAACACAATCCCCTGTACCACCCGCCCCGGATTCTGCCCAATAAAGTAGCTGATATGCCGGAAATCCGCCGGGGTCACGCTATGCGCCGCCTTCACTTCCAGCAACACCAACCCTTTGCCGTTATCCAGCACGAAGTCGATTTCCTTGCCATCGCTAGTGCGGTAAAAGCTCAAATCCACTGGCTGCGCCGCGTAAGTATTCGCCTTCACCAATTCACTCAGCACAAACGTTTCATACACCGCCCCGCGCTGGCTGGATTGTTGTAAATCTTCCGCGCTACTGAGCTTGAGCAAATGGCACAAAATGCCGCTATCGAGCATGAACACCTTGGGCATTTTCACCAGCCGTTTCGCCGCATTGTTAAACCACGGTTTGAGCAGGGCAATCTGGTAGGTGTTTTTGAGGATGCCGAGGTAATTATCCAGCGTTTTATTGTCAAGCTGGCAATCCCGCGCCAGATCAGCCTTGTTGAGCAGATTGGCACTGCGCAACGCCAACGACAGGTACAAACGCATGAAACTATCGAGATTGCGGATATTGCCCATGTCGTGCAAATCACGCTCAATGTAGGTGCGAATATAGGAACTGAACCACAACATGCGCGTTTTAGCGTGTTCAATCGCCTGCACTTCGGGAAACCCACCCTTGAGCAAATGCGGCACAATATCCGCCACCTCTGCTACTGCCGGAAATGCCGTACCGGAAAACACCTGGTCGATGAAATTGAAACGGCTCCCGTACAACTCGCTGAGGTTGAAAGCATACAAATCCACAATCCCAATCCGCCCTGCCAGCGAATCTGAAATATCGCGGAAGCCCTGCAAACTGCTCGAACCCGTCAGCACAAACCGTCCCGGCGTGCGGTCAAGGTCAATCTGTTCCTTGATGGCAACGAACAGCCCCGGCACACGCTGCACCTCATCAATCACCACTGGCTTGGGCAGACTGAGCACAAACCCTTTCGGGTCGGCCTTGGCACTTTGGTAAGTGGCGATGTCATCCAGCGTGACGTAGTGTTCAATCCCCAACTGCAAGGCCAGCGTAGATTTGCCCACTTGCCGAGCGCCTGTGATCAGCAGAGATGGGAAATGCGCGAGATAGGCTTGTACGTCAGCGGCGATATGGCGGTTTAGCATTAGCTATTCCTGTAAATCTAAGGATTATAATCCATGAATTTACAGGAATAGCTGTTTATCATGCAATGCCATTTCACAACTTCAGTCTTCTACTGATATGCCCAACTTCCTACCGCCCCGCCCAACCTTTTTCCAACCTGCTCTTAGTTAAGCTGTTTTCCAGCACCCGCAAAGGCATTGGGAGGCGTTGCGGGTATTCCCCTGATAATTGGCTTGATAGCTGGAGAGGAGATTCCATTCATGAAACAAGAGCATTCATTCCGTCAATTCGTGCTGGCGCTGGCAGTCGGTACTGCCCTGAGTGCCACCACGGCATCCGCTGCCATCACCGACCAGGACATTGCCGATGATGCCAAAACCACGGCTGATGTGGTCAGCTACGGCCTGGGCCTGCAAGGCCAGCGGTTCAGCCCGCTGGACAAACTCAACACCGATACCGTGAAAAACCTCACCCCAGCCTATGTGCTGTCTTACGGGGATGAAAAGCAGCGCGGTCAGGAAGCCCAGCCACTGGTGGCCAACGGCAAGATTTTCACTACCGCATCCTATTCGCGGGTGTTCGCGGTCGATGCCAAGACCGGCGAAGAGTTGTGGCAATACGACCACCGCCTGCCAGAAGGCATCATGCCGTGCTGTGACGTGGTAAACCGGGGCGGGGCGCTGTACGACAACCTGTTCATTTTCGCCACCCTCGACGCGCAACTGGTTGCCCTTGATCAGGAAACCGGCAAAGTGGTGTGGAAAGAAAAAATGGAAGACTTCAAGGCTGGTTATTCCAACACCGCCGCGCCAATCGTGGTCAAAGGCAAGGTCATTACCGGCGTTTCCGGCGGTGAATTCGGTATCGTCGGCAAGGTCGAAGCCCGCGACGCCAAGACCGGCAAACTGGTGTGGTCACGCCCAACGGTGGAAGGTCACATGGGGACGCTGGATGGTAAAGACAACGGCATTACCGGTGAAACCAACAAATCCTGGCCGGGTGACTTGTGGAAAACCGGCGGGGCAGCCACATGGTTAGGCGGTACTTACGACGCGGAAACCGATTCCCTGTTCTTTGGGACAGGCAACCCCTCACCCTGGAACTCACACCTGCGCCCAGGTGACAACTTGTATTCATCTTCCGTACTGGCAATCAACCCCGATGACGGCAAAATTAAGTGGCACTACCAGTGGACACCGCACGACGGCTGGGACTTCGATGGTGTCAACGAATTCATTCCATTTGACCTGAAGAAAGAAGATGGCACAGTCATCAAAGCCGGTGGTCATGCTGACCGTAACGGCTTCTTCTATGTACTGGATCGCACCAATGGCAAGTTGATCAATGCCACGCCTTTCGTCAACCAGATTACCTGGGCAAAAGGCATTGACCTGAAAACCGGTCGCCCGGAATACATTGACGACAACCGCCCCGGCAAACCCGGCGAGGGAGCTGACAAAGGCACCTCGGTATTCTCCGCGCCCTCCTTCTTAGGCGGTAAAAACTGGATGCCAATGGCGTACAACCCGAACACTGAATTGTTCTACGTACCAGCCAACGAATGGGGCATGGACATCTGGAACGAGCCGATCAGCTACAAAAAAGGCGCGGCTTACTTGGGGGCGGGTTTCACCATCAAGCCATTGAACGAAGATTACATCGGCGCATTGCGTGCGGTTGACCCGAAAACCGGCAAGATCGTCTGGGAAGCCAAAAACAAAGCGCCGTTGTGGGGTGGTGTACTCACGACCGCAGGCAACCTGGTGTTCACCGGCACACCGGAAGGCTACCTCAAGGCGTTTGATGCCAAAACCGGGGCAGAACTGTGGAAGTTCCAGACCGGTTCTGGTGTGGTCGGCATCCCAGTGACATGGGAACAAGACGGTGAACAGTTTGTTGCCGTACCGTCCGGCTGGGGCGGTGCAGTGCCGTTGTGGGGTGGTGAAGTGGCGAAGAGTGTCAAGCACCTCAATCAGGGTGGCAGCCTGTGGGTATTCAAACTGCCGAAAACATCCTAATTCCCGCGTTTAGTGTGGTAACGGGGGAACTATCTGCCCCGTTACCCACCGAGTAAGGGGCTATTTTTGATCGAAGGTATGAGATATGCAAATCGTTAAACGTTCTGTATCTGTGGTAGTGGCGGCCTTGGGTTTGGTTGCCTGCGTGAATCTGTTTGCCCACGGTGATGTTACGCCACAAGCCATTGACATCAGTGGTTTGGAGCCGATTAAAGACAGTAAAGTCTGGCTGGATACCAACCCGTATTCCGGCAATGAACGTGCGGTCGAAATTGGTCATGCGGCTTACGCCCAGAACTGTGCGCGTTGCCACGGAATTGATGCGGTTTCCGGCGGGATTGCCCCTGACTTGCGCGAAACCCTGCCATTGGGCGCAGAAGGCGACGAGATTTTTAAAGAACGCATGGTTAACGGCGCGATCCGCAACGGCGTCACCTACATGCCCAAATTTGACGGGATTGTCGCACAGGAAGGGCTGTGGTCGATCCGTGCTTGGCTGGAAACGGTGTCGGTAGACGCACCACCCAAAGATGCTAAAAAAGAAGATGCCAAACCCGAAGAAAAACAGGAAGAAACCAAGCCTGACGCGAAAAAGTGATATTTCTGCCTTGTACCGCTTGGGGAGAAGTGGTGCAGGGTTTTCCACGTAGAGGAGGACGTATGAACGTAACAACCGTATTCGCCGCAGCATTCGCCTGCTGCCTATTGGCAAACCCAGCACACGCTGATCTGGAAAATGTCAAAACCAAAGGCACATTAAGTGCATCACTGTATAAAGATTTCCCACCGTATTCCTTCGTTAAGGATGGCAAGCAACAAGGTATTGACGTAGCGCTTGCCGAAGCCATCGCCCAAAAACTCGGTGTCAAAAGCGAAGTGCGCCTCGTCACCCCCAGCGATGAAAAACTCGAAGATGACTTGCGCAATAATGTCTGGAAAGGGCATTACCTCGGCGGCGGTGTCACCGATATGATGCTGCACATGCCTTATGACAACGCTTATTCCGCCAAGGTAGATCAGGTCAAATTCATTGCCCCCTACCAACTGGAACAAGTGGTGTTTGCGTTTGATACCAATAAAGTCGGCAAGCAACCCACCCTAGCCAATTTCACCAGTGCAGCGATTGGGGCAGAAATCGACACCCTCAGCGATTTTTACCTGCTGGAAGCCATGCAAGGTAAAATCAGCAACAATGTGCGCCACTTCCCCAACCTAACCTTGGCAGTCGAAGCCCTCAAAAAAGGTGACATTGCCGGAATCATGGGGCCACGCGGTGAGCTAGAAGGCATATTGGCAGAACGTCCCGAACATATTCAGATTCAACGCCTCATTACCCCCGGTTTAGCGCGGGATAGCTGGGCAATGGGTGTAGCGGTCAAAGCCGAATACGCCGACCTTGCTACGGCTATCGACAATGCAATGGCAGAACTGGTCAGAGACGGCACAGTGAAACAGATTTTCGAGCAGCACAAACTGACTTACGCACCGCCCGCTGTTCCACCGACGGCGACCACCACAACCCCTGCGGCAACCACGGCGCAGAAGTGAGGCTTTATGTTCCGGCATGGCAGATGGTTATTACTCTGCCTGCTCTGTCAATCGGCAGGCGCAGCAGAACCTGACCCGCTCAATTCCCCGCAATGGGGAGCGATGCATTCGCGCTTCCTTAAGAGTGAGCCGTATGTATTCGATGATAACGTGAAAGTGGATGCTCCGGCAGATGCCGAGGATTCGCTGAATGTGCCGGTTGCGTTCGATGCTAGCGCCTTAAGCGGTATTCAGGAAATCGTGGTGGTATCGGACTTAAACCCACTGCCCCACGTTCTCAATTTCCGCCCCAAAACCGTCCCCGCGAGTCTGGCATTTCGCATGAAACTGCAACAAGGCAGCCCCATCCGCGTCGCGGCAAAAACCGCTGATGGGGTGTGGCATGTGGGGAGCACTTACGTCAATGCGGCGGGTGGCGGCTGTACATTACCCAGCGTTGGCACCTCATCCGGTGACTGGAGCAAAACACTGGGGCAGGTCTCCGCGAATGTGTGGGAACGGGCAGAAAACAACCGTTTGCGCATTCGTGTCATGCACCCGATGGATACCGGCTTGGCAAGCGGCATTCCCGATTTTTATATCGAAAACCTTAACGTCAAAGATGCCCAAGGCAATCTGCTGGCAGAGCTGGATCTGTACGAACCCATCAGCGAAAACCCCATGCTGAGTTTGGATGTCGGCAAAGTCACCACCTTCAAACTGGAAGGGCGCGACAACAACGGCAACAAGATTGCAGCGGAGGTAGCACGATGAAAATCTGGTGGTTGACGCTGTTATTGCTGAATGGCGCGGTATGCGCTAATGACTTTGACTACGCCTTACAACCGCAGCAAATTGCTGCCGACACTTACGTCATCGAAGGCAAAACCGAAGACTTTTCCAAAGCCAATGGCGGTTTCATTGTCAACACCGGCTTTATTGTCACCCGTGAAGGCGTAGTGGTGATTGATACGGGCGTATCCCGACGTTTTGGTGAGCAACAGCGGGCAGCCATTGAAAAGCTGACCGGCAAGAAAATCCTGCGCGTCTACATTACCCACCATCACCCCGATCATTTCCTTGGCAACCAAGTGTATGGCGATGTGCCGATTTACGCCCTGCCCGCCACCCGCGACGGCATCAAAGCGGAAGGGGAAACTTTTAGCGGCAATATGTACCGGCTCATCGGCGACTGGATGCGCGATACCCGCATCACCGCCCCCACCCACGAAGCCAAAGCAGGCAAGGAAACCATCGGTGGGCATGAATTGGAAGTGATTGCCTTGCAAGGGCATACCACTGGCGATTTAGTGCTGTTTGACCATACCACGGGCGTGCTGTTTGCTGGTGATTTGGTTTTCAATAACCGCGCTGCCACCACCCCGCACGCCACACTGAAGGCATGGCTGCAAACCTTAGACAGCCTGCAAGCCTTACCCTTTAAAACCCTCGTGCCGGGGCATGGCAACGTTACCAATGACCCCGTTCCCATTACCCAAACCCGTGCATGGCTGCAATGGCTGGAAACCGCCCTGAAAGACGCGGCTGCCAATGGGCTGGACATGACAGAAGTAATGCAAACGCCCATCCCAGAGGCTTTCAAGGATGTAGCGTTAGCCCAAAATGAACTGCGGCGCTCGGTCAGCCATCTGTACCCGGTGCTGGAACAAGCAAACCTGAAACCGGCGAAACAGGCGGAATGAAGCGGAGCCTCCTCCTCATCTCCCTGCCTCTCTGCTTGGCTGCCTGTCAGCCGGATTTGGGTGTTACGGACTGTGAACGCACCCCGGAGATGCCGCCAGGGTTGAAAATGGAGCATTACCGTAGCCCTACCCCGGCCTGTGTACCGGATGCGATTACCCTGAATACGGCTGAACTGCAACGCCTGCTGGCAGAGCAACAGCCGGTGCTGATTGATGTGTGGGCGATTTTGCGGCGGGTGGATGAAGGGTTTGGCAATACCTGGCTGAACAGCGAACCCCACGCCAGCCTGCCCGGTGCGGTGTGGCTGCCCAATGTTGGCTATGGCACGCTGGAACCGGATATTGAAGCCTGGTTCCAGCGCGAACTGCACCATCTCAGCGCTGGCGATAAAGCCAAACCACTGGTGTTTTTCTGTGTGGCGGATTGCTGGATGTCGTGGAATGCTGCGCAACGCGCCCGCGCTTACGGCTACAACCAGGTGTACTGGTACAAGCTGGGGGTGGATGGCTGGAAGGAGGCCGGGCTGCCGCTGGTCGAGGTCAACCCGGTAACGATAGATTAAAACTCGTAATTCAGGCGAGTCATGACGCGATGTCCATCGGTATCATTGACACCAAAACCGACGCCCAAACCCACATCCAGCCCTTTGCGTGGTTTCCAGAAAACCCCCGGTGTTACCCAGCTTTCTTCTTCACTCCAGTTATATTCACCGACCAGCACGTGTTTGCCCACCGCATGGAATGCCGCCAGATTGGCGAAGGTTTCACTGTTGCCAGCGCTGCGCTCCGTACCCACCTGCAAGGTCGCCTGGGTATTACCGGTTGCGTCCAGGTTGCGGGCAGCAATGAGATAAACTTCGTCACTGTCTTTGGCATCGTCACCGACAATTTCGGCAGCACCATTGGCGAAGGTATGTTCATAACCGATGGCAACACTGTTGGCTGATCCGCCGATGTGCATCCAGATGTTCTTCACCCCCATCGAGATATTGCCGCGTCCATCAACGCTTTCCTCATTATCATCCGCAGGTTTGATGCGCACATGGGGCGTATGCTCAATTTCAACCTGCAAGCTGTCCGTGATGCCATATTCCAACCCGGCGCTGATTGCCGTGGTTTTGGCATCATCATCCTTGCCGAAATCAGCCCCCAGTTTGAGTTGCCATTCACCCTGATTCTGGCTGAACACGGCCTCGGTCTGGAAAAAGTCGTTCAACGGTTGGGCTTTTTCCATGGCCTCGTCATCAGCAGCGGCGAAACTGGTCACAGGGGCAAACAGCAAAGTGCCCATCAAGCTCACCAGCAAGGTACGTTGTAACGGCATTTGAATTCCTCCAGTTAAAATTTGCATAGGCTATCGCGTTCGTCGAAGCCTAGCGTGTCGAGGTTATTGGTTTGATGTAAGAAACCATCCAGCGGCAGGCGCTCCACCACCCAGTTATGCGTACCCAGCAGGATTGGCTGGCGCAACTGGTGATCCCACGGGCGGAAATTGCTGCGTTTGCCCTTAAAACCATCCAGGATAAAGGCATCACTGAGCAGGTAGTCACGCAATTTGGCAAAATCGGTGCTGGCACTGCGCTGCACCGCTTCGGCAATCGCCTTGACCGCCAGCCATGCCGCCCAGTCCACATCGCGCATCGGGCGACCGGCGTATTTCTCGAAGCGCTTTTCCAGTTGCGGTGCGCCGTGACGATCCCACGCCCAGTGCCATGCCGCCGGAGCCAAGCCTTCCGAACCGACCACCAGTTGTGGCCTGATGCTTTGGTAAGGCACATTGCGGGCAAACTCGCCGTGGGTATCCGCCACAAAAATCACGTCGTAATCGGCTTCACTGGTGAGCAAGGCCACATTGTTCTGGCTGCGGTGGCGTGGGTCATTGCTGAGTTCAAACGGGCGCTTTTCGGTGATGTCCACACCGTAACGCTTGGCGGAACGTTCAAACGCGGCAGTCAGTTGCAGGTCTTCGTCAGACGTGCCGTGCAGCAACAGGGCTTCCGGCCATTTGCGCACTTTCAGGTACTGGGTGAGCGCATCGGTCAGCATCGCGTAGTTGGGGATAATGTGCAGCAAATGGGGCTGACACTGCGCCTGCCGCAAGCTGTCTTCGCGGGCAGAAATGTTAAACAGCAACAGGTCTTTGCCCTTGGTAGCCGCTGCCAGTTCCGCTACCGTCACGGCTGGTGCATCCACCACGAAAAACTGCACACCCTGCTTGCCAAGACTATCCACCTGCGCCAGCAACTCGGCAGTATCCTTGCCATTGACCGGTTGCAATTTGAATTCCGCACCGACGGCTGAGCCGTGGAACTTGCTTTCCTTCAACGCCACCTCCGCCCCGGCGTAAGGGCGACCCAGCGGCTGCATCAGGTACTGGGCAAAGCTGCGTTTGCTGCTGTAACGCGGGTCATCCTGCAATTGCAGGTAGCCGATGGTGAAATCGGTTGCCATTGCCGCATTGCCCAGCAGCAGGGCAATAAGCAAGAAAATCCCCCTAATCATCGATCAGTACCGTATGCGGCACCCGCGCAACCGGCACGGATTTGACCACCTTGCGGCTGGCAACATCCACCACCGACAGGTCGTCGCTCAGGCCGTTGGCAACGTACAGCAGGCTGTTGTCACGGTTGAAGGTCACGTTCCACGCCCGTTTGCCCACCAGCACGTAGTCCTGAATTTCATGGCTGGCAACATCCACGAAGGCAATGTGGTTTGCCCCACCCAGACCGACGATCACGGTTTTGCCATCGCTGCTCATGGTGATGCCCACCGGAGTCACGTCTTCCTCGCGGAAACCCTTGGGCTGGAACTTGATGGTTTGGGTCAGTTTATTGGTGGCGGGGTCAATGATGGTGACTTCGCCGCTGATTTCGTTGGTCACCCACAGCTCTTTCTGGTCGGGGGTCATGGCGAAACGGCGCGGGCGGTTGCCGACCACGATGTTGGCTTTCATCTCACCGCTGGCGGTATCCACCACATGCACGGTGTTGGCAACTTCGGAAGTGACGTAAGCGGTTTTGCCATCCGGGCTGAGCAGGATGCCTTCCGGCTCTTCGCCCACTTCCACGGTTTTCAGGCCGGGAATGGCGGCAGCATCGTCGTCTTCACCTGCTTTTTCTTCATCCTCTTTAGCGTCTTCTTTCTCTGCATCTTTCTCTGCGTCGTCATCCGCCTTGTCGTCTTCAGCTTCGCTGGTTTCACCCGGTGGCGCTGGTTCAGCCACACTCAAGTCGGGCTTGTCGCCGCGTTTGGCGAAGTATTCGTCCAGATTGAGGATGCCGAGTGCGCCGTCATCTTCCAGCGAGATGTACAGGGTTTTGCCATCGGCGCTGATGTCGAACAGTTCCGGGTCTTCGATACCGGCAATGCGGTCAACCAGTTCCAGCTTGGCGACATCGATCACGTCAATCGCTGCACCATCACCGCAGGCGGCGTAAATCTTGCTGCGGTCAGGGCTGAATTGCAGGTGGCGTGGGCGGGCAGCCGTGCCAATGCGCTTGACAACTTCAAAGGTTTTGGCATCGAGGACGCTAATATTGTTGTCTTTTTCGCTACTGACAAACAAATAGCCCGTGTCTTTGGCAAACGACGGGCTGGCTACCAACAGGCTTACAGGTAGTAATGACAGAACAAAACAGGCACGAACAGGGTTAAAAACCTTCACGAGGTCCTCCTCATCAATGAATGAATATCCATGCTTTCCAACCTAACCCAATCAGGGTTGGCAGAAGGTTGGTGACTTGCCAGGGTTGGTAAAAGGTTGGTAGCCAGCCCCCCCCGTTTGCTGTATCAACAGGAAAACCACCGGGGAGGCACACATGACACACACACGGCACTGGCCTGCACTGCTGGCAATCAGCCAGCGCGAAACGGTCAAGTTCTGGCATCAGCGCGGACGCCTGCTGTCAGCATTGGTGCGCCCGACCCTGTGGCTGGTGGTGTTCGCTGCCGGGTTCCAGAACATTTTCGGCGTTTCCATCATCCCGCCCTACGAAACCTATATCGAATACCAGGTGTATGTGGTTCCCGGCCTGCTGGGGATGGTGCTGCTGTTCAACGGGATGCAGTCGTCGCTGGCGATGGTGTATGACCGCGAAATGGGGCTGATGCGCCTGCTGCTGATTGCGCCGCAACCGCGCTGGTTTTTGCTGTTCAGCAAGCTGGTCGCCGGAACCGTGCTGTCAGTGCTGCAAGCCTATGCGTTTCTGGCACTGTGTGTCGTGTTCAAGGTCGATATTCCGTGGATGGGCTGGCTGTATGCCTTGCCACCGCTGATTCTTGCCGGGTTGATGCTGGGGGCGTTGGGCTTGCTGTTGTCGGTGTCGATCCGCCAACTGGAAAACTTTGCCGGGACGATGAATTTCGTCATCTTCCCGATGTTTTTTCTCTCCACCGCCCTGTATCCGCTGTGGAAATTGCAGGAATCGGGGGCTGCCATTGTCCACAAGCTGGCGCAGCTCAACCCGTTTACCCATGCGGTGGAAATGATCCGTTTTGCCCTGTACGGCCAGTTCAACATCCTCTCTTCCTTGGTCGTGCTGGGCGCTTTGATGCTGTTTTTCCTGCTGGCGGTGTGGGGCTATGACCCGCAGCGCGGGATGGTGAAAAGGGCGCGGCAGGCTTAACAACAGATACTGAAAATCGTCCATTACCTGGATGATTTTCAGCGCTTGAATAGCTGATATGCGTAGCCTAAAATCAGGGTATGTATACACGTCACATCACCCCCCTGCTTCAGGAAGCACTGGCAGACACGCCCGTGGTGCTGCTCAACGGTGCACGCCAGACCGGCAAAAGCACGCTGGTGCAAACCCTCGCCAGCCATGAAGGCCGCCGTTATTTCACCCTGGATGATTACGCTACCCTGGCGGCAGCCAGCAGTGACCCTGCCGGATTCATTGCAGGCATCAACGGCCCGGTAGCACTGGATGAAGTGCAACGTACCCCCGGCCTGTTCCTGGCCATCAAGGCTGCGGTTGACCGCGAGCGCAAGCCGGGGCGTTTCCTGCTGACCGGCTCGGCCAATGTCATGCTGTTGCCGGATATTGCCGACTCACTGGCAGGGCGCATGGAAGTGTTGTCATTGTACCCACTGTCCAGCGCAGAAATTGCCGGGGATGCCAGCACCAACCTGGCTGACTGGCTGTTTGATGGTCATCTGGACGCCAAGCCGGTTGCACCTTGCGAGCGTTCCCAACTGGTGGAACGGCTGGTGACGGGTGGTTTCCCTGAAGCAGTGGAGCGTAGCAGCGAACGGCGACGGGCAGCGTGGTTCGACAATTACCTGCAAGCGATCCTGTACCGCGACGTGCGCGAACTGGCACGGTTGGAACAACTGACCGAAATCCCCAACCTGTTGCAATTGCTGGCAACCCGCAGTGCCAGCCTGCTGAATTTCGCCGAACTGTCACGCACCAGCAACCTGACGCAAACCACCCTCAAGCGCTATTTCACGTTGCTGGAAACCCTGTTTCTGGTCTACCGCCTACCGGCGTGGGAACGCAATCCCGGCAAGCGTCTGGTCAAAGCCCCCAAGGTGTTCGTGCCTGACACCGGCCTGCTTGCCCATCTCGCCAACTGGACAGTAGCCCGCATGGATGTAGCCAGCGGTTTGCCCGGCGGGCTGGTTGAAACCTTCGTCCTCGGTGAACTGCTCAAGCATCTGGCATTTTCACCACAACGCCTGAGCCTGTGGCACTACCGCACCCAAAACAACATCGAAGTTGATTTCATCCTCGAAAACCGCTCCGGCGGCATCACCGGCATTGAAGTCAAAGCCAGCGCCAGCGTGGACGCCAAAGATTTCAAGGGCTTGAAACATTTGCAGGAAACCGAAGCGGCGATATTCCAGCGCGGGATTGTGCTGTACAGCGGGCGCGAGCTTGTGCCGTTTGGGGAAAAGCTGTTTGCCGTGCCGTTGTCGATGTGGTGGTAAATCCGATTTGTGCATACCTCACTGTTCAGGCTATCATGCCTCATGCTATCTACACATTTGTAGAGGATTGGATTCATGACCACAGCAACCACCCAGATTTCCGCCTACATCTCCGAAGAAACCAAAGGGCAAATCGAGTCCTACGTCAAACGTCGGGGCGTGACCAAGGCATTCATGATCGAGAGTGCCTTGCAACATTTTCTGCAAGCCCTGCGCGAGATACCGGAGGATGTGATCATTCCTGCCCGTTTGGTGATTACCGAAACCAGCCTGTTGAAATTGGTGGAGAGACTGGAAGCTGACGAAGAACCTACCCCCGCCCTGCGTGCCCTGATGGCAGGCTCGTAATGCCTGACTCTCTGCTGATACAGGTTCGCCGTCTGGAAAGCCACGATGACCGTTCCGGTTTTGGCAGCGGCGACATTGAGCTTGACCGTTTTTTCCAGCGTTTTGCCGGGCAGAACCAGTTCAAACATTACGTTGGAACCAGTTACATTGCCGAATGCAGCGGGCAAATTGCCGGGTTCGCCACCGTCAGCAGCGGTGAAATTACGGCTGAATTGCTGACAGGCGTAGTACGCAAACGTCTGCCAGACTACCCCCTTCCCATCCTGCGGCTGGCACGGTTGGCCGTTGACCAGCGTTTCCAGGGGCAAGGCATCGGCAAGCTGCTACTGAAAGCCATGCTGGAACTCGCCTTGCAGTTGCGTGACCAGACTGGCTGCCTTGGTGTGTTAGTGGACGCCAAACCCACCGCCGTCAATTTCTACGCCACGCTGGGTTTCCAGCCACTGGAAAGTGTCAGCGGTGAACTGGGCAACCGCCCGCAACCGTTACCCATGTTCCTGCCCATCCAGATCATTGCCAAAGCGCTTCCCTGACCGCCCCACAGGTTGGTAAAAAGTTGGTAGCGCCCCGCCCCGCTTTGCAGTATCAACAAGCTATTCATGTCATCGGGGAGGAGGACATCATGCAAGGTTCGTTTTGCCACTATTTTGTACGCTGGCTGCTGGTGCTGGGCTTGCTGTTCGGGCTGGCTGCGCCTGCTGTTGCGCTGGAAAAAATCCGCGTCGGTGTGCTGGAATTCGGCACGGTCAGTTGGGAGATGGATACCGTCCAGCACCACAAGCTGGCGGAACAACAGGGCGTGGAACTGGAAGTCGTGCCGCTGGCTTCCGCCGATGCCTCCACCGTGGCCTTGCAGGGCGGGGCGGTGGATGTGATCGTCTCCGATTGGGTGTGGGTCAACCGCCAGCGGGCGGCAGGGCAGGATTACACCCTGTTCCCGTATTCCAACTCACTGGGCAGCCTGATGGTCAAGGCTGACAGCCCGATCAAGACGCTGGCAGACCTGAAAGGCAAAAAACTTGGCATCGCTGGCGGGGCCAACGACAAAAGCTGGCTGCTGTTACGCGCCTACGCCAGGCAGCAGGGGCTGGATTTGCCCAACGATACCCAGCCGCAATACGCCGCCCCACCCTTGCTCAACGAATTGCTGGAACAGGGCGAGCTGGATGCGGTGCTGAATTTCTGGAATTTCGCCGCCCGCTTGCAGGCCAAGGGGATGCGCAGCGTGATCAGTGTGGCGGATGTGGTGCAAGGCCTGGGCATCAAGGGCGAATTGCCGCTGGTGGGCTGGGTATTCAGCAAACAATGGGCGGCAGAACACCAGCAGGCGATGCAGGGTTTCCTTACCGCCTCCTACGCTGCCAAAAAGCTGCTGAAAGACGATGATGCCGAATGGCAACGGCTGCGCCCGCGCATGAAAGCCGACGATGAGGCGGTGTTCACTGCGCTGCGGGACAGTTTCCGCGCCGGGATTCCGGCCTGTTTTGGCGACAAGGAAAAGCAGGCCGCTACCGACACGTTCCGCGTGCTGTCCGGGATCGGTGGCAGTGAACTGGTGGGCGAAGCCAAAGCACTGGACGCCAAGACATTCTGGGCTGGTTTCAGCTTGCCTGCCTGCCCATGAGGCCAGCGCAATGGCGGCAGGTGCGGCTGCTGGTGCTGGTGGGTTTTCTGCTGTTATGGCAACTGGCGGCTTGGTGGCTGGCTAGCCGCAGCCTGCCAACACCGGTGGCGGTGCTGGAGGTGCTGTGGCAACAATTACTCAGCGGCGAATTGCTCAAACATCTGGGCGCAACCCTGGCGCGGATGGCCGCCAGTTTCAGCCTGGCCATGCTGGTGGGGGTTGCCATCGGCATCCTGATGGGCAACCGCCGGGTGTGGAACGAGTTGCTGGATGTGCTGCTGATTCTGGCGCTGAATATTCCCGCGCTTGTCACCATTATCCTGTGCTACCTCTGGCTGGGGCTGGGCGAAACGGCAGCGGTACTGGCAGTCGCCCTCAACAAGATGCCGACGGTGGTTGTGACCCTGCGCGAAGGCGCTCGTGCCGTCGACCGGCAATTACTGGAAGTGGCACAAGTCTACCGCCTGTCACGCTGGCAAACCTTCAGCAAGGTCTATCTGCCGCAGCTTTACCCCTACCTGTTTGCCGCCGCCCGCAACGGGCTGGCGCTGATCTGGAAAATCGTGCTGGTGGTGGAACTGCTGGGGCGCAGCAATGGGGTGGGTTTCCAGCTTGGCAACTATTTCCACTTTTTCGACATCAAGGGGATTCTGGCCTACACGCTGGCGTTTGCGCTGATTGTGCTGGCGCTGGAAACCCTGCTGCTACGCCCGCTGGAGCAGCGGCTGAACCGGTGGCGCAGATGAGTTTCCTCACGGTTTATATAACGGACAAGACTTATACCAATGGGGTGCAGGCCATCCGTGACCTGCACTTTCAGGTGGCGAAGGGTGAATTCGTGGCGCTGGTTGCACCTTCCGGGGCAGGCAAGAGCACCCTGCTCAACCTGCTGGCAGGGCTAGATACCGATTTTCAGGGCAAGCTGGCGTTTCCCGCAGATGCCAGCCTCAGTTTCATGTTTCAGGAACCGCGCCTGTTGCCGTGGCTGACGGTGGAAGACAATATCCGTCTGGTTCTGGATGCGCCTGCCCGCCACACCGACCTGACCCGCTTTGCCCGCATGGACTTGCTGTTGCAGCAACTGGGTTTGCAGGATTTCCGCCAACTTTACCCCAACCAGTTATCTGGCGGGATGAAACGCCGGGCGGCTCTGGTACGAGCTTTTGTTACCCGTCCGGCGGTGTTGCTGATGGACGAGCCGTTCCAGTCGCTGGATGAACCCACCGCGCAAGGCTTGCGCCAGTTGCTGTTGCAATTGTGGGCGGAACATCACCCTACGGTGCTGTTTGTTACCCACAGCCTCAATGAAGCGCTATTGCTGGCTGACCGCATCCTGTTCCTGTCGGCTCGCCCGGCGCAGGTGGTGCTGGATTACACCGTGCCGTTACCACGCCCGCGCCCGCAACAACTGAGCGAGTTGCAGGCATTACAGACGGAATTGCTGCAACGTTTCCCGCAGTTGCTATCCGGCAGTGGCGTCAGCTCCCAACCTTTTGCCAACCCAGCGGCCCCTAAGCTGTAAGGCAATTTTCAGATAACCGGTGTTACGGGAGAATTGTGATGCGCACTGTGAAAATCATGGCTTTGGCAGGTCTGGTCGGGCTTAGCAGCGTTGCCCAGGCTGATACCTCAATGCTGGAAACCGCCACCCAGAAAGGCTGTTTCATCTGCCACTCGGTACAGGCCAAAACCGGCCCGGCGATCCCGCTGGCTCCGGCTTATGCCGACATTGCCGAACGTTTCAAAAACCAGAAAGATGCCGCCAGCTATCTCTCCCAGCGCATCCTCAAAGGCACGGTCGATACCCCACAGGACTGGGAAGGCAAGGTCAATATGCGTTTCATGCCACCCAACGTCAATGTGAGCGCTGAAGAAGCCAGCAAACTGGCAGAGTGGGTACTGAGCATCAAGAAGGATGCGATCAGCGAGGAAGTGATCACCCACGAAGGGATGATGACGCTGGCGGCGCAAAACGGTTGTATTGCCTGCCACGGCATCAGCAAACAGGCCGATAGCCACTATGTCCCGCTCGCGCCACCATTCCATGAAGTTGCCGCCCGCTACAAGGATAACCCGGACGCGAAGAAAACCCTGGTCGAATCCATCATCCAGGGCACGGTCGACAAGGAAAAGAAATGGCCGGATGTGAACATGCGCTTCATGCCTCCCAACCCGTCCCTCAAGCAGGAAGATGTCGATAAACTGGTGGAGTGGATTCTTACCCTGTAACCAGCCAACCCTGCCAACTGGAAAACCCTATGCCTGATGAAACGGTCTTAAGCGTCACTTCGGTCAGTAAACACTACGGCAAACTGTGTGCCGTCAATCAGGTCAGTTTCCAGCTTGGCAGCGGCTTTTATGCCCTGCTGGGGCCGAACGGGGCGGGCAAATCCACCCTGTTCCAGCTTCTCACCGGCCTGTTTGCGCCCGATCAGGGCGATATTCACCTCAATGGCGTCAGTATCCGCCAACATCTGCCGCAAGCACTGGCACAGATGGGGGTGGTGTTCCAGCAACCGGCGTTGGATCTGGATTTGAGCGTACAGGCCAATCTGGATTTTTACGGGCGGCTGCATGGGATGGGCAAAGCTGCCATCCGTACCCGCAGCGCGGCGGTGCTTACCCAACTGGAATTGACGGCGGTTGCCCAGCAAGCCTGCCGTAGCCTCAGCGGGGGCAACCGCCGCAAGGTGGAACTGGCTCGCGCCCTGCTCACCGAACCCCGTTTGCTGCTGATGGATGAGGCCACCGTCGGGCTTGACCCGGCTTCCCGCGCCACCTTGCTGGCTTACGTGCATCGCTTGTGTCAGGAACAGCAGTTGTGCGTGCTGTGGGCGACCCACCTGATTGATGAGGCCGAACAAGCGGCGCAAGTACTGGTGTTGCACAAGGGCAAGCTACTGGCACAGGATACGCCTGCCACGCTGAGGCAGCAGACGGGTACGGCTTCATTGCTGGAGGCATTTTTCCAGTTGTCCGGCGAAGCAGCCGTAGACTCACCACCCACCTCCCCAAGCCTGTAAAAAAATAGACCGGGATATTTCCCGGTCTTAAACAGCTCACGAGAGAGCTTGGAGGATGTACGGTGCATGACTTACATGCTGCCTATTGTAAACACTTGGGGTTGGAGAAAGGTTGGTGTCGAATTACCTGATGACCACACAAGGACACAGCATTTACTTTGCGGAATTGGGCAACCCGGCGGGTATTCCGCTGTTATTCGTCCACGGCGGCCCCGGTTCCGGCTACAACCCTGCCCACGCTGACCTCCTGTATCCACAAGGCTTCCGCATCATCCAGTTTGACCAGCGTGGTTGCGGGCGTTCCACCCCCGGCGGCAGGCTGCTCGGCAACCGCACCTGCGACCTGCTGCGGGACATGGAACACCTGCGCCAACACCTCAGCATCGCGCAATGGGTCATCTATGGCGGTTCGTGGGGGGCAACACTGGCGCTCGAATACGCCAAACACTATCCGCAACAGGTGCTGGGTTTGCTGTTGCGTGGTGCGTTTCTCGCCCGCCAGCAGGACTGGGAATGGTTCAGCCTGCCACAGGGGGTGGCGCAACAGTTTCCCGCTGCTTATCAGGCATTGCTGCACGCCTTGCAGGTACGGCCAGGGGAAAACCCGGTCAACAGCCTGTACCGGCATCTGCTCAACCCGCGTCTGGCAACGGAAACCGCCTACCGTTACGCTTTGGCGTGGGATGGCTGGGAAGCCGCCGTGATGGGCTTGCCAGCCCCCCGTTGCAACCCCGACCCGGCAAGCTGGCAGGCACGCATCAATCGTGCCCGTGTGTACAGCCACTATGCGTGTCGGCAGTTTTTCCTGCCCACAGCAGGGGTACTGCCGGGGCTGGAACGTATCCAGCATCTGCCGCTACTGCTGGTGCATGGACGGCATGACCGGGTTTGCCGTTATGTCGGGGCGCAAATGCTGGCAACGGCCTTGCCCAAGGCGCAACTCATTCCCGTAGCAGCCGGGCATGGCTTGCATGAAGCCGCCTTGCAACAGGCACTGGCAGAAGCCGCCAGCAAACTATTCCAGCATTTGCACAGAACAATAGACAACACCACCCATTAAGCGATTAAAGAAACGTGAATTCAAGCAATACGTGTTTAAAACCATGTTCATGCACGATTCACTTGCGCAAATATTATTCATTGGCATAAGATTGTCTGGCGAGCGCGAGTGATAGCAATAACACAGCATATAAAGACGAACATACAAAAACGGGGGCTTGACGGGGATGCAAAAGCAAAGAATTGCGTTAGTGGCTCATGACAACCTGAAGCCAATATTGTTGAGCTGGGTCAAAGAAAACCGGCAGGTGTTGGCTGGTTGTGAATTGTTTGCAACCGGTACAACCGGCAAGCTGCTACAGGAACATACCGGGTTGGATGTGATTTGCCTGTTGAGCGGCCCTTATGGTGGCGACCAGCAGATTGGCGCAAAAATTTCCGAAGGCACAATTGATATACTGATTTTTTTCTGGGATCCGCTGAGTCCTGTTCCGCATGATGCCGATGTCAAAGCGCTGCTACGTATGGCGACTCTGATGAATATCCCTGTTGCCAACAACCAGAGCACCGCAGATTGTGTGCTGGCAATGCTGCAACTGGACAAACCCTCGCACAGCGGCGTGCTGTATCAACATCCGGCAACCCATTATTCCGCCCGCTTCATGCTGCCCCAACCTGCCAAGACGAAATATGCCCAGACGGAGGGGAAGGTGAAGTACAAATTTTCTCCAGCACGTTCAGTAAATCCTGCGCATTGAAGGGTTTGCTCATGAAACCATCCATGCCCGCTTCCTGACAACGTACCCGGTCGCCGTGCATGGCATTAGCCGTCAGGGCAATGATGGGGGTGCGGGACAATTGCCGGGTGTCTTCATGCTGACGGATGCGGGTGGTGGCTTCCAGCCCATCCATGACAGGCATTTGTACATCCATCAAAATGATGTCGTGAGTGCCGCTTTGCCATTTGTCGACCGCTTCGCTGCCATTTTCAGCTACGGTCACTTTATGCCCAACCTTGTTGAGCAGGCGCACTGCCAACATCCGATTGACGGCATTGTCTTCTGCCAACAAGATATTGAGCGGACGTTCGGTCTGAACCAGTTGCGACGGCTTGCCCTGTACGGGTGTTTTGGCTGTCGCTGCCAGCAGGAATGGGATGCTGAAATGGAAAATGCTGCCATGCCCCAGATCGCTGTCCACCTGCAATTTCCCCCCCATCATGGCAATCAGTTGTGAGGAAATGGTCAAACCCAAGCCCGTCCCCCCATAGCGGCGGGTAATGGAGCTGTCCGCCTGCTGAAAGGGTTGGAAAATGCTGGCCTGCTTTTCCTGCGGAATGCCGATGCCGGTATCGCGTACTGCAAACAGCAGGTTGGCTTGCCCGGCGGGTGCACCACTTTGCGGGGAAATGTTGACAGTGACTTCGCCATGCTCAGTGAACTTGATGGCATTCCCCACCAGATTAATCATGACTTGTCGTAAACGCCCTGCATCGCCTTGCAGTTCGTTAGGTACACCTGCGGCGATTTCCCAATGGAAAGCCAGTGATTTCTCCTGCGCCCGCACTGCCAGTGGTGTGAACGTATCCTGTAACAGGTTTTTCAGGTGGAAAGGTGCAGGGCTGAGTGCCAGCGTACCCGCTTCGATGCGTGAAAAATCGAGGATTTCATTGATGATGTCCAACAATGCCCGTGAGGATGACTTGATCATGCCCAGGTATTCGCGCTGGGTATCGGTTGCTTCGCTATACAACATCAGGTCGGTCAGGCCAATCACCCCATTCATGGGAGTGCGGATTTCATGGCTGATCATCGCCAGAAATTCACTTTTAGCTTTGCTGGCTTTTTCTGCCGCTTCCTTGGCTTGCAGGGCTTCACGACGGGCCTCTTCCAGATCGGCGTGTTGCAAACAGGCCAGACAAGCCGTTTCCAGCCGTTTCAAGACCAGCCCCAAGGCGAGCAAGTGGGATTCAGGCAGAGGTGGATCACGCAACAACACCAGCAAGCCACTCGCACCAATCGGCAGGAAATGGTAACTCATGGTATCGGTGACAATGATTTCACCGGGTTTTTTAGCCTGCCAGCCATTGAGGGCAAGCTGTTGCAAATGTGCCGCCATGACAGGCTGGCAATCTGCCAACGGTACATTCAATGCCGGGTAGCTATAGCAAGGTGCAGGCACTGTTTGGCTGGGCGATTTGCCAAACAGCCATACATAACCGCTACGGCAGTTGAGCAGTTTCAAGGCTGGCGGTAGAAACTTGCGTAACATGATGCGCAAATCCAGATCCTGACCAACCAGCAAAGCCAGTGCATACTGGATGGAAACCAGCTCCAGGGTCGATGTCATGCTGTAGTCCCTGAACCAAGCGTCCCCAGCACGATGGTCTTGTTAAACAGTTCCAGACAGGAATTGTCCGCATCAGCAATTTCGCCCAGTGACATGGCACCAATCAGTGGCGTACCCTGCGGCAGACAAGACTGGATGTTGCCGAGTTCTTCCTCAAAACGTTCCTGTAAAAACAGGGTGCGGCTGATACAGTCAAACAATAATCCCATACAAGGGTCTGGTAGGTGCTGCATGGCCGTTTGGGCACAACGCTGGGAGGCTTCCAGCAAAGTATCGGCGTCACCCTTGAGGATGTAAATGATGTGATTGGCGGGTACTTCACCCACACAAACCAGCGTATTGTCATTGCGGAACAAGGGGTCACGCACCACCACATCGGCTTTCAGCCTGTCCAACCCGAAGGGGTAGGCTTTTGCCAAGTCGAAAAACTCATGCTCACTGAAACGCTTGCCACTATCGGCTTCCACCACCTCGCGGTAAATCTCGAAGGCAGGGCGGTAATCCAGCGTGGTGATGGTGTTGTTATACGCACCTGTCACCACAAAAGGCCCGGCAAATTTGTGCCAGCCGTGATCAATACCAATGCCAACCGGCAGGTTGATGGCGGTAATCTGTGCGCAATCTACCAGCAACCCCTGATTACTGAACAAACAGGGTTTCTGTTCGAAACTGAGTGAGCCAGCGCCACCACCGAGGTACGGGCAACTGCTGCCAAGGACTTCATACAGGCTTTCCAGCACCGCCGAAATGCGCTTGCTCAGGCCATCCACCAGTGTGATCAGGGTCTCGCCGGGAGTAATGCTGCCAGAGAGGCTTTCAGCTTGAGCGAAATAGTCGGCATCCGGGTCAGACAGCCTGTCAATATGCTGGACATTGGCATTAACCGGCAAACCACAAACGATGCTGCCACGTTTGAGGGTATGCCCTTCTGCAATGATTTCAGGAAAAATGCCGCCGAAGACAGGTACAGGCAAGCTACGCAAGCGGGCATCTGCCTGGGCTGGAGTCAGCCCATTCGCATCACAAGCCAGCACAAACAGGCTTTTGGCTCCAGCGATGATAGCGGTATTGATGTTATGGAACAGTTGGTCAGTAGTACCACGATGGTCGACCAGAATCATGGGTGAGGTGCATTTGTTGTTCATGTTGTTGCCTGCCGGGAATGACTGTAGTTATGAAGTGAAGACCCGCTCACATTCTATACATTACATTTGCTTTACAACAGCTTGAGGCGACACACGGCAGGATGGGTTCAGGGTAGGGAAAGGGCTGCTTGCTTCCTCAAGCAAGGCAACGTTTCAAGCAAAAATGTTACAGTTGCATAAATTTTGACAATCATTAGATTTTCTGCAATTGTAACAAAATGTTTTATTGCGAGGGAGTCAGGGTCATGACAACGCTGTCAGGCTACCGTTTTTGGTGGGTATCTGTTTGTCTGCTCATGCTGGCGGGTTGCATATCACCCGACAATGCTACCGTTGAGGGGGCTGGCACTCCCGATGTTACCCAGTGCAGCACCATCCCCGGTGTGGCTGATGGCGCAGACTTTGAGCCGCAAACAGCAACGGTACATGGCAGTGACGGGCGAACCCACCCCGACCTGTTCTATATTGCCTGGGCGCAACTGGATAACCGCACCGACCTGCGATTCCCCGGCAAAGGTTATGACGATGTGGGCTTTGAAGACAAACTGCTGGTTAGCCGTCGTGATCCTGAAGGCAAATACAATACCTGGCAGGTATGGCCGCCGCTGGACAATGACTGCAAGGATACTGAAAAAGTCCGTATCCACAGTTTTGATGTAGCCCCTGATGGCAAAAGCCTGTTTGTGTCCATGAGCCGCGAGGAAGCGGATAATCCGAACCGCAAGCTGGCGATTTACCGCATGGATATTGCCGCCCAAACCATCAGCAAACTGTCCAAAGACAATTCGGTGGATTTCATGTACCCCACCTACATCGGCAATGACGCGGCAAGCGGGCATGAAATGTTGCTGGTAGCCAAAACCGTGCAGGACAATGAAATCCCCATCAACTATGCCGCCCGCAGCACGCTGGCTGATGAGTATGACCGCGCCCCCACGCCACTGATCCACAAGATGGATACGCAAACCGGCGATGTTACCCGGATCGGTTTCAACAATTCCCACCAAACTGAACCAATGGTCATGACAGGCCCCGATGACACCAAACTGGTGGTGTTCAACCAGTGGGAACATCAAGAGACCACCAACCGCTTCAGTTTGTGGAAAATGCAGATTGATGGCAGTGACAATTTCACCTTTTTCGGACAAGAAGCCTCCACCGATCGTGGCAACCAGGATTTGTACTCGCCACGGGTGGTACGCTCCGGCAAATACGCAGGTTACGTGCTGATGGGGCAAAGGGCGCGTAGCAACCACCCCTTTGTGTCGGAAGGCCATATCCTCATGACCAAGCGCGAGCATCTGGATTTGCGCAGCGACAAGGTGTTTCTGGGGAAAATGGATGGCAGCAGCGGTGTTGACCAACATATTGCCCGCACGCCGGAACATTACAACGACCAGAGTTTTACGTATGCCTACCGGGCGTCGTCTGACCACAGCTATGGCATTTACGTGAAAGATTTTCCGGCGAATGTCACTGACCCACTGGATAACACGCCAGGCACGCTGATCATCCAGAATAATGACTACCATTTTATGCAGCCGCGCAGCTTCTATCCCCCGACCAGCCAGACGGTTGCACCGGGCGAAGGTGACATCGGTGAAAACCGGGTATCGTTTACCAACACCCATTTGAATGGCAAATCCGGTTTTCTGGTGCAGAACCTTGGGCAATCGGACAATGGCGTGCAACATCAGCTCGATAATATCCCGCCCACTGATTTGCGTTTGCAATTCTTCATTCCATCCCACCACTTTGCCCATTCCAATGCAGTTGGCATGAAAAACAGCCAGGAAATGAGTATTCCTGCCAGTGATTTCATTCAGCCGGAAACCGATGGCTCACTTGGTGTGGTGATGAAAAACGGCTTGTATGTATGGAAAGTACACAAACGCTTTGAGCATACCGATGCTGCCGGGGCGAAACAGGATATTTGGGTTCCGGTACGTGCCGAGCGCCAAGAGGTCAGTTTCGTTCCCAACCGGGTAAATGCCTGTAACCAGTGCCATCAGGAACGCAATCAGGCCAATATCGACAAATACGCCACTTATAATTCCATCGCTGCCCAGAAAATGCAGGGCGACTTGAGCAATGTGCTGGGTACGGACAAGGACATCAGCACCTACAACGCCAGTGAGGATGTGCCTGATTTCCACCGTGACATCGTGCCGTTGCTGGCAAAACGGGGAAACAATGGTGGTCAGTCCTGCGTGGATTGCCACAATGCCAAGGACAAACTCAACCTGTCGAATACCACGGGGACATCCAGTATCAATTCCACCTTCCGCAACCTGTTGGCGGGTGCTCACAAGCGCAGTGATGGTAATGGGGTTGTGCCATTCCTGATTGACTCGATCAATCCGCTGGGGATGGATGACAGTTACAAGCCCGCCCCGTTCCTGTGGAGCCTGTTGCTGAACAATGACCTGAGTGTGCCACCAGAGACAGGCTACCCCAATGCAGCCAGCCGTGCCCTTGACCGTGCCGGGGATTATGGTGCTGCCTATGATGCTGTCGTGGAAACGGATATTGCTGCCATCAATACCCAGTATGATCACAGCAAGCACTGGTCGGCGGAAGATTTGCAGGCATTCATCACTTATACCACCACACAAATTCCCGTGGGATTGTCTGACCGTATCACCTTCAAGACAAACAGTATCTCCCGCACTACCCCTGCCGCGCAGAAAGCCTACCAGTCCATGGTCAGGCAGTGTTTCAGTTGCCACAGTAACAATCAGGGGGGAATTGATACGGCAGGTGTCCCCTTGCTCAAACGTTATATTTCGACCACCTGGCTGAAAGACCCTGATACCCGTTTCGTCATCGACAGTCATATGGAAAAACTGGATGGCGACCGCTTCTCGCAATACACTTGGATCAGCAACTTGACCAACGACATGAATCGAACCTTGCTGTCTGCTACTCAGCGGATCGACTTCAGCAAACCAGACGATTCCGAACTGCTGGTGTATGCACGTGGGGGCAAGGATGCGGATGGCGCATCCGGTGCATTCCACAGCAATGTTTCACCAAGCCATCCGGGCCTTGCCATTTCCTCGGAAGATTATCTGGCGTTGGCAAACTGGGTGAAAGGCGTTGCTGGCAGCAATCAGTCACCGGGCATTACCACCAACGTTCCGAATATTACCTTGAAGGAATATGACGACCCCTCCTACCTGAAAGATCCGCTCACAGGTGATCCGCTTGCCATTCAATGGGCTGACCCGGATGCAGGGGATTTGTCACAGGCATTCATCAACGGCAGCGGTACAACGACCCATAGCTTTAACGACACCATGCTAGCACTGGAATACCAGTCGTTTACCAGCGCCAAACTACGAACTTACGCCATTCTCGGTGATCGTGGTGCGCAAAATCTTGAGTTCAAGGTAACGGACGGTCAGACATGGAGTGCTGTACAGCAAGTCCCTGTCACCGTCACCAGTGACTATCAGGTTCCCCGCCCTGCTAGCGCATTACCCAACTTCTACGCCTTCTACACGGTGCGGGCAACCGGTGAGTTGCACAAGGTGGATGCCAGCGGCACCGACACGCTGGTTGGTATCATCCCCAATTACAACGGTAAAACCTGGACAACAGTTTACCGCCGCGCTGACAAAGGCTGGCTGTATTTCGTGGAACAAGCTGCGCAGGTTATCCATGTGGTGGATGAGACTAATGCCAGTTACCTGTTCAATATCCAGCTTGACCACTCCTACAACAAGGATTCCGACACTCACAAACAGACAGTTTATCTGATCTGGTGGCGGCCTGCGGAAGGCAACCGTCCTGGTGAGTTGCAAGGCTTGCTGGAAAGCAAATTGAGCAAATACAAGAATGGTGATTTCTATGTAGGCTTGGGCGATGGTGAAGCACCTACCAGTGGAACCAGCCAAACCTTCAAACTGGACAGTTATCGCACCAAACTGGTGGATGGCGGTAATACGGTTGGGGTGTATGTATGGCGACGTGCCACTTTCATGACCAAGTGGAACAATAATGCAGCAGATGCTGGAGCAATTGACCGCGTAAACGTATTGAATCTGGAAACAGGCAAGGCCAAACCACTGGCAGAGTACCGTTTCGCTGCAAAAACCGTGGATGGCGTGGACTATCCTGCCGCCGATTACCTGAACGTGCGGGCGCTTGCCGTGGCAGAAGATGGCGCATTCTACGGGTTCAACAAGGATCTGAATCAGGAGGTCAAGATTTTCAACTTTGACCCACTGGAGGGTATCCAGCAGCCTGTTGCCAACGTTCCGGCAAGCATCAAGGCATTGCTGAACGACCCGGTAACTTACGCCACACCGTTTCTGGTGGTTGAACCACGCCCAATCACCCCACCACCCGCCAGCCCGTAGGAGGCAACACGATGCACATGACAAAAATGATGTTTCCGGTTTTGCTCCTGTTGCCAGCCAGTCTGCTGGCAGGTGGCTTGGGGGGCAACATTGAAACAGGCATTTCTGCCGCCAAAATCGGCGATCTGGGCAAGAGTTACGGGCTGGAAGCCGGGTATCAGCTAACGCCTGCCCTGCGGACGCGCCTGTCATACTCCACCCTAGATTACCAGACAGACCAAACCTTCGGTTCCATCCGTTTTACGGAAGAACTGGATCAGAAAAATGCCCGCCTGACGCTGGACTGGTTTCCGCAGCGTAAAGCAGATGGTTTGTATGGCAGTGCAGGTCTGGTTCATTTGGGGGAGCCAAGCAAACTGGCAGCCACCTTGACCCCCGGATTGAACTACCCGGTGAACGGCGTGGTATACAGTGCGGCACAACTGGGACAAATCAGCGGTACGCTCGAAACCAGCAAGACCGTACCTTATGCTGGGGTTGGCTATAACCACCATTTTGGCAAAAGCAATGGCAATGGCTGGTATGTGCAGGCGGAAGCCGGAAGCGTTTTTGGCCTTGATCCGCAACTGAAGATGCAATCCACGGGTGTCTTACCTGGCTTGGCAGATAACCTGAATGCCTACGCTGCACAAGAAAGCACCAAACTGAAGGATTCTTATGCTATATATGGGATCACGATTGGCTACCGCTTTTGACCATTGAAACTATCATTCCTGTACCCACTCCTGACCAGCATGGTGATGACCGCCAGTATCATGCTGGCAGCTTTCCACCTGCTGCTGCATACCCAGCGCCCGGAGATCAGCCCTGAGTTGCAGGCCAGCAGCCAGTGGGTATGGCAATATCTATTGCATGATTCCGCACTAAACCTACCCAACACCAGCTTGCTGGACATGTCTGCCCGCCGCCACATGCTGGATGTAAAACGCATCCTTGCTACGTTCCAGCAAGCCGCCTTATTGCTGGCTGCCGTCGGTGGGCTACTGCTGATCTTGCAAGCTCGGCCTGCCGCCAATTTGCGGCGCTTGCTGGACTGGTCAGGCAGAATGGGAATGAGCCTCATGGCAGTCGGCATGGTCGCGGCAAGCGTGGATTTCCGCTGGGCATTCATCCTGCTGCACAAGCTGCTGTTTCTGGAGAGAACTTGGGTATTCCCGGATGACAGCCTGCTGATCCGCCTGTTTCCGCTGGAATATTTTCAACAATTCTTTTTGTACTGGGTATTTTTGTGTGTAATGAGCTTCCTGCTATTGTTGCTGACAGCTCATTTTTGGCGGACACCCCATGCACATCCAGATACATGACAGCATTGATGACATCCCTGCCAGCCAGTGGAATGCACTGGTACGTGACCACAACCCCTTCCTGCATCATGGCTGGCTAGCAGCGCTGGAGCAGCACGGCTGTGTCGGTGAAAATTTTGGCTGGATTCCTCGCCATATTGCAGTGCAGGAGGATGGCAAGCTGGTCGCTGCCATACCTTTGTACGAAAAACACAATTCCTATGGCGAATTCGTGTTTGACCATGCCTGGGCAGATGCCTACCAACGACAAGGCATGGCCTATTTTCCCAAGCTGGTAACGACAATCCCCTATTCGCCGGTCAGTGGACAACGCCTGCTGGCAGAAGCCGGGCGGGAAACGGAACTGTTTCCCGTGTTGCTGTCGGCTGTCCAGCAAGTGGCAAAAATCCTGCCCGCCAGCAGTTTTCACTGCCTGTTTCCACCTGCCAGCCAGCTTGAATGGCTGGCACAGCAAGGGCTAACCATCCGCCATGACTGCCAGTTCCACTGGAATAACGCAGGCTATCAGACCTTTGAGGATTTTCTGGCAGTTTTACAGCCGAAAAAGCGCAAAAACATCCGTCAGGAACGGCGCAAGATCGTGGATGCGGGGATCCGCCTGCGCCAACTGGATGGGCATACCGCCACCGCTGCTGACTGGGAACGCTTTGCCTTTTTCTACCGGCAGACTTTTGAAAGCAAATGGGGCATCCCGACCCTGAACGCAGGATTTTTCCGGGCAATGGCACAGGCACTGGGCGAACAGGTATTGCTGGTGATGGCTGACAACCATGATGGGGAATGCATTGCCGGGTCACTGATGTTACGTAGTGATACCCGCCTGTACGGCCGTCACTGGGGTTGCACGGAATATGCCGACAGCCTGCATTTCGAGGCGTGTTATTACCAAGGCATCGAGTACTGCATCCGACACGGCTTGCAGGTATTTGAACCGGGAGCACAGGGGGAACACAAGGTTCCGCGTGGTTTCATCCCAACCTTGACCCGTTCAGCCCACTGGTTAAGGGAAGAAACCTTCCAACAGGCAGTTGAACGTCACGCAGGTTATGAACGCACGTCAGTGGAGCAATACATGCAGGCCGTCAAATGCCATTTGCCTTACCGTGCAGATAGCGTGCCCGAAAAAAAGCCGGAACCTTAGCCCCGGCTAACAGAGAGATCCAACACTATCACTCCAAACATCTGTTAACACGCTTGTCAGGCACGGGCATTCTGATCGGCAGCCCAGGCAACCTGATAGCGTTTGACACCCCGAAACATGGCATCCGCCAACTGCTGCTGGTATTCAGCCGTGCGTAAACGGCGTTCCTCGGTAGGGTTGCTGATGAAAGCGGTTTCCACCAGCATGGAGGGAATATCGGGGGAACGCAGCACCACAAAGCGGGCACTTTCCACCCGGTTGCGCAACGGATTATTGACCTTGGCAAGCTCGCCCAGCACACCTTTGGCAACGTACAGACTGCGTTCAATCATGGCATTCTGACTCAAATCCAGCAGCACGGAAGCGATATGGCTGCGGGTATCGCTCAGGCTTTGCCCACCGAATTTCAGGTCGTAAGAGTTTTCACTTTCCGCCAACAAATGCGCTGCCTCACTGGACGCGCCGTTTTCCGACAGGATATAGACTGACGAACCATTCACCCGTGCATTGTTGTTGGCATCCGCATGGATGGAAATGAACAGGTTGGCTTTGTGGGCATGGGCAATGTCCATGCGGTCACGCAAAGGAATGAAACGGTCTGAATCGCGGGTCAGCACGGCTTTCATGCCCTTGCTCTGGTCAATCTGTTTTTTCAGGCGACGCGCAATCTGGAGGACAACTTCTTTTTCCTGCGTGCCATTGGGGCCAATCGCACCGGGGTCTTTACCGCCATGACCGGGGTCAATCACAACGATGAACTTGCCGCGTACCGGCTCTTCCGTTACCGGCTTTTCTTGGCTTTTTTTCTTGCTGGCGGTGGTTTTCTTGGCTTCCTGTGTTTTTTCCGCAGGACTGCTGCGTCCGCTAGACTTGAGGGAAACCACCAAGGAACTGCCTTTCATGTCTGCACTGACGCCGACAGGCTCAGACACATCCAGCACGACCCTCAAACTGCCGTCCTCACGTTCTGCATAACGGATACCGATCACAGGCGGGCGATCATGTGCACCGTTTTTGAGCTTGCCCGCCAGTCGGGTATTCAGCAGGTCGATAACCACCCGATGCGGATTTTCCAGGGTAAACGTCTTGTACGGGACGGCCTGATCCAAGGAAAGGGAAAACGTCAGGTTAGTGCTGCTACCTTCCAGGCTTGCGCCCGTAACACGCCCTTGGGAAGATGCCGCAAACGCTGCGGGAGCACCCCATCCACCAGCCACGGATGCCGCCAGTGTACCCAGTTTTAACAGAAAATCCCTTCTGCTTGCCTTATTGCTATTCATAACCCAAATCTCTCAAACATTTGCTGACCGATAGGACAAAGAAACCCGCAGTGTTGCCCATCAAGCCACTGTCATATCAAAACTTGTATGCTTCCAATTAGTATTGAACCATATCGGCTTTTTTTCAAGTGCTTTTTTATGAAAGGCCTATAACATTATGAAAATTATGAATATTAACTCAATTCAACCCGACGTTCGGAACCCGCATGGTGTATAAATACTTGCAAATCGGCAATGGGTAAAATATCGCCTGCTTTTTCGGGCCATTCCACCAGACAAAGGGCATCCGGGCGCAAATAATCACGGATGCCCATGTACTCCAGTTCTTCCGCCTCTGCCAACCGGTACAAGTCGAAATGGTAAATGTCCCGACCTGCCAGATGATAGGGTTCCACCAATGTATACGTGGGGCTTTTGACCACACCTGTATGCCCCAGTTCGCGCAACAAGCCACGCACCAAGGTGGTTTTGCCTGCCCCCAAATCGCCATGCAGGGTAATCAGCCCACCTGCCGGAAAGCGCCGCGCCAGCCTTGCCCCCAACGCCAACATTTCCGTTTCATCGTGGATCTGCAAACTTTCTGTCATGGATTCACCGCTTCCCGCAAACAGGTCAGTACATCACTTGCCAGCAACCCTCGTTCCCCGCTGGCGGCGGCTTGGTCGGATGCCCGTGCGTGGGCATAAACCCCGGTTTCGGCAGCCGCCTGTAATCCTAAACCCTGCGCCAGTAAACCTGCAATGATCCCGGTAAGAACATCGCCCATTCCACCTGAAGCCATACCAGGGTTGCCCGCCGGGCAGAATGCCATGCTGTCGGCGGAGGCAATGACCGTACCTGCCCCTTTCAATACCACCACACCACCGTATTGCTGTTGCAGGCGGCGGGCAGCACTGGGGCGATCCTGTTCCACTTGCGCCGTTTCACAACCCAGCAAGTGGGCAGCTTCCCCCGGATGCGGGGTCAGTACCCAGTCGTCACGTTTGACCGGCGTTTGCGCCAACAGGTTGAGGGCATCCGCATCCAGCACTTTGGGCATCTCGGCATTCTGTACCATCGTCAGCAGACCACGTGACCAGGCCGTTTGCGCCATGCCGGGGCCTATGCCGAGTGCATCCATTTTTTGCAGCAGGGAACGCAGGTGTACCGGCGATTCGACCGGATGCACCATCAGTTCCGGGCGGGTCAGGTTGAGCATCGCGGCATGATCCTGATGGGTAGCGATGGAAACCAGCCCGCTACCCACCCGCAAGGCCGCTTCCCCTGCCAGCCGGATGGCACCACTCATGCCGGGAGCACCACCCACCAGCAAGGTATGACCGAAATGTCCCTTGTGCGCGGTGCGATGACGGGGGGGCAAGTTGGCTTGCAGGGTATGTAATCCCAGCAGGTGCATGTTGCCAGGAATGTTGGCATAGGCTTCATCCGGCACATCCAGCCGGGCAAAATGCAGTTGCCCGCAATAATCACGCGCATCGCCAGTCAGCAAACCGGCTTTCATGCCGATGAAAGTCACGGTCAGGTCAGCCTTGACAGCACAACCACACACTTTGCCAGTGTCAGCATGGAGACCGGAAGGGATGTCCACCGCCACCACTGGCGCAGCGTGCTGGTTGAGCAGGCTGATGGCAGTGGCATGGATGCCCTCGACCGTGCGGGTCAGGCCAGTACCAAACAGCGCATCCACCAGCAGGTCGACAGGTGGCAATTCCCCATCAAACGGCCTAACTCGTCCGCCTGCCATCTGGAATTCGGCACAGGCACGCTGGGCGTCATCCCCCAGCCGCAGGATGTCACCCAAGGCCAGCACTGTCACCTGCCAGCCTGCCTGCAAAGCCAGTCTGGCAATGATGAAACCATCCCCGCCGTTATTGCCACCACCGCACAAAACGCAGACCGAGCGTGCCTCAGACCAGTGCTGCTGCATGGCGTCGAATGTGGCTTGCCCTGCCCGCGACATGAGGGTGAAGCCGGGAATGCCGCATTCCTGAATCGCCACCCGATCCAGTTCACGTACCTGTGCTGCACTATAAACCCGGTGAGAAATTGCCGTCATGATAGTCGTCCTTTGCTGATCACATCCCTAGAGCTTATGCACAAAATGGTGATATTTCCTCACCAAAAGCAACAAACAGCTACACCTGCCATAGCGGAAGCCAGCAAGATGACAAGGGCAACGGCAAAATGATGGCAAGCGGCAAGATCAGCGTTCATAGCCTGCGCAATTCCTTGGGCAAAACAAACGACACGTTTTCACTGATGCCGGAATCCTGCACCCGCACGTTAGCGCCCAGCGCCTGCAAATGGGTGATCACGCCATCCACCAGCACTTCCGGGGCAGAAGCTCCAGCAGTGACGCCGATCTGCTGTTTGCCTGTCAGCCATTCAGCGCGGATGTCTTCCGCACCGTCGATCAGATAGGCGGGCGTACCGCGTTTTTCAGCAATTTCGCGCAAACGGTTGGAATTGGAACTATTGGGGGAACCGACCACCAGCACCAGATCGGATTCGTCTGCCAACCGTTTCAGGGCATCCTGCCGGTTCTGGGTGGCGTAACAGATGTCATCCTTTTTCGGCCCGACAATCGAGGGGAAACGCTGGCGCAAAGCGTCAATCACGATGGAGGCATCATCTACCGACAAGGTGGTTTGGGTAACGAATGCCAGTTTTTCAGGATTGTACACATGCAGTGCCGCTACTTCGGCGGGGCAATCGACCCGGTAGACCGCACCGCCAAACGAAGTGTCGTATTGCCCCATTGTGCCTTCCACTTCCGGGTGGTTTTTGTGCCCGATCAGGATGGTTTCACGCCCTTCACGGCTATAACGGGTCACTTCGATATGGACTTTGGTCACCAGCGGGCAGGTAGCGTCGAACACTTTCAACCCGCGCCGCCTGGCTTCATCCTGCACCGCACGGGAAACGCCGTGGGCACTGAAAATGACGGTGGCATCATCGGGAACTTCATCCAGTTCCTGGACAAAAACCGCGCCTTTTTCGCGCAGGTTGTTGACGACAAAACGGTTGTGAACGACTTCGTGGCGCACGTATACCGGCGCACCGAGCACCTCCAGCGCCCGGTCAACGATTTCAATGGCACGGTCAACACCGGCACAAAAGCCGCGTGGATTGGCGAGAATGGCTTGCATGGTGGTTGTCTTTTCTGGTGGTTAATCTGATAGGAGCAAGCGTACAGGCGGGCTGGGGGTTAGTCCAATATCGCCAGAATCTCCAGTTCAAAGCTGATGTGCTGTCCAGCCAGCGGGTGGTTGAAATCCACTTCCACCTCATCAGCGCCGAGGCCAAGAATTTTGCCCGGAATTTCCTGCCCGGATGGCAAGGCGAAACTGATCACTTGCCCGACGGCGACATTCAGTTCAGGCGGAAACGTATCCCGCGCAAGCTGCTGGATGGCATCCGGATCTGGCATCCCGAAGGCTTCGCTTGCCAGCAGTATCAGACGGGATTTTTCTCCTTCCGGCAAGCCGACTAGGGCACTTTCGACATTCGGATGCATGTCACCGCACCCCAGTTGCAGGATGTCACCCTCCGGGTCTTCGCTGGTTTCCACCAATTGCCCGTCAGCAAGGAACAGTTTGTAACGCCAGCGGATGCGGCTGTTGGCCTGAATGGTTTTACTCATGTTGGCAGAATTAATTGCGTGTAAAAACCATCAGGATAGCAGAGCTTTCAGGAAACTGGCACAAGCTCGTTGGTATTGATGTAACAACTTGGGCGATGTCCCAGACGCGGGTAAACGTGCAGCCAGAATTGTCCCCCCTGACGCAATGTGCCCTCCTCCAGTGCCACCAGATCAACCAGTTGCCCATTGTGCAACAGCGTTACAACCGGGGCAGCAGCATCCGGCAGGCGGTAACAGGACACCGTATCGCTGGCGGAACGGGTTTCATACACCGTGGCCACAATACGTGTAGGAGGCAGTTCCACCGTTGGCTGGGATGTTTCCTGTTTGCAGCCCCCCAGCACGGCAGCAGCGATCAAAAATCCACAATAATACATATTCATCTCCCGGAGATTCCTTTTTTCCGGCATTAACCCTTTGTGGATTAAACGCATGAACTATTGAAACAGCTACCTAATCCCGCTTTAATGGTGCGTTTTTCAGGATTTAGGGAGCAAAAGGCATGAAAGTTCTGGTGGTAGGCGGTGGCGGGCGTGAACACGCACTGGCATGGAAAATTGCGCAATCCGGGCGCGTGAGTGAAGTTCTGGTGGCTCCCGGCAATGCCGGTACGGCGTTGGAACCCAACATGCGCAACCTGCCGATTGCCGCTGAGGATGTGGATGCCTTGGCAACCTATGCCAAGGAACACGCAGTTGACCTGACGGTGGTTGGCCCGGAAGCGCCCTTGTCCAGAGGGATCGTCGACAAATTCCGCGCAGCAGGCTTGCGCTGCTTTGGCCCGACCCAGCAGGCGGCACAACTGGAGTCATCCAAAGCATTTGCCAAGGATTTTCTGGCACGCCACCACATCGCCACGGCGGAATACGCCAATTTTACCGAAATCGAACCAGCGCTTGCCTACATCAAAGCCAAGGGTGCGCCGATTGTGGTCAAGGCTGACGGGCTGGCGGCTGGCAAAGGTGTCATCCTTGCCCAGACTGAGGAAGAAGCCATTGCCGCAGTGCAGGACATGCTGGCAGGCAATGCCTTCGGTGCTGCTGGCAGCCGGGTGGTCATTGAGGAATTTCTGGTGGGTGAAGAAGCCAGTTTCATCGTGATGGTGGATGGCGAGCATGTGCTGGCAATGGCGAGTTCACAAGATCACAAAGCACGCGACAACGGCGACAAGGGGCCGAATACCGGCGGCATGGGAGCGTATTCCCCGGCCCCGGTCGTAACACCCGCCATGCACGAGCGCATCATGCAGGAAGTCATTTATCCCACGGTGCGCGGTATGGCAGCCGATGGCATCCCTTACACCGGTTTCCTGTACGCAGGCGTGATGATCACCCCTGATGGTTTGCCGAAAGTGCTGGAATTCAACTGCCGCTTTGGCGACCCGGAAACCCAGCCCATCATGGTGCGCCTGCAATCCGATTTCGTCGGTCTGCTGGAAGCCGCACTGGATGAGCGCCTGGACAAGGTTTCAGCCGAATGGGACAGCCGTGCGTCTTTGGGCGTGGTACTGGCAGCGGGCGGCTACCCTGATGCTTACCGCAAAGGGGATGTCATCAGCGGGTTGGAGCAGGCGGCGCAACGCGATGGCAAGGTATTCCATGCCGGAACCAGCCAGCAGGATGGACAAGTCGTCACCAACGGCGGACGAGTGCTGTGTGCAGTCGGGCTGGGCAACACAGTGACTGAAGCACAAGCCAACGCTTATGCACTGGTCAGAGAAATCGGCTGGGATGATGTTTACTATCGTACTGACATCGGACACCGGGCAGTGGCGCGGGAACAGGGGTAAGTTACCCCGACCATGCGGCGACAAGGGCGTTGATCAAACAGGCTTAATCATCTTCGCCCAACTCGCTATCCCAGCCTTTGGCTTTTGCCTCACTAATCGCGCGGCTATGCAAGTCGCTATGCCGCTGCTGCAATTCTGGTGGCAGACGGCTCGGTAAATGCCCGTATTTCATCCACTCTGCATGGACTTTTTCATACAGGTTTTGCAGCATCCCGGCACTCCAGCCAGCGCATTGTTCGGTGTCAGGCAGCACACCAAACACCCACGCATCGCGGATCAGTCGCCCGACCGGACTCATGCCAAATTGTGAATCGTTACCCAAACCTTCGTATTTTCCACTCATGGTATTCCTGCCTGTATTAATTGGTAGCCCGTGCATTGATATTGGCAACAGCCTGTTCTGCCGCCCGCAGGGCTTGCGCCATTTCCGCTTCACTGCCCATCATGATCAGTCGCCCGAATGCACCATAGGCTTTCACATCGACCAAGGTGACATGGGCGGCTTTTTCGGCTTCGTTGGCAACGTAAACGATATAACCGGCGGGTTCGGTTTCAAAAATGAACATGCTTTTGCCCGGTTGTAACATCGAGCCGTGGCGCATTTGCCGGTTTATCAGGGTGGCGTGGTCTGGGGTAATGGCGCGGATGATTTCTTTCCAAGCGACGCGGCACGCCATACGGCTTTCGACATTGGCGTAGATTTCACGCAAGACCGCCTCACCTGCTGCGGTGACTTCACTCTGGTTGCGGTAGTGGACTTCCATTGAACCAAAAGCGCGTTCCACCACCTGTTGGCCGAGACGCACATTACTGGCTTTAAGGGCAATGTCGCTCAGGCGGTGGACTGCCATGCCCGGTGCGACTTCAATCCACAAACAGGCATCGCCGGGAATCGGCAAGAACCCTTGTGACGATGTTCCCAGATAAGAGGCAAGCTGGGGTTGCAGCGAGTCAATGAAAGAATACACACGTAAGGTCACATTATTCATCGGTATCAGGCTCAGGGCTTAGGATCAATCGGCGACATCGGATTTACATGATGGGCGGGGAAATGTAAGCGCGTTTCGTTAATGCCTTCCCAGATCCGCGCCCCGTCTTGCAGCAGGAAATCGAGAAAACGTTTGGAGGTATTGGAAAGTTTTTTGCCTTTCAGGTGTACCGCATACCATCGGCGCATCAGCGGGAAGTGCTGCACATCCAACACAGCGAGCAACCCGGCTTCCAGTTCGAGCCGCAAATTATGCCATGACAAGACAGAAATACCCAAACCTGCCATAACCGCTTGCTTGATGGCTTCGCTGCTACCGAGTTCCATATAGACATTGGCTTCCAGCCCGTGTTCGGCAAACAGGCGGATACGAGCTGCGCGTGTACCGGAGCCTTCCTCGCGTGACAAAAAACGCTCTTGGGCGATGCGTTCCAGCGTGATATTACGTTCACCAACCAAGGGGTGGTTAGGTGGGGCAATCACCACGATGGGGTTATCCAGAAAGTATTCAGCGGTTAATTCCAGATTATTGCCGGTGGGGATAGTGCCCATGATCACCAGATCGTCCAGATTGTCTTCCAGACGGCGGATGACTTTGGCCTGGTTGGTAATGGTCAGGCGCGGTTCCACCCGTGGGTAATCCTTGAGGAATGCACCGAGCAGGTGCGGCATGAAATACTTGGCAGTGGTAATGGCTGAAACGCTCAATGGGCCTTTGACACCCTCTTCCATGCCGATCATGTCTTCATTGAGTACCCGCAAACGCTCCAGGACATCACGGGATGCCTCGAACAGTTCACGTCCGGCTTCGGTGAGGAACAAGCGTTTACCGATTTGTTCGGTCAAGGGGATGCCCACACTTTCCTCCAGCCGTTTGATCTGGATGGATACTGCTGGTTGGGTCAGATGCAATTCTTCCGCTGCACGGGTAAAGGACAAATGCTTACCCACACTGTAAAACAGGCGTAACTGGTGCAGAGTGATATGGCGCAGGTTCATCATTAAGTCCGCTTTATCGAGAGCATTTACATTTACTTAGGTTAATATATCTAATATTAACGATTAACTTTAGTTGATTGTCAAGCTAATTTATAGTGCGCCTCAACTTGAGGAACTCACAATGTCGCAACCGCAACACGATGATCAACATGAGACAGACAAGATGGAAAATCCATCACCAGAAAAAGCATTAATCCTAGGCTTTGACCCGGCAGTATTGGCGGTGCTACTGGTATTTGTGTTGCTGTTTTCTGCTATTTTACCGCGTGCTTGGCCTCTGATTGTGGGTGTGGTTGGTTTGGGTTTGGCAGCCCGCTGGGGTATCCTTTGGTATGAGGGGCGTCAAAGGAGTCATTCATGAGCATAGAACCTGTCGTCTTGTTTTTTGTGTTAGGTCTTGCTGCGGGATTATTGCGGTCTGATCTGAAAATTCCCGGTAGTATTTACGACGCTCTTTCCATCTACCTGTTGTTGGCGATTGGGCTAAAAGGCGGGGTCAAACTGGCGGAACAAGCCACGCCGGGGATGTTGCTGGATGGTGTGTTGATTATCGGTGCAGCCATCCTGATACCGTTGGTAGCCTTTCCGGTGTTGCGTTACCTCGGTAAGTTGAAGCGTGCGGATGCGGCTTCGATTGCGGCACATTACGGTTCGGTCAGTGTGGTGACATTCTCTATCGGAGTGGCATTTCTGGCACAAGCCGCGCAAGAATACGAAGGCTACCTGATTGTCTTTCTGGTATTGCTAGAAGTGCCTGCCTTGGTAATCGGGGTGATGTTGGCTCGCTATGGTGCAGGGCAAGTGCGTTGGGGGCGGATGTTGCATGAAGTATTTTTCGGCAAGAGTATTTTTCTACTGTTAGGTGGCATGATTATTGGCTATGTCGCCGGGCCGCAAGGTATTGCACCGCTGGATAAAGTGTTTTTTGACCTGTTCAAAGGCGCATTGGCAATCTTCTTGCTGGAAATGGGGTTGGTAGCAGCGGGCAGGCTAGCCGATTTGCGGGCGTATGGGGTATTTTTAATAGGCTTTGGGATTGTAATGCCAATATTGTCGGCTTCACTAGGTACGGCAGTGGGTTGGGTGTTGGGTTTGTCGGTCGGTGGTACGATGTTGTTGGCGGCGCTGTATGCCAGTGCTTCTTACATTGCCGCACCTGCCGCCATGCGGATTGCTGTTCCTGAGGCGAACCCCGGATTATCTATCGGTGCGGCACTGGGTGTGACCTTTCCGTTCAATATTCTGATAGGAATTCCCCTGTATTACTGGATGGCGCAAACCATCCATCAGATTGGAGCGTAAACACGTGTCTGACCAGAACCAACGCTTGCTGACCATTGTGTGTGAATCCATGCTGGAATCATTCCTGCAAGAAGAACTGCCCCGTCTGGGAGCTAGCGGCTATACGATCACGGATGCCCGTGGTGCGGGGCGGCATGGGCGGCGTGGCGGTGCTTGGGCCAAAGAAAGTAATATCAAGGTCGATATTGTCTGTGATGCCGAGGTTGCCCAGCGGGTAGTCGAACACATTAACCGCGAGTACAAACAGCATTACGCGCTGGTGATGTATTCCACCGATGTCACCATGCATTGCGTGTCAGCAAGGTAGCGGGCTCATGCCTTATTCGCTGAGTCAGTTACGGGTGTTTGAAGCGGTGGCACGCCACGGCAATTACACCCGTGCGGCTGAGCAGTTGAACATGACCCAGCCTGCTGTTTCCATGCAGATACAGCAATTTGAAGAAGCAGTTGGCATCCCGTTATTGGAGCGCAAGAATAAACGCAGCGTCCCTACTGCTGCGGGTGCGGAAATCCTGCAATACACCAGTCAGGTATTACAAGCCTACAACGATTTACGTGCCGTGATTGACCGCCAAAAAGGCAGCGCACATAAACGCCTAACCCTGTCAGTCACCAGCAGTGCCAGCTATTTGGTGTCGCAAGTGTTACAGGCATTTTCCCAAACACGACCGGATCTTGAGGTCAGTCTGGATGTTTGTGACCACAAAACGCTGTTGGCGCAATTTGAGAATCACGAGCCAGATTTCGCCATCATGGGCGAACCACCCCGCAGTCGAGGCTTGCACTCGGAACGCTTGCTGGAAAATCCCCTGGTGGTCATTGCTTCCGCACAACACCCGTTTGCACACCAAGCACAACTGAGTATGGATACGGTACTGGCGCAACGTTTCGTGATCCGCGAACAGGGTTCAGGAACCCGTGCCAACATTGAACGCCATCTACGCGCACATGGCAAAAGCCATAGCCAAACCCTCGAAATGCGCAGCCACGAAAACGTCAAACACGCCGTCGCGGCGGGGCTAGGGCTGGGGATTGTCTCGCTGCATACAATTCAGCCAGAAATTGACAGCGGACGCTTGGTGGTGCTGGATGTGGAGCATTTCCCCATCAAGTTGCATTGGTACATTGTGATGCGCAAGGGTAAACAACTGTCCCCCTTAGCCAATGCGTTCAAACAATTTGTCATGGCAGAAGCGGCACGGTTTATCCACTGGCAAGAACCGCTGCCATGACGCACCTGCCGAACTGATTTTGCATTTTTTAGGAACAGGAATGATGAACGACCTAACTGAACAATACACCGTCAAACGTGAGCCATTTTACCGCACTGTCGCCAATGAGGTGGAATTGTTTGATGCTGCTTACAGTGCGCGGATGCCGGTCATGCTTAAAGGGCCAACCGGCTGTGGCAAATCGCGCTTTGTCGAATACGTAGCATACCGGCTGCGTCGACCTCTGATTACCGTGGCGTGTAACGAAGACATGACCGCTTCCGATCTCGTCGGGCGTTTCCTGTTGGACAAAGACGGCACAAAATGGCAAGACGGTCCGCTAACAATGGCAGCACGGATGGGCGCAATCTGCTATCTGGACGAAGTGGTCGAAGCCCGCCAGGATACCACCGTGGTTATCCACCCACTCACTGACCACCGCCGCCAGTTGCCACTGGATAAAAAAGGTGAAATGGTCGAAGCCCACCCCGATTTCCAGTTGGTGATTTCCTACAACCCCGGCTATCAAAGCCTGATGAAGGATTTGAAACAATCCACCAAACAACGTTTTGCCGCACTGGATTTTGACTACCCAGAAGCCGCCATCGAAACCGACATCGTGGCGCGTGAAACCGGCGTGGATACCAAAACGGCAGAAAAACTGGTACAAATCGCCCACCGGGCGCGTAACCTCAAAGGACACGGTTTGGATGAAGGTATTTCCACCCGTCTGTTGGTCTACGCTGCGCAATTGATCGTGAAAGGGGTAAACCCGCTGGCAGCGTGTTCCATGACGTTGGTACGCCCGCTGACCGATGACCCGGATATGCGCGACACACTGGATGCCGCAGTCAATACTTTCTTTGGTTGAAAAATAACCTTCAAGCAAAAAGGTTTCCTACAAAAACACTAACGTGCTCCGCAAAATACGGCATTCAGTGGCGGATTCTACCCCTGAGTGCTGTTAAGTGTATTGGTTAGGAGAAAGGCAGTGATGACTGTTGTTGGTGATGATGTTGCTGCTGCTTGTCAAGCAGTACAACAGGGCAAGGTGATTGCTTACCCCACAGAGGCGGTATTTGGTCTGGGGTGTAACCCCGCCCATCTCGAAGCCGTGCAGCGTATTCTGACACTGAAACAACGCCCTGCACACAAAGGGCTGATTCTGATTGCCGCTGATTTGCAACAGCTTGAACCGTGGTTATTGCCGTTAGCCCCGGAGTTGCTGGAACAGGTCTTACCTACCTGGCCGGGAGCCGTCACTTGGCTTTTGCCAGTGCGCCCTGACGTTTCCCCACTGATTCGTGGCGAACACGATACCTTGGCGGTGCGGGTCACGGCACATCCTGTTTGTCGGGCGTTGTGCCAACGTTTGGGACATCCGTTGATTTCCACCAGTGCCAATTTGAACGGGCAAGAACCCGCGCGTAGTGTGACCGAAGTCGTGCAGCAGTTTGACCAGCAACTCGGTTTTATTCTGGACGCGCCCTTGGGTGGTCAAGCACAACCAACCCAGATTCGTGATGGGCGTACTGGGCAGGTTATTCGCCCTAGCTGAAAAGAAGGTCAATTACTTACCGAAAAATATTCATTATTCATTTATTAACAAGGAAACTACCCTCATGAAACCCGTATTTACCATGACAGGACTGTTACTGGCTGTATCATTGATGACCGTTGGCTGTGGGCCTGCTGAACAGGCTGCGGAAGACACCAAAAAGGCAGCGGAAAAAGCAGCCCAAACAGCTATTGAGAATACCCACAAGGCTGTGGAAAAAACCACCCAGACAACCTTTGAAGATGCAAAAAAGGCAGCGGAACAAGCAGCCAACGCAACCCTTGAAGAAGCCAGAAAAGCGGCTGAAGATGCCAAACAAGTGGCAGAAAAAGCGGCTCAGATAAGCATTGAAGAGGCCAAAAAATCGACGCAAACAGCCGTTGATGACGCGAGAAAATCCCTTGGCAATGCCATTCTTGGCGTTGACAGTGGCAAGCAAGCAGACGGGACTCCCCCTAGCAAAACAGAAAAGGAGGGCAACAATTAACTAGGCATATCAACTGGCTAGGTGTGCCACCAAATAATCGGTTATTTTTTATCCACCACAATCATGCTGTGGCTCACTATCCAGCTCGTGCACCTGCCCGTCACGCAATTCCACCTTGGCACAACTGCCCACGGCTAAATCACCTTCAGTTTGGTCAAATTGCGTGACGGCATTCACCGTGAAGCTACGCCCACCAATCTGCCATTTGCCATGAAGTGTACCCACTGGGCGACTTTCTACCACCCCGTAAAACTCGACACGTTCCCGACCATCATCTTTGCCTGATGAATGGCGGTCATCTTGTTGATGACCCCCACGCCAACCATCCACATGCTTGTCATCATTACCGTGTTTGGCATTTGCCAACCCTGACAACAACAACGATGACAATACCAAGGTGCTTGCCCAAGCAAGCAAATGCAGGATCTTCATGCACACTTCCTCCTCTTCAGCTTTGATGGTTCTGCTTAGAACGCCTTGAGTGTGTGCTTGGCAGGAGGTGAATTCAAGTAATAAGTGGTGATTCCGTCTGCCGTTTAATCAATGTGTCACGGTATCACTGAAGACACACGTCATGCCTACTAAACCTTGCGAGAGTCTGGTTTTATCCATGCTATTAACAGGTAGCGACTACTATCATGCTATCAGCCCATTCGGAGAAAACTGCATGTCTGAACCCCGTGTTGTGCTGCCTTGGCATACCCAGGCTATTGCGGCAGCACTGGCAACCCTGCAAACGGATGCGCAGCAGGGTTTGACCACAGAATCTGTCGCCACCCGTCTGAGACAATACGGCGCAAACCGGTTGCTGGAGGCAAAGCCGCGTTCTGTCTGGCTGAAGTTTCTGGATCAGTTCAAAAACCTGCTAGTGATCGTGCTGCTGATCGCTGCTGCATTGGCATGGCTGATTGGTGATTTGAAAGATGCGGTAGTAATTCTGATCGTGGTGCTGTTAAACGCCTCCCTCGGTTTTTATCAGGAACACCGTGCTGAACAAACCCTTGCCGCCTTGAAACAAATGCTGGCAGCGCAAGCGCGAGTCAGGCGCAACGGGCAGCTTGTCGATGTGGATGCCACCAGCCTAGTACCCGGCGACATTGTGCTGCTGGAAGCGGGCAACCGGATTCCAGCCGACGGACGCTTGCTGGCAGCCCATGCGCTGGAAGTAGAGGAAGCCGCACTCACGGGTGAATCACACCCAGTCGGCAAGTCGACAGATGCATTGACAGGCATGGACTTGCCGCTTGCCGAACGTACCAACGTGCTGTACATGAATACGGTCGTCACCCGTGGACGGGCAGAATTGCTGGTGACAGCCACAGGCATGGCAACCGAAATGGGTAAACTGGCAGGCATGATTGCCAGCAGCGAGGAAACGGCCACGCCCCTGCAACGCCAATTGGATACCCTAGGCAAGAAATTGGCGGCGATTGCCGGGGCGGTCGTGCTGGTCATTTTTACACTGGATTACCTGCGAGGTCTGGATCTGGTGCAATCCGCCATGACAGCGGTAGCCCTAGCAGTGGCGGCGATTCCCGAAGGTTTGCCAGCGGTAGTCACCGTCACCTTGGCTATCGGCATGTGGCGCATGGCACAGCACCGCGCCATCCTCAAAAAACTCGCCGCAGTAGAAACGCTTGGCTCGACCAATGTCATTTGTTCTGATAAAACCGGCACGCTGACCCTCAACCAGATGACGGCACGGGCGGGTTGGTTTGCTGGGCAACGTTTCAGCGTCAGCGGCGAAGGCTACCAGCCGCACGGGGAAATCAAGGGTATTGCCGGTGGGCAAGCCGCTTTGCACCCCTTGTTGCTGCCGATGGCATTGTGCAATGAATCACGGGTGCGTGACGGGGTACTGATCGGCGACCCTACCGAAGGCGCACTATGGGTATTGGCGCAAAAAGGTGGGCTAGACCCGGAACAGTGCCAACAAGCACAACCCCGGATTGCCGAAATCCCCTTCGATTCCACCTATAAATTCATGGCAACCTTCCACCATGCCGGTGATGTTGTGCAAATGTATATCAAAGGTGCGCCGGATGTGTTGCTGGCACGTTCCATAGCAGATGCCGCCATTTGCCAGCACATCGAGGCTGAAAACAGCTATCTGGCGCAACAGGCATTGCGGGTGTTGGCAGTGGCACAGCGTACCATTCCCGTTGCACAGTTCGACCCAGCGGGGGATTTGATGGTGTGGGCGCAGGATTGGGCATTCATCGGGTTGGTAGGTCTGATGGATCCGCCACGCCCAGAAGCCCAGCAAGCCATCGCTGCCTGCCAACACGCCGGGATTCAGGTCAAAATGATTACCGGTGATCATCCCTTAACCGCATCTGCCATCGGGCAGGAGCTAGGGCTGAACGGGCGGTCAATCAGTGGGGCGGAACTGGATCAACTGGATGATGCCACATTAGCCGCAAACATTGATGACATCAGCATGTTTGCGCGAGTTTCCCCCGAACACAAGGTCAGGCTGGTCAATACGTTGCGCAGTCGTGGTTATGTCACTGCGATGACGGGGGACGGGGTGAATGATGCGCCCGCCCTGAAAGCGGCTGACATCGGCGTGGCAATGGGGATTACCGGGACGGCTGTCACCAGAGAAGCTGCGACACTGGTCTTGACCGATGATAATTTCGCCACCATTGTCAAGGCAGTGAAAGAGGGGCGAGTCATTTATGACAATATCATCAAGTTTGTGCGTTTCCAGCTTTCCACCAATATTGGTGCCATTCTGACCGTTTTGGTAGCCACGTTATTGAGTATGCCCTCACCGTTTACCGCCATTCAGTTATTGTGGGTCAACATCATCATGGACGGACCACCCGCCATGACACTGGGGGTTGAACCGGCACGACCGGGTATCATGCGTGACCCGCCGCGTTCACAAACCGCGCAGATACTCACGTTGCCACGGCTAGGGCGCTTGTTATTGTACGGCATCACCATGATGGTCGGTACACTGTTCCTGTTTGACTATGCGTTAGCGAACCATTCACAGCAATATGCGCTGACACTGGCGTTCACCACGTTTGTTATGTTCCAGTTGTTTAATGCCTTCAATGCGCGGGCAGAACACAGTAGCGTGTTCAACCGTAACTTTTTCAGGAATGGTAAATTCTGGCTGGCATTAGCTGGGGTACTGGTTCTGCAAGCGTTAGCCGTTCACTGGACACCCGCGCAAGCCATTTTCGCCACCACCGATTTGCACTGGCAAGACTGGGTAATGGCAGTATTGACGGCAGCCAGCGTGCTGGTGCTGGATGAGGCACGCAAAGCCATTCGTACCATTTACGCGGGTTAATACTGGCTATAAACATTAACCATTATTTATTAATACAATTTTTACAATTAACTGTAGTTCATAATTCGCCTTACTTATAGTTGCCGCATCTGGCACACACCACAGCCAGAGCAAGATTCCCTAGAGCAACTTCTGCAAGGAGAAGATGATGGCAAAGAAATACGAAGCCGGGGTGAAGGAATACCGGCAAACCTATTGGCAGCCTGATTATATTCCGTTGGATACGGATATTCTGGCGTGCTTCAAAATCACCCCGCAAGCGGGTGTTGACCGTGAAGAAGCGGCTGCGGCGGTAGCGGCGGAATCTTCTACCGGTACCTGGACAACCGTGTGGACAGACTTGCTGACCGACATGGACTACTACCGTGGTCGTGCGTACATGATTGAAGATGTACCGGGCGACGACACCTGTTTCTATGCTTTCATCGCCTACCCGATTGACCTGTTTGAAGAAGGCTCTGTCGTCAACGTCTTCACCTCATTGGTGGGTAACGTGTTCGGCTTTAAAGCCATCCGCGCTCTGCGTCTGGAAGACGTGCGCTTCCCGATTGCTTACGTCAAAACCTGTAACGGCCCACCACACGGTATCCAGGTTGAACGTGACAAGATGAACAAGTACGGTCGCCCGATGCTGGGTTGTACCATCAAGCCTAAGCTGGGCTTGTCGGCGAAGAACTACGGTCGTGCGGTTTATGAATGCTTGCGCGGTGGTTTGGACTTCACCAAAGATGACGAAAACATCAACTCACAACCGTTCATGCGCTGGCGTGACCGCTTCCTGTTTGTGCAAGACGCGATTGAAACCGCCGAAGCACAAACCGGCGAACGCAAAGGTCACTACCTGAACGTGACAGCCCCTTCCCCAGAAGAAATGTACGAGCGTGCGGAATTTGCCAAAGAAATCGGCACACCGATCATCATGCACGACTTCCTGACTGGCGGTTTCACTGCCAACACTGGTCTGGCGCGTTGGTGCCGCAAGAACGGCATGTTGCTGCACATCCACCGCGCAATGCACGCGGTACTCGACCGTAACCCGCACCACGGTATCCACTTCCGCGTCCTGACCAAGGCACTGCGTTTGTCCGGTGGCGACCACCTGCATACCGGTACGGTTGTAGGCAAGCTGGAAGGCGACCGCGCTTCCACACTGGGCTGGATTGACCTGTTACGCGAATCCTACGTACCAGAAGACCGTTCACGCGGCATCTTCTTCGACCAAGACTGGGGTTCAATGCCGGGTGCATTCGCAGTTGCTTCCGGTGGTATCCACGTTTGGCACATGCCTGCACTGGTGAACATCTTCGGTGATGAGTCTGTTCTGCAATTCGGTGGCGGTACATTGGGTCACCCATGGGGCAACGCGGCAGGTGCAGCGGCTAACCGTGTCGCCTTGGAAGCGTGCGTTGAAGCGCGTAACCGTGGGGTGGAACTGGAGCGTAACGGTAAGGAAATCCTCACCAAAGCGGCACAATCCAGCCCTGAACTCAAGATTGCCATGGAAACATGGAAAGAAATCAAGTTCGAGTTCGACACCGTTGACAAACTTGATGTTCAGAACCGCTAATCACAGGAGTTGCAAACCATGGCTGATTTTCAGGATTACAAACAAACCGTCAAGTACGAAACCTTTTCTTACTTGCCTGCGCTGACGGCAGACCAAACCCGCCAGCAAATTCAATACATTGTGTCACAGGGCTGGAACCCGGCGATTGAACACGTCGAGCCTTCCCGTTCACACCAGTATTACTGGTTCATGTGGAAACTGCCGATGTTCGGTGAACAAAACGTTGATCGTATCCTGTCAGAACTCGAAGCGTGCCGCCGGGAATACCCTAACCACCACGTGCGTCTGATCGGTTACGACAACTACACCCAAAGCCAAGGCACATCCTTTGTTGTGTATCGCGGCTAATCACTGACAGGGAGGAGGCACCATGCCTGCACAAACTGCAAACAGCGCGGAAAAAGCCCGCGAAGCAGCCGCCGCACGTCGGCGAGCTGCTGCCCAGCGCAGTGCCGGTCAGTCACGCCCGGTAGCTGCTGTTAAAGCAGCCCCTGTGGCATCCGCCCAACCTGAACCTGTACAAGCTGCCCCTGCGGCAGCTTATGCAGCCCCGTCTACTCCTGTTGCTGTCAGTAATGCCAGTGCGAATAAAGCGCGGGAAGCGGCTGAACGCCGCCGTATCGCTGCCCAACGCAGTGGTGCACAAGCCCGGCAGCGTTCACGTCCGGCTGTAGCCCCCGCACCTGCGGTTGCCGCTTACCCCGTCAGCACTGCTTTGGATGACAATCTGGGCAGCCTGTTTGGCAGTGAGCCGGTGACAGAAGAAACGATGGATGCACTATGCGAACTGGTTGAAGCTGACCCGAACGCTTTGGGTGTGAGTGGCAACAGTGTCCGTGCCATTTGCCGAAACCGTCGCCAACAACTGGCAGCGCAAGGCAAAGCCGCCGCACCACGTCGCCCCGGCAGCCGTCCTAACGGTCGTAACCCACGCTTGGGTGTCGTCCCGCAAGGGCGCGATGCAGCTCGCCAGCACCGTGTACAAGCGGCTCGCGGGCAACGTCCTGATGCACCAGCAGCACCACGCCCCACCGGGCGGATGCGTCCGCAGCGTGTTCCCCCCAAAGTTGAGGTTGACGAGACCCTGTTGGGAAACGCAGTGACCGGTACTCAGGTTAGCCGTATTACCGCTAATACGGTGACTGGGGGCGAAGCCGGTACATGCCGCACGGTGACAGGAACGGAATACTTGGGTACTGACCATTTCGATACCATTTGCGGGACACGTCCCGAACCGAATCCGCCGAAAGTCGGGTTAACGGTGACAGGTGGCGGTCTGGCAGTTTCCGGTACCGAAGTCGGTCGCTCCAGCAAAGTGACGGGTGATGAAAATGGCAGTTGCCGGGCAGTGACAGGTACAGAATACCTAGGGCTGGAGCAGTTCTCGGCTTTTTGTGAAAACAAAGGCTTAACGACTCGCGCCCCCAAGGTAGTGGCTGGTACAACGGCACGCAAAAAGCTAACCGTAACAGGGGTTGATGAAGCCCGCCTGCAACCTGTCACTGGCAATGAGCCGGGCGCAGGACGCAGCATTACGGGTTCGCAATACGCCGATGCCGGTGCGTCACGTCTGACCATCAATGGCCCGCAGAAAGTTGCCCTGACTCACACCATCGCGGGTCGTGAAGTGACCGGCACCGAAGTGGGACGTTCGGTCAAGGTAACGGGTGATGAATACGGCAGTTGCCGCCCGGTAACGGGGACGGAATACGTGTCCAGTGAGCAATTCCAATCCATTTGCAATACGCAAGCACCTGTGCGTTCTGCCAAAGTGGGTGAGGATAACAGCCAGAAAGGGCAGCGTATTACCGGCAATCTCGTCAATCGTACTGAAAAAGTCACAGGAAACGAGGCAACCGCAGTGGGTAAAGTCACCGGTTCACAGTATGGCGACAGCCAAGTGGCAAAGCGTGCGCCACCGAAAGCGTATCCGATGCAAACCCTTGCGGGGCGCAGTCTGACAGGCAATCGGGTTGACCATAGCCCAAAGCTTACCGGTGATGATCGTGGCGGCTGCTTGCCCGTCACCGGGACGGAATACTACGGCAAGGAACACTTTGCCGAGCATTGTGCAAGCGAACCGCCACACGACCATGCGCAGGGTCACGACCACCCTCATGACCATGCACACGGCGAAGGTGAACACGGCTTTTGCTGTGACGAGTGCGCGGCTGACCATTTCGCGAAAGTGAAAGTGGCGCAGGCGCGGCGCATGTTGCCACCGCCGCCGGTGATGTGCCACGGCTGTGCTGACAGTGCGGTAGCGGAAATGAAACAGGCAGATCAACAAGCGGCAGCCGGTTTCAGCATCCAGTCACCGGCACGGGCAGCATTGGGGCGTGTCACGGGCAGTGCTTACGACGGCGCAGGGCGCATTACCGGCCCTGGCAATCGTGGCAACCAGACCGTTTCCGGCACACCGGAATTCCGTTACCAGCCGCCAGCAGCCGCCACGGTTGCCAGCGAACCGGTCGCGGCAAGTGCCGAACCAACAGCCTCACGAGTAACGGGTGACGGGCGTGACAACCTGCGCATCACCGGTGATGACTGGGGTCGCAGCCAACGCATGACAGGTACAGAAGGGAAATGGGCGCAAAACCGTAACCCGACCTTACGGGGGATGCAGCAGGCGATGGCAATGGTGAATGCCCACGCCAACAAGTCATTGGAACGCCCCGAAGCTCCCCCTGTCGCGAAAGTGACCGGTAGCAGCGGCAACAGTGGCAAGGGTGCAGTCATCACCGTTTCCGGTGGAGCAAGAGGTTAGGAGGCATAGATGAACAGCCGTCAAGCCCAGCAAGCCTTGCGTATGGCAAGCCGCACTCAAGGCAAACCACAAACGTTACGCAAGGCAACACGCCAAGCAACTCCGATTGCCTTGGCGGTGGAGCCGGGAACACGGTTAACACCTGTCGCAAACGGGGCAGCGGTGAGTTCTCACCGCCACCCCTTGGCTAACCAATATGCCAATGCCCGTTTGGCGCATTGTGAAGAAAGTGTCAAAGGGCGTTTTGATGCCATTACCCCGGCACTGCAAGCCATCGCTGGTTTGCATCTAGGGGAAGGTTTCAGCGCACAGGCACAAGCGATTGCCCAAGCCCAATTGGGCTACCGCTTGCCGGAACGCATCCTCAACGATGCGTGGGTCAGTGGCGTGGACATGAAAGCCCTGTATGCGTATTGCACGTTTCAGGCTTTGAAGCTGGCAACCGAACAGTTTGCCAACGATTTACGCCAACAGGTGGAAGCGGTGCAGGATACCCGCAACTTCTTCCTCGACTGTGGCTTTCACGCGGTGGACATCAGCCCCTGTGCTGATGGTCGCCTCAAAGGTTTGATGCGTTACATTTTGCGTCTGCCTTTGACTTCGTTTACCCGGCGCAAGGCGTATGCCGGGGCTTTATTCGACGTAGAAACGGACGTGCGTCACTGGATGGCAACCGAGTTACGCCGTTTCCGCGAAGGTGTGCCAACCACCGTGGATGCAGGGACACGTTACCTGAAAATCGCGGTGTACCACACCAGTAGCAGTTCCCCCTGCCATGAGGGATGTGCTGCCCACGGGAGTAACGACCATCAAGCTGTGGCAGCGGCACTGGATCGCCTAAACCAGTTCCGCCAGGCCATTGAGAATTCGTTCTGCTGTGGTGCCAGCACGGATATTTTGTTGATCGGGGTAGATACCGACACCGATGCCATCCGGGTACATATTCCCGACGGCGAAGGTGAGCTTTCCCCACAACGCTTTGTGGATAACAAGGTGCTGTTCCATGCCACGCTGGGTTTGTCAGCAGATCAGGCAAGGTTGGCAGTACACGAGGCGGTCGAAGCCGCGATTAACCAGCATGGCTGGGGAACCGGCAAAGGTTCGCCTCACGACGGGATGCGACGGCTGGTGACTAACCTGCTGATCAACAACCTGTCACAGATGGATTACGTGATGGATTTGCACAACGGGCAATACGCCGACATCGGTCACGCCGAACGCTACATCAGCGTCGGGGATGGCTTCGAGGAAGTGCAAATCCGCAACGTGGCGTATTACGCCCATCTGCACACGCTGGAAGAAGGCGTGGCAGACATGGATGTCGGCATCAAGATTTTCAAAGGCTTGAACGTGAAACACGGTCTGCCTGTGCCGGTAGCGATTCACTACCGTTACGATGCCCGCGTACCGGGGTCACGCGAACGCACAGTGGCGAAAGCCCAGCAGGTTGCCGCAGCCATCCGCAGCCGTTACGCGGCATTGGTGGAACAAGGTTTGTTGCTGTGCCATTTGTCAGTGCAGGACACACCGACAGGTAGCCCAGTCGAAGTCGTGGAGGATGTGGCATGAAGATCATGCGCGTAGAAAAAACGCTGGTATCCACCAACCGCCTTGCCGAACTGGGGCATAAGGGTTTGTTGGTGGTACAGGAAAAAGTCGGCGGAGCGCGGCAAGTGGCAGTGGATGCCATCGGTTGCGTCCCCGGTGACTGGGTGATTTGTGTGGGTTCCTCTGCCGCTCGCGAAGCCGCAGGCAGTAAGGAATACCCTTCCGACCTCACCATCGTCGGCATTATCGACCGATGGAATGGCGAGTAAGGAGCAGCAAATGGAAATCATGCGGGTACAGTCTGATTTGGTCGCCACCCAGCGTGTACCTGGCTTGAAGGCTATGTCCTTGCGGGTTTTGGTGGACAGCAAGGGCGCTAAGAATGTGGCTTGCGATCCGGTGGGCGCACCGCCCGGAGCGTGGGTTTTCACCATCAGCGGATCAGCGGCGCGTTACGCGCTCAAAGACCCGAAGGTGCTAACGGATTTGACCATCGGCGGCATCATCGACCATTGGGAAGAATGACCGACGTTGTGTTGATTAATGACTGATTTTATTACGAGAGGATACTCAAATGGCTGAAGTAACTGGTATTGCATTAGGCATGATTGAAACACGCGGTCTGGTACCGGCTATCGAAGCCGCTGATGCCATGACCAAAGCGGCAGAAGTACGTCTGATTGGTCGCCAGTTCGTTGGTGGCGGTTACGTGACTGTACTGGTACGCGGTGAAACAGGTGCGGTTAACGCTGCTGTGCGTGCCGGTGCTGACGCCTGTGAGCGGGTTGGCGACGGTCTGGTGGCTGCCCACATTATTGCGCGTGTTCACTCTGAAGTGGAAGGCATCCTGCCTAAAGCAGGCGAAACCCCTGACAACGCTGTTATCGGCTAAGTCACTAGATTGATCGTTAATCGTTTTTAAGGAGAATAAACATGGCACAAGTAACTGGTGTTGCTTTAGGTATGATTGAAACACGCGGTCTGGTTCCGGCTATCGAAGCAGCCGATGCGATGACCAAAGCCGCTGAAGTGAAGCTGATCGGTCGTCAATTCGTTGGCGGCGGTTATGTGACGGTTTTGGTTCGCGGCGAAACGGGCGCGGTTAACGCAGCCGTGCGTGCCGGTGCTGACGCTTGTGAGCGCGTGGGTGACGGTTTGGTAGCGGCGCACATCATTGCCCGTGTTCACTCCGAAGTCGAAACCATTCTGCCTAAGGCGTAGTAAAACCTGACCCCTCACCCCAACCCCTCTCCCTCAAGGGGAGAGGGGCTAAGAAAATAACCTCTCTTGCTCCCCCTCTCCCCTTGAGGGAGAGGGGGCTGGGGGGTGAGGGGTATCCTAAATCAAAGGAGCACTATCATGACCGCAACCCAACCCAGCAGCGCATGGAATGTCCAGCAACGCCCAGCGGCAATGACTCGCCGTTATGAATTTGCCTCCTACGCTGAAACACGCACGTTTTTGGATCAACTCGCCGCGCTTTCCGAACGCACGGGTTTGCATCCGAATCTGAATTTCGCCCGCAATCATGTGAGCGTGAGCATCAATGCGGAAGGTGACGCCTTAACGGATGCGGATCACGCCTACGCAGCCGAAGCTGACGCTTTAGCCCAACAATAATTTGGTTTAACCACGAGGTTTGACAGATGCCATCAGCAAAATCGAGCAAACCCAAAGCCGTGAAAGCTACCCCGGCTGACGTGCCTGAAGCACCCGAAGCCGCAGTAGTACAAGAAGAGACCGTTCCAGCCGTTGCTGATATACCGCAACCGCCGCAAGCACCCACAACGCCACCAGCCACGCCAGCAGCAGCCGACGACCTGAACCAACCGGGTTTCCCGTTGCACCCTGAGCGTATCTGGCCTGATTAACCTGCGAGAAGACACCATGACTTCCAGAGTAACCACTTCTGCCTCGATGCAGTCACGCGCCCCGCGCAGTGCCGTCACCGGTGCGTATGTCGGCAATACCACCCCGCCCCCCGTGGATGTGGATGCCCTGTTCAAACGCTGGGATGCTGCCTTGCACACCCGCAGTGTCGATGCGGTGGTTGCCTGTTACAGCCATGATGCGGTATTGCTGCCTACGGTTGCCGATGAGCCACACGTTGGGCACAACTCTATTGCGGAATACTTCAAGCATTTCCTCGCCGGTGCGCCACGCGGCACTGTCACCGAGCGCCATGTGCAAGTCGGCTGGGATATGGCGGTGGATATGGGTACGTATTCCTTCGTGTTCGCAGACGGGCGCAAAGTGACCGCACGTTATACCTTTGTGTACCGTCCGCGTGCCGGAGAGTGGCTGATTACCCATCACCATTCTTCCGTCCTGCCAGAACAATTCTGTAAGGTGTAAGGTAACAAGGAGCACTTCGATGGCGTTACAACTCAGCGATTATCAGGACATTATTGATGATTTGGGTGATACCACCAAAGAAGTGCTGGAAGCCAACTGGCAGGAAGCCGCACGGGTGTTTTCCCCGCGTGGGCTGGATACTTATTTGCGCGGTGCTGCTGGGCTGAAATCGCTGGGGCGTGGCACGGATTTGGTCGAATCCTTTCTGGAAGCTGCACCACTGGTGGCGAAAGAAGTCGGTGAGCAAGCCGTTGCAGAATTACTGTCAGAATCCATCAAAATGTTCTCCAAAACCAGTGCCAGTGTCTTGGTGCTGCTGTTTTCCACCGCACCCACCGCAGCAGCGCGGATGGGCGAACTCGAACTGTTCAAAGGCTACCTGAGCCTGTTGAACCATCTGCTGGCACAAGCACCGCGTGCGTTGCGCCCCATGCTGGAAAAGCTCGATGTGTTGCTGGCACACCTGACGCTGGGCGGCTTGCGCCGCTGGGCAATGTGGGGGATTTCCGCTTACCGCAACGATTTCAACGGGCAGGCGGAATATTTCGGGCTGCAAAACGACGCGGCCATGAACGTGCTGAAGAAAGAACAGCGCGGGGTATTGTTCGTCGATGTGCAACGCCGCCTGATTATGTATTTACGCGCCTTGTGGGGACGTGATTTTTTCCTGCGCCCGACTTCCGGCGACTTTGAAACCCGCGAAGGCTACCGCCCGTATATCGAAGCCAGCTTTATCCACCTGCCGGATGCGTTTGACGATTTCACCCTGCCCAATGGCGAAAAAGCCAAGGGCATGGATGTGTACCGCGCTGCCGCTGCCCATACTGCCGCGCATATCGTGTATTCCCGTTATTATGACGATGCCCAAGGTTTGACCCCGCTGCAACAAGCAATGGTTGGGGTAGTGGAAGACGCACGGGTGGAAACACTGGCGGTGAAGGACTTTCCCGGCTTGCTGACCTTGTGGAAAAACCTGTTACCGGCGGATTCGCAAGACAACAGTGCCGCCAGTGTGTTGGGGCGCATGGCGCGTGGCTTGCTGGACAACGATTACCGCGATGATCACCCGCTGGTGGAAGCAGCCACTGCTTTGTTTGCGCAACACAGCCAGCGTTTACACGACCAAACCTTGGCGTTGGACATTGGCTTGCAACTGGCGGAACAAGCAAAAGCCTTGGATTTCAAATACAACCCGCGTCAGGATCAGCCCACCAACCCCTACCGTGACGATAACCGCTACCTGTGGCAATCCCCCGACGACCCTGAAAATACCGTGCTGTTACCGGGGCAAACCCAGCAGGTGCGCAAATACGTCAGCGTCATGGAAATGGTCATGGGGCTGGACGTGGAATACGCAGGCGATGACGCGCAAGAAATTTGGGTGTTGGAAACCGAATTTTTCCATGACGACGGCACGACCCTCAATGAAAAAGAGGGCAAAGAGCCGGTGGCATCGCCCGTGCATTACCCCGAATGGGATTACCAAACCCAACTGGAACGCCCCAACTGGGTAACAGTGCTGGAGAAACGCCCCAAGCGCGGTGATACCGACCTAATTGACCAGGCAGTGGAAAAAAACAAGCCGATTATCCAGCGTCTGAAACGCCTGATCGAAGCCGCGCAACCGCAAGGTGTGATCCGCCAGCGCAATCTGGAGGATGGTGACACCATCGACTTGAATGCTGCGGTGCAAGCGATGATCGACATCCGCCTGGGGCGACAACCCAACCCACGCATCAATATCCGTACCCGTTTGCAAATCCGTGATCTTTCGGTGCTACTGCTGATTGATTTGTCAGAATCGACCAATGATCAGGCACGTGGCGCGACGGAAGGAGTAAAAGTCATCGACCTGGCCCGTGAAGCCGCTGCCCTGCTGGCGGAAGCCCTGCACAGGATCGGCGACCCATTTGCCATTCATGGTTTCGACTCCAACGGGCGACATGATGTGGAGTATTACCGCTTCAAGGACTTCGATGCACCCTACAACGACACGGTAAAGGGGCGACTGGCGGCAATGGGCGGAAAACTTTCCACCCGTATGGGCGCGGCCTTACGCCATGCAGCCAACCTGTTGTCACAGCGCCCTAGCCAGAAAAAGCTGATCCTGTTGTTGACCGACGGCGAACCGGCTGACAATGACGTGCGCGACCCGCAATACCTGCGCCATGACACCAAACGCGCGGTGGAAGAGTTGGCACGCAACGGTATCCGCACCTTTTGCATGACGCTAGACCCGCAAGCCGACCAGTATGTGGAACGCATTTTCGGCGCAAAACATTATCTGGTGCTGGATAACATCACCCGCTTGCCGGAGAAATTGCCTGCCTTGTATCTGGGGCTCACCCATTGACAGACCGCCACCAGCATCAGTACGGCAGATGCAGGTAAATTTCTTCCTCGCCCTCCATCATGTGAATCGCCTCATCCAGTGGTAGCTGTTGGGGGTTTTCCGGGCTGCTGGCCTTGATCTTTTCAAACAGCGCATCCTGTTCCAACAGGTAGCGCTCCCCACTTGCCAATTGCACATAAGCTGCCCAGGGAATGAACTTGGTCAGGACAAACGTCTGCTCCGGTGAGGGCGAAATGTCGACATGTAGCCCCGCGATATACACGAGGTTGCGTCCACGATAGGCTTTGTCCTGTGAAATGCTGCGGTAAGCACGGTCAAATTCTGCCTGGGTATTGGCTTGCGCGGCGGTCAACATCGGCTCAGCGGAAGTAACAATCCACGGCATTGCGCCAATCAGGTTTTGTTCGAGCTGGCGACTACCATCCACGTCTTCGCGCAAGCTGGTGTGAAACGTGAAATATTCCGGTAACAGTGCATCCCCAATGGGTTGACGATCTCCTGCCTTGAAAAACCAGCTCATGTGTTGGCAGAAGGTTGGCGTTGCCATGAATGTGCGTGACGTGCTCTGAATCGACAGCGGAATCATTTCACCATCAAGGTTGTGTTCCACAATTTTCGCCAGATGCAACACCAGGCTGCGTTCGCGGCTGCGTGATAGGTACTGGTTATCCAGCGTCACCCGGCAATGGTCTGAGCGCATGTCGATGGTGATATTGCGGCAGGCAAATTCGTATTCACGCAAATACCAATCAATCGTGGCGTGGATTTTGCCGCAATTGCTCGAACAGCGGTGGTTGACGGACTGAATGCGCCGGTATGTACCAAAGGTATAGGCTTCAGGGTCATAACCGACGTGGCTAGCGTGCACAATCACCAAGTCTTTACCGTGATGCGCGTGCGGGCCATGACGGTCACACGCCATAATGCCGCCGACCTGCCCATGATTAAAGGGGAAAGTACCGAAATGCTTTGCCAGCAAAATGATGGGGTAGCCTTGGCTTTCGTCCGAACAAAATGCACGTGAAGGCATGATTTTGCCCGGTTCAAAGCCTAACTCAAGACACCAGTTATACAGACGCGGGACGAAACTGCTGTAACGGAACCAGTAGTCTTCCATGCGAAAATGACCGAGGCTGGCTTGCACATGCTGATGGACGTTGTACATGACGAGTTTCCAATAATAACCAGAATAATAAAGTGTCGACATTATCAAAAATAAGCCGTCAGACAAGGGGTAATGCCCAGCCCTGACTTTTGGTTTATCCTACACATTAGGTATTATTTATCCTACCCATCACGGGTCAATCATTGTATTATCGCCCGCTAATATTCCTCCTGACCTAAAGCGTGGACTGCATGGATCCGCTCATCCTTTTGTTGCTATTGCCTGCTGTAGGGGCAGGGATTGTGGCTTTGTTGCCCGATCAACGCCCACACTTGATCCGTCATACGGCGATTGGTGTCGCAGTCGTGACCCTGCTGTATGCCTTCAGTCTGCTTGCCAGTTTTTCATTTGATAATCCGCAAATACAGCTTTATACCCACCAAGTTTGGAATGAACGGCTGGGTACGTCATTTGCGGTAGGGGTCGACGGTCTTTCGTTTCCATTGATTTTGCTGACCACGGTGCTGGTGCTGATGGCGTTATTGGCCTCGCACATGATCAACCACCATGTCAAAGGCTATTACCTGTTGATGTTGCTGTTGGAAGCCGCCACGATGGGGGTATTCATGGCGCAGGATTGGGGCTTGTTCTACGTCTTTTGGGAACTGGTGCTGATTCCGCTGTTTTTCCTGATTGATCGTTGGGGTGGAAAAAATCGTCAGACGGCTGCCTTGAATTTTGTGTTGTATACGATGGGTGGCTCGGTCTTTATGTTGCTGGCGTTGTTGGTGCTGTTTGATGCCACGCCAGCACACAGTTTCAGCTTTGCAGCAATGGCAGAGGGTGCAAAGCAATTATCCGCCAATGAACAAGTGCTAATTTTCCTCGGATTATTGATCGGTTTTGGGGTGAAAATGCCCATTTTCCCCTTGCACGGCTGGCTACCGTTGGCGCACGTGGAAGCCCCTAGTCCGGTGAGTATTTTGCTATCGGGCATTTTGCTGAAAATGGGTTCGTATGGATTATTGCGGGCGGTGGGCATTCTGCCGGACGCAGCCACTTTTATGCAAACGACTCTGTTTGTGATTGGGGCAATCGGTTTGTTGTATGGCGGCTTGTTGGCTTGGCGGCAAAGCGACATGAAAAAAATGATTGCCTATTCGTCGGTCAGCCACATGGGAGTGGTGATGATCGGCATTGCCAGCCTGAATGTTCATGGCATTACCGGCGCAGTTTACCAAATGGTGGCGCATGGCTTGGCGGCTGGGGCAATGTTCATGCTGATTGGTTTGCTGTATGAGCGCACCCACACCCGCGATATTAACGATTATGGCTCATTGATTAAGATTACGCCGCGCTTTGCCTTCCTGATTATCATGGCATTTGTTGGCGGGGTCGGGTTGCCGAGTACTGCCGGGTTTGTGGCTGAATTGCATGTGCTGATTGGCGGTTTCCAGACGTGGGGTTGGGCAATTGTGCTGTTGTCGCTGGGGGTGTTGATTACGGCGGCTTACAGCATTCGTACGGTGAAACACCTGTATACCGGTCCGGTGCGGCTGGATATGCAACAGGTGGAAGACCTGCGCCCCTTGGAAATGGTGGCTGCGGGCAGCCTGATTGTCGGCACAGTTTTGCTGGGCTTGTACCCTGCACCGTTGCTGGCAATGATGCAGGTATCGGTGCAATACTTTGTGACAGCGGGAGCATTGATGCCGTGAGTGTTGCCGGAAACTCACCTCAGCATTCCCACGACTTCCACCACCTGCTGGAGCATCTGGAACACATTTTGCCGAGTCAGGCACCGCTGCGCGACTTTGTACACCACAATACCTTGCACGGTTTACAACACCTGCCCTTCCCACAAGCCCTTGACACTGCACATGAAATAACGGGCGCTTACGGTTATTGGCCAACGGAAAAATTCCGTGAGCAATTCCGGTGTGGGCGCATTGACGCCAGCGATTTGCAGGCGGTGCTGGCGGCGGATGCGAGCCTTGCCAGTGAAGCGCTGGTCTTCACCCACAGCATCGGCGAGGTGTGCCAAGGCGATATTTACCGAACTGCTTTGGCTTGCCCCATCAAACCCATTGCCCCCAGCCAGTTTGTGTGGGAGGTGGAAGAAAACAAGGTTCTGGAGCGCGATGGCGAACGTTGGGCAGCGTGTTTGGCAGCATTACAACTCGATCATCACGTATTGCACTCTGAAGACTTGCTAAACTTTACCCCGCAACGCGCAGCGCGGTTGTTTGCCGCACAACTTGAAGATCAGGCGGAAGACATCGGCGCACAGGTGACGCACGAGGCGCATGAGGTGTTGTTGCAACTTATCCTGCACGTGGGTGAAAACATCACGTTACGCGGTTTGTTACAGGCGGTGACAGGTGAAGACATCCTGCACGATATGCGTCCATTGCTGGTGCGGCAAGTTGCTGCTTGGCTGGATCAAGGCATGTCAGCATGGCATAACGGCACGGTGGGCAATGGTTTTTTCACGGCGTGGCGCACTGCCAGCCACCACGATTTATTACCGGCGCTGGACGATTTACCCGACTGGCAGGAACACCTGGATTCCCTGCCCGACAATGCCACTGATGCAATTGTCGCGGAATTGCAGCGCATCGGCATTCCGCAAGAGTACTGGGATGGCTATCTGGAACGCTTGGCACTGGAGCTACCCGGTTGGTCAGGGATGTTCCTGTGGCGGCATTTTCACCCCGATTATGTCAAAACAGCGGCTAACCACGCCGATATGCTCGATTACCTTGCGGTGCGTTTGAGCATGGAACACCTGTTTGCGCGGCGTTTGTGCCGCCGTATCTGGTTGATGGAAGCCAGTCTGGACGATATTCGCGGGCGTTTCCGCCGCCACCCGGCAGAGTTTCTGGTGCGCTATTACACCTTTAACCGCCCGTTGCCGGAATACCTGCTCACCCCGGCACAGCAACTGATGTACCACCGTCGCCCCAAGGTGTACGACGAACAACCTTGGGAATTGCTGGCACACCAAATCTGGACATGGGCGCAGGTTAGTGCGGGAAGTGACGGGTTCTCCGCTTACAATCACGGCTGGCGTTTGTTCCGCCTGATGCAGCAGTTGCAGGTGGATGCAAGCAGTATCCGCAGCCTCACCCCCACGCAAATCCAGACGATTTTCACCTGTCTGGAAACGCTGGATGACGAACACAGCGGTTTCTTGTGGTTGCAGGCGTATGAACGCCATTACCGCGAACAAATTTTCAATGCACTGCTCAACAACCACGGGCGCGGCATGTGGGAACAGCGTGAGCAACGTCCACAAGCGCAGGTAGTGTTTTGCATGGATGAGCGCGAGGAAGGGATCCGTCGCCATCTGGAAGAACTGAACCCGCAGATTGAAACCCTTGGCGCGGCGGCATTTTTCAACCTGCCAATGAACTGGCAAGGGCTGGACGACAACAGCGTCACCAAACTCTGCCCTGTGCCAGTCACGCCCGTGCACTTGGTGCGGGAAATCCCCGCCGATGAAGCTGCCGCGTTACACCATGCTCACGCACAACGTACCCATTGGCGTAAACGGCTGTTTGCCGGTGTGAATCACATCACCCGCCACCACCTCTTACTCGGAACGCTCAGCCAACTGCTCCTCGCGCCGTTTTCGCTGGCGGTATTGCTGGGTAAATCGTACCTGCCATTGGGATTTGGGCAATGGGTAAAAAAACTGAGCCGCAAGGTGGATATGCCGATTCCAACCAAGTTGGAATTTATTGCCCTGCAAGCGGATGCCGAACGCTCCAGCCAGCACAATCAGATGGGCTTTACTGATGCGGAACAGGCAGAAAAAGTCGGTGGTTTCCTGCGCACTGTGGGCTTGACGGATGGTTTCGCGCCACTGGTGGTGATCATGGGGCATGGCTCAACCAGCCAGAATAATCCCCATGCTGCCGCTTACGAATGCGGGGCGTGCAGCGGTCGCCATAGCGGTCCGAATGCACGGGTCTTCGCGGCAATGGCAAACCGCCCGGAAATCCGTGAGCTGTTGGCTCAGCAAGGCATCTGCATTCCGGTGGACACATGGTTTGTGGGGGCAGAACACGACACCTGCGACGAACAGATTCCTTGGTATGACACCGATAAAGTGCCAACTGCTTTACGGGAGCGGCTCTCCCGTTTGCAAGCAACACTGGTTGAAGCCGCTCGCCATTCTGCGCACGAACGTTGTCGCAAACTGGCATCTGCCCCGCGCAAACCCACCTTGGAACAGGCTTCTCGGCACATTGCCGCGCGGGCATTCGATTACAGCCAAGCCCGCCCGGAACTGGGTCATGCGACCAATGCCAGTGCCTTGATTGGGCGGCGCTCCGTAACCCGTGGCAGTTTCCTCGACCGGCGTTGCTTCCTGATTTCCTATGACTGCACCCGCGACCCTGACGGCAGGATTTTGGAAAATATCCTGCTGAATGCGGGGCCAGTGGGCGCGGGGATCAACCTCGAATACTACTTTTCCACCATCAATAACGCGCATTACGGCGCAGGCACAAAAGTGACCCATAACCTCACCGGCTTATTCGGGGTCATGGAAGGCGTGTTCAGCGATTTGCGCACCGGTTTGCCACAACAGATGATCGAAATCCACGAACCCATGCGCCTGCTGGTGGTCGTGGAAGCGAAAACGGCGGTGGTTGGCGAGATTTATGCGCGGCAACCGCCCTTGCAGGAGTTGATCGGGGGCGGCTGGTTGCAGGTAGCGGTGAAAGACCCGGATGCGGCAAGCATTGATTTGTTCGTGCCGGGGACGGGGTTTGTGCGTTGGGCAGAAGCTGGGAGTGAATTACCAGTGGTGAATAAATCTGCGGAATGGTACAGCGGGGATTATGGGCATTTGTCGCCTGCGTTGGTGACGGCTAACGCCGTTTCCCCTCACCCCCTAGCCCCCTCTCCCTCAAGGGGCGAGGGGGAACAAGAAGGGAGAGTGCACATTGTTTAATCGTAAGCTTTATTTGGAGTCTGTTTTAAGTCAGTTGAGTGGTAAAGCTGGAGAGGATGCTTATGTCTCTACACTAGCGGATGTGGTGCAATTGGGCAGAGGACATAAGAAAGCTAAAGATAACAATCAGGATGTAAAACCACGTAGGGAATCAGTTGAGGTATTGACTGGTTTACGAGCAAATGCAGACAAGCATGTGTTGTTATTGGGTAAACCCGGTTCGGGAAAATCTACAGCTCTCAAACGCTTATTACGAGAAGATGCAGAAAAATGCTTACTAAATCCTGATTTAAAAATCCCGGTTTTACTGGAATTGCGACGGCTAAGTGCAAATACTTCGATTGAATCATTGTTAGCAAAAGCTCTTAGCGTGCGAGATTACCGAGTTAAGCCTGAAGATATTGCTGATTTACTAGATAAATACCCTTTCTTACTCTTGCTTGATGGTTTGAATGAGCTGCCATCCGGTTCTGGATTATATGACTGGAGGAGAGACTTTTCCGCCGTTTCCATGATATTTACTAGTCGGAAATTAGGAGCAGAATCTTATTTGGGTATAGATACACGTCTTTCCATGCTGCCACTAACAGAAGAGCAAACAAAAGACTTTATCAAAAACCGACTCGGTAATGATTTAGCATTCGGGATGCTACAATCCCTACATGGTCGAGTCAAAGAGCTTACTGATACACCATTATTGTTGGATATGTTATGTGACACATACTCAACATCAGAAAATGTAGCTCAAAATCAAGGGGAGTTATTTCGCCAGTTTACTCATGATCAGTATGAAAAACACAAGCCTAAAGACACGCTAACTCCGCGTCATAATGAGTTCTTTGATTTCCGTGATGAGGTATTGCAAGAAATTGCGTTCTATATGATGAATGCTGGCGGTGATGGAAAAGGCATTTGGTTACAGGTGAAACGTACTGATATAGAAAAGAGATTGGAAAAATATTTTAGAGACAAAGGTTTATCTGATGCGCCTAGCAAGGTAAAGCAATGGTTAGATGATGCACTCAATTTTTATTTGCTGCAACGTTCAGCAGATAAAGATGAAGTTGAATTTACCCATCAATTATTTCAAGAGTATTATGCTGCTGAATATTTGCAAAACAACTTTGATAATTTTACGGATGAAGAGTTTGGATCGCATTATTTAAATTCTCTCAAGTGGACGGAGACTATTAGTTTATTGATCAGTCTATTTCCTGATTGGAGTAGTATTGAAAGGTTGCTTCGTATTGCCCTTAGTATTGATTTAAAGCTTATGGCAACACTCTCAGGCAAGGTAAAAGATCAATATCAAACGATGGCATTTGATTTTTTGTTACATTGTTTTAATGTTGACACGCATCCCGGGACTGTTTTTTTACTTGGAAAAAATGCCACCACTCTTGCTGTTGGCAAGTTAACTGATTTGTTAAATAATCGTAATGTAAAAGTAAGAATTGCTGCAACTAACAGTTTGGTTGATATTTCCGATCCAAGTACGCTATCTTTTTTAATCCACTCATTAAAAGATGAAAGTCCAGAAGTTCGAGAGCTTGCGGTACTTGCAGTCGGCAACATTGGTGGTGATGATATATATCATTCGTTAATTGAGCTTATACATGATGATTTCCCGACTGTTCGTTCTTCAATAGCTTTAGCTCTAGGAATGCTAGATAACACTGATGTTTCAGATATTTTAATATCACTACTAAAAGATAAAAGTTCTGAGGTTAGAGAAAGTGCAGCAATTTCTTTAGGACACCTTCGATGTAAAAAGGCTGTTAAGCCCTTATTAGAGTTGTTGCATGGTGACGAGTTATCATCTATCGAATCATATCTGTCAGCACTAAAAGATATAGGTGATATTTCCATCCTGCAATCAATAATAGATTTCCTGCATGAACAAGGCAATGATGAGTTAACAGACTCTTGGCTTGAGTTACTTAAGGGGTTTGCTGATTCTTATTTGGAAGATATAAATAACTTAATTGAAATCTTTCAAAGCAAAGATCAGGATGTGCCAAACGGATTGGCAAATTTAATATCTAAGACAAAAGATTATCGGGCTGTCAATTTTTGCTTGTTGCTATCAAGTCACGAGAACACCAAAGTACGCTTCTGGTCAGTATACATTTTAAGTCAACTAGCAGATAAAAGATCAACAGAGACTCTTGTTGGCTTATTAAAAAATGAGGATTCAGAAATTCGTTTTTGGGCTGCATATGGACTAGGGGAAATTGGGGATTTGGCTGCATTAAAAAGCCTAGATGTGATTTCTAACGACAAAAATCTAGATGTCTATCAATCATATTTATTTGCCGCAGCGAAGTTAAAAAAACCTTTTATTGAAAGCAACATAATTGATGCTATTGTAAGCACAAAAAAGTCAGATGATCGTGCTCAATTGATTGACCTGCTAGGGGAATTGGGAACTGATGAAGCCATTGATTTTCTAGTCAAGCTAATTCATGGTAAATCATTAGCTGACCGTATATATGCAATGCACTCTTTAGCACAAGTAAAAAAATCAAATGTAGCTGGTCTTTTAATTGACACCCTAAAATATAAAAATATTGAAATTCAAGTTACTGCAATCAACTCATTATCAAATTTTAGAGGGTCAACAGTTACAAAAGCATTAATCGAAAAACTAAATAGTAAGAGCATAGAAGTTAGAGAAGCTTCCGTCCATGCACTATGGGAGATTCAAGATATTGATTCGATGAGTGCATTAATTGAAGCTTTAAATGATGCCAGTGATGAAGTACGAAATATAGCTATAAATGCATTAGGGGAGCTTAAACATCCTCTTGCTATTAGTGCTTTAATCAAAGAGCTTGCTCGCGAAAATAAGAGAGCAAAAGATGATTTAATTTATACCCTCGGTGCTACTAAAGAAATTGATGCTATCATTTCTCTGATTAAGTATTTTTCGGATGCTGATATAAACACTAAGGAAATCATATTGGAAGCACTTGGTGATATTGAAATTCCATGTGTGATTGATTTCATGATTTGCTCATTAAATGATTGCAATTCCAAAATATATAATACTGCGGCATTACACTTATCCACAATGACTTCTGAATATGCGTTTAAATCTTCTATTGAGGCATTAAGCACTGCCGACGAGGAAGTGGTTAAGCAAATTTTGTTTGGTTTTTCTAAGAAAATTAATTTAAAGCAGCTTGATGAAATTGGTAATAAATTACCTTTCAGGTTAAGCTATTTTGAATGTGCTGAAGAAACGCAGGGGCGTTGCGGCTATTATTCTTACGAATGGTTTGAAAAATATAAAGTCATTTCCAGGTACACACCAATCAAAGAGGTTAACATGTCAGGAGCCACTATTAACTTTAATGCTCCAATCAATCAGTATGGGAATGGCACTCTTACTGGTAATGTCACGAACAATCATTATGGAGACAAACCCCAAGCAGAGCATCACCCCTTGATTCTAACCGAAGGCAAAACAGACTGGAAACACCTTGAATTTGCTTTAAAAAAACTACAAGCACAAGGAAAATTTTCATCATTAAAAATTGAATTCAGCAAAACTGAAGAGCATATGGGATATGCACAAATGCTTCAACATTGCCAAGCATTATCTAAATCACCTCAAAATCGCCTACATATATGTATATTTGATAGAGATGAAGAAAAGGTTAATTCTGAATTCAAAGTAAAGAACAATAGTGACAAAGCATTCGCCTACTATGGGAACAATGTATTTATCACAAGAATCCCTCAACTCATTGATGTGGAAGATAAAATTTCCATTGAAAACTACTATTCAAATCATGATTTAGAACGTACAGACTCACAAGGAAGGAGACTTCCCCGCGCTGGTTTCAAAGTAATAAACAATCAAACACCAGAAGATTTAAGTAAAAATGACTTTGCTGACAATATAAGGAAAGAAACACATGAATTTAAAGATGTTGATGTAAGTAATTTCGCCAAAATCTTTGAACTCATCGAAACCATCATCGCGGAGGCAAAAAAACCAAGATGAAGCACACACTCCGTGATGGCAAAAATACTCTTATCCCCCCTCGCCCCTTGAGGGAGAGGGGGCTAG
>DILV01000023.1:157022-191223 GCA_002425225.1 Thiothrix sp. UBA5583
GAGGGGGCTAGGGGGTGAGGGGAAGCCGCAAGAGCGGCTAACCATCAGCGTAGACCTCCACCAAAGGATGATTGAGTGCGCCCGCGATTTCCGTAAAATCCCCACCCCAAGCGAAGCCCTTTTGTGGCAAGTTCTACGCAACCGCCAAATAGCCGGTTACAAATTCCGCCGCCAACAACCCATTGGAGCTTTTGTCGTGGACTTCTTCTGTGCCGAACACAATCTAATCGTCGAAGTCGACGGCGCAATCCACGCAACCCAAGAAGCCCACGACCAAGAACGCCAGCACCTGCTCGAATGCTGCGGCTACCAATTCCTGCGCTTCCCCGCCTCCCAAGTAGAACAAAACCTAAACACCATCATCACCACCATCCAAACCCACATCTTATCCCCCTCTCCCCTTGAGGGAGAGGGGCTAGGGGTGAGGGGTAAAGCGCAGCTTGAGGGAGAGGGGCTAGGGGTGAGGGGTAAAGCGCAGCTTGAGGGAGAGGGGCTAGGGGTGAGGGGTACACCGGAGGTGCAACATGCCTGACTGGTTATTACTCCTAATCCCCGGTTTCCCCTTCTTTGCCGCTGTTTGGATTGTCATCGGCTTCATCTTCGGCTGGAATCGGGGCGAAAAAGGTGAACGTGAAACGGCTTTCGTTGCGGTCACTGCCAATACCCTGAGCCTGCTGATCATGCTGGGAATGGCGATTTACGATTTTACCCACGGCGCACCGGGGTATGTTGCGTTGTTTCCTTGGCTGCAAAGCGGTACGTATCAGGTTTTCTTCAGCCTGATGCTGGACACCCTGAGCTTAAGTTTCGGGGTGGTAGTGGCAACCATCAACCTGCTGGTGGTGCGCTTTGCAGTCAATTACCTGCACCGTGAAGCCGGTTTCCAGCGGTTTTTCATTGTGATGTCGCTGTTTTCCTGCGCTATGTTGCTGATTGTGTTATCGGGCAGTGCCTTGCTGGGCTTTATCGGTTGGGAAATGGCAGGAATCAGCTCCTACATGCTGATTGCTTACGCATGGCAGCGCGAAACCGCGACCGAAGGCGCAACCCGTGCGTTTGTCACCAACCGTTTCGGCGATACCGGCTATTTGTTCGGGATGTTCATGGCTTTTACGTTGTTCGGCAGTACCGAGTGGAATGTGTTGCTGCAAGATCATGCTAACGAAAGCATTTCCGGCATGGTGTTGGGCATTATGACGCTGGGTTTCATGTTGGCGGCGCTGGTGAAATCGTCGCAGTTTCCGTTCAGTGCGTGGATCACCCGCGCGCTGGAGGGACCCACACCGTCCAGTGCCGTGTTTTACGGCGCGGTAATGGTTCATGCGGGCATTTACCTGTTGTTGCGCCTTGAACCCTTGATCGAACAAGTGCCGCTGCTGGGTAATATCTTGCTGCTGATTGGCAGCCTGACCGTACTGTATGGCTGGCTGGGGGCGCAGGTGCAAACCGACATTAAAAGCTCGCTGATCTTTTCCACCCAACAGCAAACCGGTTTGATGCTGATTGCTATCGGCTTGGGCTGGTATACGGTTGCCGCGATTCACATGGGGCTGCACGCGATGTGGCGGGCGTATCAGTTCCTGCATTCGCCGTCTTTTCTGCAACAAACCGGCTGGCAAGCGGCAAAACCTGTCCCAGCGTGGTTACGTAAACAGCATTGGCTGTATACCGCCGCCCTCCAGCGTTTCTGGTTGGTGCCACTGGAAAACTGGTTGCTGGTGCGCCCGACCGAAGCACTGGCACGCGAAGCGCAAGCCTTCGATTCCCGCGTGGTCGACCGCATGACCGGCACGCCCTCACACAGCAATATGCTAACCACCTTGGCGGAACTGCAAGCCTTCCAGCAAGGCAAGTTGCGTCTGGAAAGCAGCATTGGCAAAGGCTCAGGCGTGCTCGGCAAGCTCATGCAGTGGGTCGCCGAACAAATGGAGTGGCTGGAAGACCGGCTACTGTTGAAAAAAGGTGGCGGCGCACTGGGCGAACGCTTGCGTCAATTGGGAGAAAACCTCGATCTGGTGGAAGAATTGCTCTCCCAACCGCGCTATCTGATGGTATTGATAGCGGCAACCCTTGCCGTTATTTTGTAGGAAAACACCGATAATGACTCACCACAGTCAAGCACAGACCGACCCGTTGACGCAGTTGCGTGAGGCGATTGCGGCGCTGGATGCGGTATTGCCCATCCAAGCACCGTTGCAGGATTTTGTGCATTTTAATCCCCTTATGCATTACGAACACCTGCCGTTCGAGCAAGCATTGCGAGCAGCCCATGCCGATAGCGGCTCATTAGGCTATTTGCCTGCCAGTGAATACCGGCGTTTTTTCCGTGCCGGGCGTATTACCCGTCATGACCTCTTTACTGTCTTGGCGGCTGAGCCGGAACAATGGGCGGAACGCGAACTGTATGTCACGGCCCTGAGCAACGATATTAAAGCAATCAGTTTCCAACAAATGCGTTGGCAGGTGGAAGAAAACCACGCGCTGGAACGTTTTCAAAGCGATGTAGCCTTTGAACAGCGCGACAAACTGCTGGCAAACAGCGGGCAAACAGAAGCCGAGGCAATTCAGGCATTGTGGGAAACGTGTTTGCAAAAGCTGGAGCTGGATTACGCCTTGCCGCACCCCGAAACCATGCTCAACTTGCCAGTCAGCGACCTGAACAACGTCTGGGATCACCTCAAGCAGCAAGAGCAATACGGGCAAACCGTTGCCGATGCGGAAACCTTTATTCACGCCGAAAGCCGTCACTTGCTACACCAGTTACTGGATGATGTCGGTACACGGATTACCCTGCGGGGTTTGTTGCGCCAACTCGCTGACCTTGATGTACTGGAACACATGCTGCCCTTGCTGGATCGCCATTTTGCCAGTTGGCTGGATCAGGGCATCGCGGCACTGCCCCCCCAAGCCAACGGTTTTTACGATTACTGGCGCGAAGCCACCTTGCATGACATCACCCTGTCGCTGCACGGGCTGGACAACTGGGCAGACCATATCGAATCCTTGCACCCTGACCCCTTGAAAACCATCCATCAGGAATTGATGCGCTTAGGGATAGACAAAGCGCATTGGGCTGGCTACCTACGAGCATTGGCACTGGAACTGCCCGGTTGGTCGGGAATGTTCAACTGGCGTGCCAAACACCCGCATTACTACGGGTTAAACGCCCCCGTGAGTCTGGAAGATTACCTTGCTGTGCGCTTGGTGATGGAGCACCTGTACTGCCGCCATTTCACCAGTGAACACTGGCAGATCAATGCCAGCCTGCCCAATATTCGTGGTTACTTCCATCAGCATCAGGATGAGTTTTTCGTCCGTTATCACACCTACAACAGCAATTTGCCGGAATACCTGCAACACATTGCCCAGCAATTCCTCAATACCGAAGAAGACGTGCAGCCACACGAATGGCATCAACTGGCACACCAGATTCTTACTTGGAAACTTGCCCCGGAAACCATCCTGCCGATGGGAACGGACATTTACCGCAAGGCATGGCGGCTGTTCCACTTGGCGCAACACATGGCTCTGGATGCCAACGCGGTGGCACAATTGGAACGGGCGCGAATTGAACAAATGCTGGCAATCCTCGAAGCACTCGATGACCCGCATACCAGTGGCTATCTGTGGTTACGCGCTTACGAACACCACTACCAAGAAGAAGTGTTCAGCGCACTGTTAAACAAGGAAACTGCACCGGGATTGTCTGTCCCGCCCGCTGCGCAACTGATTTTCTGCATGGATGACCGCGAAGAAAGCCTGCGCCGTCATCTGGAAGAAATCGCCCCGGATGTGGAAACGTTCGGTGCTGCGGGCGTTTTCGGCTTGCCAAACAACTGGCGTGCTCTCGACGCACCACGTCCACTGAAACTGGCACAACCCGTGGTAACAGCCGTTCACGAACTCCGCGAAACCCCGACCACCGCCGCACGCCAACGTTTGCCTGCCCATTTGCGACGTTTGCGGGTGCTGAATTGGTTAAAGTACTGGAAAAATCACCGGGTGCGCCACAGTGTTGTGGGCACTGCCATTAGCCTGCCGCTGCTTGCCCCGTTTGCCGTTTTGGACATGCTAGGGCGCAGTATCATGCCTGCCACCTACCAACGCTTACTGAGCAAAGTACAGCAGCGCAGCAGCGTACCGTTGCAAACACGGGTGGCGTATACCGCGACACAAGTGCCGGAATGCCCCAGCGCTGCTCACAATCAGATCGGCTTCAGTGCGGATGAGAAAGTGGCAAAAGTGGCGAACTTCCTCAAACTGACCGGATTTACCAGTGGCTTTGCCCCTCTAGTGGTGTTAATGGCGCACCGTTCTCAGCACCTGAATAACCCGCACATCCTCGGTTACGGTTGTGGCGCGTGTAGCGGGCGTTTCGGCGGACCGAATGCACGCGCATTTGCAGGCATGGCAAATGAACCGGACGTGCGGGTGCAACTGGTGGCGCAACACGCTATCCATATCCCGGCAAGCTGCTGGTTTATCGCCAGCGAACACGATACCAGCAGCGATGACATCGACTGGTTTGATACCGACCTGATTCCGGCAAGCCATCACGCCGTGTTCCAGCGGGTACGTGCTGTGACGGAGCAAGCGGCGCAGCACTCGGCACTGGAACGTTGCCGTAAGTTTGCCTCTGCCAGCCAGCGGCTTAGCCCACAGCAAGCCAAGCAGCATGTGGCAGGACGTGCCGCTTCCCCCGATCAGGTGCGGGCAGAACTGGGGCATCAAGGCTGTGCGGTTGCGTTTATCGGGCGGCGCGAACTCAGCAAAGGGATTTTCTGGGATCGGCGTTCCTTCCTGATTTCCTATGACCCGCACAATGACCCCGATGGCAAATTGCTAGAAGCGCAGTTGCAAGGCAATGGCGTCGTCGGGGTCGGTATCCAGATGGATTATTACTTTTCGCGGATGCAAAACGGTTACTTCGGCTCAGGCAGCAAAGCCACCCACAACCTGACCGGCTTGTTTGGGGTGATGGAAGGGGGAGCCAGCGATTTGCGTACCGGGCTTGCCCAGCAGATGGTGGAGTTGCACGAACCCATGCGCCTGTTAGCCATTGTGGAAGCCGAAGTGGATACCTTGGTGGCAATTTACCAACGTCATGACTATTTGCGTTTATTGCTGGATAACGGTTGGGTGTTGCTAGCAGCGAAACCGCCGGAACGGCAGGAAATTCACCTGTTCCAGCCCGGCAAGGGGTTTGTGCACTGGCAAGGCGCGGTGCAGCCATTGCCCAAGGTAGCCGCATCGCGTGACTGGTACGCGGATCATGATCGGTATTTGCCACCAGCGGCGATTCAGCGGGAGGTGGCTCATGCCTGATGCGTTGTTATTACTGATTCCCGGTTTGCCGTTGCTGGCATTCAGCGTGATCGGCTTATTGACCTTGTTTCGTTGGAACAAAGGGGATGCCGGTGAACGTTTAAGCGCACGCCTTGCCTTGGGGACGGGGCTTGCCAGTTTGTTGCTGGTGTTGTGGGCGGATGTTACCCATTTTGCCAGCCCAACGTCACATGTGCCGCTCTTGCCTTGGCTACATAGCGGGGTGTACACCACCAGTATCAGCATGACGGTGGACGGTTTAAGCCTGACATTTGCCACGCTAATTGCCGTCATCACGCTGTTGGTGACGAGGTTTTCGGTCAATTATTTGCATCGGGAAGCGGGTTTCCAACGCTTTTTCATGGTGTTGATGCTGTTTGTAGCGGCAATGCAACTGATTGCTTTGTCCGGCAGTGCGATTTTGGCGTTTGTCGGCTGGGAATTGGCAGGGGTGAGTTCCTTCCTGTTGATTGCTTACAACTGGCAGAGCCGGATTGCCACGGCAAATGCGGTCAGGGCTTTCGTGACTAACCGCATCGGCGATGCCGGATTTTTGCTAGGGATGTTCATGGCGTTTAGCCTGTTCCACAGTACTGAATGGGATGTGATGCTGGTACCGCAACCGCTGGAATCCGGTTTGCTCATCGGGGTGATGACACTGGGGTTCATGGCAGCGGCACTGGTGAAATCGGCACAGTTTCCGTTTTCGGGGTGGATTACGCGAGCATTGGAAGGCCCTACGCCATCGAGTACGGTGTTTTACGGTTCGATTATGGTTCATGCGGGCATTTTCCTGTTGCTGCGCATTCACCCCTTATTGGAACAAGCTCCCCTATTGCAATACCTGTTGTTGCTGTTGGGTGGTTTGACAGTGTTGTTTGGTTGGCTGGGTGGTTTGGCGCAAACGGACATTAAAACCTCGCTGATGTTTTCGACCTTGGCGCAAACCGGCTTGATGTTGGTCAGCATTGGGCTGGGTTGGTATACCTTGGCACTGGTGCATCTGGTGTTACATGCCTTGTGGCGGGCTTACCAGTTTTTGCATTCCCCCTCCTTTGCCTTGCATACCCAGTGGCAGGCTGCCCCGTCAGCACCAGTATGGTTACGCAAACAACGCTGGCTGCATAATGCTGCCTTGCAACGTTTCTGGTTAGACCCGCTGGCGGATTGGTTGTTGGTGAAACCAACGCTGGCGTTATCACAGGAAACCCAAGTGTTTGACGGGCAGATTCTCGACAAGCTCAGCGGTACACCGGGACATTGCTGCGGCATTTCGACGCTGGCGGATATGCAAGCCATGCAGCAAGGGCAACAACGTCTGGAAAGTGGTATTGGTACAGGTTCAGGGCTGCTGGGCAAGCTGATGCAGTGGGTGGCAGAACAACTGGAATGGTTTGAGCAGCGCCTGTTACTGCAACGCGGTGCTGGTCAAGCGCAAGCCTTGCTGGCAGCCTTAAGCCGTTATCAGGACAGGATTGAACGTTTGCTCAGCCAGCCGCGCTATTTGGTGCTGTTGGTGGTGGTGACGCTGGTCGTGATTTTTTAGGAGTGGGACATGACATTTACTGAAATCCCTAGCCAAACCCCGTTATTGGGGATGCTGCAATTGCTACCGCTCATCACTGGGCTAATCCTAATCAAGGTACGCGGGGAAGCGGCGGTTGCGTTGGGGAGTATTGCCGCGCTGGCGCAACTGTTGATGGCGGTGATGCTGTATATCCGCTTTGATACCCAGCAGCCTGCCGGGGTCATGCAGTTTGCCGAGAGCTTTCCCATCGTTGGGGCATTCCACTACCACGCCGCCGTCGATGGGATTGGTGTGCTGTTTGTATTGCTAACCAGCTTGATCAGCTTACTCAGCATTGTATTTATTCTGGTGCGCCGCCTGCATGAAAGCTCGATTCTGGCAGTGATGATGGTGATTCAGGCGATTATTACCAGCCAGTTTGTGACCGTGGATTTGCTGTGGTTCACATTTATGTCGCTGCTGGAAGTGCTGTTGATTGCTTATATGACCAAACGCTGGCCGACATTCCACGATATTCAGCCAACACTGGCGCGTTACCTGCAATTCATGGCAGTAGGGATTGCCTTGCTGGTGTTTGGCACCTTGGTATTGGGCTGGAATTATGCCGATGCCAATGACGGACGCTGGAGTTTCAGCCTGTATGAATTGGCGCAACTGGGCTTTGCACCGGGTAGCGTGGTGGCGACGCTGGTATTTTTCGCGCTGTTTTACGGGTTGGGGGTGCGGATTCCGTTATTCCCGCTGCATGGCTGGCTACCGAGCTTCATGCACCACGGCAATGTAGCAGTCGCCCCGATTTATTTGCTGGGTTTGAAAGTAGGCATTTACGGTTTGCTGCGCTTTGTATTGCCAATCGTGCCCAATGCGGTGTGGGAATGGCATACGATTGCGGTGATTTTTGCCAGCACCGGGGTGTTCTATGCCGCGTTTCTGGCGATGCGTGAGCGTAATTTGCGGCGTTTACTGGCGTTTGCCGTGGTCAGTCATACCGGGATTTTAACCATTGGCTTGTTTAGCCTGCACCACATGGCGTTTCAGGGGGCAATCCTACTGGCGTTGAATTTTGGTCTGGCAATTTCAGGGCTAATCCTAATGACTGGGATGGTGTGGCAACGCACCCGCACGACCAATCTTGATAAGCTGGGTGGCATGTTCGATTACATTCCGGTGGTAGGCTTGGCGTTTTTGGTGGCAGGTTTGGCAGTGGTGGGGATGCCGGGAACACCGGGCTTTGATGCTGTGCATTTTGTGCTGGAAGGTTCGATCAAGCGTTTCGGGGCATTGGTGACAGTAGCCGCCGCCTTGGGTAACTTGGTGGCGGCTGGGTTTTTATTGCGTTCGTTTCAGCGGGCGTTTTTGGCACAACCGGGGGGGAATACCAACCGTTGGGATACCAGCCCCACCCATCCGGCGGAAACCCTCATGGCAAGCATTGTGATTACGGTGACGGTGGTCGCCGGTTTCTATTCCGCACCCTGGCTGGAGTTGATTGAGCAGCCAGTCAATGGTTTAAGCAGTTTATTTGCGGCAATGAGCGGCGATGCGCCCGCAGGAGGTCACTGATGGCACTATTAACCAGTGTGGAATTTCCCTTGCTGAGCTTGCTGTTATTGCTGTTGCCGTTGGGGGCAGCCTTGACCGCCGTGTTTCCGGGGCGTGAAGCACGCTGGGCGGCCCTGACAACTGCTGTGCTGGCATTGCTGGTAACGCTGGTGATTGTCGGGCAGTTCGATACCCAACAGGTCGGTTTCCAATTGGTGGAAAAGACCCCTTGGATGGCGGATGTGGGTATCCATTACCTGCTGGGGGTGGATGGCTTGTCGATCCTGTTCCTGCCGTTTACCGCATTGTTGTTCATCGCGGTGATATTGGCGTCGTGGAATGCGATCCGCACCTTGCCGCGTTTGTATTTCGCGCTATTGCTGGTATTGGAATGTACCATCATGGGCATTTTCACCGCACTGGATACCATCCTATTTTTCCTGTTCTGGGAATTGACGCTGTTACCGCTGTTCTTCCTGATCAGCTTGTGGGGCAATGGTGCCAACCGGCGTTATGCAGGGGTGAAATACAGCCTGTTCATGTTGGCGGGTGGCTTGCCGCTGCTGATCGGCTTTGTGGTGCTGGCAATGCATAACCCCAACGGCATGAGCTTTTCCTATATCGACTTGCTGCAAGGTAGCCGCGATCACGGGGTGCAGGTGACAGTGTTTTTCCTGTTGCTGCTGGGGTTTGGGGTGAAAATTCCGCTGTTCCCGCTGCATACTTGGCTGCCATTGGTAGCACAGGAAGGCCCGGCAACCACCGTGGCATTACTGACCGGATTGAAGGTGGGTGCGTATGGTTTGCTGCGCTTTGCCTTGCCACTCGCACCGGATGCGGCACGCGAATACCAATGGGTGTTGGTGGGCTTGGGGATGATTGGCGTGCTGTATGGCGCAGTCGCGGCATTGAGCCAAACCAGTTTGCGGCGGATGCTGGCGTTTTCCTCACTCAGTCACGTGGGGTTGGTGGTGCTGGGGATTGCGGCATTCAGTGTGCAGGGGGTGCAAGGGGCAGTGTTTCAGTTGCTGAATTTCACGGTGGTCGCGGGTGGTTTGTTTCTGATTACCGGCTTTTTGCATCAGCGCACCGGTTCAACCGAAGTCTTGAGTCTGGGCGGGGTGGCGAAATCCATGCCCTTGCTGGCATCGCTGTTCTTCTTCCTCGGTCTGGCGGGGATCGGAATGCCTGCCACCAGCGGCTTTCCGGCTGAATTCCTGCTGATTGTCAGCGTATTGGAAACCCATACCGGCGCGGGGCTGGTGGTGCTGTTCGTGGTGATTCTGGGGGCGGCGTATTTCCTCAATTTCTTCCGCAAGGCATTTTTAGGGGAAACCCGCCACGATATTATCCGTGATGCGCCGGATTTGAAACCGCGTGAACTGGCAGTATTGCTGGTGCTGGTTGTGGTGGTGCTGGTGTTCGGGTTCTATCCGCAAGCGATTTTGGATGTGACGGAAACCAGCAGCCAATATTGGGTGAGTTTGATGTTGCCAACAGGCAACTAGCCAGGGTCTAACACCCGGCGTTCCCCACCTTGCAGGAAGCGACCCTGCCAGTAATCGGCTTTACGTCCACTTTGTAAACAACATCGCTGCCACGGCGCACTTCCAGCGTACCATTGAAGGAGGCATTGCCATTCGGCAGGTAGCGGATTGCCCTCCCCAACGTGGCATTCGCTGTAGCCGGGCGTACCGTCAGGTTATCCACCTTGGAAGGTGCGTCTTCGCTCAGGACAAGCTCAGGAGCTTCCGCAGTACCGTTGCCGTCAAAGTCACAGACATTGCCAGCATCAATGACCGTATCTGCATCACAATCGACGAAAATCACCCAGCCATCTTCAAACCCCGTACCTGTAGCAGCCGTGGTGGCAGTTGCACAACTGCCATCTGCTTCACGGGCGCACATTGTCACCGGAAAGGCGCGTTTGACCGCTTCCGAGCGGGCGTAATGAACTGCGGAAACCATCTGGTTATTGATGGCATTGAGCCGGTTGTTTTCCATCATGCTGCTGAGGGAAGGGGCTGCTACGGTAGCAAGTATGGCAACGATGGCGATCGTCACCATCAACTCGACGAGAGTCATACCTTGTTGTGTTTTCATGATGCTTTCCGTTACAGATAGTTATTTTTTGATTCAGGAAAGAGAAGGCGTCCATGCCAAGCACGTACTTCCTTATTGGCAATCAGTATACGTGGCTACTGGCAGCAGGAGGACGGCTGATAGATAAACGGCCTTTTCAGGCAGACCAACAAACAGGCTCAACGCCGCCAAAACGCTGGAGTCAACAGCACCAGTACCGTCATCAGTTCCAGTCGCCCCATGATCATGCACAACGCCAACCACCATTTGGCGAAATCGCTCAAATCGGCAAAGTTGGAAGACACATCCCCCAGCCCCAGCCCCATATTGTTGATGGTAGCCGCAACCGCTGAAAAAGCCGTCACCTGATTCTGCCCATCTGCCATCAGACCCAGCATGAAAATCATGAACAAAGCTGCGTAGATGAAAAAGAAGCCCCACACCGCTTTCACAATCTGCTCATCAATCACCTGCCCGTTGACCTTGATTGGCATGTGCGCACGCGGGTGCACCAGCAGGTTGATTTCGCGGACAGCCTGCTTGATCAGCAACAAAAACCGGATAGCCTTCATCCCCCCGCCCGTCGAGCCGGAACACCCCCCACTTGTAACCAGTAGCGTAATGAAAATGGGCAGAAATGACGGCCACACGGAATGGTCGCCCAGAAACAGGCCGGTGCTGGTCATGACCGAGACCACATGCACGGCAGAATAACGCAAGGCATCAGATACATCGGGGTAGGTTCCATAAGCATACAAGCTAACCGCCACCAGCAGGATGGCTCCTAATGTCAGGGCTGTATAAAAACGAAACTCGGAATCCTCCAGATAGGGTTTCAAGCTGACACCACGCCAGGCAATGAAATGCAGGCCAAAGTTCGCACCTGCCAGAAACATGAAGATCACCGCAATGTAATGGATCGCAGGGCTGTCAAAAAAAGCCAGGCTGGAATCATGATTGGAAAACCCACCAGTCCCCAGCACTGAGAAACTGTGACCCACAGCATCAAACCAGTCCATGCCTGCCAGCCGGAACGCAACCGCACACAGGATGGTCAGAATCAGGTAGGTGTACCACAGCAGCTTGGCTGTTTCCGCAATGCGCGGCTCCAGTTTGGCATCCTTGACCGGGCCCGGGGTCTCTGCCTTGTAAATCTGCATCCCCCCGACCCCCAGCATGGGCAGGATTGCCACAGCCAGCACGATGATCCCCATTCCTCCCAGCCAGTGCAGCTCGACTCGCCAGAACAGGATGGAACGTGGGAAACCATCCAACCCTATATAAACGGTTGCCCCTGTCGTTGTCAGCCCGGAAGTCGCTTCAAACACACCATTAGTGAAACTGGACGCAACCGCATCGGAAAAGACGAAGGGTAGCGCCCCCGCCATGCTCAGAACCACCCAGAACAGCGTCACCAGCAGAAAACCGTCACGGGTACGCAATACGGCATGTACCCGCCGCACCGGCAGCCACAAGACACCACCAATCACTAGCAGAATAGCGCCTGATTTCCAGAAAGGCATCAGATCCGGGTCGCCCATCAGCCAGCCCACCATGATGGGCGGCAGCATGGTCAGGCTGAACAGCATCAGCAATAACCCGAGAATTCGCTGGATGACCCTGAATTGCATCGCTGGTGTCAGAAAAAGTGGATGCCGACCTGAAACAGTTTTTCAACTGCCGGTACATAGCGCTTGTCGGTAACGAAGATAATGATGTGATCATCCGCATTGATGATGATGTCATCCATTGCCATCAGAACATCCTCCCCTCGCACCAGCGCACAGATGGTAGTACCCGGTGGCAAGCCCAGCTCATCCAAACGCCTGCCAACCACCCGCGAAGTTTTGTAATCACCATGTACAATCACTTCCAAGGCTTCTGCCGAGCCACGCCTCAAAGCGTGCACCGCCACCATGTCCCCCCTGCGTACATGAGTCAGCAACGCACCGATAGTGACCTGCTGGGGGGATATGGCAATATCAATACTGCTTTCCACCAGATCCACATAACTCGGGCGATTGATCAGGCACATTACCCGCTTGGCTCCCAGCCGCTTTGCCAGCATGGATGACAAGATGTTGGCCTCATCGTCATTGGTAGTGGCGATAAAAACGTCGGTGTTTTCGATATTTTCCTCACTCAACAGGGTTTCGTCGGCGGCATCACCCTCCAGCACAATGGTTTTGTCGAGCCGCTCCGCCAGTTTGGCGGCACGCTCACCATTCATCTCGATGACCTTGACCTGATAACGGGAATCTTCCAGCAAGCGGGCAAGGCGATTGCCGATATTCCCGCCTCCCGCGAGAATGATGCGTTTGTATGGTTTGTCCAGCTTGCGCAACTCGCTGATGATGGCGCGGATGTGCTTGGGGCTGGCAATGAAAAAGATTTCGTCGTCCGCTTCCACCACCGTTTCCAGTTTGGGGATGATAGGCTTGCCCCTGCGAAAAATCGCGGCAACCCGTGCCTTGATACCTGGTATGTGATCCTTGAGCGCTAGCAGCGGATAACCGACCAACGGGCTGCCCTGCAAGGCTTTCACTCCGACCATCTGTACCCTGCCATTGGCAAAATTGAGTACCTGCGATGCACCGGGGTGGGAAATCAGGCGAAAAATGTATTCTGTCACCAGTTGTTCCGGGCTGATCAGCACGTCGATAGGCACAGCGTCAGCGTTGAACAGCTCCTTGCGGTCGAGGTAATGGGAAGAGCGGATACGGGCAATCTTGGTAGGCGTGCGATACAAGGTATGTGCCACCTGACAAGCCACCATGTTGATTTCGTCGCTGTTGGTGACAGCGATCAGCATGTCGGCGTCTTCAATCCCGGCACGCTCCAGCACACGCGGGTAAGATGCCTGCCCTACCTCAACCCGCACATCCAGCTTTTCACGCAAATCCCGCAGGGCAACGGCATTGGTATCCACGATGGTGATGTCGTTGGATTCGTTGGCTAATGATTCAGCCACCGAATGCCCAACCTGCCCAGCGCCCAGAATCAGGATTTTCATGTACTTGCTTTACCGTCCGTATTTTTTGGGGTCGACATCCAGCGAGCGCATTTTGCGGTACAGATGGGTGCGCTCCATCTTGACCTGATCCGCCAATTTGCTGACATTGCCATCCACCTTCTTGAGCTGGTAAATCAGGTAGTCGTGCTCAAACTGTTCACGCGCCTGGCGCAATGGCAGGTCAAACAGGCTTTCCGGGGTTTGTCCGATTTCCTGGGAAAAGACCGGAATGCGGATACCCACCGCTTCTTCGGCCTCCTCCAGTGACACTTCCGTATCCGTACCCAGGATCAGCAAACGCTGCACCAGATTGCGCAGTTCACGGATATTGCCGGGCCAGGAATGGTTGCGCAGGAAGTTTTGCGCAGGCAACGCAATATGCCGGTAGGGCAGGCCATCTTGCGCGGTCAGCACATCGACGTAATGGTTAAGCAATTCCGGCACATCTTCCGCATGATCCCGCAGCGGCGGAATCAGCAACGGTACAACATTCAGCAGGTAATACAGTTCCTCGTTGAAGTGCCCGCCTGCCACATCATCCTGTAAATCATGGGTGGAAGACACAATCAGGGTTATGTCCAGATCCACCCATTCACTGCCGCCAATGCGCATGTAACGGTTTTCCTTGAGGGTGCTCAACAGACGGGTCTGGGTATCATTGTCTAGCTCAAAAATTTCGGCCAGATACAGTACGCCACCGTTGGCTTCATCCAGCAAGCCATACTGGATTTTGCCGTTGTCTTCCGTACCAAACAGCAGTTTGCCCAGAGTGGCAGAAGCTGCCATGCTGGCAGACAGCGCCATGCGTACCAGTGGACGATCCTTACGCGAACTGCGGGCATGGATGAAACGGGCAAAAGATTCCTTGCCTACTCCCGGCTCGCCATACAGCAACACGCGGGTATTGTGCTGGGCAATGCGCCGTGCCTGTTCACGCAAGCGTTGCATGGTCTGACTGTTACCGACCGGCTCCGGCGAGCCTGTCATCTGTTTGCGCAAACCCCTGTTTTCCTGCTCAAGCTGGCTGGATCGCAGCGCATTGCTGATAGTCAGCAACATTTTCGCCATCGACAAGGGCTTTTCGATGAAATCGTATGCGCCAAGTTTGGTGGCTTCGACTGCCGTCTCGATCGTGCCATGCCCGGACATCATAATCACCGGGCAACACAGGGTTTCGTTTTCACGCCATTCCTTGAGCAGGGAAATACCATCCTGCCCCGGCATCCAGATGTCGAGCAGGATCAGATCCGGCTTGCGACTGCGGTGCAATTCCCGCGCCCGTGCCGCATTTTCGGCAGTAACCACCCGGTAGCCCTCATCTTCGAGAATTTCGCTGACCAGTTGGCGAATATCCGGCTCGTCGTCCACGACCATGATGTATTGTGCTGTCATTATTCCCTGCTCCTTTGTGTTGTGCTGTCCTGAGCCTATTTGTCCGTCAATCCAGCGGGAAGCGTATGCTAATCATAGCCCCGCCCTCTTCATGATTGCGTGCCCCCAGATGACCGGCATGTTCTTCCACGATTTTCTTCACAATCGCCAGACCCAACCCCGTGCCCTTGTGCTTGGTGGTAACGTAAGGCTCGAACAGGCGGGGCAACAATTCCACCGGAATGCCAGGGCCGTTGTCGTGAATGCATAGCGATGCTTGCCCGATGCTGTCCAACCGCTGGGTACTAAGGATAATCGTGCCAGCTTCCACGCGGTTGTCTTCCAGGGCTTCCAGTGCATTCTTGATCAGGTTGACCAACAACTGGCGGATGCGGTTGTTATCCAGCCGCAAGTTGGGCAGTTGCTCATCCAGCGCCAGTTTGATGGCGACCTTGGATTCACTCATACGATACAACTCTGCCACTTCCTGCACCAGCGCATTCAGATCTACCCGTTGCAAGTGTAGTGCAGGCGCACGTGCATATTCGCTGAAAGCATTCACCATCGTCTTGAGGTTATCAACCTGCTGAATAATGGTGTTGGTCATACGTGTCAGGAAACTGGCTGACTCCTCATCCAACAGCTTGCCCAGCTTGCGGTGCAGGCGTTCGGCAGAAAGTTGGATCGGGGTCAGCGGATTCTTGATTTCGTGAGCCAGCCGCCGTGCAACCTCACTCCAGGCCGCATCGTGCTCCGCCTGGATCAGGTCGGTTACGTCGTCAAATACCAGTACGGAACCCTGTTGCCCGGAAGTCACCGCAGGCAACGGTGCGCCCCGGCATACCAGCAGCAATCGCCCGCTTTCGGTGGTCAGGGCAATTTCTTCCTGCCATTCTCCCTGTTTGCCCAGTTCCAGCAGGTGAGGTTGCACCACCTCCAGAAACGGGTGCATGTCAGGCAAGCTGTCGCACAATTCCGGCAGGGTTTGCCCAACATGCACCTGCAAAGGCTGGTGCAGGATGGTGCTGGCAGCAGTGTTGATACGGCGGATAATACCGTTTTCATCCAAGGTCATGACCCCGGAGGAGAGGTGTTCCAGTACCACATGCAGGTAATCGTGTTCCTGTTGCAACAAACGGCGTGCCTGTTCGCGTTCCTGTTGCGCATCCGACAGGCGTTTGGTCATGGTATTGAAGGAACGCGCCAGCAGGCTGAAATCATCGCGGTCGGAAACCGGCAGCTTCTTTTCCAGATCACCTGCTGCCACCGCCAGTGTACCCTCCACCAAGGTGCGAACCGGGCGAGTCAGGCGACGTGAGAAAATGAAAGCTGCCCACAGGGCAAACAGGACAGTCATCACCATGATGACCAGAATGATCAGACGGAACGCATCCTTGACCACATCCCGCTGAAAACTGAAGGATTTGTACTCATCCCGCGCCCGACTTACACTGTCGGACAGGCTTTTTTCGCGTTCTGAAATAGGAAAACGGGCAGTCAGGACGCCTTCTTCCCGGTTATACCCACCACCGTAATACACACGTATGGCAAGCAGGGAAGACAAGGATTCGTTATTGGGTTCCAGTGTCTGGTAGTGCTCGCGCACCTTGAGTGTCTGAAAAACCTTCTGATTAGGCATTCGCGGAATCAGGGTTGACGTTTTTGCGGTAGCCAATGCCACCATGCCTTGATTGCTGTCGAGCAGGAACACTTCATCGGCTCCCAGAAGCAGAAACTGTTCCAGCAAGGGGGGGATGTCCTGCGGATCAAGATTGCGCATGGCAAATGCCAGCCGATCCAGCTCCACCAGATGCTGGCGATTGCGAGTTTTCAAGGCCATTTCGCTGAGTTCCAGCGAATCTCCCAATGCATTGTCAATCGGTACGGAAAACCAGCGGTCAATACGCTCCCCGATCAGGTTGACCGCAAACAGCGACACAATCAACGCAGGCAGCAACCCCAGTACCAGAAAACCGCTCATCAGGCGCAAGGTAAAACGCGAGCCTGCCTGACGGGTACGCCACTGGTAAAAAATTTTGACCAGATTGAACAGGATGATGCTGCTCAACAGCAGCAGGATGAAAGCACTCAGGTACAGATGCCAACTACCATAGTTCTTGGCCTTTTCCTGGCTGAGGGTCGCCATGTTGAGCAGGGACAAGGACACCACCAGCAGAGTCACGATCAACACCAGCGGGAGCCATTGCCAGATGTGTTTTCTCAGGGAACTGACCACAGCATTTCCTCGCTTTCCAGTGAATAGCGGTCGCTGAATAATGATTGTATTTTAAGCGGCAAGTACAGGGTTTTCGGTGTCAAACGCGCAGTCACCGCAATGAATGCATCGTTGTTAACCGCATTGTCGGGCAAGGCAGGCAGGGGGTAATCAGCCAATGCGCCCATTTTCAGCAGCGCCCCCGCCAGATTCGGAAAACTCCAGCTTTCGCGGCTAGCCGAATTCACCAGTTGGTACTGTTTGCTGAGCGGATGGTATTTCAACTCGGTTTTGACTGTATGCCACTGCTTACGGCTATTCAACCACCAGGTGTTGTGCCATTCCAACTCAAAACGGATTTCATTTTCCAGCGCCATACCATTGAGCAAGCCATCCCGCAAATATTGATTCAACTGGTAGTCCAGTTTCAGGCTGGCTTGCAGGACAGAAGCATCTTCACTACGGTGGATGGCAAACTCGCGAAAGCGGATACTGCCATCTTCTGCCAGCACTGTTTGGGGCAAGCACAGCAACAGCAGCAAGCTGAGCATCAGCCGGTAATACCAGTAGTATCCGTGCAAGCCTGTCGCTGTCATGGTTGAGGTTCACCCTGTTTGGTCAGTAAAGCGTAATAAAAACCATCCATGCCAGCGTCACCCGGCAGAATTTGCCGCCCATAGGCCAATTCACGCCCCCATGTTGCGCTGATGGGGTGGTGTTGCGCATCCGCCTGTTCGTGCAGGAACTGTTCGATTTGCCGGATATTTTCATCAGGTAGAATGGAACAGGTTACATATAGCAGTTTTCCACCGGGTTGCAGGGTTTTCCATAAAGCCCTTAACAAACGTGCCTGCTCCTGCTGCAAGACGGCAATATCCGCATCGCGCCGCAAAACCTTGATGTCAGGATGGCGACGAATCACCCCAGTTGCCGAACAAGGTGCATCCAGCAGGATACGGTCAAATGGTTTGCCATCCCACCAGTCGGCAAGTTCACCGGCATCGGCAGCCTTGACACTCGCGTGCAAACGCAGACGGACAAGGTTTTCGTGTACCCGTTGCAGACGTGCCTCACTGCTGTCAATGGCAAGCAGTTGCAAGCCGCTGGTTTGTTCCAGCACATGACAGGTCTTGCCACCGGGAGCAGCGCAAGCATCCAGCACCCGCATTTCCGGCTGGCAATCCAGCAGCCCGGCAGCCAGTTGCGCAGCGGCATCCTGTACCGAAGCCTCCCCTTCCGCAAAGCCCGGTAGTTGTTCGACACCGACGGCATGGTGCAGGTTCAGGGCGCTGTCCACTGCCGGTACGCGATTTGCCGGAAAACCGGCCTGTTCCAGCCGTTGCCGGTAGGCTTCCGTATCAAGCTGTTGCCGATTGACCCGCAAGGTCATGGCTGCCTGAGTGTTACTGGCTTGCAGGATGTTTTCCCAGTCGTCTGGCCAGGCATGACGGATACGTTGCAATAACCAGTCGGGGCAAGCGTAACGCGCACTCGCCTGCTGATCAGCCAGGGCTAGCAAGGCATCACGTTCGCGCAGAAAACGGCGCAACACACCATTGACCAGCTTATCTGCCCATGCCTTGCGCAGCTTTTTGACTGCCTTGACGGTTTCATTCACCGCAGCATGGTCAGGGGTACGCTGGTACAGCAACTGGTAAAGACCGACCCGTAGCAGGCATTCCACATCCTTGTCGGCGGCCTTGAGCGGTTTGCCCAGCAATTGTTTCAGGATGGCACTGAGACGCTCATGCCAGCGCAACGTACCGAAACAGATGTCTCGCAACAACGCCTGTTCAGTAGCCACGACGGTTTGTGCCAAGGGCTGTTGCAATACCTCGGTCAGGGAGTCGCCTGCGTAAATGACCTGTTGCAAAAGACGGGCAGCGGTGGCACGGGTACTCAAAGCTGCACTCCCAGCAGGGAACGCCCGTTGAGGAACTCGGCGGCTGACAGACGCTTGCCACCGGGCAGTTGCAGACTGAGGATACGCACCACACCATCGCCGGTAGCAATGTCGATACCCTGTTTGCTTTCCGCGATGACAGTGCCGGGTGGCAGCAGCTCCTGTTCCGCGCCCCCTGCAAGGCATGACGCAAACAAGCGCAACGGCTGCCCCTGATACAGGGTATACGCCACTGGATAAGCATCAAACGCGCGGATCATGCGGTCAATTTCCACTGCCGGTTTGAGCCAGTCGATGGCTGCTTCCGCCTTGTTGAGCTTGTGGGCGTAATTGGCAAGGGAATCATCCTGCGGTTGCGGCTGCAACTGGCCTGCCTCCAGCAAACCGAGGGTATGCAGCAGGGCAGTTGCCCCATCGGCTGCCAGCCGGTCATGGATGCTTTGCCCGCCATCCTGCGGGGTAATCGGGCACACCAGCTTGTACAGCATGTCCCCGGTATCCAGCCCTGCCGCCATTTGCATGATGGTCACACCCGTTGTGGCATCACCCATCTGGATTGCCCGCTGAATCGGCGCAGCCCCACGCCAGCGCGGCAACAGCGAACCGTGGATATTGAGGCAACCGTAACGGGGAATATCCAGCACCGCCTGTGGCAAAATCAGCCCGTAAGCTGCCACCACCATCACATCTGCTGCATATGCCCGCAGCTTATCCTGCTCCTCGGCAGATTTCAGGGAAACAGGCTGTTCGACGGGAATGCCAGCCGCCACCGCCACCTGTTTCACCGGGCCAAACTGCAACTTGCGCCCACGCCCGGCAGGACGGTCAGGCTGGCAATACACCGCCACCACTTCATGACCTGATGCCAACAGGGCTTGCAGGGCAGGAACGGCAAATTCCGGCGTACCGGCGTAAACAATGCGTAGGCTCATCCAATGACTGCCTGTGCCGGTTTTTTGGCAGGTGCTTTGGCGTTTTCCTTTTCCCACTTTTCCATTTTCTTGCGTACCCGCTGCTGCTTGAGGGAAGAAAGGTAGTCGACAAACAACTTACCATCCAGATGATCCATTTCGTGCTGGATGCAAATCGCCAGCAAGCCATCTGCGTCTTTTTCGTAAACCTGCCCATCGCGGTCAAGGGCGCGTACCCGGATGCGTTCGGCACGAGTCACCTTGTCGTAGTAATCGGGTACGGAAAGGCAACCCTCCTCGTGTTCCACCCTGCCTTCTTGCCAGACAATCTCGGGGTTGATCAGGCACAGGGGTTCGTTACCTTCCTCGGTAATGTCAATCGCGATGATGCGCTGGTGGATATTGACCTGAGTAGCCGCCAGACCGATGCCTCGGGCGGCGTACATGGTTTCAAACATATCGTCCACCATCTGGCGGATGGTGGCATCTATACTTGTCACCGGAGTGGCTTTCTTGCGTAAACGCGCGTCTGGATGATGTAAAATGTTCAGTTGTGCCATGCGAAATACCGAAAATCTAAAAGTTCTGACCGTTTTTCAGGCCATAGTTTATTATAACTTGTCATGTCCAACACATAATAACGACAAGGATACCATCATGCGGCGTTCTTCCCCTTTTTTCTGGCAATCTGTACTGATCAGCACGGCCTCTGCACTCGTTCTCAGCGCCTGTGGCGCAAGCACACCCGCCAAGAGCGGCGGCTCTGACCCTTACGACCGTTATTACGGCTCCCCGCAAGGGCAGGATGTAGCAGGCGATACCATCGGTTACGGCGACATCATCGTCAATCCGGCTGCCCCGCAAACCTATGTGGTGCAGAAAGGCGATACCTTGTGGGGTATTGCCCGCAAGTTTCTGAATACACCCTGGCACTGGCCTGAAGTCTGGGACAAGAACCAGCGTATTCCCAACCCACACCTGATTTATCCCGGTGATGTGCTGACGCTGGATTACGTACAAGGCTCCGGTGCGGGCAACAAGCTGGTTCCACGTATCCGGGTGGATCGTGGCGGGCGTGAAGGCCAGCCGATTTCCAGCCTGATTCCATTCATGGCTTGGCCTCGGGTACTGGATGAAGCCACCATCAATAACGCCCCTTACATCATGGCGTCGCGGGATGATCATGCGCTGATCGCCGAAGGCGAAACCATTTATGTGCGCAACCTGCGTAATGCGGTGGAAGGTTCACGCTGTGCCGTGTTCCACAAAAACAAGCCGTTGCTGGATACCAATGGCAGTCTGCTGGGTTATGAAGTGACCTATGCCGGATACAGCCGGGTGGAACGGCTAGGCGAGCCTGCTACCGCCACCGTGCTGGATGCCCAGCGGGAAATCCGCAAGGGCGACCGCCTGCTGCAACCGCTGGATGAAACCGAATACCTGAATACCCCGATCCATGCTCCCGCTTCCAGAGTTCGTGGTGATGTAGTCGCCATGTTTGATGCCGAAGCCGTCGCTGGCAATTACATGATTGCCACCATCAACAAGGGGCTGCGTGACAACATTCAGGTTGGGCATGTACTGGGCATCTATGCCGGTGGCAAAACCGTAGATGACCCCTACCTGCGTCAGCAAACCGGAAAAATGGGCATTTCGCACCCGGTTTCCACCCAGTTGCCACCGGAAAAAGTCGCCAATCTGGTCATTTACAAAGTGACCGACAAGGTAAGTTACGGTCTGATTCTGGATGCCACCCGCGAAGTAAAGAATGGGTATAAAATCGGAAATCCGTAGTAGAGTATTTTACCCCCCATCCTAACCCTCCCCCGCAAGGGGTGAGGGAAAAGAATTGTATGACTGAAACGATTGCTGATGAAGAATTGCGTGCCCGCCTGCATTTCTGGCGAGCCAAAGGCATAGGCCCCGGCAGTGTCCGCCGGGTGGTGGAACATTTCGGCAGTGCCGCCGCTGCCCTAACCGTTTCCGACCATGCCTTGCTGGAAGCCGGGCTGAAAAAGGAAGGCATCGACGCCTGGCGCAACCTGACACCGGATGCCGCAACACCGGACTGGCAATGGCTGCAAGCCTCCCCGCAACACCACATTCTGGTGCCGGAAGACCCGCACTATCCGGCACTGCTCAAGCGCATCCGCACCGCGCCCCCCGTGCTGTTCGTGCTGGGCGACCCGACCTTGCTCAACGACCCGCAAATTGCCATGGTCGGCAGCCGCAATCCCACCCAAGGTGGCAAGGAAAATGCGCGTGCTTTTGCCGCCCATTTCGCCACCAATGGCCTGACCGTCACCAGCGGCTTGGCAGTCGGGATTGATGCCTACAGCCACGAAGCTGCACTGGAAGGCGGTGGCAACACCATCGCCGTGGTTGCCAACGGCCTTGACATCATTTACCCCCTGCGCAACCGCAAACTGGCAGAACGCATCGCCGCGCAGGGTTGCATCGTCTCCGAATTCCCGATTGGCACGGTCGCCCACCCACAGCATTTTCCGCGCCGCAACCGCATCATCAGCGGCATGAGTTTTGGCGTGCTGGTGGTGGAAGCCGCCCTGCAAAGCGGCACACTGGTGACAGCCCGCCATGCGATGGAACAAGGGCGCGAAGTGTTTGCCATTCCCGGTTCCATCCATAACCCACTAGCACGTGGCTGCCATCACCTGATCCGCCAGGGAGCCAAGCTGGTGGAAACCGCTACCGACATCCTCGAAGAAATTGCCCCACAACTGAATGTATGGTTGCAACAGGACAAATCCCCCCAACAGGCAGCCCTGCCACTTGCCAGCAACCTGTCGGAAACGGATGAACCACTTGACCCCGAATACGCGCTGGTGCTTGCTGCGCTGGGCTATGAAGCACTACCGATTGACCAGATAATCCTGAATACAGGCTTGACCGCTGAAGCCGTTTCATCCATCCTGCTTATGCTGGAACTTCAGGGCTTGGTGGCAGCATGTGGTGGTGGGCATTACATGCGACTGGGGCCGGGAAACGGGAATTAGATGAAAGAAAACACGCTGGATGTCCTCTTCTACCTTTTTGACAACTACCCTGACATGGGCGACAACCTGCCGGAAGACCGTGCCTCCATGCATGGCTATTTGCAGGAAGCGGGGTTTTTAAATAGCGAAATTACCCGTGCATTTGACTGGCTGGAAAGCCTTGGTGACGAAGCAGCCCGCGTGGAAGTCACCTACCGCATGTCAGCCACCCGCGTATTTTCCCGTGAGGAACAGCGCTGGCTGGATGCCAATTGTCAGGGCTACCTGATATTTCTGGAACAGGCGGGTGTGGTCAGCCCCGAAGCCCGCGAACAAATCATCGACCGGGTAATGGAGCTGGAAGACGATGATTTCAGCCTTGACCGCCTCAAGTGGGTAGTGCTGATGGTACTGATTAACCGCCCTGAAGAAGAAAACAGCTTTTTCTGGGCAGAAGGGCTGGACATGTACGGCGGGGTTCCCGTCTTTCACTAAATCGACATTTATCCCTATCCGGGGCTTGTGGCATGATACCGCCTTTGAATCATCACCGAGCAAGGCACTGCCATGACATCCAACCCAAACTGGTTTACTGAATTGTCTGATTCCGGCACGATTTTCGGGCTGGAATTGACCGATGCTGCCAAAATTCACGAAGAGCAAACCCCGTTCCAGAAACTGGCAATCTACGACACCACCACCTTCGGCAAGCTGATGACGCTGGATGGCTGCACCATGGTCACAACCCGCGACAATTTTGTTTACCATGAAATGATGGCTCACCCCGTGCTGTTCAGCCACCCCGCCCCCAAACGGGTTTGCATCATTGGTGGTGGTGACTGCGGAACCCTGCGCGAAGTGCTGAAACACCCGGAAGTCGAGTCAGCCATCCAAATCGACATCGACGAGCGCGTGACCCGTGTCAGCGAAATGTTCTTCCCGGAACTGTGCGAATCCAACCACGACCCGCGTGCCACCCTCGCGTTTGAAGATGGCATCGCCTGGATCAGTAACGCCGCCCCCGGTTCCCTCGACATCCTGATCGTGGATAGCACTGACCCGGTAGGCCCTGGTGCTGTGTTGTACAGTGAGGAATTTTTCCGGGGTTGCTGGCGGGCACTGGGTGACAATGGCTTGCTGGTGCAACAGTCCGAATCACCACTGGTTCACGCCGAAAAGATCATCAAGCCCATGCATGACACCATGCGCAACGCTGGTTTCAGCGACATCCAGCTACACCAGTTCCAGCAGGTTTGCTACCCGACTGGCTGGTGGAGCTGCACGATTGCAGCGAAAAGCGGCAAGGTCGGTTTTGCGCGGGAAGAGGCTGCACAGAAACTGGCTTTCCCGACCCAATACTACAATGCCGCCATTCACCGTGGCAGTGCTGCCTTGCCCCAGTTCCTGCTGAACATACTGGCGGCTTGAGCAACCGCACACGACCCAACCCTGATTTGACCATTTTTCAACCCGGCATTGACCGGGTTTTCTTTTATTCGGACTATGCCGGTCAGACAGCCGGTGCTAAGATGCTGCTTTACAGGGGCGTACCTGACACAACATGCAGGGTAATATTAAAAAATGAATATCCTGCCCGTAGAATGAATTATCTGCGAAGCCTAGAACGATGCATGTTTTGCCTATGAATCTGACCAATGATCCGCTTGCCAAAACCTTGCCAGTGGCACTGGCCTTACATCTGTTGATGATTTTCGGCGTCAGTTTTGTGCCGGAAGGTGATCCGCGTGCCCGTCTTGCCCCGGTACTGGACATCACCCTAGTACAAACCCACACGGACAAAGCCCCAGACAAGGTGGATTTCATCGCCCAGGCCAATCAGGAAGCCAGTGGCAGCAGTGAGGAAACCAACCGCCCCACCAGCCCGCTTTCATCCTTGCAACCCAACACCACGGATGGTGAATCACCCGTGCAGTCGGAAGCCACTTCCCCGGATACCCCGCTGAAACTGCAACCGCAAATCTTGACCACCAAAGGCGAAACCTTCAAGCCGATAGACAAATCCCCCGAACAGACGCAAGAAGAGCAAACCGTGGTGGCGGATGAACGTACCGATGCCACCGAGGAAATTGCCCGCTTGCTGGCAGAAATGGATGAGGATGAAGCCCGCTATGCCCGCCGCCCACGCATCCACTTCATTGATGCAGTCAGTGCCAAAAGCGCCGTGGAAGCGGAATACATCGACTCATGGGTCAAAAAGATCGAGCGGATCGGCAACATCAATTTCCCGGATGAGGCGATCCGCCGCAACCTGAGCGGCAAGCTGATCCTGAACGCCACGCTCAACCATGCCGGTCATGTTGTGGATGCGCAAATCAGTGTATCATCGGGCTATGAGGTGCTGGACAAGGCTGCACTGCGCATCGTCAAACTGGCAGGGCCTTACCCCGTACTCCCGGAGGAAATCCGCCGCAAGTGGGATCAGCTCAATATCACTCGCACTTGGATCTTCCACAGCGGAACCCTGAATACCCAATAGTTTGACGCCAACCGGGAAAACCTGTGACTGGAAACATCCTCAATCTGCGCAACCATTTGCTGATTGCCATGCCCAGCATGGGCGACCCCAATTTTGACCATACCGTCAGCCTGATTTGCCAGCATGACGAATACGGTGCGTTTGGTGTCACCATCAACCGCCCACTGGAAATGACCGTGGGTGAGTTGCTGCACCAACTGGAAATCGAAATCCATGACCCCCACATTGCCGGACAGTCGGCTCTCAGTGGCGGGCCGGTGCAATCCGAACAGGGTTTTGTCCTGCATGATGGGATGCGTAACTGGGACAGCACCCTGCGGATTGATGAAAATCTGGCGCTTACCTCTTCCCGCGACATCCTCAACGACATCGCCAATGGTTCCGGCCCGCAACATTTTCTGCTGGTACTCGGCTGCGCTGGCTGGAGCCCAGGCCAACTGGAGCACGAAATCAAAGCAAATGCCTGGCTAACTTGCCCATCGGTTGCCAACATTCTGTTTGAAATGCCCTACAATCAACGCTGGAAAGGCGCTGCCCTCACCTTGGGAGTTGATGTCAACCTGCTGGGAGTTGCCGCAGGCCACGCATGAGCAATATGACCGTCTTGGGGTTTGACTACGGTAAAGCCCGCATTGGTGTTGCTGTTGCCAACACACTGGCAGGCGTTGCCACCCCCCAATCCACCGTCATGGCGCGGGATGGCGTGCCCGACTGGGATGCCATCACCCGTTGCTTGCAGGAATGGAAACCCGCTCGTCTGGTCGTGGGAATGCCACGCAAACTGGATGGAACCGACAGCGCCATGCAGGAACCGATCGAACGTTTCATCCGCCAGTTGCAAGGCCGTTACAACTTGCCGGTGGACATCGTGAGCGAACAATTGTCCTCGCGGGAAGCCGAGCAGCGCCTCAAACTGGCACGTCAGGCAGGACGCAAACGCAAAGTCCGCAAGGAAGAAATTGATCAGGTGGCTGCTGCCATCATTCTGGAAAGCTGGATGCAGGAACATTGCCCATGAACAACAAAAACTACAATATCAATGAGTTGCTTGACCGACTGGCGCAGCAAATTCGTGACTGGATGCAGGAACGCCACATTGACGATCCGCTGATTGTTGGCATCCATACTTCCGGGGTATGGATTGCGGATGAGCTGCAAAAACGCCTGCAACTAGCAGACGAACCGGGCGAACTCAACATGACTTTTTACCGCGACGATTTCAGCCGGGTTGGCCTGCATCCGCAAAGCAAGCCTTCCCTGCTGCCGGATGTGGATGACCGCCACATTTTGCTAGTAGATGATGTTCTCTACACCGGGCGCACCATCCGTGGCGCCATGAACGAATTGTTTGATTTCGGGCGCCCGGCTTCCATCACGGCAGCAGTGCTGGTAGCGCGTGGCGGGCGGGAGTTGCCGATTGAGGCACAACTGACAGCGTTGCGGGAAGAACCGGGATTTGAATACAGCTATGAAGTCAGCGGGCCTGAACCACTCAGCCTGACACTCATTGCCAAGCAATAATCAGTAAATTCACGAGCCGTTACCCAACTCTCAGTCGGCTTGGTGGTCAACGTCTAATCCCGCCAATCTCACTCGCAGGGTGGGTTGTAAAACCCACCTTTCTCATGCCAATCCACCCACGCTCAACCGCGCAACGTATCCACCCCACTATCTCCACCCTTTCCTCTCCCGTCACCCCCCCCGTAGCGCACTAGAGGCAGACAATCTGACTATCTTTTAATCTATTTTATTGATTTTATTGTGTTTACATCAAAAAAATAAATGGATACCATTATCGTTATTGATGGGATCTTAGGGAGTTTGCTGCCATGAAATCCATTTCGCCTTTTCATTCATATCACCCGCTTACGTACTCACCCGCCTACTCTGGCGCAACAGGGCATCACCGCGTAACACAACGCGCCACCGCCGCTATCAAGGCACTGCTATCGTGGCTGCTGTTGTTGCTGGTACTGTTCCTGAGCCTGCCCGCACAGGCGGAGTTGTCCAGCATTGACATAAGATCGGGCAGTGGCAGCAGTGGACCCAGAGAGTTTACGGTGTACAACAATAAATTGTATTTCGTTGCTGAAGGCGGAGACGGCGGTACGGCGTTGTGGTTTATTGACGCGACACAGATGCCTCAGCAGGTGGCAAAAATCAAGCGTCTCTACGACCTCACGGTGTACAACAACAAGTTGTATTTCAGTGCCCTCGATTACAACGAGAACTACGGTCAAGAGTTGTGGGTTAGTGACGGTACGGCATCGGGAACTAAAATGTTGAAAGACATCCGTGAATACGCGCAGGGCAGTTCTCCCAGCTCCTTCGCGGTATACAACAACAAGCTGTATTTCAGTGCCAATGACGGCATCAATGGCAGCGAGTTGTGGGTTAGTGACGGCACGGCGGAAGGCACCAAGCTGGTGAAAGACATCAAGCCTGGTGGAAGTAGCGGCCACGAATCCTCCACGTCCGGCTGGTACTCACGACACATGACCGTGTACAACAACAAGCTGTATTTCCAAGCCGATGACGGCACCAACGGCAGCGAGTTGTGGGAAAGTGACGGCACGGCGGAAGGTACCAAATTGGTGAAAGACATCAAGCCTGGTAGTGGCGGCGGCGAACCATTCGACCTGACCGTGTACAATAACAAGCTGTATTTCCAAGCCGACGATGGCACCAACGGTTTTGAGTTGTGGGAAAGTAACGGCACGGCAGACGGCACTAAGCTGGTGAAGGACATCCAGCCGGGTCTTGGCGAAGGCAGCCGACCTCATCCCTTCACGGTGTATAACAACAAGCTGTATTTCCAAGCCGATGACGGCATCCACGGCGAGGAGTTGTGGGAAAGTGACGGCACGGCAGATGGCACTAAGTTATTGAAAGACATCAATGAAGGCATTTCCGATGGTCGTGTCGAGAATCTCACAGTGTACAACAACAAGCTGTACTTCACTGCTGATGCTGGTTATGGCATCGGTCTCGAGTTATGGGTTAGTGACGGTACGGCAAGTGGCACTATGTTAGTGAAAGACATCTGGCCAGGTCGGGACATCGGCAGTGACAACAGCAGTTATCCCTTCTACTTCGCGGTGTACAACAACAAGCTGTATTTCAGTGCCGAGGGTCCTTACATCGGTAGGGAATTGTGGGCATTTAGCCCGCTGCAAGTCACCGCCCAAACGCCCGCCAATGGGGCAACCGGGGTTGCTGCTACCACTAGCAGCCTGCGCCTGACTTTCGGCGAGGCTGTCACCGCCAAGACTGGTAGCATCATTGTCTACAAAGCCAGCGACAACAGCCAAGTGGACACCATCGACGTTGCCACCAGTGGCGTGACCGTCAACGGGCAAACCGCCACCATCAGTTTGCTTGCCAATGTGTTGTCACCCAACACAGGGTATTACGTCACGGTGGCAGCAGGGGCATTCAACGGGGCAACGAGTGGGGTGTTTTCCGGCTTGAGCGGCTCTAATGCGTGGACATTTACTACAGGCAAAGGCAACCAAACCGTTACCTTTGATGCCGCCACCCCCACCAACAAAACGCTGGGTGATGCCGCGTTCAGCGTCACCATCACTGCTAGCAGCGGCTTGACCCCGACGTTGGGCAGCAGCACGACGGACGTATGTACCGTCTCCGGCAACACCGTTACCCTAGTGGCGGTAGGTACTTGCACCCTAACCGCCAGCCAAGAAGGGAATGACAGCTACAACGCCGCCGCGCAAGTGACCAAAGACATCACGGTCAGCCTCGCCAAGCTCAACCAAACCGTCGCCTTTGATGCCAACACCCCCACCAGCAAAACGCTGGGTGATGCCGCGTTCAGCGTCACCATCACCGCCAGCAGCAGCTTGACCCCGACCTTAGGCAGTAGCACGACGAACGTATGTACCGTATCAGGCAGTAGTGTCACTCTGTTGGCAGCAGGCACTTGCACCCTAACCGCCAGCCAAGCGGGGAATGACCGCTACAACGCTGCCGCGCAAGTGACTAAAGACATCACAGTCGCTAAAGGCAACCAAACCGTCGCCTTTGATGTCAACACCCCCACCAACAAAACACTGGGTGATGCCGCGTTCAGCGTCACCACCACCGCCAGTAGCGGCTTGACCCCAACCTTGGGTAGCAGTACCACGAATGTGTGTACTGTCTCCGGTAGCACCGTGACCCTGTTGGCAGCAGGCACTTGCACCCTAACCGCCAGCCACGCGGGGAATGCCAACTACAACGCCGCCGCGCAAGTGACCAAAGACATTACAGTCGCCAAAGGCAACCAAATTGTTGCTTTTGATGCCAACACCCCCACCAACAAAACGCTGGGTGATGCTGCGTTTACTGTCACTACCACAGGTGGTGCATCTGACAATGCTGTCACCTTGGGCAGCAGTACCACGGGCGTATGTACCGTCTTTGGCAGCACCGTGACCTTGTTGACAGCAGGCACTTGCACCCTGATTGCCAACCAAGAGGGGAATGCCAACTACAACGCTGCTGCGCAAGCGACCAAAGACATTACGGTTGCTAAGGGCAACCAAACCGTCACCTTTGATGCAGCCACTCCCACCAGCAAAACACTGGGTGATGCTGCGTTCAGCGTTACCATCACTGCCAGCAGTGGCTTGACCCCGACCTTAGGCAGTAGCACGGCGAGCGTATGTACCGTTTCCGGCAACACCGTTACCCTAGTGGCGTTAGGCACTTGCACCCTGACCGCTAACCAAGCGGGGAATACCGACTACCATGCCGCCGCGCAAGCGACCAAAGACATCACGGTCAAGACTAACCAAACCGTTGCCTTTGATGCTGCTACCCCCACCAGCAAAACACTGGGTGATGCTCCCTTCAGTGTCACCACCACCGCAAGCAGCGGCTTGACCCCGACCTTGGGCAGCAGCACCACAAACGTATGTAGCGTCTCCAGCAACACTGTTACCCTGCTGGCAGCAGGCACTTGTACCCTCACTGCTAATCAAGCTGGGAATGCCAACTACAACGCTGCCGCGCAAGCGACCAAGGATATTACGGTCACAGCCCAAAGCACCGCAGGTGATACGACCGTCACCATCAGCAAAGGGAATATCCAAAACTTGCGTGAGGAAAGCACCAGCGGCTACACCATCGGCAAACCCTCTGACATGGCGTTTAACTCCGGCGCATACAGCTATCGCATCGTGGGTCTAAGTACCACCACACCGGAGACAGTCACAACCAGCCTAACCTTTGACAGCCCCATCCCCACAGGCGCAAAACTCTACAAAGTCAGCAACACAGGCTACACCGAAATCACCGGGGCAATTCTCAGTGGCAACACCGCCACCTTCAGTATCACCGACAACGGTAGCCTCGACACTAATCCTGCATTGGGCACTATTGACGACCCAGTAGCCTTGGGTGTACCCGCCAGTAGTGGTGGCACAGCCAGCAGCGGCGGTGGCGGCAGTTTCGACTGGCTGGAACTGCTGTTCGCCTTCTCAATCATGGGCGCAACCCTACGCCGTCGCATCAACGTGTAAAGCACTGCATATAGCCAGCACACTAATAACTTGAGGATTTTGCTGCCATGAAACCCATCCTACCTTGCAAAATCGTTTGCCAGCCTATTCGCTTACCCTGCGGTAACAGGTGTCCCCGCGCAACACAACTCGCTACCGCCGCCGTCAAGGCGTCGCTGTCGTGGATGTTGTTGCCGCTGGTGCTGTTCCTATGCTTGCCCGCACAGGCGGGGCTATCCCCCATTGATGCGACGCCGGGTAGTGGCGGCATCTCTCCCAAGAAACTCACGGTGTACAACAACAAGTTGTATTTCAGTGCCTATGGTGGTAGCAATAATGGCGTCCAGTTGTGGGAAAGTGACGGCACGGTAGGTGGCACCAAGTTGGTGACAGACATCGTGGCATCTGGTAACGATTACACTCCTGTTGATCTTACAGTGTACAACAACAAGTTGTACTTCAGTGCCGACAATAGAAACGGCTTGGAGTTATGGGAAAGCGACGGTACAGCAGGCGGTACCAAGCTGCTGAAAGACATCAACAATGGCGATAGCGGCAGCTCTCCCGCTGACTTCACGGTATACAACAACAAGCTGTATTTCAGCGCCTATGAGCACAACACGCGCACTGAGTTGTGGGAAAGTGACGGCACGACAGGCAGCACTAAGCTACTGAAAGACATCAATGTTTCTTCTAATGATCTCAGCGGCAGCTCTCCCGGTGGTTTCACGGTGTACAACAACAAGCTGTATTTTCGTGCCGACGACGGCATCAACGGTTCTGAGTTGTGGGAAAGTAACGGCACGGCAGAGGGCACTAAGCTGGTGAAAGACATCCAAACAGGCAGGGGTTCCGGCTATCCCATTGACTTCGCGGTGTACAACAACAAGCTATATTTCAGTGCTAATGATGGTATCAACGGTTTTGAGTTGTGGGAAAGTGACGGCACGGCAGAAGGCACCAAGCTGGTGAAAGACATCTGGACAGACAATAGGACAGTCGATAGTCCCGATTTAAACTACGAAATCCTAAATATAGCTCCGACCACCCCCAATAATAGCTATCCCACTAATCTCACGGTGTACAACAGCAAGCTGTATTTTCAAGCCAAGGACGGCACTAACGGTTCTGAGTTGTGGGAAAGTGACGGCACGGCAGAAGGCACCAAGCTGGTGAAAGACATCAGGTCAGGCAGTGTCGGCAGTGATCCTGCTTACCTTACGGTATACAACAACAAGCTGTATTTCAGTGCTAATAACGGCGACAATGGCAACGAGTTGTGGGAAAGTGACGGCACGGCAGAAGGCACCAAGCTGGTGAAAGACATCAGGTCAGGCAGTGGCAACAGTGATCCCGCTGACTTCACGGTGTATAACGACAAGCTGTATTTCGGTGCTAATGATGGTATCAACGGCTACGAGTTATGGGCATTGAGTCCGCTGCAAGTCACTGACCGGAGTCCTGCCCATGGTGCGACCGGGGTTGCCGCTAATATCAGCAGCCTGAGCTTGACTTTCAACGAAACTATTACCGCTGGGGCTGGTAATATCGTTGTCCGCAAAGCTGGTGTCACCGGGATTAACCGCACCATTGCCCAAGGAATCAACAACAACGACCAAGTGGACAGCATCGACGTCACCACCAGTGGTGTGACCATCAACGGGCAGACCGCCACCATCAGTTTGCTTGCCAATGTGTTGTCACCCAACACAGGGTATTACGTCACGGTGCCAGCAGGGGCTTTCACCGGGGCAGAAAGCGGGGCGTTTTCAGGCTTGACTGACTCTAATGCGTGGACATTTACCACAGGCAAAAGCAACCAAACTGTTGCCTTTGATGCCGCCACCCCCACCAGCAAAACGCTGGGCGATACAACGTTCAACGTCACCACCACCGCCAGTAGCGACTTGACCCCGACCTTGGGCAGCAGCACCACGAATGTGTGTACTGTCTCCGGTAGCACCGTGACCCTGTTGGCAGCAGGTACTTGCACCCTAACCGCCAACCAAGAGGGTGATGATAGCTATAACGCTGCCGCGCAAGTGACTAAAGACATTACCGTCAACGCCACCACCCAAGACAGCGCGGGGAGTACAAGTCTCACCATCAGCCGGGGACACTTACTGGAGTTGGAGGAGGTCAGTGTTGGCTCCTATACCACGGGCAAGCCCAGTGGTATGGAATTTGCCCTTGGCTCATACAGCTACCGTGTCGTCGGCTTAAATACCACCATCCCGGAAACCATTACCATCACCTTAACTTTCGCTAGCCCCATTCCCACGGGTGCAAAGCTCTACAAAGTCAGCAACACAGGCTACACCGAAATCACAGGAGTAGGAGTAACGTTGATCGGCAACACCGCCACCTTTGATATTACCGACGGCGGTAGTTTGGATGCGGACGGCGTACACAACGGCACGATTGTTGACCCCGTAGCCCTCGGCGCACCTGCTGGTGGCGGCACAGGTGGCGGCACAGCCAGCAGCGGCGGTGGCGGTAGCTTCGGCTGGCTGGAACTGCTGTTCGCCTTCTCAATCATGGGCGCAACCCTGCGCCGTCGCATCAACGTGTTTGGCAACTAAGGGGAAACAACCATGCAACACCAACGAAAAAAACCTAGCACCCACGTTTGCGCCCTTATCGGCGCAACCCTGCTGTTAGCCGTACCAGCAGCCATCTACGCTGACGGTGCAAACAGTACCGCCCCCAACCACCGCGCTGTTTTATTCAGCCTTGGGCAAACCCAACAAGCTGCTGGTGACAGCGTGGCGGAACTCACCGCCAAGGGCTACACCGCGATCAATTACCAAGCCGACAAAACCGCCACCAGCGGCAGCATCGGCTACCGCCACCCGTTAGCCAATCACTGGAGTGTGGACACACAATACCTTAACCAAGGCGAAGCCAAACCCAACCTCACCGCCACCTTACCCGCAGGCAAAAGCAACGCCCAAGCCGCGCAAGACATGGCGGAATCACTCCCCAAACGAGGGCAAGGCATCAGTGTGGCGGCATTGCACCACCACGCCCATAACGGCAACTGGACAAGCCACCTCGGTGGTGGCGCGTTTATGTGGCACAGCGAACGCAAAATCACCGTCAACGGCACAAGCCACACCAGCAACCGCGATGGCATCAGCCCACTCGTCCAAGCCGGGTTAGGCTACCGTATCACCCCCCGGACAAGCCTCGAAGGAACGCTGCAACACACCTTCATGCCCGATGAAGCTGTCACCCAACTCTCAGTCGGCTTGGTGATTGGTTTCTAAGCACTGCTAATCCCGGTAAACATCACGACGTAGGGTGTGACCGGAAGTGAT
>DILV01000011.1 GCA_002425225.1 Thiothrix sp. UBA5583
GCTGACTTGTGTATAAGGAGATGGGTTTAATCGCCTCAATCCAGGCACTCAACCGCGCCTCGGTCAGCAAGCTCTGTGACTGCTGATCCAGCACCAGCCCGACAAACTGCCCATCCACCACCGCAGGCGATTGCTTGAAGGTATAACCCTCAGTAGACCACTGCCCAACCACATCCGCGCCACCCGCCACGCCCCAGCGGTACAAATGAATCAGCGAATGCGCAAAGCGGTCGGGGTATTTCTCCTGATCGCCCAACCCGTACAGCGCAATCACCTTGCCGGACAAGTCCTTGCCTGCCAGTTGCGGCATGAAATCTTCCCAACTGCCATCCTGAATATCGGTGCTTTTACCCGGAAGCTGGTCGATGCCGTAAGTGGCAGTCCCCAGAATCAGCGCATCGTATTGCAACAATTCTTCGGCAGTGGTGCGGTTGATATTGAGCGGCTTGGCAGCGACATCGCCCAGCAGCTTCGCCATCTTTTTCGCCATCAGCCGCGTTGTGCCGGAATTCGTGCCAAAAAAGATGCCGATCTTATTCATGCGCAACCCCATGCCGCAGCTCGTGCAGGTTTTCCTGCAACATCTTGCGGTACTGCTCGGTGTAATAGGCGATTGCCGCCGCCTCTTTATCCTCGTCACCCAGCGTTTCCATGAAGTGGAAAGCGTTGTAACGCGCCGCTGCGTACAGGATCGCTGCACTGAGGAAATTCGGTGCCCATTCCGCGCTCAACTTATTCGCCAGATTGACGAATTCATCGGCGACCTCGTGAAAATCCAGTTCTTGCATGGTCAATCTCCTTGATTAAAGAACCCCTCACCCCCCAGCCCCCGCACCCAGCCGCCTTTGGCGTCGTCCCTCAAGGGGCGAGAGTGAGCAAAGATTATCTCTTAGCCCCTCTCCCCTTGAGGGAGAGGGGTTGGGGTGAGGGGTTTCTTACTCCAACCCTTCCGGCTTCGCCCGCTCGCCCTTGTCCGCCAACCAGCCCTCGCTTGCCTGCGGAAAACAATCGAAGCGTTTCACATACGGCTTGATGTCGAGCAGCGGCGAACCATCCAGCATATCCACCCCGCGCACGGTCAGCACATTGCCTTCCACCGCCAGCAACTCCACCACTGTCAGCCCCAACGGATTAGGCCGCGCCGGATGCCGGATCGCAAACAAGCCACGCGGCACATCATCCAGAAACGGCGTGCGCACCAGTTGCACCGCGCCCGCCCGATGAAACTGGTACAACAAAATCAGGTGCGAAAACCCCACCACATCCTGCAAACCCTCAGCAAATTCGGCATCCACTACCACCGAACCTTCCGCACCTTGGGCATATTGCCCCTGCACCGGCGCATCCGGCTTATCCACAAACGGCGTGCGGATGATGCCAATGGGTTGCAGGATGAGGGGTTGCTTCATACGCTATAAGACCGCTGTTCCCACTCACGCAAAATCTTCAAATCCCGCGCTGGCAAATACGCATAAGCCTCCATCTGGTCACGCAGCACCGCCTCCGCCACCGTGGTCGGCACGCCCTTGCGGTTCAACATGAGGAAATACCAGGCAAACGGATACCCCACCTTGCGGTCAAAACTGTGCAGGGCTTTTGCCATCTCAGCCCCCTGCAAACCGTGGTTTTCCGCGAAATCCGCCACCTTGTCGGTAAACGTTGCGGTCGGTTTGATATTGTAATGTTCCGCCTTGTCGCTACCCTGATACGCCTGCAAGACCATTACCCAATGCTGGCAGAAAATGGCATCGTTATGCCCCGCGCTACTGTTCTGCCAGTCCTGCATAAAGCGCAGCAGGTTCAGTACATGGCGGCTATGGAAATTCTGGTCGGCAAATACTTCCGCCATCGCCTGCAAGCGGCGGAAACGGTAATGCGGCTTGCCCACGGGTTCGGGTTCGAGGCGTGGGTAGTCAACCGGATCAAGAAACTCTTCCACGTTATCTGGCAGGAAATCGGGGTCGGAAAGCGGGCGATCCAGCACTTCCTGCAACACTTCCACCTCAAGCTGGATAAAATCCTGCGGCTTGTCGCCGGTCGATGCGGTGAAATACAGGGTCGTGCCGCTGATTTTGGTGGCAAACAGGATTTGCTCCGAACACTTGTCCAGCAGGGTTTCAATCTCACCGCCGGATTCGGTTTCTGCCCAGATACGCAAGTTTTTAGCAACAGGGCGCATATCAATGTCGACCACGCCACCCAGATGATGCCAGCCGCCGCGTTCCAGCACCTTGTCAAAGCTGAGGTTGAGCGGTGCGAACAGGGTATTGATGTTGTGCAGCAGTTCAGCATGGGTTGCACCGACGCTCAGTTCCGGGCACAGGGCGGCGAGTTTTTTGGCTTGCCAGTCGAATTCAGTCATGGGTATCCGTCTCCCGAAGCCGCTGACGGGCGACTTCCTTCACATCGGGGTCAGTGTCATAAACCAGTACTTCCAGCATCCCACGGGTAGCGCGTTCCGCGACCTTGACCCGCACGCCCCAGTCGGGGTCGTGGAGCAAGGCACTCAAGGCTTCCGGCTGGATACGTTCGGCGACAATGCGGCGGATTTCCGGCTCGCTGTCGTTCAGCAGCAAGCCGAGGCTCTCGATCGGCAAGCGTCTTGTTACCGTCATGCGCACTTCGCGGTCATTGTCGCAGATCATGCGGAACAGGCGACCTGCGGGCATCCGCCGCGCCACGTATTTGCGTACCAGATAGTCGTTGTCGTTAGCCAGCCGTTCCAGTTGCTCCGGCGGCAGGCGATCGGCGACGGTGATCCGTACTTCGCGGTCATTGTCGTCAATCAGGCGGTGTAGTTCTTCCACCGGCAGGCGGTAAGCCAGCACCCGCCGCACCACTTCGTCCGGGTCATCGACCATTTCCAGCAGGCGTTGCTGGGAAAGGTAACGCGCCGCAATCGCCCGCCGTTCCCAGAATTCATCGCCTGCATAGTCCTGCGCCAGATCAGGGTTTTCACGGAAAAAGCGTTCAATTTGCCGCCCGCTCATGGCTTTCACGCAGCGGTCGCCGGGCTGGCAACGCCCGTTGCTCAGCCGGTCAGTCCGATGCGGACACTGGCTGCAATCGGCGGTCGGGGTTATCAGATCCATGGGCGGCGCTTCAGTCATTGTCCTCCCCCAATTCGGCGATGACCACGCCGCTGGCGGCTTCCAGACTGGGGGTGAAACACAGGCAGTGGTTGCTGCTGTCGACCAGATACACATTGAAACCCTTGCCCTGTGCGGCAGGTTGCGGGCCACACACGTCGTCATCCATGCACCAGGTGAAATGCAGTTCCGGGAAATGCGCCCGCAGGTCAGTCAGATTGCTGTCAGCCAAGCCGCGTTGTTCGACCTGTTCCACCACACTGGCAAGCTGTTCCGGGGTCATCATCCTTCAGCCTCAAGCAGTTCGTCGTCATCGTCGTCGCTGCTGAAACGGGCGCGGGTTTCGGCATCCTTGCCCATCACTTTGCCCAGCCAGGGCGGCGGGGATTGCAGCGCGGTTTGCAGCTTGACCAGCAATTCGCTGGTAGGGACGACCGTGGGTTGCTTGATCGGGTGGATACCTTTCTTGACGATCTTGGCAGCAGCGGGGCCACCCACCGAAGCGATGAATAGCACCTGGCAATCAAGGATCAGGCTGGCGCGGTAGGCATTCTTGTCTTCTTCGGCTTCGTCGTCACCCACTTCACGCACATCAATCAGGCGGTATTCGGTTTGCGACACCTGATAGACCAGAAAGCGTTCGCAAGAACCAAAATGCCCGTTGAGCAGCTCGCCGCTGTTGGAGGCGCACGCCACGCGGATGGAGTCCGGCATCTCGCCGTCGGTATAGGGTTGGGGAGTCGGGATGTCGCTCATGATCGGCTCCTAAGAGAACCCCTCACCCCCCAGCCCCCTCTCCCTCAAGGGGCGAGGGGGAGCAAGAGAGGTTATTTTCTTAGCCCCTCTCCCCCTGAGGGAGAGGGGTTGGGGTGAGGGGTTCTTTGGTTAATTAAACGTATTCAATACAGCCATCTTCCAAACACACTTTCAGGCACTGTGGCTCGTCGTGTTCGCCTTCGCACTCGGTGCAGGTGTCTTCAACGATCTTGTAAGTGCCTTTGAACGGCTTGATGGATTTGGTTGGGCAAACGGGTTCGCAATCACCACAAGAGGTGCAGAGGTCGCGGTTGATTTTCAGTGCCATGACTATTCTCCTTTCACTGGGTTCAGCATTCAGCCGCGCTTGAAACGCAGCGTGGTCGGAAAGACAGGTGGGGGGCTGATCGGGTCGATGTACCATTTCGAGCCATCGGTCAACTCAATCGCACCACCCCATTCTTCGGCAGTATCCTTCTCGATGGTTGCCACTGTCTCTTCCATGTCCTGCTTGGCGACATAAAATTGCAGCTTGCCATCGGGCTTGCGTCGGATCATTACGTTGGGCATAGGAAGCTCCTTTAAGAAACCCCTCACCCCAACCCCTCTCCCTCAAGGGGAGAGGGGCTAAGAAAAGAGGATAAAAGTTTCTTGTTCCCCTCTCCCCTTGAGGGAGAGGGGCTAGGGGTGAGGGGATCTTAACGAACCAAATCGTAGTTATAATCCGTCGTCCCCATGCCGCGAGTTTCCTCGTCCAGACGCTCCAGCACTGCGTTAGTCAAAGTGCGCAGCATGTACATCGCACCCTCGTAACCCAGGGTAGTGTCACGGTGCATATGGTGGCGGTCGAAGATCGGGAAACCGATACGGATCAACGGAACCTCGAACTCTTTGCCTTTATGCAGCGTGTCACGCTGGATGAACTTGCCATAGCTGTTGCCGATCATGAAGTCTGGCTTGTTGGTGAACATCAGTGAACGGAAGTGCCACAAATCCTTGCCGATGTGGACTTCACTGTTCGCGCCGTAAGGGGAAGACGCCAGCAGTTTTTCCACTTCTTTCTTCCAACGCTTGTTGGCGTGGTTGCAGAGGATGTGGATCGGCTCTGCCCCCACTTCCAGCAGGAACTTGGTCATACCCAGCACGAAGTCGGCATCGCCGTAGAGGCCGAATTTCTTGCCGTGCAGCCAGGCGTGGGAGTCGGTCAGCATATCCACATAACGCCCGCGTTCCAGCAGCAGGGATTCGGGGATAGCCTTGCCAGTGATTTCGGCAACCTTCATCAGGAATTCGTCAGTCCACTCCAGACCCATCGGAATGTTGATTTTGGCAACTTCGTGTTTCCAGGTGTTTTGTACAAACTTCTTGGTCTTTTCCAACTGCCAGGGTTGCAGCAACAGGGTGTCATACGCATTCGGTGCGTCTTTCACCTCTTCCATCGTAGTGCCGCCGGAGTACATGCGGAACTTGCCGTCAGCCGGGGTATCCAGCACTTCAGTCGGGTCAGACAACAGGGTCAGGTCAACACCCATGTCGGACATCATGCGCTTGATAACGCGGAAGTTGCCGAGGTAAGTCTCAAAACCGGGTACGATATTGAGCTTGCCGTTGCTGCCAACTTCCTTGCCTTCCATGTGGTTGAGGGTGAAGTAGCGGGCAATGCCTTCAAACATATTGTCCCAACCGGTGGTGTGCGAACCGACGAAGCTGGGGGTATGGGCGAACGGCACGGGGTATTCCTGCGGGATATGCCCTTCCTTCTTGGTGTTATTGATGAACGCATTCAGGTCGTCACCGATAACTTCCGCCATACAGGTGGTGGAAACCGCGATCATGTCCGGCTTGTACATCGCCTTGGCGTTTTCCAGCCCGTCGAACATGTTCTTTTGGCCACCGAACACCGCTGCGTCTTCGGTCATGGAGTCAGATACGCACGAAATCGGCTCTTTGAAATGGCGGTTGAAGTAGGTGCGGAAATACGCCACGCAACCTTGTGAACCGTGGACATACGGCAGGGTATTCTTGAACCCCAGGGAACACAGCACCGCGCCTAACGGCTGGCAGGCTTTCGCCGGGTTGACGGTCAGGGCTTCACGCGCAAAGTTCAGATCCTGATATTCCTTGGTGGTTGACCACAGGAAAGTTTCCTGAATTTTGTCCGCCGGGTGACGCTCTTCGTAGTTATCCTGTTTGTTTTTCAGGTTGGCTTTGTACTCGTCATTACGGAACAAAGGGTAGCTGGGTTGGATGTTTTCAACAGCTTGGCTCATGTCTTTTCTCCTCCCGCGCCGCTAATCTGCGGACTACGGGTAGTCAATTTACAATCTGGGTCATACCCCTCACCCCAACCCCTCTCCCTCAAGGGGAGAGGGGCTAAGAGGTTTCTTGTTCCCCCTCTCCCCTTGAGGGACGACGCCGAAGGCGGCTGGGTGCGGGGGCTAGGGGGTGAGGGGTACTCTTCATTACGCAGCAGCAGCAATCGCTGGTGCAGCTTCGTCCTTGATCCACGGCGCTTTCATCTTGCCCCAGCAAGGGTTGTTCAGCGTCATGTCCATGTCACGGGCAAAGATGGCGAAGCCGTCATAGCCGTGATAAGGGCCGGAATAATCCCAAGAGTGCATCTGGCGGAACGGGATACCCATTTTCTGGAAGATGTACTTTTCCTTGATCCCTGAACCGATCAGGTCAGGCTTGATCTTCTTGACGAATTCCTCGAACTCGTAGCCGGTCACGTCGTCATAGATCAGGGTGGCGTTGCCCATTTCCTTGATGGTGCGGTCGTAGTCGTCGTTATGGGCAAATTCATAACCCGTACCGACCACTTCCATACCCAAATCTTCATACGCACCGATGACGTGGCGTGGGCGCAGACCGCCGATGTACAGCATGACGCGCTTGCCTTGCAGACGTGGCTTGTACTTGGCAATCACAGCTTCGTATTCGGCTTTGTAACGCTCAATCACGCGCTCAGCCCCGGCCTTGATGGTGTCGTCGAAGTAACTGGCAATCTTGCGCAGGGATTCGGCGATCTTGGTCGGGCCAAAGAAGTTGTATTCAACCCAGGGAATACCATACTTCTCTTCCATGTGGCGGCTGATGTAGTTCATGGAACGGTAGCAGTGCAGCAGGTTCAGCTTCACTTTCGGGGTCAGTTCCATTTCCGCCAACGTGCCGTCACCTGACCACTGGGCTACCACGCGCAGACCCATTTCTTCCAGCAGGGTACGGGAAGACCAGGCGTCACCACCGATGTTGTAGTCGCCAATGATGGAAACGTCATACGGGGTGGTCTGGAAGCTGTTGTCGCCGTCACGGTTGCTCAATACCCAGTCACGTACTGCGTCATTGGCAATGTGGTGACCCAGGGACTGGGAAACGCCCCGGAAACCTTCGCAACGCACGGGTACAACCGGCTTGTTGAGTTCCTTGGAGGCTTTCTTGGAAACGGCTTCGATGTCGTCACCGATCAGACCAATCGGGCATTCGGATTGCACGGAAATGCCTTTGGCCAGCGGGAACAAGGTTTCGATTTCACCAATCAGTTTCGCCAGCTTTTTGTCGCCGCCGAATACGATGTCTTTTTCCTGGAAGTCGGAAGTGAAGTTCATCGTGCCGAAGGTGTTGATACCGGTCGTACCAACGTAATAGTTACGGCGACCAGCGCGGGAATATTGTCCGCAACCGACCGGGCCGTGGGAAATGTGGATCATGTCCTTGATCGGGCCCCACACCACGCCTTTGGAACCGGCGTAAGCGCAACCACGGATGGTCATCACGCCCGGCAGGGATTTGCGGTTGGAGGTGATGCACTTCTTGGACTGTTCAACGCTCTGGTCGTTGACGGTCAAATGCTTGGCGCGGTCTTTTTTGGCCTTTTCGGGGTAGATTTCCAGTACCTCGGCGATGAGGGCCTGGGTTTCTTCTTTGGTCAGGTTCGTCATGTCGTATCTCCTGGGTCACCGCCACTAATCTGTGGACGGGTGAGGGAAGGATGGGGAAAGATGGTGGGTATCGCTGATGCTCCACCCACCCTACATACCCGGTTCGGAATTAAGCAGAGGCTTCTTCAGCAGCCGTCTTACCGACGATGGATTCGTCTTCTTCGTCCATCAGGCCGAATTGCATCAACAGGTCTTCCAAAGCGTCCATGGTGATCGGGGTTGGGATCACGAACATTTTGTTATTGATGATTTTCTGTGCCAGTGCACGGTATTCATCAGCCTGTTTCGCGGTTGGCTCGTACTCAATAACGGTCATACGGCGGATTTCTGCACGTTGTACTACGTTGTCACGCGGTACGAAGTGGATCATCTGCGTGCCGAGCTGGCGAGCCAGTTCCATGATCAGCTCGTCTTCACGCGCAGTATTACGGGAATTGCAGATCAGGCCAGCCAGACGCACGCCGCCGGAGTTGGCGTATTTCACGATACCCTTGGCAATGTTGTTCGCTGCGTACATCGCCATCATTTCGCCGGAGCAAACGATGTAGATTTCTTGCGCCTTGTTTTCGCGGATAGGCATGGCGAAGCCGCCACATACAACGTCACCGAGTACGTCGTAGAATACGAAGTCGAGGTCTTCTTCATACGCGCCTTCTTCTTCCAGGAAGTTGATGGCGGTGATAACGCCACGGCCTGCACAGCCTACACCTGGCTCAGGGCCGCCGGACTCAACGCATTTGATGTCCTTGTAGCCGACCTTGAGCACGTCTTCGAGTTCGAGGTCTTCCACAGAACCGGCTTCAGCCGCCATCTGCATGATGGAGTTCTGGGCTTTCGCATGGAGGATCAGACGGGTGGAATCTGCTTTAGGGTCGCAGCCCACGATCATGACTTTCTTGCCCGCTTCAGCCAGACCTGCCACCAGATTTTGGGTTGTGGTAGACTTGCCGATGCCGCCTTTACCGTAGATTGCACATTGACGCAGTGCCATATCTTGGTCTCCTTGTGTTAATGGATCAGAGTGATTTGTGACGATGAACTCTTTGCAAGCTGCGTGCCAAGGCGGCATTTTATTTTCAAGACACTGATTTTAAAGCAGTAATATTTTCTCGGCGGTAAAATGGCACAGTCTGGTTCAAGTCGTGTTCCCGACAATACCGATACAATTTGTATGGGTAAGGACAGTGCTTTCCTGCCGTTCAACCGTTGTAACCTGCCTGCCAGCATCCTTGGCAGCTTGCCGTTCCAGTTCCACCCCGCGCCCCTGAAGCTGGACGGGGTAGAAGTCCTGCATCGTTCCCTGTTCAAACACCTGCAAGGCTTGCCGGATACTGCGGCACGGGCGCAGCGTTTCATCGACTACATGACGGTACATTTCTGCCTGGAAACACTGGAAGAAGCAGGGCTGGAGCCAGGCAAGCCGCAGAAACGTGCCAATGCCAATTACTTGCGGGTGCTGCGCGGCTGGGGCTTTGATTCCAGCGGGCGTGAGGGTGCGGTGCTGAAAGGCTGGGTGGAATCGCGCTTTGGGCTAGCAGTGCAATACCATCAGGGCAACTTCGCGTTTGACCGTTGCAAGGGGCTGTACGGGACGAATGCGCTGGAAAGCCAGCTCGACCTTGTTTATACCTATTGTCAGTACGAACTGGCGTTGTCGCATTCCCAACAATCGCACCTGACCTTGTATCGCGGGGTGAATGCACTGGATGAGTACCGCATCCTCCAACGTGAGGGGAAACGGGCAGTGGTACTGCTGAACAATGTCAGCTCCTTTACCCATAGCCGCGAGCGGGCGGATGAGTTTGGCGATTACATTATTGAGGCGCACGTTCCGCTGGTGAAGGTGCTGGCCTATTACGATTTGTTGCCGAAGTTGTTAAGGGGGGAAGGGGAGTTTTTAGTGGTGGGGGGAATGTATGAGGTGAAGATTACCCATTTGGCTTTTATGGAGTGATCGTTTGGGATGGGTCTTTAACCAGCACCTCCATTTACTCTCATAAAGCCACCGACAGCGAATGTACGAAAACCGTATAAGTCATTGAAAAAAAATGGTGCCCGGAGCCGGGGTCGAACCGGCACGGTGTTTCCACCGAGGGATTTTAAGTCCCTTGCGTCTACCAATTTCGCCATCCGGGCAGGGTCTGGCTTTTATGTTATGCAGGTCGAGCTTTTTACCATTTGCAGGCGATACGTACAAGTAAAATAAGCCATCTTGCACGTTATAAAAGGCAGCCTAACCAGAAATCTGCGTGAACCGGTTATCCTGCATTCACGCAAACATCAGTCCCCCAACTTGCAGGGGGGCGTGGCATCATGCCTTGATCCGGTACTCCGCTGAGCGTGCATGGGCAATCAGCCCTTCGCCGCGTGCCAACGTGGAAGCAACTTTACCCAGTTCCGACGCACCTTCTGCCGAGCAATCAATCAGCGAAGAACGTTTCTGGAAGTCATAAACCCCCAGCGGGCTGGAGAAGCGTGCCGTGCGTGAGGTTGGCAATACGTGGTTTGGCCCTGCGCAGTAGTCGCCCAGTGCTTCCGCCGTATAGCGCCCCATGAAAATTGCCCCGGCGTGGCGAATTTGCTTGACCAGCTCACGCGGATTTTCCACTGACAATTCCAGATGCTCTGGCGCGATGTAGTTCGCCACTTTCACCGCTTCGTCCATATCCTGCGCCACGATCAGCGCACCACGTGCTTCCAGTGAGGTGCGGATGATGTCCTTACGTGGCATTTCTTCCACCAGCCGGTCGATGCTGGCTTTGACTTGCGCGACGAAATCGGCATCCGGGCATACCAGGATGGATTGGGCGTCTTCGTCGTGTTCGGCTTGCGAGAACAGATCCATCGCAATCCAGTCCGGGTTGGTCTTGCCGTCGCACACCACCAGGATTTCGGAAGGTCCGGCGATCATGTCGATGCCGACTGCGCCATACACCATGCGCTTGGCGGTGGCGACATAGATATTGCCCGGCCCTACCACCTTGTCCACTTGCGGGACGGTTTGCGTGCCGTAAGCCAGCGCTGCAACTGCCTGCGCACCACCAATGGCAAACACACGGTCAACATTGGAAATGGCTGCCGCTGCCAGCACCAACTCATTCACTTCACCACCGGGGGTTGGCACGACCATGATCAATTCCGGTACACCGGCAACCTTGGCAGGCACGGCGTTCATCAGTACTGAAGACGGGTAAGCCGCCTTGCCGCCGGGCACGTACAGCCCCACCCGATCCAACGCTGTCACCTGCTGACCCAGCAGCGTGCCATCGGCTTCGGTGTAGCTCCACGAGTCCATTTTCTGGCGCTCGGCATATGCCTTGATGCGGTCGGCGGACAGTTGCAAGGCATCACGTTGTGCCGGGGTGATGTTGTTGAGGGCTGCCTGCAAACGTTCCAGCGGGATTTCCAGTTCCGACATGCTGCCTGCATTCATGCGGTCGAAACGGTTGGTGTATTCGACCACTGCCGCATCACCACGGCTGCGCACGTCCTTGAGGATGCCGTTGACAGTGTTGAACACGGCATCATCGGAAACGCTTTCCCAGGCCAGCAGATCCTGCATTTGTTGCCAGAAACTGGCGTCTTTGGTGTTTAATTGTCTGATATTGAGCATAACGATATTCCGTCATTTACCCCTCACCCCAACCCCTCTCCCTCAGGGGGAGAGGGGCTAAGATGAGGAAAATTTATCTTGTTCCCCCTCGCCCTTTGAGGGAGAGGGGGCTAGGGGGTGAGGGGTGTTAACCCCTACGTTTTTCAACGGCTTCCGCCAGTTGCTCCAGCACTTGCACCGTGGTATCCCAGTTGATGCAGGCATCGGTAATACTCTGACCGTACACGAGTTCTTCGCGCTGTTTGCCATCGGCTTTCTGGTTGCCTTCCACCAGATGGCTTTCGATCATCACCCCTGCAATGGCCCTGTTGCCAGCGGCAATCTGCCCGGCGACATTGCTAGCCACTTCCGGCTGGCGGCGGTAATCCTTGTAGCTGTTGGCATGGCTGAAATCGACCATCAGGTACGGTGACAGCTTGGCCTTTTCCAGCGCAGCCACCGCAGCGGCAACACTGGCAGCGTCATAGTTCGGCTCTTGCCCGCCGCGCAGGATGACATGGCAGTCTTCATTACCTTTGGTGGCAAAGATGGCGGTACGACCTTCCTTGGTGACGGACAGGAAGTGATGCGGGCGGGAAGATGCACCAATCGCATCCACCGCAATGTTCAGGTTGCCATACGTGCCGTTCTTGAAGCCGATCGGGCAAGAAACGCCGGATGCCAGTTCACGATGCCCCTGACTTTCGGTGGTACGTGCGCCAATTGCTGCCCAGCTTACCAGATCCGCCACGTATTGCGGGCTGATCAGGTCGAGGTATTCGGTCGCCGCAGGCATCCCCTGATTGTTCAGATCCAGCAGCAGCTTGCGAGCCATGCGCAAACCCTTGTTGATGTGGAAACTGTTGTCCAGATCCGGGTCATTGATCAGCCCTTTCCAACCCACTGTTGTGCGTGGCTTTTCAAAGTAAACGCGCATGATGATGTGCAATTGGTCTTTCAGCGCGTGGCGGTAATGTTGCAGACGGGCAGCATATTCCAGCGCCGCATCCACGTCATGGATCGAGCAAGGGCCAGTCACCACTAGCAGGCGGTCATCCTTGCCATGCAGGATGTCATGGGCTTCCTGGCGGGCGTTGTACACGGTTTCGGTGGCGATTTCCGACAGTGGGTATTCACGATGCAGTTCCACCGGCGGAGTCAACTCGTGCATCCCAATAATGCGTAAATCATCGGTCTGGTATTTCATGCGTTGTTCCTTTGTTCAACCGCAGCCTGGATATGGGCGAGCAGGTCGCGGATGGGGGCGTGTTTCAGTTTCATGGACGCCTTGTTGACAATCAGGCGGGAAGTAATGTCCGCCATGTGTTCCAGTGGTGCAAGCCCGTTGGCGCGTAAGGTATTGCCGGTGTCAACCACGTCCACGATGCAGTCAGCCAGACCGACCAGTGGGGCAAGTTCCATCGAGCCATATAATTTGATCACATCCACCTGACGGCCTTGCTGGGCGAAATAGTGGCGGGTGCAGTTGACGAACTTAGTCGCCACCTTCAAACCCGCTTCCGGCAGCGGGCGGTCAGGGAAACCCGCTACCATCAGCTTGCAGCGGGCAATTTGCAGGTCGAGCAGTTCGTAAACGTCCTGCCCGCCGTGTTCCATCAGCACATCCTTGCCGACCACGCCCAAATCTGCTGCCCCGTGTTGCACGTAAGTCGGCACGTCAGTGGCGCGGATCACCAGCAGTTTCACATTGTCACGGTTGGTGTCAATGATCAGCTTACGGCTGGTTTCCGGGTCTTCCAGCGGCTCAATGTCGGCTGCTTTCAGCAGCGGCGCGGTATCCTTGAAAATGCGCCCCTTGGAAAGCGCAATCGTCAGTATGTCTTTCATGTCAGCCATTCACCCGCTGGATTTTTGCGCCCAGCCTAGATAGCTTTTGTTCAATTTTTTCATAACCACGGTCGGTGTGGTAAATGCGGTCGACGGTGGTTTTGCCTTGCGCCGCCAGCCCTGCCAGTACCAATGAGGCGGAAGCCCGCAGGTCGGTAGCCATGACTGGCGCACCTTTCAGGTAGGGCATTCCGGCGACAATCGCGGTATTGCCTTCCAGCCGGATATTCGCCCCCAAACGCATCAATTCGGCGACGTGCATCATGCGGTTTTCGAAAATGGTTTCGACAATCACACCGATCCCGCGTGATACCGCATTCATCGCCATGAACTGCGCCTGCATGTCGGTCGGGAAGGCGGGGTAAGGATCAGTGCGGAGGTCAACGGCTTTCAATGTGCGGTCGCGCATGTCGACTTCAATCCAGTCAGCCCCACTCGTAACCAACGCACCGGCTTCGGTGAATTTGTGCAGCACAGCATCGAGTGTATCAGGCGCGGCTTTCAATGTCCTGACCCGCCCGCCAGTAATGGCGGCAGCGGCAAGGAACGTACCGGTTTCAATTCGGTCAGGCAGTACTGAATAGTCCACGCCCTTGAGGCTGCTCACACCTTCGATAATGATCTTGTCCGTGCCAGCACCCTTGATGTTCGCACCCATCGCAATCAGGCAGTTGGCAAGATCCACCACTTCGGGTTCACGCGCCGCATTTTCCAGTACGGTCGTGCCTTCCGCCAGTACAGCGGCCATCAGCAGATTTTCCGTGCCGGTAACGGTCACAATATCCATGACAATGCGTGCACCTTTGAGGCGATTGGCTTTGGCGCGGATATAACCTTCCTCGACCACAATTTTCGCACCCATTGCTTCCAGCCCGGAAAGGTGGATATTGACGGGGCGTGTGCCAATGGCACAACCACCGGGCAGGGACACTTCCGCTTCACCGTAACGCGCCACCATCGGGCCGAGAACCAAAATGGAAGCCCGCATGGTGCGAACCAGATCATACGGTGCGCAGAAATGCTGGATAGTGGCAGTGTCGGTATGGACGTTGTTGTGTTCGTCGATCTCAACCGTTACCCCCATGCCCCGGATCACTTCCGCCAGGGTGGACACATCCTTGAGACGTGGCACATTGCGGATGGTCATGGGCGTTTCTGCCAGCAGGGTAGCTGCCAGCAGGGGCAGGACAGCATTCTTGGCACCGGAGATTTCCACTTCTCCGTCGAGGACAACACCGCCCTCAATGATGAGCTTTTGCATTTTATTAAGACCCGATTCAGTCGCTTGTCAGCAAAAGGAAGGAATAATAGCGAAAATTGTTGGTGGATTCACCGCATAGCGCAAACTTTCCTGCAAAGCTGCGCATGTGAGGAACTAAATCAAGACGATCACCTTCTAATTGTTAGCTTACATTGGGGAACAGGCTGATACGTGCGGGGGCGCGGCTGGCCTGACAACACATAAACTGGGGTCTAGTTAATCATGACAAAAGTACGATGCTTCGGGGGAAGTCGCTTGCTTGCGTCTTTCATTCTGCTGCTGGGCTTGGCAGCAACCCATTCCGCCAGTGCGTTTTACAACAGTAATTCGCCATTGGGAACCAACACCAACGAAATCATGGACGATGATTCCAGTGCACCCTTCATCGACCTGATGAAAATGTCCCTGCCCTTCCGGGAAGCTCGCCAGTTGAACAAAGGCGACATCCAGTACGACCGTTACGGCTGGCCTACCCGCATTTCTGCCGGAGGTCAGGCAGCTACGCGCTTTGTCAGCAAACTGCCCGCAGGCACCATTCCGCCCGGCCCTTACACCGTGCTGTACGAAGGTGAAGGCGTGCTGGAATACGGTAATGATGCCAAATTGCGTGATCATCGCCCCGGACGTGACGTGATCATCCTTGAACCGGGTCAGGACAACGAACTGAACGCTACCCTATTCATCAAAGCCACCAACCCGGCAAACCCGATTCGCAATATCCGCATCCTACCGCCCGGTGGCATTTGTTCCAGCAACCCGTTCCAGCGCGTGCCCAATCCTGGGCAATGCCGGGGTGACTTTCTGTCATTTGAGGAAAACTCCGACAAGATCATTTTCAACCCGGATTACCTCAACTACATGAAGGATTTTCGTGTTATCCGTTTCATGAACATGAGCGGTATCACCCGCAATCCGGTGTATGCATGGGAAGACCGTGCCAGTATTGATCAAGCCACATGGGGTGGCGTGGAAGGTATCCGGGGCGCACCGATGGAAGTGATGGTGGAACTCGCCAACCGCCTGCACGCTGACCCGTGGTTTTCCCTGCCCCATGCAGCCAGTGATGATTTCATCCGTCGTTTTGCCGAATACGTGCAAGCTCATCTCGACCCGACCCTGAAAGTGTATGTGGAATACACCAATGAAGCCTGGAACGGCATCTTCACCCAGCACGCTTTCGTCAAACAGCGTGGTCTGGCAATGGGGCTGGATACTGACCCCAACCAAGCTGCCTACAAATATTATTCCAAGCGTTCGGTGGAAGTGTTCCGGGTGTGGGAAAGCGTGTTTGGTGGTGACAAACGGCTGGTACGGGTCATGTCCGGCCTGATTGGCAGTACGCAAATGACCAAGACCATCCTGTCGTTTGAAGGTGCTTACCGTTTTACCGATGCCTACGCGGTAGCCCCGTATGTTTACGGCGACCTCAATGCCCTGCGTCAGGCACGCAGCGTCAACGATGTATTCAACATCATGACCAACCCCAAATACCCGCATTCATTACCGAATGAAATCAACCTGATTCGCAAGCAAGCGGAAGTGACCACCAGTTTCGGGCTGGACTTACTGGCCTACGAAGGCGGGCAACATCTGGTCGACATGCATACCAAATCCGATGACCAGCATCCCAACACCCTGTTCTATCAGGCCAACCGCCACCCACAGATGGCAGCCATTTACCAGCAATTGCTGCAAGGCTGGAAACAGGCGGGTGGCAAACTGTTTGTGCATTTCAGCTCGCCACGCATTTACCGCAAATACGGCAGTTTTGGTACCAAGGAATTTATTACCCAGGCCGAATCACAAGCTCCCAAGCATCAGGCATTACTGGGCTTTTCACGCAACAACCCTTGCTGGTGGAGCGGCTGTTCCGGCAATACACTGGTACGCCATACCAAACCTGCCACCACCCTGGAAGCCATGAAAAGCCAGTCTGAACCGCTGGATGCAACTGCCCCGCAACACGAATCTGTCTATGGCGAAGCCCCACCCTTTCCGATGGGCAACATGACGCCAGAAGCAGAATCACAAGCCTCAGCACCTGCGCAGGAAGCCGCACCACAATACAGCCGTATTCTGGTTTCGATGCAAAACGCCCCCAACGAACAGTACGTGATGGGCGGCAATGCCGTGATCCGCCGTATCCGCGATGCTGGTAATGTCTGGCAAGGTGCATCCACTTACCAATTGCGTACCGTAGTCAATGGGCAAATCGACGGCAAGAGTGACCTCGCCGCTTTGTGGCAAGGCAGTTGGGACACCAACAACCTGTACCTGCGCATTGGTGTGGAAGATGACCATGAATCCAGTGACTCCCGCGTACCCTGGGAAGATGATGCCATCGAGGTATACCTGGATGCGGATGGCTCATCCCATAACCAGTACGACGGACAAAATGATTTCCACTTCATCATCAGCCGCAAGGATGGACGGGTTGCGCTTGGCAAAAACTCGCCAGCAACGGAAACCATGCCGATGAATAGTCATGTCACCCGTTCCGGCAATGGTTATGTTGTGGAAATGACCCTGCCGTGGGATGCGCTGCGTATCCAGCCCCGCACCGGTATGCGTATCGGGTTGGATGTACATATCAGTGATGATGATGACGGTGACGGACGTGATGGCAAACTGACCTGGAAAGCACGCCAAGATGAAGCTTGGCGCGACCCTTCCATCATGGGCAAGGTTATTCTGGGGGAATAACTTACGCTGCCAAGGCCAGCAACCCGTCCCGTGTTTCCTGGGTAACGGGTTGCTGATCCTGACCTTTCAGAATACCGTCCAGATCGGTCGCCAGACGCTCGGCAGTACGCACAAAATCGTGAATGGCATCGCTGTCATTGATCGGGCTGGGTAAATTCAGGATCAAGGACAAACCGGGAGTAGACTGCTCCACCAGCTCCTCGGGAACCAGCGTCCACGGTTTCACACCATTGGCAACCCCAAACAGGTTGGCTTCCCCGTTCCCGGTCAGAACTCTACGGTGGAAAATATCCATGTCACCAAAAGCCAGACCGGCATTATCCAGTGCTGTCAGTACGTTTTCACCGGTAAAGCCCTCTTCCGTCGCAGCCGCCACAAACAGCACCAGTTGTGGTGGCAACACAACCGCTTCCCTGACAACTTGAGTCGCATTGCCAGTCTCAACAGGTACGGGTTTTGCTCCTGCCACACCTGACATCATCACATCCGACATGGCACGAGCATGAGGGGATGGACGCTTGCCATCGCGGGCTGGCATATCATCCAGCACAGATGAAAACTCGTTGCCGTCTGCATCACGTAACACAGGCACACTTTCGTCACGTTTCTGTGGAAGGTCACGACGGGAAATACGGCTAATGACATAGATTGCCACCAAGGCAACCAGCCCCAAAACCATGATAATCAGGCTTACCAGTTCCATTTACAGTCCTTTAATCATTTAATATTTTATCCATTTGCCAGCTTGACGGCTTCAGCCACATCCACCGTTACCAGCCTTGAAACACCCGCTTCACGCATGGTCACGCCGATGAGGTTGTCAGCAAGTTCCATGGTTGTTTTGTTGTGGGTAATAAAAATGAATTGTACCCGTTCTGACATGTGTCTTACCAGTTCACAGAAGCGCCCAACGTTGGCTTCGTCAAGCGGGGCATCCACCTCATCCAGCATACAGAAAGGGGCTGGATTCAGCTCGAAAATGGCGAATACCAAAGCTACTGCGGTCAGGGCTTTTTCACCACCTGACATCAGGTAGATGGTGGAAATCCGTTTGCCAGGCGGACGAGCCATGATAGCCACGCCTGTAGTCAGCAGGTCCTCACCCGTCATTTCCAGATAGCATTCACCGCCCCCGAACAAGCGTGGGAACATGTCACGCAAGCGGCCATTGACCAAATCGAAGGTATCCTTGAAACGGGCGCGGGTTTCACGGTCGATCTTGCGGATAGCGGTTTCCAGCGTTTCCAGTGCCGCTACCAGATCGTCATTTTGCTGGTCGAGATACTGTTTGCGCTCGCTTTGTTCATGGAATTCGTCGATGGCCGCGAGGTTAATAGCACCCAACCGCTGGATACTGCGCTGAATGGTTTCCAGTTGTTGTTGCAGGCTTGCAAGTGGAACATTGCCTGCCAGTTCTGTTTGCAATGCCACGGCATCAAACTCGGTTTTGGCAAATTGTTCAGCAATGGTTTGCTCACGCACCTGAATGGCTTGCCATTCCAGCTTGCGGGTTTCCATGTCCGTGCGGGTTTGTTCGGCTTGCCTTTCGGTCAGAATCCGCTCGTGATCATGCTGACGAATGGCACTTTCCTGTGCCTGTACATGCTGGCGAGCCTCGGTCAGGCGCAATTCGACAGCCGCGCGGCGTTCCAGGGCGTCTTCCAGTTCAGCTTGCTGGTCGGCTGCGGGGTCTTCCTGCATGTGGATTTGTTCGAGCAGGGCATCACGTTGCTGTTCCAGCAACTCAAGGCGACTGCTGATACGTTCGAGTTGGCGCAGGCTATGCTCACGTTGCTGGCGACTGGTTTCGAGTTCCAGACGCAGATCGTGTATTTCGTCCTGACAGTCGCGCTGGGCGCGACGGGCTTCGGCTACAGCCTGCTGGAGTTCTTCGCGAGTGGCAGCAAGCTGGTCACGTTCATGCTGGGCTTCTTCCAGCATTTCCAAAGCTACGTTGCGGTTTTCGGTGGCAATCAGCAGATCTTCTTCCTGCTGCATCCGCTGTGTGTCGAGTTCTTCGTGTTCGGATTGAACCTGTTGCTGGCGTGAATGCAGTTGGTCGATGCGTTGTTGCAGGGTGTGCAGGCGGCTGCGCTGTTCGGATTCGGCACGGTGCAGGCGGTTGGTTTCGGCCTGGGCTTGCTGGCGTTGCTGTTCGAGATGACGGATGCTATCGCGCAGGCTATCAGCGCGTTCCTGCATGTCGGCAAGGGTGGCTTCCAGTGTTGCCAGTTGTTCGCGCAGATGCTCGATTTCCTGCTGACGTTGCAGGATGCCGCTGTGGGCATCGGACTGGCGGCGACTGCGTAGCCAGTTGGAGCCAAGCCACAGACCAGCGCGGGTAATGATGGATTCACCGGGGGCAAGGGTGTGGCGTTGGGCAAGGGCTTCTGCCAACGTGTCGACGCAGCGGATGTTAGTGAGCAGGTTGGTTACTGATACTGGCGACCGGACTTTGCTAGCGAGGGTGGATGCACCGGGTTTCCCGGTGTTCCCCTCACCCAGCCCCTCTCCCTCAAGGGGAGAGGGCGGAAGCGTGTTTGACTCCGTTGCCAGCAGTGTGACTCCAGCCTTCGGAAATATCTCTGTTCCCCTCTCCCTTTGAGGGACGACCCGGCAAGGGGCTGGGTGTGGGGCTAGGGGTGAGGGGTTCTTCACCATCACCGCATCCAGATCGTCCCCCAATACCGTTTCCACCGCCGTTTCCCAGCCGCTTTCCACCCGCAACTGTTCGGCAAGACGCGGGTGATTGTCCAGCCCATTGGCTTGCAACCATTGGCTGCGGGCTTTGTTGGCCTTGTCCAGCCCGGATTGTTGCAGGGTTTCGAGGGAGGCAAGGCGGCCTTGCAATGACTGGCGGCGGGAACGCTGCATGTCGAGCTGGGCTTGTGTATCGCGCTGTTCCTGTTGCTGCTGGGCAAGCGTGGTAGACAGATCGGCAAGCTGTTGTTCAGCAATAGCATGGGATGCCTTAGCTTCTTCCAGTTGGGCTGCGCTGAGCTGAATGTCTTCCACAAAGCGGCTGGTGGAAAGGTTGGCGGTTTCCTGTTGCAAGCGTTCCAGGCGCTGGGTGGTTTGTTGCAATTGGCGTTCGATCTGCTCCATGCGGGCTTTTTCGACTTGCGCTTGCCGGGTAGGTTCGGCTACACGCTGCTGAATGGCGTGCCATTGTTCCTGCCAGTCATTGAGCTGGTCTTCGGCTGCAAACAGGCGCTCTTCCGTCAGACTGACCTGTTCGTTGAGTTCGTCTTCACGCGGTTCAAGGTCAGCAAGGGTCTGTTCCGCTTGTTGCAGCTTTTCACGGTCTTCGGCTGCGTGGCGCAGGGTTTCTTCGAGGCTTTGCTCGGCATTGCGCAAGGCTTCCTGCTGACGACGCTGGATGTCACGCTGATGGCGGATATTTTGCTCAATACGGGCAATGTCGGAACCCGCCTGATAGTACTCGCCTTGCACCGCGTTCAGGGTTTCGTTGGCATCGGTGTAATGATTGCGAAACTCCTCAATGATGGCTTCGAGATGACGTAACCGGGCGATTTGTGCCTGATAGTCGTTGGAACGCTGGCTGAGGTCACGCAGACGTTGCTCACCATCGGTCTTGAGGGCTTGCCATTGCAGTAGCAGCACGCTGGCTTCGAGCTTGCGTTCTTCCTCGCGCAATTCGCGGAAACGCTGAGCAGCCTTGGCTTGTTTGTCGAGGCGTTCGAGCTGCTTGTCGACCTCTTCGCGCAGGTCGGTGAGGCGTTCGAGGTTTTCACGGGTATGCGCCATGCGGGTTTCGGTTTCGCGGCGGCGTTCCTTATAGCGGGAAATCCCGGCGGCTTCTTCCAGCGTATTGCGCAACTCTTCCGGCTTGGCTTCGATCAGGCGCGAGATCATGCCCTGTTCGATGATGGCGTAGCTGCGTGGACCTAACCCTGTACCGAGGAAAATGTCGGTGATGTCGCGGCGGCGGCACTTGGAGCCGTTGAGGAAATATCGGGAATCACCATCACGGCTAACCTGGCGCTTGACCGATATTTCGGCGTATTGGGCATATTCACCGCCGATCTTGCCATCAGAATTGTCGAATACCAGCTCCACTGATGCCAACCCTACCGGTTTGCGTGAAGAGGAACCGTTGAAAATGACATCTTCCATCGAGGAACCGCGCAGGTTTTTGGCGGAAGTTTCGCCCATGACCCAACGCACAGCGTCAATGGTGTTGGACTTGCCACAACCATTGGGGCCGAGGATACCGGTGAGATTGTTGCGGAATTCCAGCGTTACCGGGTCAACGAAACTTTTGAATCCGGCAATGCGGATTTTGCTCAGACGCACTTTCTTTTTCCTGATTCAGGGCGCAGTAATGGACAAACGCGAGAGCATGATATAAAACCAGCGCATTTTCAACATCCGCCCGACTGTGTATCGGGTCACAAGGAGCCAACATGTCCACACGCCCCAGCAAGGAACTCGAAACCTTCCCCAACCCCAACCCGCAACGCGATTACACCATCCGCATTGATGTGCCGGAATTCACCTGTATCTGCCCTAAAACCGGGCAGCCAGATTTTGCCCAGTTCAAGATCGAATACATCGCCGATGAGAAGTGTGTCGAGCTGAAATCCCTCAAGCTCTACATGTGGAGTTACCGTGAGGAAGGTGCATTCCACGAAGCTGTCACCAACAAGATTCTGGAAGATCTGGCGACAGCCACCCAGCCACGCTTCATGCGTCTGACCGGAGTGTGGAATGTGCGTGGCGGTATTTACACCACAGTAGTAGTCGAACACCGCAAATCAGGCTGGGAACCCGCCCCAAAGGTGGAACTGCCTTAAAGTTTTTTAAAGGCAGCAGCAATGTCATCAACCGTCAGGGAAGACTTTTCCCTGACTGGCTCTTCCTCGGGTGCTTGCCAGTACTCGGGGGGAACTTCCAGTGTTAATGCACGGGTATTCAGATTAAATGATGCTTTGTCCTTGGATAATTCTATTGACTTGGGAAAACGGTAAGCACGTGAATAAAAACACAGCTTGTAAAAACTACCTGATAATTTGATTTTGCGGGCATAAAACGGTGTTTGTTCCGGCTCAGGTTCCGGTATTTTCTGGAGAGTGATAAAACCTTCTCGACTTAAATCAAACTCTAGCCAATCGCCAGAAGTCCAACCCAGTTTGCGAAACAGACCAGAGCCGAAAGACAGACAGATGTTGATTCTGCCGCTCACTTCTTCTCTGCCCAGAAAAATATCAAAACTACCCGATGACATTTGCTTGGCCATCTTTTGCTACTTCATACTCCCTAAAAACGGCTATTGCAGCCGCGTAACCCTCTAAACTACCTAATACTCTACCCGGCTAAGCGCGGGCTTACAACAAGCGGTTGAACATGTCACCTGAATCAGGCTATACACGAACGGTAATTATAAATACATTAAGACCGGATGATTATGGTTTTTAGCTATTGGATTGTCAATACAGTAGATTTTTCCTGATACCTTGTTTATCTTCCACTGCAAATACAAACAGGACATGACAGGAATTTCCCATGAACAAGCCCTACATCAAATCCATTGTTTCCTATTCCATGGTTGGCAGCCTTGGCCTGACCATCCTTGCCAGCCTGCAAGGTTGCGGCGGTGATCAGCCACCTGCCCCACCACCCAAGACAGCAGATGCCGGAAGCATAGCCGAAGCCAGCAAGGGCGAAGGCGTATTCATGGTTATTCAGCAAACCGCAGTCAACCCTGACACCTATGAGTTGAAGGAAAAATACCCTTCTGCTGAGGGCACTCGTGCCATTCTCAAAGACATGAACGGCAACGAACGCATCCTGAACGAAGCCGAGTTGAAAAAGATTGCCGAAGAAGAAGCCAAAAAAGTGGAAGACGGCACATCCAAGCTGACCCAGCCAGCGGCTGAAAACCAAGGTTTGAGTCTGGGTGAAACGCTGCTGGCATCAGCCGCAGGCGCATTGATTGGCGGTATGATTGCCAACAAGCTGATGGGCAACTCCAATTACCAGCAGCATCAGCAACACCAGCAGCAACGTGCCCAGACATCCATCAGCCGTCCGGCAGCCGGTGGTACGGATACCCGCGCGGTCAATCCGAATCAGGCACAACAACCCAAATCCGGCTATTTTGGCAACAACAGTGCAGGCAACCCCAGCAACGCTCCGGCTGCCAGCTCAAGCAGCAGCTCTACTGGCTCTGGTACAACCGGCAACAGCTCTCACGGTGGCTAAGGCATGATCCAGTTGGAAAAAGTACAACCCATCAGCCCTGCCCTGATGGAAGAAGTTGGGATGAGCTGGCACACCGACCCGGATGGTCAGCCCTATGTTGCCGATGAAATCGTGCCTGTAACAGAAGCAGAAGTGGACGCCTATTACAACGCAGCCAACGAGCTGTACGACATGTATGTGGAAGCCGCCCAGCACGTCATCGACAATGACCTGTTCCTTGATCTGGACATTCCCTACAATCTGGTTGACCCGATTCTCCGCAGTTGGGAAAACGACCACCGCCACCTGTACGGGCGTTTCGACTTTGCCGGTGGCATTGATGGCTTGCCGATCAAGCTGATTGAATTCAACGCCGACACCCCAACCAGCCTGTTTGAAACTGCCGTGGTGCAATGGGCACTGCTCAAAGCCAATGGCATGGATGAAGCTCGCCAGTTCAACTCGGTGTATGACAGCATCCTGCGCAATTTCCGCCGTTTGGTGACAGGTGAAGACGAGCCGGAACAATTCGACCGTTACTACAACTTCCAGAACATCCTGTTCTCCAGTATGCGCAACCAGCCGGAAGACGAACGTACCGTGCGTTTCCTGCAACAAATGGCCAATGATGCCGGTTTCCAAACCGATTTCTGCTACATGGATGAAGTCGGTTTCCTTGAACAGGAAGGCATTTTCAACCCGCGTCAGACCCGCTTCGACTACTGGTTCAAGCTATACCCGTGGGAAGACATTGCCCTGCAAACCGATGGTATCAACGGCATTCTGGATGAGATCACCCGTTATACCAATACGGTCATTCTCAACCCTGCTTATACCCTGTTGTTCCAAAGCAAGGGCATCATGAAAGTGCTGTATGACCTGTTCCCTGACTCGCCCTACTTGCTGGAAACCCGTGACCAGCCTTTGCAGGGTAAAAAGCAGGTAGCAAAAAAGATGTTCGGGCGTGAAGGAGCGAATACCACCATTTACGATGCAGCCGGACGCATCCTGCAAGCCACACCGGGGGCATACGACCGTTACCGCACCATCTATCAGGAATTTGCGGCGTACCCCAAAGACTCGCAAGGGCGCAGTTATCAGGCAGGCGTGTTTTTTGCGTGGGAAGGTTGCGGTCTTGGTTTCCGCCGTGGCGGGGACGTCCTCGACAACCTCAGCAAATTCGTCAGTCACCGCATCGTTTAAAGCAACTGGATGGAACCATCCGGTTCGACTCGCAAAACTCCGGCAATACAAACCAGCCGCTCCCCCACGTAAATCAGGGGGAGCCGGTTGCGCTGCCAGGGCGGCACACCCGCTTCCTGCAACAGGTTTTTCAAGCTGTGGTGTCCGCCTCGCCGGGGAATCAGCATGGTTTCCCCACCCTGGCGAAAACGCACACTGACCATCTCCGCTCCCACCTGCCAACAGCGTTCCTGCCAACCACCCAGCATTGACGGGTACAAGGTCATGTCCGCCACCTGCAACGGTACAGCGTCCGCCCAAACCTGCACAGTACTGGTATCATGTGCAGGCAGTGGCTGGAGGGCGTACACCTCATCGCGGTAACGGCGTATTTCACACCCTTCCCAGCGGATGCAAGGTTCTGCATCATCACGCGCGTGCAGCACATCACGAGTCACCTGCAACAGACGGGCTTCATCCGGCCTGACAAATCCGGCTTGTGCTAGCCATTCACGCAACAGGGCTTTTTGCATGACCAGTTCGTGGGCGCGTAACAGATTGACGGATAGCGTACCGGGTTTGCTACCTTGCACAGATGGCAGCTTTTCATGCAAAAAACCTTGCAGCAACTGGCGACTTTCCTGCTGCAAACGGGCAGCGCGGCTCAAGGTGTCCGCCACGGAAGGCCAGCGCGATTCCAGTACCGGCATGACCCGTTGCCGCAGGTAATTGCGATCGAAACGGTTTTCCAGATTGCTGGGGTCAGTGATGTAATCCAGTTGATGCGCATCGGCATACTGTTGCAATTCCTGCCGGGTAAACCCCAGCAAGGGACGCCCCAGTTTGCCCAGACCAAATGCTCGTACTTCCGGCATGGCAGCCAGCCCATCGACACCACTGCCTCGCACCAGATGCAACAACAGGGTTTCAGCCTGGTCATTGCGGTGATGGGCAGTCAGCAACATTTCACCGCTGCGCAAATGGCGGGTAAAGGCTGCGTAACGTGCCGTGCGGGCAACCGCTTCCACGCTGTCACCTGCCAGCGGCACAACCTTCAAGCGTTCACAGGTAAAAGGGATGTTGTATTGCTCACAGATACGGCGGCAGTGACCAACCCAGTGCGCGGAAACACGCTGCAAGCCATGGTCGACATGTACTGCCCGCAAACGCAATTGCGGCATGGTTTGGCGCAATTGCATGGCGGCATGGAGTAACACGAGTGAATCAAGACCGCCACTGAATGCAAGCAGATAGGCGGTCGCAGGATACTGCTGAAAAAAAGCCGACAAACGTTCAGGCGTGAACATGTACGCCGTTTATTCCTCGAATTGCCCGAAACTCATGATTCGCTGGTAACGCTTGTCCAGCAGCTTGTCGATATTCATCGCGTTCAGGTCACGCAGATTGGATTCGAGTGCTGCACCGACAAAGTTTGCCGCTGCTTCCATATCGCGGTGTGCCCCACCCAAAGGTTCGGGGATGATCTGATCAATCAGACCCAGGGATTTGAGGCGGTCAGCCGTGATACCCATCGCATCCGCAGCTTCTGCGGCTTTTTCCGCACTTTTCCACAAAATGGAGGCGCAACCTTCCGGGGAAATCACTGAGTACGTTGCATACTGCAACATCATGACCCGATCGCCTACTCCAATCGCCAGCGCCCCGCCGGAACCACCTTCACCCACGACCGTACAAATAATCGGGGTTCGCAGCTTGGCCATTTCGTAAAGGTTACGAGCAATCGCTTCACTTTGCCCGCGCTCTTCCGCACCGATGCCCGGATAAGCTCCCGGTGTGTCGATGAAAGTAATAACGGGTAGATGAAATTTTTCTGCCATGTGCATCAGGCGCAGCGCCTTGCGGTAACCTTCCGGGCGCGGCATCCCGAAATTGCGCTTGATGTTCTCGTTGGTATCACGACCTTTCTGATGACCAATGACCATCACAGACTGCCCTCGAAAACGGGCAAGACCGCCGATAATGGCTTTGTCATCGGCAAAAGCGCGATCCCCGTGCAGTTCCTGGAAATCGGTAAACAGATACCGGATCAGGTCAAGCGTGTAGGGACGCTTGGGATGGCGGGCGAGCTGGGAAATCTGGCGCGGTGTCAGCTTGGCAAAGATGGAACGTGTCATTGACACGTTTTTTTCTTCCAGTTTGGCAATCTCTTCGCTCAGGTTGATTTCCGCGTCACCCACATAACGCAGCTCTTCAATTTTCGCCTGCAATTCGGCGATAGGTTGTTCAAAATCAAGAAATTCAGGATTCATGCCTGTCGTTTTCCGTCACCCCTTATGGTCAAGCGGCTAATTTTACATGGCTTGTTGACAGATTACGACTTTAAAAATACTGCTCGGTCGTGATATGCCCCGGTTTATGGCGCAAATGGCGCTGCATTCCACGTTCTGCCAGCAATGCTTTCATGTCATCAAGCATGTTGTGATTACCGCACAGCATGACATGACTATCCTCCGCTTTGATCTCCAGCCCTGCCAATGCCTCCAGCGCACCACTGGCAAGCGCTGTTGTGACACGGGTTTCCAGCCCGGCAGGATTGGCTTCACGGGTTACGCAAGCAACAAAGCGGAACTGTTGGGGATTCTTGCGGGCGAAACCCTGAATCAGGTCAGCATACAGCAACTCTTCCCGCTGTGGCACACTGTGAACCAGCACAATCTGCTGGAAACGTTCCCACACTTCCGCCGTTTTCAGGATAGAAAGGTATGGCCCCAACCCTGTACCTGTCGCCACCATCCACAGGTTGGCAACCGTCGGAATTTCTTCCAGCACGAAAAAACCCTTGGCAGGCTGGGAAATCTCCAGATGATCCCCGGCGACAAGCCGTGCCAAAGCGTTGGAAAGCCTGCCATTGGGAACGATATTGTAGAAAATCTCCACTTCTGCTTCGTGAGGTGCATTGATCAGGGAATAGGATTTTGCCACCAGTTCTGTTTGACCATTGACCACCACAGGCAAGCGCAAGGTGACAAATTGCCCCGCCTTGAACGGCATGGCTTGCGTGCGGATACGCAAGGACAACAAGCGTTCTGTCCAGCGATGATTAGCCACAACTTCAGCCTTGTGCCAGCTTGTACGAACAATGGCTGTCATACCTGCCTCCCTATAAACCCAGTAAAACACTAGGAAACAAGTATAGTCTTGCCCCAACAACAGGGAATAGAGCGCCTACCAACCATGCGGTATTTCACCACCAGCCACAGACCGTTATAATTGCCGCCTCATTGCGGGAGAACAGCATGACCACGTATAAATTCATCTTTGACATCAATGGCTTTGACGACTTTGCAGAGCGTGTCATCAAGGCATCAGCCAGAAACCCGGTTCTGGTTGACTTCTGGGCTGACTGGTGTGGCCCTTGCCTGTTTCTTGACCCGGTTTTGAAATCTGTCATTCCCGACTATCACGGCAAGGTTTTGCTGGCAAAAGTTGATACCGATGAAGACGAAAACATGAAACTGGCAGGGCGTTACAAGGTGCGCGGCTTCCCCACGGTTCTGCTGATTGAAAACGGCGAAGAGGTTGCCCGCTTCAGTAGCGCCCGCACCAAACCGTTTGTACGGGAATTCATTGATGGCAATAGCAAACTACTGGAGAGGTTAAGTTCCGCCCATCCATAAAAGCTGGAATCATTCTTGTTGATATGTCATTATTTCGATTAATAGATAAAAATAAAGTCAGTTGAGGAAATGGTACGTTATGAAAACAACAACGCTTGTTTACACTGCCCAAAATGGATTTTCAGCAACTTTGCCTGCTATCAGCAGCCCCCAATTGCTGGTTTTGGTCTTTGGTCACTCGAAATTCCTGCATGATCCAGCCCCGTTTGCAACCCTGCACGAGCAATATCCCCAAGCTGTCTTTATGGGCTGCTCCAGTGCTGGTGAAATACTGGGTAAGAGCATCCATGATGATGGTCTGGTTATTGCCTTGGTACAGTTTGAATCCACCCGCTTGCACGTTACGCACGCCAGTATTGATGACGTAAAAGAGTCACGCAATATTGGGCGCTTGCTGGCTGACCGTCTCAGTGGCGAAGACTTGCAAGGCATTCTGGTGTTGTCGGAAGGGTTACATGTCAACGGCAGCGAACTGGCACAAGGTTTCAATGATGTCGTGCAAGGTATCACTGTCACAGGAGGTCTTGCCGGAGATGGCGACCGCTTCGCCCAAACCTGGGTGTTACAGCAGGATGGTCAGCCTGTCAGCCACGGTGTTACTGCGCTGGGTTTTTATGGGAATGTTCGTATCGGTCACGGCTCCAAAGGTGGCTGGAAACCATTCGGCCCTGCCCGTGAAGTGACCCGCGCTGAAAACAACGTATTGTATGAACTGGCAGGCAAACCCGCCTTGGCTCTGTACAAAACCTATCTGGGGGAAATGGCGGAAGGTTTGCCAGCCACCGGTCTGCGTTTCCCGCTGGCACTCAGTATGCCCGGCGAAGACAAGGAGCTGGTACGCACCATCCTTGCCATTGATGAGGCTAGCCAGTCACTCACCTTTGCTGGCGACATTCCGGTCGGTGCTTACGCGCAACTGATGCGAGCCAATCTGGAACAACTGGTGGAAGGTGCGGAAGATGCCGCCCTGATGAGTGCCACCGAGACCGACACGGAAGTGCTGTGCATTTCCATCAGTTGTGTCGGGCGACGCATGGTCATGGGTGCAGATGCCGAAGAAGAAGTGGAAGCAGTACTGGATATTCTGCCGGAAAAAACCACCCAAATCGGCTTTTATTCCTACGGGGAAATTTCACCGTTTGCCAAAGGCTCTTGCGACCTGCACAACCAAACCATGACCCTGACCACCATTCATGAGTGAGCTTGACCGCACGCTCAACCGGCAACTGCGTTCTCTCGGCCTGAGTGCGGAGAGTCCGCCAGACGTTGCCAGTTGGCGTGCCTTGCTGGCAAAAGTCAGCCAGACTTACGGTGAACACAAACACGGTCACTACTTGCTGGAACGTTCCCTGGACGTTTCCTCGCAGGAAATGTTGGCGCTGAATGAATCCCTCAAGCTGGAATCGCAGGAAAAAATCCGCGCCCTGCAAAAATCGCAGGAAAAATCACGTTTTCTTGCCAACATGAGCCACGAAATCCGTACCCCGATGAATGGCGTGTTGGGGATGCTGGACATTCTTGCCCAGACCACACTAGACCCGCAGCAGCGCGAATACCTGAAAACGGCTTACAGTTCCTCGGAAATTTTGCTGGATGTGATCAATGCCGTGCTGGATTTATCCAAGATCGAGTCAGGCAAACTGGTGCTGGAACGTATCCCGTTCAACCTCTCCAAACTGCTGGATGACATGTTGCTGCTGTTCAGTGGTTCTGCCACCAAAAAACACCTGACACTGAACAAACACCTGCCGGATAACCTGCCCCCCTGGTTTTACGGCGACCCGATCCGACTCAAGCAAATCTTAGGCAACCTGTTGGGCAATGCGGTGAAATTCACCGACAGCGGTGTTGTCAGCGTACATGCCGACTTGCGCGAAGATCTGCCGGGTCAAGCACGCATTCGTCTACTGGTCGCTGATACCGGCCCCGGCATAAGCCCTGCCCAACAGGAGGTGTTGTTCAATGCCTTCAGTCAGGCCGATGAATCCACCACCCGCTTATATGGTGGCACGGGTTTAGGGCTAACCATTGCCCAGGAACTGGTACACTTGATGGGCGGGCATATCCGCATCAAATCCACTCTTGGACAAGGCAGCACTTTCTATTTCGACCTGATGCTCGACAAGCATACAGTGGCAATAGCCACTATTGCGGCAAAACAACCGGCGTTAGCAGACACTAACCAACCAATCACGCTCAGCGGACATCTGCTGCTGGTTGAGGACAACACCGTCAATATCAAGGTCGCCAAGGTGATGCTGGACAAACTGGGCTTCACCTTTGACATTGCGATGGATGGGCACGCAGCAGTCGATCTGCTGGCAAAAAACCGCTACGACCTGGTGCTGATGGATTGCCAATTGCCTAGCATGGATGGTTACGAAGCTACCCGCCATTTCCGCCAAATGGAACAGGAACGGAATCAACCCCGTACCCCGGTTGTTGCCCTAACAGCCAACGCAATGCAAGGCGACCGGGAAAGCTGCTTGCAGGCTGGCATGGATGACTACCTGACCAAGCCGATTGCCTTGTCAATCCTGCGGCAGAAACTGCAACACTGGCTTGCCGCCATACCAAGCGCAACAGCCTAATCCGCCTGACCCAACATGGCACTTGCCACTGCTTCGGCAATGCGGATGCCATCCACTCCCGCTGACAAGATGCCACCTGCATACCCTGCACCTTCACCTGCCGGATACAAGCCTTGCACATTCAGGCTCTGCAAATTCTGTCCACGGGTGATACGCAACGGTGATGAGGTACGCGTTTCCACCCCGGTCAGCACCGCGTCATACATGGAAAAGCCCCTGATCTGGCGCTCGAAGGCAGGCAAGGCTTCGCGGATCGCCTCAATCGCATAGCCCGGCAAGCTGGGGGCAAGGTCGGTCAGATGCACCCCCGGCTGGTAAGACGGCTCCACCGCCCCCAACTGGCTAGACTTGATGCCCTTGATGAAATCACCCACCAGTTGCCCCGGTGCTTCATAGTTGCCGCCGCCGAGTTCAAACGCACGTGATTCCCACTGGCGTTGGAATTCGATACCCGACAGCGGGTTGCCGGGGTAATCCTCCGGGGTAATACCGACCACAATTCCGGCGTTGGCGTTGCGTTCGGCGCGGGAATACTGGCTCATGCCATTAGTCACAACTCGCCCCGGTTCCGAGGTTGCCGCCACCACCTGCCCGCCGGGACACATGCAGAAGCTGTAGACCGAACGCCCGTTTTTGGCGTGATGCACGATCTTGTAATCTGCCGCCCCCAGCAGCGGATTGCCCGCGTGTTTGCCAAAACGTGCCTGGTCGATCAGAGTTTGCGGATGTTCGATGCGGAAACCGAGCGAAAACGGCTTGGCTTCCATGAACACCCCGCGCTCGTACAGCATCTGAAAGGTATCCCGCGCACTGTGCCCCAGGGCGAGGATCAGATGGTCGGTACGGATTTGTTCACCGCTTGCCAGCACTACCCCGCGCAAATGCCCGGCTTCGATCAACACATCCGTTACCTGTTGCTGGAAACGGATTTCGCCCCCCAGCGACTCGATGTCGTGGCGAATATTTTCCACCATTTTCACCAGCCGGAACGTGCCGATATGTGGCTTGCTGACGTAGAGGATTTCTTCCGGCGCACCTGCCTTGACGAATTCGGTCAGTACCTTGCGCCCGTAATGTTTGGGGTCTTTGATCTGGCTGTAGAGCTTGCCGTCGGAAAACGTGCCTGCTCCACCCTCACCGAATTGCACATTCGATTCGGGATTAAGCTGGTGGTTGCGCCACAACTTCCAGGTATCCTTGGTGCGTTCGCGTACCTTTTTGCCACGTTCCAGAATGATCGGGCGCAAACCCATCTGTGCCAGCACCAGCCCCGCCATGATGCCGCAAGGGCCAAAACCGACCACCACTGGGCGTTGTTCCAGCGGCTCCTGTACCTGTGCCACAAAACGGTAGCTGGTATCGGGGGCAGGATTGACATGCTGATCCTTGGCAAACCTTGCCAGAACCCCGGATTCCTCGGTGAGCGTAGCGTCAATGGTATAAACCAGCACGATGGCATCACGCTTGCGGGCATCATAACCACGTTTGAATACCGTAAAATCCAGCAAGTCGGCAGCAGCAATGCCCAGACGCTCAACAATCGCGGCAGGCAAAGCGGTATCGGGGTGTTCCAGCGGCAAGCGCAGTTCAGTGATGCGTATCATGGGGCTGTGTTTCGTGAATTCGGCAAAAGCGGAATTATACACATACACGGCTCACCTAGACTGGTAGCCCTTCACAAAATAATCCAGCGGTTTAAAATCGACCACGCAACGCATAGCAGGAAGCCATTCACCGAGATGCTCAATGGTAAACAGGCGGCCTTCATGCGACTGGTTTTCCACACCATCATGAAACAGCACCACCCCGCCCTTTTGCCGTGAACACACCTGAGTCAGCACATTCTGCAAAATCTTGTCGCCCTGTTGGTTCTTTTCATCCCAGTCGAACGCCGACAACTGCCAGTCCACATGCTGGAAGCCAGCCTCTTGCAATGCCTGCATCACGTGCCCGGTTTGCTGGCGGTTAAACCAGCCATCCCCATAAGGCAGACGAAACAGCGGCGGTTGGGTGGTAAAAAACGGCTCCAGCAAGCGTTTCGATGCCAGAAAATCACGCTGCATCCTGTCGGGAGCCACCCCGGAATAGCGCAAATGCCGGTAGGAATGCGAACCGATCATGTGCCCCATCTGTTTGGTCTTGCCGAGGATTTCGCGCCGAGTCTGGCACTCGCGGTAGGCCGTGCAATCCTTGCCATCGCTTGCTGGGTCAGCCTGTTGGCATTGTTGTAGCACCGTCTCGCAGTCGATTTTTTCGGCAATAATGAAAAAGGTCGCCGGAACCTGTTCACGTTGCAAGACCTCCAGCACACTGGCGGTCTGCAAAGCCGGGCCATCGTCAAAGCTCAGGTGCAGGGGATATTTTTCATTGGCGGGGCAGTTGTACTGCGCCCGGATTGCGGCACAATCCACTGCCATTGCCGTACCCATACTGGCTGATATTGTCACGCTTACCAACAGGCGCATCCATCCTGATTTCATGCTGTGTCTCCTTACCCAGACTGTTGCCTGCAACAATATAACGATTTCCTGCGGTCATCCATAAAATGCTAGTATCTGTGGCTTTGCCACAAGCTGAAACCCCATGCTCAACCGCGACCAACTCAACAATCTGGCAGGCGACATCTGGAAATCGGCGGAACGCCTGCGCGGCAAGTTTAAAGCCTACGAATATCAGGGCGTGGTGTTGCCCATCATCCTGTTGCGGCGCATTGAGTGTGTGCTGATCGCTATGCGTGAGGCCAAACGGCAGGAACTACTGACCAATGTTCCGGCACTGGCAGATGACCCTACCAAGCTGCAAACCATGCTCAAGGAGCTGGAAAAGTTGTTCCCCTTCCACAACCGGACTGACTGGACATTGGCGAAGCTGTGCGAAGAAGACCACAGCTTGCTGGAAGGCAATTTCCGCGCCTATATTTCCGGCTTTTCCGACAATGTGCAGGACATTCTGGAGCATTTCGACTATCGCGCCACCATCGGCAAGATGAAGAAAAACGCCAGTCTGGTGCCGATCCTCAAACAATACGCCCATGCCGACCTTGCCCCGGAGACGCTTTCCAATCTGGAAATGGGTTATGTGTATGAGGAATTGCTGCGGCGCTTCTCGGAGCAAAGCGGTGAGGAGGCAGGTGAACATTTCACCCCGCGTGAAGTGATCCGCCTGATGGTGGAATTGCTGGATGTGCAGACCCACGGGCAAAACATCAAGATTTATGACCCGGCTTGTGGGACGGGCGGGATGCTGTCGGTCGCCAAGGAACATGTGCTCGACAAGATCGACGATCTGGCGCAGCGGGAGGAAACCGGCAAGCTGATCATCCTGCACGGGCAGGAACTCCAGCCGCAGAACTACGCCATCTGCAAGGCCGACATGCTGTTGAAGGGCGAGCAGAAAGCGCAAATCCGTCAGGGCAATTCGCTGATCCCGCATATCAACAGCCCCGGTGCGGAACCGGGCGACCAGTTGATGGGGGCGGAACACCAGTTTGATTACATGCTCTCCAACCCGCCATTCGGGGTAACGTGGGGCGGCAAGGATGGCTACGAAACCGAAGCCCGCAAGTTGCAGAAAACCCGCTACAAGGCGGGGATGCCGCGCACCAATGACGGCGCGTTGCTGTTCCTGCAAACCATGCTGGCAAAGATGAAACCGGCCGATAAAGGCGGCACTCGTATTGCCATCATCTTCAACGGTTCGCCGCTCTCCAATGGCGATTGCGGGTCTGGGGAAAGCGAAATCCGCCGCTGGATGCTGGAAAACGACTGGCTGGAGGCGATTGTGATGTTGCCCAACCAGTTGTTTTACAACACTTCGCTGTATACCTACGTGTGGGTGCTGACTAACAACAAGCCAGCCGGACACAAGGGCAAGGTGATGCTGATTGATGCGCGGGAACAGTTCGAGAAAGAACCGAAATCGTTCGGCAACAAGCGCAACCGCATTACTGACACGCACCGCCTGTGGGTGGAGAAACGTTACCGCGCCGACTGGGACAGCATCAACGACCAGCAGGTGAAGGTGTTCCGCACAACCGATTTTGCCTACCACAAGGTAGCCGTGGTGTTTTGGCAGACGGATGAAAATGATCAGCCTGCCGTTGTTACCGAGCCTTATGAGAAGGTGTTTTCGGCGGCCAATATCAAGAAAGAGCAGGCGTTTTACAACTCTGACATCGGGTTTCGCATCCGGCTGACGCATGGGGAAACGGTGCGGGAGATTGCGTTTACGCTGCCGCCCAGTGGCAATTTCGCCACTTTGTATGAAAAGCAGGTCAAGGCGGCATTTGCGGATGAAATCAAGATGCTGACAGAGGCGGCTGCGCCGCCAATCCCCCCTTCCCCGACCCTTCCCCCGCAAGGGGGGCAGGGAGAGAAGAAAGAGATGGATGCGCGGGAGTTCAACAAGCTGGTGAAAGCGTTTATCGACTCGCTGGCGGTGGAAGTGGAGTGGACGCATCGGCACTACATCAAGGATGACGAATACATCCCCTACGGTGAGGACATTGCCGCGTTTTTGCAGCGCGAAATCAGGAAACCGATCATCCGTTGGGAAGACAGCCCGCAGCTTGGCTATGAAATCCTGCCCAACAAATACTTCTACCAGTACCAGCCGCCCAAAGCGGCGGACGCACTCCTTGCCGAATTTTGGCAACTCGAATCCCAAGCCGAATCCATCCTGCAATCACTGGAGCGCAGCCGTTGATGGAACTTGATAATCAGTGGATTGGAAATGCCCCAGCAAGTTGGGAAAAAGTTCGTTTGAAAGACGTGGCATTTTTTTCACCAAGCTACTCGGCAGAAACACCCAATACAAATGAAATTTGCACTGTTATTCCAATGGAAGCTGTTTCTGAACAAGGGCAAGTACATGACTCAGAGCAACGACCCTATGAAACCATCAGTAGCGGACTGACCCTTTTCGAGGTGGGCGATGTCATTTTCGCTAAAATTACGCCCTGCATGGAAAACGGTAAGGGCGCATTTATCGCAAGTTTGCCTACTCGTTATGCTTTTGGTAGTACCGAATTTCACGTCATGCGCCCTTTCCACAAAATTGATGGGCGGTTTCTGTACTACTACACATTTAACCCAACGTACAGAAAGTACGCTGAGGTCAACATGGTGGGAGCCGCAGGACAAAAACGTGTTTCCACCAGATTCCTGAAATACACTCCCCTATATTTGCCTGATGTGGAGGAGCAGCGGCGGATTGCGGGGTATCTGGATCAGCAGTGCGCAGCGATTGACGGGGCGATTGCGGTCAAGCAGCAGCAACTGGAGAAATTGGAACAGATTCGCAGATCAGTGATTTATAGGGCTGTTACCAAAGGTTTAGACGATACTGCTGTCATGCAAGAAACCCATATCGACTGGATTGGCAAGGTTCCTGCACATTGGCAAGCGAGCAGAATCAAAAATGTAGCTGAACTTTCGCCTCGATTTTCAGGTGAGAAACCGTCTGCAAACGAGGAATATGCAGTTGTTCCAATGGAAGATGTATCCGACGATGGACAAATTTCAATCAAACAAATCAAGTCTTTCAATGATATATCAAGCGGCCTGACGTATTTTGAAAACGGTGACGTTATCTTTGCCAAGATAACTCCCTGCATGGAAAACGGTAAAGGTGCATTTGTCACCAGCCTACCTACTCGCTACGCGTTCGGCAGTACTGAATTTCATGTGCTACGTCCAAATCGCGTTAATGGAGAGTTTCTGTACTACTACACCTACAACACATCCTTCCGTGACTATGCAGAAGTCAACATGGTGGGCGCAGCAGGGCAAAAACGGGTTTCCAGCACATTCTTGAAAACAACGCCCATTTATCTGCCATCCACTGAGGAGCAGGCACAGATCGTGGCATGGGTAAAAGCCGAACTCGACAAAATCCAGCAGGCGCGTGCCGTGGTCAGCCGTCAGGTGGAAGTGCTGGCGGAGTACAAAAAGTCGTTGATTCATGAGTGCGTGACGGGGAAACGGCGGGTTGTGGTATAGTCAGAAACAAGCAAAAGCCGTGAGGAATCACAATGTCAAATGCCATACACGTAGAGTACCCACCCCATTTCCCGGATGCGCTGCAAACCACGCCGGAGGCATTCGTGCAGGAAGCCCGCATGGCTATGGCGGTAAAGCTGTTTGAAATGAAGCGTCTGTCTTCCGGCATGGCGGCTCAGTTGGCTGGTATAGATCGTGTGACATTCCTGCTCAACCTGCACCGCTACGGCGTACCTATGCTAGATTTGTCAACGGATGAACTGGAAGCCGACCTAGCCAATGCTTGACAAAAAAACCATCGTTATCAACACCAGCCCACTCATTTCACTGGTGGCTGCATGGGGAACACTAGAACCATTACGCGCCCTCTATGATACCGTTTGGGTTCCTTTGGAAGTTACGGAAGAAATTTACCAGGGAGGTGATAACAACTTTGCGATCCCCGAATTCGCAACAGCCAATTTCCGCCCCCTTCACCCCTTGCGGGGGAAGGGCTGGGGATGGGGGGAAGTTCGGAGAACAGCTATTCATACATTTCCGCAAGAGAAAGCTCAGCGCCCAATGCTTCCAGCACCACAACATCTGTCAGTTCTGAATAGACTTTCAGCAACCACTCATCCCGCTTGATACGGTGAAAATGTTCAACCAGCACGGATTCAGGGTCAACCAGCAGATAATCCTGCAAACCGGGAATAGAGCGGTAATGGGTAAACTTGCCGCTGCGGTCATAATCGCGGGTGCTGGGTGACAGGACTTCAATCACCACTACCGGATTCAGCAGCGTTGTCTGGTTATCAGTCAGTTCAGGTTGCCCACAATACACCGACACATCCGGGTAAGTATCAAGCCCTGACGGGGTGTGTATCCGCATGTCACTGTTCATCGGCTGGCAGGGTTTGCCACGCAGAAACTGGCGCAAGCTGGCAAACAGGTTGCCTGCCACACGGGCGTGGTTAAATGTTCCGCCTGCCATCGCGTATACCTGCCCCTGAAAAAACTCATGTTTGTCATTTCCCTGAGCTTCCATCAGCAGATATTCATCCCGGCTGGTTTTAGCCTGTACCTGAGGCATCATCATTCTCCTCCCAAACAACTGCCCTGACAGTGTATTGCATTTGCCGGATATTACCAGACAAGTAGAGATAACAGGCAGGCCGTGATACATTCATCATCAAGCCAATCCATTGATCCAGAAGCCTGCTGAATGCCTGATTCGCCTGAAAAACGTTTCCAGAACCACATTGCCCGTTTCCTGCGCAAAGTGCATGGCTATACGCCGCTGGAAAGCCGGGAAATCCAGGACGGTTATATCGCCCAACAACACCTGCTGGATTTCATCCAAACCACCCAGGCGGAAACGTATGCACGCTTGGAAACGGATTACACCACGGATGCACCGCAGCAAATCCTGTTGACTTTGCGGGAAGAACTAGCAAAAGCCCCGCTGTGGCTGATCATGCGCGATGGTTTGAAGGTTCGCGGGCAACACTTCCAGCTTTACTCACCCAAACCACGCTCCAGCGCAAGCACCGCAGACCACACCCAAAACCGCATCAGTTTCAAGACCGAACTGGTCGTTGGTGATGCCAAACGCCCGGACATTGTGCTATTCCTCAACGGCCTGCCCATTATCGTCATTGAACTCAAGCACGAAGCTGCCGGGCAAAACGTGCATGACGCAGTGATCCAGTTCACCCAACGCAACCCGGATGATGCCATTTTCCGCCTGCCCTTCCTCTACATCGCCGCCGACACCTCGGAAGTCAAGGTCGCCACCAACCCGCGACAGGCAGAGCATTTCCGTTGGTTCAACACCGGTCTGGAAAACCTGCCGGAAACGGAGGGCGAATACCCGGTTGAGTACCTGTACCGGCATGTACTGGCGCGGGATGCCATCCTGCAAGCCATCAGTTTTTATCTGGTGTATGTGCCGCAACGCGCAGCCGACCCGGACAAAGGCATCAGCGCCCGTGACGCTTTCAGTCTGTTCCCGCGCTACCACCAGTCACGCATGGTCGAGCGGCTGGCAGCCGACATCGGCACACACTTTGCTGGGCAAGGCCATATCGGCAAAAAATACCTGATCAACCATTCCGCTGGCTCCGGCAAAACCCTGTCAATCAGTTGGCTGGCGGATCGGCTCAATAGCCTCTATCTGGGCGGAACCAGCACCAAACTGGTGGACATGGTGTTTGTGCTGACCGACCGCAACAGCCTGGACAAGAACATCCGTGACGAGTTGGAAAACTTCCACCATTTACGCAACGTCATCCGCTACGCCAAGACTTCGCAGCAACTCAAGCAGCACATTGCCCGCCGCGAATCCATCATTGTCAGCACCCAACAGAAATTCGTCGAAATCCTCAAGGAACTGGAAAGCCAGCCCGAATTGAAAACCCTGCGGGTTGCCTACCTGATTGATGAAGCGCACCGCTCACAGGAAGGCAGCATGGCAACTGCCGTGCGCAAACCCTTCCGCGATACGCCGGACGTGGAGGAAGACAGCGACCCGGAACAGACATTGGCAGATGCCATCCGCGCCCACGACCACAACCAGTTATTCGTTGCCTTTACCGCCACGCCCGCCAACGCGACTGTGCAACTGTTTGGTGCAGCCTTCGACACCTATTCGGAAGCCGAAGCCATTCATGAGAAATACATCGTTGATGTCGCCGCCAGTATCATTTCCTATAAAACCCTGTTTCACCTGCAAAGCCCCGTCATTCCGCCAGATGCAGACAAGCTCTACCCTGCCGGGGTGCTCGCCAAAGCCTTGCAGAATGTAGCCTTTCAGGATGAAGGCTTGATCCAGTACAAGGCAGAATTGATGTTGCGCATCTTCGATGAAGACATCAAACCGCTGATCAACGGGCAAGCCAAAGCCATGATCGTTGCCAGCTCTCGCCTCGCCGGGCTGCTGTATTACCGCATCCTCAAGGAAAAGCTGCGGGAAAAGCGTGAAATCGAGCCAGAGCGTTACGCTTATGACGTGGTGTATGCCTTTTCCGACTTTGACCACCCGGAAACTCACGCACACATCAGTGAACACACCCTCAACGGGCTGGACAAGGAAGAGCTGATCGAAGAGCGTTTTGATACTGACGGCTATCGCCTGATGGTGGTTGCCAGCAAGTTCCAGACCGGGTTTGACCAACCGCTGCTGGCGGGCATGTTTCTCGACAAACCGGTGCAAGACCGGAATGCCGTGCAGACTATTTCCCGTCTCAACCGCTGCGCTCCCGGCAAGGAGGGGGTGGTCGTGGTTGATTTCACCAATAATGCCGACAAAATCCTCAAGGCATTCAACAAATACCGGCAGGGAACGCCCTATACCGCTTCGGAGCCGGATCAGGCGCAATGCAAAGGGCTATACCTGCAAATCCTGGATGCCGGGATTTTCATTGCCGATGATGCCGAAACCTATCTGCATCTGGCAGGACAAATCGGACGGGATCAACAAGCAGCAGGGCTGCCGGCAGCGGAAACCGTCAAATGGCGCGGGCGCTTCAACAGCAGGCTGGCAAGCATGGAAGAACGCAAAGCCTTTGTCTACTTGCTGACAAAATTCGCCCGCTCTTACCAGTTCCTGTCCTGTTTCTTTGTGTATGCCGGTGAACTGGCACAGTTTGCTGCATTTGCCGAATTTCTCGCACCGCAACTGATCAAGGCCGGTTCCACTTCTGATCTGATGACACACATCGGCAAACTGAAACTGGAGAAAGCGGCGGTCACATTTCAGGGTATCCGCGAACTCAAACCAGCCACGCTCAAACCCCGCAGCGGTGGCGGTGGAAATCACGAGCCGCCACCCAAAACCACCATCAGCGACATGATCGAAAAACTGCGCGAGCGCTTCCAGATCAGTGAAGCAGAAGCCTTGGTCATCCGTGAAGTGTGCGAGGAAAAAGTTGCCGACCCGATCATTTTCCGCCATGTACAAGCTAACCGCCATGACCGACCTTATCTAGAGCGTTACTACCAGCCGGAAGTACGCACTGCCATCGAAACCAGCTATGCCAGCCGTGCCTTGTACCAATGCCTGCTGGATGAAAAATACATCGACCCCGGTTCCATCTTTGACATCATGGCACATACCGTGATTTATCGCGGGCTGGAAAACCGCATTTCATAGGCAAGCACCACCTACTGTCTGGTAATATGCAGCCCGTTTGTCATTCCGTAGCATTTTCTCTGTAAGGATCATTCCCCATGCCAGTTGTTCCCTTCCCTGCCAGTACCCAAAGCCTGCTTGATGAAGCCACTGCCCTGACCGGGCGCAGTTTCGACATAGTGTTTGATGCCAGTTTGCCGGTGGTTTCCAGCGTGCGTATCGGTGGGCGCGAAGGGCGGGAAAACCATGAAATCGTGCTGCGCGTACCGGGGGATGAAAACAACTACCTGATTGCCTGGCAAGCCGCCTTTGTTTTGCACCAGTACCGCACCCCGGAAACTGAGCGCACCAACCTGCAACCTAATGCTGCTTACCTTGCCAGCGTCAAAAATGAGTTGCTGACCATGCACCCCGGTATTCCACTGGGGCAACGCGAAGCCTTTACCGATCATGTGATTGGCGGGGTACTGACGCAATTGCGTTCTGTGCCGATTGGAATGCTGATCGACATCCACCTGCACCGTGAATATGCGGAATTGCACGCTGTCCAGCAACAGTCACTGGTCAATCAGGTAGTGGAGCATATTGCCTGCCTGCAACTGACCCCGGACATGTTCCCGCGCACCCTGGTGCGTGCCAATCAGGTGATGAATGCCACACAGGCGTTGATGGTAGCCGAACTGTTCGACATGCCCGGTATTTTTGAGCCTTACCGCACGGTAGGCATGGAAGCGGCAGCCGCCATCCTGCTGGAGCCGTGTATGCAGCAGATTTTTGACGACACCAGCGACCGTGAACTGATTGATTCCTGGGGACGCAACCTCGGGATCGAAAAATGGTATCGCTGGGTGTAAATCCCCCCATCACTCCTCTTTTGCATTGCACACTTGTGGTGCAAGTGGGAATATAAAGCCCACATTCTACATGGACAAAGGAGGACTGAATGACAACCAAAATCTACCTGCCCGAAGCCGATATGCCAACCCACTGGTATAACGTCGTTGCTGATATGCCCAACAAACCCTTCCCCTATCTGGGGCCGGATGGCAACCCTGTGCCTCCCGAAGCAATGCTGGGCATTTTCCCCGAAACGCTGGTGATGCAGGAAATGAGTGCCGAACGCTGGATTCCGATCCCCGAACCTGTGCGTGAAGCCCTGACCATGTGGCGCCCTTCCCCGCTGTACCGTGCTCACCGCCTAGAAAAAATGCTCAATACCCCGGCGAAAATCTATTACAAAAATGAAGCGGTTAGCCCGGCAGGTTCGCACAAGCCCAACACAGCAGTAGCCCAGGCTTACTACAACCAGCAAGCGGGCATCAAACGCCTGTCAACGGAAACCGGCGCGGGTCAGTGGGGCAGCTCGCTGGCACTGGCTGGGCAAATGTTCGGTATCGACGTGCGCGTGTACATGGTGAAAATCAGTTACCAGCAGAAACCTTACCGCCGTTCCATGATGCAAACCTGGGGTGCGGAAGTGTTCGCCAGCCCCACTGACATGACCGAAGCCGGGCGCAAAATCCTCGCGGCTGACCCGGATTCACAAGGCTCACTGGGCGTTGCCATTTCTGAAGCGGTGGAAGAAGCAGCCAGCCGTGCCGATACCAACTATGCGCTGGGTTCAGTGCTGAACCATGTCCTGTTGCACCAGACCATCATTGGGCTGGAAGCAAAACAGCAGTTGGCAATGGTCGGTGACTACCCGGACATGGTATTCGCGCCATGCGGTGGCGGTTCCAACTTTGGCGGGCTGGCATTCCCATTCCTGGCAGACAATGCCACTGGCAAGAATGTGCGTCTGGTAGCGGTTGAACCGACTTCCTGCCCAACCCTGACCAAAGGCATTTATACCTATGACTTTGGTGACGTGGCTGGCTATACACCGTTGATGAAAATGTACACCCTTGGTCATGATTTCATGCCACCGGGCATCCATGCAGGTGGCTTGCGTTACCACGGTGATTCCGCACTGGTCAGCCAGTTGTACCACGAAGGGCTGATCGAAGCCGTCGCCGTGCCGCAACTGGAAACATTTGCAGCAGGCGTCATGTTCGCCAAGAGCGAGGGCATCATTCCAGCGCCGGAATCCTGCCACGCGATTGCCGCCACTATCCGTGCCGCACAGGAATGCAGCAAAACCGGTGAAGCCAAAACCCTGCTGTTCAACCTGTCAGGCCACGGTCATTTCGACATGACCTCTTATGACCGTTATCTGCAAGGTGATCTGACTGACTTCGACTACCCGGAAGAAGCCATCAGGGAATCACTGGCACATCTGCCCAAATTCGGTTAACCGTCTGGTTGTCAGGGGTGGGTAACATGCCTGCCCCTGCCCATTCGGTTCATCAACTGACCGCCAGCAGTACCAATGGCAGGCTCATCATGCTGAGCAGGGTTTCGCCCGTAATCAGTACCGCCATCATGGCAGCATTGCCCCCCAGTTGCCGCGCAAGGATGTAAGCGGAAGAAGCCGTTGGCAGGGCAGCAAACATCACCAATACCGCCCGTTCCAGTGAGGGTATATGTAACAGGCTACACAACACAAACACCAGTGCGGGTAACAACACCAGCTTGATCAACGCTGCCCACAACAAGGTTTTCCCTGACTCACGCAAGGCTTGCAAGCGCAACCCCGCCCCGACCGCCAGCAAGCCCAGCGGCAACGCCATCTGTCCCAGTTTCACCACCACTGACCACCACATGTCCGGCAGAGAAAATGGCAACACATTCAGGATAATGCCGATAACACTCGCCATGATCAGAGGGTTGCGCACAATCGACAGCAGGATGGCAACAGGTCGTACCTGCCCGTGGGTATAACGGGCAAACACGGCAATGCACAACAGATTCACCAACGGGATCATGACTGCCACAATGATGGCTGCCAAGGTTAAGGCCGGAGCTGGCAACGCCACCGCCATGACTGCCAACCCAATATAGGTATTGAAACGAATGCTTCCCTGAAAAAACGAGGTAAAATCTGCCCCGTTCAAACGCAGCCAAGGTGCAAACAAAAAGCACAACAGGCTAGCCAGCAGCGGAACCGCCCCAGCCAGCAACAACAACCAGCCCGCTGACGCAAAATCCACTTCAGCTTTAGCCAGATGCTCGACCAGCAGGGCAGGGAACAGGATGTAATAGGTAACTTTTTCTGCCTGCACCCAGAAATGCTCGTCCAGAAAAGCGCTGCGCCGCGCCACGTTGCCCAGCATCAGCAGGATGAATACTGGAAAAATGGCAGCAAACACCGGATACATTATTCAGGGTACAGCGTAGCCAGACCGGGATGGTTGGAATGGGGAGTAACAGCCACGGGCTTGAAAGCCTGTACCGCTTTCCACAGACCACTACCCTGCCAGCTTGCCGCTTCACGCCCGTACAGGCTGGCAAGCAGTTTGTCGATCTCGCTGCGCAAACTCGGGTCGGCCTGTTCACGCAAGGTAGTAATCAGGGCAGGATGCAAACCCAGGGTGCTATCCGCCCATGCCAGTAAGGCATCATGCGCAGCCTGCGCCTGATTTTGCCGACAAGCCTGTTCCAGAACGCGCAAACTGTTTTTGCCACTAGCCGCCGCTGTTTTTTGTAGCGGAAGGCTTGCCGGTTTGGCTGGTTTGCGCAACCAGCGCCACGACAACCAGCCGAATGACAGTACCACCCACAGCAACAACAGGCTGAAAGCCAGTCGTTCCCAAGTCAGCCAGCCCCACAGGCCAGCCAGCAGATCCTTACCCGCCTCGCCAGCAACAGGCGGGGCTTGTGGTTTGTTATCAGGTTCAGCAACAGGCGGGGGCGTAACAACCGCTGGCTCACCTGCTGGAGCTGCCTGTCCACCACTGACGCGCATTGTCACCGGATTGATGGAGGCAGTTTCCTGCTTGCCCGCCGTACTGTTCCACCAGGTCAGGTTAATGGCTGGAATGGCATATTCGCCGTTGTAAGGGGCAACGATGACCCATTTCTCCTGACGTACACCCACCACGCCATCATTACCGGCATCATTGCGCAGTTCCGGCTTGTCGGTGTATGCCTTGATTCCTGCGGGCATCTGCACATCCAGTTTTGGCAACTGTTCGGCTGCCAGACCATCCGCCATGATTGCCAGTGTCAGGGTGACTGGCTCACCAGCCTGTAATTTGTCGGGGGCAGTCTGCCAGTGGGCATTCAGGGTAATGCTTTTGGCTGGCAACCATTGCTGACCGGTATAGGTGGCGGGTTGTCCCTGGATTTGCAGCGTCAGGGGCTCTGAAAAACGCCGGATACGTTTGCCATTAACACCAAACGGGTCGTAACTGCTTGGCCCCGGTTCTGCCAACACGCCCTCAAAGGCTGCCCGCCCGATGGTCAGCGTACCGCTTTGCTGGGGAACCAGCGCATAACGGCGCTCAATCACTTGCCAGTTGCGCCCATCACGCATCAGGGTGTAATTGCGGGTATTGCCAATCTGGCGGATGTCACCCTTGCCTGCCTCAATGACCGGATGCGACAAGGTAGCTTGCGGCTGCAAGGGCTGGATGTGCAGGATGCGTTGGGTCACAAGGGTTTGTTGCTGCACGTAAGGCTGTTTTGGCTCAGCTTCCAGTTCAACCAGCAGGTCTGCTCCACCGCCTCCGGTACTGGAGGGAGGAGGTTGATCAAGCACCTGCAAATCCAGTGCCTGGCTCTGTTCAGCACCAAAACTGATGGGCGGAATGTGCAAGGTACCGGTATTGCGTGGATACAGGATTAGCGACCATTCGGTACGTACACTGCTGACCCCGTTAACCATGCTGAAACTGTTGCTTTGCGAACGGCTGCGAATTTCAAAATCCTTGAGCAAGGGGGCAAAATCAGGATCGTTACCCACCACACCGTCTGCGGTCAGGGTCAGCGTTACCGGGTCGCCCAAGGCTACCGGATTGCGATCAAGCTGCGCCATGATACTGGCAGCGTGCGCCCACCAGGGTAGACACCCTAACAGTGCAAACAACAGAAACCTTACCATTCTTCACCTCTTGCCTGATTGCCACCACGCTGCTGGTACTGGTATTGAAACTTGCGCCGCCACAAGCCTGCCGGGTCATCAGGGATGCGCCGTAACCACTGTTCCGTGGCTTGCTGTTGCTCCCGTTGCTGCGAGTCCTGCTCGCCTTCCTGCTGACCTGCTTTGTCGGGCTGCTGCTGTTTCCCATCTTGCCCTTGTTGTTTTTGCTGTTCGGCCTGTTTTTCGGCTTCTTTTTCCTTGCCTTCCTTGCCGTATTGTTCAGCTTCAGGGGGATTTTGCTGCTGGCCTTGTTGCCCTTGCTGCCCGTCCTGCTGTTGTTGCTGGCCTTGTTGCCCCTGTTGCCCGTCCTGCTGCTGTTGCTGGTTTTGCGAGTCTTGTTGTTGCTGGCTGGCAGAATCTTGCTGTTGCTGTGGGTTACTACCCTGCTGCTGGTTTTGTTGCCGGGAAGCCGCCTGTTTCAGTATATCCAGATTGTGGCGGGCATCCGCGTGCTGCGGGTCTGTCTGCAAGGCTTTTTCATAAGCCACTATCGCGTCTTCAAACTTGCCCTGTTTTGCCAAGGCATTACCATAATTATAGTACCCGTCAACCGTCGGAGTATTGGCGTACTGGCTGGCAGCACTGGCGTAGTCACGTTGCCGGTAAGCAGCAGCAGCTTTCCATTGCGGGTCATTGAACAGTTTGGCAGCTTCGTCCGGCTGACCATCATCCATCGCTTGCTGCCCTTGCTGGTCGGGTGTCTGCCACAGGTCATTCCAGCCAAATGCTTGCGCCTGCTGGGGTTGGGGCAACAGCAGGCAAACCAGTGCCGCTCCCAGCCAGCCACGCCGGAAAGCCAGCGCTGCCAGCGGCAACAGCAACAATACCAGCCAATAACCTTGGTTGATCCAGGTATCCACCTGTCGCCCATCGTTTGCTGTCAGCTTGCCATCCACGCTGGCCTTCCACTGTTCGCCCAGACTGGCAAGATCGGCATCACCCATCGTGGCCTTGACAAACAAACCCTCCCCAGCTTCAGCAATTGTGGTCAATTCCGCCAGATTGGTGGATGCCACCACGGTTTTACCGTCATTGTCGATCAGGAAGCCGCCCCTGACGCTCGGAATCGGCGCACCAGCTTCACTGCCGACTGCCAACACCGATACCTTATAACCTTGCTTGCGGGCATTTTCAGCAGTTTCCCTAGCAGTATCCGGGTCAGATGCTCCGTCGGTAATCAACAGGATATGCCCTTGCGTTACACCTGCCTGCTTGAGAAGATCGACCGAACGCTGGATGGCAGGTGTTAGCAAACTGCCGGGAGCTGGCATGATTTCCGGCGAAAGATTTTTTACCTGTTCCTGGATAGTCTCCCTGTCATCGGTCAGAGGTGATACCACAAAAGCATCACCGGCAAAGACCACCAACCCCGTCTGTCCGTCTGCCCGTGCCTTGAGAATATCGAGCAACTTGAAACGTGCCAGCGTCAAGCGGTTGGGCTTCTCATCTTCTGCATACATCGACGCGGAAAAATCCATTGCCACTACCAATGCCTGCTGGTTGCGGAACACCGGCACTTCACGCTTGTCCCAAGCAGGCCCCGCCATTGCCACCACCGCTAGCAACAAGGCCACAGACAGGATCAGCAAAGGCATCAAGCCCAAGCGACCAGCCTTGCCACTGAGGACAAACGGCATCAGGTGCTTGTCAATGAGGCGTTCCCACTCGCCCTGCTGTTGGTTACGCAACAGATGGATACCCCACAACAGCGGGATTGCCAGTAATAACCATAGCCATTCGGGATGCATAAAGTGCAAGGTATTCATGCCATCACTCCCGTTCCATACGCAAGGCTGCTGCCAGTAACGTCAACACAAAGGCTGCCAGCAACGGCCAGCGGAACAGTTCCATTTGCGGACGCCATTGCTCTGCCTCCTGTTCGACGGGTTCCAGCCGGTCAAGTTCGGCGTAGATACGCTGGAATTCTTCGGTGTCACGGGCGCGGAAATACATGCCGCCGGTTTTTTCCGCGATGCCCTTGAGGGTGCGTTCATCCAGATCGGCTGCCGGATTCATCAACTGGAAACCGAATACACTGCGCATTTGGTCACTTTCTGAACCAATCCCCACCGTGTAGATTTTCAGGCCAGCGGTTGCTGCCATATCTGCTGCTTCCAGAGGGCTGACACTCCCGGCAGTATTGGCACCATCGGTCATCAAAATCAGCACCCGGTTTTTCTCCGGGCTGGCTTGCAAGCGCTTGAGGGCAAGACCAATCGCATCCCCAATGGCAGTGCGCTCCCCTGCCAGACCAATCGCTGATTCATTCAGCAATTTCAGCACTGTCTGGCGATCAAAGGTCAACGGAGCCTGCAAATACGCCTGATCCCCAAACAGTACCAGCCCAATCCGGTCGCCGCTACGGCTACGGATGAATTCTCCCGCCACCGCCTTGGTTGCCACCAGCCGGTCAACCACCTGCCCGCCGAGGATGAAATCCTGCTCCTGCATACTACCCGACAGGTCGACTGCCATCATCAGGTCACGCCCTGCCACCGGCAAGGCCACCGAGTCTCCGATCCACACCGGGCGGGCAGAAGCTGTCACCAGCGCCACCCATGCCAACGTTGCCAGCAACAAAGCCAGCCAGCCATGCCAGGAACGCGCCAGCAAGCTGTTACCCTGCTGCTGGAAATCCTCCAGAAACGGCACATGCAAGGCCACACCCGCCTGTTGTTGTGCCGGTTTCAGCAGCCAACGTACCAGCCAGGGTATGGGCAACAAGGCAAACATCCACCACCAGAGGAAGTCATACATGGCTTTTCCCCTTTTGCAACCTGATCCACTCGCGGGTGGCACTGACAAAAGCACCGGTTTCCGCATCCGACTCAGGACGGTAGGGCATTTCGGTCAGAAACACTTGCAGATTGCCCTTAAACAACGGCTTGCCTGCTTTCTGGTTGAGGAAATCTACCCATGCTGAACCAGTGAAACCAGCCACCTGTTTACGCCCATACTGGCTGATAGCAACCCGCCGCAACAATACGGAAAGCTCCCGTACCAGCGTGCTGCCATCCCTGCCATACTGGCGGCGCAGGTATTCCAGCTCATGCAAAGCCAGCTCCAGTGCCTGTTCACCCCGTTTTTGCCGCCTCCATAGCCAAACCAACAACAGAATGCCTGCCAGCATCACCAGCATGATGACCCACCAGCCAGGTGCCAGCGGCCACCAGCCAATCGCTTCCGGCAAATGGATGTCGCGCAGTGGCAAATCTTCCGGGTTCATCGCAGCCCCCGTGACAATTTCAGCAAGCGTTCGTTACTGGTATCAGCCGTGGACAGTTGCACCAGCGGAATCCGGTGGCTACGGCTGAATTCCTGCAAGTTTTTGTGCGCCTGTTCGGCACGGACAGCATAGCGTTTGCGCCAGAGTTGCAGCCCCAGATTGACCCACAAACCACGTTTGCCATCGGTCAGGCGCAAACGCCCCTGTTGTGGCAGGTTAGCTTCAAACGGGTCGTGAATGGCAATCAAGGTAAGCTGCGAATGGCGACTAATCATGGCAAGCTGGCGCATGGCAGTCGGGCTGGAATGACGGAAATCACTCAACACAAATACCTGGCTACCCGGCTGGGCAACCCGGCGCAAGCGCGTCCAGCTTGTTTGCAAATCCGTGCGGCTGTGTTCCGCTAGTTGCTCCTTTTCTGCCACCGCATCATGCGTCATGTCGCTCAACTGCCGCAGGAAATGCAAAGCTGCCGAACGGCTGCGGGAAGGCTTGAGTTCCACATGACGGCTGTTTTGCAGGATGCCCCCGATGCGGTCGCCATCCTTGAGTGTTTTCCACAACAGCAAGGCAGCCATTTCTGCTGCGATAACGGCCTTGAAACGCCCACGGGTGGCAAAAAACATCGAAGGACGCAAATCCAGCCACAACAGCACCGGCTTTTCACGCTCTTCCTCAAATACCTTGGTATGGACACGCCCACTACGGGCTGTCACCCGCCAGTCAATGGTACGGATGTCATCACCGGGCTGATAAGGACGCGATTCGGCAAAATCCATCCCGCGCCCCTTGTAGACCGAACGGTGCAAACCGGCATGACGGGCGCGGATATGCTTTTTCGCCAGATACAAAGTACGTACCTGCCCTTGCAGGTTGAGCAGGGAATGCAGGGAACTGAAAATGATCCCCTCACCATTACCTGTGCTGTGTCGCTGCCCAGTGGGCGGAGACGATCGGGTAACACGCCCGCCAGCCATCAGGGGACTGCCACCAGCGCCAACAATTCGTCAATGATATGATTGGCGGTCATGCCATCGGCTTCCGCTTCAAACGTCAACAACAAACGGTGGCGCAACACATCGTGGGCAACTGCCTGCACATCTTCCGGGCTGACGAAATCACGCCCTGCCAGCCAAGCATGGGCACGTGCGCAACGATCCAGCGCCAGGGTGGCACGCGGGCTGCCACCGTAGGCGATACTGCCTGCCAGCGACTTGCCGTAGCGTTCCGGGGTACGGCTTGCCAACACCAGTTGCAGCAAATAGGTTTCCACCTTGTCTGCCATGTAAACGTTCAGGACATCCTGCCGTGCCAGACGCACATCTTCGCGGCTGACCAGCGGGGCAACCACCTCTTTCTCACGCTTGACCTGCTGCATGGCTTCCTTACGCCCCAGATGCAGGATGACCTTTTCTTCTGCGGGAGTTGGGTAATCCACAATCACATGCATCAGGAAACGGTCGAGCTGGGCTTCCGGCAAATGGTACGTACCTTCCTGCTCGATCGGGTTCTGGGTCGCCATCACCAGGAAAGGTTCCGGCAAATTCCAAGTTGTGCCCGCCACCGTAATCTGACGCTCCGCCATCGCTTCCAGCAAGGCAGACTGCACCTTGGCGGGCGCACGGTTGATTTCATCCGCCAGAATCAGGTTGTGAAACAACGGGCCTTTCTGGAAATGGAACGTACCATCGTTCGGGTGGAATACTTCCGTGCCGGTAATGTCGGCTGGCAACAGATCCGGGGTAAACTGGACACGATGAAAATCACCTTCGATCCCTTGCCCCAGCATCTGGATGGCACGGGTTTTAGCAAGCCCGGGAGCACCTTCCACCAACAAGTGTCCATCTGCCAGCAAGGCAATCATCAGGCGGTTGATCAGGGACTTTTGACCAATGATTTTGCTTTGCAAATACTGGGACAACTTGTCAAAATTTTCTTTTTGGTTCATGTTCGCTAGCGTTATATGGGTGTAGGCGAAATATACGCGCCCTCTTCCCGTGGTTTCAAGTTAATCATCGTTAATCTCAACCGGACTACCATGAGCATCCAGACCCAGATTGAGCAGAAAATCCAGCAAGCCATGCAGCCCGACTTCCTCGAAGTCGTCAATGAAAGTCATATGCACAACGTGCCTCCCGACTCCGAGTCGCACTTCAAGGTGACGGTTGTCAGCAGCCAGTTCAATGGGAAAATGCTGATTGCACGCCATCGACAGATTAATGGCATTCTGGCAGAAGAACTCAGCGGCAAGATTCACGCACTGGCCTTGCACACCCTGACACCGGATGAGTATTTTGCCAAGGCAGGCAAGGTGGCGGATTCACCCTTGTGCATGGGTGGCGGTAAATAACAGGCTCATGCCAGTATCCCGTCATTTGTGACGGATTAGCCAGCAACCGTGAATTTTGGGGTCACGCTGAAAATCTTCCGGTAGGGATTGCAGCCGGTAATCCTGTACTGCATACGCACGCTCAATACCCGGATCAAGTTTGAATTTGCGGAAATTGTTGGAAAACACCAGCGTCCCGTCTTTTTCCAGCAAACGCATACAGTCGCGGATCAATTGCACATGGTCACGTTGCACATCAAACACATCATCCATGCGTTTGGAATTGCTGAAGGTTGGCGGATCCAGAAAAATCAGGTCATAACGGCTTTTGCAACGTTCCAGCCATTCAAGCGCGTTGGCTTGGACGAAACGGTATTTGTAAGGATCAAGACGCAAACCATTCAGGGCAAAATTGTCTTCCGCCCAGTCGAGATAGGTAGCTGACATATCCACACTATCAACCCGCGTTGCCCCACCGACAGCCGCGTGCACACTGACCGTTCCGGTGTAGCAGAACAAGTTGAGCACGGCTTTGCCGCTGGCATGTTGCTGCATCCAGTAACGCATCGGGCGGTGGTCGAGGAATAGCCCTGTATCCAGATAATCGGTCAGGTTGACCTTGAGCTTGACCCCGTACTCGCTGACAGTCAGTGCCTGTTCTGCCCTGCCCTGTTTTTCATACTGGTTGCGGCCTTTCTGCTGTTTGCGCTGTTTCAGCACAATATGGTCAGGGCGCACGCCCAGCGCCTCAGGCAGAGTCATCAATGCCTGTTCCAGCCGCTGTTGCGCGGTTTTTTCGTCAATGGTTTTCGGCGGGGCATACTCCTGCACATGCAACCAGTCAGCATAGCGGTCAACGGCAATGGCATATTCGGGAATGTCTGCATCATAAACACGATAAGCATTGGTATGCCCACGCTTGATGAAAGGTTTCAGCTTGCGCAGGTTTTTGCCAATACGGTTTGCCAAATCGTCAGCAAACAGAACAGCGGGGCGTTCCTTCTGCACCAGTCGATCCAGCGTGTAGAGCTTGCATTCGGCTTCACTGTTAAGGAAACGGTATTCCTTGCTATAGAACAGTTCCGTTAGGGGAAACGGGGCGGCAGCATCACAAAAAATGCCGCCCCGGAAACCTTCCGGCAGTGCAGCAAGACGCTGGCCTAGCTGCTGGTAGGCAGGGCGCAGGGCTACAGCAGTGCTGGTTTCCTCATAAGGCAACAGGGTAATGACCATGCCTGCACTATCAGGGGAAGCAGGGAGCAGGCAGGATACCGGCAAACCGGCAGCCTGCCAGTCAGTCCTCACATTGAACAGAGCTGCGGGGTTGCCTTCAGCCGCGAAACTGAAGCGGTTGGCATTGGCGAGGCCGGTTTGCTGGCGTTGCCGGGCTTGCTCACGCAAGGTTAACCACAGTGCAGCGTCATGGCCTAACCAGCGGTCAGCGACTGTTTTGCCGCGCAACAGGCCGGGAGCAATGTCGAACGCCATCAATGCGCCTTCGATCAACAGGGTACTGCTACTGCACAGCGGATCAAACAGCGACAGATGAGCCGCATCACTGGTCAGCATGACAGGCCAACCGGCACGGGTCAGAATGGCGCAGGCCAAGTTTTCACGCAGGGGCAGATGTGCATCCGGGTCATGGTAGCCACGCTGATGCAGGCTCTGCTGGTTGAGTTCCAGACCAATACTGGCATTACCCTTGTGCAGGTTAACCACCACCACAATGTCCGGGCTGTTGCTGACACTGGGGCGTTCACCGTGCTTGCTGCGGAACTGGTCGCCGATCTGATCCTTGACCCACTGCGCCCCAAACTGGGTATTGCGGATGTCGTCGTTCAGACCGAAAAAACGCACCTTGAGCGTGCCATCCGGGCGCACATGCTGATCCCAGGGAATGGAATGCAACAGGGCTTGCAGCTCAGTCTGATCCTTGCCAAAACCTTGAGCCAGTTGCAGGGTGGCGCGGGAAGCAAGGCGGCTCCACAGCATGACATTGTAACCAAAGCGCAAATCGCCGCTGGCTTGCACCCCGGCATGACCGATTTTGACCTGTTCAGCCCCAAGAGCCAGCAATTCATCAGCCAGTAACGGCTCAATAAACTGCGGACAGGCAAAAAACCATGAGAAAGAATCCGTATTGTCTGCTTGCATCGGGAAAACCGGGTTAATGTAGCCTACATGATGGCGACCGGATATGACCCCAGCACCCTGATAACTTCAGCTTCGCTGCGCAATGCATCCAGTGCCTTGCGGATCGGCGCGTCCTGCTCATGCCCACGCACATCAAGGAAGAACAGGTATTCCCAGTTGGTGGTTTTGGAAGGACGCGATTCAATGCGCGTCATGTCCACCCCATTTTCCGCCAGCGGTTTCAGCAAGTGATACAACGAACCTGGCTGATTGCGAGTGGAAACCAGCAACGACGTGCGGTCATTGCCACTCGGTGAGACGGTTTGATCACCGATAATGAGGAAACGGGTGGTGTTGTTTGGGTTATCTTCGATACTTTCCTGTGCCATCTGCAAACCATAAATCGGTGCAGCCTGACGGCTACCAATTGCCGCAGCACAGGCATCCAGTGACGCCAAACGCGCGGCTTCGGCATTGCTACTGACCGGAATGCGTTCTGCTTGCGGCAGGTGTTTGTCCAGCCAGTAACGGCACTGTGCCAATGATTGCACATGGGCATACACCTTTTGCACATTGCGCCAATCCGCATTCAGGCACATCAGGTTTTGATGGATGCGCAAGCTCACTTCCCCGCAAATGCGCAAGCCCGATTGCACAAACATATCCAGCGTGTGGTTCACCACACCCTCAGTGGAATTTTCAATCGGCACAACCCCGTAGCGTACCCTGCCCGCTTCCACTTCACGAAACACTTGCGGGATCGAATCCACCGGCAAAGTGGCAACGCTCATGCCGAAATGCTTGAAGGTGGCTTCCTGGGTGAATGTTCCCGCAGGCCCCAGATAGGCAATGCGCATCGACTCTTCCAGGGCAAGGCAGGAAGCAATGATTTCACGGAACAAGTGGGTAATTTGCTCATTGCGCAGCGGCCCTTCATTCAGCGCCTGCATCCGCGCGAGGATTTGCGCCTCACGTTCCGGGCGGTAGAATTTGGCATTGGGGTCTTCCGCCAGTTTGATATGCGCAACTTCTTCGGCACAGCGGGCGCGTGCATTCAACAATTCCAGAATTTGCGTATCCAGCGTGTCAATACGTTCACGCAAGGCTGCCAGCCCTTCACTCATAATAACCGTACCTTCAGGACTCCGGGGATGGCGGCTAATGCTGCCAGGGTATCATCACCCACGGCAGAATCCACATCCATCAGCGTATAAGCCATATTGCCTTTGGAATCATTCAGCATGTGGGCGATATTGACGCCAGCCTGCCCTAACACATGCGAAATTTTACCCAGCATATCCGGGTTATTACGGTTCACCACGGCAATACGTGCCAGCCCGGTGCGCCGCAGTTTCACATTCGGCAAGTTGACGGAATTGCAGATATTACCGTTTTCGAGGTAATCACGCACCTGATCAGCCACCATGATGGCACAATTTTCCTCTGCTTCGCGGGTAGTCGCCCCTAGGTGCGGCAATGCCACCACCCGTGGATTGGTGCGCAACAGGTTGCTGGGAAAATCGCACACATAAGCATAAACCTTGCCGCTTTCCAACCCTGCCAGTACCGCACTATCATCAAGGATGCCGTTACGGGCAAAATTGAGCAGCACCACCCCATCCTTGAGTTTGTGCAGGCTGTCGGCATTGATCAGGTTGCGGGTGCTGTCGATCAGAGGAACGTGGAAAGTGATGAAATCGGCCTGGGCAAGCAAGGTATCAATATTGGGAGCTGCTTCCACATCCGCATCCAGTTGCCAGGCACGTTCAATGGTAATGGTGGGGTCATAGCCGATCACGTTCATGCCAAGGCTACGGGCAGCATTGGCGATCCTGACCCCGATTGCCCCCAACCCGACCACGCCTAACGTTCTGCCGGGAAGCTCGAAACCACTAAAGTTTTTCTTGCCTTTTTCAGCATTGACCAAAATTTCTTCGTCTGTTCCCTGAAGATTGCGCACAAAATTCAGCGCAGGGCTGATATTGCGGCAAGCCATCAACATTCCTGCAATTACCAGCTCCTTGACCGCGTTGGAATTAGCTCCAGGAGCATTGAACACGACCACCCCCTTTTCAGACAAGGCAGCAATCGGCACATTATTTGTGCCCGACCCGGCACGAGCCACCGCCAGCAAGTTGTCAGAAAACGGGTAATCATGCAGTTTGAAAGAACGCAGCAAAATGGCGTCAGCCTCGGGCTGGTTGTCAGAAACGTTGTAACGGTCGGCAGGCAGGCGGTTCAAGCCTTTGGCAGAAATAGTGTTTAGGGTTTGAATTTTATACATGGGGCACATCCTGTGGTTTTACCCCTCACCCCAACCCCTCTCCCTCAAGGGGAGAGGGGCTAAGAGAAGAGGCTTGTCAATTTTGATCTTGTTCCCCTCTCCCCTTGAGGGAGAGAGGTTGGGGTGAGGGGTTCTTACCCGTTCTTTTGCGCAAAGTCCCGCATAAAGCTAACCAGCGCATCCACACCTGCTTCCGGCATGGCGTTGTAGATGCTGGCACGCATTCCACCAACCGAACGGTGGCCTTTCAGGGTAGTCAAACCCACTTTGGCCGCTTCACTCAGGAACGGCTTGTCGAGGTCGGCATTCGCCAGCGTGAACGGCACATTCATCCACGAACGGCAGTCAACGGCAACCGGGCTATTGTAGAAACCGCCAGATGCTTCGATGGCACTGTACAGTTTCTGTGCTTTGCGTTCGTTAAGAGCCGCCATGCCTGCCAGACCGCCTTGCTGCTTGATCCACTGGAACACCAGCCCGGACAAATACCACGCATAGGTTGATGGGGTGTTGTACATGGATTCATTGTCAGCATGGATTTTGTAATCGAACATGGTCGGTGTACCGGCAATGGTTCCCCCAATCAAATCTTCACGCACAATCACGATGGTCAAACCCGCAGGGCCAATATTCTTCTGTGCACCCGCATAGATCAACCCAAACTGGCTAACATCCAATGGGCGTGACAGGATAGTGGACGACATGTCCGCCACCAAAGGCACATCGCCGCTTGCTGGCACAAACGGGAATTCCACCCCACGGATGGTTTCGTTCGGGGTGTAATGCAGGTAAGCCGCATCCGGGTCGCATTTCCAGCTATCGAAAGCCGGTACACTGGTGTAATTGCCTTCCTTGCTGGAAGCGACCACATTCACATTGCCATATTTTTTGGCTTCCTTGATTGCTTTGACTGACCAGTCGCCGGTATCGACGTAATCGGCCGTGGTTTTGCCACGCAACAGGTTCATCGGGATCATCGCAAACTGGCTGCTGGCTCCACCTTGCAGGAACAGCACCTTGTAGTTCGACGGAATACCCATGATTTCACGCAAATCGGCTTCTGCCTGTGCCGCGATGGACATGTATTCCTTGCCCCGATGGCTCATTTCCATCACCGACATGCCGCTACCGTTCCAGTCGAGCATTTCGGCTTGAGCTTGTTCAAGGACAGACTGTGGCAACATGGCAGGGCCTGCGCTGAAATTGAATACTCTCGTCATAATAGTACTTTAGCTCCTATTCCTCAGCAGTTTCTTCAAGTGAATCTTCGTTGCTATCGGTCAGAATTGGTGCAATCTGCACCAGTTTCTCACCTTCGTTGAGGCGGATCAGGGTCACGCCCTGGGTATTGCGCCCGACGATGGAAACATCCGCAACCGGCGTGCGCACCAGCGTGCCACCATCGGTAATCAGCATAATCTGGCACTCGTCCTTGACCTGCACCGCCCCCACCGCATTACCATTGCGTTCGGAAGTCTGGATAGCGATCACACCCTGCCCGCCACGCCCTTGCGCAGAGAATTCATCCACACGGGTGCGCTTGCCGTAGCCGTTTTCGGTGGCAATCAGCAACTCACCTTCACCGACAATGATCAGCGCATTGACTTCCTGACCATCATCCATACGGATGCCTCGTACCCCTGCGGCAGTACGCCCCATCGCCCGCACATCAGATTCATGGAAGCGGATAGCCTTGCCCGAGGTGCTGAACAGCATCACGTCGTTGTCGCCATTGGTGACAGCTACATCCACCAGTTTGTCACCATCACGCAAATCCACCGCGATAATCCCGGCAGTACGTGGACGTGAGAATTCGGTCAGTGGGGTCTTTTTCACCGTACCTTCGGAAGTTGCCATGAAGATGTATTTGTCTTCGGCGTATTCACGGATTGGCAGTACAGCATTGATACGTTCGCCCTCTTCCAGTGGCAGCAGGTTGACCATCGGTTTGCCGCGTGCACCACGTCCGCCCATCGGTAACTGGTAGACTTTCAACCAGTACATGCGCCCACGGCTGGAGAAGCACAGCAAAGTGTCATGCATACTGGCAACGAACAGTTTTTCGATGAAATCTTCGTCTTTCATCGCGGTAGCGGCCTTGCCTCGCCCGCCACGCTTCTGCGCCCGGTAAGTGTCAAGGGTTTGCGCTTTGGCATAACCGGCGTGCGAAAGCGTGACCATGACTTCCTCGTCGGCAATCAGATCTTCCATACTCAGGTCTTCGCCGACCACATTAATTTCGGTGCGGCGCTTGTCACCGTAGGTATCACGTACCAGCAGCAATTCATCGCGGATTACTTGAATCAAACGGTCAGGATTGGCAAGGATTTCCAGCAAATCGGCGATTTTATCGAGTAATTCGCGGTATTCGGCAAGGATTTTGTCCTTTTCCAGACCAGTCAAACGGTGCAGACGCAGGTCAAGAATGGCTTGGGCTTGCACTTCTGACAGCCAGTAACCATCAGGGTGGATACCGTATTGCGCGGGTAAATCATCCGGGCGGCAGGTATCCGCACCAGAACGGGTCAACATGTCAGTGACAATGCCCGGATTCCACGCACGCGCCAGCAAGCCGATTTTGGCATCGGCAGGGCTAGGGGCAGCCTTGATCAGATCAATGATTTCGTCGATGTTAGAAAGTGCAATCGCCAAACCTTCCAGAATGTGTGCCCGTTCGCGTGCCTTGCGCACTTCAAAAATGGTACGGCGGGTCACGACTTCACGGCGGTGGCGCAGGAAGGCTTCCAGCACTTCTTTCAAGTTCAGCAAGCGCGGCTGACCATCTACCAGCGCAACCATGTTGATGCCGAACACGCTCTGCATCTGGGTTTGCTTGTAGAGGTTGTTCAGGATCACTTCGCCGGATTCGCCGCGCTTGAGTTCGATCACCATGCGCATCCCGTCCTTGTCGGACTCGTCGCGCAATTCGGAGATGCCTTCGAGCTTTTTCTCTTTCACCAGTTCGGCGATTTTTTCCAGCAAACGCGCTTTGTTGACCTGATACGGTAACTCGGTAACGATGATGGTTTCGCGGCTGGTACGGCTATCCACTTCGATTTCAGCACGAGCACGGACGTAGATGCGCCCTTTGCCGGTACGGTAGGCTTCGCGGATACCACGTGCGCCGTTGATGATGCCCGCAGTAGGGAAATCAGGCCCCGGCAGGTAGGTCATCAGGTCGCTGATGTCCATATCCGGGTCTGCCAGCAGTGCCAGGCAGGCATTGACGGTTTCAGTCAGATTATGGGGTGGAATATTGGTTGCCATCCCCACCGCGATACCGGATGAACCGTTAATCAGCAAATTGGGCAAGCGGGTCGGAAACACCGAAGGTTCACGTTCATTGCCGTCGTAGTTGGGGACGAAATCAACGGTTTCCTTGTCGATGTCGAGTTGCAACTCGTGGGCAATCTTCGACATACGGATTTCGGTGTAACGCATCGCAGCGGGCGCGTCACCATCCACCGAGCCAAAGTTGCCCTGACCGTCGATGAGCATGTAGCGCAGTGAAAACGGTTGCGCCATACGTACCGCCGTATCGTAAACAGCAGTGTCACCATGTGGATGGTATTTACCGATCACGTCACCGACGATACGTGCCGATTTCTTGTAGGGTTTGTTCCACTCGTTACCCAATTCGCTCATGGCGAAAAGAACACGCCGGTGGACTGGCTTTAGTCCATCCCGCACATCGGGTAACGCACGTCCGACGATGACACTCATGGCGTAGTCCAAGTAGGACTTGCGCATTTCATCTTCGAGGTTTACAGGAAGAATTTCCTTGGCAAATGTGGCCGTCATTATTGTTCGATCGCATAAAACAGAAGTGCGGGATTATATCAGAAAGATGCCTGCTTGTGCGCTATGTTGCTGTCTTGACGGAAAAGAAAATAGGGCATCGTCCTGACGCCCGGAGTAGTGTGTAGTGAGGGAATGTGTTTTTTATGATTAGCTATGTGTGTGTAAGTGTGGCCTTAATATTAGCATGATCTAATATAGATTCCTAGAGCCTGTTACATGACTGCGCTAAAAAATTTCTGCCGTGACAACAAGATAACCCATCCAGTTGCCCTTTGTAGAATTCCACTTCCCCTACCAAGGTTTCTTTGCTATACCACTCCATGAATTCCCAATACTTAGCATTGGGAATTTCAATATTAATCGAGAGGAGGTATTTTTTATATGTTCAAACAATTGTCACTCAGCAGCCTGTGCCTGCTGGCTGTGGTATCCACCACGCAGGCTCAGGCTGGTGAATTCATGGATGCAGCTTGGGCAAAACAAGCCTGTGATGCCTGGAATACAGACGCAACATTAACTGCCGGACTGATGGATACCGACGGCTATTCATGGATAAAAAACGATGCAGGCAGAGGCTATAAACTCATACAGATGTATCGCACAAGCTGCGGCGAAGCCAGCAAGGTGCAACTGAACATTAGTCTGCAAGGTAACAAAGCCATGTGCAACTACGGCGGAGCCACCGATGGCAAAGCCATGAATTTTGATGTCGACTATCTGATGCACGCCAAAGATACCGACTGGACATGCATGGGCAATGGCGACTTTGGCTGTGGAGCGATGGGAGCCATGATGTCCGGCAAGCTCAATTTCAAAGGCCCCAAGATGGAAGCCATGAAAGTTATGTCCCCGTTTGAAAGTTTCCTCAAACTGACTGGCAAAGTGCCAGGCAATAAAACCGAGTGCAAAACCCAGTAAAATCCTGCAATAACCCTGCACAACAAACGGCCTGATGATGAAAATTGTCAGGCTGCTTTGACTTTACTCTGCGCAAACAGTGCAACACCGGGCAAGCGTGCTATAGTTGCCCCATCACGATTGCAACAAGAATTAATCATGTCCGAACAACATCAACCACCAGCAACGACCTCCCCTCTGTGCAAGCTATCCCGTTCCCTGATCCTGCGTATCCTGCTCGTCAGCCTGTTGGGGCTACTGGCTGCACTCTTGCTTTTCCCTATTAAAGGCATTGTTCAGCAACGCAGTAACGATCAACAGGCAGCTCTGCAAACCATCGCTCATCATTGGGGAGAACGGCAGGTTGTGATTGGCCCGGTACTGGTCGTGCCATATGTCGAACATTTTACCAATGTTGACACCGTTACCGATGCCAATGGGCAAAGCAGCGTAGTCAGCAAGGACTTTTACAACGATCGTACTGCCATCCTGTTACCCAAAAACCTGGAAATCCGTACCGACATTAAAGAAGAATACCAGCAACAAGGAATGCACAACGCCCTCCTCTACAACGCAAATATCAGTCTGACCGGGCAGTTTGATCATGCGGTGTTGCTGGGGGCTGATGAAGGTGAACGGCGTATCCAATGGGACAAGGCATACGTCATGGTTGGCGTCAGCGATACCAAGGCACTGGACATCGCCTCCAGTTTTTTCTGGAAAGATGAACGCATTGCCCTGCAACCGGGAACGCGCCTGCTCAGTTTGCTGCCCAACGGTTTTCACGCACCTTTGCCTGCAGAAGAAAACAGCGCAGCCACCCATGAGTTCAAACTCAACCTGAACCTGCGTGGCAGTGATGGTCTATTTTTTGCCCCCCTGGGAGAATCCAGCAAGGTACGCATGAGTTCAAGCTGGCTTTACCCGAACTTTCAGGGCAGTTTGTTGCCGGGTAAGCAGGAAACCAGCGAACAAGGCTTTAATGCAGAATGGGAAATTCCGCATCTGGTACGCGACTATCCGCAATACTGGATACTCGACGGCAAGCAAAGCTATTCGCTGGAAAATTTCCTGATTGGTGTCAACTTTCATGAAAAGTCATCGCTTTACCCGCAAATCCTGCATCTAGTTCCCTTTGGAGGGGTGTTCATCGGGCTGGCTTTCATGCTGTTGCTGGCGGCGGAGCAACGTATCAAGCGGCGTTTGCACCTGCTGCACTATGGGCTGGTTGCTATGGGCTTGTTGGCGTTTTTCCTGATCTTGCTGGCACTGGCAGAACAAATTGGGTTCCTGTACGCCTATCTGGTAGCAGCAACCCTGACCGCACTGACAATCAGCATATATACGGGCAGCATCCTGCGCAGCAGATTCAGTGCATTTGGCATGTTGTTGTTGCTGGCATCGCTGTATGCGGGGCTGTTCTGGCTAAGAGAAATGACAAGCTATACCTTGATGGCGGGGGTTGGTCTGCTGACGGCGGTAACATTCCTGATGATGATTGCCACGCGCCATCTCAAAGCGGCTGACTGACTCACTCTGCGCCAGACGCAGACCCGGATGAAGCAGGCGGGCGGCGTCTGCGCCTGCGCCGTTTTTGCGCATCAGCCCCACCATCACGCACAACCTCACTCGTTGGCGCGGGTGCTTCTGCTGCGACAACTTTCGGCTTGCTACCGCCCTGCGATGATCTTTGCGGGGGACTGCTACGACGAGCCGGACGCTTGCCATCACGCGGATGCTGTCCAGCACGTTCCCGCTGAACACGCTGCGGGCGTTGCAAATCGGCAGGCAGCAAGTCTGCACTGATCTTTTCAACCGGAATCGGCTTGCCGGTATATGCCTCGATTTCCGGCAGATAAAAAGCAGTATCTTCACAGGCAAAGCTGTGCGCTTCTCCTGATGCCCCTGCGCGTGCGGTACGCCCAATACGGTGTACATAGTCTTCCGCCAGTTGTGGCAAATCGAAATTGAACACATGGGTAACATCTGGAATGTGCAAACCACGTGCAGCCACATCGGTCGCAATCAGCACCTGGAATTCGCCTGACTCGAATGCCTTGAGCAGTTTTTCACGCTTGCTCTGGCGTACATCCCCGGAAATCAGCTCAGAACTGATGCCATTGCCACGCAAATAATCGTCAATCCGCTCAGCAATATGTTTGGTATTGACGAATACAATCGCCCGAAACGGCTTGTGCTTGCGGATCAGGCCAATCAATAGCGGAACCTTTTCCTCATTGGCCGGAAAATACACATGCTCGACAATATTGTCAGCCCGCACAGACTCTGCTTCTATTGTCACCTGCTGTGGGTTGTTCATGTGTTCATACGCCAGTTCCAGCACCCGCTGGGAAAGCGTGGCAGAAAACAGCATGTTCAGGCGCTGGGTCGGCGGTGGCAACTTGCGCATCAGATAACGCACATCCTGAATGAAACCCATGTCGAACATGCGGTCAGCCTCATCCAGCACCATTGCCTGCGCATATTTCAGGGTAAAAACCTGCTGTTTCCAGTAATCAATGACCCGCCCCGGCGTACCAATCAGCACATCCACCGGCTGCTCAAACTGGCGGCGCTGCTTTTCATAACCCGCCCCACCGTAGACCAATACGGAACGCAACCCCGTATGCTTGCCCAGTTCCTCGGCATCCCGCGCGATCTGGATTGCCAGCTCACGAGTAGGCGCCAGAATAATGCAGCGCACGCAACCTGCTTGTGCTTCCGGCAAAGGATTTTTCAACAGATGCTGAAAGACGGCAATCAGAAATGCGCCGGTTTTGCCCGTACCAGTTTGCGCCTGACCTGCCACATCCCGACCTGACAACGCTAAGGGCAAAGTCTCAGCCTGAATACGGGAACAAAACTCAAATCCCGCCTCGCGGACGGAAGCTAGTAGACGCTCATCCAGCGGGAAATGATCGAAACGTGTTTGACTTAAGTAGAAATTTTCCATCTGCGGAGAATACCACACTGAGTGCATGGCAGTGACAAAAAGCAAGTCAAATTGCCTGCTAATTTTCTGAAACTAACATCAATAGACCAAATGTCGACAAGGCAATTCCCGCCTGTCGACAATATTAGGTTTTACTGATGAAAATCAGGACTTATGTATTTCAAAAGTCGACACATTAGCTTATCATTCGACGCCTCTTTTTATATTTCGCGAAGATTGTCGACATTTAGACGCGCTACCGGAGGCGACACATGAACACAACAGCCACGCTGGCACAGCACCTTGCCAGTACTTTGGGTATCCAGAATCTGAAAAACATTTACTGGAACCAGTCATCTCCTGTGCTGTACGAACAAGCACTTAACCGCCAGGAAGGCAAAATCAGTACAGATGGCGTATTCGTGGCCTACACAGGAACCTTTACCGGACGTGCCCCCAACGACAAATTTACGGTGGATGATGCCGGTTCACACGACAAAGTGTGGTGGGGCAAAGTCAACAAAGCCATTTCCGAAGAACATTTCGACAAAATTCTAGCGGATGCCACTGCCTTTCTGGCAAACAAGGAAGTCTTCGTGCAGGACTTGCTGGCAGGCGCAAGCGAAACAGATGAACTGCCTGTCCGCATCGTGACTCAATACGCTTGGCACGCCCTGTTTGCCCGCAATATGTTTATTCGCCCGGACGACCTAGGGCGCAAACTGGATATTACCGAGCCGCAATTTACCGTCATCCATGTCCCTGACATGCAAGCTGACCCGGCTATCCACGGCACAAACTCCACTGCATTCATCCTGGTCAACCTGTCCCGTGGCCTGGTGCTGATTGGTGGAACCCATTACGCCGGTGAAATCAAGAAATCCATTTTCTCGGTGCTCAACTACCTTCTGCCACAGCGTGGCATCATGTCCATGCACGCCTCTGCCAACGTGGGGCAGGCGGGTGATGTTGCCATCCTGTTCGGCCTGTCAGGTACTGGCAAAACCACCCTGTCTGCCGACCCGAACCGCGCCCTGATCGGTGACGATGAACACGGCTGGAGTGACGATGGCGTGTTCAATTTGGAAGGCGGTTGTTATGCCAAAGTCATTAACCTGTCCCCCGAGCAAGAGCCACTGATCTACAAGACCACCCAGACTTTTGGTACTGTGCTGGAAAACGTGGTGATGAATGAGGACACCCGTCAACTGCTGCTGGATGACAACAGCATCACGGAAAACACCCGCGCCAGTTACCCGATCACGCAGATTCCGGGTTCCCTGTACCCTGGCAAAGCCGGTCATCCCAAGCACATCATCATGCTGACCTGCGATGCATTCGGTGTACTACCACCGATTTCCAAGCTGACCACCGAACAGGCGATGTACCACTTCATTTCTGGCTATACTGCCAAAGTTGCCGGTACGGAAAAAGGTGTTACAGAACCCACCGCCACCTTCAGCACCTGCTTTGGCGCACCATTCATGGCATTGCACCCATCCGTTTATGCTGATTTGCTGGGCAAGAAAATCAATGAGCACGGCGTTTCCTGCTGGTTGGTTAATACTGGCTGGACAGGTGGCGGTTACGGCGTCGGCAAGCGCATGAACATCCACCATACCCGCAGTATGGTCAATGCAGCCCTGAATGGTGATCTGGATAATGTAGAAACCCGCACTGACCCTGTATTCGGCCTGAACATCCCTGTTGCCTGCCCTGGCGTTCCTGCCGATGTTCTGGATCCATCCTCTACCTGGACTGATAAACAGGCATACACTGATAAAGCCAGCCGATTAGCGATGTCATTCCATCAGAACTTTGCCCAGTACAGTGAAGGTGTAGCTGACTCCATCCGGGAAGCAGCGCCATTGGTCGGGCGCGACTAATTGTTCTCATTAGGTTGTTGAATAATAAAAACCGCACCCATGAGTGCGGTTTTTTTATGCACATTGAAAGCTGTTGCCGGTACGGTCTGCTCACAACCAGCACCAGTCAAACGCTCGAAATGATAAAAATAGCCGAATCATGCCAATAATTTTTTTTATTTTTGACTACTTTTTATATTTTTTGACTAAATTTCATCTATACTAGGGTTAAGGCTAGGTTAAGGTTCTGGAGTATCAGAGATTGTGAATGCCTTTGCTTGGTCGCATAGAGTTGGGATCACAAGGAGGTTATTTATGTGTGTCAAAGCAGCAGTACGTCATTGGATGTTGGTGTCATGTCTGGCAATAGGTTTTCTGGCTGTACCGGCGCAAGCCGTCGAAAGTTCAGGAGGAAGCGTCAATCTGGTAGCTACGCTGAAAGATGGTCCGGCAATGCGCCCTGTGGACTGGAAGGTTTACCGCATTGACAACAACAGTGTCATCAAAAGTACCCGCAGCCATTCCCTGAATTTGCCGCTCAGCCCCGGCACTTACAAAGCGGTTGCCACCCTGAATGACGTCAGCCGCAACCGGACATTCACCGTTAACAACAGCGGTCAGGTGAATATCGTTATTGCGATGGACTAACACAAAAGTCTTTTTCCGCACTGCCTACAGACCCGGAATCGTTGCCCTGTTTTTGCCGGTTCCGGGTTTTTTACCGGTAGCTATCGTCAATGTGATGTGGTGACTACCTACCAAAGGCTCTTACCCGCCAATGCCATTGCCAATTCCAGCATGTCATCCCACAAACGTTGTGAATGACGAGAAACATCCTGCCCCACCCCTTTACTGTGCCGGTCAAGCCGTGCAGCCAAGCTGAACAGGGGTGTCCAGTCTACACCCATCATGCGCCGCAATGCTTTCTGGAAAGTATCCTGACGAGGCTTGGGCATTCTCATCAGTAGCGGTTGCAGGGATGCACCACTACGCAAACTTTCACAGCCACTATAGAGTTGACGCAATAAATCAGCCAGTGCCCACAGCAGTAACGGTGGTGCGGTGTCTTCCTCCTGCAAAACCTGCATGATGTGGCGGATACGGCGCATATCTTGCGTCAGGATAGCGTCTGCCAGATCAAACACACTGAAACGGGAACTGTCTGCCACTACATTCATGATGTCTGCTGCCGAGACAGGCTGGCGACCAAACAACAAAGCCAGCTTGCCGATTTCCTGTACCGCTGCCAGCAGATTGCCCTCCACCCGTTCAGTCAGGTAACGCACCGCTTCCGTATCCGGTTGCAAACCGGCATGACGCATCCGTTTCGCAATCCATGCTTGGGTCTGGGCAGCATTCAACTCCCAAACCTGTACCATGACCCCGACCTGTTCAACTTTTTTTACCCAAGCTGCACTTTTACAGGCTTTATCCAGTTTGCCGGTCTGGAGCAACAGCACCTTGTCACTCGGCAAGTAATCCAGATAGTGCTGCAAGGCTTTGGTTCCAGACAAGCCAGCCTTGCAGGTCTGCATCCGCACATCCAGCAGCTTTTTGTCGGCAAACAGGGAGAGTGCCCCGGCAGCGTCATACAACACATTCCAGTCGAATTGTGCATCCACACTCAATACGTCACGCTCGCTGAAACCACGTGCTGCCGCCACTTTACGGATGGCATCAGCCGTTTCCATCACTTGCAGCGGCTCATCCCCACTAATCAGGTAAACCGGAGCCAGTGTATGGCGAAGATGTTCCTCAATCTGCTCAGCGCGGACTTGCATGTTATGACCTGTCTCGGAATATAAAGGAAATGTGGCAGCCATCTATCCATAATTTATAGAGCCTTGTCCAGCCTGTGCACGCCCTGCGGGCAGATTTACTCCATAATACGGCAAGGTTTCCCGCAACGAGGCTTGCAATCCATGACTGTTACCAACCGGCATACCTTTCACAACCAGCGTCTGCTACAAAATGCCTGCGCCTTACACCCTGATCATTATGCTGCATTATCCAACCGTTATTGTGTCAATGGGCGCATCCTTGCGCCTACCGGCAAACTTGCTGAACCTGCTGCCTTTGAACCACGCATGGATTTTATCCCGGAAACAGCCCTGCCCCACTTCCCGTCCTGTTGGCACGACCCTTTGATATTGCCGGACAACCTTTCCAACACACAACCAACACCGCTCAAACCTGCCCTGCCCAAAACCCGCATGGTATGGAAACACGGGCATGGGGTCATCGAAAAAGTTGACAGATTAACCGGTGAAATCATGCATCTGGCAGAAGAATATCTGGATAAAACCACCAGTAATATCATGCCGGTGACAAACTGAGTTTTTTTAATGTTACGCGGGTTTTTTCGCCTGTTTTTGTTTAGAATCCATCCCACCGGATTTCATGAACCTGCAACAAGAACAAGCTGATGAACACAATTTTTCAACCTCAAGCGCTCCGCTGGCTGTCGCTGGCTACCGGATTATTGCTGATACCGCCAGCACTGGCGGAAACATCTGCTGTCTGCATGTCACAAGTCATTGCTCCGGCACTGTATCAACCTGCCACGGAAACAGTCACAGTCCATGAGAGCAGCACTGCCTACACCACCACACCGGTAAAGATTGGTCATGGTGAACGTAAGGTCAAGGTTGCCGATGCATACCTTGACTACGAGATCATTCCGGCAAAATTCGGTGAAGTCACCGAAATGGTCGAAGTTGAACGTGAACGGGTAGAAATCGAGACATTGCCCGCCACTTACCGTACCGAAACCAAACGCATCAAGATCAAGGATGCCACCACCCGCTGGAATCCTGACTGCCCTGCCGTTGCATCAGCCAGCCAGACGGATATTCCAGCTCATTGCCTGCTTGAAGTTCCGGCAGAATACACGGAAATCACCCGTGAAGTGGTCGACTTGCCTGCCCGCACCGTCAAGAAAATCATTCCTGCCAAAACGGTGACTGTTACCCGTAAAATCCTGCTGGAACCTGCCCAGGTAGTCCGCAAGGAAATCCCCGCCGTCTATGAAACCATCAAACTGACCCGTGTGGACGAGCCTGCCAAACTGGTCACATCACGTACCGAAGCCCGTACCCAAAACCTGCCAATCCACAAGAAAGTGCGCCCGGAACGGGTGTTGCAAATGCCAGCCCTGTGTGAAGACCACTTGCGGCAAGAAGACATCGTGCAATTACAACAACGCCTGCAACAGCACGGTTATTACCAGGGAGCCACAGATGGGGAACTGGGTTCCATTACCCGTACCGCACTGACCCGTTACCAGGAAGACAATCAGCTTGCCAGTGGTGCCATCACACTGGAAACATTGCAAAAACTGCAACTGCGATAGAGAGCCGGAAGTTGTTTCCTGCTACACTGTCCTTTACTTAAAAATACCAGAATCAAAGGAGTCATCATGTCAGAACAGACCGGCATCCTGATCGGCAAAGGCGAACATCAAGTGTTCCTTAATCCGCGTTTCGCCAACCGCCACGGCTTGATTGCAGGTGCAACCGGCACCGGTAAAACCATCTCCCTGCAAGTGCTGGCGGAAGGCTTTTCCCGCATCGGCGTACCCGTGTTCATGGCTGACATCAAGGGCGACCTGACCGGCATTGCCACTCCCGGCAACCCGCACCCCAAAGTTGACGAGCGCGTCCAGAAAATCGGCATTGAAGGTTTTCGCTTTGAAGGCTGCCCCAGCGTCATCTGGGATTTATCCGGTGAACGCGGGCATCCGGTACGTGCCACCATTTCCGACATGGGACCACTGTTGCTAGCGCGGCTACTGGATCTGAACGATACCCAAGAAGGAGTACTCAATATCGCCTTCAAGGTTGCGGATGAACAAGGTTTGTTACTTCTGGATCTGAAAGATCTGCGTGCCATGCTGCAATTTCTTGGCGAAAACAGCAAGGAATTCAGCAACCTGTACGGCAATGTCAGTTCTGCATCCATCGGCGCGATCCAGCGACAATTACTGGTACTGGAACAACAAGGGGCAGACAAATTCTTCGGTGAACCAGCTTTGGATTTGTGGGATTTCATGCGCACGGGTACGGGCGGCTACGGCAACATCAACATCCTTGCGGCTGACCGCCTGATCAACACGCCACGCCTATATGCCACCTTCCTGCTCTGGTTGCTGTCCGAACTGTTTGAAAACCTGCCCGAAGTCGGCGACATGGACAAGCCACGCTTGGTATTTTTCTTCGACGAAGCGCATCTGCTGTTCAACGGCGCACCCAAAGCGCTGGTGGAAAAAGTCGAGCAAGTGGTCAAACTGATCCGCTCCAAGGGGGTTGGCGTCTATTTCATTACTCAGACACCACTGGACATACCTGAATCTGTGCTTGGGCAGCTAGGCAACCGTATCCAGCACGCCTTGCGGGCTTTCACCCCGCGCGACCAGAAAGCGGTGCGTACTGCGGCAGAAACCTTCCGCCAAAACCCGAACATCGACACCGCCGAAACCATCATGCAGATGGGTGTAGGCGAAGCACTGGTTTCCGTGCTGGAAGAAAAAGGTACGCCCAGTATCGTGCAACGCACCATGATCCGTCCGCCACAATCACGCATTGGCCCTCTGACGGATGGCGAGCGTTCGGACTTGTTGCGTACCAGCCCGTTTGCAGGCCGTTACGACACCAGTGTTGACCGCGAATCAGCCTATGAAATCCTGCAAAAGCGCACGCAACAAGCCGCCGCTGAAGCCGCCACCCAGGAAGCGGAAGAGGCAGAACGTAAGACTACTCGCCGTTACGAGGCCAGCAGCAAACGCGAAGAAAGCAGCATGATGGGCGATATTGCCGAGGGCTTGCTGAAAAACGCCGTCAAGGCTGCCACCTCCAGTGCAGGTCGCCGGATCGGTACACAAATTGTGCGCGGTATTCTTGGCTCCCTGTTCAAGGGGCGTTAAGTCACCCTGCACTTTTTGCATTTTCACACCGAATTGCTGCATATCGTGACAATTCGGTGTAGAATGCCGCCATTTTATGGGTATCTGCAACGAAAGGCGGATGTTTGATGGCGACAATTCTCTTGCTCAATGGGCCAAACCTGAATCTGCTGGGAAAGCGTGAACCCGGTCACTATGGCAGCCTGACCCTGAGCGAAATTGAAACCCGCCTGACATCGCTGACAAACCAGCAACAACATGCCTTGCTGTGTTTCCAAAGCAATTCCGAAGGTACTCTGGTTGACCGCATCCATCAGGCGATGGATGAAAAGGTTGATTTCATCCTGATCAACCCTGGTGCGTATACCCATACCAGCATTGCCTTGCGGGATGCTCTGCTGGGTGTTGCCATCCCCTTTATCGAAATTCATCTGTCTAACGTACACCGCCGCGAATCTTTCCGCCATCACTCTTATCTTTCCGATATAGCAGAAGGCGTGATTCTGGGGCTTGGGGCGTTGGGCTACGAACTTGCACTGTATGCCGCCATACAGAAACTCAATAAACATGACAGGGCGTTAACTCATGATGGACGTGCGTAAAATACAAAAACTGATCCAGCTACTGGAAGGTAGCGATGTAGCTGAAATCGAGATCAAAGAAGGCGAAGACTCCGTGCGCATCAGCCGACTCAACTCCGGCATGATGGCAACAGCTCCTGTCCCGCAACACTTCTATGCCCCGCCTGTAGCCCATCCTGCTGCCAGCCCGGCAATTGCAGCCCCCGAAGCACCGGTTGCCAGCAAACCTACTGGTCATGCGGTCGAATCGCCCATGGTAGGAACCTTCTACCGGGCATCCTCTCCAACTGCCAAGGCTTTTGTTGAAGTTGGGCAAAGCGTCAAGGTCGGTGACACCCTGTGCATCATCGAAGCCATGAAAATGCTCAACCAGATCCAATCTGACAAGGCAGGGGTTGTTGCCGCCATTCTGGTTGAAAACGAGCAACCTGTTGAATTCGGGCAACCGCTGTTCATCATTGAATAAGTTTGTGATCCGCCATCTTCTGGATGCGTAACACCTTCGAGGTGACAACATGTTGAAAAAAGTATTGATCGCAAACCGTGGCGAAATTGCCCTGCGTATTTTGCGTGCCTGCCGCGAACTCGGTATCAAGACAGTTGCGGTACATTCCACCGCTGACCGCGACCTCAAACACGTGCGTCTGGCAGACGAATCCGTCTGTATTGGCCCACCCCGCTCGATTGACAGCTACCTGAATATCCCTGCCATCATCAGCGCAGCGGAAGTGACTGGTGCGGATGCCATCCACCCCGGCTACGGCTTCCTGTCGGAAAACGCCGACTTTGCTGAGCGGGTTGAATCTAGCGGCTTTGTCTTTATCGGCCCACGTGCCGAAACCATCCGCCTGATGGGTGACAAGATTTGCGCCAAGGAAGCCATGATTACCGCAGGCGTACCCTGCGTGCCTGGCTCGGAAGGCGGCACACCTGATGCACCGGAAGACATTTTGCAGATGGGCAGCCGTATCGGCTATCCGCTGATTGTCAAGGCGACGGGAGGTGGCGGTGGGCGTGGGATGCGGGTAGTGCGCAGCCCGGACGAACTGGTGGGTGCGGTAGCCATGACCCGTGCCGAAGCCAAAACGGCTTTCGGCAATGACGTGGTATTCATGGAAAAATTCCTCGAACACCCGCGCCATATCGAGTTGCAAGTACTGGCAGATTCCTACGGTAATGCCATTCATCTGTGCGAACGTGACTGCTCGATGCAGCGACGCAACCAGAAAGTGGTGGAAGAAGCACCTGCTCCCGGCATTACCGAAGAGCAACGCGCCCGCATCGGCGCACAAGTCACCGAAGCCTGCCGCCGCATCGGCTACCGGGGCGCGGGTACGTTTGAATTCCTGTACGAAGACGGCGAGTTCTATTTCATCGAAATGAACACCCGTTTGCAGGTCGAACACCCGGTCACGGAACTGATTACTGGTGTGGATCTGGTCAAGCAGCAATTGTTAATTGCCTCAGGCGAAAAACTGACAATCCGCCAACAAGACATCAAGCCGCATGGTCACGCCATTGAATGCCGTATCAATGCGGAAGACCCCAACACCTTTGCCCCCTCACCGGGCAAAATTACCCGCTACCACGCACCGGGCGGGTTGGGTGTGCGGGTAGACTCGCACATCTATGCCGATTACAGCGTACCGCCTTACTACGACTCCATGATCGGAAAACTGATCGTGCATGGTGAAAACCGCATGACCGCCATCAGCCGGATGCACGGCGCACTCAGCGAAATGGTGGTGGAAGGCATTAAGACCAATATTCCGCTGCAAACCCGCATCATGCAAGACGCCGCGTTCCAGGCTGGTGGCGCTGACATCCACTACCTCGAAAAAATGCTGGGCATGAAGAAATGAGTTGGCAGCAACTGGTTTGCCACACGACTTCCCGCCATCAGGATACCGTCGTCGATACGATGGAGGCCGCTGGTTCGGTTTCCATCACCTGGCAGGATGCGGAAGACGACCCGATCCTCGAACCCAAACCGGGCGAAATGCGCCTGTGGGACAATCTGGTCGTCACTGCCCTGTATGAGGAAGACACCGACCTCACCGAACTGCTGCTGGAACTGGAAGTCCGTAAAATCGACTGGCAAATCAGTTTCCTGCAACAGGAGACCATCGAAGACCAGCCATGGGAACGCGCATGGATGGATAGCTTCCAGCCAATGTGTTTCGGTGAACGGCTGTGGATTTATCCAAGCTGGTACGAGACACCCGACGATGACAGCGTAAAACTGCTGCTCGACCCTGGCCTCGCTTTTGGCACAGGCACACACCCCACTACTGCACTCTGTCTGGAATGGCTGGATGGGCAAGACATGACGGGTAAAGCCGTCCTGGACTATGGCTGTGGTTCGGGAGTATTGGCTATTGCAGCCCTCAAGCTGGGTGCAACACAGGCAGTCGGCACAGACATCGACCCGCAGGCTCTACAAGCCACCCTAGACAATGCCGAACGCAACCATATTGACCTAGCTCAACTGCACACCTGTTACCCGGATGCACTGCCACAACAAACCCATGATGTGGTAATGGCAAACATTTTGGCTGGCCCACTGGTTGAATTGGCTCCTGTGTTGCTTGCCAGATTGCGCAAAGGCGGGCAACTGATTCTTTCCGGTATTTTGGCAGAACAGACCGAAGCCATTATCAACGCCTATCAGCCATCATTAGACAATCTAATTATTAAGCAAAAAGACGACTGGATTCGGGTTTCTGGCACTTGCCGTTGATCTGCATTTTTTGCGCGAATCGCCTTTACGGTGTTATTTTCTACACCTCTGAATGTGAATTCCTGAATTTTTACGACTAAAATAAGGCGACTATTCAAAATGGCATGGAGTCATGTACACACAGTGTAATCACTGCAAGGCGATTTTTCGCGTTACCATGAAAGAACTCACAGCGGCTCAAGGCTTGCTGCGGTGTGGTGAATGTGACGCGATATTCGATGCCATGAAGAACCTGAGCACCACCCTGCCAGAAGAGCGCCGCTTTGCCCAAACAGAACATGTTATGGCTCTCAGGGCAGATACAGACAATTCTGATCAGAAAGTCTCCTACCCACAAGAGAACTCAGGATTTTTCAGTAAAAAAATACCGCATCCGGCAAGTCAGCCACCAGCAAACAGAAATACTTACAAAACAGCCACCCCCAAGTCGTTCAGTTCCCGCAGCTTTCTGTACATTGGTATTGCTGCCCTGACATTACTTCTGCTACTCCAGGGGCTGTATACCAGCCGCAACTGGCTGGCTCAACAGCCGCTGACCGCCACGTTTACCCGCCAAGCATGTACTTTGCTTGGCTGTGAAATCCACATTCCACGCGATGTCAGCAAAATCAATTTACTCAGCCGTAATGTCTACTCCCACCCCAACACACCGGATGTCCTTACTATTAGTGTATCCATCCAGAATGACGCAGTTTTTGCCCAACCTTACCCGTTAGTTGAAATCAGTTTCCTGGACAAAAGTAACGAAGTGGTAGCTCTACGACGCTTTACGCCCGAAGAATATATAAACAATTTTAATAGTGAACTGATGAAAACTGGCATTCCCAGCGAATTGGTACTAAATATTTCTGATCCAGGGGAAGAAGCTGTCCGGTTTCAGTTTCGTTTTATGTAAGAAATAACGTGTTTTAACCAAATAGTTCGGCTATAATCCGCGCCGCAAATTTGCGGTCATTATGCCTGCTCAAACGCAAGGTCTGACGTGGCATTCAAACCCGCCAGCCTTGACCCTTAAGCTTGTTGGAGAAAAAAATGGCAACTGACAATGTAACCTACATGACACGGAAGTCAGCGTTACCAGTTGAAGGTATCGAGCCCTATATCCCGGAACCCGACGAAGAATACATGAACGAAAAGCAGATAGCGCATTTTCGTAACATCCTCGTCGCATGGAAAAAGTCCTTGATGGAAGAAGTCGACCGCACGGTTGACCACATGAAGGAAGATGCAACCAACTTTTCTGACCCTGCTGACCGCGCAACCCAGGAAGAAGAATTTGCCCTGGAACTACGCGCCCGCGACCGTGAACGCAAGCTGATCCGCAAAATCGAGAAAACCATCGCCCGTCTAGACGAAGAAGACTACGGTTACTGTGATGCCTGTGGTGTTGAAATCGGTTTGCAGCGTTTGGAAGTCCGCCCTACAGCAGAACTCTGCATCGACTGCAAAACTACCCAGGAAATCAAGGAAAAACAAATGGCTGTCTGAGGACACCCCCCTTGTTGACCACCGGCAGATTTGCCCCATCCCCCACTGGGTCATTGCATTTTGGCTCATTGGTTGCGGCAACCGCCAGTTATCTGGCGGTTCGCCAGCAAGGTGGCAAATGGCTACTGCGCATCGAAGACCTCGACAAACCCCGTGAACAGCCTGGTGCTGCTAATCACATCATTCAGACACTGCACGCCTACGGCTTTGAATGGGATGATGAAATCCTTTTCCAAAACCAGCGGATTCCTGCTTATCACGAAGCACTTGCCTACCTGCAAGCCCATACCTATCCCTGTTACTGTTCGCGCAAGCACATCCAGCAACAGGGGCACGCAGGTGAATATGGCTGGGTTTACCCCGGTACTTGCCGCCAACAACCCCATGTACCTAGCAAACATCAACATGCCATCCGGGTACGTACCCATGACCAGCCGATCTGTTTTACAGATGCAGTAAGAGGCGAGTATTGTCAGGACCTGCAAAGTGAGCTGGGCGATTTCGTCATTCTGCGAGCAGATGGCCTGTTTGCCTATCAACTGGCGGTAGTGGTTGACGATGCATTTCAGGGTATCAATCAGGTGGTACGGGGAGCCGACCTGCTCGACAACACACCACGGCAAATTTACCTGCAACAACTATTGGGGTTGCCCCAACCTGCTTACGCACACATCCCTCTCGCAGCCAATGCACAAGGGCAAAAGCTAAGTAAACAAAACCTAGCGCCTGCCATCGACACCCATAGCCGGGTAAAAACACTGGTTGCCTGCCTGCATTTTCTCGGTCAGCCCTGCCCTGCCGCTCATGAATTTCCAGACACCACCACCTTGTGGGACTGGGGCATTGCCAACTGGAACATGGCACTTGTCCCCAAAATCCACACTCAACCTTGCAACAAAAATGGTCTCACCCCATGAATACGCCTCATTGGCAAACCTTCCCTCGCTGGTCGCTGACAGAACATGCCACTGACCTGCAATTTGCCGCACAGTTATCGACCGGACGTGCAACCGAAGTTACTGCCCGTATCCAGCAAGAACCAGCAACCCTGCAAGTATTGCTGAAACTGCTGGGCAGCCCGAGCACCAAACTCAGTGTGCGGATCGGCATTGGCGTGGTGATGGAAGATCTGGCAGGCACACCTGTTTTGCGCCATGTAATACCAGATTTGGGTAAATTGGCAATGCACCGCAAAGCATCTATCCGCGCAGATGCCTGCCACTATTTGGGGCTAACCCACGATGCAGCAGCACACCCTTTCCTGCAAAACTGCCTGCAAGACCCAGAAGCAGAGGTGCGCGAGGTAGCAGAAGATGCCCTGGCTCACTTGAAAAACGTAACATTATCTTCAACGTAGCCCATGTTATGGTTTTTTATGGTACTGTCTAACATCCGACAGTAAGGAATTTAGTAGCATGGGGCAGTCTTCTTACGCAAACTTAATACCAGCACCCGTTGCCCGTCACGCAATGAATGACAGCGCGGCCTTCATTGATCGGCTGAAACCTGATTCAGGCATATCAGAACCGGTCTATCGCCAATTGCAACGTCAAATCATCCAGATGATTGAAGCAGGCGAATTGAACGATGGCGATAGCCTACCCTCGGAACGCACGCTGGCAGAAGCCCTCAAACTCAGCCGTACCACTGTCCGTCGCTGTTACGATGAATTACGCGAGCAAGACTACATTAGCACCCACGGACGTGCCGGTGTCATGGTTAAAGCTCCGCCACGCATTAACCCGGAACTAGGCAAGCTCAAAGGTTTTACCGAGGAAATGCGGGAAATCGGGGTCGCGCCATCCACTCAATTACTGGAACGGCGTATTGTCTCTGATCGCACCATTGCTTCTGTTTTCAACCGCCCGTCTACAGCACGCTTTTTAAAACTGGTGCGCTTACGCCTTGGTGATGGAATCCCCATGACGCGGGAAGTGGCTTGGTATGACCTGACTATTGCACCTGCTTTAGCAGAATGGGACATTGAAGGTTCTGCTTATCAGTTTTTGCAGCAACGCTGCGGCATCGCATTGGATCATGGCGAACAAACCATCGAAGCAGCGATGAGCAACGAGGATGAAATGGCTGTTTTTGGTTTCCTGGAACCCGGCCCCTGTCTGTTGCTTAAGCGTAAAACTTACGCCACTAGTGGACAAATGGTGGAATATGTGGAAGGAACATTCCGGGGGGATGCGTATACGTATCGGATTACGTTGAAGATGAATCCTGAACAGGTATAAAAGTATTAACCTGCGCGACGAATGGCAACGCAGACAGAACTCCCTGCCGGGATGTAACCATAGCCCCACAGGCATTGGCAAAGCGTAATGCTTTAACGAATGGATAATCGTTCAGCAAAGCATAAGCCAGCCCTGCGGTAAACGCATCCCCTGCTCCTGTCGGGTCTACAGGCGTAATTGTCCAAGCAGATTCATGTATTGCCACCTGCCCGCGCTGTAATGCCACACAGCCCCGCTCAGCCAGCGTCACCACCAGCAACTCCCCCTCCCATGCCAGCAACGGTAACAAACGCAACCACTGGACAAGTGACATGGTGTCCACATCAGTAATACCAAAACAAGCTGCTGCTTCTGTTTCGTTGAGTACCAATATATCCGTCAGGGCAAGCAGCACCGTTTCAGGTTCACGCCAAGGCGAGGGATTCAGCAAGGTTTTGATGCCGCGTTGCCGTGCTTGTCGGAACGCTTCCTGTATCGGCGCATCAGGAATTTCAAACTGGGCACACACCAAGCGGCAATCTTGCAAGGCATTACTGGCAGTCTGAACATGACCAATATTCAGTTGGGCGTTCGCACCCGGATAGACAACAATAATATTGTCACCATCGGCTGTTACCAAACCGACACCAAAACCGGAAGGGATGGAAGTACGTACAACACCTTGTGTATCAAGACCTTCAGACCGTAGCAAGGCAATCAATGCATCACCCGGCGTGTCGTTGCCTACCGCAATCAGTGGGTAAGTCCATAAGCCCAAGCGCTGCATTCCAATCGCCAAGTTTAAGCCTTTCCCTCCATGTTCCGTCCATAACGATTCAGCCTGCAACGACTCCCCGGCTTTTGGCAATTGCTTAACCACAAGGCTATTAGCATTCACATAACTGCACAGCACAAACACATCCACCATACTCTCTACTACTCCCTCCATATCCCAGAAAGCGCAATTTTAGTTAAATCTGAACTTTACCCAACGTTTTTTTATGGGCTTAACTTCAGGGAAATATACACGCAGCTACATTTTGGTATTTGCCAAAATACATTACTGGTACTATATTGGTATCTCTTGTAGCGAGAAGGAGTATGACCATGAAATCACTAAGCACCATCAGCATGACCCTAGCACTGACATTGGCCTGCCTGAGCGTGCCCGCCAGTGCCGAACCCGCAGCAGACGGTATCTTTTACATCAAGGCCAAACACAGTAATAAGTGTGTCCATCAGCATGGGCATATTAACAACAATGGCGGCAACGTCACCCAATGGGATTGCGTTAATCAGGGTAATACCAAGCTGGAACGTATCCCAACCGGCAGTGGTTATTTCCTACTACGGTTCAAACACAGTGGTAAATGCGTCACTGTCGAAAATGATAGCCTAGATCGTGGAGCCAATATCATCCAGTGGGATTGTAATTACGATGGCCCACGCAACCAAACCTGGCACACACTTAAAGCCAGCAACAACCCGACTGATCCTTACGTACAAATCCAATCCGGTAATGGAGCCTGTTTGCACCAACACGGAGCAACTAACGGCAACGGCGACAATATCACCCAATGGGATTGCGTCAATGAGCCAAACGTATTGTGGAAATTTACCCCGGCTCCGAATTGATTGACAACCCAAAATGTCAGGGATGCGGTGAAAGCTACCGCATCCTGTCATTAAATTATAGATGCAAGAGGGGGAGTATCTATGTCCATTCCACTCCGTTTAACCAGTCTTTTTATCTTGTTACCATCAATAGTCATGGCAGCGGATTATCCTCCGCTACCTACAAACTGGGCTAGTGAAAACACGCCCCTACTCGTGCCTGCACAAACAATGATAGGTTCTGAAGTCATAGTTATGGAAGGGGCGCAAACATTAGGACGCATGACACAAACCATCGTAGAAATTCGCGCTTGGATGGAAAAATCCCAAGACGTTACTGACGAATTGGACAAATCCGTCGAAACACTGGAAAAAGACATGGCAACCGTCAAGGAAGCCATTGCCCGTTTACAGCAACAACAACCCGGCGGCAACCCCGCTCCCACCCCACCTGCCAATAACGATGCACGTCTGGAAGCTCTCGAAGCCCGCATTGCCAAACTGGAAGCCAACCGCAATACCGTGCAAGCCCCGTTCACTGTGGTGGATGCAGCAGGTAAAACCCTAATGACCGTTAATTCTGACAAAGGCATTTCAAGCCTGCGTCTGGGTGAGCCGGGTAAAGCCATGGCGGAACTGTTGATTGACGGTGAGTCTGCCCGTGTTATTGCCGCGAATAAAAGCAATATTGGCTACCTCAATGCGGATGCCAATATCAGCCAAGCCGTTTTAACCAGCAATGGTGTCCGTACCGCCCTTGGCTCTCCCGAAGAAGGAGTCAATGGCTTGCTCGTCAGCAATGCTGACAGCAGGCAACCCTTAGGCGAAATGGCATTACGCCCCGGCAAGAAATTTGCCCTGCGCTTGTATGACGAAGCAGGCAAAGTGGTGGTTTCCGCTGGCACAAACCCCACTACCAGCGGCTCCGGCACAGTCATGGCGGCCAATACCCAAGGTGAAAACGTGGCTTTTGTTGGTACATCCAGCGACGGTCAAACAGGGGTCGTCAGTGTGGCAAAAGGTGGGAAGGACACGGCTGCACTTATCTCCGAACCGCGCATGATCGTGTTATACAACGATGCCGGGGAAGCGATTACCACCCTTGCCAAAAGTCAGGAGGGTACGGGCGAAGGTGGCAATATCACCATCCGCCAACCCGATGGGGAGGGTATTTTCTCCGCTGGTTACAACGCCGAAGCAGGTGGTGGTGATGCTTGCGTGTATCGAGCTAAAAAACAAAACATGTTCTGCCTCGGTATTGGTGTACCCGGCATGGGTGCAATAGGACGTTGAGGCGATGATGATGAAATTCGTGTTGCGTTGCGCACTGTTCGGTTTGGGTGTATGGCTGCTCATCATGGGCTGGCAAACTGCCGCTTACCCCCTTTATTACCGCGTGGTGGGTACGACAGTGGAGGGCGAAGTCATTGGTTTTTTGGCAGGACGCTATTCGCCCTCCATTCAGCCGGAAAATACCGCTATCCGCAACGGGCATCGCATTGCCAGACGACCCGCGTACAAGTACCCCGCTACCATTGGTGGCAGCCCGACACTGATTGGCAAAGCAAACGGGGCATTTACGTTTTCTTTCTACCCGTTTGAATTGGGTGAGAAAGTGACGGTGGTGTTTCCGACAGCACACCCCGAACAGCCGTATTTGCTGGCGATTTCCACCCTGACAGGCGGTTTGTTATTCATGGGCTTTGGTGCGTTTTGTGTTTATCTGGGTGTAGGGGGCAAACTGTGAAGGCTTTAATCCCGTGTCTGGTTTGTTTGTACATCAGCCTGCCTATTGCCAGTGTGGCGGATGCCACCACACCCACCATTCCGCTATGCCCCGGTTTGCACATTGTCACCGCCATCAACCAACGCAGCGGCGATTACGAATCCATCAAACGCATTACCAGTACCGATGAAGCAGGTATTACCCTGCATTACTCCAGTGAACATGAAGTCGATGATCCCTTCAGCGACAAGCCACCGGAACTGGTCAGCACCCACGTGACCCGCCGGGTATTGCGCGAAGACCAGCAGAAAGCGGGCTATTATCTCGCGGTGTTTGACCCCAAATTGCCGGAAACTGTGCCGAACAGCGTTGCTATCAGCCTGACACACGACAATTACACCCGCTTAAAAACCACGGGCAAAGCAGATGTTTCCATCGTTACCACGCTCAATCACAGCACCACCCCGGAAAATGTGCTTGACCCTGATTCGCCCTATCGCTGGTGGTTTGCGCCCTCAGTTTATGCGCTGGAAGTGCCCGATAAAACCCCCGTCCCATTCCCCGTATTGCTGAACGGTAAACCGGCGGAATTGCCTGCGTTACACGTCAATGGCTTGTTCGGTGAGGAAAAAGCAGAGTTTTTTGTGCTGGATGACCCCGATAATCCACTGATACTCAAATTCCGTCTGGGTTTTGGTGCGGATGAAGCCTTGAGAGCCAAGTTTGCCGATGACCCAGTGATGAGCAAAATGCTGGAAGAAATCGCAGCAACATCGCCTGCCCCGTCAGAACGCGATCGCTTACAGGTCACACAAATTACGTTTGACTGCCACAGCAGCGACGACTTGCCGATGGCGACCAATACGGGCAAACCACCGGAAATAGCCGGTGAATTTGATACCGATGCCGAACCTTTCCCAACAGGTAGCGGTGGTGCAGCCAGTGGCAGCGGTGCAGGAGCGGGTACTGGTAACGGTGGCGGTGGTACAGGCACGGGTTCAATGGGCGGCGGTGCAGGTAGCCTAAGCCTTGGGCAAGGTGGCAACGGTGCAGGAAGTGGCAACAAAGCCGCTGAACTGGAAAAAGCCTTGCAAGCAGGGGAAAAGGTCGACATCTACGACATCTTTTTCAGCTTCAACAGTGCCACCTTGCGCCCGGAATCGGATGAAACCCTGAATACCATTGCCGACCTGCTCAACAAACACCCCGACTGGAAACTTGCCATCGGCGGGCATACCGACAGCATTGCCAGCGACAGTTTCAACCTTGATCTTTCCAACCGGCGGGCTGCTGCGGTGAAAACCGCCTTGGTGGAACGTTTCAAAATCACTGATAACCGCTTAAGTACCCAAGGGTACGGCGAAGCCAGCCCGCGTGATACCAATGATACCCTTGAGGGACGCGCCCGTAACCGTCGGGTGGAACTCAGGAAACAATAACTGTGAATCCAAGGAGCAAACCATGAAACAGCGTCGTTTAGTATTGCTACTCTGTGCTTGCGCACTGCTGGCGGCTTGTGGTGAAAAACAAGCCGCCGACAAACCCGCCCCCATCACCAGCACTGCCAGCAAAGCGCCTTCTCTTTGCACCTTGATCAGTGCCGCCGATATTCAGGCCACTTTCGGTCAGACAGTAACAGCCACCACTGACACCCCGGAAATGTGTGACTACGAAAATGCACGCTTCTCTGTGCGATTGATGTTGATCGACTACCACGATGTCGATGCTGCCAAGCAAGGTTTCAAAACGTTGTTTGCGGGCAAAAACAGCATTGCCAACCTAGGGGACGAAGCCAACAGTTTCCGGCGAGGACGCGAAATCGACAAGGTTTCGCTGCGCCAAGGCCAACGGGTCTTGAGTATCAGCAAAATGGGGGGTGAATATCTGGAAGATGGCCTGCAAAAGCTGGAAACACTGCTGCGTCAAGCCCACCGCCAATTACCATGAGGAAACGAAAGATGAAACACGCTGGACTTGTTATCACCCTGAACCTGTTCGCCTTATCGCCTGCCTTTGCATTGGATGCTGCCTGTGAACCCATTGTCAAAGCCAGTGAAACCAAAATAGCCCAACCCGCATGGCATTCCGTAACAGAAGGTGACGGCATCAAACTGGAAGCCATGAAAGTCGATGGGCAGTTTTTCATGGCAATGGATGGCAAATGGCAAAAAGCTCCGATGGACATGGATACTACCGAGAAAATCACCATCGGCATGATGAAGGATGGCACCATCCAATTATCAAACTGCAAGGAAGACGGGACAGAAACCGTTGATGGCGTGGAAATGACAGTATTGAGTTATCACAGCGACATGAAAGACATAGGGTCGGGTACTGCTAAGCTGTACATCGGCAAGGCAGACGGCTTGCCTTACAAACTCTTGTCCGACAGTGCAGACGAGCAACACACACAAACCATCAGATACCAACATATTACCATACCAACACGGTAAAACCCCCGAGGAGATCAACGATGAAAACCAGTCATGCCACCACCCTGATCACCCTTTGCACCACCTTGGCATTCCCCGCTTATGCCAACAACGCCGCAACCTGTGACATCTACGCCAAAGATGCCGTTGGCGACAACAACCTTGCCACTCGCCTGGGTTGCGGCTTTGCCAACAGTAACGCCCGCTGGCAATCCAGCTACAATAACCACTACGGCTGGTGTTTAAGCACAACGTCTGCTGCCTTGCTGTCTGAATCAAGCGCACGGGATGGCGAAATACACCCTTGCATGGTCAAATCCACCCAATGCGAAACTTACGCAGAGCAAGCGGTGAAGCAATTTAACCGCAACAAACAGCTAGGCTGCGGTTTCAGCCCGGCAAGCCAACCCGCAGGGCGCTGGATGGATAACCACCGTGGTCATTATGACTGGTGCATGAAAGCCAAACCCGAGTGGTTGACCAGCGAAGCTAAAGCCCGTACTGACGGTTTAACCCATTGCATTAGTCAGTAAACATGCGCACGAGGAGTTGCCCCCCATGACCATCAAGACCATAACAGGCTTTGCAATTCACGCCACACTATTGGGAACGCTACTGGTAATATCCAGTGCTAGTTATGCCAGTTCAGCCAACCTGCCAGATTGGATCAATGGTGAGATGAACTGCAAAATTGATGGTCGCCCTGCTAAGATGCAGTGGCGAGTGGAAACTCGCTACGAAACCACATGCGACACTTTTGGGAGAAATTGTTCGCAAGCAGCTTATGCAGTGAGCATAGGCAGCTTTAGCGATAATGGGGGGTCTTGGGTTCCCCTTGAAAGTCGCGGCACGGGCAATGGCGGCAATACCTTTTTTATCCGCTACCTTGGGGAACAACCCAACAACTGGGAATTAAGTTTTATCCCCGCCAGAGAAATTGCTCAAGGTCATAGTGTTTGGCGTGCTGGCACTTATAACGTGCGCTATGACCTAGAATGCTGGAAGGGTGACAAACCGCTACATGAACGTTGTAACGACTATGCCTCCCACGCTGTTCAACAGTACCAAAACGCACAACGTCTGTTTTGTGCGATTCCGTCAGATGCTCGCTGGCAAGATAACCACGCAGCCCATCAAACTTGGTGCGTACAATCTAAGGGCAATCCGGCATGGCTTGATGCAGAAAATAAAGCCCGGAGTGATGTGATTGCACAATGCCGCAACAGCAATACGCGCAGAATCATACGCCACGAAGTACCACGATAAACACTAAGCCGGATACCCCGCCAGTCGATTAATCGCCTGCGCCAGCGTAATATCCTTGTGGGTCAGACCACCAGCATCATGGGTGGTCAGGCTGATGGCAACGGTTTTGTAGACATTGCACCATTCCGGGTGATGATTCATGCGCTCAGCAACCAAAGCCACTTGCGCCATGAAACCAAACGCTTCCACAAAGTCCGCAAACGTTAACACGCGATGCAGCTTGTTTTCACGCAACACCCAACCCGGTAAGCCTTGCAGAATATCTGCCAGTGCGTCATCAGTCAGTTTGTCAGTCATTTGTTTTCTCCCAGTAATACAACAGCATGGGCTGCAATACCTTCCTTGCGCCCGGTAAAACCCAGCTTTTCGGTGGTGGTTGCCTTGACGTTGATTTGCCCGATGGCACATGCCAGATCAGCCGCAATATTTGTACGCATCGCCGGAATATGCGGCATCATTTTCGGCGACTGGGCAATGATAGTGCTATCCAGATTGAGGATCGCATACCCCCGGCTTGTTACCAGCCCATAGACATGCCGTAACAGAATACGGCTATCAATGTTCGCGTATTCTGCGGCGGTATCGGGGAAATGTTGACCAATATCCCCCAGGGCCAGTGCTCCCAGCAAAGCATCGCAAATGGCGTGCAGCAAGACATCACCATCGGAATGCGCCTTGAAGGCATGAGTATGCGGAATCTTTACCCCACCCAGCACCAAATGATCGCCCTCAGTAAAGGCATGGACATCGTAACCGTGGCCAATTCGCATCATGCTTTTTTACCCAGCAGCTTGGCAGCCATAAAACCTCCCGCATACAGGCAGACACTCAAAACCAGCAAGGCATAGCCATACGCCCTTTCCAGCGGATCCAGCACGACCCAGATCCCCAACATCAGGTACAACAGCGATACCAGCACCGCCAACACATGGGTTTTAGCATTGCCTTGCCAGATTCCCCGTAACAGCAACAGTAACGGGGCAAGCAACAAACCCAGTTCCAGCCACAAGGGCACGAGTTGCACAGGCCGCAGCCAGACATTCCACACCACAATCAGCCCCATCAGGCCAAGCAAACCGAACAGGGTCAGGTTGCGCCATATTGCCAGATTTTTCATAGCTTTTGCGCCAGTTGAGCCAGACGTTTGCCAAGGGCAAAACACAGGCGTTTTTCTTCATCCGTCAGTGCGCGGGAACTGTCACTGCCGGAAACATGGGTTGGCCCATACGGTGTACCGCCGCTTTGCGTACTGATCAGGTCAGCTTCGGCGTAAGGCAAACCGCTGATGATCATGCCGTGATGCAACAGGGGCAACATCATCGACAGCAAGGTACTTTCCTGCCCACCATGCAGGCTGGATGTCGAGGTAAACACGCCAGCCGGTTTGCCGGTCAGATGCCCGGAAAGCCACAGGCTGCTGGTTTTTTCGAGAAAATATTTCAGCGGGGCTGCCATGTTGCCGAAGCGCCCTGGGCTGCCCAAGGCCAGTGCATCACAGGCTTTCAGCTCATCCAGTGAGACATAAGGCGCACCACTGGCAGGAATGCTGTCAGCCACCGTTTCACACACTTCGGAGACTTCCGGCACAGTGCGCAGCATGGCTTGTGTTTCGGCAACACTCTCTACCCCACGGGCAATCTGCTGCGCCATGCTGGCGGTGGAACCGTGGCGGCTGTAATACAGGATCAGGATGGTTTTCATAGGATGTCGAGTACCTTCTGGGGTGGGCGACCAATCACCGCCTTACCGTTGGCAACTACCACGGGGCGTTCTATCAGACGGGGATTCTGTACCATCGCAGCAATCAACTGCTCACGGCTCAGGGTGGGATCGGCAAGATTCAATTCTGTGTATTCCGCTTCACCCTGGCGCATCAGTTCACGGGGTTCCAGCCCCAACAACTCAAGCAACTGGTTGAGGGTTGCCGTATCAGGCGGAGTATCCAGATATTTGACAATGGTTGGGGTAAGACCCTCGCCTTCCAGTATTTCCAGCGTCTGGCGTGACTTGGAACAGCGCGGATTGTGGTAAATGGTTACGGTAGCAGCCATGAAGCCTCCTGATGGTTTGCGGTGCAATCTAGCGGGATGCCAGCTTGTACGCAAGTGGGCAAGCATTTTGCAAACGATTAAAGGTAATTGAGTCAATTTTTCGAGCTGATATACTGAGAAAACATAATTATAAAAAATATTTAAATAAAAACAGCAAGTCATTGAAAAACAAATAATAGCGATACAATAAACATGAAAAAACCAGTATCCGCCCCCTACCCTGCTTCCCGTGTAGGCATCCAGTGTGTACTTGGCTTGCTGTTATGCATGATCCTGATACCCCAGGCATTTGCTGCCAATTGTACAGCCAGCTACACCTATACCAGCACAGGCGGCACTGCCAACTACACCCTGAATACCGGGCAGTCACTCAAAATTGCCAGCGGTACATATACCGGCGCACTGGATGGCTTTGCCAGCGGTTCAAGTGTGTGCGTGGAAACAGGCGCAACGTTTAATCCAGCCAACATTAATGTCATCGCAGGAACACTGACCAACTACGGCACAACAATCCTGCAAACCTTCGTTTATAACGCAGGTGCAGTTATTGACAATTACGGCACACTGACTTTCCCCGGCGGGCTGAATACCAACGGCATGACGACATACCGTAACCGTACTGGAGCAACCATGACCATGGATTACAGTTTCCAGTTGGGGAAAAACTCCACCTTCGTCAACGATGGGTTGCTAGTGGCGAAACAAGATTTCAACACGGAAAATGGCACAACCCTGACCAATAACCATCGGCTGGAACTGGAAGGCAATTTCAACCCGGATGGCAAGTTTGACAACTACGGGCGGGTTTATGCCAAAGCCTTCATGAACATCAATCTGAACTCCGATGTCACCAACTATTGCACGCTGGTGTCATGGGGCGGTTTCAACAACAACAGTGCCTTGATGGATAATCAGGGAACCATCCTGATCACCAGTGCCGGTGGTACGCCGGGCGGATTGTGGCAAAACAACAAACCCTTCCAGAACGGCTCAAATGCCAAAATTGCCGGTGGTGATTTCACCAATAACGACAGTTTTACGGGTGGCGGCCAAATGATTTTCGCCGGTTTTACCCGCAACAACGGTACATTTACCGGTAACAGTAGCAGCGACAAGATTACCTTTTACGATGAAACCCAGACGGGTTCACAACTGTTTGACGTGGAAAGTGTTGCAGCCGTAAATACGGTAAGGGCTGTCGTGACGCGACCAACTGAGCTGGATTCTCCCAGCAATTGCTCAAGCAGCTACAAAAATTTTGCCAACCCGGTAGTGAATGATTACGGCGATGCTCCCGCTTCTTATGGTGATGCCGGTCATGCCATCGTTACCGGTATTCACATGGGGACAAAAACGCCTGATGCAGAAGCTGCCAGCCAATACAGTTTCAATGCATCCGCAGACGGTGCAGAAGATGATGGTGCACCTCATCCTGTTTCCCCCGATGGCCCGGCCACCGTAGCACGTTTCCCTGTTCTTCAGGCTAATGCAAGCAGTTACAGTAGCCCGTTTACTGTCACTAATACCACGGGAACAGCAGGCAAACTGTATAGCTGGATCGACTTTGACAAAAGCGGCACGTTTGAAGCGGATGAAGCAGCTTCCGTTGCTGTACCATCCGGCTCCAGCAATGTGGCAGTCACCCTGACATGGAACAGTATTCCAGCCGACATCAAGATAGGTACTACCTTCATCCGTTTGCGCCTGACCACCGATACAGCGGTCACAACAGCCTCCCCAACCGGAAATGCCAGTAACGGTGAAGTGGAAGATTACCCGCTTGCCATTTACCAACCCGTACCAAGCAACAGCGTCAACCTGAAAATCATCAATGGCATTACCCCGTCAAGCTGCCAAACCACGGTTTTTTCAGACAATTTCAACGATTTGACTCACTTCAAATGGGGGGCGCTGGCTGGCGGGCAGAATATTCGCAACTGGGTCAGGGCTGGTGGTGGAACCGATACTTATGCTGAAGTTGAAGAATGGAATACTGCCCCTTATTACTCAGCCATTTATTTCGGCAATGGTGCTCTGCGCGGTGTTTACCCTCCCATTCCCAATGGTTTTACTTTCGATGCAGATGGCAAGCTAACCTCAACCCTGACAGCCGTAGCCTTGCGTGATGTACCAGACGACCTAGATGTTTCCCACTGGGGGCCAAATCCGGTCACATTATCAACCAGTGTGCCAACCCAGGTCGGTAAAGCTTATCGGTTGTATTTCAAGGCTATTCCTGAAACTGATAGCAGTACCGAGTTTGCAGATGGCATCATGCGTGTTGACATAACAGGCTCTACGACGGAATCCATCCATTTCAAAGCACCGGGCAGCAAGGCTGCCGCTCAGGATTATGCCATTGAGTTCACGGCAACAGCGGCAACAACTACTGTTACCTTCGTCAACTACGGTCATGTTGCCGATATATGGTGTGATCCACAAACAAACACATGGTGTACGGAGGGTGGCATCAAGGCCGATTTGAACAGTAACGAACTCATTATTGATGATGTGGTAGTAGCAGCCAAACAGGATTGCGGCAATGATTATGGCGATGCTCCTGCATCATACGGAACACCATCCCACTCAGTTACAACGGGTATTCATCTCGGCAGTGTCGCCCCCGACACTGAGAGCAGTGCGCAACCTAATGCAACTGCCAGCGGCGATGATAACAATGGTGTGGATGATGAAGGTGGTATCAATATCCCTGCCATGACTCAAGGCCAGACAGCCACACTGACAGCCGTTGTCACGGGTGCAAGTGGCTATCTGCAAGGCTGGATTGATTTCAATGGCGATGGTGACTTCACTGATACAGGCGAACAGATTGCCACCAATGTACAGGATAATGGTGCAAGCGACAGCAACGCAGGTGCTGACACTATCGGCATCACTGTCAATGTACCTGCCACAGCAACAACCAATCCCACTTATGCACGCTTCCGCTGGTCAACCGCTATCAATCTGGATAGCACCAGTGCTGCTGCCAATGGCGAGGTCGAGGACTATACCCTGACAATTGCCTCTGCCCCTTGTTCCCTGATTGTTACCACTACTGCTGACACCGACAATGCCAACAACAACTCCGGCTCACTGCGGGATGCCATGGAATGTGCCAATAACCGTGCTGGAGGGGATACCATAACGTTCAACATGCCCACCACTGAAGCAGGTTACAATGCCACGACCGGCGTATGGACTATCAAACCACTATCACCCCTGCCTGTCCTGAGTGGTGACAGCACATACATCGACGCCACCAGTCAGGCAGGAGCAAACTGCGGTGACTGGTGGGCAGGCAGCCGTATCCTCAAGGTACAACTGGATGGTGCAGGCTTGTCTGCCACAACTGACGGGCTAGTGGTGGAAGGTGACAATTTTGCCCTACGCGGCATGTCCATCACCCGTTTCCCACAAAACGGCATCAGTTTCAAAACTGGCGCAGATAACGCGCTGATCGCCTGTGACCACCTTGGCGTTGCTGCTGATGGTATAACTTCCGGCAGCAACAAGACCGGCCTGAGTCTGGCGGGTACTGCCCTTCTGGTCGGCGGCATGACCGCAGGTGACGCCAATGTGATAGCCCATAATACTGAACAGGGTGTTTCCCTGCCAAACAGCGCAGGGCAGGTCATACTCATGCGCAACAGCATTCATGCCAACGGCAAACTGGGTATTGATCTTGGTGTCGATAATGTCACTGTCAATGATGCCAATGATACAGATAGCGGAGCAAACCAGTTGCTTAATCTGCCGATTCTGAATCAGGTTATTGTTGGAACAGGCGACATTACCGTGCGTGGTTGCGCCCCTGCTGGTGCAACGCTTGAACTGTTTGAAGCAGATGTCAGTACCGGTGGCAGCGCGACCCAAGGCGACAACCAGCTTGGTCGCACCAAAGACTACGGTGAAGGTCAACGCTATCTGGCAAGCTTCGCAGAAAACAGTGCCGCAGATATTGATGCGGGCAATTGTGCCCTCCCCCCTTTCGATACCCATGACAATACTGGTATGAAAGCATTCCAGCTTACCTTGCCATTACCGGCAAATGTTGCTATCGGTGACAAACTCACTGCTACTGCCATGCTTGGAAGCGCTGGCACATCCGAATTCGGCCCGGTCATCATCACCGAAGGTGGCCCGCCCACCGTAGGCGGCGGCAGTTGTGCTGCCACAGGTGGTACAGATATTTTGTTCATTGTGGACAACTCAGGCTCAATCACACCAGATGAATACGCTGACTTCGCAAAGACCATCCAGACTGTCGGCACACAACTGCTGGCTGACAATCCGGCAAACCGAATTGGTGTTGCCCATTTTGGTGGCCCTACCGATTCACTGGTCAGTGGTGGTCAATACGTCTATTTCGAGCGTGACTTTTCTACCGCAGCAATGGCAGCTCCTGTCCGTCAATTTGGTACCAACGGTGCGTACAATGTTAACTGGTGGGCAGATCATCTGGCTGGTGCTGTACAACAAATCCGTTATGCCATTGATGGCAATACCGGTACATCATCCAGCTATATCGTCAGCCCACTACGGGAAATGAGCCGTACTACGGCATCCCCGTTGCAAATCGTCTTGATGACTGATGCAGTACGCTACGGTGACTGGGTTCCAAGTGACATTTCCATGCTCATCGACCCGCCAGGTTCTGGTGCTGAACCCAATGATGGTTCCGATTTTACCGTTTATAACCAACTGAAAGCTGATGGTATTGCATTCTCAGTAGTCAGCTTCAACCCAAATCCTGTAGACATTGCTGCATCTGCCGCTATTGCATCAGTAGGCGGAACCTATACAGGGGTAATCGACCCCAACCCGCAAGACCCTGATGGCTCCCAAACCACACCGCGCCGTTATATATCGGTCACGTCCGGCTTCCAGTTGACTGCCACACAAGTTGAAGAACTGGTTGAAGGTACAGCCATTTGTAGCAGTGCCATTTCCGGGCTGGTATTCGAGGATGTCAACTATGGCGGCGGGGCAGCCCGTCCTGCCAGTGAAGCGGGCACAGTTGGCATTACCAATGCAACCGTTGAAATCTATGACAGCACAGGCAAATACCTGGCACAGACAACAACTGACGCCGATGGCATTTATAAACTGCCCAATTTACCAGACGGCAAATATTACCTGCGTGCTGTTAGTGATTCTGTCAATTCCAGCCGTGCTGGCAGTAACGGAACAGAAATCCCGGTTCCAACCTATCCCGTTATTGGTGGTGTCAAAGCAGCCGCTGCTGACGCAAATATCAATCCCGGCTCATCAAATTTGAATACCAGCAATTTCATATTTACGGGTGGCGTACTGAACGGTCAACAGGCTCAAGCGGTACAAGCAGCTACCCTGACCGGCAATAGCCTCAAGAATGTGGATTTCGGTTTCAACTTCGATACCATCGTTAATGCCAATGACAACGGGCAAGGCTCCTTGCGCCAGTTCCTGCTGAATGCCAACTTGCTGGGCAATGACAGTGCCCTGGCACAGAGCGGGCTTATTGCTGGCAAGGAAAACGCCATCCTGATGCTACCAACCACCGATCCAAACTATGACAGCACAGGCAAATACTGGAGCATCAAATTGCAAAGTGCCCTGCCGGACATCATTGCCCCGCTGGTGCTGGACAGCTCCAGACAGACAGGCTTTACCAGTACGCCATTACTGGAACTCAATGGCAATAACGCTGGTTCCAGCAGTCACGGCCTCACCTTGGCAGCAGGCAGTGATGGCAGCAGTATCCGCTATCTGAGCATTACCCGTTTTGCAGGTGATGGCATTGCCGTTACGGGGAACAGCAAAGGCAACAGCCTCCTCAGCAACAATATCTACAACAATGGTGGCTTGGGGATTGACCTCGGCAATGATGGCGTTAGCAATAATGACGCGGGTGATACAGACAGTGGAGCCAATAACCTGCTCAACTACCCTGAGGTGAAAACCAGTTCATTTGGCACAAATGGCTCCAAAATCATCTCCTATGATTTCAACCTGGATTTGCCAGCCAATACCATTGGTTACCGTCTGGAATTTTTCAAGAATATTGCCAAAGATCCATCCGGCAATGGTGAAGGCCAGACCTTCATTGGCAGCAAGGACTTCAGTCATCCGGGCGGCGGCACACTCAACTTTAAAGGAACCTTTAACGCCAATCAGGCCGTTACCACCAGCGATTTCATTTCTGTCACAGTAACGGAAAAAACCGGAGCAACCACGTTTGGCAGTACTTCCGAATTCTCAGGTTCTGCCAACAATAACAATGTCGTTGTTTGTACCAGCCTGATTGACAACCCTGGCTCCGCCTTGCCCGACATGATGATTGATGAAAATGCTACCGGTATTACCCTGTTGCAAACCAAGGACAGCAGCGGAAATCCAGTGACTTATGCAATCACTGGTGGAGCCGATTCCAGCATGTTTACCGTAGGCCCGGTTTCTGGGGGAACGACGGACTGTGCACAAATCCAGTTTGTCAAGACATTGATCACCAAGGATGCCAGTGTCAATCCCCGCGTCCTGCCACCCGGCATGATTGACCCCGGTGATTTTGAAGTACCTGTCGATAAAGACAAAGACAATGCCTATGACCTTGAAATTACCGCAACCGCCAGTACCGGACAAAAATATGCCCGAACATTGCGGGTCAGGGTCATGGATGTCAACGAGGCTCCCATCATCACCTCCAGCAATACTGTCAGTGTGACAGAAGACACTTCCACCCTAGCACTGGACATCAAATCACAGGATCCGGACAGCGGAGATACCGAAGGCAACGGTTTAAGCTATGCCATTAGCGGTGGTACAGACCAAAATATCTTTGCGCTGGACAGTAGCAGTGGCATCCTGAACTTCAAGGCCATCCCGGATTATGACGCCCCCATGGATTCCAATCGGGACAACAGCTATGAAATAGCCGTAACTGTTACAGACCACGGTGGCCTGACTGCCAGCAAAACCTTCAATATTGCTGTACAAAACCAGACTGGCGATGACGGTGTAAAACTGCAAGCACGGGTATTGCTACAAGGTGCTTACGATAGCAAAACCGGCCTGATGTCAGACACACTCAACACCCTCAAGTTGCTACCAGCCAATCAACCCTATCAGTCCGCGCCTTTCAACCACAGCGGAACTGAAACCATCAGTGCACTGGTCAATAGCAATACCGGTAATCAGTCTATTGTAGACTGGGTACTGCTTGACCTGCGCAGCAGTAGCAAAACCACCTTAAGTACCCGTGCCGTACTGGTACAACGCGATGGCAATCTGGTTGACGCACAGACGGGTACAACCACCCTGAATTTTGCAGGTATCAGCGCTGGCAACTACTACGTCAGTGTACGCCACCGCAACCATCTAGGAGTCATGACGGCCAGCCCGGTCAGCCTTGGCAGTACTGCAACGCTGGTGGATTTCAGCCTTGCCTCAACCAGCGTTGCTGGCAGTGAAACGCGCTATACATCCGGCACACTGGCATTGCTGTGGGTAGGCGACATCAATGCCAGCTCCACCCTGACCTGCAATGGCCCAGGCAATGACATCACCAACCTGTTAAGTACAGTCCTGAGCAGTACTGAAAACCCACAAGCCTATACCAACTACATTTTGCAGGGCTATCTGAATACAGACATCAACATGGATGGCAAAACCCTGTTCAGTGGGCCAAACAATGATGCCAATACCCTGCTTGGTAATGTGTTGCTCCACCCGCTCAACAGCACCTTTGCGGCAAACTACATTGTCAGGGGAGGATTACAATAGACATCTGCCAGCAATCTTTGTAACGAATCAAAGGGTGTGACCGGAAGTGATGCATGGGTTAATATCTGGTAACTATCCCCATTAAAACGAGTCCCGACATGTCAGACAAGCCAACACAGCTAGCCCAACGCCTTGCCCGTCATCCCGCACTTCAGGAAC